>CAKKRJ010000004.1 GCA_919902775.1 Burkholderiaceae bacterium
GAGTCCCGAGTCCCGAGTCCCGAGTCCCGAGTCCCGAGTCCCGAGTCCCGAGTCCATTTTCTTGTTGTTATCCATGCTATGCAAAAACCTCTGCCTCACCCAAAACCTTAGCAGCAGCATCTTTCGCAGCCAATTTAGGTTCTCCATCAAGTGGCCACTCAATTCCTACTGCTGGATCGTTCCACAGCAAGCTACGCTCATGTTCTGGAAACCAATAATCGGTAGTTTTGTATAAAAATTCTGCGCTTTCACTGGTGACAACGAACCCATGCGCAAAACCCGGAGGAATCCACAGCTGGCGCTTATTTTCAGAAGTCAGCTCAACACCCACCCACTTTCCGAAATTGGGTGACGAACGTCGCAAATCTACAGAAACGTCGAACACAGATCCACTGATCACACGAACCAATTTGCCCTGAGGGTGCTGAATT
The DNA here is from genome assembly GCA_919902775.1 of Burkholderiaceae bacterium. Classification (GTDB taxonomy): domain Bacteria; phylum Pseudomonadota; class Gammaproteobacteria; order Burkholderiales; family Burkholderiaceae_C; genus Limnohabitans_A. The sequence goes on from CAKKRJ010000004.1 coordinate 432, forward strand.
TGATAGTGAAGTCCGCGCAGCACATTGCATTCAGACCGACTATGGTTATCCTGCACAAAATTCACGTTCAAGCCTGTAGCAGCCTCGAAATCGCGTTGATTAAAGCTTTCGGAAAAGAAACCTTGTGCGGCGTCTAAGACCCGCGGCTCCAGCATCAGTACATCTGGCAAAGCCAGCTTGGTGACTTGGAAGGGCATAAGTTAAATAGTCCTTGAATTATCAGTACGAACCTTCATGGCACCATGAAAACCAATCAAATTACTCCCATGCTGTCGGTAAAGCGCTAGCGGTTCGGAAATCACAAAGCATGATCGTTGCTCGCATGCCAAGTCGCAGATCAACTCATCATGGGCGAATTTTTCGTCATGAGGTCTTTGAGTCTGGCTCAGTTCTGAGTCGAGCACCTTTAACAAAGACCGAGAAACAGTCAATGTGAATCCAGGCCAAAAGCGCCCGCCACGCATTTCCTCAAGGGTCAGAGGTCTGGTGGAGTCGATATCCGGAAAGCTCACTCCGAGCCAGTTCAGGCTTCTGTCAACGACTTTTGCGCTGTGCGCAACCAAGTCATAGTCCTTCGTTGTCAATACAGCACTGACTTGACTCAATTTATGAGGCAACCAAACATCGTCTTGATCGCAAAACGCTACATGCGTTCCTTTGCACATGGACGCAGCTTTTAAAAAGTTTCGCCCATATCCAAGGCGCACGGTGTTTTGCTCAAACCGGACTGGAAAGGGGGCATGCAGAGCGAAACTTTTGATCAGCGAGACGGTATCGTCCCTGGAACCGTCGTCAGTAATGATCAATTCCAACGGTGACCAATCCTGCGCCGCAAGACTCTTGAGCTGATCCTGCAAATACAGCCCTCCGTTGTAGGTCGCCATGGCCACTGATATGGTTGAACGCGCCTTCATCACTTTATCCAAGACTTGAACATCAGTTTTATTTGATTAGACTAAGCAAATATTGCCCATACGCGTTTTTCTTCAACGGCTCAGCCAATTTTTGCAACTGCTCCGCCTTGATCCACCCTTGCCGATATACAATTTCTTCCGGGCAAGACACCATCAAGCCCTGGCGTTTTTGCAGGGTAGCAATGAACCCTGCCGCCTCTAGCAAGCTGTCGTGCGTACCCGTATCCAGCCAAGCATAACCACGCCGCATCATTTCAACGTTCAACTGGCCCATCTCAAGGTAACGCCTGTTGACATCCGTGATTTCTAGCTCACCCCGAGCAGAAGGCTTCACTTCGGCGGCAATGTCACACACCTGTTGATCGTAAAAATACAAGCCAGTTACAGCATATTTGCTCTTTGGCTTCTGTGGTTTTTCCTCGATGCTGATGGCTCTGTAAGCTGAATCGAACTCCACCACACCATAACGCTCCGGGTCATGCACATGGTAGGCAAACACGCTGGCCCCCACTGCCCGCGCATCAGCACTGGCCAGAAGGCCACCCAATTCATGCCCATAGAAAATGTTGTCACCCAAAACCAGCGCGCTGGGCTGGTTGCCCACAAAATCACGGCCAATGATGAACGCTTGCGCCAACCCGTCTGGGCTGGACTGCACTGCGTACTGAATATTCATGCCCCACTGGCTGCCGTCACCCAAGAGCTCAGTGAAACGAGGCGTGTCTTGCGGCGTGCTGATCAGCAACACATCGCGGATTCCAGCCAGCATCAGCGTGGTCAGCGGGTAGTACACCATGGGCTTGTCGTAAACCGGCATGAGCTGCTTGCTGACGGCCTGTGTCACAGGGTACAAACGGGTGCCAGAGCCACCCGCCAAAATAATACCTTTACGGGCGGTCATGCTGCACTTCCTTCGTATTGTTTTGATACCCACTCACGGTACGCGCCACTTTGCACATGCTGCACCCACTCGGGGTTGGCCAGGTACCACTCGACGGTTTTGCGGATACCGGTCTCAAACGTTTCGGCGGGCTTCCAGCCGAGCTCGGCTTCGAGTTTGCGGGCATCGATGGCGTAACGGCGGTCGTGGCCGGGGCGGTCGGTCACGTAAGTGATCTGGCTGGCGTAGGTGCCGCCATCGGCTTTGGGGCGCATCTCGTCGAGCAACTTGCAGATGGTCTGCACGATCTCGATGTTGGGCTTTTCGTTCCAGCCGCCCACGTTGTAAACCTCGCCCAAGCGCCCGGTTTCGAGCACACGGCGGATCGCGCTGCAGTGGTCCTTGACATAGAGCCAGTCGCGGATTTGCATGCCGTCGCCATACACGGGCAGGGTCTTGCCGGCCAAGGCGTTGACGATCATCAGCGGAATGAGTTTTTCGGGGAAATGGTAGGGGCCGTAGTTGTTGCTGCAGTTGGTGGTGAGCACCGGCAAGCCATAGGTGTGGTGCCAGGCGCGGACCAAGTGGTCACTGGAGGCCTTGCTCGCGCTGTAGGGGCTGTTGGGCTCGTAGCGGTGGGTTTCGGTGAAAGCCGGATCGCCCTTGGCCAAAGAGCCGTACACCTCGTCAGTGGACACATGGAGAAACCGGAAACCACTCTTTGTAGGAGCCCGCCCCTGTGGGCGATCTCCCACGTCGGGCAAGGCAGACCAATAACCCCGCACCGCTTCGAGCAGGTTGAAGGTGCCCACGATGTTGGTCTGGATGAACTCGCCCGGGCCGTGGATGGAGCGGTCCACATGGCTTTCGGCGGCGAAGTTGACCACCGCACGCGGGCGGTGTTCAACCAGCAATCGACTGACCAAGGCGCTGTCACCGATGTCGCCTTGCACCAGCAGGTGGCGTGCATCGCCTTGCAGGCTGGCCAAAGTTTCGGGGTTGCCCGCGTAGGTCAGTTTGTCGAGGTTGACAACAGGCTCATCGCTGGCGGCGAGCCAGTCCAGCACAAAGTTGGCGCCTATAAAACCTGCTCCGCCGGTCACCAAAAGTGTCATACGATTTTTGAAGCCTGCCCCATCACATTTGCGATGGCATCACACGTCTTCTGAATCTCACTACCAGTCAAAGTGGGGTGAACCAGCCACATCAAACTGGTTTCACCCAAATCTTTGGCAACCGGCAATCGAGCAGCTGGTCGCCAGCCCGTGTTGTCAAAGGCTTTTTCCAGATACACCTCAGAGCAGCTGCCCTGGTAACAAGGCACACCCGCCGCATTGATTTCGGCAATGATCCGATCCCGACTCCAGCCAGGCGACAGATTTTCAGGGCGAACATAAGCATAAAACTTGTACTGGGCATGCACGCAGCCAGCGGCGCCACACCGGCCGGGGCAAGATGCACAGCCAAACCTTGGCAACCTCGCTGCACCACCATCACCAGTAAATGGGGCCAACGCAGCAGCCAACTTCTCGGCATTGGCCTGACGCTTGCTCGTCCAATCCGCCATACGTCGCAGCTGAATCCGCCCAATGACCGCCTGCATCTCCAACATACGCCAGTTGGAGCCAAAACTCTCATGCAACCATCGAAACCCCGGCGGGTGCTGTCGCTCGTACACCGCCTCGTAACTCTTGCCATGGTCCTTGAACGACCACATCGCCCGCCAAAGCGCCTCGTCATTCGTTGTCACCATGCCGCCCTCGCCACCGGTGGTCATGATCTTGTCCTGGCAAAAACTCCAGGCTCCCACATGGCCAATGCTGCCCACAGGCCGACCCTTGTAACGCGCCCCATGCGCCTGGGCGCAATCCTCAATCACCTTCAAGCCACGCTCAGCCGCCAACGCCATGATCGGGTCCATGTCGCACGGCCAACCCGCCAAATGCACACACACCACCGCCTTGGTCCGGGGCGATAACACCGCTGCAATGGTACGGGCCGACAAATTACCGCTGTCCGCTTCCACATCAGCAAAAACAGGCACCGCGCCCGCATTGACCACACACGAAATCGATGCAATGAAAGTGCGAGGCGTGACCACCACCTCATCGCCCGGCCCCACGCCCAAAGCCTTCAGCGCCACGTCGAGTGCCAGCGTGCCATTGGCCAGCGCAACCGCGTGCGCCGTGCCGCACCAGGCGGCAAACTCCTTTTCAAACTCGCGGGTCTCGGTGCCCGTCCAATAGTTCACTTTGTTGGACATCACCACACGGTGCACTGCATTGGCCTCTTCGGAGGTGAAACTGGGCCAGGGTGAAAACGTCGTATTTAGCACAACTATTCCAATCAAAAATTATTTCAACCAGCTCGACACAAGTCTCTAAAGTGCGCAATCTTTACTTCCTGCTCGGAGATGAACTCAAGTGGTTCTGGGCTCCACGAATCAGTGGGCATAAGCTTGCAAATGGAATGGTCTTCTTCGAACACCATGCGATTGACTTTGGCGCTTGATTCAAAGAAAGGCTGAACAATTTTCTGCGCATGCTCATCTTTCACATTGCAAGTCAGCAAGCGACTCATGAAATTTGTCCGATCGTTTCGGATCTGATGCGGAAAGAAATTCTGCAAAGAATAGGAGTACCCAAATGTGGACGAAATCATTGTGAAAGGGAACATGAAAATACTCATGTAACCTTCATATGAATAGTCGATGTTAAATAACGAGCCAAGTCTTGCAAGTTGTTTCTTGATCCTGACATCACCGACAGGCGCTTGCCAAACGGAGTTCGAGCCATGGAAGGTATTTACACCATCTTCTAGTTTCAAAGTGGCAAGTGTTCCGGGGTGCACCATACCGATGTGATAGGGCTCAAGCGCATTCTCAAGTGCCAATGGCCATGCACACTCGTACTCGTATGAACTCAAATCCACTCTGCCACTGATATTGAATGAAATATTCTCGATGTACTGCGCCACCGCATCCAGCTGCGCGTAGAGGTCTTTATCTGGCGCGACCCCCAAAAACAAAAAGTCACCGCACCAGTCAAGCTTGTACCGCCTCAGATCTGCTTTGGCAATATCACAGCCCTTGAACTGCTCAACCGCTGGAATGATCAACTTGCCTGATTTGAATGTCCAACCATGGTATTTGCAGGTGTTGGCCTGATTGCCAAAATCCGTCAAATAGATCAAAGTGCCACGGTGTGCACAACGGTTGTCAAAGGCAACGTAATCGCCACCATCATTGAAAACTACCACATCACCGATCGGCGTCTTGAACCGCAAAAAGTCACCATCGTTGGGCAACTCATTGCGATGGCAGACCATGTGCCAATACTTCTGAAACAGCTTAATTCCAAGGTCCATATCAAAGCCTCTTTGCAGGCGGTGCATAAACCACTGTGTCGGCGGGCACAGAACGCATCACAACGGCCCCAGCACCAATGCGCGCACCAGTCCCAATTTTGACTTTTGGCAAAACACGCGAACCGCTTCCAAAAAATGCACACTCCTCAACCTGGACCCACCCTGTTAAATCGACATGTGAACTCAAAGTCGAAAAACTGCCTAGTCGAACATCGTGGCCAATACTGGCATTACCGTTGATGGCACACAAATCTCCAACGACTGCATCGGCCGACACGAAAGCCTGCGGGCAGAGCACTACACCTTCACCCAGCCTGGCTGAACGCGCAATAACTGCAGAAGGATGAATGAGGGTAGCAAAAGTCGCACCCTTGTTCTTGAGTTCCGAAAACAGAGATTTTTTTGCCCTAGGGTCACCAATGGCCATCAGCAATTGATCACCAGGCTGCGGGGTAAAGGCAGAAATGCTTCCTAGATAAGGGACAGAGTACGGAAAACCTTGCAAAGCATTTGAGTTGTCATCCAGAAAACCTGTCACAGAGATGCTTTTGCCTAAGTCGACGAGATCCTCAACCCAGTTGATCAACTCGCGCGCAAATGCGCCACAACCCACCAAGATCAATCTTTTTGCCATCATCGCACCGTGTAGCCGCCGTCTACAAACATGGTCGTACCTGTCACCCAACGACTGGCCGGACTCAATAAATAGACTGCAGCCTGTGCGACATCAGCCGGAGTACCAAAGCCAAGCAAGTGTGAATTGGCATAGGCTTGAGCTGCATCGTCCCCACTGCCTTTGGTCAAGCGCTCATGCATAGCGGTTTGAACTGCGCCGGCCGCAATAGAGTTAACCCTGATCTGCCTTGGCGCCAGCTCACATGCAAGCGAACGAACCATGCCATCGATAGCTGCCTTAGCTGCACTGTATGCCGTCATGCCAACCTGACCGGTTGACCCTGCAACCGACGACATGAATACCAAAGAAGCCCCATCAACCAACGCATTTTTTCCGCTCAAGGCCCTGGCCATCCCGAAAGCAGCAAACAAACTGCTGCCTAGCACATCTTCAAGCTGCGCCTGTTTGATCATTCGCACAGGGCGAATCATCTCAATGCCTGCTGAATGGAATACGCCATTCAAAGGGCCAGTGGTCTCCAGCAAACCTTTCACCCAATCATTGGTTTGATCTGCAGTCTCCAGAGCTGTCGCAAAAGCCAGATGACCCGTTCCAATAAGAGAAGTCAAAGTTTCGTTCAGTCGTTCTTCATCTCGACCATTCAGTACTACACGAGCACCACACTCTGCCAATAACATGGCCGTAGCACGACCAATGCCCGAGGACGCCCCCGTAACCAGGAACGTCATCCCCTGAAGGACATCATTTCTAAACAAGTTCATGAATGAATCGTCTCCACGCATTTAAGGGGGCCGACATCCAAAGAAGCGCCCGCCCACGAATAGCCCACACCGAAACCGAACATGCCTAAACGCATAGATTCACTAGATAAGCGGTCTCGAAGATTGGTAGTCATCAACAGTGGGATCGACGCGCAACTTGTGTTGCCGTATTGATCAATGTTGATCGGAGCCTTTTCAGCACCAAGCTTCGACTTCTTGATCAGATGCCTGAGCATGAACATATTGGCCTGGTGCAACAAAAAACCATCATGCTTGTCCAGCGACAAACCTGAAGACAAAATAGTTTCATTCACCAATGCCGGAACAGCCTTCAGTGTGAAATTGAAAATTTCACCACCGTCCATGTACAAGCAATCTGCATCTTTATCAATTAACCGTTCGTCTTTACAGAGAGAATAATCTTTAAATCCACCACGAGGCACGATCAAATTTTTCGCACCGCGGCCATCCGTCCCCATCACGAAGGAGGCTTTTTGTGCGACTGAAGCTTCAATGGCTGTAACAGTTCCGGCATCACCAAAAAGCAAAGCTGTCGACCGATCTTTAGGATCAACTATCTTGCTAATAGTGTCTCCAACAGCCAACAAGACCCGACTGGCCGCTCCCGTCTGCACCATCGTCATTCCTAGCCATAACGCATACGGATAGCCCGAACAGCCAAGGTTCACATCAAAGGCAATGCATGCTGGGGAAATCTGCAGTTCTGCCTGTAAAGCGCACGCGGATGCAGGCAATCTGAAGTCAGGCGTTTGTGAAACAAAAATCAGCGCATCGACCGACGCGGGGTCCCAATCCAATTGCCGTAGTAGATGTGCGCCCGCCTTGGCACATAAGTTTCTTGTTGATGTGCTTTCATCAGTCCAATACCGATTTTCAACACCAATCATTTTGACAACGTCTTTGACGGCGGCCTCGCCAAACTCGCCATCAAAGTGGGAGTTGTCAACTTTACGACCTGGTAAACATGAAACAACCCCCGCAATGGCAGCGCCCGAAACCTGTACCGTACGCCCTACAGCATTGGACTGATCTGTCATGTTCAGCCTTTCTTGGCTGCAGCGATCAGGTTTTCAATGTCAGCAATGGTTTTGCACTCACCCAACGCCTTACCTTCAAGCATGACCCCAAAACAATCGTCCGCCAATGCAATGGTGGAAACAATCGCCAGCGAGTCCCAGGCCGCCTCACCCGAGTGCAGCTCAAATTCGGAAGAAATCTTGCTTGCATCAACCTCAAAAATTTCGGCCATGCCTTCATAAAATTCGCTCATCTTTTTCTCCAGGTTAAAAATTCAATAAACACGCTGCCCAAGAATACCCAACGCCGAAACCCACCAGCATGAGCCTTTGCCCGCGAATGAGCCTTCCTTGGTGGATCAACTTGAACAGCGCCATTGGGATGGTGGACGAAACCGTGTTGCCACAGTCATCCATGGTGATTGGTAATTTCTCTTCAGGCACCTTCAATTTTTTCCGCAAGGCTTCAAGCATGAACTTGTTAGCCTGATGCAGCACAAAGAAATCAATATCCTCTTTGCTCTTACCAGCCTTCAGCAAGAGCGTATCCGCAGCTTTGGGCACCTCTTTCAATGAAAAGGCCATCACCTCAGCACCGTTCATGTACAAATTCTCACGACTTCTGACGTTACCAGAGTCGTCAGTTTGCTCAGTTGACGTGTCGCAAGACTTGGGCAACCGATACATACCGGCTTCAACGATCAAATTTTTCGCACCTGCCCCATCTGTCCCAAAGACAAATGGCCCAATCGCTTCTTCTGCATCCTCACTTGCCACAACGGCTGTTGCTGCGGATGCGTCACCAAACAAGGTGCGCACGCTTTTATCTAGAGGGTGAATGTATTTGGAATACGTATCAGCTGTTAAAAGCAATATGCAACGCGCAGCTCCTGTTTCTATCAAGCCTTTTGCCATTGACAATCCGTAGACAAACCCAGAACACCCAAGGTTGATGTCCAAGGCCCCTGCCTGGCGTGAAATACCCAACCGATCTTGCAGCACGCACGCTGTAGTAGGAAGCACGTAGTCAGGGGCTTGAGTACAGAGAATGATGAAGTCCACATCCTGCGCTGCGACCTGCCCTTGCGCAAACAAGTTGCGAGCAGCTTCGTAAGCCATATCTCCAGCCGTTTGGTGTTCGCTGGCAATGCGCCTTTCGCTGATGCCTGTTTTTTCAAGAATCTTCTCAGCAGGCCATTCAGGATAGAGCTTTGCCAACTCATCATTGCCCAGGACCGTATCTGGCAAATAAACCGCTATATCTTTAAGACGTGCACTGACTTTTTTCATTTTGATTGCTCAGAAGACTTCATGACCGGTGATCCTGTGAACGCAGACATTGTGGCCTCACCAGCACCGCTAATTCCATCGCGCACCAGCACCTTTTTGACGGTGAGCCAGAGAATCTTTATGTCCAACCACAGGCTCTTATTGTCCACGTACCAAACATCGAGCTTGAATTTATCTTCCCAGCTGATGGCGTTACGGCCATTCACCTGCGCCCAGCCGGTGACGCCCGGTCGTACCTCGTGCCTACGTGCCTGCTCTGGGGAGTAAAGTGGCAAGTACTGCATCAATAGCGGGCGTGGCCCCACCAGACTCATCTCGCCTTTGAGCACGTTCCATAGTTCTGGCAATTCGTCCAGGCTGCTGGAGCGCAAAAAGCGGCCAAAGGACGTCAGACGCACGGCGTCTGGTAACAGCTTGCCGTCGGGGCCGCATTCGCTAGTCATGGTCCGGAACTTAACCATCTTGAATGGGACGCCATGCAGCCCAGGACGTACTTGGGTAAAAAAGACTGGGCTTCCCAGTTTTCGGCGCACGTACCAGGTCAGAAATGCCAATGGCAGCGCCAAGACCACCAGACCAAAGACTGCAGCAGTGAAGTCAAAAAACCGCTTCAATTGATTCCCATTTCACGCAGCATCACAGCGTTAACTTTGTGTACATCGTATTTATTTTCTGCCAATTGCCTGCCGCGTTGGCCCATGCGTTGGGCGAGTCCAGGCTCTTGAATAAAGTGCTCCATGGCAGCAGCCAAGGCATCGGCCGATTTGACAGGGACTAAAAATCCATTATCGCCGTTAACCACAGTTTCACGACACCCCGGGGCGTCAGTAGTAATCACGGCTCGCCCCATGGCCATGGCCTCCAATACGGTGCGTGGTGTGCCCTCGCGGTAGCTGGGGAGCACATACACACTGCAGGCCTCTATGGCGGGGCGTACATCGGCCAGTTTGCCCACATAGTCAATGCTGCCTTCGGCCACCCAGGCATCAAGTTCAGTCTGACTGACAGAGTTTGGATTGCTGTCTATGTCGCCCACCAGTACAAATCGCACCGCAGGGTTACGCTGCTTGATGATCCTTGCTGCCTGAGCGTACTCCCGTATGCCCTTGTCACCAAGCAGGCGTCCAATACACAGAAAGCTTGGCTCGTTTACGCCTTTGCTCGTTGCAGCTAAGGGACGACAGTCATAGCGACTTAGGTCCACGCCCGAACCATTGACCACGCACACCTTGCTGTCTTGCCTCAACAGGCCGCGCTGGCGAAAAAGAGCCAGATCATCTGGATTCTGAAAAAAGACCAGGTTGGCTCGAGCCAGGGCAAGTTTGTAAAGGACCTGCACCAGAGCCTGCAGCTTGCTGCGTTTCCCCTCACCTTGAAAGGCATAGCCCAGCCCAGTAATCAGTGCAAAGCGCTGTGGCACACGTGCCAGCCATGCAGCCAGAGTGCCATAAATCACAGGCTTGATGGTGTAGCCCAACACCTTTTCCGGTTGAATGCGAAGCATCAAACGCCACAGCGCCCAGGTAGTGCGCAGGTCGGCCAAAGGGTTAGTGCCAGTGCGCGCCATGGGGACTTCATGCACGGTCAAGCCCAAGGCCTGCAGTTGCTGCCGAGTGCGGTTTTGTGAAGGCATGTCAGGCGCCGCTACGTGCACATCTAGGCCACGAGCTTGCAATGCAGCCATGAGAGGGCCGCGAAAATTGATCAAGGAATCGGCCAAGCCCGCCACCAGCAGAATTCTCATACTGGTTTACCCATCATCGTGCTTTGCTTGCTCAGCCAAGCTTGGAACATGAGCACACACCACAAGGCATGCTGGTGGTTACGACGGCCGCTCAGATGTTCGGTCCATTTCTGTCTTACGAGACCTGAGTTGAGATATCCATCGCGTTTGAGGCGCGCAGGGCTCAAAAGGTCTTCAGCCCATTCCCGCAGAGGCCCTCGCAGCCACTGTTCCAATGGCACCCCAAAGCCCACCTTGGGTCGCTCTATCAATGCCTGCGGTACATGGCGGTAGAGCACCTGCCGCAACGCCCACTTGGTGACCAAGCCATTTTGTGTGGGACGAAGCTTGTAGGCCATAGGCAAACGCCAAGCGAACTCCACCACACGATGATCTAAAAAAGGCACACGCGTCTCAAGACTAACGCCCATGGCCGCTCTGTCAACCTTGGTCAAGATGTCGTCGGGCAAGTAGTTGAGCCCGTCCAGGACCATCATGCGCTGCACATCGCTCAGACCCAAAAGTTCAGGCATCTGCAAAAAATGACCGTGAGAAACGGGAACATTCAAGAGCTTGCGCGGTTCAGGCCAGCCCGTAGCGACCAATCCTTGGTAAAGGGCATCGATAGAATCTGCCGACATGACCGATGCACCCTTGTGCAACTTGTCCCCCACACCTGCCCAACGCCCTGACCCAGGCAGATGACCGGCCAAGCGATTGAGGGTGGCCGGAGAAAAACGGGTCAGGCCCCATGCAGCGGCTTGACGCAATGGCCCAGGAACCTTTGACAAACGAGGCCAGAGACTGGCGCTGATTTGGTAACGGTTGTAGCCGGCAAAAATTTCATCGCCCGCGTCGCCCGACAAGGCCACTGTAACGTGCTGCCTGGTCATTTGACTCACCAGAAAGGTGGGGATTTGGGATGAATCGGCAAATGGTTCGTCGTAAAGCGAGGGCAAACGGGGAATCACGTCGAGCGCCTGCTGGGGGGTGACATACAACTCGGTGTGGTCAGTTCCCAGATGATTTGCTACTGCCTTTGCGTGTTCCGCCTCGTTGAAAGCTTCTTCCGCAAAGCCAATTGAAAATGTCTTAACCGGTCGACTACTTTGGGCCTGCATGAGCGCAACAATGGTGGAAGAATCCACCCCGCCAGACAAGAAGGCACCCAAAGGAACATCGGCCATCATTTGCTGGCCCACCGCATCTTTAAGCAAATCTTCTAGGGCATCTACTGCTTCTGACTCAGTACCCTCGAACGGCTGCTTAACACCTTGCGTGGCCACATCTTCAATAGACCAATAGCGATTTACGACCGGCTCCGGTGACTTCAGGCTCACCGTCAATAGCGTTCCTGGCGCAACCTTATAGATTCCTTTGAAAATGCTCCGGAAGCCTGCCACGACCATGTTTTGCATGAAAGAAGCCAGTGCATCAGAGCAAATTGATGCATCGAAAGCAGGGTGTACTCGCAATGCCTTGAGTTCGGAGCCAAAGAGAAAAACTGCTTCACTACCCTTCCCTTGCCAACCGTAGTAGAGCGGCTTTTCACCTAACCGGTCGCGCCCTAAAGTCAAGGTGTTGGTGTGCTTATCCCAAACAGCAAAGGCAAACATACCAATGCACTTTTGAATGGTATTTTCAATACCCCAGGCGTCAAAGCCTGCGAGCAGAGTTTCTGTGTCTGAATGTCCGCGCCACTTAACAGCTGATTTTATCAGGTCAAACCGACACAAATCATGATTATATATTTCCCCATTAAATGTCAATACATATCTACCACTTGATGACACCATAGGCTGAGTACCTGCAGGCGACAGGTCAAGAATAGCTAATCTACGGTGAGCAAGGGCTATTCCGGAGTTAGTATCAACATAAACACCCTCAGCATCTGGTCCGCGGTGAAATAATTTATCTGACATTCTCCTAATGAAAAAATCAGGATCATTTTTAAATCCAGAATTGCCTAGAAACCCAACAAATCCACACATGATTAATCAATAAATTTCGAATGAACTACATTGCGCGGTCGCACAAGTGCTGCACTGTTGGATGAAACAAATAGTGCAAAGAGAACAATCCAGAACAATGGAATTCGAAGCATGTAATGAGAAAAACCATACACCAAAAAAGATACCACAAGGCCTACCTGCTTGTGCATTCCTAAGCGCCATAGATTCACTAATAAAAGGCCTATCAATAACAAAAAACTAAATAATCCAAGAAATCCAGATTGTGTTGCAATGTCGAGATAAATATTGTGCGATTCCCATCCTTCGAAGGGCGCACTGTAACCTGCATGTCCACCAGGCCCCCAACCCCAGACAGGAGACTCATAAACTGCCAATATTGAGTTCCACCATAATGGCAGTCTTCCGTTTCCATCAAAATCGCCAGTTTTATTGAAAAATTGAAAAGCACCAAACATAAATAAAATTAGCACACCAAAATAAAATGAGATTTTAAACAACCACAAAACAACACTTGATCTCCATTTTAGATTTAAATCCAACATGTATGGCACCAACATCAAAACAAAAACACTCATGATAGTAGCACTACTATTAACCAAAATCAAAATAATAGCCAGTGGTATCGAATAAAATAATTTAAAATTAAACCTGAGATTGGATATATAAAAATTATAATAGAATGCAGCAATCAGAAAAAGTCCAAGCTGATTTGGATTCTCCGACCACCCTTTAAATCGCCCCACATCTGCCAAACTGGTTAAATCCTCACCACCACCATACCAAAAGTCAATTGGGATTGGGAGGCCTGTAGCCAATAATGATAAAACAAACCCAGCAAAAAGAAACTGAATACTCAAATAAGACCCATAAATCACGTGGTCAATATTAAATCTACCCGATGAAATTATGACAAATGAACCAAAAATCGAATACATCAAGGCAAACACATCCCTATAATCTCCCAAGATGCTTTTCTCAATAATCGAATTTGTTAACAATCCAGCAAGCAAAACAGATGCAAAAAAAATAGAAAAAGTTAGCAATGATTTATTTAAATTCAATAAATTTTTGCTATCAACTATGAGAGCAATCATCAATATAATGAAGGTTAACTCAGAAAGACCTACACCAGCCAATCGAAACTGAGTGGCAGACATTGAAAAAGCCCAAAAAGTAACAAGCCAAGAAAACATTATTTGCTAATTTTTTTCAATACAGAATTTATTAATGAAGGTCCATGCGCAAAATACATCAAATAAATAATTCCAGTAAAGTATTTTTTTGATATTTTTTCTCGCTTTAACAAAGATTTAAAAAGCGTAATGAGTGAAAAAAATCCGACAAATTTTCTATATTCTTTTCTGTTTCGTACGAACGCAGCCCATAACCTAAGTTGATCTAAGCGCTGGCGATTAACCCTATTACTTAATAAAGAACTTGTTAATGAACCAACAGAACCAACTCTATATCCACCAAGTTTATTTGACAACAAGACTCCTTTTGAATTATCAAGCAAAATCAGCGAAAACTCAAAGTCATACATTAAGTATTTATCTGTTTCAAAAGGAATCCCATTGTACCTGTACATGAGCGATGAATTAGCCCCCCAACTTCCAAATGCCAATAAATCCTCTAATTTTAAATCAATATTTTTTTTTAATTTTGCTTCATCATTATCTAGAAGATCACCACATTCCCTGTAAAGATGTACATCATGCCATGCAACTACATATTCTGGATTTTGCTCCAAAAAATCAAATTGGACGCGCAATTTTTCCCTGTAAAAAAAATCATCGCCATCACAATGACATATATATTTGCCACGCGCATGAGATCTTGCCAATAATGTGTTTTGGGTTGGCCCTATATTTTCATTGTTTAATATTAATTTAATTATGCCTTCATATCTCTCTCCATAACCCATCAGGATTTCTCTTGTCGCATCGGTTGAGCAATCATCAGCAACAATTATTTCATATGGAACCTCTATATCTTGATCAAGAATTGACTCAAGACATTTTTCAATGTACTTTTCTTGATTAAATGTTGGCACACATACAGAGATCACCGGCTTCATTTATACCCAACCTTCAACTTTTTGATGGACACGCATATCATGAGCAAAGCAACCCCGAGTAAAATTAATTCGATTGCCAATAAAGCTCGATCTTGACTCCAATTTAAATTTTTAGCAAACAGAGCAACCAATATCGCAGGAGATATTATTTTAACAATGTCAAAAAACAACCATTTCAAATGCAAGTGCGGCGCTAACCTATGATGTACGAGTGGCACCCAACTGAAAAAATAAACCACATTTGACACAAGCCAAGCCCAGCCTGCTCCAACCATTCCGTATCTCTGAGAAGCCCAAATTACAGAGGGTACTAGCACCACCACAAATACTGCATTACCCATCACGTGCAGCTTTAAATCACCCTTAGCATACTGGAGATAATATGGAAAAGCGCCCAAAGCCAAAAATCCGTAACCAATTGAATATAAAGATAGAGTTGATGAACTCTTATTGACAAGTTCCAAATCACCTGACCACATCCAAAGCACTTGACTTGAGAAAAGGGCCAATATTAGAGTTACTGGTGCGACTACCATCGTTACAGTTTGTGAAGCATTTCGATATAATTCTATCAATTGTTCTTTTCTGCCTTCAGCCTGAAGCCTTGCCATTCGCGGCATTAGAGCATTGGTAATTGGGCCACTTGCAACCATAATTCCGCTAGCCAATAGGACTGCAACCGTAAAATAGCCATAATCCTCCAATGGCAATATTTTAGACAATACCAATTTATCTGTTTGCGTTACCAACACCCATATTGAAGAAGTAAAAGCGATAGATAGGGCAAACTTTAGCACCGGCTTGATCGGTTCTAATTCTACTTTTATCCGTTGATCTTTAGGTTTTTCAGGTAATAACCGATGTCCTTGAATGGCCATCCCTCCTAACTCGAAAATAGCCACAAGTAACTGAAAGTAAAAATATACCAAAGGCTCATTGCTGACAAACATAATCAACGGCAACACCAGCACAAAACGTCCTGTTGTCACAATAATATTCATACCACTTAGCCATATCAATCTTTCAGCACCTGTTACAATACCTCTATAATAGCCACTCATCCACCGCATAGCGGCAATCAAAGCCATTATCTGCAAAGATGCAGTTATTTCATTAGCTGATAATGATTTAGCTTTAAGCCATTGCTCCGCTATTGGTTCTGCCAGAGCGAACAATAAGGTGCCTCCAAGCAATGCAATAAATCCAAACAGAACTTCTAATGCACGTGCAAGGCGAAGATACTCCAGAGCGTGGGTTGCTCCTCCGTGAAAACGAGCACTTTCACGGGACATCGTATGAGTCAGTCCCATATCCAGCAGGTTAAAGGCAACCTGCAACATCGCAAAAAAACCTACAAGTCCATAAGCTTCTGCACCCATGTACTTGACGTACATAGGTACAGTAACGATAGCGACGATAGTTCCATATATTTGACTTGCATAGTTCGCAATGATATTTTTTTTAAAGCTCAATTTTTATTCTTTATTAAACGTGCTATTTTAATAATATTTAATTTTTAGTATTCGGCCATTAAAATATATTAATCCTCAAAATTTTGCAATCAGATCGACTACACGACTCTGATCTTGACCGCTCAATGCAGGGTAAATTGGTAGGCAAAGCACTTCTTGCGCGGCCAGTGTTGCAACCGGAATATTGCTCGGTGCTGACGATGGTAAGCCGCGATACATTGAAAACTCCGAAATCAAGGGGTAGAAATACCGCCGGGCATTTATGCTGGAATCCTTCAACTTTTGGTGTAAGGCATCGCGACTTAGCGGGTAGTCCTCCCCTACTAGGATTGGAAAGTACGAATGGTTACGCGTTCGACTGGCGGTTTGCGGCAGGCAACGGATACCTTTGACGTCTTTAAGACCCTCGCGATAATAGGCATCCACCTCAGCGCGGCGCTGCATGACTATGTCCATGTGTTTCAACTGCAGCATGCCAAAGGCGGCGTTGATTTCGCTCATCTTGCCATTGATCCCAGGTGCGACCACAGTGATTTCGTCCACAATTCCAAAGTTTTTGAGTTGATCAATGCGCTGCTTAGTTTTGGCATCAGGGCATACAATAGCGCCGCCCTCAAATGTATTGAACACCTTGGTGGCGTGAAAACTGATGCACGACAAGTCGCCATGTCGCAGTACACTGCCGCCCTCGTCTTCCACCCCAAAGGCATGGCAGGCGTCGTAGATGACCCGTAGGTTGTAGTTGTCGGCAATTTTCTGAATGGCGGCCACGTCGCAAGGGTTGCCATAGCAGTGCACCGGCATGATGGCAGTGGTTTGCGGGGTG
This sequence comes from Burkholderiaceae bacterium, assembly GCA_919902775.1. Classification (GTDB taxonomy): domain Bacteria; phylum Pseudomonadota; class Gammaproteobacteria; order Burkholderiales; family Burkholderiaceae_C; genus Limnohabitans_A. Next base: position 17,388 of record CAKKRJ010000004.1, read on the forward strand.
ATAGCGGCCTCGATCTTGGCGGGGTCCATGTTCAGGGTGTTGGGCTCCACGTCAACAAACACAGGCTTGTTGCCGTGCCAGTGCAAAGAGTGAGCCGTGGCCACAAAGCTGTACGGGGTGGTGATGACTTCGCCCGTCACGCGCAGGGCTTGAAGTGCGGTAATGAGTGCCAGCGTACCGTTGGAAAATAGCGCAATGTGTTCTACGCCCAGATATTCGCAAAGGGCTTTTTCGAGCTGTTGATGATACGGGCCACCGTTGGTCAGGATCTTGTTATCCCAAATCTGTTGCAGATAGGGTGTGAACTCTTCCAGCGGGGGCAGGTAGGGCTGGGTTACGAAGATGGGTTTTGTCATACGAACTTGTTAGCGGTTAGCTACATACCAAGGCATGGCTACGCTAATGCCATCCTGGATGCGGTGGGTGGGCGCAAAACCCAGCAGGAGCTGCGCCTTGCCAATGTCGGCCTGGCTGTGGCGCACATCGCCCGCCCGAAAGTCGCGGTAGCTGGGTTGTTTGGCGGGGCTGAAGCCGTCGGCCTGCAGCGCGTCGCGCAGGGCGGCAAAGAGTTGGTTGAGCGTGGTGCGGTCGCCCACGGCCACGTTGTAGACCTGATCTTTGGCTTCGTCTGCGGCTGTGGCAGCCAACAGGTTGGCTTGCACCGCGTTGGCCACAAAGCAGAAGTCGCGGCTGGTTTCGCCATCGCCATTGATGTACACCGTTTCGCCTTTGAGCATGGCCGCCGTCCATTTGGGGATGACGGCGGCATAAGCCCCGTTGGGGTCCTGCCGGGGGCCAAACACATTGAAATAGCGCAGCCCAATGGCCTTGAAGCCGTAGCTGCGGGCAAAAACGTTGGCGTACAACTCGTTCACATATTTGGTCACAGCATAGGGGCTGAGTGGATTGCCAATGTTTTTTTCCACCTTGGGCAGGGCTGGGTGGTCACCATAGGTGCTGCTGCTGGCGGCGTAGGTAAAGCTTTTGACCTTGGCATCGCGGGCGGCGACCAGCATGTTCAAAAAGCCCGAGATATTGGTCTCATTGGTGGTGATGGGGTCCGCCAAGCTGCGCGGAACGCTGCCCAGTGCCGCTTGATGCAGGACGTAGTCGACGGGCAATCGCGGCGAGGACGCAGCTCCTACAGGGTCGTGCCAGGCCATGGCGACTTGGCAATCTTGCAGCTTGCGGATGTCGCCGTTGATGAAGTGGAAGTTGGCCCATTGGGCGGGGGTGACAAGGGTTTGAACTTCGTCAAGGTTGCGTTGGTGGCCGGTGGCAAAGTTGTCCAGGCCTACCACTCTCTGGTCGAGCTTGAGCAGGGTCTCAAGCAGGTTGCTGCCAATAAACCCAGCCACGCCAGTGACGAGCCAGATTTTGGGCGTTTGGCGCAGTTCGGCTTGTAGTTGTTCGTAGCGGGTCATATTCACAGGCGTCCGTCTGCAGCGCCCATGGGTAGGATGCTTTTCACATCAAAGACTACAGCGTTCGGCTGGCCCAAGGCTTTGATGCCTTGTTCGCCAAGCTCAAAAAATTGCTTATGCCCCACGGCCAGAACGATGGCTGCATATTGCCCGGCAGCAGGCGTCTGGGCCAGGCATTTCAGGCCGTGTTCGTGTTCGGCTTCGGTCAAGTCGATCCAGGGGTCGTACACATCGACCTGCGTGTTGTAGCCCTGCAAAGCTTTTACGATGTCCACAACTTTGGTGTTGCGCACGTCGGGGCAGTTTTCTTTAAAGGTCAGGCCCAGCACCAGCACTTTGCTGCCCAGCACGGGCAGGCCCTTGCGCAGCATGAGCTTGACGGTTTCGTCTGCCACATGTCCAGCCATGCTGTCGTTGATGCGACGGCCGGCCAAGATCACCTCGGGGTGGTAGCCGACCTCTTGCGCCTTGTGCGTGAGGTAGTACGGATCCACGCCAATGCAGTGCCCGCCCACCAGGCCGGGCCTGAAGGGCAAAAAGTTCCATTTGGTACCTGCGGCTTGCAGCACTTCCAGAGTGTCGATGCCCAGCTTGTGAAAGATTAGGCTGAGTTCGTTCATGAGCGCGATATTCACGTCGCGCTGTGTGTTTTCGATCACCTTAGCGGCTTCGGCCACTTTGATGGAGCTGGCTTTATGGGTGCCTGCAGTGATGATTTGTTGGTAGAGCCGATCCACATCTTCTGCCACTGCTGGCGTGCTCCCGCTGGTGACCTTCTTGATGGTGGGCAGGCGGTGCTCCTTGTCACCAGGGTTGATGCGCTCGGGGCTGTAGCCGCAAAAAAAGTCTTGGTTGAACTTAAGGCCGCTGAACTTTTCCAGCACGGGAACGCAGACTTCTTCTGTGGCGCCGGGGTACACGGTGGATTCGTAAATGACGATGTCACCGGCTTTGAGCACTTTGCCCACTGTCTCGCTGGCCTTAACCAAAGGCGTCATATCCGGGCGATTAGCCTGGTCTACTGGGGTGGGCACGGTGACAATGTAGATTTGTACCTGCTGCAGTTCCTGTACGTTGCAGCTGTAGCGCAGGTGTTTGGCCCCAGCCAATTCCTGCGGGCTGCATTCGAGCGTGTGGTCTTGCCCACCTTGCAGTTCCTCTACACGCTTCGCGTTGATATCAAAGCCGATGACAGGGCGGACTTTGCCAAATTCAACGGCAAGCGGTAGGCCCACATAACCCAGGCCAATAATGGCAATTTGTTTTTGATGATTCATAAATTAAAGGCTTACAGGTTTTGCCAAATCGGATTGCAGCGCTTCGATTTCCGCTCGAAGACTTTCGTATTCCTGCATCTTGCGTTTGAGAAAGCTGCCTGTCAGCACAGCTTTTTCAGCAATACCCTGCGGCGTAAGTACGTAGATGTAGCCAAACTTGTTCTTGCTTTGGCTGAAGTTCTGCACCTTGACCCAGCCTTTATCTATGAGCGCTTTCAGGCAGTAGTTCAGTCCACTGGTGCTGATGCCCAATTTTTCAGCAATTTCGCGCTGCGTCATGTCGGGGTTGTCTTGCAGCATGCGCAAGACTCGGAAGTAGGTGTCTTCTTGGAGCTGGGATCGGCGGGAGGTCATGTGAGGGGGGTTTTGGCCACGCTACCGCCATGCCGTGTCACGATCGGCAAGCGCGTTAGGAGCTGTTCCGCAGGGGAACGTTTGTGCGAATTCGCATGATTTTAGGTTCTATCCCATGAATTTTCTGTGACAACAGCAAAATATTTATCGAAAACATCAGGGTTATGACGCTTCGCTAGCGTCTACTGGGGTTGTATCTGCCTGCTGCTGCACGGCCTCTTCCATGCTGACGGTATTCACAACCAGTTCAAACTGCTCCAGGATCTCTGGCTCGTGGCGGTGGATGTAGCTTTTGACGGCTTCGTTGGCAAGCAGCTTGGTGAGGTAGCCTTTGGCGACCACCAGGTTGAGCAGGTCGGAGCCGTAGTTTTGCTCTGCGTCTTTGTACTGCGTCTGCACCTGGCTCATTTCCTTTTCGAGCTTGACGATCTGCTCAATGGGAGAGGTTTTGTCGCGCTCGGCAGGTTTAAGGTCGGCGCGTTGCTCCGGCGGCGTGGCTTTGAGTAAAGCTTCGGCGTGAGCCACAGTAATGGTGTTGCTGGCCACCATCAGCTCCACCGCCTCCACCTGGCGGGCTGCCTTCATGTTGCGCAGGATGCGGGTGACGTCTGGTGTGAACTGCTTGTCTTGCAATAGATCGATGGCTTCGGGGCAAATGCCTTCGAGCAGGTTGATACGGCGGTTGATGGAGCTGAGATTGACGTTGAAGGCCCGTGCCAGACGCTCACGGCTGACGCCCCGGTCGATGGCGCGGCGCAGCATGTAGTGCTCTTGGACGGTTGAGAGCCTGTTTAATAAATGGTTGTAAGAATAACTTTCGTCATCTTTGGCCATGAGGCAGGGCGCGGTTTCCATACCCAGCTCTTTGAGGGCCAGCACCCGCAGGTGGCCGTCTAGCAATAGGAATTCTGACTTTTTGGGGTCGGGCTGGATGACCGACAGGGGTTCAATGAGCCCGATTTCGTGGATGGACGAGACGACCTGCTTGTATTTGCGGGTGCTCATGGTGCCGTCCATGATCTTTTTGCTGGGCAGCAACTGGTCCAGCGGCACCTGGTAGGTTTCAAGCTCAAAGCCCAGAAGGGTGTTGAGCGGAGCTGTCGGTAAGTTGGGGCCCTCGTCTGTATGGCCGGTGGGCTGGAAGATGCCGGGGTACATCTCGGCGATTTTGGGTTTAGCGTTGCTGCTGGGGTTCATGCTTGGGCTCCTTCAAAGTGGTTGATGCGTTCGGCCAGGTACTTGGGCAGGGTGTCCAGCCCTTCGGCGCGCAGCAGAGTGACAAAGTTTTCATCGGCAAAGAGTTTTTTGAGGCCCTGCACCACCAGCAGCAGGCGCTGGTGAGCATGCTCGGCCTTGAGGACCATCTTGCGCTGACGCTCCACCTCTTTTTGGTAGGTGCGCACCAGGCTGTAGCTGGAGGTGGGCGGCTTGATCTGCGCCGCGTTGGGAGATGACGGACCCAACTCCTGACGCTTTTCGATCAGGCGCTTGGCCTCGATGATCTGGCGGCCTTTGAGCTGGCCGTTTTCATAGGCTTCTTGCAGCAGATCGCCCAGGTTGGATTCGCCGCCCTCCCCGTTGGAGTTTTGCGGGTCATTGGCGCTGGCCCGGGCAATCTCGAGGGCTGTGGTGAGCGGGATGGAGCCACGCTGTACGCCTTCGATCAGCCGCTCTTCGCCCTGCTCCAGCAAAAAGACGATGTCGCGCACGTATTTGGGAGACAGGCCCGTCTTTTGGATGATCACATCGGCCGTGTAACCTCGCTCGCGCAGCAGCTCAATGTCTGCGAGGATCTCCAGCGGGCGGTAACCCCGGCGGGCGATGTTTTCGGCCAGGCTCATGATGAAGGCGTCTTCATCGCTCACGTCCACCACCAAGGCGGGGATGTGCGTCTCGCCCAGGATGCGGAAGGCGTTCAGGCGCCCTTCTCCACAGACCAACACGTATTTGGGTTGGCCATCCTCACCGGCACGCTCGGCCACGGTGATGGGTTTTTTGAGGCCGATGAGCTGAATGCTCTCGACGATCTCCTCAAAGACCTTCATGTTGCGGTCGCGGGAGTTGAGCACCTCGATGCGTGCAATGGGCACCAAGCTCACGTTTTCTGGGGTGTCGGTCATCATGTAGGTCTCCTTGATGAGTGTGTTGGGGTGGTGAGCATGGAGTGAGTCCTTTCAGGTTTATGGAGGGGGGGCTTAAAACTTACGCTGCAATCGTTCGCGCTCTGACATGCCGTAAAAGAAGTTCAGGTCGTCAAAGCGGAAGCACTCGAAATTGGCGCTGTTGCGGTTGCAGACCCGGATCTCCTGTTCGGGCAAGTCCAGACGGGGCAGAAGGTAGTAGTCGAGCTCGCTCGCGTTTTGCGGGTCAAGCCGCACCGCGACGGTGATGTCTGGGTTGAAGCGTTCGGTGTCAAACCGGATGCGCCAGCGGTGCTGGCCATTGGGCAAGGTCTGGCAGCGAGCCAGCACCAAGCTGATGACCAACTCGTCGTTGAGGGTGAGCAGGTCGGTCTTGCCGTCGCGGTGCACGCTGCCGCCCAGCTCGGCAATAGTCTCTTCGGTGCGGCGTACGATCTCGGGATGGAGCTGCCGCAGCCGCCGGTTGATCTCGATGAAGCCCTGATCGCGCGAGGTATGAAACCCCACCAGCTCATAGGCGCGGGTGAGGCTGCCAAAGCGGTGGGCATAGGTGATGGCGCATGGCAAGCCCGGGGCCTGGTCGATGATGAGGCCGGACAACGTGCCGCAATCGGCATAAAGCTGCTTGAGGTGAGCCAGCAACTCGTCATCGCTGTAACGGCGGGTGCGCTCAGCCAGCACTTCTTGGGCTTTGAGGAAGGTGTCCAGCGGTACGATGCCTTCAAACGCGCCCTCTTTGCGGATCCACATGGCTGGCGGGTTGTTGACATGCAGCTTTTTGAGCTTGAAGGAATGGCGGTTGTAGACGTTGTTGCCGATGTACTTTTCGTTGGTCAAAACCTGGCGCACGGTGCTGTAGGTCCACGATCGGTCAAAGTCGGTGCGAATGCCTTGCGCGTTGAGCCGGTTGGCGATGTCCACAAATGAGGCATCTTCCTCAATTAGCCACCGAAACATCTGCAAGACGGTGGCGACTTCATGCTCGGGGCCGGGCATGAGGATGACGCGATCGGTCTGCAGGCTCTTGTGCTCGCCGTTCTTGAGCTCGCTTTTGATGGTGCCGGTTTGGTCGATCAGCACACGGCGCAAGCCATAACCTGCGGTGCCACCTTGCCGAAACCCCATTTCAATCAGGCGGCATTGACCGGCAAAGACCTTGGCTGACAGCTCCCGGCTGTATTCCCCCGCCATCGCGCGCTTGACGCCTTTGACGATCGTGGAGACTGGTGAGCCGTCGTTTTCAAACTGCTCGGCCACGTAGGCCACGTGGATGTTCTTGCGTTTGCAGATGTACTCGTAGTAAGCCGACTCGTCCGCATCCTGAAACCGGCCCCAGCGGCTGACGTCATAGACCAGGATCAGGCTGAAGTCGGTATTGCCGGATTCGACGTCGTGAATCAGCCGCTGCAGAGAAGCGCGACCATCGATAGACAGGCCGCTTTTGCCTTCGTCGGCATAGGTGCGCACGATCTCGATGCCACGCCGGTCAGCGTATTCCTGGATCTTGTCGGCCTGGTTGTGCGTGGAGTACTGTTGATGCTCGGTGGACATGCGCACGTACTGGGCAGCTCTGAATGATTTGGGTGGTTCTTCTGGGTGCATGGAGGTCTGGGGTACTGCTGGGTTTTGTTCGTGCAGACCATGTTGGCTTCGAAGCGGCAGAGCTATCAAGTCATTTCTGGACCCAACTTGCAGACTTTTTGCGATCAGCCACATTTACGCAACTTGCCTGGCTCGATGCGCATGGGCACCGGCTTGTTGAGCATGGACAGCAAGATCATGGAGCGCCGCTCGGCATCTGCCGTTTGGTAGATCGCCTCGATGCCAGCGAAGGGGCCATGGGTGATGACGACCTTGTCGCCTGCGGCAAAGAGAGCCTGGGGATTGGACTGCTGGAGTTGCTCGCGCTCGTGCAGTGCCGTGATGAGCTCTGCATCGACCTTGGGCGGGTGACCGCCAAATTTGACCAACTCGCGCACACCCAAGGTGGACCGAATAGGCGACCAGCTTTGGCCTTGACCGCTGGTGTCCAGCTGCACAAACACGTAGCTGGGGAACATGGGCTCGGCCACCACCACCGGCTTGCCCCGGCGGACCTTTTCCACATAGAGCATTGGCATGTAGCAACGGAAGTTTTGCCGCTGCAAGTTGGTGGTGGCTGTGTCTTCTTGGCGGGCTTTGGTGTGGACCAGGTACCAGGCGTGGTTGGGTTGCAGGCTGAGGTCTTGAGGTGGACTGACCAGGGATGGCATTGGCAGCTTGGGCTCAGCCATAGGCATCGGCGCCTTCACCTTGGGCGCGGGCTTGAGGTCTTCACGCACCGCTGGCTTGAAGACCGTGGGATCGGATTCAACGCCCTGGGTGTTGACCGCCAGGTCAAGCGATCGGGCAATTGAGCGGATGAGCGGCAATGGCCGCTCGTGCTGCAGCACTTGCCTGAGGAGGTTTCGAACTTCACGCTGCTCGAAGGCCTCCAGGTCTTCAAGTCGGTAGTGAACGGCAAGCCCTTGCTGAAAGATGGGCAGGCCATCGTCTTGCCAGCGCAGCTTTTGCAAACTGCCGGGGGTGAGGCCCAGGCGCTCAGCGGCCTCTTGCGTGGTGAGCAGCCTGGGGGTCATACATCGCTTGTTATGAGTGTCATACCAGCATGAACGCTCTGGTGGGCACACAAGTCAAGCGAATGGGAGCGCTGTTTTAAAGGGGTGTGGCTGTTGCCCCCGTTCTATGGCTTTTCTCCGGCTTTGGCCTGTTCGGCGTACCAGCGCTGGAATGACAAAACCATGAGCGTGGCCTCGGCAGCATCACTGGCCAGTTGTTCGCAGCTCACGGGGATCTGAGCGCTGGTGAGATCAGGTAAAGCGTGGGCGGCGGCTGCATCAACACCGGTGGCAGACTGGGCATGGGCGGACAAGGGGCCGGGACTGCTGGTGCTGGTTGAGTCGCGCAGGCGGTCAGCGTCAGTGCGCAGGACAGGAGGCACAGACTGCGAATTGGGCGAGTCAGGCGATACAGCCACTGGAATGGCGGAAGCCTTTGGGGGTTGCCACAGGCGCTGAAGTTGGATTTTGCGAGTGTCATGGTCGGAGGTGATACGCTTGTTGATCTGTTCTTGCCGGTTTTGAACCTGGGCCACCTGCAGGGATTGCTGCAAGGCGGTGGTTTGTTGCTGCAGTCTCTCTGCGTCCCACGCCTGCTGAACGCCCTGCTGCCCCAGCCGGTGGCCAGCCCAAAACAGGCCCGCAGCCAACAGGCTTGAGACGATCCATCGCAGGGGCAAGGCGCCAAGCCAGGGTAATAGCCACGCACTCATGTGGCCCCCGGTGATAGGTTCAGCGGCAGGTCCAGCGCTTCGAGCTGGTACTTGTCGATCATGGTGATCAACTTGTCGGCATAACGCGGGTCGGTGGCATAGCCCGCCTTGGCCACGGCTTGGGCGAAGGCTTTGCCTGTGGTGCAGGCGAAACAGGCGGCGTAGCGTTTGTTGCGGCGCAAAAACTGCCCATGGTCCACCAAACAGCCATGCCAATCGGGGTAGGCACGCCAGTCCGCCGGGATGACCACCCATTGCTGGTTCAGAAACTCTCGGGTGTTGAGGGTGATGCGCTGGCCCGTCCAGCTGCGGTCGGCCTTGATGCCAAAGAGGTTCATGGCCCGCTTGGCCAGGCCCGACTCACCCCAGCCGGACTCCAGAGCGGCTTGGGCCACCACGAAGCTGGCGGGGATGTTTGTCTGTAAGCGGCTGGCTTGGGCAGCTGGGCCGATGAGCGCGATGAAGTCTTGCGGTTTCACAGCATCTCCTTCACGTCCTTGGCCACCTGGTCGATGGAAGCGTCTCGGCGCTGACCGATGAAGTTAAACACCCAGCGCACCATGGCCCAGCCGGGCAAACCGCAGGCGAACATGAGCCCGCCCAGGGCGCACAGGCCTACCGTAGAAAACGCCCAATGGTGCAAATGAAAATGCTCGACCGTGATGGCACCGCCCCCAATGCTGGAAACCACGGTGCTGATGAGCCCTACGGCCCATTCGCGTTTGTCACGCGGTGGCGTCATGAGCATGACCACCACCGCAGCCAAAGTGGCCCCACTGGCCACCGCCGCAGCAGTGCCGCCAAAGGCCTTGTAGGCGACGGCCGCCCCTGCCACGCCTGAGCTTGTCGGTTCGGGCATACGTTTCTCCAAAGTAAAAAACCCGCGCTGACCGAAGCTAGGCGGGTGTGTGTTGGGTTGACTGTTGAATAGACTGTTGAATGGACTGTTGAATTGACTGTCGAACTAATTGTGTTTTGACTCAAGCAGCGACAGTTCGGTCGTAGGCCAGGATCGGAATCACGCGCTTGGTGCTTTGTTCGGGGACTCCATGGAGCTGCCCGAAGATGTCTTTGCGGTCTTCACGAAAGTCGCCGTCGATGTAGTACGGAATGCAACCCGTGAGGTACTCGATGGCCGCAGCCAAAAATGGCACGTTGTCCGAATAAGCTGCGTCGCAACCTGCATCCCACAGCGGCCCCTGCAAAAACATGCATGAGCCCTTGCACAGTTGCAGCACCGGGCAACTGAGGCAATCGGGCCTGTGGCTCCAGTGCGTAGCGCTGCGCATCTTGACCGCCTGCAGATTCGACAAATGGCCAATCTGGTGAGGTTGACCATTGGGCGCAGTGGCTGCTGCGCTGACGTTCTGACAGGTGAGCACATTGCCGTGCAGGTCCACCGCCAGGTTGTTCAGCTTGTCCATGCCGCACTTTTGACCCAGCGAGGTTGCTGGTCGAGCTGAGCGGATAGACTGCACAAAGTCCATGATGCGCTGCTGCGCCACCGACATGCGCGAAGCCAAGCCCTGGCGCAGTTCTTTGTAGGCCAAGGCCCTGAACCGCACATGGTCCTGCTGGGTTTGCAAGGTTGCCGCCAATCCGCCTTCGTCGTAGGGATCAATGAAAGCACCCTCCCCGATGTTCACGTCCTGGCCAAACCGCTGCTGCAACCAGGCCTGAATCTGCGCCCGACTTTGGTTGCCAGCATGGACCATGGCGTTGATGCTGATACGGCCCTGAGGATGCAAGCGGGCATACAGGTCCATGATGGCGGCGAATTTCTTAGGGTCGCTCAATGGATCGGGGCCACGGGTCGACTGGCCTGGACCGTCGTGCGACAAGCCCACAGAAAACCCCATGCGGTCAAGCCACTCGTTCTTACCAGCATCGAGCAAGCTGCCGTTGGTGATGACGCTGAACTGAGCATCCGGATACAAACCACGCAAACGTTCAGCAAGCGGCTTAAGCGTCTTCCAGTACACCAAGGGCTCGCCACCCCAGAATTCGATGCGCTCGGGTGGTTCAAGAAGCGCATCGGTCAGTTGACTGATGAACGGCTCGATGTCATCCGGGTTGCTCGCATCCGCATGCGGCACAAAGCGCTGGTTGCAGTAACTGCATTCGTAATTGCAGGACAGCCCCAGGCTGATCTTGAGGATGCGCACCTGGCCCTTACGGCCAGGTTGATTGACCGAGACCACTGTGGCACCTCGGAAACTGCCGGGCTGAACCGGCACCACGGGTGTGCCGTCCTGCCAGGTCAGCGTGGACAACTGGTTGTCGTAGTGCAGGAAAACTTTCTTGCCGTCTTGGCGCAAGGCGTGAATCTGAAACTTCATGAAAGAACCTTTGGCGGCTCCTGCAGCCGCGTTTTGAACACCAAGACCGGCCGCAGATCGCGGCAGGCACGGGAGATGGGGTTGACGCCATGGCGGATGTGCCCAGCAAAGAACACCACCCGAGCGGGCGCGGGCATGACCGATCCCAACAGGCGACCCTCCTGGTCGTAGAACACTGTCTCTCCGCCCCACCCTGCTTGCCAGTGCCGCACGCCGTAGATCAACAGGGTTCTGTCCAGCGGATGCTGGCTATCAATGTGGACATTGCCTTCATTGCCGTGGGTGTTGGCATTGGCGTAGACGCCATGGCACTGGGTCATGACAGGCAGTTGCAGCGCCCGCATGCATGACAGCCAAACATCAGAGAGCACGCTGGTTTGATCCTGCAGGAATTGCGGCGTGCAGCTGTAGTCCGAAGCTTGGTTGATGGGCCAGTCCCGACCCAACAATTCGCGGTGCCAGATCGGAAACGGCTCCGGCTCGTTTTTGTTGGTGATGCGGTAGTAGCGGTACTGCAGGTGCTGCAGCCAATCGACGAGCTCCTGCGTTACGCCCGGATCCAGAACGCCATCTGCGAATGAAACGGGACTGCGGGCGTCAAGCATGTTCTGCCTCCGGTTCTGCGACCGAGTGAAACTCGATGGCCAGGGTGTCGCGTGTCTGGCTGCGCAGAGGAAAGTAGCCATGCGGCGTGCACAGGGGCATGGTCACAAGCAAGCCCGGCTGCGGCGTGATCGGGAAATGCACCGGTGTTTCCCAGGGCAGCAGGGTTTCATTGACGCGTTTGGCCGGATTGCCAATGACCATACAACCCGGCGTTCGCACATTGGGGCTGTCGGTCCTTGGGTAGTCCGCTTGCAAAAACAGCACCGTGTTGAGCCCCGCACGCGAGCTGGCGATGTGCTCAGCCACATGAAATCCCGGCTGACAGCGCATGATGTGGGCGCTCAGCCGGTATCGGTATGTGCCCCAGATGGATTGCAGGTGCTCACGGACCACCGCCAACATGTCATCCAGACCATCCGCCGGGGATACGCCTCCCTGCAACAGGTCGTGGCTGCGGCACTGCCAAGCCTCGGGACCCCAGCGATGTTCGGCGTCTTCCCGAAAGACGGCCGTCGCCAGTCGTTCAAGCCGCTCTCGAGGCAAGCCAGAGGGCTGGACGTACACGGTACTGGGCCACAAAGAAAAAACCCAACGTTGGAGTGACGTTGGGTGGTTTTCTGAGGCGACAGTCAATGAGGGCGGGTGTGGGCTGGCTTGTGTGGCCACCGCCATGATGGGTGGCGGGGCGTGCGCTGATGCATCAAATGACATGAATCACTCCTTGGGCCAGTGCGGTGACGGCCCCTAATCCAAATTGAAGGTGCAGGTTTTCTCCGGCACGCAGGCCCAGGGCCAGGGCCCGAATTTGGGCCCTTCCTGCAACCATGCGAACGCGCTGATGTGGGACATAGCCCGAGACGGCGTGCACATGCAGCCAGGCATCGGCGGGCTCTGAAGCCCGTATTTCCAACTCCACCCACTGGTCTGTTGTCACCACTGGTGGGGCTTGCACAGTGAGCTTGGGCATGTGTTCATGCAGCCGGGTGATGGTGTGGGCATGCCCGGCCAGAGCGTCACTTGGCTTGGCATAAGTCACGTGCTCATCCACTTGAAGGTTGGTCCAAAGTGGTCCGCCTGGGTGAGCGTTGATGCGCAGCACCATCTGAGCGCTGAGCGGCGATTTATGCCATGGCACAAGGCATGACCCGGCAACCAAGTGCAGCGGGCGCGCCTTGGTGAGCGACAAAGACAAGGCGGTAAAGCCCTCGCTGTCTACCCGGCTGCTGCGGGTTAGCAGATGGCGGTTGAAGGGTGTCATGAAACGCCAGGTATCTGTGCACAGCACAAACATCCAGGCGGCCCAATCACTCAGGTGCTCGCCGTACATGCGGGGCTTGGCGCGCATGGCCTGTGGGTCCAGAGCGATTTCATCGACCAGGCCCCACTGAACGCCTTCAATGGTCTCGGTGTGGCCGGATGGCATGTCCAATCTGACTGGCAAGATAAATGGGCTGGACTGTCCTCGTCTAGGCAATGAATGCGCAGCTAGGATTGAGGCGCCTGAAGAATGGACTTGATACTGCTTTTGGGTCACCTTGCCGACAGGGTAATTTGGCTGGAACGTCTCCAATGGCTCCCACAGCCGCCAGGTCAGGCGATCCGCTTCAGCCAGAACCTCCACGGCCAGCGGCTGTTTGAATTCATCGACCCGCTGCACGAAGCGAGCGCAGACTATTTCAGCACCGCTCACACCCGCACCTCCAGCTCTTCGACACCGCTAAACCACTTGAACCCCAGCTTGATCTTGACCAGAGCACCAGGATCTGCGCCAAAGAGCGTGACAAGGGCTTGCCCTTGATCCAGGTTTGGGCGGCTGTTGCTCAGGGCTCCGGCCGTAGTGCTCAGCAGCACCTGCCCGGACGCCGGGAGCACCATCCCCTGGTCATTGACCGCCGTGATGCGGATGCGCCGTGGCTCACCCCCCTCATCGACCAGCCGAAACGAGGGAAATGCCAGAGCCATGGCAACCGAATTGCTTTCCCACTCTTGGTCAAACTCAAAACCGGTTACCTCGGTCTGACCCGCTTGGGGAGAAAACATGAGCACCAGCGAAGGCTCTAAGCCCAGCGGTGGGATCCAAAGCTGGGCCAAGACCAACATGGGCTGCTGGTTCCAGTACTGCCGAAACCCCTCTTTGGACAAAGCAGTCTGTGCGAATTTGTTGATCCACACCGGCTCGCTCTGTCCTTGGCGCAAGGCAAAGAGCCAGACGGTGTAGCCGTTGCCGGGGTCTCCGGCCAACTGATGCATGTCAGCTTGCCGCAGGGCATGAACGAATGCACTTTGATGACCTGACAGGGTGGGCTGCGCAGATTCGTCAATGACACGACCAGACTCATCAAGCGCCAACTCGTAAGCGGGCAGCAGATGTTCGATGTAGAAATCACCATCGATCAGTTCGATGCGGATTTTGTTGGTGCTTTGCGCGTTGTTCACGCTAGCTGGACTTTGCCAAGGATAGGGCATGCGGATGGTTTTCATGGACAAGCTCCACATCAGCAGCCGCAACAATTGCAGTTGCAATCACAGTTGGTGAAATATTTGACCGATCGCAGTCGAATCTGGCCGCCCTCATCAATCAGCTCATGAATACGACCAGAGTTGACGTTGCCGCTGCCATAGCAATTGATGGCCACATCACCCGTGCCGGGTTGGCTTGCGCAGTTGGCGGTTGACCGGAAGAAGTAGTCGTGCAGCCAGCCATAGTTGGCGGTCCACATGGAGCCGCCGTTGTTCATGTACATGTCCCAGTTGCCGTCGGTCTTCAAAAACCCCATCAGGTTGCTGTTGACGTGCAGATAACGGGTACTGCCTTGATCTGTGTCGTAAAAGTCGATCGTGGGTGCAGTGCTCTGCACGGTCTGGCTGGGCAGTGTCAGGCGCCCACTCATGCTGTCGCCAGTGCGCGCTACCCGCCCCGACAAATCGATGTTGACCGTGGCGTTGCCGTTCGCGTCAGGACCACCACCGTTAACCGTGCGGACAAAGGCCGAGGCGTCGTAGCCGTCCAATCGGTCCGCGTCCGTCGCCTTGGCGCTGATGCCCAGATAGGCCGCGTTGTGGTTGTGCGAAGTCGATGCAAAAGCGCTGGCGTGCTGGCCGTCGAGCAGGTCGGCATCGAGCCCGGAGCCGGAGCCATCCACAGTCAGCAGCTTGGCCAGCACATCGGCAGCGGTGTAGGCGGCGGCATTGAGCTTGGCTGCAAACTGGGCATCGATCCCACTGGCCAAGTCCATGATGAAGCGCCAGTTATCCGGGTTGGTGCCGATCAGCTGATAGAGCTTGAGCTGGTCCGTGCGGTAGCACAGCATGCCCACTTGTTGGTTGGTCGTCGGAAATGTGGTGCCGCTGTTGCAGGAGATCGCCGTCTTGTCGTTGTTCAGGATCTCGATGAGCGAGTCAGACAGCGTGCGCGACGACGGGATGTCGGTGAAGTTTTGCATGGTGAATGGGTGGGCAAATGACTTGAGAGACTGCGGTTCAGTAGCCCTGCGCAATCCAGGTGAACGTGCCGGTCACGCGAGCGCCAGAAGTGTTTTCTAAAGCTGCTGTAAAGCCTGTCCGGGTGACCGCACTGGCAAGACGCGGGATGGCGACCACCGTGCCGCCCTTATGGGTCATGGTCACCTCAGGCGGCACCCTAAAAATTCGGGCAAAACCAATCACAGCGCCTGCCTGCGCATCGGTGATCTGCACAGTGCCCCGGTCAAAGACATCGGGCACATCCACCGTCACGCGCAGCGCATCAATGAAGCCCCGGTCGGAGTTTCTGGACTTCAGGATGGCCCGAAACAAGGCCTTCTGATAGGTGTAGTCACCCTGAATGAAGTCCCGGAAATCCGTGTAGCCCGGTGGATGCCCCGCTTCGACGATGCTTGCGAAGTCGGCCTCGGTGATCTCAGTGCTGGCCACGATCATGTCGCTGATCACACCGTTGGCGTGGCGGCGGTACTGCTCGGTAAGCGCCAAGGCTTCATGAGCCTTGAGGCGCATCGCCCGGCGCAGGGCATCCGAGACACCCAGCCCTTCTTGCAAGAGCCGCCTGTACGCCACTGTGCGGCCCAAGGTTTCGGCAAACGCCAATGCCTCGACCACTTGCTTGACGGATCTGCGGGTAAGCTGATCGTTTGTGCTGAGAGCCTCAGCGACTGGCTTTTGAAGCCGCCTGGCGGTCTGATCGCTCACAGCAAAACCTTCGCCAATGCGCAGGAAGAAGGCGATCAGGTCGTAATAAGTTTCAGCAAATTTCAGCGCTTCGGAGACCTGTTTTCTGAAACCTTGATCCAGGCCATCGGTCAAAACCACCTTTTCAGTGAATGCTTTGGCAGATACCCGAGCGGATACCGATGCCACCGGCAGGCTCTCGGCATGCTTTTGGCGCATCTGGCGCGACAGGCCTTCGGTCACAGGCAAGCCTTCTTGCAGGGCTTTGGCTAGTGACCGGGCCAAGCCATCCAGCGTTTGGAGGTTTTCTTGAACGGACTTGCGGCTGGAATTGGAAACGCCATCTGCCACCCCCAGCGACTCAACCCAGCGCAGGACATAAGCGATCAGGTCGTAGTAGGTGTCGGCAAATCCGAGTGCCTCTGCCTTTTGCAGTGCGGCTTGATGCCGACGGGTTTCTGCGAATGATAAAGTTTCAGTCAGGCGTTTGCCATGCTGACGGCCTGAAGCCTCAACCCAAGCGAGTGTGGCAGCCACTGTGACCACATAGACAGCGGGGTAAGCCGTGAGCCACGATTTGCCTGCACTGGCGCTATGCCAAGTGAAACTGGCATTGGCCCAGGTGTAGCGCGGCCCTTGGGACTCGCCTACAGTGACTGTCTCGGCCATGGTGATCAGCTCATGGTGAAGGTGAACACGGCCGTCAGACTGTCATCCGCCCCCTTGTTCACCACCGGGAACACCACCCTGTCGAGCATGATGCCGCCCGATGCGGCATTGAACACCCCGGCTTCTGTGATCGCTCCCGTGCCGTCACCTGCAGGGAAGTCGGCCGTAAAGCTGAAGGCTTTGGTGCCAACTGTGTGGGCGTAGGTGGCGGCGTTTCGATCGAGCTCGGAAACCAGGGCCGACTGGCTGGCCGCAGCCGCCGTGGTGCCCGTGCCCAAGGCGATGAAACCCATGACCGAGGGACGACTGGCGGGTTTGCCGATGGCGTCGGCGATGAAATCAAAGCCAACGTTGACGATGATGTTGTCTTTGTGAACGGTTTCGATGTCGCCACTGGCGCGTCGAACAATGAGGGTCATCGCCCCCTGCAGTTGCATGGTTTCGTCAATCATGTGGTGCCTTAAAAAATTCACGGAATGTGAAGTGCTTAAAAAAAAGCGCCACCACTTTTGAAAGCAGCGCCTGTGATGGCTACGCGGAATCTGCAAAAGCAGACTGTGTGAACAGCCCCGGCTCAGTACAGCCGCAAACTGCTGAACGCGCCCACGGGCTCAAGCCGTGCGCTGGCCGACTGGACACCGCCGCCCATCCGGGCGGCAAAGAGGCGGCGTTCTGTGCTGGTCTGGCACACCCCCAGGCAGACCCGATCGGATGATTCCAGCCCAAATGTCAGCGTGACGCGCCGGGACAGGTGGTCTTCCAGGAAGAAGTCTTGCGTTTGGGCGTCATAGCCCAGCAGCAACGCGCCGCTCGGTCCCGTTGCTTTCCAGATCACGCAGGTCGTGACCTCTTGGGGAATAAACCAGAACGAGGTGTGGAACACCTGCGGCATGTTCACAGTCCAGGCCACCTGGGTGGTGTCCTTGACCATCAGCCCCTTGCCATAGCGGCCATCGCCGTAACTCACGCCCGCCGACTGGCTCGTTACTGCATTGCCAATGCCCATCACCGAGCCGCTGAGCCGCCAACCGTAGAGTTCACCCGGGTGCAGCACATCCTCTCGCGCCATCTGAAACCGTGCATCCACGTTGGCGATGGCGCCGTCGTAGGTCCACTGCCTTCGAGCGGCGTCACCGCTCCAGACAAAGTTAGCTTCCTGCCAGGTGGTGCGGTCATCGACCGAAGCGCCCAAGCTGCTGAGCAAAGTGTTCTGCGCCCGGATGGGCGAGACCAGATCCAACTCGAACAGGTATTCGGCCACTTGCGCGCCGGTGTTCATGCGCAGCACGTTTTTTCCATTGACCGTGACCACCGAGGCGAAGTGCTTGGTGCCAGCAAAGCCCCCTGCTTGCTCGTCGCGCTCGAGGATCAGGTTAGCGTTTTGCGGCTGGGCCACCACGGTCGAGACGAAGGTGGGCGTGTCGCTGTAGATGCCGGGCGAGGCGATCGCCTTGATCCAGAACTTGCGCTCGCCATCAAATCCTGAGGGCAGCGTGTAGCTGGTGGACTTGACCTCGGCCACAAAGAGCGATGCGTCCCATGCCGCACCTTCTCGCAGCTCGTAGCCCACCACCTCGGGCTCTGGGTTGGGTTGCCAGCGAAACTCCAGCCGGTTGGCCGACTGCACGACATCGAACTGGCGCACCGTGGCCGGGGCCAGCAAGGTCAGCACAAAGGTGGTGACATGCGCACTGTAGTGGCCCGAGGTGTCGTAAGCGCGGATGTGGTACGGGTACTGCGCTGCAGCATCCTGGTCGTGGACCATCTGGGTTCCCGAGGTCTTGGCGACCAATCTGGCGTCGTCCCAGCCGGAACCCACTCTCACCTCATAGCCCGCCAGGTCGGCATCGGGCAGTTCGTCCCAGCTCAGCAGCAGATCGGACATGCGCCGCTGCACGGTAAAGCCGGTCACATCCGAGGGAGGCAGTGTCTTGCCCAGTACTGTAGCGCTGAGTGTGGCGGGCACACTTTCTTTACGGGTGATGCCGATGGCCCTTAAGCTGAACTCGTACTCACCCTCCTGTGCATCGCGGATTTCTGCGTAATTGGCGCTCACCAGCGGCAAGCTCACGAAGTTGCCACCGCCCACCCGGTAAGCAAGCCGGTAGGCAATGGCCGCAGGCACCTCAGTCCAGGACAGTTGGACCAGCACCTGCGCCCGGTCTTTGACCCGGTACAGACTCACTTGCATGCTGAGGGTTGTGGGGGCGGCAGGCATGTCCGACAGCACCGTGATGGCGCGCGGCTGCAGCGCCAGGCCCTCTTCGATGGCCATGTACTTGCCTGGGTTGTGGGCCAGGGCCGTGACTTCATGCACACCGGGCTCGCGCTCGGCCGCTGACACCACCCGAAACAGTTGCGGCTCGATGATGGAGGAAGCCAACACCCAGATGGCATCGGTTTGCGGTGCCATGCTGAAGGGGATGCTGACCGTGAGGGTTCGCCGAGCGTGTGCATCACCGCTGGACGCAGCGAAGGTTGCTCCGACCAGGCGCTCTTCTACACTGCCATTGGGCAAGATCACCGAAAGCCGCCAGGGTAAATCGGCTGGCAAATCCTGATCCAGGGTAACGCTGGTGGTGGTGGCTGCTGCGACGCGCCCCCCAAGGCGCATGCCGCCCCGACTTGGGTCAGCTACCTGGATGACATCGCCCGGGCGCACCACAGCACCTTCCAAGCCTGTGCGGAAAGTGATGATTTCTGATTCAGACTGCTCGGAGTACAGCAGCCACTTGCCCACCCGGTTGGCCTGCCCGCGCGAGGTGCAGCCCATGGCCACCACATCGGCTTGCACCACGCCGTAGCGCGCGATGCCCGCCACATCCTCAACGTATTCCACCTTCTGCCTGTAAAAATCCTCCGGATCGACCCAGCTGACCAGGGCCACGGTGTGCCGAGCCTTGGCGGACGAGCCCTGGTAGGCGAACTCGCCATCGATGACGTTGGCAGCAGTGAACTGGTAGACCGGGTCTTGGGGTGCGTCCTGCGTGACGGTGATGGCACCACCCGACCAATAGGCCATCCCCCGAAAGACCGAAGCCATGTCCTGCACCACCTTGTAGGCCTGCTCGCGGGTTTGCAGGTACAGGTTGCAGGTGAAGCGAGGCTCGTACCCACCCAGGCCATCGGGCACGAATTCGTCACAGTAACGGGCCACCCGGTACAGCGCCCACTTGTCAACCTGAGACTCAGGGATGAAATGCCCCAAGCCATAGCGGGTGTTGGTGACCAGATCGTAAAAACACCAAGCCGGGTTGTCCGTCCAGGCCACCTTGAAGGTGCCGTCCCAGACACCCGTGTATGAACGGGACTCGGGGTCGTAGTTGGACGGCACCCGCACACGCAGGAGTTTGAGCTCATAGCTGCGCCGGGGGATGGCGTTGAACTGCGAGGCGTCCACCCGTAGGGCCATCAAGGCGCTGTTGGGGTAGCGCAACTTGCTCTCGATGACCTCGGTGTACGAGTCCAAAAAGGTCTTGTTTTGCAGGCTGCTTTGGGTCGCGTCCTCGGTCAGCCTGCGAAGGCGGACATCCCAAGGACCTGCGCCGGACAGTGGCACGTAGTAGCTGCGTTGGTAGCGCGAAGTGGTCTTGCCAGAGACCGTGTCGGTGAGCACCTGCACAAAACCAGCGCCTGCTGACTGCAAGTCGATCGCATAGCTCACCGATGTGCCGTTCAAATCGCCGTTGGTCGTGTCCTGCAAGGTGAGCGCGGGCATGCTCACTTTAAGGCGCACAGCGTCCACGTCGGGGTCGGTGATGGCGCGCACCACCGGCTGGGCAAACTTGCATTCCACGCCGACCGAGACTTCGTTCTCTACCGAGGCAAAGCCAGGGATGTAGCCCTGCTGCTGGGTGCCGGGGCGACTTTCAAGCGTCACCCCAGAAAAGTTGTAGCTGCCATCGGCATTTTGAATCGGCGTGTCGTCCAAAAAGACCGACTGCAGGCCCTGGACCAGGCCTTCGATTTCTCCTTCGCACACCAAGTCGACCACACGGGCGTAGGCTTTGGAGCGCAGGCTGTCGGCAGCTTCTTGAGCCACACGGGCGCTGCCACCACCCGACTTGCCCCCACCACCTGCGCCGATGATCAACGGATTTGAAGCTGGCATCAGATTCATGCAGTGATCTCATCGACAGGGATTTAAAGGACAGGAATTTCATCGACATCGATGCCCGCACTGATCACGGCCGAACCCACGATCATGCGGCCGTAGCCCACGGGCACGGGATGGCCTTGAGCAGTGGTGTTCACGGCCCCGTTGAACACATAACTGGGGCGGTTTTCTGGGCGCTCGGACGGATCTGAAGCTTTGGCGGTGGGTGCAATCATCTGGGCCACCCCACCCAAAATCATGGATGTTCCCACCGAATACAGGGTGGCTTGCGACAAGAATGAGCCAGCGGCTGCCCAGCCCATCGGGTTCCACCAGGACACAGCAATCAAAGCTGCGCCCAGCAGGATCTGACCTAAACTATTGCCACCAGCCCCAGAGACGACAGGCGCGATGGTGATGCGCTGCTGGCCGGTGGGCTCATGCAAGCGCTCCAGTGCCAGGGCGTCCCGCCCGACCAGTACCCTGTAGCCCACACCCCGCTCGCCAGAGGACACCAACTCGCGCTCAAACTGCGGGAAGTTGGCGCACAGAGCGCGCACCGCCTCGGCGGCCGAAGCCACTGCCATATGATGGCGCCGCCCAAAGCGCCTGCCCAGTTCACCGAGAAGAAGGATTGTGGCCATCGCGAGACTCGTGCTGCAAGCTGTAAGAGAGGTAAAGGAAATGGTTAAAGATGCGGATGCAGGTCTGGATGCCGCAGCGCGTGGGTGGTGACCTTTTGCCAGTAACCGCCGTACACATCGCGACTCGATAGCCTGCCTTGCAAGTGATGCAAGATCAGCCCATCACCCAGATACACCGCCGCATGGTTGGGCACAGAGGCAGCGACTTGCATCAAGAGCACATCCCCCACTTTCAGACTCGTCCGATCCGTCAGATCCGTAACCCCAAACCCGGCGGATCCAAAGTTGTCCAGGTACAGGTTCATGCCCCGCTTCCACCACTCGTCAAAGCGCTCAAAATCGGGCAATTCAATGCCACGCTCCTGCGCGTACCAGTCGCGCACCAGGGCGTAGCAGTCAAGCACCCCATGCGCCCATTGACGGCCCACCAAGGGCGCGACATAGCCCACGGGCTTGATTTGTGCCCACTGACCAGCGGGGAACGACACGATGGACCACGGCAGCCCTGTGGCTTCGCAAGCCACACGGTCGGCCTGACTGGGCTCAGGGGGCATGTTCGGGTGGGAATGGAACACCTCTACGATTTCCCCCTGGCGGTCGGCTGCCACATAGTCTTCGGGGTGGATCACGAACTGGTCAGTGCCCACACCGATGTTGCGGCAAGGGCAATAGACTTCGCGGCCCTTTTGAATGACCAACAGCCCACAGGCTTCACGGGGAAACTCTTTGGCGGCGTGGGCCAAGGCCAGAGATTGATTGATTTCATTCATGCAGTGATTTCATTCATGTCTTGATTTCATTCATCACCGGAACAAGCCCGCCGCCGGAAAGCCCCCGAAAGGCAATTCGGCATGTGCACCAAAGCGCCGCTGGCAAGAGGCCAGTCGTTTGCCACAAGCGTCTTGCGCTTTGCTGCTCACCACCTCGTCATTCGCATTGAAATACGCACTGCCCGTGTAGCCGCACTCGGCACCCCGGTAGGACCAAGGGCAGACGTTTTGCACAATCTGACGGCGCGGCAAGCTGACGCCTTCGAGATCAAAGGACGCGGCCAACTCGAACTCGACCACCTCGCGCGTTTCACGCAACTTGCGGTCAACGCAGTAAACGTCGTCGGCGAATTCGGCCAAGGGGTCTGCTGTAGGGTTCGCGCCGCCCGCAAAATTGACCGCATCGAGGTACTTGGCCAGGGTCCGTTTGCGGGTGATCCTTGCACCCACCAAGTCCTGGTAGCTCAGCACCAGCGCCGTGATCGAGCCCGTGACGTTGGCCACCCGCAGCCGGGGACGGGGCACCTGACCGCCGCCATTGAACTCAAAGCCCTCAACCTGGATCGGAAACGCTTCATAGGCGTGGCCTTGCCAGACCACGCGTTGCATGAGGGCGTTGGTGCCCGCGTGAAAGCGCACCGGCCCCTGGCCAAAGAGCGACAGGTCCAGCACAAAGAGCTCGATCACGGCGCTGGGGGCGAGTTTCTGGATTTCTGAGGTGATCGCTTGGGAAGTCGTGGCTTGTTCGGTCATCACAGATCAAACACCTGTTTAAAAGTCGCCCGCACCGTCTCGACGTTGGGCTCATCCACCGAGCGGCTCCACTCTTCGCAGGTGAACTTGGCAGCGGTGCCTGCCGGGGTGGTCCAGTCAAAAGCCTGCGCGCCCCCGCGAGCGCGTAAGAAATCGTCGATCGCTCCAGCGTCCTGTGTGGTCCGCCCACGAAACTCCAGCGTCCAGACCTCGGCTTGGATGTGGATGCCAAAGGCCAAGCGCTGCTCATACCCGTCGCCAAATGCCACCCGCCGCACATTGGGCCGCATGGCCAGACTGGCACCCAGCGATGGAATCCATGTGAACACCGCCATTTACAAAGCCCTCCTGCTGTCGAGCAAGCCACCGGCCCGTTTTTGCGCCAGCAGCTCCTGGCGCACCGCATTGGCCACCGCCTGACCTAGGTCACGACCGCCTGCGTTGTCGCCTCGCGCTGCTGCGCCAGCATCACTGACACTCACAGAAATATTGAACACATGGCCTGCGCCCATGGGGCTAGCAGCGCCACCGCTCATGGTCACGGGAATGGTCCGCCCATCGGGCAGCGGCACATAGGCCTCTGGCCGCGAGCCTTCGCCAAACACCGCCAGTTGCGGCGAATTGGCAATCCCGCCGCTGGCGTAGCCCCGCAGAGGTAATGGCCCCTCTGACGTCATGACTCCGCCATCGGCAAAGCCAAAGAAACTGCTCATGGCCTTGGCCAGGGGCAGCGTGATGGCGCGCTGGATCTGGATGCGGATCAGGTCCGAGATGATGGAGTTGGCCAGCGACCTGAAGTCGAGCTTACCCGTCATCACAAAGGCCACCAGCGCATCGGTCATGCCGTTGAAGGCGCGGATAGTTGCCGCTTCCATCTGCTTGCCGATTTGCTCAGCTTCTTCGGCCACTGCGCGCATGCCTTTGGCAAATCCGGCTTCGGGATCCGAGAGTTCCTTGGCCCGTTGCGTCAACAGTTGAGCGCCATCTGCCGCTTGGCGGGCGGCTTCCTCGATTTTGCGAAGGGCTTCGGCGAGTTTTTCATTACCGGGGGCGGCGTCTGCCAGGGCACGCGCTTGCTCGGCCAGTGTGGCCAGCTGGCTCGCACTTTCCTGACGGGCTTCGCCCAAACGGCGCAGCGACTCCAGCTCGCTGATGGCACCAGTCTCGCGCAGGGTTTTGATCTGCTCTTCGCTGGCACGCAACTGCGCCTGACCGCGCGAGGCCTGCTCTTGCAGGTCTTTGAGCGATTCGCCCGGCAGCCGGATCTGGCGCTCCAGGTCCGACTGCTGGGCATCGCGCTCGAGCTTTTGGCGTTTGAGGGCAATCTCCAGGAGCTTGTCCTGGAGCTTCAATTTTTCCTGGCTGGTTTTAGCGACCGTGTCGAGACCTTTGCGCAAAACAGCTTCTTCATCCGAGGACAAGGCAGAGAGCTTTTGCGTGAAATCTTGCTGCGCAGCCAAGCGAGCATCACTGGCCTCCTTGAAACTCAGGTAGCCCTGGTTTTCATAGAGGTCGATGATGCGTTGGCGGTCCTTGAGAATGCCCGACTCTGCATCCACCAGGCTTTGCAGGCGTTTGAGCTCGCTGTCGATGCCCGCCATGGCCGTGGCTGTGACGGCCGTGGTGGCGGTGCTGTAGTTCAGGCGCTTGCGGGGCGCGGGTGCAGTTGTTTCAGAGTTGCTCGCATCGCTGCCTTTGCGGATGTCATCAAAGCGTTTGGTGACCGCATTGGCCAAGAGCGGCATGTCCCACAGCTCGACATAGTTCTGGTTGGCCTGCTCGACAATCGCGTTGCGTTTGTCCAGCGCCGCTTTGAGGCGTGCGCGGTTCTCTTCAGAAAATGGATTGAGCCCCTCGCCCCCCGCTAAAAACGTCCCCGCCAGCTCAATGTCTGCCCACACCGCCTGGAAACTGCCGATCACCGACTTGATGGTCTGGCCGATGCCGCGCAGGGCGTCGATGACCACGGCGATGGCGTACGCCGTGTTCTGCGCCCAGGTGGTGAGCGAGCCTTCGGTGCGCAGGCGCTGGATACCACCCACCGCGTCCTGGGTGCCAAAGAGCACCTGCTTGAGCTCCTGCGCGAGCACTGTCATGGACGGGATCGCAGCCGTGACCAGGGTCTGAGCGACAAAGCTCGTCTCGGCCTTCATACGAGCCAGCGCCTTGGAGGCGTTGTCCGCTTCCTCGATCTGCTGGGCCGTGAGCCGAATGTTGAGGTCCTGGTTTTCTGCAAGGTCCTTGAGGAAGGGCAGCATGGACGCGCCCGACTTGCCAAAAAGCTCCATGGCCAGGGCCGTCTTGCCCGCGCCGTCTTCAAATTCGGAGAGCTTTAAGGCCACATCGTTCATGACCTCGGCAGGATCGCGCAGGTTGCCGCTGGCATCCTTGGCCCTCACCCCCAAAAACTGCAACGCCTTGGTGGCACCGGCCGTTTCATCGTCCACACCCGCCAGACCTTTGGAGAGTTTGGCCAGACTCCCGCCAATGGCGTCCATCGCGGTGCCCGAGATGGTGGCCACGGGCGCAAAGCCCGACAGCGCCGTGGCGCTCGCCCCCGTTTGCTCGGCCAGACCTTGCAGCGCTGCCGAGGTCTCCAGGGTCTGGGTCACAAAGTCACGCAGTGCTGCTACAGAGGTGGTGCCAATGACGACCGCAAAAGCGGTTCGGGCAACGCCAGCGACCTGCTGCAGCGAGGCTTTCATGTCCGAGGCGTGCTTGTCCAGCAAACGTGCACTGCGCCCGAGATCGGCCTGAAACTCGGCGGTGTCGGCTGCAAGTTTGATGACCAAGGAGCCGATATCAGCCATGGGGGTTGCCTTATCTCTTGACGCGGTGCGCGAACATGGCCTTGAAGCGGGCGATGTTCAGGCGTGCCGCATCTGTTTCAGATGCCTTGGGTTGATCTGAACGGTGTGGCTTGTGGTGATCTTTGTGGTGTTTGTCCACAAAGGGCATGAAGTCTTCGGGCGTGAAGGGCTTGCCTTCTTTGCTGCGGTGGGCGTTGGCCAAGGTGGACGCGACGATGGCCGAGCGCAAGTCCGCCCGGAAATCCCCAAAGGGCTCCAACTGATAAAACGCCATCCACTCGGTGAGCTCGTCAGAGCCCATGCGCGCCAGCAACTCGCGCACTGGCAGACCCAAAGCCAGCGCCAGCCGAAACACAAAGCGCCGGGCCGGGCTGGCGATCAGGCGTTTTTTGCGGCTTGTGCCTCATCGGTACCGATGCCGTTCAGGCGCTGGGCCACAGCAAAGACCCGGTCGAGCGCCCGAGCGCTTTTGCGGCCCAAGGCGTCGATGTCACCATCATGAAACATGCGCTCGCCCGACTCGCTGCACAGGGTGAGCGAGACCAGGCGCGCGCGCACGTTGTGCATGCGTTGATCGTTAGACGAGGTGTTTGAATCCCTCGTGATCAGGCTGGCTTCAAAGGCGTCGCGGTCGGTGCCGGTCATGGTGCGCACGTACACCTGGCCGCCCCATTCGGGAACGCTCACGATTTCGCGCGGCAGGTCGTCTGCGGCCAGGATGGCTTCTTTGGACAGGAGGTTCATGGGTTTAGCTTTCTGTGATGTCGCCGTCGATTTCAATGGTCACGCTGGCTTCAACCACCGCGTCCACACCGCCTTGCACGCTGAACTGCGTGACATAGCCGTAAAACGTCCAAGTGGCTGCAGCCACATCGGTGAAGGTGATCCGAAACTGGCGACGGGTGCGGTTGGCGCGGTCGGTACGCAGGCCCTGGTGCACTGCGTCTTCGGGGTTGTAGTGAAGGCTCAGCGAAAGCTGACCTTCGTCGCGCAGGCCCACGCGTTTTTCTTTGGAGGTTGAGGCCAGATTGGTCACGTCAATGACCGAAGCCTGGCCTCCGGGCCCCTGAAAGGAGACCACGTTGGGGATGATTTCAAAGGTGGTGGTGCCAAAGCGGGCAATGGCAATACCCTGTGCGGTGATGGCGGTGCTGCTCATGCACGTGCTCCTGTTGTGCGGTGAAACTGTTGTGGGCTGAAACGGGTTCAGCGGTGGTAGGTGTAGTCCACGCTCACCCGGTACAGCCGGGCTTGCGCTTCAAATTCACTGAGCCCCATGCGCACATCGGCGATGGTGCTTTTGTCCGCCAAAAGCGCCGCCAGGACCTGGTCTTGCAGGTGCAAGGCCTCCTGGTAGGTTCTGGCGTAGGTGTCGACCTGCACGCGAACGCGCTGCAGGCCTGCTGACAAATTTGGTCCATCGATGCCGAAGATGTGTTCTTGCGCTATGGGCGTGTAAACGATGGCTGGGTACTGGGTGCTTTCTGGAGCGACAAGGGCGTACACCTCACCACCGGCCAAGTTCTGGATGGCGTCAAAGAAGTCCTGCACCGCTGTGTCCTAAGGTCTTGTGCTGAATTTTTTGGCTTCTAGCGCCACGCGCTGCTGCAAGCGCTCTTTCATGGCCTGAGCGGCTTCGCGCCGTTTGGCCTCGAGCGCCGGACGCAGAAATGGGCGTGCCGCCATCTTTCGGGTGCCAAACTCCACAAACCGCCAATACCAAGCGTCCTGGGACAGGTTGCCCTTTTTGCCCTGCTTGCGGTACTTCTTGCCGTGGCGCACCGTCACGAAGAAGGTCTGGCGCGTGAGGCTGGAGAGCTCTGGGATGTGCTTCATGATCACCGAGCGCTTGAGGGTGCCCGGTGGGGGCTGGTTCGGCCCCAGAGACTGCTGCGCCTTGGGTGCCCGGGCGCGGGCTTCGTCCCGCACGACCTTGGCCCCGGCGTACACCGACACACGCAGGCCGTTTCTGGCAACACGATCTGGCAATTCGCGCAGGGCTTTGCCCAGTTCTGTCAGGCCCTCGATCTTGACGGTTTCACGTTTAGCCATCGTCTAGCCCTTCGGAAGCCAACAAGATGAGTTTGACCCGGCGCTCGTCCTCATCAAGAGCCGAATGGATGTTGAACACCCGGGCTTTGTAGAGCACCCGCATCTGGGCCACTTGGTGGGGGTTGTCAAAAAGGCTCTGGTGACGCACCGTGATCTGGTGGGTGAGTTCTGCCGAGATCCGCCCAGCGATCACCGCTTCACGCCCGGACAACGGCTGAATGTCAGCCCAGACGGTCGCCACATCGAGCCAGGTTCGACATGGGCCACCCTGGCGGTCTTTGGTGGTGCTGGGTCGCTGGATCCTGATGCGGCGCGTCAATGCGCCTGCTCCGATCGGGTTCATAAAGGCCTCATATCAGGGGTACTTTGTAGGGATCGAGCAGGCCATCGACAAAGGGCAAGGGGTCAATCCGACCTCGGGCCATCGACGCGACTTCCTCGCGGTGGGCGTACAGACTGCCCAGACGCAACTTGATCCAGCTTTTGAGGCCTTCGGGCACATCCGCTGCGCTGCCATACCCGGCATCGAAGGTCACCGAGACGGCACCGATTTGTGGCAAGGCCACAGGCCAGATTTGTCCAAACACCGGGGTGATGCGGGCAGGCTCACAGGCCTTGTCCACTGTGTAATGGGCCGATGGCATGACTTGCGAAACACCCGCCATGTCCCGATAGCAAATCTCCAACACCGATTGCAGGGGTGACTTGGGAATCAGAATGGCGTGCCCGGGCAGCGTGAAGGTCTGCCCTGCAGGCACCCCCATGAGGCCGCAGCCCGGAAAGCTGTCGAGCACCACGCGCCAACGGGCCGTGACCAGCTGCCTCTGGGTCAGCATCTCGGCGGCCTGGCGGGCTGCCGAGATCAGGGCCTGAATCAGGGCATCGTCCTCGTCAAAGTCCACACGCAGGTGGAGCTTGGCCTCGGCCAGCGAGACGGGCTCGGCCGCTGGCGGGGTGATCAACTGCATGGGCATGCACCGCTCTCCCCTTCAGATCAAACGATCTGAGCCACAGCAGCTTGGTTGGCTGTTTCGGCTGAAGCCAGTCGCGGGTTGACGCCCAGCAACTGCGCCGAGGTGTTGGCTGCAGCAGCAGCCACCGTGACCACGAGGCGGGCGAAGGCAAAGCCATTGTTCACATCGAGCTCTTCAGGGCGCAAGTTGATGAGCGCCTGACAGTTGGCACCGTTGCTCGCCTGGGTGAGTTGCGCGATGGATTTGCCTGCCACGTCCTTGGCACCCGTGCCATTGGCGTCCTGGGCCTGTTGCAGCTTGGCGTCGACGGTGGCACCTGTGGCCAAAGCGCCGGTTTGAACCAGCGCCAACAGGCCATGATGGGCGCTGAGCGGCACCCAGCCGGTGTTGGCGACACCCGGTGCCTGGTTGCCCGGGTCGAGCGTGGCCAAAATAGACAGCTGCTCGCTGGCTTTTGCATTGGGAAACATGAGGGTTCTCCTTCAAAGTAGGGCGACGATCAGCGTGCGCCCAGTTGG
This sequence comes from Burkholderiaceae bacterium, assembly GCA_919902775.1. GTDB lineage: Bacteria > Pseudomonadota > Gammaproteobacteria > Burkholderiales > Burkholderiaceae_C > Limnohabitans_A. The sequence continues at coordinate 46,289 of CAKKRJ010000004.1, forward strand.
ACAAAGGGCGACAAGGTGGCGTTGCCCTTGGCCGGTGCAATGGGCGCTGCGATCTTGGACTGGCCGTCCATGCGGAAGGTGGTCCGAAAGGCGGTGAGGTCCGAGTCGAAATACAGGTGCATGGAGGTGGCCGTTTGCATGCCACCGGCCTTGGTGATGGTCTGGTAGTACGACAGGTCGGCCAGCAACACATCGCCCGCCGCAGAAAAGCTGTTGGCGTGCTGGGAGACGAACACCGGGCGGCCGAGCAATGTGCCGTAGGGCGAGACCTGGATACCCCCGACGGGCAATCCCGTGGGCAGGTAAATCGGGTAGTTGCCCAGCATGAGCGTGAAAAGAGCTGGCAACACGTCGTTGTTGACGATCCACACGGCCTTGCCAAACGAGCCCGGCGGCAGACGCGAGATCATCTTGGCCAGGTTCTGGGCCAGAAGGGTCTGGGCGGCCTGGCCCGACTCCTTGGCCACCGTCACCGTGGTCGCGTTGGTCATGCAGCCCACAGGCAGGCCGGTGCCCGAGCCGAACAAGATCGACTCGTTGGTCTTCCAGCGAATGGAAGTGGCGATCTTGTCGGGCAGGTAGGTCGACAGCGCATTGGTGTCGTCCAGCAGTTCGTCGGTCACTGGCACCAGGGCCATGAGCTTTTTGAGGCGCAAGGTGGACAGACCCAGCACCGGTTTGGTGGCACCGGCCGGATTGGCTTCGCCTTGCCAGTAGGCTCGGATGCCGTTGGTGCCCCAGGGCGTGGTCTCGTCCTTGGGGAAGGCCATGGTGTTGCCCGTGATCTCGACGTTGTCAGTCAGCGGCAGCAAGGAGTCTTCACCCAAGGAGAGCTGGAAAATTTCTTGAGCGAATTGGGGCGGCACCAAAAAGCCACCGTCTTGCGCCGAGCCTTCGTTGCCAAAAGAGGCAGGGGCGACGGCACCGCGACCGGAGCCAATCAGGAGGCGCTCGTCGATGGCGCTGCCGGGGTTTTGCGCCTGACGCACGGTTTTGAGGAAGTCGCCCACGGTTTTGAAGCCGTGCTTGGGGTCGGCTTCGAGGTTGTCGGTGACGGAAATCACCGTAGCTGTGTGGCCATGAGAGACTGTCGAGTGGGCTACATTGGCCATATGCGCCTCTTCAGCGATCAGGGCAGCCTCGCGGTCGATGGCTGCTGACGCTGCCTCGATCTTGGCCTTGAGGGCGTTGAACGCATTCAACTCCTCATCGGTCATGTCGCGCTCTTCAGATGCGGCGATATCGGTCAGGGCACGTGCGTCCTTGACCAAGGTGGCTTTGCGAGCTTGAAGCTCGCGCAATTGCTTACTCATTGGTGTTGCTCCAGAAATAAAAATGCCGCCCAGGCAGTAAGCACGGGGCGGCGGTTTGAGGCGCGACCAACGGGTCGCAGGTGGTCGGCAGCCCTCAACGGAGGACTGCTGAATTTGAGAAAAAGATTCAGATCAGCGCGAGGGCTGCTCGGGCCTGAGCAAGCCGGGATGCTCCTAGTGGCTTTTGAGAGACGGCAGTCTTTTGCATCTTGGCCAGCACATCGTCAAAGGTGGCAACGCCGTCCACCATCTTGGCGGTAAGCGCCGCATCGGCACCCAGCACCCGACCCTCGCCCATGCCATCACGCACATCGGCAACTGAGACGCCTCGGCCTTTGGCCACAGCTTTGATGAAGGCGTTGTAGTAATCGTCCACACGGGACTGCATAAAGGCCTGTGCCTCAGGATCCAGCGGCACATATGGGTTGCCCTCGACCTTGAACTTGCCTGCCGAGATCAGGGTGGGTTTGACCCCCTCCTCTTCCAGCGCCTTCGAGAAATCAAAGTGGGCCTGCCAGACACCGATGGAGCCCACCTCGCCACCCGGGGTGACATAAAACTCACCGGCTGAGCAACCGATCCAATAGGCGGCCGAGGCGGCCAGGCTGTTGGCCACGGCCACCACGGGCTTTTGGGCTCGGGCTTTGACGATCTCAGCGGCCAACTCGGCCACACCGTAGACGCTGCCGCCGGGGCTGTCGATGTCGATCAGGATCTGACCCACCGTGTCATCCGCCAGGACCTGGCGCAATGCGCTTGTGAATTTCTGAGTGCTGGTGCTGCCCGGCCCCGAGATGTCATCGACCATGTTGCCGCGCTGCGTGACCACGCCATACAGAGGCAATACAGCGATGCCAGCGCCGGAATGGGAAGAGGCACGGTCTGTTGCGAACTGTTTGCGCGTATCCCGCAGCACCCGGTCCGTATTGATCTGAAACAGCGTCTCGTCGCTGGGGGACACGTCAGAAGACCAACGGGTGAGGACGGCAGTCATGGCCTGCAGACGCTCGGGCATCAATGCCCAGGGCGTGGTCAAAAATTCAGTGATCAGAAGTTGCTTGTTCATTCGTGCATTCCAAGTTCGATGAGCGCTTGCGCCAGTGCATGCTCATCGGTAGGTGTTTCAATATGGGCGGCCCACTGCTCAACCCGTGATGGAGTCAAGCCGAAGGTCTCAGAGATCAAATTCACTTCTTTGGATCCGATCACACCGGTCCTATTGATTCGACGGGCCAGACGCTGTGCATTGACATGAACCAAACCCCTCAGCCTCTGGCGAATGGCTTGATCGGACCCGGGGTCTGCGTCAGGTGCGGCCTGTGCGTCTGCCTCTTCACCTACCTCAACACTCTGTGATTCCAATGCCTCGGCCGCGTCCTCTTCGACCATGTTGAGCGGGCGAAGGGGTTGATCCAGACCAGAAATCGGGTTGAGGTTCTCGGCGATGCGGGCCTCGTTGCGGGTGAGCCAGCCGTTTTGGATGCCGCTTTGGTAGTAAGCCGAGCGGCTGGCCGCGTCACCGCGCATCAGGTTGGCGAAGTCAAACTCGATTTCAAGCTCATCGCCGTCCAGCATCAGGTCCGCTTCGATCGAAGCCTCCCAGCGCTCGGCCCAGGGCGTCATGGTGTGCATGACGAACTCCAGGCTTTGCTGCTCGATGTTCGAAAATGTCGCCCGATCCAGGTCCGCGATCATGTGTGGCGGCACCCGAAACAGGCGAGCGATGTCCGTGATCTGAAACTTGCGCAGCTCCAGGAACTGGGCGTCCTTGTTGGTCACGCCCACCTCATGGAACTTCATGCCGTTTTCCAGAACCAAGACCTTGCCCCGGTTTGCACCGGACTGCGCCTGCTGGTAGGACTCACGAAATACCTTCTTGGCCTCAGCGTCCTTGAAGTTGCCCGGGAACTCGATCCAGCCACCCGTGGGTTTGGCATCGTTGTTGAAGAACCGGGCGCCATAGTCCTGCGCGGCCAGCGCCATGCCCAGACTCTCACGGGAAAGCTCGATGGGACTCAGGCCCAGCAAGCCGTCCGAGGACAAACCCCGCAGGTGCCAAACCTCGCCACGAGGCAGGATCATTTCGTGGCCTGCCTGGTTCTGAATCCGATATCGGTAGTCACCTTCAGTGAGCAGTTCCATTCGCACCCGGTCCGGATGAATAGGGATCAGCTCGGTGATCTCGCCCCGGCCGTTGGCCAGAATTTGGCAGAAGGCATTGCCACGCAGGGCCAAGTGCCCCTGCAGCATCTCGCGCCACTCGAACGGGTTCTGGTACCGGTTGGGCTTCTTGCCCAACAAGCGGTAGAGCCAGTGGTCCGTCACCCGGTCCTTGCCGCCATCTGCTCGAGCGCGGTAGACCACCAGTGGCAGCGAGGCCATGGTCTCTGACAGGATGCGCACGCAGGCATAGACCGCTGCCAGTCGCATGGCAGAATCGGCCGAGACGCGCATGCCCGAGACACTGCGCACCGATACAGGCTCAAAAAAGAAATCGCCCCATGGGGAGCGATCATTTGCGGAAGCCTTGAATCGGTCAAAGAGGTTGAAGATTCCCATCGGTAGTGTCAGAAAACGCGCCTGCCATCTCGTTAAAGCAGCATCAGCTCGTAGTCGGATCCCAGCACCACCGAGTCCCCCGGTTTGATCGCCCGTGAAAGGGCCATGATCAGTGCCACGATGCCGTCGATCTTGTTTTCTGCTCGCTCCTTGCGCGGGTAAATGTTGTCTTTGACGTCCGTGTGGGCCACCACGTTGCTGGCCATCCAGGCCAATACCGGGTCGCCGTCATGGACGAGCTTCTTTTGCAGGACCAGGGCTTCAAGCGTCTTCATCGGTTCGCTGAAATTGAGCACCGTCGGACGAACCTCGATCATGGGCAGGCCCTCGGAGAGCATCCGGGTAGACAGCTGTGTGGCCTGAAACGGATCGAAGGCCACGGCTTCCACTGAGAACCGGGATGCGATGTCCAGCAAATCGGCCTCGATCCAGCTGAAATCGATCACGTTGCCCGGCGTCACAGACAGGCGTCCGGTATGGGCCCAGCCCTCGTACTGGCTGTTGCCAGCAGCCTGGACCGTGTCCTCGGGCAGGTAGTACTTGCCAAACACGGCATATGCGTCGGGTATATCGGGATACTGAAACACCATGACCAGCGCCGCAATGTCCGTCTTGCTGGCCAGGTCCAGGCCCACCCAGCAGGGCTGGCCCAGGAACTGGTCCAGCTCCAAATCCGGGTTGGTGCCCGCGTCCCAGGCCCGCATGTCCATCCAGGCCTTGTCCGCGCTCACCCATTCGTTAAGGTGCTTGGTCTTGAAGTTGTTGACCGCGCTGGGCAACTGCATGGCCTTGGCCTGCAGGGGCACCAGGATCTCCTCGCGCACTGAGATGCCCCAGTTGGGGTTAGCCTTGATGAGGGAGTCCTTGATGGTCCAGTCGTCCCCTTCATCGAGGCCGTAAATGATCCCGAACTGAGAGTCGTCTTCGAACACTCGGTTGAGCAGCTTGGTGACAAAGCTCCTGACCTCATAACAAATCCCCGAGCGGTTGCTGCCAGCCGTTGTGATCACCCACAGCAGTGAGTTGTCCCGCTTGCCGGTACCGGTCTCTACCACGTCATAGACAGTTCGGGTCTTGTGGGCGTGCAGCTCGTCAATACAACCGAAGTGGATGTTCAAGCCGTCCAGCGTCGAGCCCTCAGCCGAGAGCGCTTCGAACTTTGAGCCCGTCTGCAGCACATGCATGTTGTGTGCCCCGACGTTCACCGCAAACCGGTTCCGAAATCCCGGGCTCAGGCGCGCCATGGTCTGCGCATCGCCAAAGACGATGCGGGCTTGATCGCGGGTTGTGGCCAGCGAGTACACCTCAGCGCCGCCCTCGCGGTCGGCCGCGAGCATGTACAGACCCACCGCCGATGACAGCGTGGACTTGGCATTGCCCCGTGGCACCTCGATGTACGACCGCCTGAAACGGCGCTTGCCGTCCAATTTGACCCATCCGAATACCGTGGACAGGATGAACACCTGCCAAGGCTCCAGAACAATCATCCGGCTGGCCAGTGGTCCTTTGACGTGAGGCAGGCGCTCAATGAAAGCGCACAAGTTGTCGGCTGGTCTGTAAGGCCTGCCGTACCGGTCAAGCAGTTCCGGGTTGAACTGGTAGATGCTGCTCTTGCGTTTGAAGCGGATCAGGTCATCAAGTTGACGCTTGCAGGCCTTCTGAACCCACTCGCAGGTCAGGATCTCTCCCGATACGACGCGCTGTGCATATTGTTTGGCGCTCGCAGCGTATGTGCTCATCGGTTCTACCCAACAATGTCCTCCCAGAGATCGAGCTCTTCGCCCGGCCGCTCGTTTGGAATGGAGATGCGCGAACGCGATGCAGGCGTGAACCCCATCTCGATCGCAGCCTTGGTCATGATCTGTGCCTGCTTGTTGGCAATGGCCAGGTACGGCGACTGCATGGGCACACCGCTGTGGGGCGCCTTCACCAAGAGCCCCGTTTTACCGATACCCGCCTGGGCCTGTCGGTACAGGTCTGCCGCGCAGGCCCAGATTTCCAGCACGGACATGTCCAGCTTGCGAATCAGGGTGGGCGGCGCGCATTCAAGCGCGTAGCGCCAAGCAGCCTTGGCCCCCTCTGGCATGTAGTCCGGAGGCTCGACCAGCAAGCCCTCTGGGATGGGCTCGTGGTAGTTGGTCCGGCATGGCTGCAAGGTCCCCTTGATCTGCTTGACTTGAGTCGGCAGTGGCTTGCGTCCGCCCATAAATCACCCGCTTGGTTTGATGTTCATTTGATGCACGGCCTTTGCTGCGCAGAGTCTTTGGAAAGGGGGATACCCCCCCTTGTTCAATTTGCACGCACAAAAATTTGCGCAAGCCCACGCATCTTGGGCGCCAGTCTGTAGAGATTCAGACCCCCTACCTCCTCAGGACGGGGCCTGGTTGCGCAGGGATGCCGCCTCTGAGGCGGTCTTGGCGTTGTGACAGGGCACGCACAGGCTCTGCAGGTTCGCTCGCTCAAAGCGCTCACCGCCAAGCTTCACTGGAACGATGTGATCGACCACCTTGGCGGGCTGCAGCACGCCCTTGGCCTGGCACCTGCAGCAAAGCGGGTTATCCCGTAACACCGCTGCGCGCGTGTTGCGCCACCTGGCCGATTGATAGAAGCCCAGCTCTGTGTCGAACCCACGCCGCGCACGCCCGTACTCACGGTGCACTTGGGGCTGGTGATTAGCGCAATAGCCGGGCACGTTCAGCACCTGCGCGCAACCCGGATATCTGCATGGAGTGGGCGCACTTCGCGGCATCTCAATCGGCTTTCAAGGAATAAGCGACAGCTTCAAAAATTGACTTGGCTTCATCTTGATTCAGAGCGTCAATGCTCCACATCCAATCAACACAAGGAGAAAGCGCATGAAATCAAGCCAAGAAATCGACCAGCTGTTCAACCGCATCGCGAACGAACACCTCTACATCGAAACCCTGGAGACCCAGCACAGAGACCGGCTGGACTTTCACGAGGTGGCGGTATGGGGCATCAAGTGCGCGCTGGCCGCAGCCTACGCAGAAGGTATCGCAGCAGGAAAAAAAGTAAAAGCAACAAGGAGCAAACAATGCAACTGACTGACACCCAGCGCACGCTACTCGAAGCAGCCGCCAAGCATCCACAAAAGAAACTGGTGGACTTTCCGGACAACCTCAAAGGAGGAGCTCGCATGAAAGTGATCACCGCCATGATCAACACGCAGTTGATTGAACCCTGCGCCGATGAACCCAACGTGTACATGGCCACGCAAACGGGCATGCAAGCAATCGGCATCGCAACACAACCGGCAACACCGATCACAACCCAGGCCACACGTACAACACGTGAGGGCACCAAACAGGCGGTATTGATTGACCTGCTCAAACGACCCGAGGGCGTCACGCTGCCCCAGATGACTGAGGCCACAGGCTGGCAGGTTCACACCGTACGCGGCGCGATGGCAGGCGCGCTCAAAAAGAAGCTGGGGCTCGCGATCACATCAGAGAAGCAGACCGGCGCAGACCGCGTCTACCGCATCACCACCACAACCGTTTGAGGACCTCATGAACCCAATAACTATCACCATCGAATCCAAGCCTACGACCATCAACTTCGATGGCCGCGAATTGCAGGTTCAAAAGCTCAGCATCCCGCTGCCCTTTGGCAGAAAGCCATCAGACATCTCTGAAATCGCCGCTGTCGGTGCCGACGCGGTCTACGTGACCGACATCCGCGAGATGGAGCCTGAAGAGTTCGACGGTTTCACGATGAACCTGCACAAGAGTCGCGACTGGCTCAAGGGCAAAGGAGGTTATTACGGTGATGGCAGGCTGTGTGTTGCAGTGCATGCGCCCGGTCGTCCCTACCTGTTCATTGATCCGTCTGGCGGAGATAACGTCCGCTATCTGGCGCGTCTTGGCTGATCAGTCTCAGATAAGCAACTGATCAAAAAGATTTGATGAATCGCTTTACTTCGTCCCCAAGTGAAGCGTTCATAGAGGCATCGCAACAAGGAAAACCCATGCACATCATCACCACACCGACAACGCAAAACGAGGCCTGGGGCTTTTGGGGAACGATGGGTGATCACGCGTGCGTAGCTTGGCCCGTCGCCATGCAACAAATCGCCGAGGTCACAGGCGAACCTCTTGAATCGGTCCGGGCATTCCTGGACAGCAAGCAAGGCAGGCACTTCGCCGATTCGGTCCGAGATGGACAGGCCGGTGGACTTTCGATCAACGCTGCTGTCGCCCAAGCCATCGCCAAATGGATGGATTGGAAGATTGGCCGACTCACGGCGCGGGAAACTGGCATCCCACGAGGCCTGGTGGCCTCGACATCCATGGGCGTGGCTTGCATCCGCCCAAGGGGCGATGGGTATCGCGCTGGAGGGATCTTCATACCTGCCCTCCAAACGAAATATTCCGATGCGCCGCTGGGAAGTCAAAAGCGGACTTGTCCGGTTTTGACAATGTGGCCGACACTTTTGCCGCACTCAAACATCTATGACTCTTATCTGCATACGCGTATACGCGTAAAGAACAAATGTTCAATAGAGTCAGTTGTGTCAGAGAACTGGCAATCAGCTCGGGTTTTGAAATCTTTTTCATTGGGTTTGTCTCTCAATCGTCGTTGTAGGGATAGGCACGTGAAGGCAGCGAGGTGGGCTGTTTGAGGTCAAGGCCCACGTAGCCGCGCACGCCCATTGAGTTGCGCCACTTCTCAAGGCGCCTGGTGAGCAAGGCATCCGAGAACCTGCGCTGTGTGCCCACGTACTCGCCACTGAGCTCGGCCCACTGCTTCCAGTCGTTAAAAAGCGTGGCCGTGAGTGCCTTGTGGCCGGGCCCTTGGTTGCAGCGCTCAGCGATCCACCGGCCCATGGCGTCCTCGGCTTCGAAGTACTCCTCGGTGGCCTCGGCCACGCTTTGGGGCTGCTTGAGTCCCAGCTTCTTCCACTGCAAGCAGCCCTCCAGCGCCCAAGCCAAGATGCCGTCACGCTCGGCCAGAAGCTTCTCGGTCAGGAGCGGATCACGCTTTTCTGGAGGGACCGTGATCGTGAAGGGGATCAGGTGCATGCGGCGGCGCATGGCCTCATCGATGTTGCGGATCGCAGGCTTGTGGTTACCGGCAATCAAGAGCTTGAACTGCGGCCTGTAGGTGAAGAAGTCCTGGTGCATCAAGCGGGCCGTGATGTCGTCACCACCTGTGATCGCCTTGATCTTGGACTCGTTCCAGCGCCTGCCCTGCTCGGTTTCTGTCGCCGAAACGAAGCGAGCACCGCGAAGACCGGCCAGATCGGTGGGGTGACGATCGGTGCGCGACTCCATGAAGGTGTCCATCGGCGCATTGGCCGCGTAGTCGCCCAGCACCGTGGAGATCACGTTCACGAACACCGACTTGCCGTTCGCCCCCGTGCCATAGAGGAAAAACAGGGCGTGGGTGCTCAAGTCACCCGTCAGGCAATAGCCCACCACGCGTTGCAGGTAGTCCTGCAGTTCTTGATCGCTCCCTGTGACGTTGACCAGGAAATTGCGCCAGACCGGGCATTCGCCTTGCGGCGTAGCCGTGGTCACCTTGGTCATGCGACGATCGCGGTCGTGCGGTCCACGCGCACCGGTTCGCAGGTCCACGATGCCGCCGGGCGTGTTGAGCAGCCAGGCATTGGCATCCCACTCTTCAACGGTGGCGCTTTGTCGGGGGTCCGATCGCACAAGACGCTCAACGGCCGAGATGGTGGCTGCACTGGCCATGCGGGCTTTCATGCGCGGTGTCTCAGCGAACATGGCGGCGCTGCGGCACACCGTGCGGCTCAGGTGCATGATGTGCAGCTGCTTGTCCACGTTCCAGCGCACGCCATTCCAGACCAACCATTTGGACCACGGGGCGCAGTAACGCCAGTCTTCGGCGAACTGGTGCGAGAACGCCAGAGCCAGCCCATCCTCTGTGGAATAGTCGATGCCCTCAATCGGCATGGCGATGTCGTTCGCGCCGAATTCACGCGTGATCGGCATACGCTCGCCCACGGCCAGAAACCCGGCAATGTCAAAGCCATCGATCAGAGCATCGGCCACATCCCAGCCTTCGGGCTTTTCTGCGGGAGGCTGCAAGATGGCGCACGACTTGGCCCCTGCCTGCAAAATGGCCTGCGAGGCGCGGTCCGCGTACAGCCAACCGGGCTTGTCCCGATCGGGCCAGATGAGGACGTGCTTGCCCGACAGTGGCGACCAATCGGTTTTCTCGGCAGGTGCGTTGGCACCGTGCATGGCCGTGGTGGCGCACACGCCGAACTCGAGCAGGGCCTGTGCGCACTTTTCTCCTTCGACCAGAACCACCTGATCGGCCTTGAGCATGCCGGGCTGGTTGTACAGCGGACGGGGCTCGGGCGGCATCATCTTGCGGCGACGCACATCCCAGGGCCTGAACTCCTTGCGTCCAGGCTCAGGGTCGTGCCGGTACACCACCGCGATGAGCTTGCCGCTGGCATCCTGGTAGTCCCACTTGGCTGTTGGGGGCCCCAGCTCATCGACCACTGGTGCCTTGGCCTTGCTTGCTGCCACGGCGCTGGGCGGCATGGTCGAGACACGGCCGAGCCATTCCCGGGCTTTCTCCAGCACCTGTGGGAATTGGGTCTGAACATTGAGGCTGTAGTAGCGGGCGATCAGATCGAAGATGTCTCCGCCCTCGCCTGTGGCCCGATCTGTCCACAGCCCGGCCTTGGGGCCAGAGAGCAATAACTCCAGGCTGTCGCCCGGACCACCCATCACATCGCCCACCAGGTATTTGTTCTGGCGGCGCTTGCCCGAAGGCCAAATATCCACAGCCAGGAGGGCCAGCTGGTCATTGAGGGCTGTTCGGATTTCGGATTTTTCACGATTGGCATCGGTGCCATCCCCCGCTGCTTTGCGCGTGATCGATGTGGGGGCATCGTTGAAATCAAGCATGCGCACCTCCCTCTTTGAGAGCTGCGTCTTGTTCCTCAAGCAGCTTATGGGCATAGGCAATCTGCCACTGGTGCAGTTCACCCAATCTGAAGCGGACCAGTCGATTGACGCAGTAAAACGGCAACCCCAGGGCTTTGCGCTTTGCAGTTTTGGTGAAGTAGTACAGCGGCAGGTTCAGTGCCTTGGATGCTCGTTTGGCTGTGAGCAGCGGCTCATCGCTGAAGTCGTTATCGCCTGCTGCTTGCAGGCTCAATGGCGAAGCCAAAGATACAGGTTCATTCATGAAATAGTCTCCCCTGCAGGTGATCTGGTACACCCGCATCGGTTGGTAGAAGTTGGAATCCGCAGGACGCTGCGTCCTGCGGTGGAATCAGGTCAATCGACCCATAGTTGCCTCTATGGCGATTGATCAAGTTGCATGCGAACAGGTGGGTACTTGCTGCGCTCGTGTTCTTGCACCATGGCCTCGACATAGGTCGTGACCACGGCATTGATCAACGCAAGGGCCTCTTGCTGGGTGTAGCTCGACAGTGGTCGGTCCATACCGATCTCACCGGCAGCCTCACCCAACGGCTTGAGGCACTGCTGCATGGCAGCCAGTTCGGCGTCCGTCGGATCAATCACGCCAGCTCCCGTCGGCAAAGTGCCCTCGCGCTCGAGTTCCCGCACACCGGCCGCGTACAGTCGGTGGAAACAGGCTTGGCAGCGCAGTGAGCAAAAGATCCAGTCGATGGGGTACCGCTTGAGGTGCCCCACCTTGAAGCGAAGATCCACATGACCGAAGCCTTTGGCTTGACGGGAACACACCCAGCATTTCATGCAAAGCCGCCATCACTGCGCCCATGCAGGCCGACCCTGCGCATTGCCAGGACGAGGGGTGTAGCTGCCCCCGGACTGTGGGGCTGGTGCGGCTGATGCGGGAGAGGCCATTGCCGGGGCCCCACCGGAGCCTCCACCCGTGCCACCGTCGCGTTGCAACTTGGCCCGCATCAGCTCTGCGTATTCCTTGTGATCGGGCTCGATCACCAACCGGATGATGTTGCGGTACTCGCCCTGGCCATCTTTTTCAATGCCGATCCGGGCTGCGAATTCGGCACCATCGAGGTCACCGAAGCTGCGGATCTGGCGGGCACGCTGCGCCTCTGGGGAGCCATCATCGGGGTGGATGTTGCGCGAACTGTTGAGCACGGCCTTGATGAAGCTGCGCCCCATCTGCGCCCAGATAGGCCCTTTGTTGGAGTGCAGACCAACATTGCTCCAGATCTTGCGTTTGGCAAACGACCCGGTGAGAAGCACGAACTCGCAGGACAGGAACACCGCGCCGGTTTCATCCGATGCCGTGGCATAGCCGCCCGTCCAGCCCTTGCTCGCGTCGTCATAGCCACCAGGTTTGATGGCCATGCGCACCAGTGCTTGGGTGCCCTTAGGAATCAGGTTGAACTCGCCTTGCTGTGCATCGGCGTCATTGAAATCACACCAAGCACCTGGGGCGCCGTGGGTGGAGGATTGGCCATAGGTTGCGGCCTGGTTGTAGGTGTCGTTGTTCATTGAAGGTTTTCCTGTTGTGTGGGGGTTGTGTTCTGGTTTGTCCAAGTGGCAGTCCGCTCAAAGCTGGACTTCGCCGACCCAGCGGATCTGGAAGGTGGGTTCGGTGATCAGTTCTTTGCGGGCTGGCTGGAAGGCCGCTCGCAACAGTGGGTGCCAGCGGGCGTAGTCCTGCTCGGCCACCGAGAACTGGACTTGCATGAAGTCCTGCACCCGATCCCCGGCCACCACCATTCGCTCAGCGATCTGAGACAGGTGCTGCTGGTCCCAGACGATTTCTTTGGGCTGCGAGACATCGATCTGCAGGTCACCGTCGTCGATGCGGAACCTGGCTGCTTCCTCCTGGCCCAGGCTTTCGGCATGGCGGATCTGATCGGCGTAGCGGATTTCCATGGCCCGGTTGATCCGGCCACGCATCTCCACCGTCCAGTCATTAAGCTGCTGCACCGCATTGCTGAAATGGGCCAACTGGTCTTTGGGCAGACGGCTGATCTGGCTCACGGAGAGGTCTGGCAGCGCAGCTTGCTGCAATTGCAGGTGGTTCATGCCGCACCTGCCTTCCCGGGGATACGCTTGGAGGTCGAGACATGCTGGACGCAGTTCTCGAAAGCGATCACGGCGTTCAGGGGGTAGCTCACCCGTTTGCCCAGCTTGAGATAGGTCGGCCCTGTGCCAGTCATACGCCAGCGCTGCAGGGTTTTAGGGCTCATGGCCCAGCGCGAGGCCAAGTCAGCCTCGGTCAGCACCAACTGCTTGGGCATGGTGGATTCAGGGGAAGTGGCGCTCAGGAAGACTGGCGCCTCGAGTGCTGGTGTTGCTAGCAGCATTGGTAACTCCTTTCGAAGAGTTGGGGGACAACGCTGCTATTTCAGGAAATCAATAAAGAACTGATAAGGAACTGAATAAAGAACTTTGGCGATATCTCCAGTTCTTTAATCCCCCAGTTTTTAATCCTGTGTGGCAGTGTTCAGTCTTGCGCCGCATACGATTCGAGGGCCCTCATGAGAGGCCCTTGCCAAATGCACCGTAAACGCCTGGACCTGGCGAAATCAGCTGTGCCCACTGCAAAGATCTCCAAATAAAAAGCGCTTGATCAGAAAAATATCTTTGATTTTTGCTCGATTCATGCATAATGAGACTTTATTTATTGACTCTTGAGTGAAAAAATGCTGATCGAGTTTCGGGTCAAGAACTTCCGCAGTCTGCGTGATGAGCAGGTGCTAAGTCTTGTTGCGTCTAAGGACAAGACCCTGCAAGACACCCACACCCAAGCAACTGGCATCAGCGCAGCACCGGCTCTGCTGCGGAGTGCTGTGGTCTACGGTGCCAACGCGAGCGGGAAATCCAATCTCATCAAAGCACTGCAATACATGCGAGGGGTGGTGACAGAGTCGGCGACAGCGATCCAGCCCGGTCAGACCTTTGCCGTTCAGCCATTTAGACTTGATGCTGACTCGGCCAGCAAGCCCAGTGAATTCGAAATCACATTCCTGCTTGACGGTGTGCGCTATCAATACGGATTTGCCATGACGGCTCAGCGCATCATCAGCGAACACCTGTTGGTTTACAGGGCTTTCAAGCCTCAACGCTGGTTTGAACGCCGCTATGACATCGAAGCTGGCAAGGACGTTTATGACTTCGGTCCAGGCCTCAAGGGCTCCAAGAACCTATGGGAAGGTGCTACGCGGCCGAACTCACTGTTCCTGTCGATGGCCGTTCAACTAAACAGCGAGGCATTACGCCCAGTATTCGATTGGTTTGTGAATCGGCTGGTCATCTTCAACGAACAAAACCAGCTCAATCCACAAATCTCAATCCAGATGCTCAAGCAGGCCGATGGGCGCAAAGAGATATGTAACTTCCTTTCTTCCGCCGACATCAGCATCGCTGACATCGATGTGGAAACTCGCAAGGTGCCGGGACAAGCGGTCCACTTCGATTTGGTGGCTGGAAAAACCGAAGTGCGCACAGAAGAAATGGAGGAGCACAAGCTACGCTTCCATCACATCACCGAACAAGGCAAAGCCGTGTTTGATTTGATGGATGAATCCAACGGTACGCGCAATTTGTTATTCCTTGCAGGCCCCGTGTTGGACATCCTTAGAAAAGGACTGACACTGGTCATCGACGAACTCGATACCAGCCTGCACACTTTGCTGGTTCGCGAAATGGTGCGACTGTTTCACAGCCCGGAAATTAACACCGGTGGCGCACAGCTGATCTTTACAACTCACGACACCTCATTGCTGGATGCGCCTGATCTGTTCCGGCGTGATCAGGTATGGTTCGTAGAGAAAGACCGCGATCAAACTTCGACATTGGTTGGTTTGTCCGAATTTAGCCCGCGTAAAAACGAAGCGCTGGAGCGTGGCTACCTCATGGGGAGATACGGAGGAGTGCCATTTCTCAGTCATACCCTCGGGCTGAAACTCTGATGGCTCGCGATAACTCACCGAAAGAGCGCCAGAAAAAGCAGCTGGAGCGTAAGCTAGATCGACGCGCGAGTTACGACCGCATCCTGATCGTTTCCGAAGGCAGCAAGACGGAGCCGAACTATTTTCGGGAAATTCGTGCTGCCTATCGTTTGCATACGGCTAATGTTGAAGTCCGTCCTAGCGAATTGGGCACTGCGCCGATTCAAGTTGTGCAATATGCACAGTCGTTATTCGAAGGTGGCGACCGGCACAGGAACATTCAGCGCCGCGCGTTTGAGAAGGTCTACGCAGTTTTTGACCGTGATGATCATGAAAGTTATCACGACGCATTGGCACTAGCGGCCTCATTGGATGGAAACCTCAAGAACGATGCCAAGCAACTGATCCGTTTTCAAGCCATTGCGTCCGTACCCAGTTTTGAGCTTTGGCTCTTGCTGCATTTTGAGGACATTCAGGCTCCGTTACATCGTGACGAAGTAATGCGGCGTCTGAAGACTCACATTCAAGGCTATGACAAAGGTACGGGCAATGCGTTTGCAATCACAGGTGCACACTTGGCAATCGCCACGCATCGTGCCGAGCAGTTGGCAAGGCGGTTTTCTGCGCACACCGATCCAGAACCTTTCACTGCCATTGTCGAGTTGGTGAAATTGCTGACAATGCTTCGCGGCTAACCTTGCTGTCATCAGCACCGCCGTTGTTCTGCAAAAATCTACGTTATAGAGGCGTTAACCGATACAACCCTTGACGGCGCTGACGCACTACTAGTTCTTCATATGCGTGCAATGGCCCCTCATACCGTGGGTCACCTCGATTAGATGTTTTCAACTTGAAGACATCTATCGGACGCTCACTGCCCAGTCCAGCCTCTCTCATGAGGAACTCGGCAGGCTGCGCTAGGTGACGATGCTTCCAGAGTGCCGCAAAAAATTTCGCCTGGGCGTCGGTCAAGCGAATGGGACCGTGCGACCAGTCCTCCAAATGCACCCAGGAGAAGTCTTCACTGAACGGCCCATGGACAGCGACGCCTGGAATGTTGTCTTGCATGTCGTCGGCTTTTTCACCCTGGTCCTGATCGAGCAACGTCAATGCCAAGCCATGGAGGGCAAACCGGTCTTCCAATTGCCACCAAGTAGCCGTCCCGGCCAGCGGCTGCAGTGAGACTCGCACCAAGGGCCGTGGCGTGATCACCCAGCTTTGACTGCGCGGCTCTGGTCCATGAAAAATTCTCAACCCATGGCGCTCCACCAGGTCAATACGGCGTGCCAACACCACGGGCCGCTTCTTGTGCCGCCCAATGTCCCACACACCTTCGACGATCTGAGTCGTGGTGGCGTGTGGCGATATGTCCAGTGCGCCGCGCAGCTTGCGGATCAACCACTCGTCGTCCAGCCGCCAACTGCGCTGACTGGCCGGATCCAGCGCAAACGGCCCACAGTCCGGGCACTGCACCATGAGTCCTTCATCGCTCCTGAAGATCGGACCACGGTACAGACCGCAGAAAGCGCATTCGGCATCCCGGCTGTTGGCGACACCAGCCACCACGGCCTTCGCTTGCTTGAGAAGCTGCAGTGCAGCTTTTTCTTCATCGTGCAGGCTGCTCTCAAAGGATGGATTGCCTCGCACGAACATCAAAGCGGCCAAGCTGATGGCCTGCTGATTGGGTGTCAGATCCATTCACGCCTCATTCGAACAAGCTGCTGGCCACGGCCTGAGGCTGTTCCTGCTCCCGGCCGGGTTTGAGCACCTGCTGCGCCTTCAGAATGCCCAGCTGAACCAGGTAACCCTCCAACTGTGCACGCAGCTTCTCATCGAACTTGTGCAGGTTCAGTCGCCCTTTGCTGGTGACCTCCACACTGACCACCTGACAGCGGCTTTTGCCCTGCATCGGCGCCAGGTAAAAGTTGAGCACAGCGGCCTGGATAGTCCAACCGCGTGCGAGCGGATTCTCTGCGCCGAAGTAGTCGTGCAGGAGGTCTGTCACGCAGCGCTGATCACTGGCCGCACTGGCCGTGCACTCCATCTTGAGTTGCCGGCATTCACTGACCACGGTCACGCTCTTGACCTGCAGGCCAACGAATCCGTCATCAATCGCCTGTGGGATGTTCAGTCCCAAGCGAAGCGTGGACAGGTTCAGGCGCGGTGCCTGGATCCGCTGCGCATCGGCATCCACACCCAGCAGATGCCTGGCAAAAGCCTCACACAGCATAGCGTGGTACTTGGCTCCGCCACGGATGATAGTGCGAGCCACACCGGTGGCCTGGGCGTATTCCAGCACCATGTGGATGTTCGGACTGCCCACCCGGCGCTGTAACTGGCTGCCCTCAAACTCCAGTTTGGCCGTGGCCAGGTCCTTGGCATGGATGGAAATCAGCTGTGTGCCGCGCGCGCGGTCCAATACATTGACCACGCACACCTCACCACACCCCAGCTCTCGTTGGTAGAAGCCTTTGATGGCATCACCGAATGCGGCGATCGATGCCTCGTCACGATTGATGGTTCGCTTCAGGCCCAGGTCATGCTGCTGGGCTTGCTGGCCATGGTGGTCCAGATATTCGATTTCCCCTGCGGCTTCGAACAGCGCCGGGTGGTGGACGTACAGCCAGAAGGCCCGGTGCAGATCACTCTTGCAGGCAATGAGCCCCACCAGTTCGGCCGGTCGGTCATGGGCAGCCTGGAACATGGCCTGTTTGCCCAGTGGGTGGGCCAGCAGCGTGCAGGCATGCAACCCCGCCACGATGCGGTCTCGCATGGCAACCACGGAGTGCGCCTGAATCAGCCCGATCAGGCGTCTTGAAGTCTGGACCGTGTCGCTCCATGCCCAGCCCTCAGGCATGGGCAAAGCGTGGCGCTCAATGAAGGCTTTGAGGGTGTCGTCGACAGGCAGGCTCAGCAATATGTCGGCGTAAGTTTGGTTTCTGCTCACGAATGTCTCCTAGTAGTTTTTCGTTGGGCAATGAGGCGTCTGAACCCCTGGTCCTTCGTCCTGGGGCTTTTGGTGATTTTTGCCGGATTGCTGGATAAATATACAGCCTTTTGAAAATCTGTCAAAACCATCGCGCCAAGCCGCATGGCTGCTGGGAGGTTTCAGAAAAAGCCAGGATTCATGCGGCGTTGTGCTCTCAAGCGCGTTGATGGCCCTCTAAAACAACGACTCGAATTTGGGTGTTTTGGCTACGATTTCCGAGGTCAGATTTGATCAATCAAAGCCCCTCGATGAACCACTTTCAAACCCCAGTCCAAGGCAATCCGGCCGAGAAAAGTGGGTACCTCTCCCTCGCGCAAATCGCTCACCTGATCGCACAAGCGGTCGTCGATCAACACCAGGCTCTTACGCAGGCAAACAGCAGTTGGGTATATGCGACTGATCGAGACAAGTTCCTCGACTTACATGCCCACCAGAGCGTCAATGCAAACCCGTCTACACACCTGGAGTCACAGCCTTGAAAAACACCGCCCCGCCGATGCGCGACATCCTGCGCACCGGCCAAATATCTGAACAACTTCACGCGCTCCCGAACATGAAAATGCCCGAGCTATGGGCCCTGTGGGATCAATTTTTTGTGCATCGGCCTGCCCGGCCCAACCGCACGCACATCGAGTCACGCTTGATCTACAAGCTGCAAGAGCAGGCCTATGGCGCCCTGCCCAGCGGCACCCGCGACATGCTGGCTGACTACGGTGCCCGGTTCTCGAAGATCAAGACTGCTGCCCCATCCACCCGGACCTTGCTTCCGGGCACCACGCTCTTTCGTGAATTTGATGGCCACAAATACAAGGTCACGGTGCTACCCACTGGTAGCTATGAATTCGACGGCCAGCGGTACAAGAGTTTGTCGGCCATTGCCAAGTTGATCACCGGCACGCAATGGTCCGGACCGGCCTTCTTTGGCTTGAAAGGCAAGAAGGCATGAGCGAGACGCAACAAGTTACTCCCAAGCGCTGTGCGGTGTATTGCCGCGTCTCTTCGGACGAACGGCTAGATCAAGCCTTCAACTCCATCGATGCGCAGCGTGAAGCTGGCGCGGCATTCATCGCCAGTCAGCGCGCCGAAGGCTGGGAGCAAGTCGAGGACAACTACGAAGACCCAGGGTTCACCGGCGGCAATATGGACCGCCCGGGCCTCAAGCGCCTGTTGCAAGACATCCAGGACGGCAAGATCGACATCGTGGTGGTCTACAAGATCGACCGCCTCTCACGCTCACTGGCTGACTTTGCCAAGATGATTCAGCTCTTTGATCGGTACAAGGCCAGCTTCAGTTCGGTCACCCAGCAGATCAATTCGGCCACGTCCATGGGACGCCTGATGCTCAATGTTCTGCTGTCTTTTGCGCAATTTGAGCGCGAGGTAACCGGCGAGCGCATCCGCGACAAATTCGCCGCCTCCAAGCGCAAAGGCATGTGGATGGGCGGACCAGTGCCGATGGGCTACTGCGTGGACAACCGAAAGTTGGTGGTGGTGCCAGAGGAGGCCCAGGTGGTACGGCAAATCTTTGACTCGTTTGTCGCCACACGTTCGACCACCCTCATGGTCAAACAGCTCGTAGAGCAAGGCGTCACGAGCAAAAACGGCAAGCCACTGACCAAGCAGGCTCTGTACACCATCCTGCACAACCGCTTATACATCGGCGATATTGGACACAAGGGCGACTTTTATCCAGGCCAACACGAGGCTCTGATTGACCAGTCGCAATGGGACAGTGTGCAAAAGATCATGGCCCAGAACAGCCGGGACCGGGCTCGCGACACCTTCGGTCAGAAATGCAGGCACGGCTTCTTGCTGCGCGGGATGATGTTCACTGCCGATGGGGACCTCTACCTGCCGATGGCCACACGCAAGACCAGCGGCAAGCTTTACCGCTACTACATGGTCAACAAGAACCAAAAAATGGGAGCTGGCACCGTGGAATTTGCCAATCTGCCTGCGGCGGGCATTGAGAAATCCGTGATAGAGAATGTGCTCGAAGTGCTGCGATCCGGGCAGATGGTCCACAAATGCTGGGAGCAGGTGTGCAGCCTCAACCCCAAGTTGACCGAACCTGAAGCCATGGTGCTTTTCTTCAAAAACACAGCTGGCATATGGGACCAGTTGGCCACGCAAGCCAAACAGGACATCGTGCGCACGCTGATCAAGCGCATCACCGTTGCCCCGGAAGGCCTGCATGTGGACTGGCGATTTGAAGCCTGGGGCGCACTGATCGGCCTTCCGCCCAAGAACCTGGCCGGATACGAACAACTGGAATATGACCTGCGTGAATTGGAGATTGCATGAATAACGCACAGTCGATGGGCAACAGCGTAGCCACCACCTCGAATCACGTGGAGTTCAGCACGTTCATCCCACTGAAGTTCGTCAAACGCGGTGGGCGCAGCGTTGTTGAGCCCCCGGAAAACGTCGACCAGGTGATCAAAGACCACGCCCAGCTACCGGACACCAAACTGGTTGAAGGGCTCACAAGGGCCTTTTACTGGCAGCGGCTCATCGACGAGGGCATCGTGCGCAGTGGCGTTGATATTGCACGGCAGGAGGGCCTGGATCAGGCCACAGTCAATGAATGCATGCGCTTGACGCTACTGGATCCCAAAATCATCGACAGCATCCTTCAAGGCACCCAGCCCATGGGACTGAACTTGCACTGGTTCACCAAAAACACCATTCCGGCCCTGTGGAGTGAGCAGCATGCAAAGTTCCAGGCCATCGCCGACAACTGAGTGAGCCGGTGACCTGCTCGGTCTGCGGTCGGGTACACGCATTGCAGCATGGTATTTACGCGCCAAGCAAATGCACCAGTAGAAACGGCCCCGAGGGGCAGCACATCTGAGCAAGCTAAATCACTTCTTTTTCTTCACAGCAGCTTTGAAGGCTGCACTCGCGCTGAACTTGGGCACGGTCGCCGCTGCAATATTGAGTTTCTCACCCGTGCGGGCAACACGCTTCCTTTGCCAGGATCGTAGCGGACATCACGGTATAGCCGACAAGTTTGCAGCGGATGCAGTCATCGACCGTTGCAAGTTGAACTGCAGCCATCGGCCAAAAGCTGACTTCCAAGAGTCTTCCCATAATCGGACATTGGATGCCCTTTTTGGGGGATGGGTATGCAGTGCTACATTCATTAGTCTGCAGCAGCGTTTGTCGGGCTTTCTAGAGGACGACACCAAATAGCAAATGGGAAAAATTGCTTTGATATCAAAAAAATGGGCGTACGGGATCCGCCAAGCCAGACCGATGCTCTCGGTTTTAGGCTGCAGGCTTGTACGGTCTACATTAGGTTAGGTCACATGGAACACCCGGAGCGCGTGCGCCGCGTGGCCCTTCTTTGCTGTCACTGTCTGCGAAACATTGCGTTCTATCGAGCCGGGTGGCAACATGGGGCGCTGCGCATTTCGCGTCAATTCTGGATTGGCGCAAACGCGAACGCCCTCGACGTTGCGGTCCTCGATTGGTGCAAGCTCTTTGCCGATCGCAAAAGCAAACATCACTGGAGGCGGGTAGTTGCAGATCACAGCGCATTTTTAAAGGATCTCTACGCCGCCCTTCAAGTGACGGACAAGGAGTATCGCGCAGTCGTGAGATCCGTTCTCCGTTATCGCAACAAGTTCGTCGCTCACCTTGACGAAGAGCGAGTCATGAACATTCCGAGAATGAGACTCCTTCGCAAGAGCAGTGCTTTCCTGTACAACCGTTTGCGCTCGGATGCCGTTCAACAATTGCCCCTCGGTGATGCTCCTGCAACTGCCGCACATCATTACGCGTTTATGTATCGTCAAGCCATTCAGGAGCACGACAGCCATGCAAAATAAATGTGTCGTCAACGCGGACGCACTAGTGCGTTCGCGTGCATTGCGAGTTTCTGTTCTGCTCAAACATTAGGCCTCAGATGTCACTTATTCACGACATACAAGCCGCTTCAATCGCCCAGAATTCGGATATCCCGACCATGCTCCGCATGTGCAAACTCTTGGCGGCGAGAATCTCGCATCAAGAGTTCGCACACTGGGTGGATCTCGAACTCAATGGCTACCCCACAGTCGATGAACTGCCGGACTATCGCGTTGTGCGGGCGGACTCTTACGGCACTTTCGTAGGCGCATTTCAGCAGGCCGGCAAGTTGCAAATTCCCGTTTCGGTTCTACCCAAGGAGATTCAGGAGCAATACCAAAACGCTTACATGGGCAACAGTATCAGTGCATATACTGCATTGATAGAGGGAGGGAAGTCCGGCAGCGTCCAGGAGCCTTGGCCAGTTGCGCTAGCGATCCACCATGCATCCAAGCTCACACCGCATATGCAGTGCATTGCGGCATGGAAAGAGATACCGATCGGGGCGGTCGTTCGTTTGATGGACTCTGTGAAGACAAGAGTTCTTGGCTTTGCAATCGATCTTGAGCGAGAGGCCCCGAACGCAGGTGAACTCCCAATCGGAAGCCAGCCCCCATTAAGTCCCGAGAAAATGACTCAGATCTTCAACACAAACATCACAGGCAACGTTGGCAATATCGCCAACGCTAGTTCAGGGTTCATACAGTCCTCGACAGTAGTTGTTCGTCAGGGCGAATGGCAGTCACTCCAAGCCCGACTGTTCGAACTAGGTCTCACTGAATCGGACACATTGGGACTAAAGGAAGACTTGGAACGTGCACTTGCCGCGTCCAGCGATGAGGAACGAAAGACGACCGCTGGCACATGGATTGGGCGCCTTGCTGGCAAAGCTGCATCCGGCGCTACTGGCGTTGGCATTGAGGTGGCCGCCACGGCAGTGGCCAAAGCTGTTGCCGCTTACTTTGGCCTTGCTGGCGCCTAACCCCTCCTGCGAGGTCGGACCGACGGCAAGGCGACCCACCTCGCCTCGCACGTTGAACGTCTGCCCTCAATCGTGCCCACCGACCGCTTTGGGGCCGGTTGTTTGAATTGAGCTTAAGTTGGCAAACGACCGCTCGCAGCCTAAACACGCCTGTTCGGGCTCTGCCGTCCTAAATCAGCGATGAATTTTGTACCCTAGTCATTTACGGTACGCAAAATTCACATCAAACTCCCTAGTCCGAACCCGCATGAATCCTGGGTCGCGCCCTTGGATACGACCAAGAGAAAACAGAGAAAGAGAGAGATTTCTGGGCAAAAAATGGCCCACTCCCGATTTCCTGGCCATTCACGGCCAAGAGGTTTTTTCAAGAATGGCGCAATTACAGGGCCACAGCAGGATGCATGAACGGTATGGAGAACAGTTCACGGGTGATAAATGGTAGAAAAGTTAATCATGAACAGAACCAAGTGATTGGTCCCGGGCACCAGCCTCTATTTCGACTCAATAGTGCGAGGTAGTGAATCAGCGGCAAAAAACACTTGATTGAGCCAGGGGTCAATCTAGGGTTGCATCGCCCCATCGGCGCTGCCAGCTTGCGGCCACGTTCTGGCCCTTGCGAGCTTGCGGCCACGTTCTGGCCCTTGCGAGCTTGCGGCCACGTTCTGGCCCTTGCGAGCTGACGGGCTTCGGCTGGTCGGCATTAAGGGACTTGACATGGTAAGGTTTATTCCTTACTATGCGTGCTGCATTAGGAGAATTGCTATGCCTGCTGTCCACGAAGTGGCCACGATCACCTCGAAGGGGCAAATCACCTTGCCCAAGCCTATCCGTCAAGCCCTCGGGGTGGACTACGGGGGGAAAGTTGCATTTGATCTGCGCGGATCCCAGGTGGTGGTCACCCGCGTGGAAGAGTCGTCCCATGATGATCCGGCCATCAGCTGCTTCTTGAATCTGCTGGAGGCAGACATCCGCACCGGCAAGCACCTGACCAGCTTGCCAGACGACCTAACGCAAGCCATGTTGGCAACGCTGCGCCAGCCGACCGATCTGAGAGCCGATATTGACGGCGAAGTGGCGCTGTGATTCAGCGCCATGGGTGGACGCTGCTGTTCCACGAGTGCCTCACAGAGCAGCTGCAAAAGCTGCATACCGCAACCGAGCGAGCCAAGCAGCAAGACCCCGCAGGCTATGAGTCCAACGCGAACTTCCGGCTGTTTGCTGCGCTGTCAAAGTTAATTTTTGACGCTGTGCCCAGTGATCCTAATCGCGAGGAGTATCGACAAGGCAACACCATGGGCAGCGCGTTTCGTCATTGGCGACGCGCGAAGATCGGTCGGCGGTTTCGGTTGTTTTTTCGATTTGATTCGAAGTCCCGGATCATCATTTTTGCCTGGGTCAATGACGAGAATACCTTGCGCTCATCAGGCAGCAAGAGTGACCCTTACGCTGTTTTCCAGAGGATGCTGAAACAAGGTCACCCACCTGACGACTGGGCGGCCCTCGTGTCCAGCAGCCGGACCGACTGGAAATCGTAGCCTCACAACGCTTTCGTCTGTGCAACCTCACAGACCTTTTCTTTGTGCGTCCCTCGACTTATCGGCAAAAACACGCGTGAATACAGCTCCGTCCTTACAAGGAGCATGCACCATGCGAACTACCCTGACCGAAACCGAGCTTGCTGCCCGATGGTCCATTAGCCCAAAACTCTTCAAAGGTGGCGAGCCCTTCAGCTTGGACCGGAGTATTTGAAGATTGGCATGAAGATCCAGTACACGCTTGCGGCAATTGAAAATTATGAAAATCCCGCTAGGCCAATGAGAATTGCAGAAATCGTGGAATTTCTACTGTCTGTATACGGGCCTGATCGACAATGAATATCACTGACCGCATTAGATGCTCCGTTCATCGTCGAAACGACCTCGTGTTTCGTCCTGCTGACTTCATGAGATTTGGCAGTGAAACATCGGTCAGGCGCGCAATCAAGAAGCTGACCAACATTGGCGTACTGGTGCGACTTGGCGTGGGCATTTATGCCAAGGCCAAACCTAGCGTGATTTCAGGCAAACCTATCCCTGTTCAGCCTCTCGAGGTGCTCGGCCCACAAGCATTGACCAAACTCGGCGTACGTCTGGGCCAATCGCTTCAGACTGCAGCGTACAACTCTGGCCGAACTGTCCAGGTCCCTACGGGTGTCGTCGTTAACATTGGCAAACAACGAATCAGCCGCAAAATTGGATTCAACGGTAGGTTCCTGCAATATGAGCGCGCAACCTAAAGCGCGGAAGGAGCTTTGAACATGAAATGTCCTGTATGCGGCGCGGCGGAATTGATTCGCGACACTAGGGATATGCCCTACGCCTACAAGGGTGCATCCACCACCATCGAGGGAGTTACGGGCGATTTTTGTCCTGCATGCGATGAAGCGGTTTTGGAAGCGGCTGAATCAACTCGTACCAATAAATTAATGATGCAATTCAACAAGGAAATCAATGCAGCGTACGAGGCTGATGAGGGGGCTCTGACCATAGCCCAGCTCACTCAGATCAAAAAATCGGCACCAAAGGCCATGAATGCTATCGCTACTGACAGCACAGCGCAAAATCAGGTCCTGCCCACATCAGCCATTGAGCAGGTGGATGACATCCACCTGTCTCATGCTGACCAAGAGGCATTTGCCAAAGCTTTGCTATCACCTGAACCCCCAAATGCCGCGCTAAAAAATGCCACAGCAAAAGCCAATGAGTTTTTTGGCTAATTGATGGCCAGGATTCACAGACCTTTCATCTGCGCAGCACATGCTTCCAATGTCCGCTGACGGGCCAAGATTGCAAAAAACAGTCGCAGTGTGTTGAAGGCATCCACGTCAGCACGGTGGGCCTCCCCCACAAATTGCAACTTGTAGCGTGCCATGGCTTTGGACAGACCACCCTGCTGAACCTTGCCGGTCGGCGTCCGAGC
Source organism: Burkholderiaceae bacterium (assembly GCA_919902775.1). Taxonomy (GTDB): domain Bacteria; phylum Pseudomonadota; class Gammaproteobacteria; order Burkholderiales; family Burkholderiaceae_C; genus Limnohabitans_A. Next base: position 71,809 of record CAKKRJ010000004.1, read on the forward strand.
CAAAGACAGCAAGGTGGCCCAGGTCTTGACGTCAATCCAGCGGCGCCCGAAGTGAGGGAACTCAACTTGCGCTTGGGCAAAAGCATCCAACAGATCAGTGGTGTCACCACCACCCCATGTGACCGGGTTGACGAACACCGCATGCTCGTCAAGCAGCTCGCCCAGCTCAGCCGCGCATTGCGCCAGGCTCACACCAGCCTGGCAATCCTCATCGGTGATGCCTGTCAGTTGCGTGATGAACTAGCTGATTGGCTCATCTACTTTCAAGTCCCAGCGCCGGACCACATATTCCTGCTGGTTATGTGCGGCGCTGCCAATGGCCACGCCGACTTGGATGATGGTGCCGCTGGGCTGGTTGTACTCCAGGTCCAATGCGACATAGCGCTGAGTGTCAATTAAGGACTGCGACGGAGCGGTCATGTTTGGAGCTACTTGTCGTGGGAAATGCTGACCCGCCTACGTTACCAGCTTCGGTGGGTTACAGCCTATCAATTTCCGCACAGCAGTTGCCGATCTGTACCGATCAGCTTGCAATGCCACTGGGCACCGATCTGGATGGGCCATGGCCCTCGATCTGAGATGATGCGAGCTTATGAGCCATGTGCCAATCATTCATGTGCCCTCTGCTGAATCAGACAAACCGGCAACGGCAATTCGGCGCTGTGCGATTTATGCACGCGTCTCGGTCAGCAGCAAAGACAACCGCACCCAATTGACCTCGCTACAGGCCCAAGTGCAGGCTTGTGAGAGCTACATCCAATCCCAACGTGGCATGGGGTGGGAGTTGGTGACCCCACCCTATATCGATGACGGCTACTCCGGCGGAAATCTTGATCGCCCTGCCTTAATTCAACTCATGCTGGATGTTGAAGCCAAGAAGTTTGATGCTGTGATCATGCAACGCCTCGATCGCCTGTGCCGCAATGTGAGAGACATCTGCGATCTTCTGCCCTCATTCAGCAAGACAAAAACCTCTTTAGTCAGCCTGACACAGGCATTTGACAGTGAGACCCCCACGGGCAAGCTCACCTTGCACCTGCTAACCACGTTTGGTCAATTCGAGCGGGAACTGGCGGGCGAACGGGTTCGTGACAAATTCGCCATCACACGCGCCAGTGGTCGATGGCAGCGCAGTGGCATACCGCTGGGCTACACGCTCACCGATCAACAAGAGCTGCAGGTCGATGCCACCGAGGCGGTCGTGGTGCGCGATATTTTTCAGCGCTTTCTGGCCGCCGATTCAATGACCCAACTTCTTGAGGATCTCAGCGCTCTGGACTACCGGACGAAGAGCCACATCAGCCGAAATGGCAATCAGCATGGAGGCAAGCACTTCGATCGCAATACGCTCAATCAGTTGCTCAGGAATCATGCATACGTCGGAGAAGTCTTCTATGAGGACGCTTGGCACCCTGGCAAGCACGAACCCATCATTGATCGCGCGCTCTGGGATCAAGTGCAGGCCATCAGAAGTCAACGCGCCCGGCGCACAGGTAGACCCACTGGAAACCGATATGTAGAAGATTTCCCATTGGCTGGTTTGGTTTTCTGGCACGACGGCAGTGCCTACACCGTGTATGAGTCCAGCAACCGCAAAGGGCAACGCTATCGATATTACAAGGCACCAAAAACCACTTCCGGCCACACCGATAGCTCTGGCCCTGTGACGCTGCCGACTCATGAACTGCACCAGGTGGTCATTGATCACCTGCGAGAGCGATTTAAAGACCCACAGCCATGGCTCGATGATCTGCCCGAAGAATGGAAAAGCTGGCCCGAGTTTGATCCCGAACATGTCAAAGCCAGCTTGAGAAAACTGGACAAACCATGGCGTTATTTCATCCCACAAATGGTTGCCGACGTGATCAGACAGTTGGTCGGCCGCGTAGTTCTCTATCCGGATCAGGTCCAAATTTCGATCAATGTACAGACGCTTTCTCTGTTCCTGAAAAGCTTCCTGCACTCGGATTCCGAGCCGAAAAAGGCCTCAAAACCCCGCCGACGCCGCCCAGACAGCGTCGCAAGCGTTACAAAACAGCGATCTCTCGTACCACCAAAGAAAACAAAAGAAACTTAGTCAATCATGAGGACCAAGATTCACATCAAACTATCGGGCTGCAACCCGCATGAATCCTAGGTTCGTCCTTTGGTGCGACCAAGAGAAAACGTAGAAACAGAGAATTTCGGGCAGAGAAAACGAGTACTTTTTCGGATTTTTGGCCATCCACGGCCAAGAGACATTTTCAGGAACGGCGCTAACACTGGGCTGCAGCGCGATGCGCGAGCGGCGTAGAGAGCAGTTCGCGGGAGATAAATGGTAGGGCGTGACAGACTTGAACTGTCGACCAAAGGATTCTGGTTTGTGTGACTTTCGCCACTCCCTGGACTATGCCTTCACCATAGCTTTCGCATTAGGTGGACGCCGTCTAGTCTCTACACCTTCAAAGTGATTTCTCACTGAGCTTGGCTCGGCATTGCCATATGTGTTGCCACACTTAGGTTTCACCGAATTTGACGTCATTCACGCGAGGAGTTTCCTGCCTCGGTGCACAATTTCTATGAGTCCTCTGCTCTAACCAACTGAGCTAACGCCCCTCAAAAAACGATTGTACGTGGTCGGGTTTTTGGGTGAAAAAACAGCCCAAAAAGCTGGCTCAAATCAGTCAAAAAGTGTGCAGCCGGTGTGTAGTGTTTTTCACACCGCTTTATCTCACGTAACCTATTGATTTATATAGGTATTTTATGATTTCGAGAACTTTTTTAATAGATTATGAGTCCTCTGCTCTAACCAACTGAGCTAACGCCCCAACCGAAGTGGTGATTGTAGTGGCCTGGCCAGGCCACTTATTTGGACTGGCTCAGCGCATTGCTGACCAGCCGCGAGGTGATGTTGACGATCTGGATCATCCGGTCATAGGGCATGCGGGTGGGGCCGATCACACCCAGTGTGCCCACGATCTGGCCATCGACCTCATAGGGTGAACTGACGACCGACAGCTCCTGCATGGGCACGATCTGGCTTTCGCCACCGATATAAATGCGCACACCTTCGGCCTGGCTGGACACGTCCAGCAAACGCATGAGTTGGGTTTTTTGCTCAAACAACTCAAAAGCCCGACGCAGGTGCCCCATATCGCCAGAAAAGTCGCTGACCGAGAGCAAATTGCGTTCGCCCGCAATCACCACCTCATTCTGGTCATCGGCCAGCGCCTCGGTGCTGACTTGAACTGCGGCCTGCATGAGGGTGGCAATTTCGCTTTGCAGACTGACCAGTTCCTGCTGGACCCGGCTGCGCACTTGCTCAATGGCCATGCCCGCGTAGTGGGAGTTGAGGAAATTCGAGGTTTCGATCAACTGACTTTGGGAGTAATCGGTCTCGGTGAACAGGATGCGGTTTTGCACATCGCCTTCGGGCGAGACGATGATGACCAGCAAACGCCGTTCGGACAAACGCAAAAATTCGATGTGCCGGAAGACCGAAGCCCGGCGCGGCGTCATGACCACGCCCACAAAGTGCGACAGGTTGGACAACAGGTTGGCCGCGCTGGCAATCACCTTTTGGGGCTGATCAGGGGTGAGTGCCGGAGTCTCCAAACCATCGCGCTGCACCGTGAGCATGGTGTCCACAAACAAACGGTAGCCCCGGCTGGTCGGAATGCGCCCGGCCGAAGTGTGTGGGCTGGCAATCAGACCCAACTCTTCCAAGTCGGACATCACGTTGCGGATGGTGGCGGGCGACAGGTCCAGCCCAGAGGCTTTGGAGAGCGTGCGCGAGCCCACGGGCTGGCCGTCCGCGATATAGCGTTCAACCAGCGCTTTGAGCAATAACTTGGCACGATCATCTAGCATGGGACCATTTTAATGATGTAATTTACGCATGAGATCCCAATTCCGTCACGTCGCGCTGTTTGGCAAATACCACGCCACCAACCATGGCGGGGCCTTGGAGAGTTCACGCCTGGTGCTGGACGACGTTGCCCAATTCCTGACGCGGCAAGGCTGCGACGTGGTGCTAGACCAAGAAACCGCCTTGCACACCGGCTTGAGCCATTACCCCACGCTGGGCATGGCCGAGATCGGCAAGCAGTGCGATTTGGGATTGGTCATCGGGGGTGATGGCACCATGCTGGGCATTGGCCGCCAGATGGCCCGCTACGCCCTGCCGTTGATCGGCATCAACCAGGGCCGCCTGGGTTTCATCACCGACATTCCCATTCAAAGTTACCAAGATGTGTTGCAGCCGATGCTGCAAGGCAACTACCAAACAGAAGACCGCAGCCTGTTGCAGGCGCAGGTGGTGCGTGACCAGCGCAGCATGTTCAGCGCACTGGCCATGAACGATGTGGTGGTCAACCGGGGCGGCACCTCAGGCATGGTGGAGTTGCGGGTGGAGGTCGATGGCCGGTTTGTCGCCACGCAACGCGCCGACGGCCTGATCATCGCCACCCCCACGGGCTCGACCGCTTATTCCCTGTCGGTCGGCGGGCCCTTGATGCACCCTTCGATCGGCGGCTGGGTCATGGCCCCCATTGCGCCGCACACCTTGTCCAACCGTCCGATCGTGCTGCCCGAATCTTCAGAGATCAGCATCGACGTTGTGGCCGGGCGCTACGTCAGCGCCAATTTCGACATGCAATCGCTGGCCGAACTCATGCTGGGCGACCGGATCACGGTGCAGCGCTCAGAACACAAAGTCCGCTTTTTGCACCCCGCAGGCTGGAACTACTTTGACACCTTGCGCAAAAAAATGCACTGGAATGAGGGCGCTTAAGCCGTGGCACTGACGCACATCACCTTGCGCGATTTTGTGATCGTGCGCGAATTGGCGCTGGATCTGACCAGCGGCTTCAGCGTGCTGACTGGCGAGACAGGCGCGGGAAAATCCATTTTGATCGACGCCCTGCAGCTGGCCCTCGGTGCCCGAGCCGAATCCAGCGTGGTCCGTGAAGGCGCCAACCGCTGCGAGGTCTGTGCCGAGTTCGAGCCCACACCCGCCATTCAAGACTGGCTCGAAACAGCGGGTTTTGACGCTGCAACTCCCTTGCTGCTGCGCCGCACGGTGGACACCTTGGGCAAAAGCCGCGCCTGGATCAACGGCAGCCCCGCCACCGCCACGCAACTGCGCGAACTGGGCGAACAATTGCTGGACATCCATGGCCAGCACGCCTGGCAAAGCCTGACACGGCCCGACGCCGTGCGCGGCCTGCTCGACGCCTATGCCGGCACAGACACCCGCCCACTCAAGGCCGCCTGGCAAGGCTGGCGCCAGGCACAGCAAACGCTGGCCGATGCACAACAAGCACAAAGCACCCTGACCAACGAACGCGAACGGCTGGCCTGGCAAATTGGCGAGCTGGAAAAACTCAACCCGCAGGTGGACGAATGGCAAGCGCTGAGCACCCAGCACAGCCGCCTGGCCCATGCGCAAGCCCTGATCGAGGGTGCGCACCAAACCACAGCACTGCTCGAAGGCAAGGACCACGAAGGCAACGGGGCCGCTTTGAGTCAGTTGTCACGGGCGATCCAGACACTCCAATCGCTGGTGCAATATGAGCCCGAGTTCCATGCGTTGGCCGAGGTGCTGGCATCGGCCCATGCCCAGGCCGAAGACGTGGCCCACAGCCTGCACAGTTATTTGCGCAAAACCGATCTGGACCCAGGACTCCTGGCGCAACTGGACGAACGCATGGGCCTGTGGGTGTCGCTGGCACGGCGCTACAAAAAAACACCCGATGAATTGCCGCTGACCTTGGCCTCGTGGCGCCAGGACTTGACCCGACTCGATGCCGCGGCCGATCTGGACAGTCTGCAAAAAGCCAGTCATGCCGCACACGCCGCTTGTCTGCAAATGGCCAAAGCAGTTTCACGCCAGCGCCAGCAAGCCGCCAAGCCACTGGCCCAAGCCGTCAGCAGCGCCATGCAACAACTCGGCATGCAAGGCGGCCGTTTTGAGGTTCAGCTGCAAACCCTCGACACGCCCTCGCAGCATGGCCTCGAAGAAATCAGCTTTCTGGTGGCTGGACACGAAGGCAGCACCCCGCGCCCGGTGGGCAAAGTGGCCTCTGGCGGCGAGCTGTCGCGCATCGCGCTGGCCATCGCCGTCACCACCAGCGAATTGGGCGAAGCCGGGACTTTGATTTTTGACGAGGTGGATTCTGGCGTCGGTGGCGCTGTGGCCGAAACCGTGGGCCGCTTGATGAAGCAACTGGGCCAACACCGCCAAGTGCTGGCGGTCACACACCTGCCTCAGGTGGCGGCCTGCGCCGACCACCACCTGCTCGTCAGCAAAGCCGCGGTCAACGGACAAGTCAGCAGCCAGGTGCGTGCAGTCCACGGCGAAGAGCGCGTGAGCGAAATTGCCCGCATGCTGGGCGGCGAAAAACTTTCGGCCACCACCTTGGCCCATGCACGTGAAATGCTGGGCGATACCCCCATGAAATCCACTGGCCGCAAAGCCACACCCCTCTGAGCATGGACATCATCCTGATCACCGGCATGTCCGGCTCCGGCAAATCGGTTGCACTGCATGCGCTGGAAGACGCCGGCTACTACTGCGTTGACAACTTGCCCCCCGAGTTGCTGATTCCCTTTGTCAAGCTTGAAGAGCAGCAAAAAGAGCAACGCCTGGCCATCGCCATCGACGTGCGCAGCGCCAACTCCTTGCACCTGATGCCCGAGCAAATGGCCTTGCTGCGCGACATGGGCATGACGGTGAAATCGGTCTTTCTGGACGCCACCTCGGACACCTTGCAGCGCCGCTATTCAGAAACCCGCCGCAAACATCCTTTGTCGGGTGGGTCAAAACCTCAAAGCGACAAAGCGCTGCTGGAGACCATCCAATTCGAGCGCGAGTTGCTGGCCAATTTGCGTGAACGTGCGCACGTCATCGACACCAGTTTGCTGCGCTCGGCGCAATTGCAAAGCTACATCAAAACCTTGGTCAGTGCCCCCTTGGCGCAACTGACCCTGGTTTTTGAATCCTTCGCCTTCAAACGTGGCATTCCCACCGATGCCGACTACGTATTTGACATCCGGATGCTGCCCAATCCGCACTACGAAAGCGCCTTGAAACCCTTGACTGGTCGCGACACACCGGTGCAAGACTACCTGCGGCAGTCCGAAGAATTCGTGCAAATGCAATTGCACATAGAAGGATTTCTCAAGCAATGGATTCCTGCCATCGAGCGCGACCACCGCAGTTACGTCACGGTGGCCATTGGCTGCACCGGCGGACAGCACCGCTCGGTTTTCATGGTCGAGCAACTGACACAAAGCTTTGCCGCACGCTGGCTCACGCTCAAACGGCACCGCGAGCTGGACGCGATCTGAACGCGCCAGCGACTGCGGCCGAGTGAGCAGGCTGTGTGGGCCAACTCAGTAGGCCAGCAAGGTCCTGATCGGCGCAGGCAAGCCCAGTTCAGGCCACACACCAGCATCGACCCATTGGCCTTCACAAGCGGGTGATTTTCGCGCACTGCCCGTCATCTGCACAGGGTGCAAATGGAGGTCACGGTGCGTCAGCACATGCTTCCAGGGCGCAATGTATTGCGGATCTTTCCCATGCGCCCAAGCGGCCAGCAATTCGGCTTCTGAATCAAACACGGGCAAACTGAATAAGCCCGCCCAAATGCCCTTGTCCGGTCGCTTTTGCAGCCACACCTGCCCTTGCGCATTGACGGCCCACAACAGCCACAGGGTGGCACTGCTGCGCTTGAGTTTGCGGATTTTGACGGGATACGCCAGCGGCTCGCCCTGCCCTTTGGCCTGGCACAGCGTGCTGACCGGGCAAACCGCACACTGCACCTTACGCGGCAAACAGACGGTGGCGCCCAAGTCCATCAAGGCCTGGGTGTAGCGCGGCATGTCGGTCGCTTGCTCTGGCAACAGGTCTTGCGCCAATGACCACAGCGTGCGTTCGTTTTTGGCCAGCGCCAGGTCACCGCCATAAGCCAGCACACGGGTCAGCACCCGCTTCACGTTGCCGTCCAGAATCGCCGCACGCTCCTGAAAGCAAAAAGCCGCAATCGCCGCCGCAGTCGAGCGGCCAATGCCGGGCAGCGTTTGCAGGTCTTCAGCACGGCGCGGAAAAGCGCCACCAAAACGCGCCATCACCGCCTGCGCGCACTTGTGCAGATTGCGTGCACGGCTGTAATAGCCCAGGCCACTCCACAGCGCCAGCACATCGTCTTGCGGCGCTGCAGCCAAAGCGGCCACATCCGGAAAACGCGCCAAAAACCTGGGGAAATAACCCAGCACCGTGCTCACTTGCGTTTGCTGCAACATGATCTCGGACAACCAGACACGGTAAGGGTCTTGCGTGTTCTGCCACGGCAAGCTTTGGCGGCCATGCTGGCGCTGCCAGTCCACCAGGCAGCGGGCAAACCCATAGGGCACGCGGTCGGAAACAGACATCAAGGCTTCTGGCATGTGGGGCAATAAAAGGTGGTGCGCTGGCCTTGCAGCATGGATCGGATGGGGGTGCCGCACACGCGGCAAGGCTCGCCCGCACGGCCATACACAGCCGCCTCCAGCTGAAAATAGCCCGTGCGCCCTTCGGCGCTCACAAAATCTTTCAGCGAACTGCCACCTTGCGCGACGGCACGGGTCAGCACCTGAACGATGGCGGCATGCAGTTTGGCCACACGCGGGCGGGACAAACGCGCGGCTTGGGTAGTTGGGCGAATGCCGGCCATGAACAACGCCTCCGAAGCGTAAATATTGCCCACGCCCACCACCACATCCCCGGCCAGCAAGACCTGCTTGATGGCGGACTTCCGTTTTTTGAGCGCATCGGCAAAGGTTGCCACATCAAATTGCCCATTCAAGGGCTCCACACCCAAACGCCCCAGCAGCTTTTGGGCTTCGGGCGCGTCTTCCGATGGCGCCCAGACCACGGCACCAAACCGACGCGGGTCGTGCAGCCGCAGAACGCCCCGGTCGGTCACCAAATCCATGTGGTCATGCGGCCCGGCTGCGGCTTGGGTGGGCGCAAAGTTCAAGCTGCCCGACATGCCCAGATGCAGCAGCAACAAGCCCTGATCCAGGTCGAGCAGCAGGTATTTGCCGCGGCGGCGCACGCCCTGAACTTGTCGGCCCACCAGCGCTTGGGGCGGCACCCCCAAAGGCCAGCGCAAGGGCTTGCCCATGTGCAAGGCCAAAATTTGGGCTGAGGCGATGCGGTCGGCAAAACTGCGGCGCGTGACTTCAACTTCGGGGAGTTCGGGCATGCAAGGGTCCGGCATCAAAGAGGGGGAATCCGCACTGGACGCACGGGCTAAAAAAGTGGCTGGATTATGATCGCCCACATGAAATTCTGGTTTCGACTTGCTGTCTTGTCCTCTTGCGTGATCGGTGCTTGGGCGCAACCTACAGCGCCCACAGCAGAGCCCCCTCCCCCACAATCTGCACTGGACGCGGTCCTGTTTTACCAAATTTTGCTGGGTGAATTGAACACACGCCAAGGCTCACCCGGCAGTGGTTTTTCGATCATGCTGGACGCCGCCCGCAAAACCCGCGACCCGGCCTTGTTTCAGCGCGCTGTTGACATGGCCCTTCAGGCCCGCTCGGGCGACGCCGCCTTGCAGGCAGCGCAAAGCTGGAAACGAGAAATCCCCTCCGCAACCGAAGCCAGCCGTTATGTGCTGCAGATTTTGCTGGCGCTCAACCGCATTGAAGACGCAGGCAAAGCCCTGGCGGTCTCCATCAACGAACTGCCCTTGGACGAACAGCCGGGGGCCATCGCCTCGGTGCCCCGTTTGTTTGGCATGGTGCAAGACAAGTCCCTGGCGGCCGATGTGGTTGAAAAAGCATTGACCCAGGCGTTCACCCAAGCCCGCACCGCGGCGGCTGCCTGGACCACCGTCGGCCGCATGCGCCGCGAAGCAGGTCAAATCACCAAGGCGGTTGCCGCGGCCACCCAAGGCCATGCCACAGACCCCCAAGCCACGGGGCCACTGGTGCTGGCGCTCAGCCTGATGGCCAGCAGCAACAGCACGCTCAAGCCCATGGTCGATGCGGCCATGACCACCGACGTGAACCCCGAATTGCGTTTGGGCTATGCCCGCACGCTGGTCTCGCTGCAGCTTTACCCCGATGCGATTGCGCAGCTGGTCCAACTCAACGGCAGGCACCCCCAATTTGCCGAAGGCTGGCTGATTCACGGCCTGGTTCTGCAGGAAAAAGGTCAACTGCCAGAAGCCGAAAAACGCCTCGAACAATACGTGCGCCTGATCGCCAACAGCCGCACCCCGGAACACCAGGCCGGACTGGCTGAAGCCCTGATGTCGCTGGCGCACATGGCGCAAAAGCAAGGTCAGCTGGACCGCGCCAACCGATGGCTGAGCCAAATGCCGGCAGGTACTGACCCCATCAAGCTGGCCAGCCGACAAGCCGATCTGCTGGCCCAACAAGGTCATCTGGACGAAGCGCGCCGCGTGTTAGCACAGGTCAAGCCCGCCAACGCCGAACAAGCCCTGCGCAAAATCCTGGCCCAATCCCATTGGTTGCGTGAACACCGCGAAGTCCAGGCGGCCTACACCTTGGTCCGTGCCGCCCTGGACAAAAAGCCGGACGACACCGAGCTGCTGACCGAGTTGTCGCTGGTTTGCGAAAAGCTCAAGCGCTTTGACGAGATGGAGGCCTTGCTGCGCCAGCTCATGGCCAAAGCCCCGCAAGAAGCACACGCCTTCAACGCCTTGGGTTACTCGCTGGCAGACCGGAACATCCGGCTGGATGAGGCACGCCAACTGATCGAAAAAGCGGTCCAACTGACGCCTCAGGACGCCTACATCCAGGACAGCCTGGGTTGGGTCATGTTTCGCCAGGGCCGGCATCCAGAGGCCCTGCGGATTTTGCAAGCCGCCTACAAATCCAGACCCGATGCAGAAATAGCCGCCCACCTGGGTGAAGTGCTTTGGGCCACGGGCCAAACACGCGAAGCCGGCACCATCTGGCGCGAAGGCCTGCTGCTCAAAGCCGACAACGAAACCCTGGTCGAAACCCTCCAACGTTTCAACTTCAAACCATGACATCCAACAGGTGGCCACGCCGCACCTGCCTGAGCCTCTGCGTTGGGGGCTTGTTGACATTGGCTGGCTGTAGCCCTCCCCGCAGGCCACCCACCGATGCATCGGCCTTTTGGTCTGGCCGTCTGGCGCTGCAACTGCAAAGCACGCCCCCCCAAAACTGGAGCGCCAGCTTCGAGTTACAAGGCTCAGCCGAGCAAGGCCAAATGGTTCTGTTCAGTCCCATTGGCACCACTTTGGCACGCCTGAGCTGGACACCCCACGCCGCCGTGCTGGAGCAAGGGCAAGACAAAACCGAATTCAGCAACCTGCCCAGCCTGAGCCAGCGCCTGACGGGCACGGACCTGCCCATCGCCGCCCTGTTTGACTGGCTGGCGGGTCACACCGCCAATGCGCCTGGCTGGCAAGTGGACTTGTCGGCCCATCCGCAAGGCCGGCTGACGGCAGTCAGAAGCACCCCGGCGCCCGAAGCCATTTTGCGCATCCTGCTCGACCGTTGACCAGACGCTGGCGGGCGCTGGCGATAATCGTCCCCATGAAACAGCTGTACGACGTCCCCGCACCGGCCAAACTCAACCTGTTTTTACACATCACAGGTCGACGCCCCGACGGCTACCACCTGCTGCAATCGGTGTTCATGCTCATCGACTGGTGCGACACGCTTCACTTCGAAAAACGCCCAGGCGGCAGCATCAGTCGGGAAGACCTGACGCTGCAGCTGCCCGCAGAAGACCTGATCACCCGCGCCGCCAAACTGCTGCAACAACACACGGGCTGCACGCAAGGCGTGCACATCGCGGTCGAAAAGCAGATCCCGGCGCAAGCGGGCATGGGGGGTGGCTCGTCCGATGCGGCCACCTGCCTGCTCGCGCTCAACCAGCTTTGGAACTTGAAGCTGGGCTTGCCCACACTTGAAAAACTCGGTTTGCAATTGGGCGCCGACGTGCCCTTTTTTCTGCGCGGGCGCAATGCCTGGGTCGAAGGCGTGGGCGAGCAAATCACCCCTTTGGATTTACCCGCGGCCCAGTTCTGGGTCATCAAGCCCCCAACCGGCGTCGAAACTTCTCAAATTTTTATGCACCCGACGCTTCAAAGGGCCACAAAGCCTGCTACAATTTCGGTCTTCGCTGCAGCGCCATATGACTTCGGTCACAATGACCTGCAACCCGTTGCCCAAGTAGTTTGTCCTGACATTTCAAAAGCGCTTCAAGCACTTTCTGATGCAGGCCTGAACAGCAAGATGACGGGTTCTGGCAGTGCAGTGTTCGCACATTGCACAACAGGCACATCGCCCAGTCCGGTCCCAGACCACTGGCAAGTGCGCAAATGCAGCAACATGGAAGTTCATCCTCTGATAGGTTGGGCCTCCAGCGATAGTTGATCGGTAGATTGCTGTTTCAGCAGTCAACCCGTGTAGGGGAGTCGCCAAGTTGGTTAAGGCACCGGATTTTGATTCCGGCATTCGAAGGTTCGAGTCCTTCTTCCCCTGCCAAATACGTTCAATCGTACAGGCCCTTTTTTCTGATCGCTGGAATGCACATGCAGCCTGCTTCACTCCCCCCCGAATTCATGCTGTTCACCGGCAACGCCAATCCCGTTTTGGCAGCCGAAATTGCCCGCTGCCTTGGCACACAGCTTGGCGCTGTTGATGTGGGCCGTTTTTCCGATGGTGAAGTCACTGTCGAACTCAAGCAAAACGTCCGGGCCCGCGAAGTCTTTGTGGTTCAGTCCACTTGCGCGCCCACCAACGAGAACCTGATGGAATTGTTGATCATGGTCGACGCGCTCAAACGCGCATCGGCAGGTCGCATCAGCGCCGTCATTCCTTATTTTGGCTACGCCCGCCAAGACCGTCGCCCACGTTCAACCCGTGTGCCCATCTCGGCCAAAGTCGTGGCCAACATGTTGCAAGCCGTTGGTGTGGACCGCGTCCTGACCATGGACTTGCACGCCGACCAGATTCAAGGTTTCTTTGACATCCCGGTTGACAACATTTACGCCTCGCCGGTGCTGCTGGGCGATTTGCGCCAGAAAAATTACGAAGACCTGATCGTGGTCTCACCCGATGTGGGCGGTGTGGTGCGTGCACGCGCACTGGCCAAACAGCTGGGTTGCGACCTGGCCATCATCGACAAGCGCCGCCCCAAAGCCAACGTGAGCGAAGTCATGCACGTGATCGGCGAGATCGATGGCCGCAACTGCGTGATCATGGACGACATGATCGACACCGCAGGCACCTTGGTCAAAGCAGCCGAAGTGCTCAAAGAGCGTGGTGCCAAAAAGGTCTACGCTTATTGCACACACCCCATCTTTTCGGGTCCGGCCATCGACCGCATCGCCAAGGGCGAAGCCCTCGACGAAGTCGTGGTCACCAACACCATTCCGCTGTCGGCCCAAGCCGCAGCGTGTTCCAAGATTCGCCAACTCTCCGTGGCTCCGCTGATCGCAGAAACGATCAACCGGATTGCGCACGGTGAGTCGGTGATGAGCCTGTTCTCCGATCACGCCTGATCGGGAAAAAGGCCAACAGCGGCCAGCCGTCCTTGTGGACTGGCTGGCTTTTTTGAGTCAGGGTCGCACTGGTCGCGGTGGACCCTAGAAGGAGAAATGTATGAAATTCGTCGCTTTTGAGCGCTCCAAGCAGGGTACGGGTGCGAGCCGCCGTCTCCGCAATTCCGGTCGCACACCAGGGATCGTTTACGGTTCCACATCGGCCCCCCAACTCATCGAGCTGGACCACAACGCTTTGTGGCATGCCCTGAAAAAAGAAGGTTTCCACGCCTCCATCCTGGAGATGGAATTCAACGGCCAATCCAGCCAGGTTTTGCTGCGTGACTACCAGATGCACCCTTACAAGCAACTGGTGCAACACATCGACTTCCAGCGCGTCGACGCCAACACCACTTTGCACATGAAAGTGCCATTGCACTTCAGCGGCGAAGAAGAGTCCGAAGCCGTCAAGACCGACAAGTGCCTGATCAACCACGTCGTGACTGAAATCGAAGTGGCCTGCCTGCCAGCCAACCTGCCTGAATTCATTGCAGTGGACTTGAAGGGCCTGACCAAAGGCGTGTCCCTGCACCTGAACGACATCACTTTGCCCACAGGCTGCAAGCCTGTGACCCATGGCAAGAAAAACCCAGTCCTCGTGACTGCGGTGGCCCCCGTGGAAGAAGTGGTGGCAGCACCTGTGGCTGCTGCACCCGCAGACGCCAAAGGCAAGGGCAAAGGCAAGAAGTAATTTACTTGCCGAGGTTGGAAGCAACCTCTCTCCCAAGGCCCGCGCAAGCGGGCCTTTTGCTTTGGCGTGCCGGTTTTCACAAGACCAGGCACCGCGCGCAAGGATAATCACGCACCATGATCAAACTCTTAGTCGGCCTGGGCAACCCCGGCAGCGAATACGAAGACACCCGCCACAATGCCGGCTTCTGGTGGCTGGATGCCGTGGCCCGTGAACTCAAGGTGTCGCTGGTGCCCGAGCGCAGTTACCATGGCCTGGTGGCCCGCACCACGGTCCAGGGCCAAACGGTGTGGTTGCTCGAACCCCAGACCTTCATGAACCTGTCGGGCAAATCGGTCAGCGCGCTGGCACGTTTTTTCAAAATCCAGCCCCAGGAAATTCTGGTGGCCCATGATGAACTCGACATTGCCCCCGGGGAAGCCAAGCTCAAATTGGGCGGCAGCCACGCCGGGCACAACGGGCTGCGCGACATCCATGCCCAACTGGGCACGGCCGACTATTGGCGACTGCGCATTGGCGTGGGCCACCCGGGCGACAAGTCCGAAGTGGTCAGTTGGGTGTTGAAAAAACCGATGCTGGAGCACCGAAAGGCCATTGACGACAGCATCCACCGCGCGGTGAAGGCTTTGCCGCGACTGTTGGGCGGCGAGATGGAAAAAGCCATGGCGCAAATTCACACCAGCAAGCCACCTCGCCCCAAACCCCCAAGGCCAGTCAAAGCGCCTGCAACGGAAAACACCACGCCCGAATGATTCGGGCGCTCAGCCGCCTCTCACTGCCCCTGCAGTCGCCGGTACTTGGCCCACAGCGATTCCTGGCTCTCGACGTGTTGGGGGTGAATGGGAATACAGGCCACCGGGCACACCTGCACACATTGCGGCTCGTCAAAATGCCCCACGCATTCGGTGCATTTGGACGGGTCGATTTCATAAATCTCTTCGCCCAGGTAAATGGCCTGGTTCGGGCACTCTGGCTCACACACATCGCAGTTGATGCATTCGTCGGTGATCATCAGTGCCATCTTGAGGGCTCCGCAAAGGGCTGCATCGTTGTCATGGGTGAATTATCGGCCACCCGGATCAGCCGCAAGCAGCGCAGGGCTGTTCATGGCACCGGGTCTTTGCCCCCCGCAGGCCAACGCTGTCCTGCATGCGCCTAAAATGCATTTGTGAAATCCATCATGAACGCCGACCTGCACTGCCATTCCGTCATCTCCGACGGCACGCTCACCCCCGAAGTCCTGGCCCAACGCGCCAAAACCAACGGGGTGGAACTCTGGGCACTGACCGACCACGACGAAGTCGGTGGACAAGACCGCGCCTTGACCGCTGCCCGCGCGCAAGGCTTGCCATACCTCACGGGCACCGAAATCTCGGTCACTTTCGCCCACCAGACCGTGCACATCGTCGGCTTGGGCTTTGACGCCCACAACACTGCATTGATTGAAGGTTTGCGCCGTACCCGAGGTGGCCGCAGCGAACGCGCCCAGGAAATGTCGGACGGCTTGGCCAAAGTCGGCATCTCGAACGCCTACGAAGGCGCCCTCCAATATGTGGGCAATCCCGAACTGATTTCACGCACCCACTTTGCACGGCATCTGGTGGAAACCGGTGTGTGCAGCGACACCTCCGAAGTGTTTCGCAAATACCTGACCGAAGGCAAACCCGGCTATGTGCCCCACCGCTGGGCGCGCCTGCAAGAATCTGTGCAATGGATCACCGATGCAGGCGGCATCGCCGTGATTGCCCACCCCGCACGTTACGGCTTCAGCCCCAACGAAGAGTATGCACTGTTCAGCGAATTCAAGGCCCACGGCGGGCGTGGCGTAGAAGTCATCACCGGCAGCCATTCGTCGCAAGAGGCTGTTCGCTACGCCGAGACCGCACTGGAATTTGACCTGGCGGCGTCTCGCGGGAGTGACTTTCACAGCCCCGACGAAAGCCGCATCGATTTGGGTACCCTGCCCTTCTTGCCTGGGCAATTGACCCCGGTCTGGGAACTGCTGACCGACCGTATTCAGTGAACCAAGCCAACGCCCACACACTCCACGGCATCGGCTTTGCCGTGCTGGCCACGGCCTGCTTCGCCACGCTGGACACCACCACTCGACACATCAGCGCAGGCATGTCCGTGCTGGTTGCGCTCTGGTTTCGCTATGCCATTCAGGCCGTCATCACCACGGCCGTGGTCTTGCCGGGCCGTGGCCTGGCCGTGCTGCAAACCAAGCACCCGCGCTTTCAACTGGCCCGCGGGCTGCTGCTGTTCGCCTGCAGCATTCTGGCTTTCTACAGCCTGAAATACATGCCCGTGGGTGAATTCACCTCGATCGCGCTGTTGGCCCCCCTGGTCATCACCTTGCTGGCAGCCTGGATGTTGCAAGAAAAAATCCGCCCTCTGCGCTGGCTGCTGGTGGCCGGTGGTTTTTTGGGCACGCTGGTCATCATCCGCCCCGGCAGCCAGCACTTTGACTGGACCTTAATCTTGCCGCTGATGCTGGTCGCCACGAATTCGGGCTTCCAGATCCTGACCAGCAAAATGGCCAAAATCGAAGATCCGATCACGGTGCACTTTTACACCGGCTGGATTGGCACTGGCTTGTCCTCGCTGATCCTGCCTTTTGTCTGGGAAATGCCCTCAGACTGGGTGGTTTGGCTGCAGCTGTTGCTGATGGGCGTGCTGGCCAGCATTGGCCATTTCTTCCTGATCCTGGCTTATGGCCGTGCCCCGGCGGCCACACTGACGCCTTACATGTACACGCAAATTGGCTTTGCCGTTCTGGCCGGCTGGCTGGTCTTCGACCACCTGCCCGACCAGTGGACCTTCCTGGGCATGGGCCTGGTGGCCTTGTGCGGCGCTTTGGGGGCCTGGCTCACCGTGCGAGAAAACCGCATCGTCATCCAGCCGCCAGAATCCTGATCGCCGCCCCATTTGCCGGACTTCTGCACCCCATTCGCCTCTGACCGCAAAACACCATGGCCCAGTTTTTCACCGTTCATCCCGACAACCCGCAAACCCGCTTGCTCAAGCAAGCCGTGCAACTGCTCAACCAAGGCAGCGTTCTGGCCGTGCCCACCGACTCCAGCTATGCCTTGGTGTGCCACCTGGACGACAAAAATGCCGTCGACCAGTTGCGCCGCATTCGCGGGGTGGACGACAAGCACCACCTGACCTTGTTGTGCCGCGACCTGAGCGAGCTGGCCAACTATGCACGGGTAGACAACCGGCAGTTTCGCGCCATCAAACAAGCCACACCCGGGGCGTTCACCTTCATTCTGGAGGCCACCAAGGAAGTGCCCCGCCGGGTGAGCCATCCCCAGCGCAAAACCCTTGGCCTGCGTGTACCCGATCACAAAGTGCTGCAAGAACTGCTGGCCTTGCACGGCGCCCCCCTGCTGGCCGCCACCTTGATCATGCCCGGCGAAGACATGCCGCTGAACGATCCTGAAGACATCCGCGAGCGCCTGGAACACCAGGTGGGCGCCGTCATCGACGCCGGTGCCTGCTCACTGGAGCCCACCACTGTGATCGACATGAGCGGTGACGCGCCCCAAGTGCTGCGGTACGGCCAGGGCGACCCAGCACGGCTTGGCCTGTGACACCACGGCACCAGCTTACCGATGCGGCAGGGCACTGAAGGATCGGCCAGGTCTGAGACAATCAAAGCGTGAACATGTCTGAACTCATCCAAACCGTCCTGATCTATGCCCTGCCGGTGATCTTTGCCATCACCCTGCACGAGGCTGCCCACGGCTATGCCGCACAACGCCTGGGCGACAACACCGCGGCGATGTCGGGCCGTGTGACGCTCAACCCGCTGCCGCACATCGATCCGCTGGGCACCATCTTGCTGCCCTTGCTGTTGTACTTCAGCACCGGGGGCGCCTTTTTGTTTGGCTACGCCAAACCCGTGCCGGTGCGGTTTGACCAGTTGCGGCACCCCAAACGCGACATGGTCTGGGTGGCACTGGCCGGCCCCGCCTCCAACCTGGCGCAGGCCCTGCTGTGGGGCGTGCTGCTGTATGTGCTGGCTGGCAGCGGCATCACCGAACGCTTCTTTCTTGAAATGTGCAAGGCCGGCATGCTGACCAACGTGGTCATGTTCGCTTTCAATCTGTTTCCATTGCCCCCACTGGACGGTGGTCGCATCGTGGTCGGGCTTTTGCCCTGGCGACAGGCGGTATTGTTTTCCCGGATCGAGCCTTGGGGGTTTTACATCGTCATGGCTTTGGTGATCTCCGGTGTGGTCAGTGCCTGGTGGATGCAGCCCCTGATGGGCGTGACGTTTGATCTGCTCAAGCTGGCTCTCAGCCCCCTCTCCGCCCTGTTGCGCTGATTTTCTTTCGAATTTTCACCATGACCTCATTGCCCCGCACCCGCGTTCTCACTGGCATCACCACCACCGGCACACCCCACCTGGGCAACTACGTCGGGGCCATCCGCCCCACTGTGCAAGCCAGCCGCAACAGCCAGACCGACGGTTTTTACTTCCTGGCCGACTACCACGCGCTCATCAAATGCGATGAACCCGCCCGCATCCAACGCTCCACGCTCGAGATTGCGGCCAGCTGGATCGCCTCTGGCCTGGACACCGACAAAGTCACCTTTTACCGCCAGTCCGACATCCCCGAAATCCCCGAACTGACCTGGCTGTTGACCTGCGTGACCGGCAAAGGCCTGCTCAACCGTGCCCACGCCTACAAAGCCGCCGTGGACAAAAACAACGCCGCAGGCCATGACCCTGACAGCGACGTGACCGCTGGCCTGTTCATGTACCCCGTGCTCATGGGTGCGGACATCTTGATGTTCAAGGCACACAAAGTGCCCGTGGGCCGCGACCAGATCCAGCACATCGAAATGGCACGCGACATGGCGTCGAGCTTCAACCATTTGTACGGCGAACACTTTGTGCTGCCCGAAGCCGTGATCGAAGAATCGGTGGCGCTGCTACCAGGCCTCGATGGCCGCAAGATGAGCAAAAGCTACGACAACACCATCCCACTGTTTGCACCGACAGCGCAGCTCAAAAAGCAGATCGCCGGCATCGTGACCGACTCCAAAGCCCCCGGTGAGTCCAAAGCCACCGAAGGCTCGGCCCTGTTCCAGATTTACCAAGCCTTTGCCAGCGCCGACGAAACCGCCGCTTTGGCCAAGGCCTATGCCGACGGCATCGGCTGGGGCGATGCCAAACAGATGCTGTTTGAGCGCATTGACCGAGAAGTCGCCCCCATGCGCGAGCAATACCAAGCGCTGATCAACAACCCTGCACAACTGGACCACATCCTGCAAGCCGGGGCCGACAAAGCCCGCCAGATGGCCGTCCCCTTCATCCGTGAATTGCGCCACGCGGTGGGCTTGCGCGCCCTGTCATCAGGCGTCGCAACTTCTTCTGCCAAAGAAGCCAAAACTGCCGTGCCCAGCTTCAAACAGTACCGCGAAAAAGACGGCCAGTTTTACTTTAAACTGGTCAATGAACAGGGCCAGTTGATCCTGCAAAGCCGGGGCTTTGCATCGCCCAAAGAAGCGGGCCAGACCATCGCCCGCCTGCAAACGGAAGGCCTGGACAGCTTGCCCGATTTGAGCTCCTTACTGGAACCACTGACTGCTGAAGACGTACTAAATTTAACAACAACCTTGTCTAAAATCAAAAATTCTCAAAAATCAACATAGCAAGTCTTGCATATTTAACAGTTAATATTGCAAAAAATTACAAAACCGTGTATCCTTAAACTTTAAGCCTACTGCAGAGATTTAAAACATGACTGTGTACGTCATTGACGACCATCCACTGATGCGCGATGCGCTGACCATGCTCGTTCACCGTGTCAAGCCAGGACTCAAGATCATTCCAATTCACAAATTGAATGTGGTGGAATCGACTGTTGAAAAGAACGGGACGCCTGAACTTTTCTGCCTTGATCTGCAGCTGCCTGATACCTTGGGCATGTCGGGTGTTCAAGTCCTGAAAGCCAAATTTCCGAATGTGCCATTGGCCGTGGTCACCAGCGCCAGCGCCAGTGAATTCGAAGCCCGCTGCCTTGATGCCGGTGCCAATGCCTTCATCGAAAAATCCAACAGCCCGACGCAAATCATTGCAGCCTTGCGCGGCTTGCTGGTCACCGAAGAAGAAGAGACTGAAGAGGACGCGGCACCTGCTGGCCCAACCAAACTGTCTAAGCGCCAAAAGCAACTGATCCTGATGTTGGACCAGGGGTTGTCCAACCGCGAAATTGCCGAAAAACTGGACATCAGTGAACACACGGTCAAAGTGCACTTCTGGCGCCTGTTTCGCCGTCTGGGCGTCAACAGCCGCACGCAAGCGCTGCACTTTGCGCGCACCAACGGCTGGTTGGGTATTTGACAAACAATTGGCACGATACGTGCCAATTTCTCGAGATCACCGGCACTTCATGTGCCGGTTTTACTTTTTGGCCTGCTCAGTCCTTCTTTTTGTTCACGATGTCGGGTGTCACGGCGTCCAGTACGTTCACCGCGGTCTTGACCCCATACACCACCGCAGAGCCTGCCGCATCGGCAACGGCCAAGACGGTGCAACCCGACAAAACCATGGCCAACGTGGCAAAAAACAGGCTCAACAACAAAGATTTCAAGGCAGCAAGCTCACAATTTTCAAAAAAGCGCTCGCAAGGATCAGTCCTTGGGCACCGTATCACGCAATTCACGACGAAGAATTTTACCAACAGTACTCTTTGGCAAAGACTCTACAAAGTGAATCGTCTTAGGCACCTTGTACGCGGCCAATAACTTTTGACAATGCGCCACAACTTGGTCTTGCGTCAGCTCTGAACCTGGCGTTTTGACCACGAAGAGCACGACCGCTTCACCCGTCTTCTCATGCTGGACTCCGATACAAGCCGTCTCCAGGATGCCTGGGCACGATGCCGCAACGGCTTCAATTTCATTGGGATAAACATTAAAGCCAGAAACCAAGATCATGTCTTTCTTGCGGTCAATGATTTTGAGATACCCCTCTTCGGTGAACACACCAATATCGCCTGTCTTGAAATAGCCATCGGGCGTGAATGCGGCGGCATTCGCTTCAGGCTTCTCCCAGTAGCCGCTCATCACTTGTGGGCCTTTGATGCACACCTCACCTGCCCCACCAAAAGCGACCTCTTGAGCATCATCGTCTAAAAGCTTGATGTCGGTAGACGGCACGGGAAGTCCCGTGGTCCCCGTAAAGTCATTGATAAAGTGCGGGTTGAATGAGGCGACGGGCGCGGTCTCCGAGAGGCCATAGCCTTCACGAATGAAATGGCCCGTGGCTTCTTGCCACTTCTTGCTGGTGGCTTCCAGCACAGCCGATCCACCGCCGCCACACAAACGCAATCTGGACCAATCAACATTTTTCAACTCAGGGTGCATCGTGAGACCAGCATAGAGCGTATTGACCCCCATGAACACGGTTGGCCTGCTGGCTTTGAGCACATCCACAAATCCATTCATGTCTCTTGGATTCGCGACCAACCAATTTTCAGCGCCGATGGAGAAGTAGGTGATGAAATTCACCATCAACGCGAAAATGTGATACAGCGGGATCGCCGTGACAACCACCTCCTCGCCTGGGCGCACGGCGACCGGCATGAACGCTTTGTACTGCTCGGTGTTGGCGACAAGATTTCGGTGCGAAAGCGTTGCGCCTTTTGACAAGCCTGTCGTTCCGCCTGTGTACTGTAGAAAAAGCACATCCTCTCCATGGAGGTCAACAGGAATGCGAGGGTAGCCCTTGCCCATCTCCACCGCGGACGCAAAAGCAATACACCCCAGCAGTCGCCCATCCACCGCAGGAGACGGCAAATCCATGCCAAGACCGTCCCCTGGAGACACGGTGATGACTTTCTTGATGCCCGTCTTATCCTGAACCTCAGCCAATGTCGCGCTGACACCGCTAAAGATCACGATGATTTCGGATGAAGAATCATTGAGCTGGTGTTCAAGCTCTCTTGGCGTGTACAGCGGATTGACGTTCACTTGGATGGCACCCGCACGCATGATGCCCAAAAAAGCGATTGGAAATGCCGCGAAGTTAGGCATCATGACCGCAATGCGATCTCCCTTTTTAACGCCCAGCTCATTTTGAAGGTAGGCACAAAATTGGGCCGACAAAGCATCCACTTGGGCATAACTGATGGATTTCCCAAAACTGCAAAAGGCAGTTTTGTCAGCGTACACCGACATGGACTGCTCCAGCATGTGCACCACTGATTGGTAACGATCAGCGTTGATTTCAGACGGGATGCTGCCGTAACTTTTTAACCATGGACGATTTTTCATGTTGTACTTTCTTTGATGAAGAATTTGTTGACAGGTCCCGGTGCTTTAACCGGTGGTGTGCATCAGAAACTGCGCTACAGCGTGGTACGCAGGCAAAGATGTGGGGTCAGAATGGGTGCTGACTGCAAGCGGGTGTGATCCAAATCGGGCAATCACCACCTCGGCCTTGGGATCGATGTAAAGCGCTTGACCATGGACTCCCCGAGCTGCATACGCACCATGTGCGTTATTCGAAACCCACCACATGTTCCGATAACACCATCCTTCCAAGGTCGGAAAGGTCGTGACTGGAAAAACCGAAGCATCCCCATTGAATCGAATGTCATCGATGACCGCTTTCGGCACAATCTCTTGCCCCGCCCAATTTCCGTCATTGCGCAGCAATTCTCCAAATCGGGCCAAATCCCTCAAACCTGTATTGAGTCCGCCGCCAGCAAACTCGTTACCCGCACTGTCGACAGTGAAGTAGGCATCTTGCTCCATGCCCAGTTTTGACCAAATGCGCTGTGACAACACTTCACCAATCGACAGCCCGGTCACGCGACGAATCACCCAGCCTATGACGTCTGTGTTGACGGTTTTGTACGCGAAATTTTGGCCGTGCTCGCCCTCTTTTTGAACGGTTTGAAGAAATTCATAAAACGTCTGAGGACCGTTGTAATTCGGTGGGCGTGGAAGCACCCCCCCAGCACGTACATGCGTCCAAATTTCGGCTTGCGGGTCAGCATAGTTTTCGGTGTATTTCAGCCCCGTACGCATGTCGAGGATCTGCCGGATCGTTGCATCCGCGAAAGCGCTGTTCTTGAGTTCAGGCACATAACGGGTCACATAGGCAGACGGATCCAAGCTGCCTTCAGCCACCAACATCTGCCCAATGAGCCCAAAAAATGACTTGGTGACCGACATGGCGATGTGCTGCCCCTCTGGCTTCAGGACACCGCTGTAACGCTCGTAGACGATTTTCCCTTGGTGCAGCACCACGATGCCATCGGTGTAATTGGCATCGTAGGCCTGACCCCAAGTCATCGTGCTGGAAGAACCCATGGGGGTGAACTTCACGGCGTCAAGCTCGGCCAACTCAGCGCGTTGCAACGGCGATGCTGGCCCCAGACCTCTAGAGACCACTGTCGTTGGCACCAAGCTTCTGAAGTTACAAAAACTCCAGCGGGTTTTGGGAAATTGATAATGACCGCCATCCTGAAAAGCAACGCGCTTGTCTTCAGGCGGGGGCGAGCCGACCATCCAACCCATTTTGACGGGATCGGTTTCAGTGGCAGAGGCAAACTGGCTGATCATGGCGTCTTCAACAGTCACTTTTTCGTGCGTTCATGGACCGTTTCATTTTCTTGGCGTGCTGACGGCCATTTGGCTGGCATGGTTGTGAGTTGCCAAAAAATAAAATTTCTGTGAAAATTTTCACATAAGTGAATAAATCAGAAATTCGTACAAACCCTGAGCAACCGACATGAACCCACAAAAAACAGCATTCGTACGGTCCACTTTGACAGTCAAAAGTATTCCCGGTCAACGAGAAGCGCTATTGACTGCTTTTTTCAAGCGCCGAGTGCTGGAGGAATGCCAAGAAACGATGCCAGGATTTGTCAGTGCCGAGGTTTTGGCTTCACTGATAGATGCGGATGAGGTGCAAGTCTCTGTGCTCTGGCGCGATCAAAATGCCTGGAAAGCTTGGCAAGACAGCCCTGCAAGACTTCAGCAAGCGCACGATCTTGCACCGTTGCTTGCTTGCACACCACAAGGACAACTCTACGCCTTGGCCGGGAATTTCATTCACCAAGGCTGTTGATACGCCACAGCCAAAAAGATGAATTTTCCATAGATATTTTCACACCAGTGAAACAACACGCTTGCGACTCCTCTCATTTCTCCATCAAAGCGCATGCACACAGATACAACGCCATGCCGCGTGAATGCGTCAAACGGGGTTTGAGACGGGTTTGGGAATCGGCCATCGGATCGTCACGGCACACAAAGCAAAAAGCCCCGCATGGTGCGAGGCCCTGAGCGCCTTGCAACCCGGGTGAACGTGTTGGAAGGACTTGTTTTGGCGGAGGAGGAGGGATTCGAACCCTCGGTAGTGTTGCCACTACGCCTGATTTCGAGTCAGGTACATTCGACCACTCTGCCACCCCTCCTGAGTTCTTGTCGAAGCCGAGATTCTAGCAGAGGCTTTCAGAGTTTTTTGGGCACCATCACCGCTGAATTGCGCGGGGCCATGGTCAACGACACCACACCGCCCCCCAAGAGGCCGCCATCAACCATCTCAAAGGTGGCCGTGCGCTCTTGCCGAGTCATGACCATGAAACTGTTTTTCCCGCGCACAGCCGATACCACCGCCCAGCCCTGCCCTGGATACGTCTCTAGAAAGAAGCGGTAAGCAGCATCTAAATCGCGCCCTACATCCAGCACCACACGGCCCACCCAGTTGTCTCCGGCACCAATGATCAAGGACTGGTCGCCTCGGATAACGGCACCTGGCGGCAAAGACAACTGCCCCAACAACTGCACTGGGTTTTGAACTTGTCCATCCGTGCCCACCCCCACAGCAGGCAGGCTGTTCGTGCTCGCACACCCGGCCAATCCAAGCGCCACCAGAAACGCGAAAAAAACACGCTGCATGCAGTTCACAATTGCACTCCGGTGAGATTTGAACCCGACTTCAAACGCGCAACAGCGCCGCACCACCCATATACGGACGCAGCACTTCGGGCACCGTCACCGAACCGTCGGCGTTCTGGTAATTTTCCAGCACCGCCACCAGCGCACGGCCTACGGCCAGCCCAGAGCCATTCAGAGTGTGCACCAACTCGTTCTTGCCTTGCACATTCTTAAAGCGGGCCTGCAGGCGACGGGCTTGGAAAGCTTCGCAGTTGGAGACCGAGCTGATCTCGCGGTACGTGTTTTGCGCAGGAACCCAGACCTCCAGGTCGTAGGTTTTGCTCGCACCAAAACCCATGTCGCCCGTACACAGACTCATCACACGGTAAGGCAAGCCCAGCTTTTGCAAGATGGCCTCGGCGTGACCGGTCATCGCCTCCAGTGCTTCGTAACTCTTGTCTGGGTGAACGATTTGCACCATCTCAACCTTATCGAACTGGTGCTGTCGGATCAGGCCACGCACATCGCGCCCGCCACTGCCCGCCTCAGATCGGAAGCATGGTGTGTGTGCGGTCAACTTGATCGGCAATTCGGATTCCGTCAGGACCTCGTCACGCACCACGTTGGTCAGCGTCACTTCGGACGTGGGAATCAGGTACAGCGCCTGATTTTCTTCGCCACCCTCTTGACCGCCCTTGTTGGCCGCAAACAGATCGGCCTCGAATTTGGGCAATTGGCCCGTGCCGCGCAGCGTCTGTGCATTGACGATGTAAGGCGTATAGCACTCGGTATAGCCATGCTCGCGGGTTTGGGTGTCCAACATGAACTGGGCCAATGCCCGGTGCAACTGGGCCATCTGACCACGCATGAACGTGAAACGCGAACCCGACAATTTGGTACCCGTTTCAAAATCCAGACCCAGCTTTTCGCCGATGTCCACATGGTCTTTGACTTCAAAGTCAAAGCTCGGCAGCGTGCCCCAGCGGCGCACTTCCACGTTGCCATGTTCATCTGCGCCCACAGGCACAGACTCGTGTGGCAAATTGGGCACGGCCAACAACAGGTTTTGCAACTCGGACTGGATCACGTCCAGGCGTTGAGCCGAAGCCTCCAGCTCCTCCTTGATGGCCCCTACCTGGGCCATCACCGCGTCGGCTTCGGCATGCTGGCCTTTGCCCTTGAGCATGCCAATTTGCTTGGACAGGCTGTTGCGCTGACTTTGCAGCTCTTCGGTACGGGTTTGGAGGGTTTTGCGTTCGCCCTCCCAGGCACGGAAAGCCTCCAGGTTCAGAAAAGGCTGGGGATTTTTACGGGTCTGCAAACGCGCCACGGCAGCGTCGAGATCTTTGCGGAGAAGAACAATATCAAGCATGCCGTGATTGTAGTGACCCGCAACCGCCTCGGCGCCCGGTCAAACCGGGCTGGCACCAACCCACCGTTGTGATCGTCAGAGTTTCAGGCCTTTAGGCAGAGGGAACTTGATGGTTTCCTGAATGCCGTCCAGCGTGCGCACCGACACCGCACCCAAGGCACGCAAGCGATCAATCACCTCTTGCACCAGCACGTCTGGGGCAGAGGCCCCGGCGGTCAGGCCCACTTTCTGGGCCTGCGCAAACCAGGCCGAGTGCAGATCGGCAGCGCTGTCCACCATGTACGCGGGGGTCCCCAAACGGTCTGCCAGCTCACGCAGGCGGTTGCTGTTGGAGCTGGTGGGGCTGCCCACCACAATCACCACATCGACCATCGGACTCATCAACTTGACGGCATCCTGGCGATTTTGGGTGGCATAGCAAATGTCCTGCTGCTTGGGTTCGCGTACCTGCGGAAAGCGCTTCTTGACCGCCGCCACGATCTCGGCCGCGTCGTCCACACTCAAGGTGGTCTGCGTCACCACGGCCAGCAAGTCGGTCTGGGCGGTCTGCACTTTGGCCACATCGGCCACGTCTTCCACCAGGTGGATGCCACTGTCAAGCTGGCCCATGGTGCCTTCCACTTCGGGGTGCCCCTTGTGGCCGACCATGATGAATTCATAGCCCTCTTTGTGCAGCTTGGCCAACTCCACATGCACCTTGGTCACCAACGGGCAAGTCGCATCAAAAATGCGGAAACCCCGCGCTTGTGCTTCGTTGTGAATGGCCCGGCTGACCCCATGGGCGCTGAAAATCAGCGTGGCCCCAGGAGGAACATCGGCCAGTTCTTCAATGAAAATCGCGCCCTTGGCCTTGAGGTCGTTGACCACATAGGTGTTGTGCACGATCTCGTGGCGAACATAAATGGGCCGACCAAACTTGGTCAGCGCGTGTTCCACGATGTCGATCGCACGGTCCACCCCGGCGCAAAAGCCGCGCGGCTCGGCCAACAAAACTTCAGCCCCCGCGCTCGCCCTTGGGGACGGCCCATCAAGGTGCAAGTCAGACGCCATCACAGCACCCCGATCAGTTCAACCTCAAAGGTCACAGGCTGGCCCGCCAGCGGGTGATTGAAGTCAAACAACACCGCGCCCTCGTCGTTCACTTGCAGCACCGTACCGGCGTACGAACCCAAGCCATCGGGCGTGGGGAACTGCACCACATCACCGGCCACGTATTTTTCCATCGGATCGCCCAGCTCATTGAGCAGCTTGCGGGCCACCCACTGCTGCATGTCGGGGTTGTGGTCGCCAAAGGCCTCGCCAGCAGGCAACTCCATCACCACCCGCGTGCCTTCGGCCAAGCCCAACAAACGCTGCTCGACAGCAGGCGTCAAAGTGCCCGAACCCAGCGACAAGGTGGCTGGTTTTTCGTTGAAGGTGTTGATGATGTCGCCCTGCGGCCCTGCCAGGCGGTAGTGAAGCGTCAAGAAAGAACCGGGTTCGACAATGGACATAAGGGTTTTCTGGAATGCCGCCAACGCGGCCAAACAGGCATAAAGAAACCACTATTGTAAAAAGCCCGGCCAACCTGCCCTGCAAAAGGGGCAAACAGGACCGACGGCAGCTCCGGGGAGGGGCAAAACATGCGCATCAAGGACTTGCCTGCCGATGCACGGCCACGTGAAAAGTTGCTCGCCCGAGGGCCCCAGGCCCTGAGCGATGTCGAGTTGCTGGCCATCTTGCTGCGCACGGGCATGGCCGGCAAAAACGTCTTCCAGCTGGCCGAAGAACTCTTGGGGCCAAACGGCATCGCAGGCCTGCTGCAGGCCTCGGTCCAGTCGCTCCAATTGGTCAAAGGCCTTGGGCCTGCCAAACAGGCTGAACTGCTGGCTGTGTTCGAGTTGGCCCGCCGCGCCTTGAGCCAACGCCTCAAAGAACGCGAGGCCTTTCACACGCCCGACGCCGTCAAACACTATTTGCAGCTGCACCTGGCCCACAAAAACCACGAAGTCTTTGCCGTGCTGTTTCTGGACAACCAAAACCGCTTGCTGGCCCTGGAAGAACTGTTTCAAGGCAGCCTCAGCCAAACCAGCGTCTATCCCCGCGAGGTCGTCCTGCGCGCCCTGCACCATCAAGCCGCTGCCGTGGTGCTGTCGCACAACCACCCCAGCGGATCGGTCCAGCCCAGCCGGGCCGACGAGCAGCTGACCCAGACCCTGAAAGCGGCGTTGGCACTGATCGACGTGCGCGTGCTGGACCACATCATCGTGGGACAAGGGCTGGCTTTCTCGATGGCAGAAGAAGGCCTGCTATGACACGGGCGCGCGGTCGTGGCGGTGTCGCAACCGCTAAACTCTTCGTCTTTGTCCATTTCCCGTCCCGCCATGTCCCACTACCACCTTTACGCCATTGGCAACGCCCTGGTCGATACCGAATACGAAGTCTCTGACGAACTGCTGAGCACCATGGGCGTGAGCAAGCGGCACATGGCGCTGATTGACACCCCGCAGCGCGCCCAATTGCTCACCCATGTGCAAAGCTTGCATGCGCGACGCACAGGCGGCGGCTCTGCGGGCAACACCGTGGTCGCGTTGGCACAGTTGGGTGGCAAGGCGTTTTACTCTTGCCGCGTGGCCGACGACACGCTGGGCGCGTTTTACACCCAAGACCTGCAAGCCAATGGTGTGGCCACCAACCTGACGCACACCCGCCCCCCCGAAGGCCAAACCGGCAGCTGCATGGTGCTGGTCACGCCCGACGCCGAGCGCAGCATGTGCACCTTTCTGGGTGCGACAGCACAGCTGGACACCAGCGCCTTGCACCCGCACGACATCGCCAAGTCCCAAATTTATTACATGGAAGGCTATCTGGCTGCATCGCCCACGGGTCTGCAGGCGGCCGTGCAAGGCCGCCAGATCGCAGTCCAGAACCAGGTGGCCACAGCGCTCACGCTCAGCGACGTGAGCATGATCAACTTCTGCCGCGCAGGCCTTGAAGCCATGATCGGCGATGGCCTGGACTACCTGTTTGCCAACGAAGAAGAAGCGCAAACCTGGTGCGGCACCACCGACCTGGACGCCATCATCGCCCAACTGTCACCGCTGGCCCAAACCGTCTGCCTGACGCGCGGCCCCAAAGGCTGCATCGTGGTACAAGGCGACCAGCGCACCGACGTGCCTGCTGTGCCCACCCAAGCCGTTGACACCAATGGTGCGGGCGACATGTTTGCCGGCACCTTTCTGTACGGCATCACCCACGGCCAAACGCCCGCGCAAGCGGCCGCACTGGCCAACCGCACAGCCGCTGCGGTGGTCAGCCAACACGGCAACCGCTTGACTGCGGCACAAATGCAAGCCCTTCACACCGAGTTTCAAAAGGCCTGCGCATGAAAAAAATCCTCCTCCTCGGCTCCGGCGAGCTCGGCAAAGAACTGGTCATCAGCGCCAAGCGCCTGGGCTGCCATGTCATCGCCTGCGACAGCTATGCGGGTGCGCCAGCCATGCAAGTGGCCGACGAATTTTGCGTGTTCAGCATGCTCGACGAAACACCATTGCGCGCCGCCATTGCCAAATACCAGCCCGATTTGATCGTGCCCGAGATCGAGGCAATTCGCACCGAGGTGCTGCTGGAGGTGGAAAAAGAAGGCTTTGAGGTCATCCCCAGCGCCCGCGCGGCCAACCTGACCATGAACCGCGACCGCATCCGCGACGTGGCCGTGGGTCTGGGCGTGCGCACGGCCAAATTCAGCTACGCCGATTCGGCGGCAGAACTCATGGCCCGGGCCACAGAAATCGGTTTCCCGGTCGTCATCAAGCCGGTGATGAGCTCATCGGGCAAAGGCCAGAGCGTGGCCAAAACGGCAGACGACATTCCACACTGCTGGGCCTACGCGTGCGCAGGCATGCGCGGCGACCGCCAGAAAGTCATCGTCGAAGAATTCATCCACTTCGAATTTGAAATCACCCTGCTCACCATTCGCCAACGCAACGGCCAAACCCTGTTTTGCGAGCCCATCGGCCACGTGCAAGAACGCGGTGACTACCAATACAGCTGGCAACCCCAGCCCATGAAGCTTGATTATTTGAAAGCCGCGCAAGACATGGCCGAAAAAGTCACCACCGATCTGGGCGGTGCAGGCCTGTTTGGTGTGGAGTTTTTCGTGACCGCCACCGAGGTCATCTTCAGCGAACTCAGCCCCCGCCCGCACGACACCGGCATGGTCACGCTGATCAGCCAGAACCTGAGCGAGTTTGACCTGCACGCCCGCGCCATTTTGGGCCTGCCCATTCCACAGATCCACTGTGTGGAAGGTGCCAGCGCCGTGGTGCTGGCCGACAAGGAAGGCAGTCACCCGACATTCACAGGCGTGGAGGCGGCTTTGTCTGAAGCCGGTGTGGACGTGCGCATCTTCGGCAAGCCCACCACCCGGCCATACCGCCGCATGGCCGTGGCGCTGGCCCAAGGTGCCAACGCGTTGCAACGGGCTCGGGATGCGGCGAGCAAAATCAAGGTGGTGGTTTAAGCGCCACCAACGGACGGCCTCTACAAAGAGGCCACCCCTGCGGCCGAATGCAGGCAATGGCTCGCAATGGCTCTGGCGTCAGACGTTGGCGACCGGCTTATGAGCCCGCAAAAGTGGTCAAGTCATATACCAGGCCAAGACCTCGCACCTTGGCCCGGAAATCGCCGCGAAACGCGGCCATGGCGCCAGCCGTGCCCATGATCGACAGCCGCTTGGAGAAACGGTAGCCCAAGCCCAAATTGAGCTGCCCCACCAATCCCCCGCCAGTGGCCAAACCACCACCACCGGCTGCACCCACCAGAGCCTCGGCCTCGGCAAACCAAGCGCCGCCCAAACTGCGCTGAATACCCGCCCCCACCAAGCCCGTCATATAAGCCCCGGCCTGACCCTTGTAAGCGGCCAGGCCTTGGCCCGTCACAAACCACTGGGTCGGTTGGTCGTGCGGACTCAAAAAATAATCGAGCTGAACACCCAGGTTGTCCACATTCAAATCGGCGTAACTGTTGCGCCAGCCCGGTGCGCCTTGCACATACGTTTGCTGCGCCAAGCGAATGCGCAAGTGGTGCGCATCCAACCCCCTCAAGGCAGACACGCCAACCGGTTCGGGTCCCACCTGTGGGGTCGCAAAGTGGTGCACCCACTTCAAGCCCAAAGCATCGCCCTTGAAGGGCCCAGACAAACCGCCCACCTTGCCCCAAGCCAACTCCAGCGAATCGTTGCGACTCACGCGCTGTTGCAAAGCCACGCCCGCGTCCCAAATCAACCCACCTCGTGTGTCCACCGCGCCACCTCCTGCAGGGCCCGCGGCGGCATGCAGCTTGAGGGTGCCACCTTGCCACAACGGAAAGCGATAACCACCGCCCGCCAAAATTTGCATGTAGCCACTGCTTTGACCGCCCATGGCGCCATCGGCACCCAGTTTGACAAACCAATGCTTGTCCAGATCCGCCGTCCACTCCACACCCAGCAATTGCAGGCGGGTGTCTGCAGACGCCCCCACCGGGACCGCCACGCGCACATCGCGAGCCACCAGCGCAAATTCTTGCGTACCCAAGGCCAACGAACCAGCACCGACAGGCTCGGCCGCAGCCCGGCTCAGGTCAGGCGGCGTGCGCCTACCCACCCACAAGCTGTGAAAGCTGTAGTCATAACGCAAATAAGGCTGCGTGCTGCTGATCGTGCCATCCGGAAAACGCACATGACTCACGCCGGCACCCACACGCCCCCCGCGTGGCAGGTCATAACCCAGACCCACATCGGTGCGCAGCATCAAGCCCCCCCCCGCCAAAGGCTGACCATCACGGCCACCGCCGGCCCCCACAAACAGCCCCGCCGTGCTGCTCCACTCTGGGCTCCAACGGTGCTGCAACTCCCCTGCCACCCCCAAGGTGATGAAGCCCCCGCGCTGCCCTCGTGTGGCCCCATAAGAAGCCACACCCAACTTCAGGTCTTCAGTCGCACCCCACCACAAGCGTCCACCGGTCATGCCCATGGTTTCGCCTGCAGGCAAGCGCCACGTCTCCTGGGTCAAAGACCAACTGACAGGCGTGGTCGGCAAGGCAGGTTCCATTTCCCGTGTCGACTGAGCCCACGCGCTCATGCACCCCACTGCGCAAAAGGCACCGGCCAGCAAAAATGGGGATTGCATCATACGAGTCACACACTTTCAAACACATTGGCATCGCGCAGCAACTTGCCCTTTGGGTGCTGAATTTGGTGATGCAAACCGCGCACCTGGCGCTATGAACTGCCCTTGTGCTAGGGGCGTTCAGGCATTGTAAAACCCGCCAAGTTCGAAACCCAGGGCATGCTTTATTTGCTGGATGAGCGCGTCACCCGATAAACCCACAAACCCAACCACTCATGCAACGCCGTCTGCCAGCGCAGCAAGCTGTGGGCCATTGAATACTCGGTCCAATCCGTCGCAACACCCGTCCTGAAATCGACTGGATACGCGGTTACCTTGCAGCCCACCGCCTCAAACTCGGCCATCGCGCGCGGCATGTGCCAGGCAGATGTCACCAAAAGCCAAGGCTGTTGGCACCGCTCACCCAATAAGGCGGCCACCTGTCGGGCATTTTCCCGAGTCGTACGCGATCCGCCTTCCAGCGTCACGCGGGTCATGTCTGCGCCCTGCTCTTCATAAAACACCTTGGCCAATGCGGCCTCGGTCACGCCCGTGGCCCACAAGCGGCCCTCGCCGCCCGAAAAAACCAATTGCAGTCGGTGCTGACGTATCAAGCCCACGGGCACCGACATGCGCTCAGCGGCATCGCCCAAAGGCACTTGCCCGTGCGTTTGGTAAACATCCGGGTGATCAATCGCACCGCCCAGCACAATCACACCCACATGCTGGGCAACGGCTTCTTTGGCAGGCGTCAGGTAACGGTTTTCCAGGGGCCGCAGCAGCAAATCCGGAACTGCTTTAAAACCCAACAGCCCTAAAACCACCATGCCACCCCAAAGCATGAGCACAGCAGCACGCTTGCGGCTGCCCAACATCAGCAAAGCCACACCCCACCACACCGCCAGCCAAAACACAGGCTGCGTGATCGCGGACATCAACTTGGATAAAACAAACATGCGATCGCTTCCACACCATTCGCCAACAGCTCGGCTTTAAACCTCAGTTCGGCAGTTCATCGTTACCAACAAAGCCATCAGGAACAAGAAAAAATGGCTTTCTCTGGAACTAAACAAAGGTGTATTGATCATGCTGTCCACCACCAAAATACTGGTCAGTGCGACCAACAACAACTTGGCCTGCGGATGAGCAGAACTCTTGGCCACACGGTAAAGCGACACCAACAAAGCTGCGTACAACAGCACCCCAATCAAACCATGGTCGGCACCAAAAAACAAAAACTGGTTATGCGGATGCCATCTGAAAATGGTGCACCACTCCGGTTTGTCCAAAAATCGGCAAATCTCGGTGTGGTAAGCCCCTGTACCGTGCCCCACGATAGGACTTTCTGTCATCAACTTGGGCACGAGACGGTAGTTGTATGCCCTGTGGCCGATGGACGTCATCACATCCACATCGCGGTTTGCAAACTCGGCCCAAGCCACAACAAAACGATCACGAATCACACTGGACGTTGCCATCACCCCAGCCACCAACAACACCAAGACCGGCAAGCCCATCCACAGCTTTTTGCTGCCCCAGCGCACCAACATAGTGGACAGCAGGCCAGCCAATAGCAACAACACCCCTG
This sequence comes from Burkholderiaceae bacterium, assembly GCA_919902775.1. Taxonomy (GTDB): domain Bacteria; phylum Pseudomonadota; class Gammaproteobacteria; order Burkholderiales; family Burkholderiaceae_C; genus Limnohabitans_A. The sequence continues at coordinate 106,070 of CAKKRJ010000004.1, forward strand.
TGCGCCCCGAAGACAAATGGGTGATGCTGACGGCCCCCAACACAGCAACACCCAACCAGAAAAGACTGCTCAAACTGCGCAACGGACGCCGCACCCAGGACAAAGCCAACACCACCAGAAAAGACACCATCACATTTTGCGTGATGTAGTCACCAACCACATGGTGCGACAAGCCCCAGCCGGGCGTCTTGGTCACAGACCAGGGCAATACAAACCATACATTCAGCCAAGTTGAGATCAGAATAAAAAACATGGCCGTCACAAAAGCCCACAATGCTCTTTCCTGCCACTGCGGAAATTGCGCAAACAACAGCATCAGCGCTACGGCGTATACAAACTTGGCGTATTTAATCAAATTGACCGACACCCAACTCCACGGAGCCGAGGTGTAGAGCGTACCAATCAAGATCACCCCTGACAGCGCCAACAACCAGATTGCAGGCCAATTCCACACATCTCGCTTCAAATAACTGGAATTGAAGGTGATTGCAAATCCAATCAACACCAATAACAACACCACATTCGACAATCCCATGGCCAGAGGGAACAAAAAAAACAGCGCGGGAACCAACCATCCCAAAACAAGCGTCATCTTTTGCTTGAACACAATCATTCAAAATCCTTTTAACGACTTCCATTATCGATCTATCGCATGATCGAACCGGCCTTCCGCCTACAGACATCCCAATCCCACCCCATTTTTACAAACCCATATACGAGAAAAGAGCCTTGCGGCTTTTTCGATATTGGTGGGCTAAAGTTGCCGGGGATGGATGCAAGGTCAATCAAAGAGTTCTGCTTGGGCCAAGGGCTTACCGGCTTGATCTTTTGCCGACAGCTGCGGCGTGAGGCCTTGAGGCCAGGTGATGCCGATGGCTGGGTCGTTCCAGGCAATGCAGCGTTCATGCTGCGGTGCGTAATAGTGGGTGGTTTTGTACAAAAAGTCTGCGATTTCGGTCAGCACCACAAAACCGTGCGCAAAACCGGGCGGCACCCAGAGCTGTTTGTGGTTGTCTTCACTCAGCTCCACCCCGGCCCATTGGCCAAAGGTGGGGGAGCTTTGGCGGATGTCCATCGCCACATCAAACACCGCGCCACGCACCACACGCACCAGTTTTCCTTGGGGTTGCTGCAATTGGTAGTGCAGGCCACGCAGCACGCCTTGGGTGCTGCGGCTGTGGTTGTCTTGTACAAAGCTGACGTTCAGGCCAGTGACCTGGTTGAAGTCTTGCTGGTTGAAGCTTTCAAAAAAGAAACCCCGCGCATCACCAAAGACCTTGGGCTCGAGAATGAGAAGGTCGGGGATGTGGGTGGTGGTGACTGTGTAGGGCATGGGTGTGACTCGTCAAACGTCAAAAAATGGCTGGTGCGGGGGTGAGGCGCAAGAGGCTTATTTCAACAAGTTAAGCAAGTATTGGCCATAGCCGTTCTTAGCCAGAGGCTGCGCCAGCTTTTGCAGGCTTTCGGCGCTGACCCACTTTTGGTGAAAAGCGATTTCTTCAGGGCAGGCCACCATGAGGCCTTGGCGCTTTTGCAGGGTCGCAATGAAGCCAGCCGCTTCGAGCAGACTGTCATGGGTACCCGTGTCCAGCCAAGCGTAACCGCGCCCCATGATTTCGACGTTGAGTTGGTTTTGCGCCAGGTAGCGTTTGTTGACGTCGGTGATCTCAAGCTCACCCCGGGCAGAGGGCTGGATGTCCGCCGCGATGTCGCAGACCTGCTGGTCGTAAAAATACAGGCCTGTGACGGCATAGTTGCTCTTGGGGTGACTGGGTTTTTCTTCAATGCTCAGTGCACGTTGCCGGTCGTCAAAGTCGACCACCCCATAGCGCTCAGGATCTTGCACGTGGTAGGCGAACACGCTGGCCCCTGTGCTGCGCTGGTTGGCGTTGTTCAACAAACGCACCAGGTCGTGGCCATAAAAAAGGTTGTCGCCCAACACCAGTGCACTGGGGTCGTTGCCAATGAAATTTTTGCCAATGATGAAGGCTTGGGCCAAACCGTCGGGGCTGGGTTGCACTGCATATTGGATGCTCATGCCCCATTGACTGCCGTCGCCCAGCAGGTCAGCAAATCGGGGGGTGTCTTGTGGGGTGCTGATGAGCAGCACGTCCCGGATGCCCGCCAGCATGAGCGTGGTCAGCGGGTAATAGACCATGGGCTTGTCGTACACCGGCATCAACTGCTTGCTGACCGCTTGCGTGACGGGGTACAGACGTGTGCCTGAGCCGCCGGCGAGGATGAGGCCTTTGCGATTTGTCATTATTTTCGATGAGTTGATTTCGTTGTCTCGGTGCACTTGAGCTGGTCCTGAGACGCCTTGCAGCAGTAACCAACCGACAATTACAGTGCCGTTCTCGTAGCTAGCGCAAGCAGGCTACCGCAGTCCAGCAAGGTATTTTTGCAGACTGGAGCCTTGGCAATTGACTTCAGCTCAAGCACGCAGACTGACTGACGCGAAACCAGGCAAATTGGCCGTTGGATTGGCTGTTGATTGTATTCTTAAGAACAGATCGAATTTGACAAAAAACAATACATAAGACTTGTTATATCTGAACTCTTTTTGTCAACCAGCAAGGGCTCCACTGAATCAACGCAGTGCCAATGCCTCAAATGGGTGCAGAAGACCCAAAGCGGCGGTCACGACCCACAAACCAGGTGATGGCCTGCCTCAGACGCGCCGGTGAAAAGTCTGGCCAGAGGTCATCGGTAAAAAACAGTTCGGCATAGGCCGCTTGCCAGAGCATGAAGTTGCTGATGCGAGATTCCCCACCCGTACGAATGAGCAGATCGACTTCGGGAGCGTAAGCCGTGCTGAGGTAAGGGGCCAAAGCTTCTTCGGTCAAGGCTTGCAGATCTTCACCAGGATGGGCCTTTTGCCAGGCTTGGGTCGCCTGAATCAGGTCCCAGCGCCCCCCGTAGTTGGCACAAACCGTGAGGGTGATGCGGGTGTTGGACATGGTTTGTTGCTCAGCCCGGGCAATCAGTTCTTGCAGCGCAGGTGCAAAGTAACTTTTGTCTCCCACCACCTTCAAGCGCACGCCGTTGGTGTTCATGTTGTCCACTTCTTTTTGCAAGTAAGACATGAACAAACCCATGAGACTGGACACTTCTTCTTCTGGGCGTTTCCAATTTTCTGTGCTGAAGGCAAACAGACTCAAGTGAGTCACCCCCATTTCGGCGCAGGTTTGCACAATGCTGCGCACTTGTTTAGCGCCAGCGGCGTGCCCCAGTGCGGCCGGCATGAAGCGTTTTTTGGCCCAACGGCGATTGCCATCCATGATGATGGCGATGTGTTGAGGCAATGGGTTACGGGGCTTAAGAGTAGGCAAGGCAATCTACTGGATAAAGTAAATGTAAATTTTAAATGTATTTTTATAAAATGGGGGGGTCTCATCCGAACGGATCTTCACATGCCTTCGCTCATTTCACGCCAATGGTCATCCATTGAAATTCAGCCGTTGGTTTCCACCTGGTGGTGCTCAAGCTGAACGACCGTCGGTCGCCCCAAAATTTCCAGCAGCACGGCGACGCGTTTGCTGGAAACGCTTTGGATCAGGCCATCCATGCCGCCCAAGGCGGTGTGTTTCAGGCGCACGCTTTGACCGGGCCGGAGGTTGCTGAGTTCTTGCAGCGTGGCGTGGTTGCGCTCGTGCTCGACTTGACGGATGCGTTGAACAAGCTCGTCTTGCAGCAATGCAGGCTCGAAGCCGAAGCGGACGATGGTGGTGATGCCTTTGGTGCTGCGCACCGCCGAGATGCTTTGCCCGGGCTTGCGGGGCCTGAAAAAAATATAGCGCGGGAACATGGGTTCAAACAGCGCCACCGAGCCTTGCTCGGTTTTCTTGAACTTTTTATACAGCGGTAAATAAGCCTCAAAGGCTTGCTGCTCGAGATTGGTCTGGGCGATTTGTTCTTGTCGGGGTTTGGTGTAGGCCAAGTACCAACGGTCCAATGACGAGGCTTCGCCAATGAGTTTGTCAGGGTTTGGCGGGTTCTGGATCATTCGATATTTGTTCAGGCTGTCTCAGGGGGTATTTTAAGGGTCTCATCCCTCCCACTTCAGCTGGATGGGCATGTTGCCCAACAAAAAACCCCGCACATGCGGGGTTTTTTGTGCTCATCGGCAAGAACGAGAAGTTTCGGCCTGTTGACCAATGCCCCGTTTATGCCGTGGCCCGCGGGTTTCAGGCAATCACATAAGGTGCGCGGTCTTTGCCTTCAATCCACTTAGGGGCTTTGCCACGACCGGTCCAGGTTTGGCCTGTGGCGGCATCGCGGTATTTGGCAGCGACTTTGCTGGTGGCTTTGGGGGCAGCCGACTTGCCTGCGCGGCCGGGGAATACATCTTGAACAGTCAGTTCATATTCGGCCACCAGTTCGCGCACTTTGGCAACGGCGCTGGCGATTTCGCTTTGGCGGGCTTGGGCAATGGCTTGCTCCAAAGCTTCGCGCTGGGCCAATAATTCTTTGTAGCTGGTGGTCATGTGGAATCCTGATTAAAAATGAGAATGCCGAATATACCCGAATTTATATTCCCGGATTCATTTTTGGATATACACCGTTTTCTTTTTTCAGAGCTTTACATTTGCCATAATGATTAACGAATTTTTAATTTAAACATGACAGAACCGACATCTGATGGGAAGTCACTCTCCAAACCACACCGGATAATGCGCCACTCAACCTGAATGATCGGTAAAAGTGTGCATGCACCTCAAATAGGACTGATGGTGTCTGGCTGCGGCGTGGCGGCAACTTTGTCGATGCGACGTCCTTCAAGTTCAAGGACTTGGAAGCGCCAATCATCCAGCTCAATCATTTGGCCCTTGGCGGGCAATTGGCCCAGTGCATACATGAGCAGGCCCGCCAGGGTGTTGTAGCGGTTTTTGTCTTCAGCAGGCAGTTCCTTGATGTCCAGGCGTGCCTTGAGCTCGTTCACAGGCATCATGCCGTCAAGCAGCCAGCTGCCATCTTCATTTTGGGTGGCCCAGGCGTCGGCGTGGGTGTCGGGCTTGAGTTCGCCAGTGATGGCTTCCAACAAGTCCAACGGGGTCAGCAGCCCCTGCACCTCACCGTATTCGTCCACCACAAAGAGCATGCGGCTGGACTGGTCGCGCATTTGTTCCAGCAGTTCCATGCCCGTCAGGGTTTCCGGCACAAAGTGGGCGGGTTGTGCATGGTTTTCAAGCGACCGTGCGTCGTTGTGCGGCAGCGCCAACAAGTGCGAGAGGCTGATCACGCCAACGATGTGGCCCAAACCGTCACGGCAAACGGGGTACCAAGAATGGTTGCCTTCGTCGCGCATCTGGTTGATACGGTCCATGGCTTGCTGTGGCATGAGGTGGGCTTCAAGCCACTGAATGTCGCTGCGAGGCGTCATCATGGAGGTGAGTGGGCGGTCGTCGAGGTGGAACACGTTGCGCACCATCTGGTGTTCGTGCTCTTCGATGAGTCCGGCATCGACACCTTCCACCAGGCTGGCTGTGATTTCCTCTTCGGTCACGGCGCGGCTGCCTTTGCTGTCAATGCGCATGAGCTTCAGCATGCCCTGGGTGGACAGCGAGAGCAGTTTGACAAAGGGCCCTGCCGCTTTGGCCAGCCAGGCCATGGGGCGTGCCACCAGGCGGGCCACGGCTTCGGGGTAAAGCTGACCGATGCGTTTGGGCACCAGTTCACCAAAGATGATGGTGGTGAAGGTGATGAGGGTAACGACGATGGCCGTGGCTGAAATGCTGGCCACCGCTTCGGTCAAGCCCCATTGCATGAGTTGCAAGGCCAAACCTGCGCTGAAAGCAGCCTCGCCCACAATGCCGTTGAGCACACCAATGGAGGTGATGCCCACTTGCACGGTGGACAAAAACTGGGTGGGTTCTTCGAGCAGTTTGAGCGCGGCGTGCGCACCTTTGTCCCCGGCCTCTTCCATGGCCGCGAGGCGTGCCTTGCGACTGGACGCCAGCGCCAACTCTGACATGGCAAACACCCCGTTGAGCAGAGTGAGGAACGCGATCAATAAAAAATCCATAACCGCATTGTGCCAAGAGTCGCGCTGCGCCCGGCAGCCGAAAGCGCAACCGGGGGTGAGGCGATTTGGGACAATGCGCCCAAGAGGTGCTTATGTCTGTTTATTGGGTCGGTGATGTGCAAGGTTGCGACGCGCCTTTGGGACGGTTGTTGGGCGAGGTTGATTTCTCCCCGAGCCGGGACACGTTGTACGTTTTAGGCGATCTGGTCAACCGGGGGCCTGCTTCTGAACAAGTGTTGCGCCGATTGATGGCGATGGGCAACGCTGTCCAGTGTGTGCTGGGCAACCACGACCTGCATTTGCTGGCCGTGGCCGCTGGGGCGGGGCGGCTCAAACCCATGGACACCTTGGATGGCATCTTGCACGCCAGTGACCGCGCTGCCCTGCTGGACTGGCTGCGGCACCAACGCATGGCACTGTGGGGCCATGGCGTGTTGATGGTGCACGCGGGGGTGCTGCCCTCCTGGTCGGTCACGCAAACCCTGGCGTTGGCGGGCGAAGTGGAGTCGGTTTTGCGCGGGCCGGATTTGAACGATTTTTTGCACCAGATGTACGGCAACGAGCCTGCGGCATGGCGCGACGATTTGACAGGTGTGGCCCGATGGCGCGTGGTGGTGAATGCGCTAACGCGCTTGCGCTTTTGTTCTGCCGCGGGGGTGATGGAGTTTGCCTCCAAAGAAGGGGCCGGTACAGCGCCAGCGGGTTTCATGCCGTGGTTTGATGTGCCAGGCAGACAGACGGCTGACGTGACCGTGGCCTTTGGCCATTGGTCCACTTTGGGGCCCTTGCAGCGCACGGACGTGTGGGCACTGGACACGGGCTGCGTGTGGGGCGGCTGCCTGAGTGCGATGCGGCTGAGCCCGGATGGGCAGCGCGAATTGATTCAGGTGAAGTGCGAACAGGCGCAAAGGCCAGGTTAAGCGTTCGCAGCGTCGCCGCAGCGCCTTCAGTTGCCGGGTTTGAGCAGCACCACCAAAGCCCCTGCGCCGCCCTCTGCGGGTTTGGCCTGCACGAAAGCCATGACCTGGTTTTTCTGGATCAGCCAGCTGTGAACCTTGGATTTAAGAACCGGGGTTTTGCCCGGCGATCCCAGGCCCTTGCCGTGCACCACACGCAGGCAACGCAAACCTTGGCGGTGGGCGTTGCGGATGAATTCGGCCAGCGCCAGGCGGGCTTCGTCGCTGCGCAAGCCATGCAGGTCGATTTCACGTTGGATAGACCAACCGCCTTTGCGCAGTTTCTGAGTCACGTCGATGCCGATGCCCGGACGCCGAAAGCTCAAAGCCTCATCGGTGTCGAGCAAGGTGCTCACATCAAACCCGTCGCTCAAGGCATCGCGCAAAACGGCTTCTTCATCTTTTTGACGCTGCACGGCGACGGGGGCCGGAGCGGGTGGGCTGATGCGGGCCTGGTCATGCAGCGGCAGGCGCTGAACCACCCCCACCGCGCGGGCAAACAGGTTGGACTCGGCTTCGCGCTGACGCGCGGCGGCCAGGCGCGCAGCCTCTTCGGCCTGCGCTTTCTGGTGAGCGGCGGCCAGCTTTTTCTGCACCTGCTTGAGGTCCTGAAGAGAATTGATTTTCACCTGCTGATCGTGCCACAAAAGCCTGGGGGGTAGCGGGCGCGGCTTGGACGATCAGCCGCCCTGGTTGCGCATCCAGTCGGCGGTTTTGAAAAAGCTGGCACCCAGCCGTTCGCGCAGCACAGGGTCAACCTGGGTCTCTTGCATGGCCTGGTCCATGCAAGCGAGCCACTGGTCGCGCTCAAGAATGCCAATCGCAAACGGCATGTGGCGCATGCGCAGGCGCGGGTGGCCAAAGCGTTCGGTGTAGTGCTCGGGGCCGCCCAGCCAGCCACACAGGAACCAAAACAACTTGTCACGTGCGTCTTGCAAACTGCTGCCGTGAACGGCACGCAGTTCTTTGTAGTCGGGCTCCAGGTCCATGAGGTCGTAAAAGCGCTCCGCCAAGGCCTTGACGCGGGCTTCTCCACCGATCCACTCAAACGGGCTGTCAAACGGGGGCTTGTCTTCAATTTGCATAGGCGTGTATTGTGCCGACCGGCCGGCCTTACTCTGCGGCTTGCCGCAAGGTTTGCATGACGGGCTGCCGCAATACGCCAGACAGGCTCAAGCTGCCGGCGGTCCAGGCCAACACAGCACCCAGCGCGCCACCGGCCAGGGGTGCCCACAGCGGAGGTTGCCACGCAAATTCAAACGCGTAGCGGGCCAGCGCCCAGCCCACCACCAAGGCCATGCTGCTGGCCATGCAACCGGCCAGCCAACCCAGGCCCAGCAGCTCGGTGCGTTGCACCTGGGCCAACAAGGCGCGCCCTGCCCCGAGCGCCCGCATGATGGCATATTCGCGCTCACGCGCTTGCCGGCTCGCCCCCACGGCAGCCAACAGCACCATCAGGCCCGCGGCCACGGTGAAGGCAAACAGATACTCCACCGCCCGGATCACCTGGTCCATCACGCGCTGCACCTGGGCCAAGGTGCTGCGCATGTCCACGCTGGTGATGTTGGGAAACTGGTTCACCAGCGCGTTGTCAAAACCAGCCGGGCCTGGTGGTGAGCGAAAAGCGGCCATGTAGGTCATGGGCAAGTCGGGCATTTGCGAGACCGGGAACATCATGAAGAAATTGGCACGCATGGAAGTCCAGTCCACTTTGCGCAGACTGGTGATGCGGGCCTCGCGGACCTGGCCGGCAATGTCAAAGCGCAACTGGTCCCCCAGCTGCAGCCCCAGGGTGTCGGCAATGCCCTGCTCCACGCTCACCCCGTCCGCCTCTTCCGCCACCCAGCGACCTGCCGTCAAGGGGTTGTGGGCTGGCAATGTCGCCGAGTGCGACAAGTTGATTTCGCGGTCAATCAGGCGTTTGGCGCGTTCGGCTTCAAAGTCGGACGCGCCGACCTCGCGGCCATTGATGGCCACCAGACGGCCCCGAATCATGGGAAACCAGTCGGGCGATTGCACACCCGCCTTGGCCAGGTGCGCCAAAAAGTCGGTGGCCTGCTCGGGCTGCACGTTGATGACAAACCGGTCTGGCGCGTTGGCAGGCGTGGCCTGGCGCCAACTGGCAATCAGGTCGGTGCGCAGCAGCACCAACAGCGCCAGGGCCAACAAGCCCACCGACAAGGCACTGACCTGCACCACGGCAAACACCGGCCGTGCCGCCACCTGCCGCGTGGCCAGGCGCAGCCAGCGCGGGGCTTTCTCATCCGGCACGGTGCGCCGAAGCAGCCACAAGGCGGCGGCCGCAAAGCCGGCAAACACCGCCAAGGCCAGCGCAAAACCGCCCACCGTGATCAGCCCCAAGGTCAGGTTGCGGCTGACCATCAGCAAGGTCAGCGCGAAACCCAGCAAGCCCATGACCAGCACCAGGCCCGAGCGCACTTGCAAATTGCCCAGATCGCGCCGGATGACGCGCAATGGCGGCACCTGCGCCAGTTGCAGCACAGGCGGTAAACCGAAAGCCACCAGCAGTGTCAGGCCCATGGCCATGCCCATCAATGCGGGTTGCACGGTGGCCGCGGGCAATTGCGTGTCTACCAAACCGGCCAACAGCCACACAAACCCCAGATGCACGGCATAGCCCGCCAGCACGCCCAAGGCACTGGCCAGCAAGCCCGCACCCAGAAACTCCAAGCCATAACTCAAGGTGAGTGTGCGCTGACTCTGCCCCAAAACGCAGAGCAAGGCACAGGCATCCAGTTGTCGCTCGGCAAAACTGCGCGCAGCCAAGGCCACGGCCACGGCGCAAAGCAAGGCCGCCAGCAGGGCCACCAAGTTCAAAAATTGCGCAGCCCGGTCCAGCGTTTGGCGCATTTCAGGGCGGCCACTGTCCAGCGACTCGATCTGCACACCACGCGCATGCGAGCGCTCCACCTCGGGCCGGGCCCATTGCACAAAGCGTTCGGTTGCTGCGGCATCGCCTGCCACCGCCATGCGCCAGGTCACCCGGCTGGCCGGTTGCACCAGACCGGTGGAGGGCAAATCCATGGCATTGATCATGACGCGGGGGGCAAAAGTCATGAAGCCTGCGCCCCGGTCGGGTTCGCGCTCAATGACCGCCGAAATGCGCAAACTGCGTTCGCCCAGACCCAGCATTTGCCCGGTTTGCAGGTTCAGGTTGTCCAGCAACGCCGGGTCCACCCAGACTTCGCCGGCAAGAGGAATCGACGATGCCCCCGCCGTGGGCGATGCCACCAGTTGGCCACGCAAGGGGTAACCGGGCTCCACCGCCTTCAAAGCCACCAAACGGCTGGCTCCCCCCTGTTCAGCCAGCGCGCGGGCCATGGTCGGAAACGTCACATTGGTGTTGCTTTGCAAGCCGAGACTGCGGGCCTGCTGCACAAATGGCGCCGGGGTGTTTTGGTCACTGACAACGACGGCATCACCGCCGAGCAACTGGCGGGCATCGCGCCACAAACCCGACTGCATGCGGTCGGCCAAAAACCCGACCGCGCTGAGCGCGGCCACCGCCAAAGCGACCGATAGCATGAGCAGCCGCAGTTCGCCCGCACGCAAATCGCGCCACAAATTGCGCGCCCCCAGCCGCAGGCCGTGCATCCATCCTTGTTGGTTCATGCCGCTACCTTACCGCACAACAGATTCACGGCGGGGGCACAAGGCATTGGCGACAGAGGTCAAGCGGGGTGGCTGAAACGTCCTTTGGGCGAGGGGCGGCCTCTGATCAAGAAACGGCGCCAGCAATGCAGGCCTTGAGTAAGCCCTGAGAGGACCTTGAGTGGGCCTGCAGATGGTCTTCAGTGGGCCGTCAGTTCGGGTTGCCAGACCAGGCGCTCGGGGGCGCTGAAGCACAAAAAGCGTTTGTTGGTGGCGCGGCCAATGGCGCACAGGCCCAGGCGCTTGGCCACATCCAGGCCCATTTGCGTGATGCCGCTGCGGGACACGACCACGGGCACGCCCATTTGGGCCGACTTGATGACCATCTCGCTGGTCAGGCGACCCGTGGTGTAGAACACCTTGTCCTGCCCACTCACATCGTTCAGCCACATCCAGCCGGCAATGGTGTCCACGGCGTTGTGGCGGCCCACGTCTTCGACGAACATGCGCATTTGCTCGCCTTGAAACAGCGCACAACCATGGACCGAGCCCGACGATTTGTAAGTGGTTTCTTGCAAACGAATGGCATTGACCAAGCCAAGCAACTGGCCTTGCGTGATCTGGGCGGCCGGCAATTGGATGTCGTCGATGTGGGCCATCAGGTCGCCAAACACGCTGCCCTGACCACAGCCGGTGGTCACCACCCGGTCGGCACTGCGCTGCACCACCACATCCGAATCCGGGCGGGTTTTCACGGCGGCCACCCCAGGCTCGCCCACCTCGCCTTCACCCAGGGTCCAGTCCACGGTGATCGATTCGATCTGGTCCACCGAGTCGATCAAGCGCTGGTTGCGCAGAAAACCCAGCACCAACCATTCGGGTTCGGCCCCCAAGGTCATCAGGGTCACCAGCTCTTTTTTGTCCAGATAAATGGTGAGCGCCCGCTCAGCGGGAATTTGCGCCTCCGATGTTTCACCCAACTCATTGCGCACAGACACCGTGCGCGTGAGCGGCGCACGGGCACGGGTGATGTGGGGCTTGCGCGGGGCCAAGACGGCGACAGGGGTGGCGACAGGGGCGTTCAAAACGACAGACATGGCGTGAGCCTAAGGTAAAAATCCCCCGCCGTTGCCGACGGGGGATTTTCAGTGAAGAACAAAAAAGAGATCAGCCTTTTTTGGCGGGTGCGGGAGCAGGCTTGGCCGCAGCGGGGACAGCCGGTGCAGCGGCCATTGACTCTGCCGGCTTGTAGGCCCCCGGGTCCACACAAGCAGGGGTGGCCACGGGAGCGGCTTTGCCTTTGCCTTGGGTTTTGTAATAGTGCGCTGCTGCTTTCTCGCGGGACTTGCACAACTGGTAATCGGCCACTTTGTTGCCGTGCGCTGTTTTGGCCGCGGCTTCGGCCGCTTTGGCTTTGGCCTCGTCGCTTGGGACAGGCAATTTGGCCGCAGCACCGAAGCTGACGGCCAGCGCGGACATGACAAGCAGGTATTTTTTCATGGTGTTCTCCTGGCTCAAACCGAAGCCGTCGATACGGGTGCCGCCGGTGCGTCTGCAACAGAGGCCACAGGCACAGAGCGCTGGGCCGGGATCTTGCCCGCCTTGATGTCGTTGTACCAGAGTTCGTGGTGTTCTTTGGCCCAGGTTTCGTCCACATGACCTTCGCGCATGGCCTGGTAAGCCCCACGCATGCCGATGGTGCCCATGTAGATGTGCCCAATGAACAGGGCCATCATGCACAGCGTGGCCACAGCGTGGACCATGTTGGCGATCTGCATGGTACTGCGCTCATAAATGAGGCCGGGGATCAGCTTGTCGAGCACCAGGCCCGACGCCACCACAATCGCCCCCAGAAACAGCACGCCGCCCCAGAACACCACTTTTTCACCGGCATTGAAGCGGTGCGAAGGCACTTCGGTGCCCGAAAACAAACCACCGCCCTTGAGCAACCAGACCAGATCGTCCTTGCTGGGCAAGTTGTCTTTGAGGAAGGTGACAAACACCACCACCAGCGACACCGCAAACAAGGGGCCGGCAAAGTTGTGCAGGTTTTTCAGGGCATAGGTGAGCCAGCCAAACAGCGTGCCGCCGATGATGGGCAGCAAGAAGTATTTGCCGTAGGCCATGACGATGCCCGAGACGGCCAAAGCCACAAAGGCGATGGCGTTGGCCCCGTGGGCCGAGCGCTCGAAGGGGGTGAAGCGCTCAATCTTGCGACCGGTTTCCTGGCCGTGCAACTCGATCGTGCCTTTGCCCATGTAGAACAGGGCCATGGCACCCACGGCGATCAGCAACAGGGCCGCGCCATAAGGCACGATGATGTTGTTGCGCACCTGACGCCAGGACTCGCCCGCCGAAGCCAGGCGCGCGCCGGGGTATTGCACAAAGGGCTGGATCAGGTTGCCAGCTTCGGGCGCCTGGCTTTTGGGCAAGCTGCTGTAACCGGTCACGCCCTGCCCCACCGCACGCCACATGGGCGCGTTGTTGCCGGGCTGAACCTGAGCCCGCTCGGCATTGGTCTGGTCTTTGTATTTCGGATCGGCATCCGCACCGGGCGCGATCTGGAAGACGTTGGCGCTTTTCACACCCAGAGCGGTCTCTGCCGCAGCGGCAGCTGGGGCTGGCGTTGTCGCCTGCGTCTGGGCCGCAACGCCCCACGCGGCCAAAGCCAGCCCGATGGTCAGTAAGAAGCGACGCATGAACTTCTCCTTGGCGCTCACTGGGGTGCGCGGACGTGGTCGTTCATGCCGTAAGTGGCACGGGCCTTGAGGTGGTTGGCCCACCCATCTTTGTCACCGGCCTTCCAGCCGGGCGCGGTGAAGGCAGCGACACCTGTGCCGTTTTGAACAGGCTTGTCGGTGCGGGCGCCCAAGCTGTCTTGCGGTTTTTCCCCGCAAGCAGCCAGCACAACGACGCTGCAAATCAAGAAAGCGGTTTTCATGCTCAGGCTCCTTGCTTGGTTTGGTTGCCATAGGCGGTGCCCCAGCCCCAGACTTCGGCACCTTTGCCGCGCTGGACAACACGGCCCCGCAGGATGTCAACGACCACATCGCCGTCACCAGCGAGCAAGGCCTTGGTCGAGCACATCTCGGCGCAAGCCGGCAGCTTGCCTTCGGCCAGGCGGTTGCGCCCGTACTTGTCAAATTCGGCCTGGCTGCCGTGCTCTTCTGGTCCACCGGCGCAGAAAGTGCACTTGTCCATCTTGCCGCGCACACCGAAGGTGCCCTGGCTTGGGAATTGCGGCGCACCAAACGGGCAGGCATACGAGCAGTAACCGCAGCCAATGCAAATGTCCTTGTCGTGCAGCACCACACCTTCTTCGGTCTTGTAAAAGCAATTGACCGGGCAAACCGCCATGCAAGGGGCATCCGAACAGTGCATGCAGGCGACCGAGATCGACTTTTCACCCGGAACGCCGTCGTTCAAGGTGACCACGCGGCGGCGGTTCACGCCCCACGGCACTTCGTGTTCGTTTTTGCAAGCGGTGACGCAACCATTGCATTCAATGCAACGCTCTGCATCGCAGATGAATTTCATTCGTGCCATCGTGTTCTCCTGAAGCGCTTAGGCTTTTTCAATGTTGCAGATGGTGGTTTTCGTCTCTTGCATCATGGTGACGCTGTCATAACCATAGGTGGTGGCGGTGTTGACCGCCTCACCGCGCACGATGGGCGCAGCCCCCTTGGGGTAATGCGCCAACAGGTCAGCACCTTGCCAACGACCCGAAAAGTGGAACGGCATCCACACCGTGCCCGCATCCACACGCTCGGTGACCAGCGCCTGCACGTTCAGGCGCGCACCCGTGGCACCCAACAACCAGACGCGGTCGCCATTGCGCACGCCACGGTCAGCTGCTGTCTTGGGATTGATCTCGACAAACGCTTCTTGCTGCAACTCGGCCAGCCAAGGGTTGGAACGGGTTTCTTCGCCGCCGCCTTCGTATTCGACCAAACGTCCCGAGGTCAGAATGAGCGGGAACTTCTCGTAGGCCTTGTCGGCGATGTTCTTGTCCTGCACGGTTTTGTACAGCGTGGGCAGACGCCAAAAGGCTTTCTTGTCGTCGTGCGTGGGGTACTTGGCCGCCATGTCCGGACGGGTACCGTACAAAGGTTCACGGTGCTGCGGAATCGGATCGGGGAAGTTCCAAACAACCGCACGCGCCTTGGCGTTGCCAAACGGATGGCAACCGTGTTCTTTCATGAACACACGCATCATGCCGCCCGAGCTATCGGTCTTCCAGTTTTTACCTTCGGCGGCTTTCTTCTCGTCGTCGGAGAGTTCATCCCACCAGCCTAGCTTTTTCAACAAGATGTGGTCCAACTCAGGGTAGCCGGTGGTGATGTCGGCGCCCAGCGAGTGCGAACCGTCTTCGGCCAGCAAGCTCTTGCCTTCGCGCTCCACACCGAAGTTGGCGCGGAAGTTGCCACCGCCATCCATGACGTGCTTGGAGGTGTCGTAAAGGTTGGGCGAGCCGGGGTGCTTGAGTTCAGGCGTGCCGTAACAAGGCCAGGGCAAACCGAAGTAATCGCCGGTGAAGTCGTAGCCGGTTTCCTTGTCCTTGCCGCCTTTGGCCTTGAGGGTCTTCACGTCGAACACATTCATGTTCTTCATGTGGGCCTTCAAACGCTCTGGGCTTTGGCCGGTGTAGCCGATGGTCCAGACGCACTTATTGATTTCGCGCAGGATGTCCTCGGGCACGGGCTCGTCCAAACCCTTGACCTTTTGCATCTTGTAGTTCTTGGACAGCTCTTTGGCAAAGCCCAACTTCTCGGCCAGCTGGTGCATGATCATGTGATCGGAGCGGCTTTCCCAAAGGGGGTCGATCACCTTCTCGCGCCACTGCAGCGAGCGGTTGGAAGCGGTGCAAGAACCACTGGTCTCGAACTGCGTGGCGGCGGGCAGCAGGTACACGGCGCGTTTGGGGTTCAGGTCTTCGGCTTTGCCTGGCATCGCGGCCATGGCGGCCGTGGCACTCGGGTAGGGATCGACCACGACCAGCAGGTCTAGCTTGTCCATGGCGCGCTTCATGTCCAGACCGCGGGTTTGCGAGTTGGGGGCGTGGCCCCAATAGAAGACGCCGCGCAGGTTGCTGTCCTGGTCGATCAGCTCGTTGTTCTCCAGCACGCCATCGATCCAACGGGACACCGTGATGCCGTTCTTGCCCATCATGGCAGGGCTGGCGAACTGCTTTTTGATCCACTCGAAATCAACACCCCAGGTCTTGGCGAAATGTTTCCAAGAGCCTTCGGCCAAACCGTAGTAACCGGGCAGCGAATCGGGGTTGGGTCCCACGTCGGTCGCGCCCTGCACGTTATCGTGGCCACGGAAGATGTTGGTACCGCCGCCGGACTTACCGACGTTGCCCAGTGCCAACTGCAAAATGCACGACGCACGCACCATGGCGTTGCCAATGGTGTGCTGGGTCTGGCCCATGCACCAGACGATGGTGCCGGGGTTGTTGTCGTGCAGCATCTTGGCGACCTTGAACATCTGGTCTTCCTTGACGCCGCAAGCCTCTTCAACCTTGTCGGGTGTCCACTTGGCCAGCACATCGGCCTTGACGGCATCCATGCCATACACACGGTCATGGATGTACTGTTTGTCTTCCCAACCGTTCTTGAAGATGTGGTACAGCAGACCGAACAAGAAGGGGATGTCGGTGCCCGAGCGGATGCGCACGTACTCGTCGGCCTTGGCCGCTGTGCGGGTGAAGCGCGGATCGACCACGATCATCTTGCAACCGTTTTCCTTGGCGTGCAGCATGTGCAACAACGAGACCGGGTGGGCCTCGGCGGCGTTGGAGCCGATGTACAAAGCGACCTTGCTGTTTTGCATGTCGTTGTACGAATTGGTCATGGCGCCATAACCCCAGGTGTTGGCCACACCGGCCACCGTGGTGGAGTGGCAGATGCGGGCCTGGTGGTCGCAGTTGTTGGTGCCCCAGAAACTGACGAACTTGCGCATGAGGTACGCCTGCTCGTTGTTATGCTTGGACGAACCAATGAAATACACGCTGTCGGGGCCGCTGGCCTTGCGCAGCTCCAGCATCTTGGCGCTGATCTCGGTCAGGGCCGTGTCCCAGCTGATGCGCTCATACTTGCCCTTGACCAGTTTCATGGGGTAGCGCAAGCGGTATTCGCCATGGCCATGCTCGCGCAAGGCAGCCCCCTTGGCGCAGTGCGCACCCAGGTTGATGGGCGAGTCAAAGACCGCCTCTTGGCGCACCCAGACGCCGTTTTCCACCACCGCATCCACGGCGCAACCCACCGAGCAGTGGGTGCACACGGTGCGTTTGACTTCGACTTTGCCCGCACCAAGGAGGGAAGCCCCGGTCGCGGCTTGCGCTTTTTTCACCAAGCTCAATTGCGATGCGGCCAGGCCCACACCCACACCCAAGCCCGACCGGCGCAGAAAGCTGCGGCGGTCCAGTGTGGGCAATGCCTGTGACAAACCACGGCGCAAGCTGTGGATGAAGGGGGAAGTGACGGCACCGGCCGTGCCGGTTTGTTTTTTGGTCAGCAACATGGAGGGCTCCAGTTGGAAGTGAACACGAAGAAAACGGACGACAAACTCAGACGCGGGTGGTCTTGTAATACTGCTGAACGTGCTCGCTCAGGGTGTAACCACCGCCTCGCGCAGGCGCAGGCAAGGGAGCCGCCGCAGGCGCAGTCGACCGGACGACCCCGGGCAGCACAGCGGTGGCCGCAGCCACAGCACCCACGGTCGCCGCACCAGAAAACAGGCTGCGACGTGAAAGAGAAGAAGTTTTGGAAGACATCAAAGACTCCAGAAAATGTTGGACAAGGTGATCGCTTCACGAACCGAGGCCATAGGCAATCCAATGCGTTGGTCATCTTAGCGGTTAGCGAGCACCATCGCAGCGTAATAACCCTAGTGTCGACTGACTCAATGTCAATTCGGTAACTGACAAAGAATCCAGATTTTCAGTGGCTCGACCAACACGCACGCCCTTCTTTGCGCGTGCTGGTTTTTGCAGTCTTTATTTGTACAACACTTCAGGCAACCACATGCCGATCGCCGGGAACACGTAGAGCAGCACAATGGCAAACACTTGAATCGCCATGAATGGCAACATGCCCGCAAAGATTTGATTGAGCGTCACATGGGGTGGGCTCACTCCTTTGAGATAGAAAGCGGCCATGGCCACCGGCGGGCTCAGGAAGGCGGTCTGCAAATTCAGCGCCACCAACAAGCCAAAGAACAAGGGATCAATGCCGAAATGGGGCAACAGGGGGATGAAGATCGGCATGAAAATCACGATGATCTCGGTCCACTCCAGCGGCCAACCCAGCAAGAAAATAACCACTTGCGCCAGGATCATGAACTGCACAGATGTCAGGTCCATGCCCAAGACCCAGCTGTTGATGATCTCCTGCCCACCCAACAACGCAAACGCCGCCGAGAAAATGCTGGAACCCACAAACAGCCAACACACCATGGCACTGGTTTTGGCGGTCAGGTAAACCGACTCACGCAACACCACGTAGTTCAGCCGCCGGTAAGCCGCCGCCAGCAGCAAGCCGCCCAACGAACCCATGGCTGCCGCTTCGGTCGGCGTGGCCAAACCGAACACGATGGTGCCCAGCACCGCCAAAATCATCAAGGCCAGCGGGAAGAACGATCCCAGCAACATCTTGAAAATTTCAAGCCGCGTGAAGCTGAAATAGGCATAAAAAATCGCCAGTGCCACAGCACAACTGGCCAAACCGATCCAAAAGGCAGTCGGCGCAGGCTGAGCTGCAGGGCTTTCGGCGGCGGCACCCACGGCGGCCGGGGCCTCGGCTTTGGCGGGCTCAATGGCAGGTGCAGCAGGTGCAGCAGCCTCGGTTGAACCTGGCGGGGGTTGCAAGCCGTCGGCTTCGGGCTCGGCCAAACCACCGACACTGTCGGCTTCGCTTGTGGCATCCGCAGAATCGCCCAGTTCTCCACCCATGGCCACCACCCCTTCGACCACCTCGGGCGGTATGGGAGCCGTCACCTTGAAATAGATGGCTCCCATGATCAACGCCACCGACAAGGCCGGCAACAAGGCGATGCCCAAATGGTTGAGCAACTCGCGCAAAGGCACGGCCGCATTGCGCTTGCCCTTGATGGCGCCGATCAGGCCAGGCAATACGGTGCTGCTGACTTCTTTGGACACCACCTGCGCAAAAGCAGGCAAGGGCACGATCCGGTCTTCGGCCGACATGGGCGGTGCCATGTGGGGCTTGACCTTGGCAATCACCACCACATACAGCACATACAAAGTGGCCAACATGATGCCGGGGAAAAACGCCCCGGCATACAGTTTGACCACCGACACGCCAGCGGTCGCGCCATAAACAATCAGCATGACCGAAGGCGGAATCAAAATCCCGAGACAGCCGCCGGCCGTGATGGCACCGGCTGACAATTGCACGCTGTAGCCCGCGCGCAGCATGGCCGGCAGCGCCAGCAAACCCATCAGTGTGACCACAGCCCCCACGATGCCGGTGGCGGTCGCAAAAATGGCACAGGTCACGATGGTGGCCACCGCCAAGGAGCCAGGCACGCGGGCCATGGCCAGGTGCATGCTTTTGAACAATTTTTCGATCAGGTTGGCGCGTTCAATCAGATACCCCATGAACACGAACAAGGGGATCGAGATCAGCACATCATTCGACATGACCGAGTAGGCACGCTGAACCATCAGGTCCAGCGTTTGGTTCACCGCCAGATCGGGGTTTTGACTCCGATAAGCAATCCAGGCGAAGATCATGCCCATGCCCATCAGGGTGAATGCGGTGGGGAAACCCAACATGATCGCCACCACCACCAAGGCCAGCATCAACAAGCCCAGATGACCGTTGGACATCTCAGAAGGTGAGGGCAGCAAAACAAAGGCCGACAACACGACCAAGGCCATGATCGTCAGGCCAAACCAGACTTCTTTTTTCATTTGTGATTTCCCTTGCCTGTCACCAGCACATCAAGTTTGGCGATGTCTTCGTCTTTGACGTTGACCATTTCCTTGAGTTTTTCAACATCCACCTCGTCCACGTCGTCGCCACGGGAAGGCCATTCACCTTGCTTGATGCACACGATGCACCGCACGATTTCAACCAACCCCTGGGCCAGCAAGAAAGCCCCCGCAATGGGCAAAATGGTTTTAAAAGGATAGACCGGAGGACCGTTGGCCGTGATGTTGGAGTGCTCGTTGATGGCCCAGGATTCGGCTGCAAAACCATAGCCGGCCCAGGCCAGCGCGAACACACCTGGAATAAAAAACAGAATGTAGAGGGCCAGGTCCAACCAGGCTTGCAAGCGCGGCGGGAAAAATCCGTACAGCACATCGCCGCGCACATGGCCATTCTTGGACAGCGTGTAGGCACCGGCCATCATGAACAAAGAGCCATACAACATGCTCATCACGTCGAAGGCCCAAGGGTGAGGGTCATCCAGGGCGTAACGCGAAAAGACCTCCCATGAAATCAGCAAGGTCAACGCCACGATCAGCCAGGAGAAAAACTGACCAATCCATGTGCTGACTTTATCGATGAAAAGCAATAAATTTTGCATAGGGAACCACATCAAAATGAATCAGCCATCTGAGTGATCCCAGATGGCTGATGGACTGGATCAGATCCGAAGATCAGGCCTTCTTGGCACCAAAGAAATGGTTCACCGCCATGCGACGGCTGATATTGGTGTCCTGGTCCCACTTCACAGCACGCGCGGCAAATGCTTTTTGTGAGGCCACGATTTCTTTGAACAAGGGATTCTCAGCGGACTTCTTCTCGAGAATTTCGGTCCAGATCTTGAGTTGCTCTTGCAAGATGGCGTCTGGCGTTTTGTAGAACTTGACCTTGTCCTTGGTCTGCAATTCGACATAGTCTTTGGAATAGCGGTCAATGGCTTTCCAGGACATGTCGGCCGAGGCGGCTTCCGTGGCACCGGCAATGACCGCCTTCATCTTGGCCGGCAGCGCGTCGTACTTGGTCTTGTTGAACATGATCTCGAAGGTCTCGGCACTCTGGTGGTAGCTTTGCAGCATGCAGACCTTGGACACATCGGGAAAGCCCAACACACGGTCAGACGTGGCGTTGTTGAACTCGGCACCGTCGAGCAACCCACGGTCCATCGCGGGCACAATTTCACCCCCTGGCAAGGCGTTCACGGCCGCACCCATGGCGGTGAACAAATCGATGGCCAGCCCGTTGGTGCGGAACTTCAAGCCCTTGAAATCAGCCGATTTGGTGATCGGCTTCTTGAACCAGCCCAACGGTTGGGTGGCCATGGGACCGTACAGAAATGACTGCACATTGCCGCCAATGGAGGCATACAGTTTGGCCAGCAGTTCGGCACCGCCACCGTATTTATGCCAAGCCAGGATCATGTTGGCGTCCATGCCGAAGGCGGGGCCAGAGTTCCACAGGGCCAACGCGTTTTGCTTGCCATAGTGGTAACCCAGCACCCCATGCCCTCCGTCCAATGTGCCTTTGGAAACGGCTTCGAGCAAACCAAAAGCGGGCACCACGGCACCGGCTGGCAAGACTTCGATCTTCAGATCGCCGCCGGTCATGTCGTTGACCTTTTTGGCGTAATCCAGCGCGTACTCATGGAAGATGTCCTTGGCAGGCCAAGTGCTCTGCCAGCGCATGGAAATCGGGCCAGTTTGGGCCTTGGCGACCATCGGGGCAGAGATGGCACCTGCAGCCAGGGCTGCGCCTTTGAGAAGGTTGCGACGGCGTGGGGTTGATTTGTCGGTCAAGGTATGTCTCCAATCGTTGTTGAACTTTCAAGCGTAAAAAATTACTGCTTGGTCAATCATTATGCGATTGCACCCCCCCCTGAAACTAAGTGAAAACCCGAGCCGGGTTTGTCATTTTTTCAACCCTTTGCGCAAAATTTTTCAATCACGCAACCAGATCAAATCCCTGCGACTCCACGCTGATGAAGGCTTCGGTGAAAGCGGCCACCCGTGCATAAAAAACAGCCCGCGGGTGGGCTCGCAGCGTTTGGCAAAGGGCGGGCAACCACGATTGCACATGCTGGGTGAAAAAGGCGTGCTGACGGGTCAGATTGGACAGTGCGACATCGTCACCCGCGATCAAAAACCGCATGACTTCAAAAACATACGCCACATGGTCTTCGGTTTCAGACATGTCGTTGCTGCGGGCCAAGCCCAGTTCGGCCAGGTCGTCACGCAAGCGCACCAGCGGTTTTTCATTCAAGAAACCACTGAGGTAGTGCGAACCAAACAAATACACCTCGGGTTTGCCCACACCGCCAAAGAGGCTGGTGAATTCGGCTGCAACCTGGGCCTGGCTCAGGCTGCGGGCACAGGCCACCAGCGCGCGCCAGGGCTCTTCCAAAAACCCACCGGCAGCGGGCGCTTCGGTCACCGCCACTTGCAGCTGGTCCCACAGCGCATCGCCTGGGGCCTGGTAGTACAGCTGCGACAACAAGCCATAGACTTCGGCGCGGGCGGTTTCTTCGTCCAACGCATGGCTGTGGGCGGACAGGTTCAGGTCTTGGCTCATGGCAAAAGGCTTATTGGGGTTTGGAAGGCAGGTTGGTGCCGGTGATGCGCACCTGGTTCTCGTCGGTGAACATGTCCACCACGCGGCAATCGCCGCACATTTTCAGGCGCTCCAGCGCCGGGCCCTGGAACATGCTGTGCCCCGCCAGGCGGCCCAGCATGGTCTCGATGCCCTGGAGCGTCCCAAAGGGTTTGCTGCAACGGATGCAGGCATACGGTGGGCTGCCGTGCAGCACGCGGGGCTGCTGGCGCTCGGGCAACAGTGACAGACGCGGTTGCAGCGTGATCGCATCCTCAGGGCAGGTCTTGGCACACAGGCCACACTGGACACAGTTCTTTTCGATGAACCGTATCTCGGGTTGCAGCGGGTTGTCTTGCAAGGCCGATGCGGGGCAAGCGCCCACGCAGCTCATGCACAGCGTGCACTTGCCGCCATCCACCACGACGGTGCCCCAAGGCGATCCGGCAGCGGGCAAGTCCAGCGCCTTGGGGCGCGTGCTGTCGCTTAGCGCCATCACCGGGGATTGCGCCATCAGGTGGTCCAGCACCAGTTCGAGGTTGCTGCGTTTTTCAGCCTGGACCGCGTGGCGGGCGGCTGTGGCCGGGCCAGACGGCAGGGCCACAGCTTTCAGGCTGCGGGCCGCCAGACGCTGCAAATCGGCGTCCAGCGATGTCGGGTTTTTCGCCTCGATCAACTGAAAATGCACCCCGGCGTAGCCCAGGCCATTCAACAGGCTTTGGGCCACCGCCATTTGTTCCATCAGCGCGGCGCGGTACTGCGGCGCTTCCTCATGGGTGAGCAGCACCATGACTTGGCGCGCACCATACGCCACGGCCGACAGCCACAACTCCAGACCCATGCTGGCCGTGTGCCACAAGGCCAGAGGGATCACGCGCGCAGGCACACCCTGCATGACTTGGAGCTGCGCACCGCGACCCAGCTCGTCGATCAGGGTCTGGCCTTTGCCCTGGCTGTGCAGCAGCAAGGCGGCGTCGCGACCGCCAGCGGCCTGGTAGGCGCCCAGCAGACTGCGTATTTTGGCGCCCTGCTCTGTCGGACGCGGATAGGCGTAAGTCAAGGCCCCGGTCGGACAGGCCGTGGTGCAGGCGCCGCAGCCCACACACAGGTGGGGGTTAACCACAATTTGCTGGCGGCTGGTGTCGGAGCTGATGGCTTCGGCCGAGCAGATGTCCACGCAAGCATGGCAGCCCACTTGCGTGTTGCGGCTGTGGGCGCAGAGCTTTTGTTTGTAGGCAAAGAAGCGGGGCTTTTCAAACTCACCCACCAGTTCACGCACCTTGAGCAGGGTTGACACATCTTGTCCATCCCAGCGGAAATACCCTTGGGGCAAGGCATGCGAACGGAACGTGGGCGAAGCTTTGTCACCACGCAAATCCAACACCACATCAAACCGCTCGGTCTGTGGCCGCGCCTCGCGCGTGAAATCGATGGCACCTGCGGCTTCGCACACCTTGACGCAGTCGCGGTGCGCGCTGCAACGCGACAGGTCCACCTGGTAATCGAGGCCAATGGCCTGCTCGGGGCAAGCGGCTACGCAGGCGTTGCAGCGGGTGCACAGGTCCAGGTCAATCGGATTGCTGGCGTCCCACGACACCTCAAAGGCACCAAGCCAGCCCTTCAGGCTATGCAAGCGCCCTGCCAGCACCGGAAAACGCCGCTCCTGGGTGCCCCCGTCCTGGCCTGCGCCCTCGGCCCAAAGGGTGACCTGCATGGCATCCGACAAGAAGCTGGCAGCACGCTCAGCGGCATCGAGCGCGCCCATGACCAAGACACGGCCCGCGCTTTGGTAAGTGACGGTGGGCACCGGCTCGGGTTCGGGCAGCCGGGCGGCCGCCAGCAAGGCGGCCATTTTGGGCATGGCGTGTTCGGCTTCGCGACTCCAGCCCCCGGTTTCGCGGAGGTTGACGAAGCGAATCGGCGAGATGGCGCCTTCGGTTTGCTCGGCCAGCTCGGAAAACAAGCGCTTTTCCTGGGTACAGGCCACCACCACGGGCTCGCCGGTTTTCACGGCCTTTTGAAAGTGCCCCGCCTCACGGCGACACAAGGTGGTGTGCAGCGTCAGGTCTTCACCCAGTGCTTTGCCCAGGGTCTGGGCTTGCAGGGGCATGGTTTGGTTGCAGTTGCAAATCAGGGTGGTCATGTTCTGGCGGCGCAAATGGGAGGTTGGAGGCCTGCAGTGCCGGTATGGTGGGCGATTGCGGCGACTGTGCCACAAGTGGCGAAGCTTCCGGCGCATCGGGACTTTGGGCCGGGGTTTCCTGGGCACCACTGGCCGTGGTCTCTGGCGTGGCTGGCGGGTCTTTGGGAGGGAACAGATTCAACAACTCGGCCCCGACCATTTTTTCAAGCATGCCCGCAGGCAAAGGGTCTGGCACGCTGTAGTCGCCAATGTAGATGTCCAGCCCGTCCATCACATTGAAGTGGGGATCGGCGAACAGTTTTTTCATCGCGGCATTGCGCACCTCACCGGGCACGCCCTCTCGCATGAAGGCCTGGAACTCCGAAGAGGGGGTCAACCGCTGGACATCGTCCATCGTGGGCACAGGCGGCGTGGCCTCGGCCTGCGCTGAACCCGGGACCGGTGTGCTCGCAGCACCTGCCGGCGGCTGTGCAATATCAGGTGCAGGAGCTGGCATGTGAACGCCGGTGCGTGGCCCGGACCCCTGGGGCGCTAAGGGCTCGGTCTGCGCTGCCTCGCTGGGTTCAAGCCCTTGCTTGCGCCGCGACCAGCGGCTGAAAAAAGGGGTACTCATGCACGGGGCCTTCCGCCCTGGCGCTGGCTGTCGGTGCTGACCGAGGCCGGTTGCCCAAAACGGTCGGTCAGGCGCTGAAAGCTTTGGGGGCGCTGGCGCTTTTTTTCCTCGGGCACAAAATACTGCTCCGCAAAAGTCTGCATCCACGCCACCACCTCGGCGGGGGCAGGCACGGTTTCCACGGTTTCCTGTGCATCGAGCCAGCGGCCAGCGTCGTGGTAGCTCAGGCTCACGGCTTGCGGCACGGCCATCGGCTCACTCCCGTCTTCGGCATCGATCAGGCGCCACAGCACAAAGTAACACGGCGTGGGCGAAGTGGCATTGAGCCAATACCCCTCGGCATCGTCGCTGAAAAGCGCCACCGGCCAGCCCGGGTACAGCCAAAGTGACTCGGTCTGCGTTTGGCGCAAGCTGCGCGGCGCTGTGCCAAACCCGGCTTCGTGCGGCACCACATCGGCCAGCACCCAGCGCCAGGCCTGCCAACGCGCCATGGGTCCTTGCACGGCCTCTCGGCGCATCAGGACAGCCACATCAATTTGTGGTCGTGAAGACATGGACAGCACACCCTTTGGAGAACGATGGAACGTCAAGAACCCAGCACGTGTTGGCCTGACGGCAAGGCCAAAGAGAATACCGTACCACACCGCGCGCAGGGTCAGGCGGCCTCCACCCGAACCGCACAGAACTTGAATTCAGGGATCTTTCCGAAGGGGTCCAATGCGGCATTGGTCAGCTCGTTGGCCGCCGCTTCCACATACGCAAACGGCATGAACACGGCACCCGGCGGTGTGCCGTCGTCCTGGCGCAGCCACAGCGCCAGCGCACCACGGCGCGAAGCCAGGCGAATGCGCTGCCCGGCCTGCAAGCCCCACCGCGCCATGTCGAGCGCGCACATCGACACCGTGGCCGCAGGCTCCAGCGCGTCCAGCACGCTGGCACGGCGCGTCATGCTGCCGGTGTGCCAGTGCTCGAGCTGCCGCCCGGTGATCAGCACCAGGGGGTACTCGGCATCGGGCTGCTCGTTGGCCGGAATCAGCCCCGCAGGCACCAGCCGGACACGGCCATCTGGCGTCGGAAAGTGGTCATGGAACACGATGGGCTGGCCCGGGTCGTCGGCGCTGACGCAAGGGTAAGTGACCGAGCCTGCGTTCAGGCGCGCCCAGTCGATGCCCCCAATGGCCGGGGCCATGGCCTGGCGCATTTCTTCGTACACAGCCGCCACACCGGCGTGGTCCCCGACGTAGCGCCAGTTCAGGCCCATGCGTTTGGCGATCTGCTGGATGATCCACAAATCGGCTTTCGCGTCGCCCGGCGGCGACACCGCCTGCCGCCCCATCTGCACCGTGCGGTCGGTGTTGCTGACGGTGCCGGTTTTTTCGGGCCAGGCGCTGGCCGGCAGCACCACATCGGCCAGCCAGGCGGTCTCCGTCAGAAAGATGTCCTGCACCACCAGGTGCTGCAAGCTGGCCAGCGCGTGGCGGGCATGGTGAAGGTCCGGGTCGCTCATGGCCGGGTTCTCGCCCATGATGAACATGCCACGCACCTTGTGCGGGTCGCTCTCGGGCGCGAGCGCTTTGTGCATGATCTCGACCACGGTGTAGCCGGGCTGGTCGTCCAGTTTCGTATTCCAGAACTTTTCAAACCAGTCGTGGGCCGACGGGTCGCTCACCCGCTGGTAGTTGGGGTACATCATTGGAATCAGGCCCGCGTCGCTCGCGCCCTGCACGTTGTTTTGGCCGCGCAACGGGTGCAAGCCCGTGCCGGGGCGACCGATCTGGCCGGTGATGCTGGCCAGCGCGATCAAGCAGCGCACGTTGTCGGTACCGTGCACATGCTGGCTCACGCCCATGCCCCACAAAATCATGGCGGCCTTGGCGGTGGCATAGGCCCTGGCCACTTCGCGGATGGTGTCTGCCGGAATGCCGCAGATGCCGCTCATGGCCTCGGGCGTGTAGTCCTGCACATGGGCCTTGAGTTCGGCCACGTTGTCGGCGCGCGCGCTCAGGAATTTTTCGTCGCACAGGTTCTCATGCACGATGACGTGCAGCATGGCGTTGAGCAGCGCCACATCGGTGTCGGCCTTGAACTGCAGATTGCGCCAGGTGTGGCGACCGATGTCGGTGATGCGCGGGTCGGCCAGCACGATGCGGGTGCCGCGCTTGGCCGCATTTTTCATCCAACTCGCGGCCACCGGGTGGTTGCTGGTGGGGTTGGAGCCGATCACGAGGATGAGGTCAGCGTGCGCCACATCGCGCACCGGGTTGCTGACCGCGCCCGAGCCCACGCCTTCCAGCAAAGCCGCCACGCTGGACGCGTGGCACAGGCGCGTGCAATGGTCCACGTTGTTGCTGCCAAAGCCGGTGCGCACCAGCTTCTGGAACAGGTAGGCCTCTTCGTTGCTGCCTTTGGCCGAACCAAAACCGGCGAGCGCTTTGGGGCCATGGTGCTCACGCAGGGCATTGAGTGGTTGGGCCGCCAGATCCAGCGCCTCCTCCCACGTGGCTTCGCGAAACACGTCGCGCCAGTCGGAGTGCCCGTCCACAAGACGCACGTCCTTGGACACACCCGCGCGGCGGATCAGCGGTTGCGTGATGCGGTCCGGGCTGTGGATGTAGTCCATGCCAAAGCGGCCCTTGACACACAAACGCCCTTCGTTGGCCGGGCCTGCACGGCCTTGGACAGCGACGATTTTTTCGTCTTTCACTTGGTAGGTGACCAGGCAGCCCACACCGCAAAACGGACAAACAGAGTCCACCTCGCGGTCCACCTTTTGCGGGCCGATCTGGCTTTTGGGCATGAGTGCGCCCGTGGGGCAGGCCTGCACGCATTCGCCGCAGCCGACACAACTGCTGCCGCCCATCGGGTCGGCCAGATCGAACACCACCTGCGTGTGCGCCCCCCGGAAAGCCAGGCCGATCACGTCGTTGACCTGCAGATCACGGCACGCGCGTTCGCAGCGGTTGCACTGAATGCAGGCGTCCAAATGCACCGCCATGGCCGGGTGCGAGAGGTCGGCGGGCACGGCTTCGCGGCGCAAGGCGGCCAGTTGCGGGCGCACCTGCACGCCATGGTGCTCGGCCCATTGGCTCAGTTCGCCATGCGGGGCCTCGGCACGGTCATCCAGCCACTTGTGGCCTTGTTCGGGCAAATCGGCCAGCAGCATCTCCAGCACCATCTTCTGGCTGTGCACAGCACGCGCGCTGTCGGTGCGCACCTGCATGCCGGGCGTGGCGCTGCGGCAGCAGCTGGGGGCCAGCGTGCGCTCGCCTTCGATCTCGACCACACAGGCACGGCAGTTGCCGTCGGGCGCCAAGCCTTCCTGGTGGCACAGGTGTGGGATGGCGATGCCCAAATCCTTGGCGATGTTGAAGATGCTTTTTCCGGCAGGCGCTTGAACCGATTGGCCATTGAGGCTGAATTGAACTGTGCTCATGCAGCCCCCACTTCGTGCGGGAAGTAATCCAGCACACAACGGATTGGATTGGGCGCGGCCTGGCCCAGACCGCAGATGGACGCATCACCCATGACCTGCGCCAGGTCTTGCAAGGTGTCGGCGTCCCATACGGGGCTGGCCATGAGCTGAGCGGCCTTGTCGGTGCCCACGCGACAGGGCGTGCATTGGCCGCAACTCTCGTGCGCAAAAAAACGCATCACATTGAGTGCCGCATCGCGGGCGCTGTCGTGTTGGCTCAGCACCACCACGGCGGCCGAGCCGATGAAGCAACCATGGGGCTGCAGCGTGTCAAAGTCCAGCGGCACATCGGCCAAACGCGCGGGCAAGATGCCGCCGCTGGCGCCACCGGGCAAATAAGCGTACAGCGTGTGGCCCTCGGCCATGCCGCCGCAGTGTTCGTCAATGAGTTCACGCAGCGTGATGCCGGCCGGCGCGAGCTTGACGCCCGGCTGCCGCACACGCCCGCTCACAGAATAGCGGCGCAGACCCTTGCGGCCATGGCGGCCTTGTGCGGCAAAGGCCTCTGGCCCTTGTTCGAGCAGTTCGCGAATCCAGTACAGGGTCTCGAAGTTGTGCTCCAACGTGGGCCGTCCGAACAAGCCGACCTCCGCGATGTAGGGCGGGCGCAGGCGCGGTTCACCTCGCTTGCCCTCGATGCTTTCGATCATGGCCGACTCTTCGCCACAGATGTAGGCACCCGCGCCACGGCGCAGCTCAATGTGCGGCAGGGCACACGGTGGCTGCGCCTGCAAATCGGCCAACGCTTGCGTCAGCAGAACGCGGGCGGCGTGGTATTCGTCACGCAGGTAGATGTAGACCGCCGCACAGCCCACCACGCTGGCCGCGATCAGCACGCCTTCCAGAAAGCGGTGCGGGTCGGACTCCAGACAGCTGCGGTCCTTGAAGGTGCCCGGTTCACCTTCGTCGATGTTCACCGCCATCAGGCGCGGTGCGGCCTGGCTGCGCACGATGCGCCACTTGCGCCCAGCGGGAAAGCCTGCGCCCCCCAAGCCACGCAAACCGGAAGACTCCAGCGTCTGAATCACGGATTCGGCAGCCTGCGCGCCCGAGGCGATTTGACGCGCCCACTGGTATCCGCCGGTTTGCAGATACGCGGGCAGGCGGATCGCATCGGGCAACGCGTTCGGCGCTGTCTGGTTTTCGGTCACACGTTGAACCACGTCTTGGGCCGTCGCATGCGCCACCGCCTGCTGACCCACCTGCACAGCGGGTGCTTGCTCGCAACGGCCCACACAGGGCACGCTGACGACCTGCACATCGCCGGTCAACTCCGCTTGCAACTGGCGCAGCAAGGTGCCACTGCCCGCCAGACTGCAGCTCAGACTGTCGCACACCCGCACCGTGGTGCGCGGGGCCGCTTCGTCGTCTTGAAGGATCTGAAAGTGGTGATAAAACGAAGCGACTTCAAACACCTCGACCACAGACAAGCGCATCTCTGCGGCCAGGGCCACGATGTGGCGTTCGATCAGGCCATGAAAATGGTCGTTGAGCATGTGCAGGTGCTCGATCAGCAGGTCACGCCGATGGCCGCCGACCGGGGCCGCGCCGATCAGCGCCTGCACCTCGGCGCGGGCTTCGGGCGTGGCCTGTCGGCCTTTGAGTTGCGAGCGGGGCTTGCGCAGTTGCGCGCGCAAGGCATGCAATCCGATGTGGGTTTCAGAAATGGAATCGGGTTGCATGCGCAGTTTTCACATCCGTTTGAGAAATTCATGTCAACTGTAAATGAGCGCTGAATGTCGGGGCTGAAGCCACCGACCTACAACAGACCTGATCTTGACATTCTCGTAGGTCGGAGCTTCAGTTCCGACAGGAACGATCCACCAGCACTCGATCAATACGTCTCCAGATGCAATCGCCCTTCTTTCTTGAGCGCGGCGCCCACGCTCCCCCAGTCCAGTCCGGCGTTCTGGGCGATGTCGCGCAGCGCCATGACCACGCCTTCTTCCATGCTCTTGAGGCCACACACATAAAAGCTGGTGTGGCTGTCCTTGAGTTGGGCCGCGATGTCCGCCGCCCGCTCGCGCATGGCGTCTTGCACATAGCGCTTGGGCTTACCGGCTTCACGCGAGAACGCAAATTCGATGTCAATGAAGTCTTTGGGCAGCTTGTTCAACGGGCCGAAGTACGGCAACTCAGCCGGGGTGCGTGCGCCAAAAAACAGCATCAATTTGCCGCCTTCGAACTTGCCGCTGGCGCGCAAACGGCGGCGCCACTCGGTCATGGCGCGCATGGGGGCCGATCCCGTGCCGGTGCAGATCATGACGATGTTGCTCTTGGGGTGGTTGGGCATCAGGAAGCTGGCACCGAACGGGCCAATCACCTGCACCTTGTCGCCCACCTGCAAATCGCACATGTAGTTGGAACCCACACCGCGCACGGGCTGACCGCTGTGGTCTTCGAGCACGCGCTTGATGGTGAGCGAGAGGTTGTTGTAGCCCGGACGCTCGCCGTTGCGCGGGCTGGCGATCGAGTACTGGCGTGCGTGGTGTGGCTTGCCATGGGCGTCCACGCCTGGCGGCACGATGCCAATGGACTGGCCCTCCAACACCGGGAACGGCATGTGGCCGAAATCCAGCACGATGTGGTGAGTGTCGTAGTCATGGCCCGCTGTGGCGCCCACTTCGGTCACGCGCACGTTGCCCGTGACGGTGGCGGTGATGGTTTTTTCGTGAGCCTTGGGGCCATAGAGGTTGGTGTAGGCGTGTGCCGCCGACCAGGGCGGGTTGGTGGCGCCAAACTGGGCCGAGTTGAATCCCGCTGCCGCAGCGGTGCTGACGGCCGAACCCGATGAGGACGCTGCAGTTTGCACAGCGCTTTGGGCTTCTGGCGCGGCATCGGCCAGCGCCTCTTCACCTCCTGCTGCGGCGATTTCTTCGGCGCTCAATTCAGCAGGCAACTCGTCCCATTGGAGTTGTTCTTCGATGCTGTAGGCCCGGGCTTTGGGCACCATGCGCCAGTTGTCAATCGAGCCGGTGGGGCAAGGCGAGATGCAGTCCATGCAGAGGTTGCAGATGTCGGCCTTGACCACATAGTTGAGCGAGTCGTGCGTGATCGCGCCCACGGGGCAAATCGCTTCGCAGGTGTTGCAACGGATGCAGATCTCGGGGTCGATGAGGTGCTGTTTGATGACAATGCTGTCGGTGCTCATGGCATGGCTTTCTCGTAGGTCTTCGGCATTTCTTCTTTGGTCTGCAAAAACCGCTGCGCGATGGCTTGGGGCGGGGCGCCTCATGCTGGGGTACCAGAAATCGGCGCCCCGCCCCAAGCCATCCCACAGCTGAACGCCGATTCAAGCGAACGCCGATTCAAGATTTGGCAGTCTACAGGCGTTTGTGGAAGACAAACCCCATGCAGTTGACAGAGGAAGGGGCGGGTGACGATTTGCGGTACCTCGCCATGAGGAACCCGCCCCTTCCTCTGTCAACTGCTGCCCCCCAAAAAGGAGGCAGCAGTTAAAAACATCAGTTAAAGCGGACGTAATCAAAGTCCACAGGCTGACGGTTGATGCCCATGACGGGTGGTGCGATCCAGTTGGCAAACTTGCCTGGCTCGACGACACGGCCCATCAGGCTGGCCACGTAGGCGCGGTCTTCGTTCGAAGGCAACCACTCGCCGACTTTGGCGTTCCACTCGGCGTCAGATACCACACGGCCATCAGGGCTGATCTTGGCACCCGACAAAGAACCGATGTTGCGGTGGAAGGCCTTGTGCGGAGCGGTCAATGTGAAAGGAATTCCGGCCTTGGCGATCACACGGTTCCAGCGCTCGATGCCGCCTTTGGAATCGGTGATGTAGTCGTCGCGCAGTACCTCGTTCAAGGCGTTGAGCATCGGCACTTCTTTTTCGATCAGCTTGCCATCTTCCACGGCCAGGATCTTGTAGCTGTTGCCCTTCAGGACGTGGTCATCGATGCGCTTGCCTTCTTCGTAACGGCCCTTCAGACCGGAGCTGTAGAAGGTGGCGGCGTTGGACGATTGGTCGGCACCGAACAAGTCGATGGTCACCGAGAAGTGGAAGTTGATGTAGCGCTGGATGGTGGGCAGATCGATGACACCGGCGGCGCGCAGCTTGGCCACGTCGTCGGTCTTGAGCTGGTTCATCACATCCACGGTGCGCTGGATGGTGCGGCTCACGCCAGACTCGCCCACGAACATGTGGTGCGCTTCTTCGGTCAGCATGAACTTGGTGGTGCGGGCCAAGGGGTCGAAGGCAGATTCTGCCAGGGCGCACAACTGAAACTTGCCGTCGCGGTCGGTGAAGTAGGTGAACATGAAGAAGCTCAACCAGTCGGGTGTCTTCTCGTTGAAGGCTTGCAGAATGCGCGGGTTGTCGGCGTTGCCGCTGTTGCGCTCGAGCAGGGCTTCGGCTTCTTCGCGGCCGTCTTTGCCAAAGTATTTGTGCAGCAGGTAGACCATGGCCCACAGGTGGCGGCCTTCTTCCACGTTCACCTGGAACAGGTTGCGCAGGTCGTACTGGCTGGGCGCCGTGAGGCCCAGGTGGCGTTGCTGCTCGACCGATGCGGGCTCGGTGTCGCCTTGCGTCACGATGATGCGGCGCAGGTTGGCGCGGTGTTCGCCAGGCACGTCCTGCCAGGCGGCTTCGCCCATGTGGTCACCGAAGTGGATCTTGCGGTCTTGCTCGCCAGGATTCAAAAAGATGCCCCAACGGTAGTCGGGCATTTTCACGTGGCCGAACTGGGCCCAGCCTTGCGGGTCCACGCTCACGGCAGTGCGCAGGTAGACGTCAAAGTTTTGCGAACCGTCAGGACCCATGTCGCTCCACCACTGCAGGTAGTTGGGCTGCCAGTGTTCGAGCGCGCGCTGCAGCGTGCGGTCTTCGGACAGGTTGACGTTGTTGGGAATTTTTTCGCTGTAGTTGATACCGGACATGGAAGTCTCCAGAAATAAAAAGCAACGGTGGGATCACATTTCGGTTGCAGCGCGGACCACCGGGAACCCCGCTGCACAACGCAAAAACATCAAACGCGGTTCATGTCGAATTGAACTTTTTCGCCTTTGCCATACACCTTCAAAGCGCCTTTTTCGCCCACGGCGTTGGGGCGCTGGAAGATCCAGTTCTGCCAGGCGGTCAAGCGACCAAAGATGCGGGTGGCCATGTTTTCTTTCTGCGCAAAACGCAGGTTGGCTTCCAGACCGGTCAAGGCGTCGGGCGACATGCTGGCGCGCTCTTCCAGCGCCAGGCGAATTTCATCGGCCCAGTCGATGTCGTCGGGGGCGGCCGTCACCAGGCCGAGGGCCAGGGCGGCATCGGCGTCGAGTGACTGGCCAATGGCGCCGCGTGCGGCTTCCATGGCGGGCACTTCTTCGTAGAAGCGGCGCTGCAAACGGGTCTGGTCATTCACCATCGGGAAGGAACCGAAGTTCATCTCGCTCAGTTGCAGCTGGGGCGCTTTGGCGGCGTCGTCGGGCAGCGCCAGCATGTAGGCGCGGTCGGCGCAAAAAGCCAGCTCGGACAAGGTGCCGGCAAAGCAAGAACCTTCTTCGATCAAGGCAAACAGGCTGCGCGAAGACACGTCCAGACGCGCCAGTGTGCGGCGCAGGTGGCCGATGGTTTCGCGCACCAGCCAGTGGTCCTTGTGCGCCAGCAGCGTAGCGTCCGAGGCCAGCACGGCGGCGGCGTCACCGGCGGTCTTGAGCACCCAGGTGCCAATGTCGAGTTCGTTGGTGCGCATGTGCAGGATGGCGTCGTCGAGTTCACGCACCATTTGCAGTGGCCACCAGTTCACGCCCGCGGCTTCGATGCCAGCGATGTCGGTGGGCTGCGCCGTGGCAGGCGCTTTCACGGTGAAGGTGGCCAGGCGCTTGGCACGGTCGATCACCACGGTGACGTTGGTGTAGCTCAGGCTGTCAGCGGCCACAGTGCGGTTGAGCGGTGTCAATGCAACACCTTTCACGCCTGCAGGGCGGATGCTGGCTGCGGCCAGCTGAGTGGCGCGCGCTTTGACCACGTCCTTGAACACGGCCGGCTTGGCCACCGCATCGACCAAGCGCCAGTCCACGGCTTTTTGACCGCGCACACCTTCCACGCTGGTGCAAAAAATGTCGGCCAGATCGTGGCGCACATGGCGCTTGTCGGTCACGCGGGTCAGGCCACCGGTGCCAGGCAAGACGCCGAGCAAAGGCACTTCGGGCAATGACACGGCGCTGGAGCGGTCGTCCACCAACACGATGTCGTCGCAGGCCAGGGCCAGCTCGTAGCCGCCACCGGCGCAAGCGCCGTTCAGGGCGGCGACAAATTTCAGGCCGTCGTGCTTGCTGGAGTCTTCGATGCCGTTGCGGGTTTCGTTGGTGAACTTGCAGAAGTTCACTTTCCAGCCATGGGTGGAGACCCCCAGCATGAAGATGTTGGCGCCCGAGCAGAACACGCGGTCTTTCAAGCTGGTCACCACCACCGAGCGCACTTCGGGGTGCTCAAAGCGGATGCGCTGGAGCGCGTCGTGCAATTCGATGTCCACGCCCAGGTCATAGCTGTTGAGCTTGAGCTTGTAGCCGGGGCGGATACCGGCGTCTTCGTTGATGTTGATGGCCAGTGTGGCGATCTCGCCGTCAAACGACAGGTGGATGTGTTTGTACTGTGCGGGGTGAGTTTGGTAGTCAACCTGGAAAGCCTGTGTCATGGTCGTGTCTCCGTCGGTGAGGGGTAGGGTTGGAACTGAAAATGCATTTCACTGCATGTTGTACGAATTTTATTGCCACTTTCGCCCGCGTACAACATGCACTTTAATGCATTTACTTGGTGTTTACCCTAGGAACCAACGGTTTCAAGCAGACAAACCAATGTGTTGGCGCACCGATGAGCGCAAGACGGCAAACGCCTGGTCCTCTGTGCGGGCGCTGGTGTTGATGGCCAGATCGGCCTTGGAATAAAACGCCGAGCGACCTTCCAGAATGCGTTTGAGGTCTTCCATGGCCTCGCGACTGGCAGCCATGGGGCGCATGTCGCCTTGCGCGGCCACCCGCCCCATGTGGTCTGCGGCATCGGCTTGCAACCACACGGTGGTGCAATGCGACAACAACACATTGAAATTGGCCGAATCCGACACCAGGCCACCGGGCGTGGCAATCACCACCTCGGGGTAGATCTGGATGGCTTCTTCGAGCGCGCGGCGCTCATAACGGCGGTAGGCGTTGGCACCGTAGAGGTTGTGGATTTCACTGATCTGGCAACCGGCAAACTGCTCGATCTCGCGACTGAGCTCAATGAACGGAAAACCCAGATCGTTCGCCAGACGCAGGCCCAGCGCGGTTTTGCCCGCCCCCCGCAGCCCAATCAAGGCGATGCGGTTTTTGCGCTCCTGCGCATTGCCCCCTTCGCCAAACATGTCACTCAGTTGCACGCGGGCACGGCGCAAATCGGCCTCGCTGCGCTGGGCCAACAGTTCCCGAATCAGTAGCCACTCGGGCGAGGTGGTGGTCACATCCCCCAGCAACTCGGCCAGCGCGCATTGCAGCGCCGTGGCCACCTGCAACAGCACCAGCACCGAGACGTTGCCCGTGCCGTATTCCAGATTGGCCAGGTGGCGCTCAGACACATCGGCCGCCACAGCGACAGCACGGCGCGTCATGCCCTTGCGCGAGCGCAGGGTGCGCACGCGCTCGCCCAGCGCCTCCAGAAACGGACTGCGCTTGGCCTCTTGTGCGGACGACTCCAACAAGGTGGACTCTTGGTCTGTCATGCTCAACCTTTGATCGCGGGCTAGGGAAAACCCTTTACTTTCAACAACCCCAAAAGATGCACTTTAATGCATACTTGCAGGCACGCACAATAGTGCATCAAGCCGTGTTTATACCGCCATCCGAACACCGAGAACAGTTTTTTGTTGCATGCCCCCGGCCTGCACTGGCCCAACCCAAGACCTGAAAGCCGTCCCATGACCTCCTCTTTGCTTCCCAACTACTTCGCCGGCCGCTGGCAAACCGGCACAGGCGAGGGCACGCCACTATTCGATCCGGTGCTGGGCACCGAGTTGGCGCGCGTCTCCAGCGCAGGCATCGACCTGGCCGAAGGCTTTGCCTTTGCGCGCGAACAAGGCGGCGCGGCATTGCGCGCCTTGAGTTATGGGCAACGCGCCACACTGCTCAGCCAAATCGCCGAAGTGCTGCAAGCCCACCGCGATGCGTATTACGAAATCGCCACCGCCAACTGCGGCACCGTGGCCAAGGACTCGGGCGTGGACATTGACGGTGCCATCTTCACGCTGGGCTATTACGCCAAACAAGGCCAAGCCTTGGGCAACGCCAAGCTGCTGCTCGACGGTCAGCGCATCCGCATGGCCAAAGACCCGGCTTTCCAGACCCAGCACATCCAGGTCCCCACGAAAGGCGTGGCGATGTTCATCAATGCCTTCAACTTCCCCAGCTGGGGCTTGTGGGAAAAAGCCGCGCCGGCCCTGCTGTCGGGCGTGCCGGTCATCGTCAAACCGGCCACCGCCACCGCTTGGCTGACCCAGCGCATGGTGAAAGACGTGGTCGACGCGGGCATTTTGCCGGTGGGCGCTTTGTCGGTGATTTGCGGCTCGTCGGCAGGGCTGATGGACCAGCTTCAGTCGTTTGACGTGGTCAGCTTCACCGGCTCGGCCGAGACCGGCCAAATCATCCGCAGCCACCGCGCGGTGACCGCGCTGTCGGTGCGCTGCAACATCGAGGCCGACAGCCTGAACAGCGCCCTGCTCTCGCCTGCCGCCACGGCCGACAGTGAGGCCTTCCAGCTGCTGGTGAGCGAGGTGGCCCGCGAGATGACCGTCAAATCGGGGCAGAAGTGCACCGCCATCCGCCGCATCTTTGTGCCCCGTGCCCTGTACACCGCCGCCGCCGAGGCCATTGGGGCCAAGCTGGCCAAAACCACCGTGGGCAACCCGCGCAACGGGGCGGTGCGCATGGGCGCCTTGGTGAGCCAGGAACAAAAAACCAGCGTGCTGGCGGGCCTGGCGCAACTGAAGACCGAAGCCACTGTGCTATACGACGGCAATGCCCAAGCCCTCGTCGACGCCGATGCCGCGTCTGCCTGCGTGGCCCCGGTGCTGCTGGGCACCGAAAACCCGATGGCCGCCCAAGTGCTGCACGCGGTCGAAGTGTTTGGCCCCGTGTCCACCCTGATGCCTTACGACAGCATCGAAGAAGCCTATGCCATGGTCCGCCGGGGCGAAGGCTCGTTGGTCTGCTCGGTGTACAGCGAAGACCCGGTCTTCACCGCGCAGGCCGCTGCCGAGCTGGCCAGCAGCCACGGCCGTGTGCACGCGATTTCGCCCGATGTGGCAGCCCTGCACAGCGGCCATGGCAATGTGATGCCCATGAGCTTGCACGGCGGCCCTGGCCGCGCCGGGGGCGGTGAAGAACTGGGCGGCCTGCGGGCGCTCAACTTCTACCACCGCCGCAGTGCGGTGCAAGGCAGCGCACTGGCGCTGGACCAGTTGGCCGCGCAAGGCGCTGCCCTGCCTTTGTAACGGCCGGCCCACAATACAACACCGCCCCTCCCCCCACCGCGACCAACAAGCCACAAAAGGAGACAAGACATGCGCCCTGTGACCGCCCCCCCAGCCGACTTCAACTTTGCCCAGCACCTGATCGCCAGCAACGCGGGCCGCACTGACAAAATCGCCCTGATCGACGATGTCGGCACGCTGCGCTATGGCGCGCTGGCCGAACAGATCCGCCGCTTTGCCGGTGGCCTGCAGGCCATGGGCCTGAAACGCGAAGAGCGGGTGCTGCTGCTGATGCAAGACAGCAGCGACTGGGTGGTGGCGTTTTTGGGTGCGCTTTACGCGGGGGTGATCCCCGTGGCGGTGAACACCCTGCTCACCGCCGATGACTATGCCTTCATGTTGCGCAACAGCCGGGCCCAGGCGGCACTGGTGTCGGGGGCCTTGCTGCCCACCTTGCAAGCAGCCATGGCGCTGGTCCAAACAGAAGTGCAGCATGTGGTCGTTTCACGGCCTGCCGCCGCATTGGCGCAGGGGCAGCTCAACATGGCCGACCTGGTGGCGCAAAGCCACCCCGTGTTGCCCGCACAAACACTGGCCGATGAACCCGCTTTCTGGTTGTATTCGTCCGGCTCAACAGGCCAGCCCAAAGGCACCGTGCACAGCCAGGGCAACCTGTACTGGACGGCGGAGTTGTACGGCAAGAATGTCCTGGCGCTGCGCGAGAGCGACACCGTGTTCTCAGCGGCCAAACTGTTCTTTGCCTACGGTCTGGGCAATGCCCTGACCTTTCCCTTGAGCGTGGGGGCCAGCGTGGTGCTGATGGCCGAGCGCCCCACCCCGCAGGCGACCTTCAAGCGCCTGGTGGACCACCAACCCACCGTGTTTTACGGTGCGCCCACCGGCTATGGCGGCATGCTGGCCCATCCCGACCTGCCCGCCAGCAACCAGGTGGCCCTGCGCCTGTGTTCATCGGCCGGAGAAGCCCTGCCGCGCGACATCGGCGAGCGCTGGACCGCCCACTTTGGCTGCCAAATTATCGACGGCATCGGCTCCACCGAGATGCTGCACGTCTTTTTGTCCAACCGCCCCGACGACGTGCGCTACGGCACCACCGGCAAGGCCGTGGCTGGCTACGAAGTGCAACTGCGCAACGAAGACGGCAGCGTGGTCACCGGCCACAACGAGATTGGCGATCTGTACATCCAGGGCCCCAGCGCCGCACTGATGTACTGGAACAACCGTGACAAGACCCGCGACACCTTCCAGGGCGTCTGGACCAAGAGCGGCGACAAATACACCCGCGACCCGGATGGCTATTACACCTACGCGGGGCGCAACGACGACATGCTCAAGGTCAGCGGTATATACGTCTCGCCTTTTGAAGTGGAAGCCACGCTGGTGCAACTCCCCGCCATTCTGGAAGCGGCTGTGATCGGCAAGGAAGACACCGATGGCCTGACCAAGACCAAGGCCTTCATCGTGCTCAAAACCGGTCAGAGCCTGACCGAAGCCGAGGTCAAAGCCTTTGTGAAAGAGCGGCTGGCCCCCTACAAATACCCGCGCTTCATTGAATTTGTGGCCGAATTGCCCAAAACGGCCACTGGCAAAATCCAGCGCTTCCGGCTGCGCGAATTGGAAAAGCGTTGAGCCAACGGGCAAGACCGCGCCAGACACCTTCGGCCGCAGGGGTGGCCTCCCACAAAACCCCAGGAACCCTCTACCCTGTGGGAGCCTGTGGGAGCCTGTGGGAGCGCGCCCCTGCGCGCGAATGCTTTTGACTTTCAAAGTCCGGTGCGTCGCCAAGCTGCACGAGCGTTAAATTAACAAATATAAAAACATATCAGCGTAAACCATTAAAATCACCCGCAATAGCGCATTGAGCGCTGCTTAAGGTGATGCATGCAAGTCAAGACTAGGTTGATGCTGGGTGGATGGGTGGCTTTTCTCGGCCTGCTGGCGGTTTCGGTCATGGCGTTGGTTCTGGAGAAGTCTTCCATGATGGACGACAGAAAGCTCAAAACACGCCATTTGGTGGAATCGGCACACACCTTGTTGGTCCATTTCCATGAATTGGAAAAGTCAGGCGCCATGACCGACAAAGAAGCGCAAACGGCGGCCATTGCAGCGGTTCAGGCCTTGCGCTATGAACAAAAAGAGTATTTTTGGTTGAACGATCTGACCGCACCCATCCCCCAAATGGTCATGCACCCCACGGTGCCGGCCCTCAACGGCAAAGTGCTGGATGGCGCCAATTTCAACTGCGCCACCACCTTGCAAAACGGCATGGACGGCCCCGTGGTGCGCACCGACGGCAAGAAAAACCTGTTTGTGGCCTTCAACGAAGTGGCTCAAAAATCGGGCCATGGTTATGTGACCTACAACTGGCCCAAGCCCAAGCTGGGCGGCGGGACGACCGAGGAGTTGTTTGAAAAACTCTCTTATGTCAAAAAATTCGAGCCCTGGGGTTGGGTGATTGGTTCGGGCATCTACGTGGACGACGTGGACCGCAAATTCTGGGACTTGGCGCTGCAGTTTGGCGCTGTGGTGCTGGTGGTGATGCTGCTCATGGCCGCCATGATCCGCTGGCAAGTACTGAGCATCACACGTCCGTTGGAAGACCTGCGCGCCATGGTGGTGTCGATCAAGCATTCATCAGATTTTTCGCGTCGCCTGAAAGTTCAAAGCCAGGACGAAGTGGGCCAAACCGCCTTGGCATTCAACGAACTGATGTCGGCACAGCAAGTGGCCATTGGTGAAGTCAATGCGGTGGTGGGCGCCATTGCCGCAGGCGACTTCAGCAAACGGGTCAACACCGACCTCACGGGCGATCTGGGCATCATGAAAGCCGCGGTCAATGCCAGCGCGCAAAGCGTGGCCTCGACCACGAATGCCTTGC
Organism: Burkholderiaceae bacterium; assembly: GCA_919902775.1. GTDB lineage: Bacteria > Pseudomonadota > Gammaproteobacteria > Burkholderiales > Burkholderiaceae_C > Limnohabitans_A. The sequence goes on from CAKKRJ010000004.1 coordinate 146,772, forward strand.
AGGACGTGATGCACGCCTTGTCCAACGGCAACTTCAGCAAACGCATGTCCAGCGAAGTGCAAGGCGATTTGCGCACCGCCGTCGACAGCGCCATGCAAGCCATGGAAACCCTGCTCAACGATGTGGGCCTGGTCATGAACAGCGTCGCCCAAGGTGATTTGCGCGGTCGCATTCAAGCCGATGGCCGCGGTGATCTGGCCACGCTCAAGGACAACATCAACCGCTCGCTCGAAGCTTTGAGCAACAGCATGGTGGCCATCAACACCAACACGCGCCAAGTGGCGGCGGCCGCCAACGAGACCAGCCAGGCCATCAACCAGATCAGCGACGGCGCACAAAACCAGATGCACGCCATCGGTCAATTGGCCAACGCGGTGCGTGAAACCGCAGCCTCGGTCACCGACGTGTCGCGAAACACCGAAACAGCCAGCGCGCGCTCACACGAGTCGATGTCCATTGTGCGGGCGGGCAAGGACAAAATGGCCACCATGGTCGAGGTGGTCAACGGCATCGCCGCCAACTCGGAAAAGATCAACAAGATCACGGAAGTGATCGAAAGCATCGCCAACAAGACCAACCTGTTGTCCCTGAATGCCGCCATCGAAGCGGCGCGCGCTGGAGAGCACGGCAAGGGCTTCTCTGTGGTGGCCGAAGAAGTGGGCAAACTGGCGTCCAGCAGCGCCGACAGCACCCAGGAAATTTCCCAATTGGTTCAGCAAGCGGTGGAACAAGCCCGGCACGCGGTGGCCACGGTGCAGGAAGTCAGCCGCGACATGGAGCGCATCGAAGTGGGTGCCAATGAATCGAACGGCATGATGCAGCGCATTTCTGCCGCGCTCGAACAGCAAAGCTCCGCCGTGCAGGAAATCAACGCCAACGTGGCCAACCTGAACAAGATCGCCGAGTCCAACGCAGCCGCCAGCGAAGAAATCGCGGCCACCGTGATCGAGTTGTCCAAAATCGCCGATGGCACACGCCAGGAAGTGAGCAAGTTCAAGGTCTGACGGGCCACCGGCCCGCGCCCCCAGGCCCGATCCCCGGGGCGCTCACCTGCTCAGGCGCTGGCCTGCACCTGCGCCTGCAGTCTGGCCAGCGTGGTCTCGATTTCCGACTTCAAGGCCTTCTGGGACATGGGCTTGGAGACATAGCCATCGGCGCCCGCCGCGATGAAACGCTCCCGGTCGCCCGTCATGGCGTGCGCGGTCACCATCAGTACGGGCGTATGCAGCCCCGTACCGGCCTCTTGTGCACGCAGTTGCCGCAAGGCCGTCAGCCCGTCCATGACCGGCATCATCACGTCCATCAAGACCACATCAAAACGCTCCTGGGCCAAGCGGTCCAAGGCCTGCTGGCCATCGGACACCATGGTGCAGCGGTAACCCATGCGCGCAAGCATGATTTCGGCCAGCTTGCGGTTGATGTCATGGTCTTCCACCAACAGCACCGAGTGGCTCAAGTCACGCTCCTCCCCTGGCGCAGCAGGCACCTGCGTTTCAGGCGATGTCTCGGCCAAAGGCAACAGGTGGGGCTGCGTCACCTGTTGCGCAGGCAAGGTGACCACAAAGCTGGCCCCCAGCCCAGGGCGGCCCTCGGCCGTGATGTAGCCCCCCATCAGCTGCACCAAACTGCGGGTGATGGCCAGGCCCAGGCCCGTGCCCCCAAAAGACCGTGTCACCGAACCGTCGGCCTGGGTGAACGGGCTGAACAAGGCTTCCGTGCGCTCGGGATCAAAGCCGATGCCCGTGTCGATGATGCTGATGCGCAAAAGCGCCGGCTGCGTGTCCACGACAGGCAACATTTCGGTTTTGACGGTGACCGCGCCCTGGTCCGTGAACTTGATGGCGTTGCCAATCAGGTTGTTCAGCACCTGGCGCATGCGCACCGGGTCCATCCACAACAGCTCGGGGACCTCGGGGGACATGTCCAAATGCAAGTCCACACCCTTGCCGTTTGCCAGTTGTTGCAGCGACCTGGCGGTTTGCGTCACCAACTGCGTCGGGTTGACCTCAAGCAGCTCCAGCTCCAGCGCCTTGGCTTCGATCTTGGAAAAATCCAGGATCTCGTTGATGATTTGCAGCAAATGGTTGGCCGAGTCGCGCGCCAAGGTCAAATACTCTTTTTGCAGTGCCGGCGATGGCGTGTCCAACGCCAACTCGGTCATGCCCACAATGCCGTTCATGGGCGTGCGGATTTCATGGCTCATGTTGGCCAAAAACTCACCACGCATGCGGTTGGCCTGCTCGGCTTTGTCCCTGGCCTCGACCAGCAGGTTTTGCGCGTTCTGGATGGCCGTGAAATCCTGCATGACACCGACGAAAAAGTGCTCGTTGTCCAGGCGGGTTTCGCTGATCGTCACCCGTACCGGGAACAAGCTGCCATCACATCTGCGGCCCTTGAGCACGCGCGGCTGGTTCATCAAATTTCTCTCACCCGTGCTCAGATAGCGGTCCATGTAATGGTCGTGCTGATTCCGGTCGGCATCGCCCATCAGCAGGTTCAACTTCTGCCCCATCAGTTCGTGCATGGGGTAGCCAAAGATGGTGGCGGTGGCATCGTTGCATTGGACGATTTTTCCGTGGGCGTCGGCCACCACAATCGCTTCGGGCACCGATTTGAAAATGCTGTGCAACTTGCTCTCGCTCAGACGCAGGTGCCTGTCCACCTGCTCCCGTTCAGCGATTTCTTCACTCAGCTGGCGGATCGCCATTTGCCGCTCTTCCGACAAACGGTGGGAGGTCAAAAGTGCCGTACGGATGCGACGGACAGAAAACCAGATCAACAACAAACCCAGAAACAGCAAGACCAGCAACACCACAAAGGTGCGGGTCAGCACCCCGGTGCTGGCCACTTGCCATTGAGACACGGGCAAAACCACTTCCAACGCTCCGCGCACGTCCCCCACTTGCCAGTCGGTTTTTGGTGAGCCGGGATAACTGTTGTGACAAGCGACGCAACTGGGCAGCATGCGGTCGGCTTGGGCGAAACGCAGCACCCGGCTGCCGTTTTGAACTTCTTCGCGCACAAATGGCTGGTTGGGCCGCGCCTTCAGATGCGTCAGCGCCTGCTTTTGAAAGTCGTCCAACGACCGCTCGGCCACGCGCCAGGGAAAGGGCTGGTCACTGTACAAACGCACTTGCGTGCCGCCATCGACTTTGGACAGGTAATGCCCGAGATCGATCGTCAAGGTGGCAGGCAAGGGCAAGGCGTTGTCGCGGTCCTTGTAGTCGTGCGTGACTTCCATGCCGCCGTGCAGGGCGCGCGGCACCAACTCTTGGGTGTAAAAGTTGCGAAACTGGGTGATGGACGCCGCGTGGGTCTGGGCGCTTTCGGTGGCGTATTGCCGCACCATGGCCTCGCTGGACTGGTAGGTGTAGAGCACCACCCACAGCCCCATGGCGATCAGCACGCCCCCCAGACATTCCATAGGCCAGCGCCGCAGCAGCTGCCGAATCCAGTAAATCAGACGTTGGGGAGCATTCACTTTGTATCCTGGTTACAAAGCGAATGATAACAACGAACACCGAAGCACTCTTCTCAAAAACAAGCGGGGTATTCCCACCTCAACCACAGGCCAACAAGTGACCTTATCAGCCTGCGCCCTCAGGTGTCCTTGCTGACCTTGATGGAGGGGAACTTGCTCGAAAAGTCCTTGGCCTTGGCCGCGATTTTGACCGCCACCTGGCGGGCCACCGATTTGTAGATCTGCGCCACTTCGCTGTCTGGATCAAACACCACCGTGGGTTTGCCGCTGTCGGCCTGCAAACGGATTTGCATGTCCAAAGGCAAAGCGCCCAGGTAATCCATGCCGTATTCGGCGGCCATCTTCTTGCCGCCGTCGGCACCAAAAATGTGTTCCACATGGCCGCAATTCGTGCAGACGTGCACCGCCATGTTCTCGACCAGGCCCAGAATCGGCACGCCGACTTTTTCGAACATCTTGACGCCCTTCTTGGCGTCCAGCAGCGCGATGTCTTGCGGCGTGGTCACGATCACCGCCCCTGTCATGGGCACGCGCTGGCTCAAGGTGAGTTGGATGTCGCCGGTGCCGGGCGGCATGTCCACGATCAAATAATCGAGTTCTTTCCAGTTCGTCTGGCGCAACAACTGCTCCAGCGCCTGGGTGGCCATGGGGCCACGCCAGATCATGGCTTCGTCGGCGGCGACCAGAAAACCGATCGACATGACCTGCACACCATAGTTCTCCAACGGCTCCATGGTCTGGCCATCTTCGCTCTCAGGACGCCCCTCAATGCCCATCATCATGGGCTGGCTGGGGCCGTAGATGTCGGCATCCAGCAGGCCGACCTTGGCCCCTTCGGCCGCCAGCGCCAGCGCCAGGTTGACGGCGGTGGTGCTCTTGCCCACCCCGCCTTTGCCCGATGCCACGGCCACAATGTTCTTCACCTGCGGCAGCAGGGCCACGCCGCGCTGGGCGGCATGGGCGGTGATCTTGCTGCTCAGGTTGGCCGACACATTGGCCACGCCCGCCACACTCTTGGCCGCAGCAATCAGCGCCTGGCGCAGCGCTGGAATCTGGCTTTTGGCCGGATAGCCCAACTCCACATCGAACGCCACGTCGCCGCCCTCCACTTGCAAGTTCTTCAAGGATTTGGTGGAAACGAAGTCTTTGCCCGTGTTCGGGTCGATGACGGTTTGCAAAGCTTGGAGGAGTTGTTCTGGGCTGGCCATGGGAAAAATCCACAAAAAATGATGCACGAGTCTACCTAAGCGCGGGTGTCCCCTGATTGCCCGAGGTTGAAACCTCACTAGGATCAAGCACATGACCCAAACGACCGGCTTGATACTTTCTGGTGGCGGTGCACGAGCGGCTTACCAAGTGGGGGTGCTGGCCGGCATTGCCCGCATGCGGCGTGCAGCAGGCGCAGCCCACGGCAACCCGTTTCCTGTGATCTCGGGCACGTCAGCGGGCGCGATCAATGCGGCTTTTTTGGCCTGCAACGCCGACAACTTTGACGCAGCGATGGACGATCTGGTCGAGGTCTGGCGACACTTCCAAGTCGAACAGGTGTACCGCTCGGATGTGCTGGGCATGGTCCGTTCCGGTGCGCGCTGGCTGTCTTTGTTGTCACTGGGTTGGCTGATCACACAAAAACGCTTTCGGCCCAAATCCTTGCTGGACAACAATCCCTTGAGTGAGTTGCTGCAAAAGCGCATCGATCTGGCCCGCCTGCCGGCACTCCTGCAAGCCGGTCATTTGCGCGCCCTGGCCATCACGGCGTCGAGTTACAGCACCGGCGAGCACATGACCTTCTACGACAGCTGCCACTCTGTCGACCCCTGGGTCAGAAACCAGCGGCTGGCCCAGCATGGCCGACTGTCACACCAGCACTTGTTGGCCAGTTCGGCCATTCCATTCATTTTCCCGGCCATGCAACTCTGTGGCCCACAAGGCAACGCTTACTTTGGCGATGGCTCCATGCGGCAGACGGCACCCATCTCGCCCGCCATCCATTTGGGCGCCAGCAAGATCTTGGTGATCGGGGCGGGCCGCATGCTGGAGCCCAAAAACCTGTCCACTGAAGAGCCCACCTACCCGTCCCTCGCGCACATTGCAGGCCACGCCTTGTCCAGCATTTTTCTGGATTCACTGGCCGTCGATGTGGAACGCATGCAGCGCATCAACCAGACCTTGAAGCTCATTCCAGAGGAAAAACGCCAAGGCACCCATCTGCGCCATGTGGAACTGTTGCTGATCGCCCCATCTCAGCGGCTGGACGTGATTGCCGCCCGACATGCCGACGCCTTGCCGCAAACCGTCAAAAGCCTGTTGCGCACTTTAGGGGCCAGCCCCGCCACATTTCAGGACAAGGGCCAAGGCAATGCCTTGGTCAGCTACCTGTTGTTTGAAGCCGGTTACACACGCGAGCTCATTGCCCTGGGCGAGGCCGATGCACTGGCCCAGCAAGACGACATCCATGAATTTTTCGGCTGGCCCCCCAGAACCTGACGTCCCGAAGGTGTCCACCGGCCACCGCAAAGCACGGTTTGCACGGCTTGCTGAACGACTAAAATCAAAAGCTTGCCATCCAGGCTGACTGCCACTTCCAACATGACCCAGCGCCAACTTTTTGTCACCACCGCCTTGCCTTACGCCAATGGCAACTTCCACATCGGCCACATCATGGAATACATCCAGGCCGACATCTGGGTGCGATTCCAGCGCATGCAGGGCAGCCAGGTCAATTTTGTGGGCGCTGACGACACACACGGCGCACCCATCATGATTGCCGCCGAAAAGGCGGGCAAGACACCGCAGCAGTTTGTGGCCGACATTGCAGCAGGTCGCAAACCCTATCTGGATGGCTTTCACATCGCTTTTGACAACTGGCACAGCACCGACGCACCAGAAAACCACGATCTGGCCCGCCAGATTTACCGCGACTTGCGCGACATTCCCGAATCCGAAGGCGGCTCGCTCATTGAAGTGCGTGCGGTGGAACAGTTCTTTGACCCTGAAAAGAACATGTTCCTGCCCGACCGCTTCATCAAGGGCGAATGCCCCAAGTGCCACAGCAAGGACCAGTACGGCGACAACTGCGAAGTCTGTGGCGCGGTGTACGCCCCCACCGACCTGATCAACCCGTTTTCAGCCCTGTCGGGTGCCAAACCCGAGTTGAAGACCTCGGAACACTTTTTCTTCAAACTGTCCGACCCCCGCTGCGTCGTTTTTCTGAGCCAGTGGACACAAGACGGCAAACTGCAAACCGAGGTGGCCAACAAGGTCAAGGAATGGTTCAGCGTGCGCACCAACCCGGACGGCAGCACCAGCGAAGGTCTGGGCGACTGGGACATTTCGCGGGACGCGCCTTATTTCGGCATCGAGATCCCCGACGCACCGGGCAAGTACTTTTATGTGTGGCTCGACGCCCCCGTGGGCTACCTGGCTTCGCTCAAGAACCTGCTCGACCGCCGCGGCGAAGACTACGCCGCCTACATGGCCAACCCGAATCTGGAGCAGATCCACTTCATTGGCAAGGACATCGTCACCTTCCACACCCTGTTCTGGCCTGCCATGCTGCACTTTTCTGGCCGCAAGACGCCCAACAAAGTCAACGTGCACGGCTTTTTGACGGTGAACAACGGCGAAAAAATGAGCAAGAGCCGGGGCACAGGCCTGGACCCGCTCAAGTATTTAAGCCTGGGCATGAACCCGGAGTGGCTGCGTTACTACCTGGCAGCCAAGCTGTCGGGCCGCAACGAGGACATCGACTTCAATGCCGAAGACTTCATGGCGCGGGTCAACGCCGACCTGGTGGGCAAGTTCATCAACATCGCCTCGCGCTCGGCCGGTTTCATTGCCAAGCGTTTTGACGGCCAGCTGGGCGCGGTCAGTGCCGACGGCCAAGCCCTGCTGGCCGCGCTGCAAGGTCTGGCCCCCACGGTGGCCGCGTTTTACGAAGAGCGTGAATACGCCAAAGCCCTGCGCGAAGTCATGCTGCTGGCCGACAAAGTCAACGCCTATGTGGACCAGAACAAACCCTGGGAGCTGGCCAAGCAAGAAGGCATGGACACGCGCCTGCACGACGTGTGCACCGCCTGCATCGAAGCCTTCCGCCTGCTCACACTCCTGCTCAAGCCGGTGCTGCCCGCTTTGGCCGCGCAGGTCGAAGTTTTCCTGAACGTTGCGCCATTCACCTTTGCCCAGGCGCAAAGCCTGCTGGGCGCGGGTCACCGCATCAACGCCTACCAGCACCTGATGCAGCGTGTGGACGCCAAGCAACTCGACGCCCTGTTTGAAGCGCCTGAACCGGTGGCCCCCGTGCTGATCCCCGGCGGCGAAGAAATTGCCCCCACCATCTCCATCGACGACTTTGCCAAGATCGATCTGCGCATCGCCAAAATCGTCCACTGCGAACCGGTGGAAGGTTCGGTCAAACTGCTGCGCCTGACCCTGGACGTGGGCGAGGGACGCACACGCAATGTCTTTTCAGGCATCGCCAGCATGTACAAGCCCGAAGACCTGATCGGCCAACTCACGGTGGTGGTGGCCAACCTGGCCCCGCGCAAGATGAAGTTTGGCGTGTCCGAGGGCATGGTGCTGGCCGCCAGCCATGCCGATGAAAAAACCGCCTCCGGCATCCATGTGCTGCATCCCTGGCCCGGCGCCCAACCCGGCATGCGGATTCACTGACCTGTTCAACCCACCCAAGAACGCTGCACATGTTTCCCCTGATCCGTGGATGGACCGATGTACGGCGCAGCCCTGCGGCCAATCTGCGCCTGGGGCTGGTCCTGAGCTTTGTGGCGGGTGCCACCAATGCGGGCGGCTTTCTGGCCGTGGGCAGCTACACCTCGCACATGACGGGCATCGTGTCTTCGGTCGCAGACGATTTGGTGCTGGGCCACTTCACTTTGGCGTTGGTGGGCATCGCCTGCCTGCTGACCTTTGTGGCCGGTGCCATGTGCACCGCCATCATGGTCAACTGGGGCCTGCGCCAGCAACTGCGCAGCAGCTACAGCCTGCCCTTGCTGCTCGAATCCTTTGCCTTGTTGGTGTTCGGTCTGTTTGGGGCCGCCATTGCGGCCTGGTCCCAGGTGTTTTTGCCCCTCACGGTGGTGTTGCTGAGTTTCATCATGGGTTTGCAAAACGCGGTCATCACCAAAATTTCCAAAGCCGAAATCCGCACCACCCACGTCACGGGCTTGGTGACCGACATCGGCATTGAATTGGGCAAATGGGTCTACCTCAACCGTTTGGAAACGCCCATACCGGTGCTGGCCAACCGGGAGCGTCTGAAGATACACACCGGTTTGGTCACGGGCTTCCTGGTGGGCGGATTGACCGGGGCGCTCGGTTTCAAATACCTGGGCTATGTGACCACCGTGCCCTTGGCCGGCTTGCTTTGGTTGCTGAGCCTGCGCCCCTTGCTCGACGACTTGCGTCAGCGAGCCACCTGATTTTTCAAGCCCTGGACGGAATGCTTCTTCCCCCAACACCATGAACTGGCAGCAAGCACCCCACTTTTTCAGGCCCCGCCTGCTGGACAGCCTGGCAGGCTACAACCGCCAACGGCTCATGCAAGACATGGGCGCAGGCATCGCCGTCGGGATCGTCGCCTTGCCGCTGGCCATGGCCTTTGCCATCGCTTCGGGCCTCAAACCCGAAGCGGGCTTGTTCACGGCCATCATTGCCGGCTTTCTGACCTCGGCCCTGGGCGGCAGCCGTGTGCAAATTGGCGGTCCTGCGGGCGCCTTCATTGTCATTGTTTACGGCATCGTCGAGCGCTATGGTCTGGCCAACCTGATCCTGGCCACCGCCATGTCGGGCGTGCTGTTGTTTTTGATGGGCTTATTCAGACTGGGCACCTTGATCCGTTTCATCCCGGTAGCGGTCGTGATCGGCTTCACCAACGGCATTGCGGTCTTGATCATGCTGTCACAAATCAAGGATTTGATGGGTCTCAAAGTCCAGGCCATGCCCGCAGATTTTTTCGGCATGCTCCACGTGCTGAGCGAGAACTTGCACACCACCAACCTGGCCGCCTTGTTGGTGGCCCTGGGCTCCTTGTCGCTGTTGGTGGGCTGGATGCGGCTGGGACGCCGACTGGAGGCCACCGCCTACCGCTGGGTCAGCATGGTGCCGGGCTCCATCATCGCGCTGCTGTTTGCCACGCTGGCCTGTCTGGGCCTGTCCTTGCCGGTGGAAACCATCGGCAGCAAATTCGGCGGCATACCGGCCAGCCTGCCCAGCTTCCAATGGCCAGCGTTCAGCTGGGACAGCGCGCGTTTCCTGCTCATGCCCACGCTGACCCTGACCTTGCTGGGGGCCATTGAATCGCTGCTGTGCGCCCGCATTACCGACAGCATGATTGGCGACCGCAACAACCCCAACCAGGAATTGATGGCCCAGGGCGTGGCCAATTTTGTGACCCCCTTCTTTGGGGGCATGCCCGCCACGGGCACGATTGCCCGCACCGTCACCAACATCCAAAGCGGTGGCACCAGCCCCATCTCGGGCATGGTGCACGCGCTGACCCTGCTGGCTGTGGTGCTGCTGGCTGCGCCCCTGGCCGGCCATATCCCCCTGGCCGCGCTGGCGGCCATCTTGTTGTTCGTGGCCTGGAACATGGGTGAATGGCGCGAGTTCTTGCTGCTGCGGCAGTACCGGCTGCCCTACCGCATCACCTTGCTGGCGGTGTTTTTCCTCACGGTGGTGTTTGACCTCACCGTGGCCGTGGAAGTGGGCCTGATCGCCGCCTGCCTGACCTTCATTTACCGCATCTCCAGCCTGAGCCGCAGCGAACCCGTCAGCCGCCTGGACCACCCGAGCCTCGCGGGACACGAAGCCGACATCCAGGCGTGGCGGCTCTATGGCGCCCTGTTTTTTGGTGCCGTCAAGCTGGTGGAGGAAATCGAAGACAAGACCAACACACCGGTGCTGGTGATCGATTTGAAAAACGTGATTTACGTGGATTCATCCGGCGCCGATGCCCTGATGAACCTGATCGACACCTGCCGCAAAAAAGAAATCCAGTTGATCATTTGTGGTTTGTTGCACCAACCCCTGGACATCGCCCGGCGCAGTGGCCTGCTGAACCATCTGGAAGGACAACTGGCGCCCGACCTGCCAGCAGGCATCCAGCAAGCCATCGGCCTGCTCAGACGTGCGGACCAGTAAAATGCGCCATTCGGGCTGGCGTGCACTGTGACCGCGCACCCTGTCCACTTCACTTTGCTTGCCAGAAAGCCCGTCATGTCCATTTTCCGCCGTCCCGACTACACCTCAGACACCACCCAGTTCATCGAGCAGCTCAAGACGCAACGTCCGCAACTGGAAGCTGAGCAACGCCAAGGCCGCGCCTTGCTGTGGGAAAAGCCCGTCAACCGCGACGAGCAACAAGAATTCAAAGACGCACGCGTGGCCCAAAAGCCTTACGTTTACCAGACCCAAGCGTCCTGAATCCCCTGCTGAACGGTGCACGGGCTGACCGCCCTGCTCTGCCTTGTTCGCCATTGGCCCGCCCATGACCCCCTCCGCCTCCACCGAACTGCCTGTGTCACTGCAGGACACACCCGCGTCCATGCCGCAGGTGGTGGACCATGTGGCCGTGGCGCGGCTGTATGGCGAGCCCTTGTTTTCGATGCCCTCCGATCTGTACATCCCGCCGGATGCACTCGAGGTGTTTCTGGAGGCTTTCGAAGGCCCACTGGATTTTTTGCTGTACTTGATTCGCAAGCAAAACTTCAACATCCTCGACATCCCGATGGCCGGTGTGACACGTCAGTACCTGGCCTATGTCGATGAAATCCGGCAACGCAACCTGGAACTGGCGGCCGAGTACCTGTTGATGGCGGCCATGCTGATCGAGATCAAATCACGCATGTTGCTGCCCCCCAAGAAGGTGGCCGAAGGCGAAGAGGCCGAAGACCCGCGTGCCGAACTGGTGCGCCGCCTGCTCGAATACGAGCAGATGAAGCTCGCCTCGATGCAGCTGAACGTGGTGCCGCAATACGGGCGCGATTTCTTGCAGGCCCAGGTCTACATCGAGCAAAGCCTGCAGCCGCGTTTTCCCGATGTCAGCATGGACGAATTACAAACCGCTTGGCGCGACATCCTCAAACGCGCCAACCTGGTCCAGCACCACAAGATCAGTCGTGAAGAACTGAGTGTGCGCGAGCACATGACCATCGTGCTCAAGCACCTGCAAGGCCGCAAGTTTGTGGAGTTTGAACACCTGTTCGATCCCACCTTGGGCACGCCGGTGCTGGTGGTGACCTTCATCGCCTTGTTGGAACTGGCCAAGGAAACCCTGATCGAGATCACCCAGGCCGAGGCTTTTGCCCCCATCTACGTGCGGCTGGCCTACACGCCCAGCTGAAGCACAAACAAGCTTCGGCCGCAGGGGCGGCCTCCTACAAAAGACCAGGAAACCCTTGTGGGAGCGCGCCCCTGCGCGCGAATGCATGCGCGTTAAACCGACTCGCCCCGGGGGCCACGCCCCATCAGGACCTGCACCGCTTCACGGGCTTGCAGACGGCCGTCGAGCAAGGCCACGACCGCTTCGGTGATGGGCATTTCAACCCCCAGACTTTGGGCCCGCTGCCAGACGGTGCGGGCACTGTAAACGCCTTCGGCCACATGCCCCAGCGAGGCCACCGCCTGATCGAGGCTCAAGCCTTGCGCCAGCAACAAGCCCACTTTGCGGTTGCGGCTCAGATCGCCTGTGGCGGTCAACACCAGGTCACCCAGACCCGACAGGCCCATGAAGGTTTCGGCCTTGGCCCCCAAGGCCAGTCCCAGGCGGTTCATTTCGGCCAAACCACGGGTGATCAGGGCCGCACGCGCGTTCAGGCCCAAATCCAGGCCATCGCACAAACCGGTGGCAATGGCCAGCACGTTTTTCACCGCCCCGCCCACTTCCACCCCGATGATGTCGTCGTTGGCATACACCCGCAAAGCCGGACCATGGAACACCTGCACCAGCGCATCGCGCACGCTGGCATGTGCGCTGGCAGCCACCAGGGCCGTGGGTTGGTTGCGGGCCACTTCGAGGGCAAAGCTGGGTCCACTCAAGGCGCCCGCTTGCAAAGCGGGGGCCGTTTCGGCCTGGACTTCGTGCGGCATCAAGCCGGTCCCCGACTCAAAGCCCTTGCACAGCCAGGCCACCGGCGCGGTCACGTGCTGCAACACCTGCAAGCAGGCCCGCAACCCCGACATGGGCGTCGCCACCACCCACAACGCGGTGGGGCCGGCCTGCTGGTCCACCCAGGGGCCCAATGGGCCATTCACGATGGACAAGCCCGGCGGCAAGTCGATGCCTGGCAAATAGCGGTTGTTTTGGCGCTGCTGCGCCATGCTCTCGGCCTGGCCGGGATCACGCGCGTGCAAACGCACGCTGTGACCTGCCGGATGGCGGCACGCCGCCATCGCCATGGCCGTGCCCCAGGCACCCGCACCAATGACCGTGATGTGCATCAGAAGCCGCCAGCCAAGGCCTTATTGCGCCAGCGTGGATTGTTGGGCTTGCTGCTGCTCGTACATGGCCTGGAAGTTGATTTCGGCCAAGTGCACGGGTGGGAAGCCTGCGCGGGTGATCAGGTCGGCCACGCTGGCACGCAGGTAGGGGTACACGATTTGCGGGCACGCAATACCCATGACAGGGCCCATCTGGTCTTCGGGCAGGTTGCGGATTTCAAAAATGCCGCCTTGTTTGCATTCCACCAAAAACACGGTTTTGTCACCGATCTTGGTGTGCACGGTGGCGGTGACGCACACTTCAAACACGCCTTCGGCAGCAGGTGTGGCCTCCACGCCCAGCTGGATATCCACGCTGGGCTGCTGCTGCTCGATCAGGATGGCGGGGGAATTGGGCTGCTCGAGCGAAGCCTCTTTGAGGTATACGCGCTGGATCTGGAAAACGGGGGCTTGGGCTTCGGCTTCGGCGTTGGCGACGGAATCGGTCATGGATTTCTCTTCAGAAAAAAATACGGGCAATCCACAGGGGATCGCCCAACAGGATGAAACAGCTGAATTATCGGCGATCAGAAACAGGCTTCAGACGCAGCCCGCCTGTGAAAACCCTAAGGGGCAGCCCCCTTGCCACACCAGCGCTTCAAGCCGCCTGCAACAAAGGCAGCAGACCGCCCTGGGCGTCCAGCGCCATCAGGTCGTCGCAACCGCCCACATGGGTCGCGCCCACGTAAATTTGCGGCACGGTACGGCGCCCGGTGATTTGCATCATGTGGTCACGTTGTGCCGGATCCAGGTCGATGCGGATTTCTTCAATCTGCTCGACCCCTTTGGCTTTGAGCAATTGCTTGGCGCGCAAGCAATAGGGGCAAACGGCGGTGGTGTACATCTTGACGGCTTGCATGGGGACCTTCCGGGCTCAGGCTTTTTCAACCGGCATGCTGGCCGCTTGCCAGGCTTTGAGACCACCGGCCAGTGACTGCGCGTGCTCGAAACCGAGTTTGCGTGCGGTGGCGGCGGCACGGGCCGAACGCGCGCCCACCTGGCACACCATGACAATCTGAGCCGACTTGCTTTTGACAACCTGGGCCAGCTTTTCTTCCAATTGGCCCAAAGGCAGGTTTTTGGCACCGATCACATGGCCTTGCGCAAATTCGTCGGGCTCACACACGTCGATCACGATGGCTTTTTCGCGGTTCATCAGTTGCACCACATCTTGGGGGCTGAGGCCTTGGCCTTTGTTCAGAACAGGAAAGAGCAGCGCCACGCCCGAGGCCAAAGCCACGGTGATGAGCATCCAGTTGTCGAGGAGAAATTTCACGAATCAGACCTTTGTAAACCACAAAATACCGGCCCGTCAGAGGGCCGCCAAGACACGATTCTAAAATGATGGACTTTTCCCCTGTTTTTCACAGCCTCTAAAGCCTACCTTCTCATGTACAAAATTGTCCTTATCCGCCATGGCGAATCCACCTGGAACCTTGAAAACCGCTTCACCGGCTGGACCGATGTCGACCTGACCCCCACGGGCGTGAGTCAGGCCATGTCGGCGGGCAAACTGCTCAAGGCCGAAGGCTGGGACTTTGACCTTTGCTACACCTCGGTGCTCAAGCGGGCCATCCACACCCTTTGGTACACCCTGGACGAGATGGACCGCACCTGGCTGCCCGTGGTCAAGGACTACCGTCTGAACGAACGTCACTACGGCGCCCTGCAAGGGCTGAACAAGGCCGACATGGCCAAACAATTTGGTGACGAGCAGGTGCTGGTCTGGCGGCGCAGCTACGACACCCCGCCACCCGCGCTGGAAGCCAACGACCCCCGCTGCGAGCGCAGCGACCGCCGTTACGCCAATGTCGACCCCCGTGCCGTCCCGCTGACCGAATGCCTGAAAGACACCGTGGCGCGCGTGATGCCCGCCTGGAACGACAGCATTGCCCCCAGCATCCAGGCCGGCAAACGCGTGCTGATCGCGGCGCACGGCAACTCCATCCGTGCCCTGATCAAGTACCTGGACGGCATCTCGGACAGCGACATCGTGAACCTGAACATCCCCAACGGCATTCCTTTGGTGTACGAACTGGACGCCAACCTCAAGCCCATCCGTCACTACTACCTGGGCGATGCCGAGGCCGCCGCCGCTGCCGCTGCCGCCGTGGCCAGCCAAGGCAAGGCCTGATGGCTGGGGGGGGCATCTGCACCCGGTGTATATTGATTCGCTACTGACTGGAAACACACAAGCACATGGGACACAAACTCAAGATCGCGGGCTGGATCGGCGTGGGGGCCTTGGCCGGTGCCCTGACCACGGTGTCACTGCAAACGGTGGCACGCGGCAACATGGCCCCCCTGCCACTGGAAGAGTTGCAACAATTGGCCGCTGTGTTTGGCATGGTCAAGAGCGACTACGTCGAGCCCGTGGACGAAAAAAAGCTGATCACCGAAGCCATCTCCGGCATGGTGGCCAGCCTGGATCCGCATTCCCAATATTTCGACAAGAAGAGCTTCAAGGAGTTCTCTGAAGGCACAACCGGCAAATTTGTGGGCGTCGGCATCGAAATCAGCCAAGAAGATGGCCTGGTCAAGATCGTCTCGCCCATCGAAGGCTCACCCGCTGACCGGGCAGGCCTGAAAACCAACGACCTGATCACCAAGATCAATGACACCGCCGTCAAAGGCCTGTCGCTGAGCGAAGCCGTCAAACGCATGCGCGGCGAACCCAAGACCAAGGTGCTGCTGACCATCTTCCGCAAATCCGAAAACCGCACCTTCCCGGTCACCATCGTGCGCGAAGAGATCAAGACACAGTCCGTCAAGGCCAAACTGATCGAGCCAGGCTACGGCTGGATCCGCGTCTCCCAGTTCCAAGAACGCACGGTGGATGACTTCGCCCGCAAGATCGAAGAGCTGTACAAGGAAAACCCCCAACTCAAGGGTCTGGTGCTCGACTTGCGCAACGATCCAGGCGGTCTGCTCGATGCCGCGGTGGCCTTGTCCGCCGCCTTCTTGCCCGAAAACGTCACCGTGGTCACCACCAACGGCCAGCTCGAAGAGAGCAAATTCACCTACAAGGCCACGCCCCAATTCTGGCGCCGCAACAACCAGAACGACCCCATCACCCGCATGACACAAGCCACCGGTGGCGCCCTGAAAAAAGTGCCTTTGGTGGTGTTGGTGAACGAGGGCTCGGCCTCGGCCAGCGAAATCGTGGCAGGCGCCCTGCAAGACTACAAGCGCGGCACCTTGATGGGCAGCCAGACCTTTGGCAAGGGCTCGGTGCAAACCGTGCGCCAACTGGGGCCTGACACGGCACTGAAAATCACCACCGCCCGCTACTACACGCCCAATGGCCGTGCCATTCAGGCCAAGGGCATCGTGCCCGAGGTGATGCTGGACGAGACCGAAAACGGCAATGTGTTTGCTGCTTTGCGCACCCGCGAAGCCGATCTGGAAAAACACCTGTCCAACGGCAAGGAAGCCGAAGACAAAAAAGACCCGGCGCGCGAAAAGGCCCGTGAAGAAGCCATCAAGAAGCTGGAAGAAGAATCCAAGAAACCCGTGGCCGACCGGCGCTTGCCCGAATTCGGCTCCGACAAAGACTTCCAGTTGGTCCAGGCCCTGAACCAGCTCAAAGGCCTGCCGGTGAAGGCCAGCACCACGCTGGCTGAACGCAAGGCCGACAAGAAAGACGACTGATCGGCATGGATGACGCGCAGCTGCTGCGCTATTCGCGGCACATTTTGCTCAATGAACTGGGCATCGACGGTCAGGAAAAACTGCTCGCCTCGCACGCCCTGATCATCGGTGCAGGCGGGCTGGGCTCACCGGTCAGCCTGTATCTGGGCAGCGCGGGCGTCGGCCACCTCACCGTGGTCGACCACGACCAGGTGGACGCCACCAACTTGCAACGCCAAATTGCCCATACCCTGGACCGGGTGGGCCAATCCAAAGCCGAATCGGTGCGCACCGCGATTGCGCAAATCAACCCCGATGTGCGCGTGACGCCCATCACCCAGCGGGCCGATGCCGCCTTGCTCGACCGCCTGGTGGCGAAGGCGGATGTGGTGCTCGATTGCTGCGATAACTTCGAAACCCGCCAAGCCGTGAACCTGGCCTGCGTGCAGCACCGCAAACCGCTGGTGTCGGGTGCGGCCATCCGCATGGACGGGCAAGTCTCGGTGTTTGACAGCACACAGGCAGAAGCCCCTTGCTACGCCTGCATTTTTCCGCCCGACAACCAGCCCGAAGAAACCCGCTGCGCCACCATGGGGGTGTTCGCGCCCCTGGTGGGCATCATCGGCACGGTGCAAGCGGCCGAGGCCCTGAAAATCCTGAGCGGCATGGGCAGCCACATGGCCGGTCGCTTGCTCATGCTCGATGGCCGTGAACTGTCGTGGACCGACATCCGCATGCAGCGCAACCCCACCTGCCCGGTGTGCGCCGCACAGCGCCACTGACGGTCATGAGCTGGGCGACGCCCCGGATGATGAAAGGCGCATTCGCGCGCGGGGGCGGGCTCCCACAGGGTTCTGGTTTTTGTGGAAGGGCCGTCGCTCAGGCACCGTGGCAAGTGCCGTGAAACTTTCTGAATACGGGCGGTGACATGGCCGCCCCAGCCGCCGCAAACACGCCGATCTTTTGCGCTTGTGCCTGCCGCTGCAAACCGGCATAGCGGCCTTGGCCGGTGCGAAACCGGTAAGCCCAGGCCATGCCCGTACGCACCATCTCGGCCCCCAGATCCACGCCATCGACCGACAAACGGCCGACCTGTCTGCCGTAGCTGTCCTGCCCCAAATCGAGCACCTGCACCGGCTTGCGCAAGGCCAAGCGGATCATGGCGTCGCGCGACTCGGCCCCTCCGGGCTGGCAGGTTTCGGGCGCGTCAATGCCCTCGATGCGCAGCTTGACCGGCTCATGCTGACCTTCTCGCACCAGCAGCACCGTGTCGCCATCCATCACCCAACTGACCCAGCCCACCCAGGTCTCAGACGCCTGAACGGCACCAGCCCCTGACAGGGTCAACACCACCAGCCAGGGCATCCAGCGGTTCATGCCGCCCCCTTGCCACGCCGCCCCTGGCGCCGATTGGCTCTGGGCAAGTCGGGGGTCAACTCGGCCTGCAAGGCTTGCGCACGGGCTTGCAAACGCACCAGCGTGGCGTCAAAACGCACCACCTCATCGGCTTGCAAAGCGCTCAAAATCTGGCTGTTGATGGCCTGCACCTGCGGCATCAAAGCTTCATAGAGCTGCCGCCCCGCTGGCGTGAGTTCGACCCGAGCACTGCGCCTGTCGTGGGCTGGGATGGTGCGCAGCACCAACTGCTTCTGGACCAGTGCCGTCAAGGTGCGTGAGGTGCGGGCACGGTCACGCTGCATGCGCTCGGCCAGCGCAGACGGCGGCAAGCTACCGGCCTCATACAGCTGCGCGACCACGGCCCACTCTCGCCGTGTGATGCCATAACCGCCTTCGCACAAACGCACCACCATGACCCCCGCCACGCCCGACAAACGGCCCAGCCGGTACAACAGCAAGTCCTCGATCGAAGCCAGACGTTGGGAAGGGGACAAGGGCATGAGGGTTTTCCGGGGGAATGATTGATTAGATCAATTGTCGGTCAGGGCACTACATTCTGGTCTGCGTTGTTTTAACTTTCATGCAGCTTGGCGACGCCTCGGATGATGAAAGACGCATTCGCGCGCAGGGGCGCGCTCCCACACGGGTTCGGGTTTTTTGTAGGAGACCGTCATGCATTCAAATTATCGCCACCTCACGCGCCGCACCTTGGGCCTGCTGGCCCTGTCTTTGACTGCACTTTCGACCCCACTGCAGGCGCAAGACAAGCCGCCGCTCAAAATCGTGGTGGGCTTCCCACCGGGGGGGTCTGCCGACATCCTTGCCCGCATGGTGGCCGAGGCTTTGCGCGAAGACTTTGGCACCCTCATCGTGGACAACAAACCCGGCGCAGGCGGCCGCATTGCGCTGAACGCCGTCAAAGCCGCCAAGCCCGATGGCCAGACCGTGATCGTGCTGCCCAGCGGTCCGATGGTGCTGTTTCCCCACGTCTACAAAAAGCTCGACTACGACGCGGTGAAAGACTTCACCCCGGTCTCGCAAATCGCCCGCTTCCAGTTTGGCGTGGTCTCCGGCCCCGCCAGCAATGTGAAAAACGTGGCCGAGATGGTGGCCCAAGCCAAGAGTGACCCAGGCAACGCCAGCTACGGCACACCCGGCGCGGGCACCTTGCCGCACTTCATGGGCGTACTGATGGAGCAGTCGGCAGGCATCCGCCTCAACCACGTGCCCTTCCAGGGCGGCGCCCCCGCCAACAACGCTTTGCTGGGCGGCCACATTGGCTACAAATTTGACGTGGTGTCCGAAACCGCCGAAATGCACCGCGCGGGCAAAGTCCGCATCATTGCCGTGACCGGCAGCCAGCGCGACCCGCAGGTGCCCGAAGTGCCCACCCTCAAGGAAGCCGGCATCGACATGGAAGCCACGGCCTGGTTTGCCATGTATGGCCCGGCTGGCCTGAAAGGCGATGCGCTCACCCGCCTGGAAAAAGCCATGATGAAAATCGCCCGCGACCCGGTCATGAAAACCAAAATGCTCAAGCTCGGCTATGAGCCCATTGGCTCCAACTCGGCCGATCTGGCTGCTGCCCAAAAAACCGATCTGGCGCGTTGGGAAAAACCCATCAAAGCCACCGGGGTACAGCTTGATTGAACCCAACAACCCAACACCTCAAGGAAACACACCATGAATCCGTCCATTCTCCGCACCTGCCTGCTGGGCAGCCTGGCCTTTTTGATAGGCACAACCGCCATCGCCCAAACCCCCGCCTGGCCCAGCAAGCCGGTCAAATTCGTCAACAGCTTCCCGGCAGGTGGTCCGTCTGACATCTTGGCCCGCGCTGTGGGCGATGCCTTGCAAAAGAAGTTTGCCCAGCCCTTTGTGGTGGAAAACAAAGCCGGCGCTGCCGGCAATGTGGGCGCTGATGCGGTGGCCAAATCGGCGCCCGATGGCCACACCTTGTTGTGGGGCATCGACACCACGCACACCATCAACCCGCACATCTACAAGGCGATGCCCTTCAAGGATGCGGACCTCAAGCCGCTGGTGGTGATCTCCAGTTCGGGCCTGCTGCTGGGCGTGCACCCCGGCACGGGCATGAAGTCGGTGAAAGACTTCATGCTGGCGGCGCGAGATCACAGCCTCAACTTCAGCTCGGGCGGCAACGGCTCGCCCGGTCACCTGTGGGTCAACATGGCCAACATCGCGGCCGCCACGCGGCTGGTGCACGTGCCCTACCGTGGCAATTCACCGGCGGTGATGGCCGTGGTGGCAGGCGAGGTGAACGGCGGCACCCTGGCCACGCCCGGCATGCTGCCACAAGTCAAAGGCGGCAAGATCACCGCACTGGCCGTGACCAGCAGCAAGCGGTCACGCCTGGCCCCTGACGTGCCCACCGTGGCCGAAGCCGGCTTCAAAGACCTGGAAAGCGAAGTGCTCTATGTGGTCATGGCCCCGGGCAACACCCCCGAGCCCTTGATGCAAACCATGGCCAAAGCCATCACCGACGCGATGGCCCTGCCCGAGCAGCAAGCCCGGCTGAATACCTTGGACATGGCCTACGAAGGCTTGACAGGATCGGCCGCCGCCAGTCGCCTGAAAAAACTCTCTGACCATTACGGCCACATCGTCCGCGCCACCGGTATGAAAGTCGATTGACCCCCCATGACCCAACGCCCCAACATCATCTTCATCGTCGCCGACGACCTCGGCTTTGCCGACCTGGGCTGCTACGGCGGCCGCGATGCACAGTTTGGCAAAGTCTCGCCCGTGCTCGACCAGCTGGCCGCGGCCGGCCTCAAGTTCACGCAGGGCTATTCCAACTCGCCCGTGTGCTCGCCCACCCGCTTTGCCTTGATGACCGCGCGCTACCAGTACCGCCTGCGCGGCGGCGCAGACGAGCCCATCAACAGCAAAAGCAAAGGCAGCAAGGTGTTGGGTCTGCCGCCCGAGCACCCCACACTGCCCTCGCTGCTCAAGGCCAGCGGCTACCGCACGGCCCTGATCGGCAAATGGCACCTGGGCTACCCGCCCCATTTCAGCCCCATCCGGTCAGGCTACGAAGAATTCTTCGGCCCCATGTCGGGCGGGGTGGACTACTTCAGCCATGCCAGCACCAACGGCACGCACGACCTCTACACCAACGAAGAAGAAAAGCACGAAGACGGCTACCTGACCGACCTGCTCTCACACAAAGCGGTCGAGTACGTCGAGCGCATGGCCCCTGGCGCTGAACAGGGCACGCCCTTCTTTTTGAGCCTGCACTACACCGCCCCGCACTGGCCCTGGGAAACGCGCGAAGACCACGCGAAGGCCGACGAAATCAAAGACAACCTGTTCCACCTGCACGGCGGCAACATCCACACCTACCACCGCATGATCCACCACATGGACGAAGGCATTGGCTGGGTGGTTGAAGCGCTGAAAAAAACCGGCCAGCTGGACAACACCCTGATCGTCTTCACCAGCGACAACGGCGGCGAGCGCTTTTCTGACAACTGGCCCCTGGTGGGCGGCAAGATGGACCTGACCGAGGGCGGCATCCGCGTGCCGTGGATCGCGCACTGGCCGGCGGTCATTGCACCCGGGGGCACCTCGACTCAACACTGCATGACCATGGACTGGTCGGCCACCCTGGTCGAACTGGCCGGTGCGCAGGCCGATACCGACCACCCTTTTGACGGCGTCTCGCTGGCCCCCGTGCTGCGCGACGCTAAGCACCTGTTTGAGCGGCCGCTGTACTGGCGCATGAACCACCGGGGCCAGCGCGCCCTGCGCATGGGTGACTACAAATACCTGCGGGTGGATGGCAACGACTACCTGTTCAACATCCCCGCCGATGAACGCGAACGCGCCAATCTGGCCAAGCACCAACCCGAGAAGCTGCAAAGCCTGCGTGCCACCTGGGAAGCCTGGGAGTCCACCGTGCCAGCCATCCCCGAAGACGCCGGCATCAGCCTGGGCTACTCCCACAAAGACATGCCTCAGCGCTGAGACGTTCAGCAAGGCCGTAAGATCAGCGGATGCACATCTCTCAACGTCTCCGTCACCGACTGCCCTTTCTGCAATGGCCGCGCCCAGACGCGGCGCTGCTGCGCAGTGAAGTATTTGCCGGCCTGAGCGTGGGCCTGATGGTGATCCCGCAAGGCGTGGCCTATGCCGCGCTGGCGGGCATGCCGCTGATCACTGGCATCTATGCCTCGCTGCTGCCTGCCCTGGTGGCGGTCCTGTTCAGCGCTTCCACACGGCTGTCGGTCGGCCCCACGGCGCTCACGGCCATGCTGGTGTCGGCTTCGCTCAGCGGCATGGCCACGCCCGGCAGCGCCGAATGGGTCAACCTGGCCGTCTGGCTCTCGCTGTTGACTGGTTTGCTGCAAATCATTTTGGGCTTTGCGCGTTTTGGCTGGTTACTCAACCTGGTCAGCTCGCCCGTGCTCACCGCTTTCACGCAGGGCGCTGCCGTGATCATCATTTCCTCGCAAATCCCGGCCATGCTGGGCATGACGCAAGGTTGGGCCACGTTTTTCAATCCCCAAAACCTGCATGGCATCAGCCTGCTGATGGGGGTGGGCAGCTTGGTCGTGCTGATGCTGACCAAGCGATGGAAGCCGGCCTTTCCGACAGTGCTGGTGGTCGTGCTCGGAGCCGCCGGTCTGAGCTGGCTGCTCGATCTGCAGTCCCAAGGCGCGCCGGTGGTTGGCGACTTGCCACAGGGTCTGCCTGCGCTGTACATCCCCCATCTGCTGGACTGGAACACCTTTGGCCAACTGGTGCTGCCCACACTGGTGATCACGCTGGTCAGCTTTCTCGAGACTGCATCCAGCGCCAAAGTGGACAACGAGCGCAGGGGCCAGCGCTGGGACCAAAATCAGGACCTGATCGGCCAAGGCCTGGGCAAACTGGCCTCGGCATTGTGCGGTGCCTTTCCCACCAGCTCATCGTTTTCTCGCTCGGCACTCAATTTGTATGCGGGTGCGCAATCGGCCTGGGCCACCATTTTTTCGGTGGTGGTGATCCTGGTGTCACTGCTGGTGCTCACACCGGTGCTGCACCATGTACCGCAGTCGGTGTTGGCCGCCATCGTGGTCGCAGCGGTGATGGGCTTGCTCAAGCCGAGCGCTTTTGTCAGGTTGTTCAAGATCAATCAGGTCGAAGGCGTGACCGCCTTGCTGACTTTTGGCATCACACTGGCCTCGGCACCGCGCCTTTACTGGGGCGTGCTCTCCGGTGTGGTGATGGGCTTGAGTCACTTTTTGCATACCCGCCTGCACCCCCGCATCATCGAAGTGGGCCTGCACCCCGACGGCAGTCTGCGCGACCGCCATTTGTGGCATCTGCCGCCATTGGCCCCCAAGCTGTATGCCATGCGCATGGATGCCGAGCTGGACTTTGCCGCTGCCAGCAGCTTCGAGCGAGCCGTCAGCGAACACCTGAGCGAGCATCCCCAAGTGCGTCATGTCTGCTTGTTTGCGCAACCCATCAACCGCATCGACGTGACGGGCGTGGAAACATTTGCACAGCTTTACAAACAACTGACCGACCGTGGCATCACGCTGCACATCAGCGGCATCAAGCTGCCTGTGGATACGGCTTTGCGCCGGGCCGGTGAACTGCACAACGGACCATTCCTCAAGATGTACCGCACCGACGCCGAAGCCTTGCTGGCGCTCAGAACACTCGACCCGTTGCCTGCCGACATGGCCGCTGCGGCCATCTGAAGGATGCCGCCTTCAGGTCTGCGAGTGCAAACCGATCATGTTGCCCTCGGTGTCGGTCACCAAGGCGATGTGACCATAAGCGCCAATGGACATCTTGGGCTTAACGATGGTGCCTCCGGCGGCCACGGCCTTGCCCGCCTCCGTCGCGCAGTCAGCGCATGAAAAATACACCAGTACGCTGTTGCCACCCGGCTCAAAGCCCGGCATGCGCACCAAAGCGCCGGCAGCACCATAGGCTTCGTTGTCCATCTGGAAAACCAGCATCTCGGGGTTGCTGTCTGACGGCTGAGGCAACGGAAAAAGCGGTTGACCCAACACCGCCTCGTAAAAAGCCCGGGCACGCGGCAAATCGTGCACATAAATCTCGAACCACCCCACGGGATTACCCATAGCACCTCCTGTTTAAAAAACCCTCAAGCCGGAATCTCGGCCTCGACCAGCAACGCCAACAAGGCCAACGACTCTTGCCAGCCCAGGCAACAAGCCTCCGGCGGAATCAGATCGGGAATACCCGCCTGCTCGATGTTCACCTCGGTGCCCACCAGCACCGGTTTGAACGTGATGCTGGTCACCATCTGCCCCGGCAGATTCGGGTCGTCAAAGCTGTCGGTGTGGCTCAAGCGCTCACCGGGCACCAACTCCAGAAATGTGCCGCCAAAACTGTGGCTCTGGCCATTGCCCAAGTTGGTGAACGACATGCGGTAGCTGCCGCCCACACGCGCATCCATCTCGTGCACCCGGCCAGTGAAGCCGTGCGGAGGCAACCATTTGGCCATGGCATCGGGGTCAAGGAAGGCACGAAAAACACGCTCAGCGGGGGCGCGAAATACGCGCTGAAAACGGACGGTATGGGGCATGGCAACTCCAGAAAAACACGTTGAAGGAAGCAGCTTAACGTGAAAGAAAAACCTTCGGCCGCAGGGGCGACCTCCCACAAAAGTCAAAGGCCTTGTGGGAGGCAGGGGCCTTGTGGAAGGCTAGGGCCTTGTGGGAGGCAAGAGCCTTGTGGGAGGCAAAGGCCCTGTGGTAGGCAAAGGCCCTGTGGGAGCGCGCCCCTGCGCGCGAATGACCGTTAAACCGGTGAATGCGTCTTGAGCCATTCACGCAACGCAACATCCACACGGGTTTGCCAGCCCTGCTTGGCCCGCAGCGGGGCTTGTGTGGCCACGACCGCCTGAGCTTGGGTATTCATGCGCGATCTCCTTGGGGTGCCATGCCGTAAGCCCGCTCCACTCGGGCCACACGCAACTGAAATCCTGTATACCAGTGGCTGCGTCCCAGCGCGCGTGCCTGACTGTGTTCGGCATGAGTGCGCCAGGCAGCAATGGCCTCCTCTCTGACCCAATACGACACGGTGATACCCAGGCCATCGGCACCTCGGACGCTTTCGACACCCAAAAAGCCCGGCTGCTGCGCCGCCAGTGCAACCATTCGATCGGCCATGTCCGCATAGCCGTCATCACCGGGTGTGCGCTGGCTGCTGAAGATGACGGCGTAGTAAGGGGGTTCAGGGGTTTGGGCAAACATGGTGACACCTATTTCAAAGCCAAGTGGTAAGCATAAAACTTCTGGTCGCGAAGCCAGCTACTGGACTCATACAAGGTCTGAGCCGATGTGTTATCGACCGCTGTGGTCAACGACAAACGCACAGCACCCAACTGCCGCGCATGGTCTGAAGCTGCTTTCAACAGCGCCGCTCCCACGCCCTGTCGTCTGGTCGTTGGTGCCACATACAAATCATTGAGCACAAACACCCGCGCCATCGATACCGATGAAAAACTGGGATAGAGCTGCGTAAAGCCTACCGCCTGGCCTTGTGACTCGGCCAGCAAAATGGTCGATTCTCCGTGTTCAAAACGTGCCTTCAAAAAGGCTCTTGCCGTCGCCAAATCACTGGGCTGACCGTAAAACTGCCGATAGCCATCGAACAGTTTTGTCGCTGCATCAAGGTCTGCCAACACGGCTTGTCTTATCTGGAGGTTGTTCATGTTGAAGCTCCCTGAGGTTGAACACCATACGTTTCGAGCGCTGATTCCACTTGAGACTGCTCTGTGGTCTCGTCTGGATAAAAGCGGTAGCTGGGAGCCACGATGGACGCCACCGAGGTCACGCGAATGACCAGTACGCTCTGAATGGTGAAGCGCTGACCCACCATGACCTGCAGCGGTGCAGCCCAAGCAGAAAATTCCGGGTCGTTGGCGCGCACCTCACGGGCCACACCCGAGAGCTTGAAACCCTTTTGCACAAACACATCGACAAAACTCAAACACACCTGCGGCGACTGCGCGATATTGCGGACACTGCACGGCGAAGCGATGTGCGCCACCACCACATGCTGGTCGCCGGCGATAGCCCACACCTCTTTGGGCGACACATTGGGCTGACCGTTGGCGTCTACTGTGGCCAGCCAGCACAACACGCTATGGTGGGCTGCCAGGCGAACAGCGTCCGTCAATGGTCCTTGCTTCGGACTCATACCGCGTCCCCGTTGACTATCGCCACCAAATCCAACTCCACCGCCACCCCCTTGGGCAACTGCAGCACGCCCACAGCACCAACAAACAGCATCTCGTTACCCACACGCGGAATCTGACCTCTCACATAAAACTGGTGGCCATCGCGCAACACGGGGGTGTCGTTGCCACCGATCTTGATCTCGCCACTGAAATCGTGGCCGAGTTCTTGAGCATGTCGTTCAAAGCGGGTATCAGCAGTCATGGCATGAATGAGCATTTATGAATGATTTTTTATTATTGCATTTAACCCAGAAGCCAAACGTGCCTAGATTTTCGACGCCCTAAACACTGTTTTTATTTACAGTATATTCACCACATGCTCCGCTCCCTCTTCATCGACTTCAACAGCTACTTCGCCTCGGTCGAACAGCAGCTGAACCCGGCCCTGCGTGGGCGGCCGGTGGGGGTGGTGCCGGTCATGGCCGATTCGTCGTGCTGCATTGCGGCCAGCATTGAGGCCAAGGCGTTCGGGGTCAAGACGGGCACGGGCGTGGCCGAGGCCAAGCGTTTGTGTCCGGGCATCGCCATCGTGCTGGCCGACCATGCCAAATATGTCGAGGTGCACCAACAGGCCGTGGCGGCGGTGGACAGGATCGTGCCCGTGCGCCAAGTGCTGTCGATTGACGAGATGGAATGCGAACTGACAGGCCGCTGGCGTGCGCGCGACCGGGCCATCGCATTGGCGCAGCAGGTCAAGGCCGAAATCCAGCACAGCGTGGGCGCGTGCATGCGCACCTCCATTGGCATTGCCCCCAACACGCTCTTGGGCAAGCTGGCGTCGGACATGCACAAGCCCGATGGCCTGACGGTGATCGAGCTGCACGAGTTGCCCGAACGGCTGTTGCACCTCCAGCCCTCAGCCATCCAGGGCATTGGCCCGCGCATGCTGCAGCGCTTGTCGCGTTGCGGCATCGAGACGATGGCGCAGCTCTATGCCGCGCCGCGTGATTTGCTGCACACAGCCTGGGGCGGTCTGGCGGGGGCCGACATGTACGACAAACTGCGCGGGCAATGGTACGGACCGCGCGCCACCGTGGCGCGGTCGCTGGGGCATTCGCATGTGCTGCCGCCCGATTTGCGCCACCCCGAAGGCGCACGCCAGGTGCTGAACCGGCTGACGCAAAAGGCCGCCATGCGGCTGCGCAAGCAAGGCTTTTATGCCACATCCATGCAGGTGTTTGTGCACTGTTCGCACCGCTGGCAGCGCGAGGCCGGTGGCGAGCGCCATGTGCATGTGGGCGAAACGCAAGACACCGGTTTTTTGCTGCACACGCTGGACCAGCTGTGGTTCAGTGGCCTGCACCAGTTGCAACACCCGCTGGCCGTGGGCGTGCAACTGTGCGGCTTGGTGCCCGCCAGCCAGCACACGCGCGACCTGTTTGACGAACCACAAGCCACACCCGAAGCGACGGCGGCGCAAACCCTGCAAAACCGCCCCGTGCAACGCGACCGCGCCCGCTTGATGTCGGCCATGGACGCGCTCAACCGCACCCACGGCAAAAACGCGATTTACTTTGCCAACGCACACCACACGCTCGATGCTGCGCCCATGCGCATCGCGTTCAACCGCATTCCAGATTTAGAGACCGAGCGCTGAGGGCCGCGGCCTGCCGCGCACAAGCGCCTGATTTGCAGCGGGACTTGCACCCGTACCAACGTGCCAACGTATCGACCGGCCATCGGCCAGGGACCTGGTTTATGCGTCGCTGTCCGGCGGCAGGTCATCGCCCGGGAACGCGGCCACCGGTGCCACAGCCGGTTCGGCCACCACCGAACGCAGTGTTTCGCGCAGCATTTTCTTTTCGGGCAGGCTCAAGGCTCGGGCCAAGCGCTGACGCATGCGCAGCAGCAATTGGCGATCGACTTCTTGTGGAATACCCCGGCTGATTTGCAACGCATCCCGCAGGTCTTCGCGCAGGTCTTCGGGTTCATCGGCCCACCAAGCGGTGATCACCTCGTGCATCGATTTGCGCAACTCTTCCACGTCTTCGACGGCCAAGCCCATGCCGGTGGGCATTTTGCCTTGCAGCATGTCGGCCAGGGCTTGGGAATTGACCACCACGCGGCGGTCCCCCTGGGCCAGCAAACGGGCCCAACCGGGATCGGTGCGGACCATTTGGGGCATGTTGCGTGCAGACTCGTCGGCCAGCAAATGCACGCTCAAACCGCTCAATTGGGCCTCGTCGATGGTGGCCAAAAAGCGCTCATCGTCGCTGGCCACCAGCACATGGTCGCAGGCATGGTGCTCGGCCAGTTGCTTGAGGTCATGGCCCAGGGAGCGCAGCAGTGAAGCACCGCCGTCGGCATCGTGCGTTTGCACCAGACGCACAATTTGGTCGTCGATGATCAAGCCGTCCGAGCGGTCGCTGTACCAGTAAATGCGGCGCAAATCGACATCGAGCCCGGCATGCGACAGCGCTTGCGACAGCAAACTGAGCAAGCCTTGGCGGTTCACCGACTCGCCTGTGGCGCCCAAAGCGCCTTGTTGTGCCATCCAGATCAAAAACCGGCCATCGATCAGCGCCATGCAGGTGCCGGAGCGGTGCTCACCAAAACGACGCTCAGAGGGGGTGCTTTGCGAAAAATAATCACGCTTCATGGTGTCAACCTAAATCAATAAAAATAACGCTGTTAAAAAGTGCAGCGCCGGCCATTCTAAGGCGAGCGCCCCCTCTGTCGGTTATAAATAACGCCTGTGTCCCGCCCTTTGACTTTTGACCCCCGCAATGTTCCGATTTGGCGCATCGACCACGACATGCCTGCCGTTCCGTCTGCGCACCTGTTGCCCGCCGCGCTGAAAGCCCGGTTTGCCCACCCGCCCATCTGGCAACCGGAAATCGAGCGGGAAACGTCCTTTTCCGAACGAGCCCCCGCCCAAGCCGCTGTTTTGGTGCCCATCGTGATGCGCGGACCTGACTTGTCGGAACCCACCATTTTGCTCACCCAGCGGGCCAACCACATGGCGACACACTCGGGACAAATCGCGTTTCCAGGCGGCAAGGTGGACCCGCAAGATGCCAACCGACACGTCACCGCCCTGCGCGAAACCTACGAAGAAGTGGGTCTGCACTCCCGGCATGTCGAGGTCATTGGCGAGTTGCCGGTCTATGTGACCGGGACCGCGTTTTGGGTCACCCCCGTCATTGCGCTGGTCTCCCCCGACTTTGAACTGGCGCCGAACCCCGATGAGGTGCAAGACGTTTTTGAAGTGCCGCTGTCTTTTTTGATGAACCCGGCCCACCACCGCCGCCACGCGTTTGAATGGCAAGGTGCCCAGCGGCAATGGTTTTCCATGCCTTACCCAGAACCCAGGTGGGCAACAGATGGCCAGAGCGCCCCTGTCGAGCGCTTCATTTGGGGGGCGACAGCCGCTATGCTTCGCAACTTCTATCGTTTTCTAGTGGTCAACCCAACGGAATGAGGACGCCATGAGTTTTTTTGCAATCCTGTTGGCCTTGGTGCTGGAGCAGGCGCGCCCACTCAATGCCGTGAATGTGATTTACACCACCGTCGAGCGCTGGGTCGCCTGGGTGGCCCGCACATTTGACGCCGGGGTGCGGCACCAGGCCTGGATCACCTGGGGCATCACGGTGATCGGCCCCGCGCTCTTGACGATGCTGGTGCACTGGTTGCTCGAATTTGGTTTGGGCTGGTTGTTTGCCGTCATCTGGCACGTGGCCCTTTTGTACGTCACTTTGGGATTTCGGCAGTTCAGCCACCACTTCACCGCCATTCGCGAAGCCTTGGAAGAAGGCGATGAAACCAAAGCCCGGGAACTGCTGGCCGCGTGGCAACAAGTCCAGGTCGGCCAGATACCGCGCAGTGAAATCGTTCGTCATGTGATCGAGTACTCCATGATCGCCGCCCACCGGCATGTGTTTGGTGTGTTCTTCTGGTACGCCGCCCTGTCCATCGTTGGGCTGGGGCCTGTCGGCGCGGTGGTTTATCGGCTGACGGAACTGGCACAGCGCCGCTGGCAAGAACCAACCGAAGACGGCTCTGTGATGAGCCAGGCGCTGCAATCTGTGGCCTCGCGGGCCTGGATGGCCATGGACTGGCTGCCCTCCCGCATGACCGCACTCGGGTTTGCCATTGTGGGCAGCTTTGAAGACGCCATGGATGGCTGGCGCAACCATGCGCAAAACTTCCCGGACGACAACGATGGTGTGATTCTGGCGGCCACCGCCGGCGCCATCAACATCCGACTGGGGGGAGCCCCTTTGCAAGCGTCCCAGGAGGACGGTGAGGCCAACGACACCGCAGGCGCCAGCAGCACACCGGGCAGGCCCCCGGAAGTGGCCCACTTTGCCCAGGTGGTGGGCCTGGTCTGGCGCACGGTGATCATGTGGCTGGTGCTGGTGGCTTTGCTCACCATGGCCAACCTGGTGGGATGAACCCACCCGCCAGGCCTCACCAGCGCTGCTGACTCAATTCCTCAAACAGCTGCGCGTAAATGCGGTGGCGCCGGATGCTGATGGTGCCCGCTTGCTGCGCGTTCTCGACCTGGGCCAGCACGGCGCAACCCGGTTCATGCAAGTGGGTGCAGTTATAAAATTTGCAGCCCCCCAGATGGGCGCGCAAATCGGGCATGCAGTCTGCCAGTCGGGTCGGCTCAATGTGGTGCAAGCCAAATTCCTGGAACCCGGGTGAGTCGATCAAGGCCGTTCGGCCGGTGCCCACGGCATGTGGCGCATCCAGCGCAGGCACCCAATACCAGCGCGTGCTGGTGGTGGTGTGCTTGCCCGAGTTGAGCGCCAGCGAGATCTCGCCCGTCTCCACCTGTGCCTCGGGCACCAGGCGGTTGATCAACGTGCTTTTGCCACTGCCGGAGGGCCCCAGCACGAGCGTGGTCAGGCCTTGCAAATGCGTGCACAGCGTCTGCACCCCGTCATCGGCCACCGGGCTGCGCGGATTCAGGCTGATGGGCACCACGCTGTAGCCCATGGCCCGGTAAGGCGCCAGGCGTTCCCAGGCCTGGGCAAAGGGTTGCACCAGATCGCTTTTGTTGAGCGCAATGATGGGCATGATGCGCTCGGCTTCGGCCGCCACCAAGGCGCGCGACAACTGGCTTTCGGAATACTCTGGATCGGCCGCAATCAGGATCAGCACGCGGTCCAGATTGGACGCGAAGGATTTGGTGCGTATTTCATCCTGCCGGTAAAACAGGTTGCGACGGTCTTGCAGTTTTTCGATGCTGCCTTCGTCACCCGCTGTTTGCCACAACACCTGGTCGCCCACCACCACCTGGTTTTTCTTGCCCCTGGGGTGGCAAATCAGGCGTCGGCCTTCGGGTGTCTCCACCAAGCAATGGCGGCCATACGTGGCCACCACCAGGCCAGGCGCGAGATCGGCCGCCTGCGGCAGCGCCGGACGTGGTTTGGGTTTGTTCATGCAGCGGGCAACAAGGTGTCGGTTTGGGTGGCTGCCTCAAAGTCGAGACGGCTCAGACCTTGTACATCGTGTGTGCGCCAACGCACCACACAGCGGCGCGCATTGAGCACAAGTTCAGGGTGGTGCTGAAGCTTTTCAGACAACCATGCCAGGCTGTTGACAAACAGCATGGTATGGCTGTTCTGTGCAAACTCAAAAGTCTTTTCAATGGCGATCTGCGCACCATCACCCGACAGACTCCAACCGGTCAATTGGCTGAGCGCCATGACCACTTCGGTGGGTTTGAGGGCGCGGAGGTCTGGCGGTGTCATGCGGTTTTCATTCTCAACAGGCGCTCGCTGGCCGGCGGGTGCGAGTAATAAAACTTCACATACATCGGGTCCGGCGTCAGGGTGGAGGCGTTGTCCTGATAAAGCTTGAGCAAGGCCGACGACAAATCTGCGCCGGGTGTTTGCGACACGGCATAGGCATCGGCTTCAAACTCTTGCTGGCGCGAACGCCAGGACGCGATGGGTGCAAAAAACAAAGTGAAAACGGGCGCGACCAGCATGAACAAGACCAGCGCCAGCGCGTTGTTGCTGTCGGTCAAACTGGGCATGACCCCCAGGCCCGTGTAGAACCAGACTTGCTGCGCCAACCAGCCGAGCAGCGCCAAGCCAGACAGGGTCGTGGCAAAACTGACCGCCATCATCTTGACGATGTGCTTGTGCTTGAAGTGCCCCAACTCGTGGGCCAGCACCGCCTCCATTTCGGCGGGACTCAATTGCTTGAGCAAGGTGTCAAAAAAGACCACCCGCTTGCTGGCGCCAAAGCCGGTGAAAAACGCGTTGGAATGCGCCGAACGGCGGCTACCGTCCATCACAAAGAACCCTTTGGCCGTGAAGCCTGCACGCTGCATCAAGGCCTGCACGCGGGACTTGAGCGACTCATCGTCCAAGGGCGTGAACTTGTTGAACAAGGGCATGATCACGTTGGGAGCGATCGCCATCAGGAACAACTGCCAGGCCACCAACACACCCCAGGCCCAAAGCCACCACCACGTGCCGCCGGCCTGCATGAGCCACAGCACCACCCACAGCAAAGGCAGGCCCAGCGCCAAACCCAGCACCAGCCCTTTGGCCATGTCGGCCAGCCACAAAGCAGGCGTGATCTTGTTGAAACCAAAACGCTGCTCCACACCAAAGGTTTGCATCAGTGACAAGGGCAGTCCGATCACGCCCCCCACCAAGGTGAAGCCCAGCACCAAGGCGATTTGCTGCGCCATGCCCGGCCCCATCCAGGCCAGCAACAACTGATTCAGCGCATCCAGCCCGCCCAGCAAAGTCCAGCCCAACAGCACCGCCGCATCCAGTGCGATGTCGATTTGCGACAAACGGGCCTTGGCCAGTGTGTAATCGGCCGCCTTTTGGTGATCGACCAAAGACACGGTCTCGGCATAGGCCACAGGCACTGCGCTGCGGTGGCGGGCCACATGCCGAACTTGCCGGACGTTGAGCCAGAGCTTGAGCGCCACATGCGCCAGCAAGGCGACCACCAGCGTCAAGGTCAAAGTAAAGGGTGCATCCATCGGCCCTATTGTAGGAGCGGCCTCCCCCATGCCCCCCGCAGACCCGCGCTTCGGCTTCGCCCCTGAAGGGCAATCTGGCACCGCATGTCGCAGCACCAGCCACCGACCGGCGCATCCCGCATCAGCGACAATCCCTGCATGTCTGATGTGAACACCACCACCCCCACCCCGGAAACGGCAGAGCTGACCAAGTCCGATCAAAACCTGGTCTGGATCGACTGCGAAATGACGGGTCTTGACCCGGAAAAAGAACGCCTGCTGGAAATTGCCATCATCGTGACCGGGCCTCACCTGAGCCCGCGCATTGAAGGCCCGGTTCTGGTCATTCACCAAAGCGATGAATTGCTGAACAAGATGGACGCCTGGAACAAGGGCACGCATGGCAAAAGCGGTTTGATTGACAAAGTCAAAGCCTCCACCCTCAGCGAAACCGATGCCGAAGCGCAAATCCTCGCTTTCCTGCAAAAGTACCTGCCCAAGGGCACATCGCCCTTGTGCGGCAACACCATCAGCCAGGACCGCCGCTTTCTGGTCAAGTTCATGCCCAAACTGGAAGCCTTCTTTCACTACCGCAACCTGGACGTCAGCACCCTCAAGGAGTTGTCACGCCGCTGGAAGCCCGAGGTGTATTCGGGCTTCAAGAAACAGCAAAAACACACGGCGCTGGCCGATGTGCATGAATCCATCGATGAATTGGCGCATTACCGCGAACATTTCATCCGCTTGTGAATTTTTTCAGGGAAAACCCTAGCGTTTTTTTGGAAGGCGTGCCATAATCGTAGGCTCGTTGCACAGGAGTGCAATGTTTCCTACATCTCCCTTCACGCCTTGACCCAACGATAGGGTCACTCACAGCGGCCAGGCTCCACGCCCAGCGCCTCTCGCGAGCACCGTTTGATGGTTGATGTTTTTTCAACCTTGCGGTGCCTGCGGCCTAAGCAATACCTTGCGGCCGTTGTTCCGTGCGAGTTTTATACACACATGACTGACACTTTGAACACAGTGCAGGACGACTTGTCGCCTGCCGAAAACACTTCCATGGCAACCGAATCGTCTACACAGACAACTTCGACCAATTTGGCCACCGAAATCATGGTGGCTGCAGCAGCTGAGATTGCGCCCGCAGAAGCCACAGCCACAGAAACAATGGCTGAACCTGTTGCCGATGTGCCCAACGGTTTCGTCGAATTGGGCCTAGCCCCAGAACTGGTAAAAGCAGTGGCCGACTTGGGCTACACCCAACCCACCGCCGTGCAATTGCGCGCCATTCCTTTGGCCCTGCCCACAGCCGGTGGTTCCAAAGATGGCAAATCGAATGGCTACACCGACCTGATGGTCTCCAGCCAGACCGGCAGCGGCAAAACCGCCGCCTTCTTGCTGCCTGTGTTGCACACCCTGATCGCCCAGATGGCCGAGCAGGAAGCCGCCGAGCGCGCCGAATTCGAACAAGCCTGTTCCGATGCCGCCGCCAAAGGCGAGCCCGCACCCAAGCGCGCCAAACGCAAAGACCCCACCAACCCACGCAACTTCAAGGCCCCAACCCCTGGCGCCCTGATCTTGTGCCCAACCCGTGAACTGGCCCAACAGGTGGCGCAAGACGCCATCGAGCTGGTCAAGCACACACGCGGTCTGCGCGTGGCCAACGTGGTCGGCGGCATTCCTTACCAGTTGCAAATTGCCAAGCTGCAAAACGCCAACCTGGTCGTGGCCACCCCCGGCCGTTTGCTCGACCTGCAACGCTCCATGCAAATCAAGCTGGACCAGGTGCAATTCCTGGTGGTGGACGAAGCCGACCGCATGCTGGACCTGGGCTTCTCTGATGACCTGGCCGACATCAACGACATGACCAGCCAGCGTCGCCAGACCATGATGTTCAGCGCCACATTTGCGCCACGCATTCAGCAATTGGCCATGCGCGTGATGCACGATGGCGGCTCTTCGGTGCAGAAAATCCAGATCGACAACCCGCAAGAAAAGCACAACAACATCAAGCAAGTGCTGTTCTGGGCTGACAACGCCCAACACAAGCGCCAGATGCTCGACCACTGGTTGCGTGACGCCACGATCGACCAAGCCATCGTGTTCTCCAGCACCCAGATCGAATGCGACGGCCTGGCCGCCGACCTGCAGCAAGACGGCTTCTCGGCCGTCGCACTGCACGGCGCTCTGAGCCAAGGCATGCGCAACCGCCGCCTGATGGCTTTGCGCAACGGCCAGGTTCAGATCCTGGTGGCCACCGATGTGGCTGCACGCGGCATCGACGTGCCCACCATCACCCACGTGTTCAACTTCGGTTTGCCCATGAAGGCCGAGGATTACACCCACCGCATTGGCCGCACAGGCCGTGCTGGCCGTGATGGTCTGGCTGTGACCTTTGCCGAAATCCGCGACCGTCGCAAGATCGGTGACATCGAGTCCTACACACGCCAGCCCTTCAAGGCCGAAGTCATTCCTGGCCTGGAACCCAAAGTGCGCATGCCCGAAGCACGCAAACCCATGGGCCGTGGTGGTGACCGCTTTGGTGGTGAGCGCAACTATGCCAACGCTGGTGGCGGCTTCCGTGGTCGTCCGTCAGGCGGCCGCGACTTTGGTGGCCCCCGCGATGGCGGTGGTTTTGACAACCGCGCACCTCGTGGCAACTTCCGCGACGAACAACCCCGTTTTGAGCAACGCAGCGAACCCCGCTTCGATCAGCGCAAGGACGGTGGCCGATTTGATGCGCCCCGCGGCGACTTCCGGGGTGGTGACCGCTTTGAGCAACGCCCTGCACCCGCCCATCCATGGGACCGTGGTGACAGCCGTGGCGCACCACGTCAAGACGCACGCCAAGATGGCTCACGTCAAGGTGGTGGCCGCTGGGAAGATCGTGGCAGTGACAACCGCAATGCAGCCCGACCCGCACCGCGCGGTGCCGCCGGTGACAAGTTTGCGCGCGGCCCCAAGCAGTTTGGCGCCAGCAACTTCAAACCCCACGCTGCAGCGGGCGAAGGCCCTGCAGGCAAGCGCGGCGGCACACGCGTGCTGAAAATCACACGCGGCTAATATCTCGCGCTGATCGCGCGATTCCCCAAAGGCCTTGCCCTCACCGGCAAGGCCTTTTTTAATGCTTCGGTGATGGGGCACAAGCCATAAAAAAACCGCCCTGGGCGCAAACCCGGGCGGTTTTTTCGTATGGCCGAAAAGGCTTTACGCTTTGGCTGCTGGTGCAACTTTGCGCTGTGGCAACTTTTCTTTGATACGTGCCGACTTGCCGCTGCGGTCACGCAGGTAGTACAGCTTGGCACGGCGAACATCACCGCGACGCTTGACTTCGATGCTGGCGATCACAGGGCTGTAGGTCTGGAACGTACGCTCCACGCCTTCGCCACTGGAAATCTTGCGCACGGTGAAGCCGCTGTTCAGACCACGGTTACGCTTAGCGATCACAACACCTTCGTAGGCTTGGACACGCTTGCGCGCACCTTCCACCACGTTGACGCTGACGATCACGGTGTCGCCGGGGGCAAATTCAGGAATAACTTTACCCAGACGGGCAATTTCTTCCTGCTCAAGAGTTTGAATCAAATTCATTTTTGAACTCCGTCCGATCATGCCTCGCTACACAAGGGGCGTTTTGTGCTGTAAAGGCCATGCAGGTGCATGACTGAGCCAAATCGCGGCGGGTAGAGGATCGAAAAGCCTTTAATTATAGCTTTTTTGAAACCGTGTCGCTGTCTGTGGCTGGCGTGCTGGCCTTGACCTGTTTCAGAAAGCCCTCATCCAGCCGGCTGAGCTTGCCCGACAAACGGGCCTGCTCCAGCAATTCCGGGCGATGCAACGCCGTCAGACGCAAGCTTTGCTCACGCCGCCAGCGTTCGATGTGGGCGTGGTGGCCCGACATCAACGCTGCCGGAACGGCATGGTTTTGCCAAACCTCGGGGCGGGTGTAATGCGGACTGTCCAACAAGCCATCCAGTGCAGGATTGAAACTGTCCAACTGGTGACTGCCTTCATCATTGAGCACCCCTGGCTGCAAACGGGCCACGGCATCAAGCAAGGCCATGGCCGCAATTTCCCCACCTGAGAGCACAAAGTCACCCAAACTGATCTGTTGGTCCACATACTGGTCAATGAAGCGCTGGTCCACGCCTTCATAGCGGCCACACAACAACACGGCACCCGCACTGCTGGACCATTGCGCCACAGCGGCATGCTGGAGAACTTGACCGACAGGAGAAAACAGCACCAAGGGCGCCGGGGTGGTTTCTTGCCGATCCGCACGGATGGCGGTCAGGCACTTGAACAAGGGCTCAGCCAGCATGACCATGCCGGGACCCCCACCAAAGGAGCGGTCATCCACCCGGCGGTAATTGCCTTCGGCATGGTCGCGGGGGTTCCACAAACGCACGTCGACCAAACCACTTTCGTAGGCTCGCCGCGTGATGCCACTGGTCAACAGCGGCCCAAACAACTCGGGAAACAGGGTGATGATGTCAAAGCGCATGGGGATGGCCCTCCACGGCCGTGGCCAATCAATAGTCGGGCTGCCAGTCAACGGTGATGCGCTTGCCAGGCAAGTCGACATCATCAACAAAGTGGGCCACAAACGGGATCATGCGCTCGACAGGCTTGCCACCTTCG
The DNA here is from genome assembly GCA_919902775.1 of Burkholderiaceae bacterium. Taxonomy (GTDB): domain Bacteria; phylum Pseudomonadota; class Gammaproteobacteria; order Burkholderiales; family Burkholderiaceae_C; genus Limnohabitans_A. The sequence goes on from CAKKRJ010000004.1 coordinate 184,584, forward strand.
GCATCGGGGGCGGCCTCAATGACCAGCACAGTTTGGGGTCCCGTGGACATGAGGTCCCGCACCTGCCCCAGGTCAACGCCTTCGCGGTTGACCACTTGCAGCCCCATCAAATCGACCCAGTAATACTCGCCATCGGCCGCTGTGGGAAAGCTGGAGCGCGGCACAAAAATGCGTGCGCCGCGCAAAGACTCGGCTGCCGTGCGGTCGTCCACGCCCTGAGCGCAGGCCACCACGGTGTCTGAATGGTCTTTGGCTTCCTTGATGCTCAACAGCAAAGGCTCCGTCCAGGCCAAGGGCTCGGCTTTGGATGCGGCAGTCTCTGTGGCGCGCCGGGGTTTCATGGGCCGATCGGGCGGCAGCAAGAACCAGCGCTTGGAAGAAAACAGCGCCTCGGGCGAGGCGCTGTGGGGCAAGACCTTGAACCAGCCTTTGATGCCCCAGGCATCGGTAATGCGCCCGATTTCGATGGCGTCAGCCGGCAGCGCGGCTGTTTCCAAAGGGGGACGCATCACCAAAGCGAACGATCAGGCGGCGGCTTTGCCAGCTTGACGAATCAGGCGTTCCACGGTGGGGGAAGCCTGGGCGCCAACGCTTTTCCAGTAAGTCAGGCGGTCTTGGGCGATGCGCAGACCTTCTTCGCCGCCTTTGGCTGTGGGGTTGTAGAAACCGATGCGCTCGAGGAAACGACCATCGCGACGCACGCGCTTGTCGGCAACGACGATGTTGAAGAAAGGACGTGCTTTAGAGCCGCCGCGGTTCAAACGAATAACAACCATGATTTATCCTTGGGTGGTTGGGTATCTTCGGAACAATTGCCGAGACACCCGGTATCCTTCAGCGTTTGAGACACGCAACTGGCCACCCGGCCAGTGACACACTGAAAAGCCTACCATTATACAACGGGAGCCCCCTTGCCTTTGATCCGCCCCAGCCGCGATGAAGATATCGCCGCCATCACCGCCATTTACCGCCACCATGTGCTCACCGGCACCGGCACCTTCGAAATCGACCCGCCATCCGAGACCGACATGGCCAGCCGCCGAGCCGATGTGCTGAGCAAAGGTCTGCCTTATCTGGTGGTCGAAGACGAAGGTCGCGTGATGGGCTTCGCCTATTGCAACTGGTTCAAACCACGCCCGGCTTACCGCTTTTCTGCCGAAGACTCGATTTACATGGCAGCGAACGCCAACGGCAAAGGTTTGGGCCGGGCCTTGCTGGCAGAGTTGTGTGCCCGTGCCGAGCGCGCTGGCGTGCGCAAATTGCTGGCTGTCATTGGCGATTCGGCCAACGCAGGATCCATCGGGGTACACCAATCCCTGGGTTTCAGCCATGTCGGCGTGCTCAAGTCATGCGGCTGGAAGTTCGATCGCTGGCTTGACGTCGTGATGATGGAAAAGCCTTTGGGTGCTGGCGACACCACCGCTCCGCAATAATGCGTGCCATGAAACACAAAACACTGGCGACCTGGTTGACTTTTTGGGGCGGGCCACTGGGCTTGCACCGTTTTTACCTCTACGGTCTTTCCGACACGCTCGCTTGGCTGCTGCCCATCCCGACGGCCCTCGGGGTTTACGGACTGGAGCGGGTCCAGCAAATGGGGCAGGACGACCAATTGAGCTGGTTGCTGATCCCCTTGCTGGGATTCACCATTGCGGGCTGCGCCCTGAACGCCATCGTTTACGGCCTGATGCCCACGGAAAAATGGAATGCCAAATTCAACCCCCAAGCCGATGCACAGGCCGCAGCCGGACAAACCCATTGGGGCACCGTCATCGGCATCGCCATTGCATTGCTGGTGGGGACTGCCGTTCTGATGTCGAGCCTGGCTTTCAGCTTCCAGCGGTATTTTGAATACCAGATCGAAACAGCCCGGCAAATCAGCCAATAAAAAAGCCGCCTGACGGACACCAGGCGGCTTGGGTTTTTCAGTCAGACCGTTTCAAATTCAGGTCTGGCCAACCGTTTTCAATCAAACACACGGAAGCTGACCCAGTAGGCGACAGCGGCCACAAAAGCACTGGCGGGAATGGTCAGCACCCAGGCCCAGATGATGTTGCCCGCCACACCCCAACGCACGGCACTGGCCCGCTGGGTGGATCCGACCCCCACAATGGCGCCCGTGATGGTGTGTGTGGTAGACACCGGAATACCGAGCGTGGTGGCAAGGAACAAGGTCATGGCCCCGCCCGTCTCGGCACAAAATCCCCCCACAGGCTTGAGCTTGGTGATTTTCTGCCCCATGGTTTTGACAATGCGCCAGCCACCAAACATGGTGCCCAAACCAATCGCCATGTAACAGCAAACGATGACCCAGACCGGCGGAGAGGCGTCGGCCGTGGTGGCATAACCCGTGGCAATCAGCAGCAACCAGATGATGCCGATCGTTTTCTGCGCATCGTTACCACCGTGTCCGAGGCTGTACGCCCCGGCAGACAGCAGTTGCAAGCGGCGAAACCACTTGTCCACCCGGGAAGGCCTGGCACGCCGAAAGATGTGGGCCACCACCACCATCATCAAAGAGCCCAGCAAAAAGCCCAACAAAGGCGAAACGAAGATGAAGGCCACCGTTTTCATGATGCCTGAGGAGACCAGCGCCCCCGCGCCCGCCTTGGCAATGACCGCCCCCACGATGCCGCCGATCAGGGCATGCGAAGAGCTGCTGGGAATGCCGTAATACCAAGTGATCACGTTCCAGGTGATGGCGCCCACCAGTGCGCCAAACACCACATGGGTGTCCACCACACCGGGCTGGACAATGCCTTTGCCCACCGTGGCGGCCACGCTCAGATGAAAGATGAAAATGGCCACAAAGTTGAAAAAGGCAGCAAACACCACCGCCTGGGCCGGCTTGAGCACGCCCGTGGACACCACAGTCGCGATTGAATTGGCCGCATCATGAAACCCGTTCATGAAATCAAAAATCAGCGCCAGAGCGACCAGCAAGATCACCACCCACAAGGCGGCTTGTACGGTTTCCATAGTCAGGACATCCGGTTGGGAATCAGGAATTCTCGAGGACGATGCCCTCGATCTGGTTGGCCACGTCTTCGCACTTGTCGGTGATCGTTTCCAGCAGTTCGTAAATGGCCTTGAGCTTGATGATTTCACGCACATCCGGTTCATCGCGGAACAACTTGCTCATGGCGCTGCGCATCACGCGGTCGGCGTCCGACTCCAGGCGGTCAATTTCTTCGCAGGTCTTCAAAGCCGCTTCGGCCACTGAAGGCTCACCGATCTTGGCCAGCAGTTTGACCGCGTCTTGCACGCGTTCGCAGCACTTCACGGACAAATCCGTCAGGCGGGTGATTTCTTCGGTCATGTGGCGCACGTCGTAAAGCGCCATGGTTTCTGCCGAGTCCTGAATCAAATCGGCCACATCGTCCATCAGGTTGATGAGTGCATGGATTTGTTCGCGGTCAATCGGGGTGATGAAGGTGGTGTGGATCAGGCGGTTGACCTCTTGGGTCACGCGGTCTGCGGCATGCTCGGCGTTGTCCACATCGCGGTTGTACTTTTCACGCAAGTGCACATCGCTGTAATTGGCCACCAGATTCGAGAAAGCCCGTGCTGCCTCAACAATGCGCTCTGCATGTTGGTTGAACAGTTCGAAGAAGTTGCCTTCTTTGGGCAGCAATTTGCCAAACAGCATGGTGGGCTCCTGATGACGGGAAATGGAAAATGAGGCGATTTTGCGACAGCGGCGAGTTTAACCGCTCGATCTACACCCACGGCCTGAAACCAGGTCAAGCGCTTCGGAAAATAAAATAAACCGCGCCAACCATGCACAAAGCCGCCCACAGGTAATCCAGCTTGAATGGTTCTTTCAGGTAAAAAATCGCAAAAGGCACAAAAACGCTCAAGGTGACGACCTCTTGCATGATCTTGAGTTGTCCCACGCTGAATTGCGCGTGGCCAATGCGGTTGGCAGGCACCTGGAACAGGTATTCAAACAAGGCGATGCCCCAGCTGGCCAAAGCAGCGGCATACCAAGGCGCAGTGGCCATGTTGCGCAAGTGGCCGTACCAGGCCACCGTCATGAACACATTGCTGACCAGCAGCAACAAAACCGTCTGCCAAGCCACCGGCAAACCCGTCAAAAAAGTCATGGTTTACCCTCTGGAAGAACACGGACGCCCTGCCCCGAGACGCGCGCCAGGTCTTCAGCACGCACCTTGTCCTGCGCCAAATCGGCCAGGGGGTACAACACAAAAGCCCGCTCGCGCCAGCGGGGGTGCGGCAAGGTCAAACGCGCACTGTCCATGCGGGCCTGGCCATAAAAAAGCAGGTCCAGGTCGAGCGTGCGCGGCGCATTGGGGTATGGGCGCTGACGCCCGGCCTGGTTTTCCAGTGCCTGCAAGGCGTCCAGCACAGCGGGGGCGGTCAAACGGGTTTCAATCTGTGCGACCGCGTTGACGAAGTCAGGCCCCTGCGCTTCATGCGGTGCCGTGCGGTAAAGGCGCGAACGGCCTGTCACGTGCGTGTCGGGCAAGTGCGCCAGCGCTTCAAACGCCCACACAACGGTTTGCAAGGCATCGCCCAAATTGGCCCCGATCGCCACGTAAGCGGTCACGGGGTCGCGCAAGACAGACTCCATCAGACGCCGAGACAGGCTTATTCAGCGCTGCCCGGTCCGCCAGCCTGGTCGCTTGCAGCGCCCGGCTTGCGGCGGCGGCGGCGTTTTTTGGGTGCGCCTTCATCGCCAGACCCGGCTGCGGGTGCCGATGAAGGGGCACCGGCCACGGCCCGGGGTGCAGCGGTAGCCCCCTCGGGCTTGGGTGCTCGGCGCACTCGGGGTTTGCCCGCCTGCGAGGCCAATTGCTCGACTTTGGCGGCCTGCACCAAGTCTTCGCGCTCTGCATCGCTGGCCATGCTGAACTCTTGCCACCAGTCGGCCAGGCGCACGTCCACTTCTTCGATGTCGGCGCGCAGGCGCAAAAAGTCAAAGCCCGCCCGAAAGCGTGGTTGCTCCACCAAGCCAAAGGGTGTGCTGCCCACCCGTTTTTCAAAGCGCGGCTGCATCATCCAGATCTCGCGCATGTCGGCTGCCAACTTGCCGCGTCCCGACACATCACCAATGCGGGCGTCAAACACCTCGTCGATCGCGTCTTGCAACGCCGGATACGGGTGGTCTTTGCGCGCCAGACGGGCGGCCCAGCCCTCACGCACATCGGCCCACAACACGCAGGCCAGCAAAAAGCTCGGCGCCACAGGTTTGCCCTCGCCCACGCGGCGATCGGTATCGGCCAGAGCCACTTGCACAAAAGCACTGTCGGCCCTCTCCACCACCACATCGAGCAAGGGGTAAATGCCCGTGGCCAGGCCCAGGTGTTTCAGTTGCGCAATCGATGCCAGGGCATGGCCGGTTTGCAACAACTTGAGCATTTCATCAAACAAGCGGCTTTGCGGCACATCGGCCAGCAAAGTTGCGGATTGGGTCAGCGGTTTGGCGGTTTTGGCTTCCAGCTTGAAACCCAGCGGACTGAGTTTGGCTGCAAACCGCACGGCACGGATGATGCGTACCGGGTCTTCGCGGTACCGCGCCACCGGGTCGCCGATCATGCGCAACACGCGTTTCTTCGCGTCCTGAATGCCGCCGTGGTAATCGACCACCATCTGCGACTCGGGGTCGTAGTACATGGCATTGACGGTGAAGTCTCGGCGTGTGGCGTCTTCGTCTTGCGGGCCCCAAACGTTGTCGCGCAACACACGGCCAGACGAATCGACGGCGTGTTTCATGCCCGCCAATTCGCTCTTGCTGGTGCGCTCATTGCCTTTGACCTGTTCGGCCGCCGCATTGTCCAGATGCGCACGGAAAGTGGACACCTCAATCACCTCGTTGTCGCGGCCCCGGCCGTACACCACATGCACGATGCGAAAGCGCCGACCAATGATGAAGGCGCGGCGAAACAGGCCCTTGACCTGCTCGGGCGTGGCGTCGGTGGCCACATCAAAGTCTTTGGGACGCAAGCCCAACAGCAAGTCGCGCACTGCGCCACCCACGATGTAGGCCTCATACCCGGCTTGCTGCAGGGTGCGTGTCACATTCACGGCGCGTTCGTCGACCAGGTTCGGGTCGATGCCATGCACCGATGCGGGCACCTCCGTGCGGTGGCCAAAATGAGGCTTGTGGCTTTTGGGTGCTTTGCCCATCAGCTTGTTGATGAATTGTTTGATCATTCTTGAAAGAGTTCGAGGATGCGCCAACCACGTTCTGTGGCCAGTTGACGCAACCGAGCGTCAGGGTTCGTTGCCACCGGATGGTGGGCTTTTTCCAAAAGCGGCAGATCGTTCATGGAGTCGGAGTAGAAAGTCATCTCCACGTCGTTCCAGTCCAGCCCTTGCTGACTCAACCACTGCGCGACACGGGTGACTTTACCTTCTCTGAAGGACGGGATTCCCTGAATCTCGCCAGTGATCCAGCCTGTGGCATCACGCTCCAGCTCGACCGCAATCAATTCGCTCACCCCGAAAGCCTGGGCAATCGGGCGGGTCACAAACTCGTTGGTCGCCGTCACGATCATCACCGTGTCACCAGCACGCTGGTGCGATCGTACCAGCGCCAGCGCCTCGGGCGTGATGCGTGGGCGGATCACTTCGTCCATGTAGCGGGCGTGGGCATGGGCCGCCTCGGTCGCCCCGCGCTCGCGGGTCGCGCGGGTGGCAAAGCGCACGTAATCGTGGATGTCGAGTGTGCCCGCCTGGTAGTGGGCATAGAACTCGTCGTTGCGCTGGCTGAAAACAGCCGGATCGTTCCAGCCCATCTCAGTCGTGAAAACGCCCCAGGTGTGGTCCGAATCCAGCGGGAGCAAGGTGTGGTCCAGGTCGAACAACGCGAGTTTCATTCGTTCTCCAGCATGGCGCGCACCAAGGGAATGGTCAGCGCGCGTTGCGTTTGCAAGGCATATTGGTCCAGATGATCGAGCAGTTGCATCAGACTGCCCAAGTCACGCGAAAAGCGATTCAGCATGTAAGACATGACCTCATCGCTCAAAAACAGCCCACGTGCATCGGCCTCCTGGCGCAACACGGCGCGGCGCTCGGGTTCGCCCAGCACCTGCAAGGCGTCAATGTGGCCCCAGCCCAGGCGGGTGCGCAAATCGTCACGCAACTTCAGATCGGCCGGCGGCAAGGCCCCCGCGGCCAAGACCCAGCGCGGCGAGCCGGTGCGGGGCGTGAGCGCATTCACAAACCAATTGAAGGCCGCCTGCTGTTGTTCGGTGTTGTACAGGTGCACATCGTCCATCAGCACCGCCGTCCAGTCGTCCTGAAATTCAGGCGGATTCAGCGTGTGCGCATCGAGCCAACCAACTTGAGCCCCTTGCTCTTTCAAGGCATGGTGCACCGCATGCAGCAAATGGGTTTTGCCCGAGCCGCTTTCGCCCCACAGGTAACTGGGCACGGGCGAACGGCTGTTGGAGGCCGTCCACAAACGCAGATGGGCCAGCGCCGCTTCATTCGGGCCTGCAAAAAAATTATCCAGCGTGGGTGTTGACGCCAGGCCGATGTCCAAAACCAGCTGTTTCATGCCTTGTCGGACTCCTGCATGGCAGGGTCAGAGCCGCTTTTTTGGTACAGATCGCTGTGCAGATACTGGTGGCGCAAACGACGCAAGCCCACCAACAAGACCGCGCTGGCAGGCAGTGCCATCAGCACCCCCACAAAACCCAGCACCTGGCCAAAAGCCATCAAGGCCAAAATGACCGCCAGTGGGTGCAAGCCAATGCGCTGGCCGACCAAGCGGGGCGTGAGCACAAAGCTTTCCATCAATTGCCCCAAGCCAAACACCACGGCCACCATCACCAGGGCGTGGGTCGATGCAAACTGCAGCAAACCCGCCAGCAAAGCCAGCAACAAGCCCAAACCAAAACCCAGATAAGGCACAAACACCGCCAGGCCAGTGAACACCCCAATGGGCAAAGCCAGGTCCAGGCCAAACAGCCTCAGGCCCACCGCATAAAACAAGGCCAACGCCAGCATCACCAGCAACTGCCCGCGCAGGTACTCACCCAGCACCGAATCACTTTCCTGCATGAAGCTGTCAAACGGTCCGCGCCAGGCAGGTGGCACCAACTCGGTCACACCGCGCATCAGGCGAGTCCAGTCGTGCAACAGGTAAAACAAGGCCACAGGCACCAACACCGCATAACCCATCAGCGCCAGCGCCACGCTGCCACCGAGTTTGAGTGAGGACATGACAGGTGCCCACCAGTCTTCACGGTTGGCGCTCAGGTAAGCCACCAGATGGGTTTTCAGATCGCGCAAATCCAGCGACACATTCAAGCCCAACTGCGCCAGCAAGGGATTGATGGCATCACCCAAACGGTCGAGCAACAAGGGCAGCTGCTGCTGAAGCAGGGGCCACTCCCGCACCAAGATCGGCACCAGCAGCAGCAAAACACCCAGCAGCGCCCCAACGGCCATGGTTTCAACCAACACCACAGCCAAAGTGCGCGGCAAGTAACCCCGGGTCAAACCTTCCAGCCGCAGCACCAAGGGATGCAAAACATAGGCCATCACGGCGGCGATCACAAAGGGCGCCAGCACCGGTGCCAGCAACCAGACCAGCAAGACAGCGGCCAAGGCCACGCCCAGCCAAGCGGCCAGACGGGTCATCAAAAACGGGAGGGGTGCTTGCAAGTGGGTCTCGTCATTTCCAGCGGGCTGTCCAAATCGGTCAGGGTCAACCCTTAAAATAGACGCTGATTTTAGTCTGCCAGCCCGTTTATTGGCCCCCCGTTCCCTATTTACATGCCCTTTTCGGGCCAAAACCATGAGTCAAACTCCACTTTCCTACAAAGACGCCGGTGTCGACATCGTTGCAGGCGACGCCTTGGTCGAGCGCATCAAGCCTTTGGCCAAGAAAACCATGCGCGAAGGCGTGTTGGCAGGCATCGGCGGGTTTGGTGCCCTGTTCGAAGTGCCCAAACGCTACAAAGAACCGGTGCTGGTGAGCGGCACCGATGGCGTGGGCACCAAACTCAAGCTGGCTTTCGAATGGAACATGCACGACACCGTGGGCATCGATCTGGTGGCCATGAGCGTGAACGACGTGCTGGTGCAAGGTGCCGAACCGCTGTTTTTCCTGGATTACTTTGCCTGCGGCAAGCTGGATGTGGACACGGCAGCCGCTGTGGTCGGCGGCATTGCCAAAGGCTGCGAATTGTCAGGCTGCGCCCTGATCGGCGGTGAAACCGCTGAAATGCCAGGCATGTACCCGGCGGGCGAATACGATTTGGCCGGTTTTGCGGTCGGCGCGGTTGAAAAATCCAAAATCCTGACCGGTCAAAACGTCCAGGCGGGCGATGTGGTGTTGGGTTTGGCATCGAGCGGCGTGCACTCCAATGGCTTCAGCCTGGTGCGCAAGTGCATCGAGCGTGCAGGCAGCAACGCCCCCGCCACGCTGGACGGCAAACCCTTCAAACAAGCCCTGATGGAGCCCACCCGCCTGTATGTGCTGAACGTGCTGGCCGCGCTGGCCGCGCACCCGATCAAGGCACTGGCCCACATCACCGGGGGTGGCTTGCTGGAGAACATTCCACGCGTCTTGCCTGACGGCCTGGCCGCGCACCTGCAAAAAGGCAGCTGGCCCCAGACCGAGTTGTTTGCCTGGCTCCAGCAAACAGCGGGCATTGACGACATCGAGATGAACCGCACTTTCAACAACGGCATTGGCATGGTGGTGGTCATTGATGCAGCCCAAGCCCAGGCCTGCGCCGAGACCCTGCGTGCGGCAGGTGAACAAGTGCATGTGATCGGTCACATTGCGGCCCAGGGCAGCGGCGCCCAGGTCGTGGTCGCCTGAAGACCCCGCCTCAAAGGCCTGAGAGCTGGCTGATGCGGTCTCTCAGCGCCTTCTGATCGGGGGCATCCCGCTCGGCCTGCAAATACATGTGCAAATCTTGCAGTGCTTCGGGCTTGCGGCCCAATTCGGCCAGCACCAAGCCACGGTCACGCCGCTCTGACCACGTCTCGGGCAAAAGCACCACCAGTCGGTCCAACACCGTCAGCATGCGTGACCAGTCTTCTTGCGCGCGGAAAACCTCTTTGAGGTTGCGCAGCATCCGGGCCAACAAATCACGTGACGGGCAAGACTGCAAATAAAGCCCCAAGGGCGTCTCGCCCTCGTCCAGGTCCGCATCGGCCGCTGCACGCAGGGTGTCACGGTAAGGCCCCAGGCGTTCGGCCAGGTCGTCGATGCCCAAAGATTCGCCGGTCAAAGGATCCAATACCACCAGGCCCCTTTCAAGGGTGACTTTCACCAAAAAGTGCCCCGGAAATGACACGCCTTGGGCCCGGAGTCCCAGCCCTTGAGCCAGTTCAAGCCACAGCACCGCCAGCGAAATCGGCACCCCACGTCGGGTACGCAGCACTTCGTGCAAATAGCTGTTTTCAGGGGCGTAATAGTCGTTGGCATTGATGCCAAACCCCATTTCCTTGTAGAAAACCTGGGTCAGGGTCGCCAAACGCATCAGGTCGTCCGCACCCGACGGCAAACGCCCTTGGATTCTTTTGAGCAACCGGGCCACATCGTCCAGCACCTGCTGCACATCCAGCGAGGGTTCTTCGTCAAGAGCCAAGCTGGCTGCAGCCTCCAGCACCGGAAAATCGTCGTCGCTTTGCACCAAACTGGCGAAATACGTCAACGGGGTCGGAAGTGAAAAATGCAAGGACATGCGCAATCCATCAACCGTCAACGCTTGAGGAAAGCCTTGAAGCGCAAACCCGTGGCCCACAAGACGCCAAAATAAAGTGCAGCCGAGGCCAGCATGGTCGCCACCATCCAGCCAATGCGCAGCCAGGCGTCCTGGCGCATGGCCAGCCAGGGCAGATTGTGGGTGGCGAACCAGAGCAGCGCCGTCAGCAAGCCCGTGGCCAAGCACACCTGCAGCACAAAGCGCAGCCAGCCCGGTTGGGGCTTGTAACTGCCACGGCGCAACAAGCCGACCAACAGCCAGCCCGCATTCACCAAAGCCCCCAAGCCGATGGACAGCGCCAGCCCAGCATGGGCCAGGTGCGGCACCAGCAGCAGGTTGAACACTTGCGTGAGCACCAACACCACCACCGCAATGCGCACAGGGGTGCGAATGTCCTGGCTGGCGTAATAACCGGGGGCCAACACCTTGATGGCCACCAAGCCCAGCAAGCCCACGCCGTACCCCGTCAGGGCCAGGGTGGTTTGCTGCACATCGCGGTCGGTGAAAGCACCGTAGTGGTAAAGCACCGACACCAGAGGCTGCGAAAACACCAGCAAGGCCGCCGCACAGGGCAAGGCCAACAGCAGCACCAAACGCAAACCCCAATCGAGCATGGCGGCATAGCGGTCGCTGTCGCCGGTGGCTTTGGCAGCCGCCAGTTGCGGCATCAACACCACGCCCAGCGCCACGCCCAGCATGGCGGTCGGAAATTCCATCAAGCGGTCTGCATAGGTCAACCAACTGACGCTGCCAGGTGCCAGGTGCGAAGCAATCTGCGTGTTGATCAGCAAGGAAATCTGCGCCACCCCAACGCCCAGCAAAGCCGGGCCCATGAGGCGCAAAATGTTGCGCGTGGCCGGGTTGGTCCAGGCTTTCCGAATGGCCGCAGGACCGAGGCCCAGGCGCGGCAACAAGCCCAGGCGATGCAGCGCCGGAATTTGAATCGCCAACTGCAACACCCCGCCCAGCATGACGCCCACCGGCAAAGCATGAATGGCCTCGAGGCCTTGCCGCGCCAGCCAAGGCGCCAACCACCAAGCGGCCGCGATCACGCTGACATTGAGCAGCACCGGCGTGGCCGCCGGCACGGCAAAGCGTTTCCAGGTATTTAAAACACCCGCTGACAACGCCACCATGGACATGAAAGCGATGTACGGAAACATCCAGCGCGTCATGTGGACGGCCGAAGCGTAGCCGCGGGGGTCTTGCTGCAAGCCACTGGCCAAGGCCCAGACCAACCAAGGCGAAGCCAGCACCCCCAACACCGACAAAACCAGCACAGACCAGGCCAGGGCCGTGGCCACACTGTCGATCACTTCCCGGGTCGCCTCGTCGCCATGCTGGGCGCGGCTGGCCGCCAAAACAGGCACAAAAGCCTGACTGAAGGCCCCTTCGGCAAACAGGCGGCGAAACAGATTGGGAATGCGAAAAGCCACGTTGAACGCATCGGTCAAGGCACTGGCACCAAAAGCCGAGGCAATCAGCAGCTCACGCACCAAACCCGTGACCCGGGAGGCCAGGGTGAAAATCGACACGACAGAAGCAGAACGAAGGAGACTCACAGAGGGCGAGTGTAGCGGCCTTGCAAGGGGTCATTTGCAGCCCGAGTGGAAGAAGGCCAAGCAACGGCCATGCGTCTGCTAGAATGCCGGGTTCGCTGGACATCATCCTCAGACACTGAAAGAAATTAAACATGGCATCCGCTAAACCAAAAAAGAAAAACCCCCGTCTTGCTTCCGGCCGTAAACGCGTCCGCCAAGACGTCAAAATCAACGCTGCGAATTCTTCGCTGCGCTCCAAATACCGCACCGCTGTGAAAAACGTCGAAAAAGCCGTTGCAGCTGGCGACAAGACCAAAGCCACAGAGTTGTTTGCCAAAATGCAAACCGTGGTGGACATCATTGCCGACAAGGGCATCTTCCACAAAAACAAGGCTGCTCGTGACAAGAGCCGCCTGAGCGCCAAGGTCAAGACCCTGGCCCTCGCAGCAGCCTGATCCGCTCCAACAGATCAACAGCCCGGCGAGGCTTTGTCCTCGCTGCCGTTTGAAACGGGTGCGCTGTCCGCGAAAACTGAACCGCCCAGGTGCAAACCTCGGCGGTTTTTTCATGCCTGATTGGCGTCAGACGAAAGCTGGATTGCGACTTGGCGAAGGCTGAGTTAGGGGTGAACTCCGCTGAGTTGGGGCTGTCGCCGGGTTCCTCATGACTCGCTTCGCTCGCAAAATCGTCACCCAGCGACAGCCCCAACTCAGCACAGTGCATCGGGCTTTGGCCCCCGCCCCCATGGTTGCGCCCACAAAAAACCGCCCGAAGGCGGTGGGTCGGATCTGCTTATTTGGAAGGCGGTGGGTCCGGCAGCAAGCAGGCTTCGGCCACTTGCAGGCGGTTGTCGCGGGCAAAGTTCATCACGAAATCCCAGGCCATCACGTCGTAATCACGCAAATCATGGTGCACCACCACGCATTTGACATTGCCCATGGTGGTGGGAATGCACCATGGGGAATAGCTCAGATGGCTGCCAGGGATCGCGCCGCCGGGACGGAATTGGCTCATGACGCCCGCCAAGCGCTCAGCCCAATCGCTGGGCCTGAATGTCTTGCCATCTTCGGTGATACCTTGGATGAAAACTTCTTTGGCGGAGTTGGAAACCATCGGATAGAGGTGTGGATCAATCGGACCGCGCAATGCGGGATCGCCGCTCACGGGTTTGCACGGGTATTGTATCTTATATAAGACTTGAAACCCGTTTGTAACTTAGCGACACGCCTTGGACTCCTTCCAAATGGGCCCGGTATTTCTGCCTCTAAAATCTGGTTTCAGCGGCCCTCTTCGTTGGGCCGATTTTTATTTCAGGAGTTCACGCATGTCCGCTTTCGTTGAAGCCAACTCACCGCACCTCATGAACACCTATGGGCGCTTGCCCATTGCGTTGACGCACGGTCAGGGCTGCCGAGTCTGGGACATCAATGGCAAAGAATATCTGGACGCGCTGGCCGGCATTGCAGTGAACACCTTGGGTCACAACCACCCCGAGCTGGTGCCCGCCTTGCAAGACCAGGTGAGCAAGATCATTCACACCTGCAACTACTTTCATGTGCCCAACGCCGAAGTACTGGCCGCCAAATTGGTCGAGTTGTCGGGCATGACGAATGTGTTTTTCTGCAACTCCGGCCTGGAAGCGAACGAGGCGGCCATCAAACTGGCGCGCAAGTTTGGCCACGACAAAGGCATCACGAATCCCAAGATCGTGGTCTACGAAAAAGCCTTTCACGGCCGCAGCATCGCCACCCTGAGCGCCACCGCCAATGTGAAACTGCAGCAAGGCTTTGGCCCGATGCTGGAAGGCTTTGTGCGCGTGCCACTGAACGACATCGAAGCGCTCAAGCACGCCACAGCGAACGACCCCGATGTGGTGGCGGTGTTTTTTGAAACCATCCAGGGCGAAGGCGGCGTCAACCCGATGCGCGCCGAGTACCTGCGCGAGGTGCGCGCCCTGTGCGACCAGAACGACTGGTTGCTGATGATCGACGAGGTGCAATGCGGCCTTGGCCGCACCGGCAAATGGTTTGCCCACCAATGGGCGGGCATCGTGCCCGACGTGATGCCGCTGGCCAAAGGCCTGGCCTCGGGCGTGCCGATCGGCGCGGTGGTGGCCGGCCCCAAGGCGGCGCACATTTTCCAGCCCGGCAACCATGGCACCACCTTCGGCGGCAACCCGCTGGCCATGCGCGCCGGGGTCGAGACGATCCGCATCATGGAAAAAGATGGCCTGCTGGCCAACGCAGTCCATTTGGGCCAGCATTTTCACAATCAATTGACGGCGTCGCTGGGCGGCGTCAAAGGCGTCAAAGAGATTCGCGGTCAAGGCCTGATGATCGGCATCGAATTTGACATGCCCTGCGGCGTGTTGCTCAAGCGCGCGGCGGATGCCGGCTTGATCATCAACGTCACCGCCGACACCGTGGTGCGCCTGTTGCCGCCGCTCATCATGAGCGTGGCCGAAGCCGACGAGGCGCTGGCCATCTTGCTGCCTTTGATCCACGCTTTTTTGGCTGAACAAGCATGACAAAACCCGCTTCTGCGCCCGTGCGGCACTATCTGCAATTCAGCGACCTGAGCGCCGACGATTACGCGCACCTGTTCACGCGGGCCGCCGAAATCAAACGCAAGTTCAAGACTTACGAAAAATACCATCCGCTGGCCGACCGCACGCTGGCCATGATTTTTGAAAAAGCCAGCACCCGCACCCGCGTGAGCTTTGAGGCCGGCATGTACCAGCTCGGCGGCTCGGTGGTGCACCTGACCACCGGCGACAGCCAGCTGGGGCGCGCCGAACCCATCGAAGACAGCGCACGCGTCATCAGCCGCATGACCGACATCGTCATGATCCGCACCTACGGCCAGGACAAAATCGAGCGCTTTGCCTCGCATTCGCGCGTGCCAGTCATCAACGGCCTGACCAACGAGTTCCATCCTTGCCAAATCCTGGCCGACATCTTCACCTTCATCGAGCACCGTGGCTCGATCAAGGGCAAGGTCGTGGCCTGGGTGGGTGACGGCAACAACATGGCCAACACCTGGCTGCAAGCGGCCGAGTTGCTCGGCTTTACCGTGCACCTGAGCACGCCCAGCGGCTACGAAGTCGACCAGGCGGTGGCGGGTTTGCAAGGCAACGCCTGCTACAAAGTGTTCGCCGATCCGCTGGAAGCCTGCCGCGACGCCGACCTGGTCACCACCGATGTGTGGACCAGCATGGGCTACGAGGCAGAAAACGATGTGCGCAAACAAGCCTTTGCCGACTGGTGCGTGGACGAAGCCATGATGCAAGTGGCCCGGCCCGAAGCCTTGTTCATGCACTGCCTGCCCGCGCACCGAGGCGAAGAAGTCAGCGCCGAAGTCATCGATGGCCCGCAATCGGTGGTTTGGGACGAAGCCGAAAACCGCTTGCATGTGCAAAAAGCACTCATGGAGTTTTTGCTGCTGGGCCGGGTGAACGCCTGACATGTCCGCCTGCACCACCTGCGGCGCTTGCTGTGTCAGCTTCCGGGTGGATTTTTCCGTGTTCGAGTACGAAGAAGGCGGTGGCGATGTGCCCGCAGGGCTGGCTTCGCCCATCACCGAACACACTTGCCGCATGCGCGGCACCGACCACAGCCCGCCGCGCTGCGCCGCGTTGTATGGCAAGACAGGGGACAAAGCCATTTGTGGCATTTACGAATGGCGTCCATCGCCTTGTCGCGAATTTGAAGAAGGCAGCCCCGCCTGCGAACGCGCCCGCCACAGGCACGGTCTGTCAGCGCTGAGCCTCTAAGGTCTTTTTTCGAGGGTGTTGGAAATAACCGACACCACGGTTTTTTCTGCGGTGCTACCTTCGCACACCATGAAAAAACTTTGGGACATTTCCCCACCCATTGAGGCCAGCAGTCCAGTGCGTGCGGTCTTGCGCGAACTTTGAACGCCTCTTGAAAGACAGCCCATGATGAACCTCACCCCCACCTTGCACGACTGCGAACTGCTGGACCAGCAAGACCCCCTGCGCAGCCTGCGTGACCAGTTCGACTTGCCCTCCGGCGTCATTTACCTGGACGGCAATTCGTTGGGCGTGCTGCCCAAAACTGCTGCGGCCCGTGTGGCGCAGGCCGTCACGCACGAGTGGGGGCAAGACCTGATCAAAAGCTGGAACAGCGCAGGCTGGTTCACCCTCCCCCAGCGCGTGGGCGACAAAATCGCCCGCGTCATCGGCGCGCAAACGGGTGAAGTGGTCGCCGCTGACAGCACCTCCATCAACCTGTTCAAAGTGTTGGCCGCCGCGCTGCACATCGCCGCTGTTGACCACCCCGGCAAAAAGAAAATCGTCAGCGAACGCAGCAACTTTCCGACCGATCTCTACATTGCCGAGGCCTTGTGCCAAGAGCGTGGCTACACACTGCAACTGGTCGAAGCCGACGAGATCGCCGCCGCGCTGCAGGCTGATGTGGCGGTGCTGATGCTCACCCACGTCAACTACCGCACAGGCGCCATGCACGACATGCAGGCGGTCACGGCGCAGGCCCACGCACAAGGCATCCTCACGGTGTGGGATCTGGCGCACAGCGCAGGCGCCGTGCCGGTGGATCTGAACGGCGCGGATGCCGACTTTGCGGTGGGTTGTGGTTACAAGTACCTCAACGGGGGTCCCGGTGCACCGGCCTTTGTGTGGGTGCATCCACGGCACACCGACCGCTTTTGGCAACCTCTGGCAGGCTGGTGGGGCCATGCCACGCCCTTTGCCTTCACGCCCGATTACCAGCCGGCCAAAGGCATCACCCGCTACCAGTGCGGCACGCAACCCATCCTGAGCCTCACCGCGCTCGACTGCGGGCTCGACACGATGCTGGCCGCTGAGCCACTGGGCGGCATGGCCGCTTTGCGCCAGAAGTCGCTGGCCCTCACCGGGCTGTTCATGCAGTTGGTGCGCACGCGCTTGCACGGCCAGGGTTTTGGCATTGCCACCCCGGCGCAAGAACACCTGCGCGGCTCACAAGTGAGCTTGACCCGCACGACAGGCGCTTACGCCATCGTGCAGGCCTTGATCGCACGCGGGGTGATTGGCGACTTCCGCGCCGGTGACGGCGGACAGCACGCCGACATCCTGCGGTTTGGCTTCACACCGCTGTACATCGGCTATGCCGATGTCTGGCATGCGGCAGAACACCTGCACCAGGTCATGGCCAGCGGCGAATGGCAAGACGCCCGCTATGCACAAAAAAACACCGTCACCTGAAAGGCACTCCATGAGCTCCTGTCCATTTCACTCAGACACTTCGGGCCAGGCCCCAAGTGCCCTCGAACCCACCGCAGCCGGCGAACGCATCGTGCACGAAGAGCACGCCCAACTCGACTTTGACGGACGCATGAGCTATGGCGACTACCTGCAGCTCGACGCCATCCTGAACGCCCAAAAGCCGCTCTCACCCGAGCACAACGAAATGCTGTTCATCGTGCAGCACCAGACCAGCGAGTTGTGGATGAAGCTGATGCTGCACGAGTTGCAAGCGGCCATGACCGGCATCGCAGCAGACCAACTGCCCGACGCCTTCAAAAAACTGGCCCGCGTGAGCCGCATCATGGAGCAGCTGGTCCACGCCTGGGATGTGCTGGCCACCATGACGCCGCCGGAATACAGCGCCATTCGCCCTTATTTGGCGCAGTCGAGCGGCTTTCAAAGTTGGCAATACCGTTGCATTGAATTTTCCATGGGCAACAAAAACGCCGCCATGCTGCAACCGCACGCACACCGCCCGGACCTGTCGGCCACCGTGCGGGCGGCTTACGAAGCCCCATCGCTGTACGACGAATGCCTGCGCCTGTTGCAGCGACGTGGACTGGATGTGCCAGACAGCCACACGCAGCGCGACTGGCGTCAACCCTATCCAGCCCACGAGGCCGTGGAAAATGCCTGGCTGACGGTGTACCGCAACCCCCAGCAGTACTGGGATCTGTACCAACTGGGCGAAGAGCTGACCGATCTGGAAGACGCTTTCCGCTTGTGGCGCTTCCGCCATGTCACCACCGTGGAACGCGTGATCGGCTTCAAGCGCGGCACCGGCGGCACCGGTGGCGTGCCCTATTTGCGCAAGATGCTGGACACGGTGCTCTTCCCCGAAATCTGGACGCTGCGCACGCAGCTGTGAAGTGCCTCTCGCGGTGCTGAACCACAGGCCGCCGACAAGGGCGTGGGCTTGCACTCACTTTCATGCAGCTTGGCGACGCCCCGGATGCTGAAAGTCAACGGGCATTCGCGCGCAGGGGCGTGCTCCCACAAGGTTCCCCGGTTATTTGTGGGAGGCCGCCCCTGCGGCCGAAGGCTGTTCTTTCACAGTAACATCGCGCCACGCTCACTCGAGAAAACCCCATGCAGCTGAACATCAACGGCGAAAGCCGCACGTCCCACGCTGACGCCAGCACCCCCTTGCTGTGGGTGCTGCGCGACGAGTTGAACCTCACGGGCACCAAATTCGGCTGCGGCGTGGCCGCTTGCGGCGCCTGCACGGTGCATGTCGATGGCCAGGCGGTGCGCTCTTGCGTCATGCCTGCGGCTGCGGTGGCGCATCAACAAATCACCACCATCGAATCCCTGGGCAGTTTAGAAAAACCCCATCCCTTGCAGGCGGCCTGGATCGCCGAACAAGTGCCGCAATGCGGTTACTGCCAAAGCGGCATGCTGATGGCGGCGGCCGCACTGCTCAACAACAACCCCCACCCCAGCGACGCCGAGATCGACGCCGCCATGACCAACCTGTGCCGCTGCGGCACGTACCAGCGGGTGCGCGCGGCCATCCACCTCGCAGCCTCTGTCATGGGCCATGCGGCCAAGAAGACAGGCGGTGCTGCATGAAGCGCCGCACCTGGTTACTCAGCGCCTTGGGCGCCACGGGCGCATTGGTCGTGGGCTGGGGCGTGTTGCCCGCCCGCTCACGCC
Organism: Burkholderiaceae bacterium; assembly: GCA_919902775.1. GTDB lineage: Bacteria > Pseudomonadota > Gammaproteobacteria > Burkholderiales > Burkholderiaceae_C > Limnohabitans_A. The sequence goes on from CAKKRJ010000004.1 coordinate 203,741, forward strand.
TGGGCTCGCCCGAGCTGATGCTCAAAACCGAAGGCGACGTGGCCTTGAACGGCTGGATCAAAATTGCCGCCGATGGCGCGGTGGTGCTGGCCATGCCGCGCAGCGAAATGGGCCAAGGCATCCACACCGCGCTGGCCATGCTGGTGGCCGAAGAACTGGACATGCCTCTGGAACGCGTGCGCCTGGAGCAAGCGGGTCCCGACAGCATTTACGGCAACGTGGCCATGTTGGTGGCCAGCCTGCCGTTTCATCCACTGGACAGCGAAGGCGAGCACAAGAGCGTCAAGATCAAGATGGGTGAATGGCTGGTGGGCAAGATCGCCCGCGAATTGGGCATCAATGCCACCGGCGGCTCGTCCACCATCGCCGACCTGTGGGACCCTTTGCGCATGGCCGCCGCCACCGCACGGGCCAGCCTGGTGCAAGCCGCCGCTGCAGCATGGACCGTGCCCGCCAGCGAAATCACCGTGGCCAACGGCGTGATGCAACACGCCTCTGGCAAAACAGCGCACTACGGTCAGATGGTGGCCGCCGCTTCGGGCAGTACGCCATCGGGCATTCAAACCAAAGCGCGCCAAAACTGGAAGCTGATCGGGCAAGCCACGCCGCGCACCGACATCCCGTCCAAAGTCACGGGACAAGCCACCTTCGGTCTGGATGTGCGCCTGCCCGGCATGCTGTTTGCCGCCGTGCAGATGTGCCCCATGCTGGGCGGCACCGCCGCGTCCATGGACACGACGGCCGCATTGGCCCTGAAGGGTGTGTCCAAAGTCGTGCCGCTGGACGCCTGGGGCGGCGGCACCGCCGGTCTGGCCGTGGTGGGCCAAACCACGTGGCATGCCCGCCAAGGTGTGCAGGCCGTCAAAGTGCAGTGGCAGGCCCCTGCCACAGGCACTCTGGACAGCCAGCGCATTCAGGCCCATCTGCTGAAGGCCTTGAACACCGAAAGCGGCTTCACCTTCCATGAACAAGGCGTCACCACCCAGGCCGAAAAAGCCGCCGCCACCCGCATCGATGCGCTGTACCAAGCGCCCTACCTGGCCCACGCCACGATGGAGCCGATGAACTGCACTGCGCAGGTCAAAGACGGTCGCGTCGAGATCTGGGTGCCCACGCAGGTACCGCAGTTGGCCCGCGACATGGCGGCCAAAGTGGCCAAGGTGGACCCCAACCAAGTCACCGTCCACGTCACCCAATTGGGTGGTGGTTTCGGTCGCCGCCTGGAAGTGGACTTTGTCGGCCAGGCGGTGCAAGTGGCCATGGCTTGCGAGGGCGCACCGGTGCAACTGAGTTGGTCACGCGAAGAAGACATGGGTCACGACTTTTACCGCCCCATGCACCTGGCCAAGTTCCAGGCGTCGCTGGACGAGCAAGGCACCGTCACCAGCTTGCGCATCAAGTCGGCAGGCGACGCGATTTCGCCGCGCTGGATGGCGCGCGCGGTGCCGATGTTGTCGGGCCCGATCGATATGCCCGACAAAACCACTGCCGAAGGTTTGTTCGATTTGCCCTACGGCTTTGCCAGCCAGCACATGAGCCATGTGGCCACAAAGTCCGGCGTGCCGGTGGGCTTTTGGCGCTCGGTCGGGCATTCGCACAATGCCTTCTTTTCTGAAAGCTTCATCGACGAACTGGCGGCAGCCACGAAGCAAGACCCGCTGGCCTTCCGCTTGAATTGGCTGAAAGACGCGCCGCGCTACGCTGCGGTGCTGAAGCTGGCCACAAGCAAAGCCGGCTGGGGCACACCCCGGCCTACAGGCCGTGCGCAAGGCTTGGCACTGCACGAATCATTTGGCTCCATCGTGGCGCAGGTGGCCGAGGTGTCCGTGGACAACGGCCAAATCCGGGTACACCGGGTGGTCTGTGCCATCGACTGCGGCACCGTGGTCAACCCCGACACCGTGGCGCAACAAGTGGAAAGCAGCGTCATCTACGGCCTGAGCGCCGCCCTGTTTGGACAGATCAACATCGTGGGCGGCGTGGTGCAGCAAAGCAATTTCCCCAGCTACCCGCTGGTCACGCTCAGTCAGGCACCCCAAGTGGAAACCCACATCGTGCCCAGCACACGTCACCCCGCCGGCGTGGGCGAACCAGCAGTACCGCCGATCGCACCGGCAGTGGCCAATGCGCTGTTTGCCCTCACGGGCAAGCGGCAGCGGGCTTTGCCGCTGGTGGTGTGAAGCCAAGACCGCCAGTCAGCCCCTGTCGGTGGCTTTAGCCCCGACATTGACTTTTACCGGAGGCTGCTAACGTCGGAGCTGAAGCTCCGACCTACAAACCAACGGGTCTTCTGCGTCAGTCTGCAACAGGCCCGCCGCCATACAGCCACGGCACATCCATCACCCTCTCGCCCAGCAGGCGCATCGACAGGTTGCGGCCCAGCGCCACGGGGCCTGTGGCGTGGAAGATCTGGCCGTTGCGAATCGCTCGCGCTTGCACCTGGGCATTGCGTGCCCAGCGCTGCTCGGCATAGGCCTTTAAACGCGCTGACACGCTGCCAGCGCCTTGCGCGAGGCACTGCGCCAGCACCTGCGCATCTTCAATCGCCATGCCCGCGCCTTGCGCCAGATAAGGCCGCATCGGGTGCGCTGCATCGCCCAGCAGCGCCACGCGGCCTTGGGCCATTTCACGCGCTGCCGTCATGGGCGCGCGGTCGTGCAGCGCCCATTGCCGCCAGGCGGGCACCGCGGCCAGGCGCTCGTGCAGATCTTTGCCCACGCCACCCATGGCCTGCATCAGCGTCTGGGTGTGGCCTGCTGCGTCCCAGGCATTGGCCTGCGCGGGCTTGTCACCGTGCACGATGGCCACCAGGTTGAGCCACTGCCCGCTGCGCACCGGGTAATGCACCACATGCAAACGTGGCCCCATCCAGACGGTGACCTCATCGGTGCGCAGATGCGCCGGCAAATCGGCCTGCGCCAGCAGTGCCCGGTAAGCCAGGTGCCCGGTGAAGCGGGCAGGTGCATCGCCCAGCAACTGCTGGCGCACCGCGCTCCACACGCCGTCGGCCCCGACCAGCGCATCGGCTTGCACGTTGGAACCGTCGGCCGCGTCCACTTGCAAACCCTCTGCGGTCTCGTGCCAGCCCTGCACGGCCTGGCCCAGACGCACCGCCACACCTGCGGTCTGGGCTGCGGCGTGCAGCAAATCCTGCAAGTCGGCACGGTGGATGGTGGCGTAGGGTGCGCCATACAGCGCCTGTGCCCGCTCAGCCAGACGCAAACTGCCCAGCACTTGCCCGGTCTGTGCGTCCCGCGCTTGCAAGCGCTTGGGGAAAGCCGCCACCTGCGCCAGCGCATCGCCCAGGCCCCAGGCCTGCAAGATGCGCGTGACGTTCGGGCCGATCTGGATACCCGCGCCCACCTCGCTCAGCTGCGCCGCCCGCTCCAGCAATTGCACCGACACGCCCTGCCTGGCACAGGCCAAAGCCGCGGCCAGCCCACCAATGCCGCTGCCTGCCACCAAGACCTGTGGAATGCCATTTTTTGTCATCCGTCGATTGTGCCCCGGCCATCGTCCTCCAAAAAATCGGACAATCGAGGGATATGACGACGATCAAATCCCCCGAACTTTTATTGCCCGCCGGCTCGCTGGACAAAATGCGCGCCGCCTACGACTTTGGCGCCGACGCCATTTACGCTGGCCAGCCGCGCTACAGCCTGCGGGCACGCAACAACGAATTCAAGCTGGAGCAAATCGGCATCGGCATTGCCGAGGCCCACGCGCGGGGGAAAAAGTTTTTTGTCACCAGCAACCTGCTGCCGCACAACGACAAGGTGCGCACCTATCTGCGCGACATCGAACCGGTGATCGCCATGCAACCGGATGCCCTGATCATGGCCGACCCGGGCCTGATCATGATGGTGCGCGAGAAGTGGCCCGAGATGCCGATCCACCTGTCGGTGCAAGCCAACACCGTGAATTGGGCGGCGGTCAAGTTCTGGCAAAAAATGGGCGTGGCCCGCATCATCCTGAGCCGCGAACTGAGCCTGGACGAAGTCGAAAAAATCCGCCAGGAATGCCCGGACATGGAGCTCGAAGTGTTCGTGCACGGAGCGCTGTGCATTGCCTATTCGGGCCGCTGCCTGCTGTCGGGCTACTTCAACCGGCGCGACCCCAACCAGGGCACCTGCACCAATGCGTGCCGCTGGAACTACGGCACGCAAGAGGGCACCGACGAGACCGACTCCGGCGAAGTCACGCCCCTCAAGCTGGACGGCGACTTCAGCTTCGAGCAAGAACAAGAAGCCGCCGAGAAGAACTTCTCGGCCTGCGGTAACGGCCAGCGCCACCCAGCCGCCGACAAGGTGTACCTGATCGAAGAAGCCGGACGCCCCGGCCAGCTCATGCCCATCATGGAAGATGCACACGGCACCTACATCATGAACAGCAAGGACCTGCGCGCGGTCGAGCTGATCGAGCGCCTGGTCAAGATCGGCGTGGATTCGCTCAAGATCGAAGGCCGCACCAAGAGCCTGTATTACGTCAGCCGCACCGCGCAGGTGTACCGCCGCGCGATTGACGACGCGGTAGCGGGCCGCCCCTTCAACCCCGAACTCATCAGCGAACTCGATGGTCTGGCCTCACGCGGCTACACCTCGGGCTTTCTCGAGCGTCGCCCCGCGCAGGATTACCAGAACTACGAAACCGGCCACTCGGTGGGGCACCGCAGCCAGTTCGTCGGCGAGGTGCGCGAAGTTGGCGAGGGTTGGGCTTTGGTCGAGACCAAAAACAAGTTCTCGGTCGGCGACACGATCGAGATCATCCACCCCAGCGGCAACCGCAAAGTGCTGCTGACACAGATGAAAAGTGAAAAAGGCGAAGCCATCGAGGTCGCCCCCGGCAGCCCGCTCAAGGTACGGATTCCGATGGAAGGCCCGGCCGAGGGTGCACTGATTGCCAGGATGTTCTGACTTTCTTGCTGCCAACCTGAGTTCAAACCATGACATTTCGGACACTGCTTTGTGCGCTCTTATGCGCCAGTTCACTCTCAAGCGTCTCTGCTTGGGCACAAACACCGGCTTACCCAGCCCGGCCCATCCACCTGGTGGTGCCATTCACACCGGGCGGCAGCACCGACATCCTGGCCCGCACCATCGGCCAGAAACTCAGTGAAGCCTGGGGACAACCCGTCGTCATTGACAACGTGCCCGGCGCAGGGGGCTCGATTGGTGCAGACAAAGTAGCCAAAGCGCCTGCGGACGGCTACACATTGCTGATGGGCCATATCGGCACCTTGGCCATCACGCCCTCGATTTATCCACAACTGCCCTACGACCCCATCAAGTCCTTCACCCCCGTGGCTTGGGTCGCGCGTGTGCCCAACGTGCTGGCCATCCACCCATCCCTGCCGGTGAAATCGGTGCGTGAATTGGTGGCTTACGCCAAGGCCCATCCGGGTCGGATGAATTTTGGTTCGGGCGGCAATGGCAGTGCCGCACATGTGGCCATGGAATACCTGAAATTGCGCAGCCAAACCTTCATGGTCCATGTGCCCTATCGCGGTGCAGCACCGGCGGTGGCCGACACCGTAGCAGGTCAAACCCAACTGATCTTCACCGGTGCACCGGCCTTGATGCCCATGATCAAAAGTGGCAGGTTGCGCGCCCTGGCGGTCTCCAGCCCCAAACGCATCGGTATCTTGCCCGATGTGCCCACCGTGGCAGAAAGCGGATTACCGGAACTGGCTGACTTTGAAGCCGACCAATGGTATGGCATCGTGGCGCCTGCAGGCACCCCTGTCGCCATCGTGCAAAAACTCAATGCACAAATCAACGCGAGCTTGCGTTCAGTAGAAATCATGCAAAGACTCAACGCCGAAGGTGCCGAGCCCACACCCAACCCACCTGAAGTTTTTGGCAAACTGATCACCAGCGAAATCACCCGCTGGAAACCCGTGGTGCAAAGAGCGCAACTCAAACCGGATTGAATTAAAAAAAAGCCCTGTCGACTTTCACCGACAGGGCTGGATCTCAACGCGGGGTTGATCAGGCCGTCACGCCCTTGGCGATGTCCACGTACTCTTCAATCTGGTTGAAGTTCAGGTACTTGTAGATGGCTTCGCCGTCTTTGTTCACCACGCCCATGGCTTCGTGGTATTCGGCCACGGTGGGGAACTGGCCCATCTTCGAGGTGATGGCGGCCAACTCGGCCGATGCCAGGTACACGTTGGTGTTCTTGCCCAAGCGGTTGGGGAAGTTGCGTGTCGAGGTGGACACCACCGTGGCGCCTTCGCGCACTTGCGCTTGGTTGCCCATGCACAAAGAGCAACCGGGCATTTCGGTGCGCGCACCGGCCGTTCCGAACGCCGCGTAATGGCCTTCCTTGATCAACTCGCTCTCGTCCATCTTGGTTGGAGGTGCCACCCACAGCTTGACAGGGATGTCACGCTGGCTGCCCAGCAGCTTGGCCGCTGCGCGGAAGTGACCGATGTTGGTCATGCACGAGCCGATGAAGGCTTCGTCGATCTTGGTGCCGGCCACTTGCGACAGGAACTTGGCGTCATCGGGATCGTTCGGGCAGCAGACGATGGGTTCCTTGATGTCGGCCAGATCGATCTCGATGACGTGTGCGTATTCAGCGTCTTTGTCGGCTTCGAGCAGGTTGGGCGCGGCCAACCAGGCTTCGACTTTCTCGATGCGGCGGGCCAAGGTGCGCTCGTCTTTGTAGCCGTCGGCGATCATGTTCTTCATCAGCACCACGTTCGACTTCAGGTATTCCTGCACCGGCTCTTTGTTGAGCTTGATGGTGCAACCCGCAGCAGAGCGCTCGGCCGACGCGTCGGACAATTCAAAGGCTTGTTCCACCTTGAGGTTGGGCAAGCCTTCAATCTCCAGAATGCGTCCCGAAAATTCGTTGATCTTGCCGGCCTTGGCCACGGTCAACAGACCTTGCTTGATGGCGTACAGCGGAATCGCGTGCACTAGATCGCGCAGGGTCACGCCAGGCTGCATTTCACCTTTGAAGCGCACCAGGATGGACTCAGGCATATCCAAAGGCATCACGCCCGTGGCCGCACCGAAAGCCACCAAACCGGAACCAGCGGGGAACGAAATACCGATGGGGAAACGGGTGTGCGAGTCACCGCCTGTACCCACGGTGTCAGGCAACAACAAACGGTTCAACCAAGAGTGAATCACACCGTCGCCTGGACGCAAAGCCACGCCGCCACGGTTGCTAATAAACGCTGGCAGTTCGCGGTGCGTCTTCACGTCCACAGGCTTTGGATAGGCCGCAGTGTGGCAAAACGATTGCATGACCATGTCAGCCGAGAAGCCCAAGCAAGCCAAGTCTTTCAACTCGTCGCGGGTCATCGGGCCGGTGGTGTCTTGCGAGCCCACGGTGGTCATCTTGGGTTCGCAGTAAGTGCCGGGGCGAACGCCTTGGCCTTCTGGCAAACCGACCGCACGACCGACCATCTTCTGGGCCAATGTGAAGCCAGCCTTCGTGGCGACAGGCGCGGTGGGCAAACGGAACACGGTCGAGGCAGGCAGCCCCAGGAACTCGCGGGCTTTAGCGGTCAAGCTGCGGCCAATGATCAAGTTGATGCGGCCACCGGCGCGCACTTCGTCAAACAGCACATCGCTCTTGACTTGGAACGTGGTCAGGGTTTCGCCGTTGCGCACGATCTTGCCGTCGTAGGGCAGCACGTCAATCACGTCACCCATTTCGAGCTGGGTCACATCCACTTCGATGGGCAATGCACCCGAGTCTTCTTGGGTGTTGAAGAAGATGGGGGCAATTTTGCCGCCCAAAGTCACGCCGCCGAAACGCTTGTTGGGCACGTAAGGGATGTCTTGACCAAAGCCCCAGATGATGCTGTTGGTGGCCGACTTGCGGCTGGAACCTGTACCCACCACGTCGCCCACGTAAGCCACCAAGTTGCCCTTTTGCTTGAGCTCTTCGATGAACTGCATCGGGCCGCGCTTGCCGTCTTCTTCGGGCTTGAACGCGGCGCCTTCGCGGGTGTTCTTGAGCATCGCCAGATAGTGCAATGGGATGTCTGGACGGCTCCATGCGTCAGGCGCTGGAGACAAGTCGTCGGTGTTGGTCTCGCCGGGCACCTTGAACACGGTGACGGTGATTTTTTTGTCGACTTCAGGGCGGCTGGTGAACCACTCGGCATCGGCCCAGCTTTGCATGACTTCTTTGGCTTTGGCATTGCCCGCCTTGGCTTTTTCAGCAACGTCGTTGAAGAAGTCAAACATCAACAAGGTTTTCTTCAAGGCATCGGCTGCCACACCCGCGACTTCCGCGTCGTCGAGCAATTCAATCAAGGGGTGCACGTTGTAGCCACCCACCATGGTGCCCAACAACTCGGTGGCTTTGGATTTGGAAATCAAACCCACCTTGACTTCGCCATGGGCGACTGCGGCCAGGAAAGAAGCCTTGACCTTGGCGGCATCGTCCACGCCTGGAGGCACGCGGTGGGTCAACAAATCCATCAGGAAAGCGTCTTCGCCAGCGGGCGGATTCTTGATCAGCTCGATCAGATCGGCCACTTGCTTGGCATCCAAGGGCAGTGGCGGGATGCCCAGGGCAGCGCGCTCGGCAGCGTGTTCACGGTAGGCGTTCAACATGGTTTTTTCTCCTGTCAGTCAAAGTTTCAAGATTTATCGCCCCATGCCTGTCGTATCGATCAGGCTGGGCGGGGGATTGGTTTTCATGTTCTCGGCAAAGGCCACTTGTTCGGCGTTGACACATTCATCGGCCAAGCGGCGGCCTTTGTTCTGGTCCATCAACATGGATTTGTTGGCCAGTTGCAGCCAAACAGCGCCCGCTTTGCGGTCTTCTAGGCGGATCGCGCCTGTGGTTGTGGCCACGGGGTGCATCCGGTAACGGAAGCCTTTGCCATGCAGATAAAAATAACCCGGCTGCGCAGCGTCGGCCTCTAGCCGCACCGTGGCGCCCAACTCACAAGGCAAATGGCCTTTGTGAACACGCTCGGCAATGGCCAGTTCGTCCGGCCCCATGGGCGTCACTGCTTCGGGCTGTGCCTGCGTTTTCGCGGCTGGGGGTTTTGCCTTCTGCGTTTTGACCACGTGGGTGGTTTTAGCCTTGGTTGGCGTCTTGGTTTGTGCCGCTTTAGCAGGGTGCACCGGTGTTTGCGACCAAGCGGGCGAGATCAGAAAAACAAGCAACCAGAGGACCGTCAGTTGGGTCATGTCAATTTTCTCCAAGTGCATGGACTTCATCATGAGACAAGCCGCGCCTTGTGGCCAAGGCCTGTGAAAAACAACTGAATCTCTTGCGGCAAACGGCGGCCGGTCTGGTGGGCACGCTCAATCAATTGCCAGAAAAACCGGTAACTGGCCCGGTCGTGCAATTGACCGGCATGGCTGATGGGGGCCCATTGGGCCGCCTGCGCCGCCAGGATGATGGCACTGGCTTGGTCGATTTGCGCATCACTGGGGGCCATGGCCTCCAAAATCGGACGGATTTGATCGGGGTGGATGCTCCACATGCGGGTGTAACCCAACTCGCGCGCAGCTTTTTGGGCCGCCATGCGGATGGCTTCGGGATTCTTGAATTCGGTGACGACACAATGTGAAGGCACTTTGCCATGGGCGTGGCAGGCGCTGGCGATGTCGAGCTTGGCGCGCAGCACCAGCGGGTGCGTGAACTGCCCTTCGATGCCCATGCCATCGGCGGGTATCGCACCGCCATGGGCCGAGACAAAGTCCATCAGGCCAAAGCTGAGGGATTGCACACGGGGGTGCGCGGCAATGTCAAAAGCGCGGTGCACGGCAGCAGGCGACTCGATCAGAACATGCAGGTGCAAATTCGCGGCACCGGCGGTGATCAGGGCGGCCTGGGCACGGTCCACATCGGCCACGGTTTCGACCTTGGGCACCATGATGTGCGTCAAAACCCGACCCGCTCGGCCTGCGATGTACGCCATGTCGGCGTCAAAACTGGGATGGTCCACCGGGTGGACACGAACGGCAATGCGGGCCTCTGGTGCGGCTGCGGTGGCGCTCAAGGCCAGCTCGCTGACCAGCGCCGCGTGTTCGGCTTCGCCACCGACTGGCGCACCATCTTCGCAGTCCAGGGTGACATCAAAAACACAAGTGCCGAACTCTTGCGTCATGTCTGCTTGCAGCTGCAGGCTTTTGCGCATCCGCGCCTCCACTCCGCTGTAATGGTCACAAACCGGCAGCTGAACGCTACCGGCTTGCGCCCCCAGCAAAATGTTGCGCGGATGACTCACTCTGTTGTCCCGCTGAAAATCAGACCAAGTGGGCCACGCCCGCTTGCTCGTCGGTCAACTCTTTCAGGGTTTTGTCGATGCAGCCTTGGCTGAACGCATCGATGTCCAGACCTTCAACGACTTTGTATTCGCCGTTTTCGCAGGTCACGGGGAAACCGAACATGACATCCTTGGGGATGCCGTACCAGCCTTGCGAAGGGATGCCCATGGTGACCCACTTGCCGTTGGTGCCCAAGGCCCAATCACGCATGTGGTCGATGGCGGCATTGGCTGCGGATGCAGCAGAAGACAAGCCACGGGCTTCGATGATGGCGGCACCGCGCTTGCCGACGGTCGGCAAGAACACGTTGGCGTTCCAATCCTGGTCGTTGATCATGGCCTTGACCGACTCACCCTTGATGGTGGCAAAACGGTAGTCGGCGTACATGGTGGGCGAGTGGTTGCCCCAGACGCACAGTTTTTCGATGTCGGCCACGGCTTTGCCGGTTTTGGCGGCAATTTGCGAAGCCGCACGGTTGTGGTCCAGACGCAGCATGGCGGTGAAGTTGCCGGGCTTGAGGTCAGGCGCAGCCTTCATGGCGATGTAGGCGTTGGTGTTGGCGGGGTTACCCACGACCAGCACTTTGACGTCACGCGAAGCGACAGCATTCAGTGCCTTGCCTTGGGCGGTGAAGATGGCACCGTTGATGGCCAGCAACTCGGCGCGCTCCATGCCGGGGCCACGTGGACGCGAACCGACCAACAAGGCGTAGTCCACATCTTTGAAAGCGGTCATCGGATCGCCATGGGCTTCCATGCCGACCAGCAAGGGGAATGCGCAGTCTTCCAACTCCATCATCACGCCACGCAGGGCTTTTTGTGGGCCTTCGACGGGCACTTCCAGCAATTGCAGGATGACGGGCTGGTCTTTGCCCAGCATTTCGCCGGAGGCGATGCGGAACAACAATGCGTAACCGATTTGACCTGCTGCGCCAGTGACGGCAACGCGGACGGGCTTTTTGCTCATGGTGGAAACTCCAGAAGTGTTGAAAACAAGGGTCGCAGTCCTGGCCGACAACTTTTGTCAGCAGGTCTGTCCGGCGCACCGGACCCGCGCATCAACCCCGATCTGTGTGGAGATGACCGCAAGCAAACAGTTTTGGAGTGTACCCGCGAAAACCCTGATTCGTCAATTTGTCTTATGTCTTATATAAGATATGATGCGACACCTGACGTGCAACTGACCCGCACCCCCAATCCACCCCATGAACAACACCTCTTCAGTGGCCGACAACAGCTTTCCTGTTGCAGACGCGACCGCGCCAACGCCCGCGTTCAGCCCGCTGTACCAGCAAATCAAGGGGTTGATCCTGCAAAACCTGCAGTCTGGGGAATGGAAGCCTGGCGAATCCATCCCCAGCGAGATGGAACTGGCCGCGCGCTACCGGGTCAGCCAGGGCACGGTCAGAAAAGCCATCGACGAGCTGGCCAGCGACAACCTGCTGATCCGACGCCAAGGCAAAGGCACTTTTGTCGCCACCCATGCCGAACACCATGTGCAATACCGGTTCTTGAAGCTGGTGCCTGACCGTGGTGGCGACCTGGACACCGAAGGCCCCGCGCAGCGTGACATCGTGGACTGCAAGCGTCTGCGCGCCTCGGCCGACATTGCGCGCGCACTGGCCCTGAAGACGGGCGACGCGGTTTTGCAGGTGCGTCGGGTGTTGTCTTTCGCAGGTATTCCCACCATTTTGGAAGACCTGTGGTTGCCAGGCGGCCCCTTCAAAGGCCTGACCGCCGAGCGCCTGACCGACTACCACGGCCCCATGTATGCACTGTTCGAAACCGAATTTGGCGTGCGCATGGTCCGGGCCGATGAAAAAATCCGGGCGGTGCTGCCCGACGCGACCCAAAGCCAATTGCTGAAAGTGGACGGCGGCACCCCTTTGCTCAGCGTCGAGCGCATTGCCTACACCTACAACGACTCCCCCATGGAACTGCGGCGCGGTTTTTACCGCACCGAAAACCACCATTACCACAATGCCCTGAACTGACTTGCACGGGATGGTTGAATAATCGCCTAACGCACACCGTGTGCAATGCTCATGTCAGTTTGTTGCGTTGCAATAGAATCCAACGGTTTGTCACCCAAATTACGAACGCGTTACACCCAGAAAGTACACACATGACTGAACTCGCTCGAAAGCGGCCTGAATTCCGCAACATCAACGCACTGAAAGACCTTCCAAACTACCGTCTTCCGGTTGCCGGCGTGGTGTCCATCCTTCACCGCATCAGCGGGCTCTTGATGTTCGTGCTCATGCCACTCATCATCTGGCTGTTTGACAACTCCATCACCTCCGAAATTTCGTTTGCGCGACTGTCTGCTGCCTTCAACGTGGGCTTGGGCTTCGTGCCAGGCTGGTTCATGAAACTGGTGGCTTTGGCCTTGATCTGGGCTTATTTGCACCACTTCATCGCAGGCCTGCGCCACCTGTACATGGACGTTTGCCACGCTGTCACCAAAGAATTCGGCAAATCCTCTGCCATCGTCACGTTGACGCTCAGCATCGGCCTGACTGCCGTGCTCGGTGCCAAGATGTTTGGTCTGTACTGATCAGCCCCCACCACAAAAAGGAAACTGACCTATGTCCGTGAACTACGGCTCCAAACGCATCGTGACCGGTGCTGGCTACGGCTTTCGTGACTGGCTCGCACAACGCGTGACCGGCACCTTGATGGCTCTTTTCACCGTGATCTTGCTGGCCCAGGTGATCTTCACCGCAGGCCCCATCGGTTACGAAGAGTGGGCAGGTATTTTTGCCTCCCAATGGATGAAGGTCCTGACCTTCTCCGTGATCCTTTCTCTGCTGTACCACGTTTGGGTGGGCATGCGCGACATCTGGATGGACTACATCAAGCCAGTGGGCGTGCGCCTGGTCTTGCATGTCTTCACCCTGGTTTGGCTGGTCGGCTGCGCTGGCTGGGCTGTTCAGGCCCTCTGGCGCTTGTGATGCGCCTGTAATCAAGTTGATCTCACACCAAGATAAAAAATCATGAGCTATACCAAAGATCAAATCTCCAACCGCAAGTTCGACGTCGTGATCGTCGGCGCCGGTGGTTCAGGCATGCGTGCCTCGCTGCAATTGGCCCGCGCGGGCCTGAATGTGGCCGTGCTGTCCAAAGTGTTCCCGACCCGTTCGCACACCGTGGCCGCCCAAGGGGGCGTGTCCGCTTCGCTGGGCAACATGAGCGAAGACAGCTGGGAATACCACTTCTACGACACCGTCAAGGGCTCCGACTGGCTCGGCGACCAGGATGCCATCGAATTCATGTGCCGTGAAGCGCCCAAGGTCGTGTACGACCTGGAGCACATGGGCATGCCGTTTGACCGCAACCCCGACGGCACCATCTACCAGCGCCCGTTTGGCGGCCACACCGCCAACTTCGGCGAAAAGCCCGTGCAACGCGCTTGCGCGGCGGCTGACCGCACCGGCCACGCCATGCTGCACACCCTGTACCAGGCCAACGTCGCGGCCCGCACCACTTTCTTCGTGGAATGGATGGCGCTTGACCTGATCCGCAACGAAGCCGGTGACTGCGTGGGCGTGACGGCCCTCGAAATGGAGACCGGTGAGGTCTACACACTGCAAGCCAAAACCGTGCTGCTGGCCACCGGCGGTGCAGGTCGCATTTACCAGTCGTCCACCAACGCCTTCATCAACACCGGTGACGGTCTGGGCATGGCTGCGCGCGCAGGCATCGCATTGCAAGACATGGAGTTCTGGCAGTTCCACCCCACTGGCGTGGCCGGTGCTGGCGTGCTGCTGACCGAAGGCTGCCGTGGCGAAGGCGCCATCTTGCTCAACAGCAATGGCGAACGCTTCATGGAGCGCTATGCGCCGACCCTGAAAGACTTGGCACCGCGTGACTTCGTGTCGCGTTGCATGGGTCAGGAAATACTGGAAGGCCGTGGCTGTGGTCCCAACAAGGACTACATCCACATGAAGCTGGACCACCTGGGTGCCGACACCATCCACAAACGTCTGCCTTCGGTGTACGAAATCGGCGTGAACTTCGCCAACGTGGACGTGACGCGCGAGCCCATCCCGGTGGTGCCCACCATCCACTACCAGATGGGCGGCATCCCGACCAACATCAACGGCCAGGTTGTGCACACCGCGAACGGTGAAGACCGTCCCATCAACGGTTTGTACGCTGTGGGCGAGTGCTCTTGCGTCTCGGTGCACGGCGCCAACCGCCTGGGCACCAACTCGCTGCTGGACTTGCTGGTCTTCGGCAAGGCCGCTGGCGACCACATCATCGCCAACAACAAGCCCGGCACCGCGGTGCAAGACCTGCCCGCCAACGCCACCGACCGGACACTGGCCCGCCTGAACCGCCTCGAAAGCGCACAAAGCGGCGAGTACGCACAAGATGTGGCCAACGACATGCGCGCCATCATGCAAGCCCACGCTGGCGTGTTCCGCAGCCAGGAAGTCATGAACGAAGGCGTCAAAAAGATCGCCGAGCTGCGCGCCCGTGTAGCCAACATCGGTCTGCAAGACACCTCTAAAGTTTTCAACACCGCCCGCATCGAAGCGCTGGAAGTGGAAAACTTGATGGAAGTCGCTCAAGCCACCATGGAAAGTGCGGCCGCCCGCACCGAATGCCGTGGCGCCCACCTGGTGCGCGACTACGAACACGATGTGACCCACCCCACTTGCCCACTGGGCCGCAACGATGCCGAGTGGATGAAGCACACCCTGTGGCACAGCGAAAACAACAGCCTGACCTACAAGCCAGTGCGCATGAAGCCCCTGACAGCCGAAACCGTGCCTCCCAAGCCACGGACTTTCTGAGCTGCCCGCACGAACACAAGGAATCTGAAAAATGGCAAAACGTACCTTCAAGATCTACCGCTACGACCCAGAAAAAGATGCCAAGCCTTACATGCAGTCCCTCGACGTGGAACTCGACGGCACCGAGCGCATGTTGCTGGACGCCCTGGTCAAGCTCAAGGCAGTAGACCCTACCTTGTCTTTCCGTCGCTCTTGCCGCGAAGGCGTTTGTGGCTCTGACGCCATGAACATCAACGGCAAGAATGGCCTGGCCTGCCTGACCAACCTGAACACGCTCAAGGGCGACATCGTCTTGAAGCCCCTGCCAGGTCTGCCTGTCGTGCGCGACCTGATCGTGGACATGACACAGTTCTTCAAGCAGTACCACTCGATCAAGCCTTACCTGATCAACGAGACGCCCCCTCCTCAGACCGAGCGCCTGCAAAGCCCGGAAGAGCGGGATGAGCTGAACGGCCTGTATGAGTGCATCTTGTGCGCCAGTTGCTCGACCAGCTGCCCCAGCTTCTGGTGGAACCCCGACAAGTTCGTGGGCCCGGCCGGTCTGCTGCAAGCCTACCGCTTCATCGCGGACAGCCGCGACCAAGCCACCGCCGAGCGCCTGGACAACCTGGAAGACCCCTACCGTCTGTTCCGCTGCCACACCATCATGAACTGCGTCGATGTTTGCCCCAAGGGTTTGAACCCCACCAAGGCCATCGGCAAGATCAAAGAAATGATGGTTCGCCGCGCTGTCTGATGACTGTCACCCCGATCCTGGAAGATGCGTCTTTGGTCGGCGCCGATCGCCTCGCGCCCTTGAGCGAGCGGTCGCTGAGCAAACTCCGTTGGCGCAGCCGACGGGGCCTGCTTGAAAACGATCTGTTCATCGCGCGCTTCTTCCAACAGCATGACGCTCACTTGACCGTCGGGCAGGCCCGGGGCATGTATGCGCTGATGGACCTGTCTGACAACGATCTCATGGACTTGCTGTTGCGCCGCAAAGAGCTGCAGCCCGAGATCAGCACCGAAGAGGTGCGTGAAGTCCTGGACATGTTGAGAGCCTGACCCATTTGGATCACTTCTGGAATTTTTGAGGAAACCCACCATGAAACTCGCCGATAACAAAGCCACCCTGTCGTTCTCCAATGGCAGCCCCAGCATCGACATGCCCGTTTACTCTGGCAACATCGGTCCTGATGTGATCGACATCCGCAAGCTGTACGCACAAAGCGGCATGTTCACCTATGACCCTGGCTTCTTGTCCACGGCATCGTGCCAATCTGCCATCACCTACATCGATGGCGACAAAGGCGAGTTGCTGTACCGCGGCTACCCCATCGAGCAACTGGCCAACAAGGCCGACTACCTCGACACCTGCTACCTCTTGCTGAACGGCGAATTGCCGGTCGGCCAGCAAAGCAAAGATTTCCACAAACTCGTCAACCAGCACACCATGGTCAACGAGCAGATGCAGTTCTTCCTGCGCGGCTTTCGCCGTGACGCCCACCCCATGGCCGTGTTGACCGGTCTGGTGGGTGCTTTGTCGGCCTTCTACCATGACAGCACCGACATCAACAACCCCGAGCACCGCCACATCGCTGCGATCCGTTTGATCGCCAAGATGCCAACCCTGGTGTCCATGGCCTACAAATACGGCGTGGGTCAGCCTTTCATGTACCCCCGCAACGACCTGTCTTATGCGGGCAACTTCTTGCGCATGATGTTCGGCACCCCTTGCGAAGAGTACAAGGTCAACCCCGTGCTCGAGCGCGCCATGGACCGCATCTTCACGCTGCACGCAGACCACGAGCAAAACGCTTCGACCTCCACGGTTCGTCTGTGCGGCTCGTCCGGCACCAACCCGTTTGCAGCCATCGCAGCGGGCGTGGCCTGCCTGTGGGGCCCTGCCCACGGCGGCGCCAACGAAGCCTGCCTGAACATGCTGGAAGACATCCAGAAAATGGGCGGCGTGTCCAAGGTGGGCGAGTTCATGAACCAGGTGAAAGACAAGAACTCCGGCGTCAAGCTGATGGGCTTCGGTCACCGCGTTTACAAGAACTACGACCCGCGCGCCAAGCTCATGCAAGAAACTTGCGACGAAGTGCTCAAAGAACTGGGCCTGGAAAACGACCCCCTGTTCAAGTTGGCCAAAGAACTGGAAAAGATCGCTCTGGAAGACGAATACTTCGTCAGCCGCAAGCTCTACCCCAACGTGGACTTTTACTCCGGCATCGTGCAACGCGCCATCGGCATTCCTGTGAACCTGTTCACCGGCATCTTCGCCCTGGCCCGCACCGTCGGCTGGATCGCCCAACTGAACGAAATGATCAGCGACCCCGAATACAAAATCGGTCGCCCACGTCAACTGTTCACCGGCTCCCCACGCCGCGACGTACAACGTTGATCGGTTCACAACCGCATCCCAAGCCCGCCTTGTGCGGGCTTTTTTCATGGCGCAAAGCACCGGTCTGCACGACGGCCCCGCAGGACGACACCTTCAGGTCCGACGTTTCAGGCTTCGTCGCAGGGCCCTGTCGGGGCTGAAGCAGCCGACAAAAGGCCCAACTGCTGTTCCCGTAGGCCAGCGCTTCACCTCCGACATGGCGGGCCAGCGGCATTTGTCGGGGCTGAAGCCACCGACCTACAAAATCAGCACCATTTGAGTGGCTGTGGCCCGGGGCAGTCAGGCCGATTTGCTGGCGCGAAGCGACTGATGAGGCCTGGCAGCCCGGGGCCACAGCCACTCAAGCCCCACAAAGGCAGGGATACCGCCCTCTCTCCGCATAAAATGAACAGCTGAATTGAAGGAAGCCCCATGGCACGCACGCTTTACGACAAGATCTGGGACGAACACGTCGTCCACACCGAAGAAGACGGCACCTCCGTCCTCTACATCGACCGCCATCTGGTGCACGAAGTCACCAGCCCCCAAGCCTTTGAAGGCCTGCGCCAAGCCGGTCGCAAAGTCTGGCGCGTCAGCTCCATCGTGGCCACCGCCGACCACAACACCCCCACCACCGGCTGGGAGATGGGCTACGACGGCATCACCGACCCGATCAGCAAAGAACAGATCACCACGCTCGACGCGAACATGTTGGAATACGGCTCGGCCGCCTTCTTCCCCTTCCTGTCCAAACGCCAAGGCATCGTGCACGTGATTGGTCCTGAAAACGGGGCCACCCTGCCCGGCATGACCGTGGTCTGCGGCGACAGCCACACCTCGACGCACGGCGCTTTTGGCGCACTGGCCCACGGCATCGGCACCTCCGAGGTCGAACACGTCATGGCCACCCAAACCCTGCTGGCCAAAAAAGCCAAGAACATGCTCATCCAGGTTGAGGGCACCCTGGCCAAAGGCGTCACCGGCAAAGACATCGTGCTGGCCATCATCGGCAAGATCGGCACCGCAGGCGGCACGGGCTACACCATCGAATTCGCCGGATCTGCCATCCGCGCCTTGAGCATGGAAGGCCGCATGACGGTCTGCAACATGGCCATCGAAGGCGGCGCTCGTGCGGGCCTGGTCGCGGTGGACGAAAAAACCATCCACTACGTCAAGGGCCGTCTGCTCTCGCCAGGCACAGATCCGAAATCGGGCCAGTTTGTCGGTGGTGCCGAGTGGGACCAGGCCGTGGCCTACTGGAAGACCTTGCAGTCCGATCCAGGTGCCCACTTTGACGCCGTGGTCGAACTCGACGCCAGCACCATCGTGCCGCAAGTCACTTGGGGCACCTCGCCCGAAATGGTGCTGGGCATCGACGGCAAAACACCGGACCCGGACAAAGAAAAGGACGACGTCAAGCGCGACGCCATTGAGCGCGCGCTGACGTACATGGGCCTGCAGCCCGGCAAGGCTTTGTCCGACATCACCATCGACAAAGTCTTCATCGGCTCGTGCACCAACAGCCGCATCGAAGACATGCGCGAAGCCGCCGCCGTGGTCAAAAAGCTGGGCCAGAAAGTCGCCAAGAACGTCAAGCTGGCGATGGTCGTGCCCGGTTCAGGTCTGGTCAAAGTACAGGCCGAACAAGAAGGCCTGCACGAGATCTTCAAGGCCGCTGGCTTTGAGTGGCGCGAGCCCGGCTGCTCCATGTGCCTGGCCATGAACGCCGACCGCCTGGAGCCAGGCGAGCGCTGCGCATCGACTTCCAACCGCAACTTCGAAGGCCGTCAAGGTGCCGGTGGCCGCACCCACCTGGTCAGCCCCGCCATGGCCGCCGCGGCAGCCATTCACGGTCACTTTGTCGACGTTCGCCAATTCGCCTGAATGAAAGGAAGCTTGTCATGAAAAAATGGACCCGTCTGAGCCTCATCGCTGCCTTGTTGGCGCTTGCCGGTTGCAACACCGTCCGCGGTGTGGGCCAAGACATCGAAAAACTGGGTTCCACCATCGAAGGTGCAGCCAAGAAATAACGCCATGCAAAAATTCACACTCCTCAAAGGCCTGGTGGCCCCAATGGACCGCGCCAACGTGGACACGGACGCCATCATCCCCAAGCAATTCCTCAAGTCGATCCGCAAGACCGGCTTTGGCCCCAACCTGTTCGACGAATGGCGCTATCTGGACGTGGGCTTCCCCGGCCAGGACCCGGCCAGCCGCAAGCCCAACCCGGACTTCGTGCTGAACCAGCCGCGCTACCAAGGTGCCAGCGTCTTGCTGGCCCGCAAGAATTTCGGCTGTGGTTCCTCGCGTGAACACGCGCCCTGGGCCATTGACCAATACGGCTTTCGCTGCGTGATCGCGCCCAGCTTTGCTGACATCTTCTTCAACAACTGTTTCAAAAACGGCCTATTGCCCATCGTGCTGCCCGAAGCCGTGGTGGCCCAGCTGTTTGACGAAGTGGCCGCCTTCCCCGGCTACCAGCTCACGGTGGACCTGGAACGTCAGGTGATCGTCAAGCCCCAAGACGATGAGATCCCGTTCGAGGTGCAAGCCTTCCGCAAATACTGTCTGCTCAACGGCTTGGACGACATTGGCCTCACCCTGCGCCATGCCGACAAAATCAAAGCCTTTGAAGCCGAACGCCTGGCCACCAAACCGTGGCTGGCGCATACCGCGACCTCCGCTTGAATTCCTGAACAACCCCACTGAACCACACCATGAAAATCGCAGTCCTCCCCGGTGATGGCATCGGCACCGAAATCGTCGCTGAAGCCGTCAAAGTCCTGAACGTTCTGGACTTGAAGTTTGAGATGGAAACCGCCCTGGTCGGTGGTGCCGCTTACGACGCCTTTGGCCATCCGCTGCCCGAAGCCACACTCAAGCTGGCGATGGACTCCGACGCCGTGCTGTTTGGCGCGGTGGGCGACTGGAAATACGACAAGCTCGACCGCCCCCTGCGCCCCGAGCAAGCCATTTTGGGCCTGCGCAAGAACATGGGGCTGTTTGCCAACTTCCGTCCGGCCATTTGCTACGAGCAGCTGGTGGGCGCCTCCAGCCTCAAGCCCGAGCTGATTGCGGGCCTGGACATTTTGATCATCCGCGAACTCACGGGCGACATTTACTTTGGCCAGCCACGCGGTCGCCGCATCGCCACCGACGGGCACTTCCCCGGCGCGGAAGAAGCCTTTGACACCATGCGCTACTCCAAGCCCGAGATCGAGCGCATCGCCCATGTGGCCTTCCAGGCGGCCCGCAAGCGCAACAAGCGCCTGACCAGCGTGGACAAAGCCAACGTGCTCGAAACCTTCCAGCTCTGGAAAGATGTGGTCACCGAAGTCGGCCAGCAGTACCCCGATGTGGCGCTGGACCACATGTACGTGGACAACGCCGCCATGCAGCTGGTCAAGGAGCCCAAGCGCTTTGACGTGGTGGTGACCGGCAACATGTTTGGCGACATCCTGAGCGACGAAGCCTCCATGCTCACGGGCTCGATCGGCATGCTGCCCTCGGCCAGCCTGAACACCAAGAACCAGGGCCTGTACGAGCCCAGCCACGGCAGCGCGCCCGACATCGCGGGCAAAGGCATCGCCAACCCGTTGGCGACCATCTTGTCTGCGGCCATGATGCTGCGCTTTTCCCTGAACCAAGAAGCCGCCGCCCAGCGCATCGAAGCGGCTGTGCAAAAAGTGCTGGCCCAAGGCCTGCGCACGGGCGACATCTGGAGCGAAGGCACCACCAAAGTCAGCACCCGCGAAATGGGTGACGCGGTGGTCAAAGCTTTGGCCTGAACAGCCTGACTCGGACAAAGCAAAGCCCGCCCCATGGTGACATGGGGCGGGCTTTTCACTTGAACCTGGCCAGCTTTTTAATCGACCACGGCCGTGGGCACGGGCAGTCCGTTCTCCAAATTGATACCGAAGTGACACGGGTCGTCGTTGACGATGCAGCGCCCGGTCTGAGGCTGGGTGCCGCCACCCGCCTCGGCCGTCTGCAAACAACGCCGGCCCTGGCAATCCGTGCCGTTACGGCAGGTCTTGCCGGCATCGGCATAGGCGCGCACACAGGCCAGCGTGCCCATCATGCACACCCGTTGCCAGCGGCCGCCCGAGGCCTGGCATTGCACCTCGGTGCCCTTGGCGCAATAGCCCAAATCAGTCTTGAAATTGACCGCCTCCCAGGTGCCGCCACTCGCAGCACAACGCGCCTCTAGTGACGTCATCGACCCTGGCGTTGCCGAAAGCGTCTGTCCTTTGGGGGCGACGCACGCGGTCAATGCACACGCCAGAGCGAGCCAGACTCCAACCCAGCGCCAGCGGGGTGTCCAAAGTAAATTCTTCAAGTTTGCATGCATCTGGTGCCTCCTCGCATCGCCGTGGAAGATCATCTTGTTCGATGGATTTTGCACCGAGGCACGCCCATCAAGTGCCTGTCAGCCTCCTATCAGAAGGCTTCCGTTACAATGGGCACCCATGTTTCACGCCCGTTCGTTCTTGCTGAACTTTTCTGCCGTCCCTCTGATGGTGGTTAGCGCGCGTGCATTCTCCACAAAAACCACGACCATTAAGGGCTGATCCGGCCTGGTTCGTCGTGCGCCCTCCCGGCCAGACGAGCCGGGCAAACAGTCAGGTCAAACACTGTTTTTAAAACTGAAAGGGCGTTGAAATGAGCAAGTTAGTAGGTTTGGTCGGCTGGCGCGGCATGGTCGGCTCGGTTCTGATGGACCGCATGATTCAGGAAAAAGACTTTGACCTGATCGAGCCCTTGTTCTTCTCCACATCGAACGCGGGTGGCCAAGCCCCCGCGATGGCCAAGAACGAAACCACGCTGCAAGACGCCTTCAACATCGAACAGCTCAAGCGCTGCGAGATCATCATCACCGCCCAGGGCGGCGACTACACCTCGGAAGTCTTCCCCAAATTGCGCGCTGCTGGCTGGAACGGCCACTGGATCGATGCCGCATCGACCCTGCGCATGGAAAAAGACGCCGTGATCATCCTCGATCCCGTCAACATGCCGGTCATCCAAAATGCCCTGGCCCAAGGTGGCAACAACTGGGTGGGCGGCAACTGCACCGTCTCGTGCATGCTGATGGGCGTGGGCGCACTCTACAAGGCCGGTCTGGTCGAGTGGATGAGCACCCAGACTTACCAGGCGGCCTCCGGTGGCGGCGCGCAGCACATGCGCGAGCTGCTGACCCAATACGGCACGCTGAACGCCGAAGTCAAAGCCCTGCTGGACGACCCCAAGGGCGCCATCCTGGAAATCGACCGCATGGTGGTGGCCAAGCAACGCGCTTTGACAGCGTCCGAGACCGCCAACTTTGGCGTGCCTCTGGGTGGCTCGCTGATCCCCTGGATCGACAAGGACCTGGGCAACGGCATGTCCAAAGAAGAGTGGAAAGGCATGGCCGAGACCAACAAAATCTTGGGCTTGGGCGAGGGTTTCAACTCTGCCGCCATTCCCGTGGACGGTTTCTGCGTGCGCGTGGGCGCGATGCGCTGCCACAGCCAGGCCCTCACTTTCAAGCTGAAAAAAGACGTGCCCGTGGCCGACATCGAAGCCATGATCGCCGCCGACAACGAGTGGGTCAAAGTGGTGCCCAACACCCGCGAAGCCACCATCCAGGACCTGACCCCTGTGGCCGTGACCGGCACCATGACCATCCCGGTGGGCCGTGTGCGCAAATTGGCCATGGGCCCTGAATATGTCGGCGCGTTCACCATCGGTGACCAGCTGCTGTGGGGCGCGGCCGAGCCGCTGCGCCGCATGCTGCGCATCTTGCTGGACGCTTGATGCGTCTGCCCGCGATGACCCGGCAAGCCAAGGTCCTCTGAGACATGCTGCGCATGCGTTGCTCCCACCACAGCGCCCATCACCTCGCCAGGTCTTGGGCCGTGGCGTCGCTGCTGGCGTGCGCCAACTTGTCGGCCAAAGCCCTGACACTCGGCCATTTTTCGGTGGAGTCGGGGCTGGGCCAGCCGCTTCGGGCAGCCATTGAGATCACGCAATACAAAGTCGAAGACCTGCGCAAGCTCAAAGTGCAATTGGCAGAACCGGCCAGTTTTGAGCAAGCAGGCATGGCCTTTCATCCGGCACTCAACGGCTTGCAGACGCGACTGGAATTTCGCGGCGACGGCAAGCCCTACATCGCCCTGTCCGGGCAAACGCCGGTGGACGACCACTTCCTCGACGTGATCGTTGAAGCGCAGTGGCCTTCGGGCCGCCTGGCCATGAACTACACGCTGCTGGTCTCGCCCGTGGGCGCGGTGAAAGCGCCGATCGAAAAAACCAGGCCCGATGACCCGGTCCTCGCCCCCGTGGTCTCGGCCCAAGCCTTGACCCCTGTGGCCGTGCCCGTTGCAGCGCCCCAGAGTCCCGTGGCCGAAGAAGCCATCACCGTCCAAACAGGCGACACCGCATCCCGACTGCTGTTGCAAAAAATGCCGGCGGGCGTGTCGCTTGAGCAAATGCTGCTGGCCATGGTGCGTGCCAATCCCGAAGCCTTCATCGAGGGCAACGTCCATCTGTTGCGCAAAGGTGCGCAAGTGCGCCTGCCCCAAGCGCAGGACGCGGCGCAGATTTCAGCCGAAGAAGCCCGGCAAACCGTGATCGCACAAACCGTGGACTTTGTGGCCTATGCCCGGCGCCTGGCGCAAGCCACACTGAAAGCCCCAGAGACAGCCGGCCGCGAAATGACGGGCAAAGTGGCCGCCGAAGCGCCGCTCCCCGCACCACCGCGTCCCGTTCAAGACACCTTAACCCTCAGCAAGCGCGAGCTCACGGCCGACAGCGCCGAAGCCCGTCTGGCTGTAGAGCGCGAAATCCAGGACAAAACCGAACAATTGGCCGCACTGAAAAAGAACCTGGAAACCTTGAAGTCCTTGTCGGCCACACCAGATGCTGCGCCGACCACTCCTGCCGCGCCATCGGCTTTGCAACCCAGCCTGCCTGTGGCGGCAACGCCCACGACTTCGACCGCCTGGTTCAACGCCATTGGCCGCAACCCCTCCATAGGGGCCTGGGCCATGGCCCTTTTGGCCGCCATGGGTGGCTTGGTGTGGCTGGCCCGGCGCCGCCCCGCTGCGGCCCATGAGGATTTGTTTGGCACCGCCAACATGCCGCCCGAAGCCAGCGACACACCACCCCATGTGGCCCCCGTGCTGACGCCGTTTCCATCGGGCTTGCCGCCTCAGTTTGCGGGTCTGGACCTGAACCTGACACCCGCACCGGATGCCCCCAAAGCCACCCCACCAGCAGGTTCCGGCCAGTGAGACTCGCCCTCGGCATCTGTTACTCGGGCACGGCTTACCAAGGCTGGCAAAGCCAGAGCTCTGGCCTGACGGTTCAGGACAAACTCGAAAAAGCCCTGGCACAGTTTTGCGCTGTCCCCCGGATCAGCACGTTGTGTGCGGGCCGCACCGATGCCGGTGTGCACGGCCTGATGCAGGTGGTGCACTTCGACACACCGCTGGAGCGCGCGCCTTCGTCTTGGGTGCGCGGCACCAACCGCTATCTGCCCCACGACATTGCCGTGCAGTGGGCGCACTATGTGCCCGACAGTTTTCACTGTCGCGCCAGCGCCACGGGCAGGCGCTACATCTATGTGGTGCTCGACTCGATCGTGCGCCCCAGCCTGGAAACAGGCCGTGTGGGATGGGTGTACCGCCCTTTGCAAGAAGACGCCATGCGACAGGCCAGCCAGCATCTGTTGGGCGAACACGACTTTTCATCTTTCCGGGCCAGCAGCTGCCAGGCGCTGTCGCCCATCAAGACGCTGCGGCACATCCAGATTTCAAAGCACGGCGCTTACTGGCGCTTCGAATTTGAAGGCAACGCCTTCCTGCACCACATGATCCGCAACATCATGGGCTGTCTGGTCACCATTGGCCAAGGCCAGCAAGCACCTGACTGGATGCGTGAGGTGCTGTACGCCAAAAACCGCGATGCGGCGGCCCCCACGTTTTCGCCCGACGGTCTGTACTTTGCCGGGCCGATTTACAGCCCCGAATGGGGTCTGCCCGACACCACCCCTGCTTTTGATTGGTTGCCATGACCCCGCCCAACCAGTTGTTGCCCAACGCCCCCCAACAACGCACCCGCATCAAGATGTGCGGCTTCACCCGCGAGACTGATGTGCTGGCGGCGGTGCTCGCCGGTGCCGACGCCATCGGCTTTGTGCTGTACCCGCCCAGCCCGCGCAGCGTCAGCATCGAACGCGCGGCAGCGCTGGCCCGCCTGCTGCCCGCCTTCGTGACGCCGGTGCTGCTTTTCGTCAACGAAACGCCCGAGCGCATTCAGGCCGCCTGCACCGCCGTGCCCGGTGCCATGCTGCAGTTTCATGGCGACGAAACACCCGAATTTTGCGCGGCCATGAGCCAGGCGACAGGTCGGACGCACCTGAAAGCGGCCCGCATCCCCCTGACCGAAGCGGCCAGCTTCGACTTGGTAAAATTTGCGAACTTTCACCAGCAAGCCCAAGCCCTTTTGCTCGACGCCCACGTCGACGGATACGGCGGCGGCGGAAAAACATTCAATTGGTCACTGCTGCCACCAAACGTCAATGCTCACCTCGTTTTGTCTGGTGGACTCACACCTGCAAACGTGGCCGATGGCATTCGGGCGCTGCGCTCACGCGGCCTGTCATTGGCCGTTGACGTGAGCTCGGGCATCGAGGCCGACAAAGGCCTCAAGGATGCCGAAAAAATCCAGCAATTTGTAGCAGCCGTGCGTGCTGCCGATGCGGACCTTCTTTGATTTTTTCCCGGATTGAATTCCGAAAGAACACGCCATGTACGACTACCAGCAACCCGATGCCAAGGGGCATTTCGGCATTTACGGTGGCAGTTTTGTCAGCGAGACGCTGACACACGCCATCAACGAACTCAAAGCCGCTTACGCCAAGTACCAGCACGACCCTGAATTCATCGCCGAATTCAAGTCCGAGCTGGCCCACTTTGTCGGACGCCCCTCGCCCATCTACCACGCCGCCCGCATGAGCCGCGAAATGGGCGGCGCCCAGATCTTCCTCAAGCGCGAAGACCTGAACCACACCGGCGCGCACAAGATCAACAACACCATCGGTCAGGCCATGCTCGCCAAGCGCATGGGCAAGCCGCGCATCATTGCCGAGACCGGCGCGGGCCAACACGGCGTGGCCACCGCCACCATCTGCGCCCGTTACGGGCTGGAGTGCGTGGTCTACATGGGGGCTGAAGACGTCAAACGCCAAAGCCCCAATGTCTACCGCATGAAACTGCTGGGCGCCACCGTGGTGCCCGTCGAGTCGGGCAGCAAGACGCTCAAGGACGCCTTGAACGAAGCCATGCGCGACTGGGTGGCCAACGTGGACAACACCTTCTACATCATCGGTACCGTGGCGGGCCCGCACCCCTACCCCATGATGGTGCGCGACTTTCAAAGCGTGATCGGCGAAGAATGCCTGACGCAAATGCCCGAGATGTTCCAGTCGCTCAAAATGGCCGAGGAACAACCCGACGCCGTGATCGCCTGCGTGGGCGGTGGCAGCAACGCCATGGGCATCTTCTATCCCTACATCCCGTTTGAAAACACCCGCCTGATCGGCGTGGAAGCAGCCGGTGAAGGCATGGACACCGGCAGGCACTCGGCCTCCTTGCAGCTGGGCAGCCCCGGCGTGTTGCACGGCAACCGCACCTACATCCTGCAAGACGAAAACGGCCAGATCACCGAAACCCACAGCGTGAGCGCGGGCCTCGACTATCCGGGTGTCGGCCCCGAGCATGCGTTTTTGAAAGACATTGGCCGCGCCGAGTACGTGGGCATCACCGACAAGGAAGCGCTGCAAGCCTTCCACTACTTGTGCCGCACCGAAGGCATCATTCCCGCCCTGGAATCCAGCCATGCTGTGGCCTACGCCATGAAGCTGGCCAAGACCATGCGTCCGGACCAGTCGATTTTGGTCAACCTGTCTGGCCGAGGCGACAAGGACATCGGCACCGTGGCCGATTTGTCGAAGGCCGACTTTTATTGCCGTCCCAGCTGCCAGGGGCAGTCGGTCAAGGGCGCTGAACAGCCTGTGCATTTTGCGAAGTGAGGGCCCCCACATGAGCCGCATTGATTCCACCCTCTCCACCCTGAAATCCCAAGGCCGCAAAGCCTTGATCCCGTACGTCACGGCCGGCTTTCCGCAGGCGGACACCACCGTGCCGCTGATGCACGCCATGGCCGCGGCCGGGGCCGACATCATTGAGCTGGGCGTGCCGTTTTCAGACCCCTCAGCCGACGGCCCCGTGATTCAAAAAGCCGGTGACAAAGCTTTGGCGCTGGGCATTGGCACCGTGCAGGTGCTGGCCATGGTGCGCGCGTTTCGCCAGACCAACAACCACACGCCGGTGGTGCTGATGGGTTATGCCAACCCGGTGGAACGCTATGACCAAAAACACGGCACCGACAGCTTCATCCGCGACGCATCGGCCGCCGGTGTGGACGGCGTTCTGATCGTGGACTACCCGCCCGAAGAATGCGTCGAATTCGCCGCCAAACTGCGCGCCCACAGCATGGACCTGATCTTTTTACTGGCCCCCACCAGCACCGAAGAACGGATGAAGCAAGTGGCCGAAGTGGCCAGCGGCTATGTCTACTACGTCTCGCTCAAGGGCGTCACCGGCTCCGGCACGCTGGACACCGATGCGGTCGAAGCCATGCTGCCCCGCATCCGTCAGCATGTGCACATCCCCGTGGGCGTGGGCTTTGGCATCCGTGACGCCGCCACGGCCAAGGCCATCAGTCGCGTGGCCGATGCGGTGGTGATCGGTTCGCGCTTGATCCAGCTGATCGATGCCGCACCCGAAGGCAGCGTCCACACCGTCGCCGCCGACTTCCTCTCGGGCATCCGCCAGGCGCTGGACGCCTGAACGGGCGGGCCTGCACCCCGACGGGTGCGGCCTGCCCCTGGTCTGTGCTGAACGGTGCATTGGCCGTTTCAACGATAATCCGCCGCTGAAGGAGAATCCTCATGAGTTGGCTCGAAAAATTGCTCCCCCCGAAAATCCAGCACACCGACCCGGCTGATCGCCGCCAGGTGCCTGAAGGCCTGTGGATCAAATGCCCCAGTTGCGAGACTGTTCTGTACAAGACCGACCTCGAAGAAAACCAGAACGTCTGCCCGGGCTGCGCGCACCATCTGCGCATCGGTGCACGTGCACGCCTGAACGGTTTCCTCGACGGCGAAGGCCGTTACGAAATCGGCCAGGAAGTCGTGCCGGTCGATGCACTGAAATTCAAAGACAGCCGCAAATACCCTGAGCGGCTGAAGGAA
Source organism: Burkholderiaceae bacterium (assembly GCA_919902775.1). GTDB lineage: Bacteria > Pseudomonadota > Gammaproteobacteria > Burkholderiales > Burkholderiaceae_C > Limnohabitans_A. Next base: position 232,450 of record CAKKRJ010000004.1, read on the forward strand.
GCCATGAACAACACGGGCGAAACCGATGCCCTGGTCGTCATGGGCGGCGCGGTGCACAGCATCCCCTTGGTGGTGGCCTGCTTCGAGTTCGACTTCATGGGCGGCTCCATGGGCTCTGTGGTGGGCGAGCGTTTTGTGCGTGGCGTCGAAACCGCCATCGAGCAAAAAGTGCCCTTTGTCTGCTTCACTGCCACCGGCGGTGCCCGCATGCAAGAAGGCTTGCTGTCGCTCATGCAGATGGCCAAAACCAATGCGGCGCTGACCCGTCTGGCCAAAAAAGGCCTGCCCTACATCAGCGTGCTGACCGACCCCACCATGGGAGGTGTTTCGGCCGGTTTTGCCTTCCTGGGCGATGTGGTGATGGCCGAGCCCAAAGCCCTGATCGGCTTTGCCGGTCCCCGCGTGATCGAAAGCACCGTGCGAGTGACCCTGCCCGAAGGCTTTCAGCGGGCCGAGTTCCTGCAAAGCAAAGGCGCGGTGGACCTGATTTGCGACCGACGCGAACTGCGCAAAACCATCGCCAGCACCTTGGCCATGCTGCAACGCCAGCCTGCCGATGCGGTGAGCTGACGCCCGGCCATGCCCCTTAAAAAAATGGCCCTCTTCGGAGGGCCATTTTTTTGTGCACGTGAACTCAGTACCACCAGCTCATCTGGAGCCGCGCCAGCACCATGCCGGCCATCTGCAACAGCAGCAGCAAGGCAATCGGTGACAAATCCACACCGCCGACCAGGGGCAACAGCCTCTGAAATGGGCGCAAAAATGGTTGACTCAAACGTGCCGCCAGGCTGTACATGGGCGAGCCAGGGTTGACCCACGACAGCACGGCCAGCACCAGCACCAACGCACTCAGGGCAGACACCACCAACTGGGCCAGCCCGACCAGGCTCACCAAAGGCAACAAGCCCACAGACCCCTGTCCACCAGCGACCAGCCACAACAAGGCGTATTGCACCAGTTTGATGAGGAAGGCCCCTGCCAGACTCGACAAATCCCAGGCCGACCATGGCGGGATCACCCGGCGCAGCGGCAACAGCAACCAATCGGTCACCGCAAACACAAACTGGCCCAAAGGCTGGTGAAAAGAAATCCGTTGCCACTGCATCAAAAAACGCAGCAAACAGGTGCCGGCAATCAGGCCCGCCACCACATCCAACACCAAGCTCACCATCTGGAACAACATCGATTTTTCTCCTGCTCGTGCGATGATACCCAGATGCCAGAACGCGCCGCGCCATCCCCGCAAACCTGGACGGAATGGCCCCCTTGATGCGGTTGGAATGGGTCGGCGACAGGGTGGAATCGTCGCCTTCGGGGACTTCCGGTGTCCATCCGGGTCAGAAACCGCCCGCAAACTCTTAAAATAGAAGGCTTTGCGCGTTCGCGCACCTTCACAACCCCGGATCGGGCCGCCCACTGCACCCGACCCCAACTGCACCTCGCCATGTCTGACACGACTGCCCACGCCTCTGCCACTGCCGCGCCAACCCCTGCGCCCCAGGATGAAAACCAACTGATCGCAGAGCGCCGCGAAAAACTCAAGGCCATGCGCCAGGCACAGGCGGACGGCAAGGGTGTGGCGTTTCCCAACGACTTCAAGCCCGAGCACCATGCCGCCAACCTGCACCAGGCACACGGTGAGAAAGCAGCCGAAGAACTGAACGGCGAAGGCGTGGCCAAAACCATGGCCAAGGTGGCTGGCCGCATGATGCTCAAACGCGTGATGGGCAAGGCCAGCTTTGCCACGTTGCAAGACGCCACCGGACGCATCCAGGTCTATGTGACCCGTGACGACGTGGGCGAAGACCTGTATGCCTTGTTCAAGCACTGGGATCTGGGTGACATCGTGGGCGTGGAAGGCCATTTGTTCAAGACCCGCACCGGCGAGTTGTCGATCCACGCCACGTCGATCCGCATGCTGACCAAAAGCCTGCGACCCATGCCCGACAAATTCCACGGCGTGGCCGACCAGGAAGTCAAATACCGCCAGCGCTATGTCGACCTGATGACCGACGAAGCGGCCCGCAAACGCTTCGTGGCCCGCAGCAAAGCCGTCAGCGGCATCCGTGAGTTCATGGTCCAGCACGGCTTTTTGGAAGTCGAAACGCCCATGCTGCACCCGATTCCCGGGGGCGCCAACGCCAAGCCTTTTGTGACCCACCACAACGCGTTGGAACAAGAAATGTTCTTGCGCATCGCGCCCGAGTTGTACCTCAAGCGCCTGCTGGTGGGCGGCTTTGAGCGCGTGTTCGAGATCAACCGCAACTTCCGCAACGAAGGCATCTCGGTGCGCCACAACCCCGAGTTCACCATGATGGAGTTCTATGCAGCGTACTGGAACTACCAGGACCTGATGGGCTTCACCGAGAGCCTGATCCGCGATGCGGCCATGACCGCCGCAGGCACGCTGAACTTGACCTACAACGGCAAGCCTGTGGATCTGAACAAGCCCTTTGCCCGCATGACAATCCGCGAAGCCATCGTCAAACACACCGAAGCCGGTGACAACGTGGACAACGCCGAGTGGCTGACCAACGCCCTCAAAAAGCTGGGCATGAACGAAGCCAAAGACAAGCTGTCCACCCGCAGCCTGGCCAGCCTGCAGGTGTTCTATTTTGAGGAAACCGTGGAAGACAAGCTCTGGGAGCCGACCTTCATCATGGAGCACCCCACCGAAATCTCGCCCCTGGCCCGCGCCAATGACACCCGCCCCGAAGTGACCGAGCGCTTTGAGCTCTACATTACGGGCCGTGAGTTCGGCAACGGCTTCAGCGAACTCAACGACGCCGAAGACCAGGCCGCACGCTTTCACGCCCAAGTGGCCGCCAAAGACGACGGCGACGACGAAGCCATGTACTACGACCACGACTTCGTGCGTGCACTCGAATACGGCATGCCGCCCGCCGGCGGTTGCGGCATCGGCATTGACCGCCTGATGATGCTGCTGACCGACAGCGCCAGCATCCGCGACGTGATCCTGTTCCCGGCGCTGCGTCACGTGCAGGAATAAACGCCCTTCATCGTCGACAAATAAATGGCCCGCTGTTGCGGGCCATTTTTTTAGCGCTTGGCCAAGACCTCAAAGCACCGTCACATGCACCGTTTGGTGAATGAACAAATCCAGTCCCAAGGTGCTGTTGCTGTAAACCGTGTAGTTTTGGCCACTGAGCACGCTCGGGTTTGCGGCCTTTTGCCATGTAAAAGTGGAGCCGCCAAGCAAATCGTCCAACATCACTTGGTCACCCGCATCACCGTCAATGCGCATTTGCTGGTGGCCGTTAGAGATGAAACTGTTTTTGACGCTGAGCGCCAGCACATCGCTGGTTGTCAAAGCCAGGGTGTGCGCCGCATTGGTCACCGTGCCCGAACCTGACAAACCGATGTGGTTGATGGCGCCCACGCTGCCGGCACCCGGGCTGGTGCTGTGCAAGGTCGACAAGTCCAAGCTGGTTTCGTTCGTGCTGAGGGTGTACAAGCCCACAGAGCCCGCCAGCTCTCCGCCACCGAAAGCAGAGGGCGGAACGTTCGTCGAAGGGCTGGTTTTTACAATGGGGTCCGTCAATTCAAACTCCCATTTTTTGTCATTGACCATGGCATAGCTGTTGCCGGCCAAATCGGTGTAGACAATTTTCAACTGGCCCACGTCATAGGTAAGCAGCGAGCCGTCATCCGTGGGTCCAGGTGCATTGATCACATTGCCTGACTGATCTTGGAATGAGAAAGTCCCTGCCTCTGCGTCTGAAAAAACGGCTGCGGACGTTCCTGCTCGCAAGGTCATGGATGAGTAACGAAGGGTGGTGTTGTCGTTGAAACTGGCAGAGCCACTCACATTGAACAAAGGGGCCTTCAAGTCCACCGTGAACGACTGGTCTGTCGCTTTCAAAACATTGCCGGCCAAATCCACCACCGAGGCTTTCAGCACATACTGTGTGTGCTGTCCAACCACCCCCAAGGTCTCGGCCGTGTTGTCATAAGACCAGATGCCATTGACATTCGGGTCGACGTAGGCTTGTGACTTCACCACGCCATCTGTCCCAAAAATTTGAACCAATACCTTGCCCGTGAACCCCGTGTTGGTATTGCCAATATTGCCCATGAAAGACAGGTGCGTTTCTTTGGTTAGAAAGTCGGTGCTGGAAACGCCCGAATCCTGCACAAGCTGGGTGACGGCCACAGCAAAACCCGCGTTGGCATCGGCGTTGGCATTGGTGTCAACGGTCAAGGTTTGTGGCGCAGCGGCGGTCCCCACCGCATTGCCCGCTTTGTCCACCAACTGCGCCGTCAGTTGGTAACGACCGTCGGGCAGTTTCTGGCTGGTGTTGTCCCATGACCATCGCCACGCACCCGTGGCATTCACGGGCAAGACGTATTGGGATGCCACCACGGCCCCATCGCTGTTGAGCAAACGGAGTTCTACGGCGTTTTGTGCACTGGCACTGTAGCCACTCAGCGTGCCGAAGAAACTCAAGGTGTTGTCACTGGTGACCAAATCTTGCTGACTGAACCCCGTGTCCGTGCTGATGCCTGAGATGTGCAGGGACGTCCCTGTATTGGTTTCATTCACGGGTGTGGGTTGGTAGTTTTGGTCAGCACTCCTGTCCACCGTCAAGCTGCCATCAAAAGGCAAACTCGCATTGCCCGCGGCATCTTTGACGACCACCGTGTAGGCGTACACACCATTGCCCAACGCATCGGCATCAGGCACCTGGACCACGAATTGGCCCTGTGGGTTTTTGGTGGTGCTGGTGTAGGTCTTGCTGTTCAATTTGACCGTCACTTCGGTCGCATCGGGATCGGCATCAATCAACAACCTCGGTGTGCTGTCGGCCGTGATGCCATCGCTGTGGCTGACACCGGTGTCATCTTCCGCGTGCAGTTTGGCTGCAGGCCTGTTGGGTGGCGTCGTGTCTGCAGAACCACCACCGCCACCACCACCTGCTGCGGCCCCCACCAAAGCCAACGGTGCGGTAAGCAACGGGTTAAAGCCTACGGCACCCACCAAAGCGCCCACGGCCGCGCCCGATCCGACAATTTGCTCTCCCCCCAGCGCCATGCCGACATTGGATGCGCCATCGGGCAGGGAGCCCACCAAGGCGATCGACTCTCCAGATTCAGGGATGTACGCGTAATAAACACCCGGATCGGTTTCACCAATGACCGCGCCCCATCCTGGTTCGGCGTATTCGTAGTAGCCAGAAATCACCAAGTCCGCATCGCTGCGGCCTTCAAAACTGATGGCCAGATCATTGCCCTTGCGCTTGACCCGAATGTTGTCAGGCCCCTGTCCGGTGGTTTTATCGACCAGTTGGTAACGCGCCCCGGGCAGGGCCTTGATCTTGAGCGCACCCCACCATGATCCGGGGTCAGGCACGTCGTATGTTTTGGATTTCTCGGCACCCTGATGGGCTTTGACGATGACTTGGTAGGCGTTTTTCATGAGCGGTGTATCGAAATGAGGGGCATGCGCCTTGGCTTCAGCGTCTGGCGCCCGTGACCACGATTTCCACGCGGCGATTCGGGGCATGGCACAACTTGTTTTCAGGCGTGGGTTTGTTGCCGCAGCGCAACTTCACCAAATGCACCGAGCCCTCGCCCTCGGTCTTGAAACCCTTGGTCGGTTTCAGGCCTCTTTCCTGAAGCTGCTGCGCCACCACTTTGGCGCGCTCCATCGACAGCTTGGTGTTCAATTTGGCTGGCCCAATGGCATCGCTGTGCCCCACCACGCGTATGCGTTCAACACTGCGAAAATCCTGCTTGAGTTTTTGCGCCATGATTTCAATGGTGTTGTAGCTTGAGGCCCGCAGCTCCGCCTTGCCAAACTCAAACAAAGCATCGGACTCCAATGCATACAGGCGCGGCACTGTCTGCTTGGGAGGAGGCAACACAGACACAGGCATGGGCACATGCACAACCGGCGCTTGTGCCAGCACAGGTGCAGGCATTTGGCAAACCTCCACCAGCGGGGCGCGGGACACCGTGTGAATTTGCTGTGCGGTCGAGCTCAGCTCCCTTTGTGCCTGTTCCGCAGGCACTTCGGCCAAGCGTCCAGCCTCCTGAACCTTCAAAAACAAGGTTTTCCCGGATTGAAATGTCCAAGTCTGGCCTGCGCCTTGCTTACCTGTGTGCATTTGGCTGGCATCGGCCAAAACCGCCTGCACCGCCACGGTGCCCGCTGCAGCACAAAATTCAGAATAACCACCTCGCAGCAAAGAGGTGTGGTAGCGGCCATTCAGGTAAATATTGACCGGCTCTTCTTTGGCTGCGGGCCCTTGTCGGTAGACGAAAATTCGGGCTTGTTGGAGGGGCGCCGCCGCCGCCAAGGCATAGCGAGCACCAAAGGGTTCAATTGTGACGGCAGTGGCTGGTTCGGACTCTGGCGGACTGGTGGCCTGTGCCCTGGCCTGGAACATGGAGGCTGCCAGCAGTAAAAATAATAAAATTAATTTATTTATTAATTTGTACGAAACGTGATCTGTTTGAAGCTGACTCACACACACTCCGGCTTGCCAATGAAGCTTTAAATGTATATCAAATAGTTACTTAATAAAACGTCACGTTTTCTCAAAATCAGGAAAATTTGATGGGAAAAACCCTCTCCTTGCAAGCCAGGGAAAATCTGGTACAAAAGCCGTCACCACGACGCCAAGCGTCGTGGATGGCGTTATTTTTGGGTCAGGCGCGGTGCGTCTTCCACCACTTCGCGCACGTCCACATCCACCACCTGGTCATCGGTGGCCGGACTGGGGCCGCGACCCCACGTGCCTGAAAACCCTGAACCCTGCGCAGCACGGAACCCGCCTTCACCGAAGTTCTTGCGCAAAGTGCTGAACTGCTGCCAAACCATCACCACCTGTGGTTTACGGCCAGTGAGCAACCAACGCAGGGTGGCCCAGACGGTGTAAAGACCCAGGGCCGCCAACAGAAACAGGACAAGCACAAGACCCAAAAGGCCCATGAAAATTTTGACAATCAATTGACTCATTGACGTTGACGCTCGCTCAGTTGTTGAACAGACACGCCTGCTTTGATGCCCTTGGCGTGGGATGGGTGGGCATGTCAGGGCAGGCGATCCAATGCCTGCATGTAGTCGGCCGAGCACACCAATTCGTCCCAAGGACGAGCGGCCGATCGGGGGAAAAGTGTCAAGCGCCGCTCTTCGCTGATCTCGCTGGGCGTCCAGTGCCCTTTGACGGCAGCTTCGGCCAAGGCGTCCAGCACTTCATCCAGCTCGGCACCGCCCCCCACCGAGCGGTTGCACAGCAAGGCCAGGTCGCAACCCGCCTGCAGTGCCGTGATGACCGCTTCGGCATAGCTGAGCGTGCGCCCGTCCATTTGCCGTGCAGCAGCCATCGACAAGTCGTCGGTGCAAACCACGCCCTGAAAGCCCAGCTGGACGCGCAAAATGTCTTGCAACCAGCGTGACGAAAATCCTGCGGGGCGGCTGTCCACCTTGCTGTAAACCACATGGGCGGGCATGACCGCCGTGAGCACACTGCCCAGCCAGCGGTAAGGCTGCGCATCGTCGGCCAGGATGGCCTTGAGGCTGCGTTTGTCCACCGGCAAAGCCACATGCGAGTCGGCCTTGACGGCACCGTGGCCAGGGAAGTGCTTGCCGCAATTGGCCATGCCGGCCTGCAACAGGCCGTGCATCAGGCTGCGCGCCAGCAGGCTGACCACACGCGGGTCGCGGGCGAAAGAACGGTCGCCAATGACGCCGCTCTCACCGTGGTCCAGATCCAGCACCGCCGTGAAGCTGAAGTCCACACCGCAAGCGCGCAATTCGCTGGCCAGCACAAAGCCTGCCGAAGTGGCCGCCTCACAGGCCTTGAGCACGCCCGAGCCTGGCTGACCTTTGTCGTCTTGCGTCCAGAGCTCGCCCAAAGCGCGCAGGGGTGGCAAATGGGTGAAGCCGTCGGTGCGAAAGCGCTGCACCCGCCCGCCTTCGTGGTCCACCGCGATCAGCAGATCCGGGCGAATGCTTTTGATGTCGGCGCACAAGTCGGTCAGTTGCGACCGGCTTTGCCAATTGCGGCCAAACAAGATCATGCCGCCCGTGAGCGGATGCGCCAGGCGGCGGCGGTCCACGTCGGTCAGGCCGAGGCCTTCAATGTCCAGAATCAGGGGGGCGTGGATGCTCATGGTGTGTCTCGGCAGTTCAGGGCGAACAACAAAAATTCAAGAGGCAAGAGAGGATGCCGCAGGAAGCGCTGCCCCTGGGTGGGTTTCGACCACACAAAAGCTCGCAGCATATTCAGACTCGTCGGTCACGGTAATGTGCGCGCTGAGGTGCTTGGCCTCAAACCATTCCTTCAGCACGCCGTGCAGCACGATGACCGGCTGGCCACTGGGCAGTTTGCCGATCTCGCACAGCCGCCAAGTCATGGGCATGCGCATGCCCAGGCCAATGGCTTTGCTGAACGCCTCTTTGGCCGAAAAGCGGGTGGCCAGGTAACGCACACCGCGCTCGGGCCAGCGGGCACTGCGGGCCTTCCAGGTGGCCATTTCCGCATCGCTCAACACCTTGGCGGCAAAGCGCTCGCCATGGCGCTCCAGGCTGGACCGGATGCGGCGGATGTCACAAATGTCGGTGCCAATGCCATAGATCATGCGAATCCTGGCATCAGCCAGCCAAGGCTTTCAAATACGCCTTCACCGTGGCGTCATAACCCATCTCCAGCGCATCGGCCATGAACGCGTGGCCAATCGAGACTTCTTGCAGGCCCGTCACCTGTGCCACAAAAGCGGGCAGGTTTTCACGGTTCAGGTCATGGCCCGCATTCAGCCCCAAGCCGACCTGCAACGCGGCGGCTGCCGCATCGGCATAGCGCTGCAATTGGACCGCGTGTTCAGGTGTGCCAAAGGACGCGGCATAGGGTTCGGTGTACAGCTCTACCCGATCAGCCCCCACCGCTTGGGCAGCCGCCATTTGTTCAGGGACGGGGTCCATGAACAGGCTCACGCGCACGCCCAGCGCTTTGCATTCGTCAATCAGGGGCTTCAGGCGTGCCGCGTCTTGCGGGAACGTCCAGCCGTGGTCACTGGTGAACTGGCCTTCGCTGTCAGGCACAAAAGTCACCTGGTGCGGGCGCACAGCGCGCACGTGCTGGATCAGGTTGTGGAACGGGTTGCCCTCGATGTTGAACTCGCGATCGGGCCAGGCCTGCATGAGCGCATGCAGCTCGGGCACATCGCTGGCGCGGATATGGCGTTCGTCAGGGCGAGGGTGGATGGTGATGCCCTGGGCGCCCGCTTGCAGACAAAGCTCTGCGGCGCGGGTCACGCTGGGAATGCCCAGGTGGCGGGAGTTGCGCAACAGCGCAACTTTGTTGATGTTCACCGAAAGGGCAACGCGATGGGTTTGAGTGGTCATAAGGTTTGCAAGTCCAGCATCATTTGGCGGGTGCGCAAGGCCCCCACACCGCAATGGTAGTTGAGCAAGAGGCGCAAGGGCCGTTGCAATTGCACCAGCAAGTCGGCGCATTCGAGCAGCAAGGCCGCCAGTGGACTGGGCGCGTTCAGCGCCGCATGCAGTGCCTGCCATTGCGCGCCTCGCAGGGCGCTGCGCAGATCATCGCCCACCCATTGCAAACCCGCCTCGGGCACCAGAACGTAACAATCGTGGGGCTGCAAAGGTTTGAGGGTCAAGGTCTGCACATCCAGCGCCGGCAGCAAGCCCATCTCTTTGAGCAGCAAGAGTTCAAAGCCACGCAAGGCCCATTGCAAGGCCTCGGGGTCGCCGCTGGCCAACAACCTGACCGCGGCGGCGTACACGTCAAACACCCGCGGATGGGGGTCGTCGCGTGCGGTCAGGCGCATCAACAGTTCATTGAGGTAATACCCCGACAGCAGTGCCTCACCCGTGGGCATGACGTGCCCGCCGACCCATTCGGCCGACTTGAGGGTACGGATGTCGCCATCGCCGCCAAAAGCCAGCGACAAAGGCTGCAAGGGCAGCAACACCGGGCGAAAGCTGGAGGTGGGCCGTTTGGCGCCCTTGGCCACCAAAGCCACCCGACCATGGTGGCGGGTGAAAACTTCCAGGATCAGGCTGGTTTCACTCCAGTCATAGCGGTGCAGCACATAGGCTGGCTCGTCTGCAATCCGCTTGGTGGCCATCGGTCAAAAAGCGCTCACTCGTAGCCGAAACTGCGCACGCGGGCTTCGTCATCGGCCCAGCCCGAACGCACTTTGACCCACAGCTCGATGAACACCTTGGCATCCAGCAACTTTTCCAATTCCATGCGGGTTTCAGTGCCGATGCGTTTGAGCTTTTCGCCTTTGTCGCCGATCACCATGGCCTTGTGGCCTTCGCGCTCGACCACGATGGTGGCAGCGATGCGCAGCATGCGCTTGGAGGTGCGACCCGCTTCTTCTTCGAACTTGTCAATCACCACGGTGGAGGTGTAAGGCAACTCGTCGCCTGTCAGACGGAACAGCTTTTCGCGCACCATTTCGCTGGCCAGGAATTTTTCGCTGCGGTCGGTCAACTCGTCTTCGGCGTGCCACCAGGCTTGCTCGGGCAGGTATTTTTCGCAAATGCCCAGCAGGCGCTCAATGTCTTTGGGCTGCTTGGCCGACATGGGCACAAATTCGGTGAACGCATGGCGCTCTTGCATGCTTTGCAACCACGGCGCGATGTCGCCACGGCGGTGCACGTTGTCGAGCTTGTTGGCCACCAGCAAGACCGGAATGCCCGGCTTGAGCAAGGCCAGCACCTTGGCATCGGCCGTGGTGAAACTGCCGGCCTCCACCACGAACAGCACCAGGTCCACGTCACTGACCGCACCCACCACGGTCTTGTTGAGCGACTTGTTGAGGGCCGTGCCGTGGATGGTCTGAAAACCGGGCGTGTCCACAAAGACGAATTGGGAGACGCCTTGCGTGCGGATGCCGGTGATGCGGTGGCGCGTGGTCTGCGCTTTGCGCGAGGTGATGCTGATCTTCTGGCCCACCAGGGCGTTCAGCAAGGTGGACTTGCCCACGTTGGGCTTGCCCACAATCGCCACCAGACCGCAGCGCTGCCCCGCCACGGGCACGGGTGCTGGCGTGGCGGCCATCGGGGGCAAGGCAGCGCCTTCCGAGGCATCGCGTGGCTGAATGGTCACGCCCGCAATTTGCACGGGGCGGCGCATTGGCTGTTCGTGTGCCGTGCGTTCGGGGTCGGCGGGTGGGTTGTTGGTTCTCATGCGGCGCTTTCGGATTTCAAGATCTGCAGCAAGGCGGCTGCCGCTGCTTGTTCGGCTGCGCGACGCGATGCGCCCGAGCCCTGTTGGGTTTGTCGCAATTCGGTCACTTCGCACGAAACCTCGAATTGCTGCCGATGCGCCGCCCCGGAGGTGCCGACCACGGTGTATTTGGGCAAAGCCAGCTTGCGCCCCTGCAACCACTCCTGCAGTTCGGTCTTGGGGTCTTTGCCCACGGCCTGCATGTCGGGCTTGATGTCCACCTTGGCAAACAGGCGTTCGACCAAGGATTGCGCATCCTTGTAACCGCCATCCAGGTACACCGCACCAATGATGGCCTCGAGTGCATCGGCCAAAATAGAGGGACGACCTTGTCCACCCGAACGCATCTCGCCTTCACCCAGGCGCATCACCGAAGACAGGTCAAGATTTTTGGCCAGTTGGTGCAGCGTGTCCTGTTTGACCAGGTTGGCCCGCACCCGCGACAAATCGCCTTCGGGCAAGCTGGTCAGTTGCGCATACAGCATGTGCGCCACGGACAGGTTCAGCACCGAGTCGCCCAAAAACTCCAGGCGCTCGTTGTGGTCGGCACTGAAACTGCGGTGCGTGACGGCTTGCTGCAGCAAGCCCGTCTGGCGAAAGGCGTAGCCCAGGCGGATCTGCAGTTCAGCCAAAGCGGGGGATGTGGCCACACTCACCTCAATCAAAAGAGCCGATGCGCTGCAGGTTGCCAAAGTTCATCCAGACAAAAAAGGCTTTGCCCACAATGTTGGCATCGGGCACAAAACCCCAATAGCGCGAGTCGAGCGAGTTGTCGCGGTTGTCGCCCATCATGAAGTAATGGCCCGCAGGCACTTTGCAGGTCACGCCCTCGACGGTGTAGTTGCAGTTTTCGCGGCCCGCAAAGGCGTCTGCGCCCGCAACGAAGGCGGGGCGCTCATCGTCTTGGAGGGTCTGGTGCGGCTTGACGCCCAGGGTCTCGCTGCGGTGCTTGAAGTAACGCATGGTCGACTCGTCAAAAAAGTCGGGCAAGGCCTGGGTGGGCACCGCTTGGCCGTTGACGGTCAGGCGCTTGTTCAGATACGCCACCTCATCACCCGGCACGCCCACCACCCGCTTGATGTAGTCCACACTGGGTTTGGGCGGGTAGCGGAACACCATCACGTCACCACGTTGCACGGGTGCGCCATCGGTGAGCTTGGTGTTGGCCACTGGCAAACGGATGCCGTAATGGAATTTATTGACCAGAATCAGGTCACCGATGTGCAGTGTCGGGATCATGGAGCCCGAAGGAATCTTGAAGGGCTCGAAAAGGAATGAACGCAAGATGAACACCACCACGATGACCGGAAACAAGCCGGCTGTCCAGTCCAGCCACCACGGCTGCATCAGCAGCTTTTCACGGCTTTCGCGGATATCGGTGTCGATTTTCTCGATGCCCATTTTGACGAGTTCAACGCGGCGCTGGGCCGTCTCGGCCTCCAGCTGGGCCACTGCTTTTTGGCGCTGGGGCAAGAACACCCAACGTTCGGCCAACCAATAAACACCGGTGACCACCGTGGCCAAAAACAAGAGCAGCGCAAAGTTGCCCTCGATGAACCCGAGATACCAACTGCCGGCATAGCCCACAAAAGCGGCCAACACCAAAGACGTTAAGAACTGCATCAATCTTCCACCTGCAAAATGGCGAGGAACGCCTCTTGGGGAACCTCGACCGAACCGATCTGTTTCATGCGCTTTTTACCCGCTTTCTGCTTTTCGAGCAGCTTGCGTTTGCGCGAAATATCGCCACCGTAACACTTGGCCAGCACGTTCTTGCGCAAAGCCTTGATGCTCTCACGGGCAATGATGTTGGCACCGATGGCCGCCTGAATGGCCACGTCAAACATCTGGCGGCTGATGATCTCGCGCATCTTGGCCACCACGGCGCGACCACGGTACTGGGCCTGCGTGCGGTGCACGATGATGGACAGCGCATCGACTTTCTCGCCATTGAGCAAAATGTCGACCTTCACCACATCCGATGCACGGAACTCTTTGAACTCGTAGTCCATGGACGCATAGCCGCGACTGACCGATTTGAGCTTGTCAAAAAAGTCGAGCACGATTTCGCCCAGCGGCATTTCATACGTCAGCATGACCTGGCGACCGTGGTAGGCCATGTTGAGTTGCACACCACGTTTCAGATTGGCCAGGGTCATCACCGGACCCACATAGTCTTGTGGCATGTACAGGTGGACCGTGACGATGGGCTCGCGGATCTCTTGCAGCTTGCCTTGGTCGGGCATTTTGGAGGGGTTTTCCACCATGACCACTTCGCCGCCGGGCTTGACCACTTGGTACACCACGCTGGGCGCGGTGGTGATCAGGTCTTGGTCAAATTCGCGTTCCAAACGTTCTTGCACAATTTCCATGTGCAGCAACCCCAGGAAACCACAACGGAAACCAAAACCCAACGCTTGCGAAACCTCGGGCTCGTAATGCAACGAGGCATCGTTGAGCTTGAGTTTTTCCAACGCGTCGCGCAAGGCGTCGTACTGGTTGGCCTCGGTCGGATACAAACCTGCAAACACCTGGGGCTGGATTTCCTTGAAACCCGGCAACGCTTCGGCGGCGGGTCCCAAGTTGTTGGGCAGCTTCTTTTCCAGTGTCACGGTGTCACCCACCTTGGCGGCCTGCAACTCCTTGATGCCCGCAATGATGTAGCCCACCTCGCCCGCCTTGAGCGACTGGCGTGGCTCGTTGGCCGGGGTGAACACGCCCAGGCTACCGGCTTCGTAAACGGCATTGCTGGCCATCATTTTGATGCGCTCGTTCTTGAGCAACTGGCCATCGACCACACGCACCAGCATGACCACGCCAACGTAGCTGTCAAACCAGCTGTCGATGATCATGGCGCGCAAGGGTGCGTCCGGGTTGCCTTTGGGCGGCGGAATGCGGGCAACCACGGCTTCGAGGATTTCTTCGATGCCCATGCCGGTCTTGGCAGAGCAAGGAATCGCATCGGTGGCGTCGATGCCAATCACGTCTTCCACCTCGCTGCGGGCATTGTCCGGATCGGCGTTGGGCAAATCCATCTTGTTGAGCACGGGCACCACTTCCACACCCAGATCGAGTGCGGTGTAGCAGTTGGCCACGGTCTGCGCTTCCACACCTTGGCTGGCGTCCACCACCAGCAAGGCCCCTTCACAAGCCGACAGCGAACGACTCACTTCGTAAGAGAAGTCCACATGGCCTGGCGTATCGATCAGGTTAAGGTTGTAAATCTGACCGTCTTGGGCTTTGTATTGCAGCGCCGCCGTTTGCGCCTTGATGGTGATCCCACGCTCTTTCTCGATGTCCATCGAGTCCAGCACCTGGGCTTCCATGTCACGCGCTTCAAGACCGCCGCAGCGTTGAATCAAGCGATCGGCCAGCGTGGATTTGCCATGGTCAATGTGGGCAATGATCGAAAAATTTCTGATGTGATTCATCAAACAACGTCTGCAAGTAGGGGTGGATCCGGGATCCGTAAAAGAAAAAAGGGCGCGTCTGGTGTTGACGCGCCCTGAACCAACAATCTATGGCAACTGCGATAGTTGGGTCTTCATTGTAGGCAAATTGGCCCACGCGCACAGCCCCAAAAACACGTTTGGCAGGTCGTTGCTGCTTTGCAACATCAATTTTATCAACAGGTTACTCACAGGACACCTAACATCTTGCTGAACAACTTGTGGGCCATCTGTGGATCACCGGTGGAATCCTGTGTGGAATCTCGCATCGTGAACTCACCCCTGCGCTTTATGCCATCAATCACTGGTCAAGACCTGAGATTTTAGCCAAATTCGTTATGAGCGATGAACAAAGTTAGTCAGCGCAAACTTCAAAAATCTTTTCAAAGTCCTGGGCAATTTACAAAAATGACGGGGTTGGCCCCCGAAATTCTCCCAATGACCTGCAAAAATCCAAGGACTCTTGACAAGTCAAAAGCTTCATTTGGCAGGTCGAATCAACACGAACTGGGCCCCATCACCCCGGCGAATCAAGACATTGGCAGGGCGGGTCTTGTCCACACGGGCCATGATCCGTTCAAACTCCTTCAGCGATCTGACCTCCACGTTGGCAATGGCCAAGATCAAATCGCCCTCGCGGATACCCGCTTTGGCCGCGGCATCGGTTGCCGCATCCACGCGCACACCCTCGCGCACGCGGAATTCCTTCTTTTGTGCATCGGTCAAATCGCTGACGGTCAGGCCCCAATGCTGCCCGCTGGCAGCAGGTGCTTTTTTCTCAGTGGCTGCAGCCACCAATTTCTCGGCCTCTACTTCAGCCACCGTGATGCTCAAATCCTTGTGCACACCCCGACGGAAAACCGTGAGGCCCACTTTGCTGCCGGGCTTGGTATTGCCGACCGCGCGAGGCAAATCAGCAGGCTTGTCAATCGGCTTACCGTCAAAACGCGTGATGATGTCGCCGGCCTCGATGCCGGCTTTTTCTGCGGGCGAAGCTTCTTCCACTCCCCGCACCAAAACCCCCTGCGCCTTGGCCAGACCAATCGATTCAGCCACGTCTTTGGTCACAGGTGCAATCTGAACCCCAATCCGGCCACGGCTGACACGGCCAGTGGCACGCAGTTGCTCGCTGACGCGCATCGCTTCGTCCATGGGAATGGCAAACGAGATGCCCATGAAACCGCCAGAACGCGAATAAATCTGGCTGTTGATGCCCACCACCTCACCCCGCATATTGATCAGCGGCCCGCCAGAATTGCCGGGGTTGATCGCCACATCGGTTTGGATGAAAGGCAAATAATCACCTGTGTCGCGCTGCTTGGCACTCACGATGCCTGCCGTCACGGTGTTCTCCAGCCCAAAGGGTGAGCCAATCGCCATGACCCATTCACCCACCCGCAAACGGCTGACATCGCCCACCATCACGGCAGGCAAACCCGTGGCCTGGATTTTCACCACCGCGACATCGGTGCGCTTGTCAGCGCCCACAATGCGCGCCTTGAATTCGCGCTTGTCGGCCAATGTCACCATCACTTCATCCGCGCCTTCGACCACATGGGCGTTGGTCATGATGAAACCGTCCGCACTCAGGATGAAGCCCGAGCCCACACCGCGCGGTTGAGCCTCTTCCTGAGGCCGGCTCGAACGTGGGGCTTGCCTGGGCGTGTTGGGCAGAGGTACGCCAAAAAAACGACGGAAAAGCTCTTGCATTTCTTCATCGGGCGTGGCGGAATCCGGCGCGCTGGGGCGCACTTTTTCAAGCGTCCGGATATTGACGACCGAAGGCCCCACCTGCTCCACCAAATCCGTGAAATCAGGCAGCCCACGCACCGCAGCCGTGGGAGGTTGGGCCATCACCCCACCCGAAGGCAGCCAACCTAGACCCGCCACCAAGGCACCGACCAACGCGCTCGATGCGGCCGTTTTCATCCAATTTTGTTTCAGCACAAAGCCTCCTTGTGTTGTGCACAATCCACGTTCAGATTTTTTGCCAGATGCGGGCAAACGCCTTCAATTCAAGCCATCTCCAGCACGCTCAGGGCCCAAGCCGTCTACGGCGTGGCTGGCCTTGGCTCGCGAATATACCGCGCACCGAAAACCGTGCCATTGGGAGGGCATCGCCCCCTCGCTCAGCCAGGCACCAACCCACTGTCCACACCCTTGACCCTGCACATCCAGCCCGCGAACAAAGAGCAAAAGACCGCCCCCCCAATCCAAGCCGACTGACACCATCAGATCCTGCTCGGCAACCCCAACAGGACAGTGGCCATCTTCTGCCTGCCAGGTCCAGGCCTCACCGCTCCAGAACAAGCGCCCCCCGGTCAGCGTCTGCCGCGGTACCCAAAACGCAGCGCCCAGCACACACAGCCCCCAAAAGCCCCAGGCCCAAAGCACGTGGCTCCACGCGACCTGACCCCACATTTGCCACGCCCCAAGCCCCACCGCCCCAAGCCCGGCCATGGCTAACCAAACTGCACGGCCCCAAACAAAACGCCCCACCGGGAAAGCCACAGGTGGGGCGTTGTGCATGGCAGAAACTGACTTTCAATTCATCAGATGCGCTTGAACACCAAAGAGCCGTTGGTGCCACCGAAACCGAAATTGTTTTTCAGGGCCACATCGATTTTCATGTCGCGTGCCGTGTTGGCACAGTAGTCCAGATCACATTCGGGGTCGGGGTTGACCAAGTTGATGGTTGGCGGCACTTTCTGATGGTGCAAAGCCAACACTGTGAACACGCTCTCAATACCGCCTGCGCCACCCAGCAGGTGACCGGTCATCGATTTGGTGGAGCTGACCACGGTCTTGTGCGCATGCTCGCCCAAGGCCGCCTTGATGGCATGGGTCTCGTTGATGTCGCCCAGCGGTGTGGAAGTGCCATGGGCATTCAGATAATCAATCTGGTCGGCATTGATACCGGCATTGCGCATGGCGTTGATCATGGCGCGGCGTGGGCCGTCCATGCTTGGCGCAGTCATATGCCCTGCGTCTGCACTCATGCCATAGCCACCCAGTTCAGCGTAAATCCTGGCACCGCGCGCTTTGGCGTGTTCGTACTCTTCGAGCACCATCACACCAGCCCCTTCACCCAGAACAAAACCATCGCGGTCTTTGTCCCAAGGACGGGAAGCGGCTGTCGGATCGTCGTTGCGGGTCGACAAGGCGCGCATGGCCGCAAAGCCACCCACACCCAATGGAGACACGCAAGCTTCCGAGCCGCCCGCCACCATCACATCGGCATCGCCATATTCGATCAAACGACCGGCTTCGCCAATGCTGTGCAAACCTGTGGTGCAAGCGGTCACAACGGCCAGGTTGGGGCCTTTGAAACCACTGCGCATCGACACATGGCCCGAGATCATGTTGATGATCGAAGCCGGGACGAAAAATGGGGAAATGCGACGCGCACCGCGCGCCGTGTATTCGGTGTGGGTGTCTTCGATCAGCGGCAAGCCGCCAATGCCGGAACCGATCACCACCCCCATACGGCAAGCCTCTTCCTCGCCCAAGGCATCGCCCGTGGGCAAGCCAGCGTCTTTGATCGCCTGACTTGCAGCAGCAACACCGAAATGGATAAAGCGGTCCATGGTCCGCGCCTCTTTGGCGGAGATGTAGGACTCGAGATCAAAGTTTTTGACTTCACCCGCAAACCGGCAGGCTATGGCTGAAGCATCAAAACGGGAGATCAGACCAATGCCGGACTGACCGGCAAGCAGGTTGGACCATGCATCAGCCACCGTGTTGCCCACGGGGCTGATACATCCCAAACCCGTGACAACAACGCGGCGCCGGGTCATCGTCGATCAGGCCTTCTTGCTTTGGGCGTAGTCGATCGCAGCTTGCACCGTGGTGATCTTCTCTGCGTCTTCGTCAGGAATCTCGATGCCGAACTCGTCTTCGAGTGCCATCACCAGTTCCACCGTGTCCAGGGAGTCGGCACCCAAATCGGCCACGAAGGCTTTTTCGTTGGTGACTTGTGACTCTTCCACGCCGAGTTGTTCAGCAATGATTTTCTTGACACGTGCTTCGATATCGCTCATGGGGTCCCTCTGAGGGTTGTGAAAAATGGAGATTTTACCTGTCCGGAAGGGTGTTCCGGCAAATCAGGCCATGAACATGCCACCATTGACATGCAATTCTTGTCCAGTGACATAGCCTGCGTGCGTTCCGGCAAGGTACGCAACCGCGTGGGCGATGTCATCGGGTTTGCCCAGATGACCCAGAGGAATCTGGCCCAACAAGGCTTTTTGTTGCTCTTCGGGCAAGCTGGCGGTCATGTCGGTTTCAATGAAACCGGGGGCCACGCAGTTGACCGTGATGTTGCGGCTGCCCAGCTCACGGGCCAGCGCACGGGTCATGCCCGCCACACCGGCCTTGGCGGCCGCGTAGTTGGCCTGGCCGGGGTTGCCCGACGCACCCACCACACTGGTAATGCTGATGATGCGGCCATAGCGCTGCTTCATCATGGGACGCATCACGGCGCGGCTCATGCGAAACACCGCTTTCAAGTTGGTGTCGAGCACCGCATCCCAATCGCCGTCTTTCATGCGCATGGCCAAGGTGTCACGGGTGATGCCCGCGTTGTTGACCAACACCTGCAAGGCGCCGTGCTCTTTCACGATGGCGTCGACCAGTGCCTCACCAGCGGCGGCATCGTTCACATTCAGATTGGCGCCACGGCTCCCAGGGAAAGACGACAGCGCCTGGCTGATCTTGGCGGCACCCTCGTCGCTGGTGGCGGTGCCGATGACCACAAAACCTTGTTGCGCCAACTGCAGGGCAATGGCCGCGCCAATGCCACGGGAAGCACCCGTGACCAGCGCCACTTGTGTGGTTTCGATTTTTTCAACTTCGCTCATGCCAGCAACCCCTTCACTTCGGCCAAGGTGGCCGGATCGTACAGCGCCACGCCAGTCAATTCGGCATCGATGCGCTTGGTCATACCCGCCAGCACCTTACCGGGCCCACACTCCACCAGCGTGGTCACGCCACGGGCTTTGATGGCCTGCACACACTCGACCCAGCGCACTGGGCCAAAAGCCTGGCGGTACAGCGCGTCGCGGATCCGGTCGGCATCGGTTTCTACCGCCACATCGATGTTGTTGAGCACCGGAATCTGCGGGGCACCCAAAGTCAGGGTGGCCAACTTCTCGCGCAGCTTTTCGGCCGCGGGTTTCATCAGGCTCGAATGGAACGGCGCCGACACCGGCAACAACAGCGCACGCTTGGCCCCCATGCCTTTGAGGACTTCGCAAGCCTTGTCCACGGCGGCTTTGCTGCCCGCGATCACGGTTTGCGCCGCGTCGTTGAAGTTCACGGCTTCGACCACTTCAGCGCTGCCTGCAGCGAATGTGGCTTGGGCTTCTTGGCAACCCTGCATGACTTTGTCAGAAGGCAGACCCAAAATCGCGGCCATCGCGCCCACGCCAACGGGCACAGCTTCCTGCATGGCGGCAGCACGCAGGCGCACCAAAGGTGCTGCTTGCGCCAGCGTCAGCACGCCAGAAGCGACCAAAGCGCTGTATTCACCCAAGGAATGCCCGGCCACCACGGACGGCTTGGCCCCGCCCTCGGCCAACCAAGCGCGGTAAGCGACCACGGCCGACACCAGCATGACCGGCTGGGTGTTGGTGGTCATGGCCAACGCCTCCTTGGGGCCTTCGTGGATCAGCTTGGCCACATTTTCACCCAAGGCGTCAGAGGCTTCTTGGAGGGTTTCGAGCACCACAGGGTGGTCACTCCAGGCGTCGAGCATGCCCACCGACTGGGAGCCCTGACCGGGAAAAACAAAAGCAAATGTGGTCATGTGCAAATTTTGTATTTGGAAAATCGGGTCCAGCGTGCCGTGCATCGCTGACCCGGGCCTGTCAAATCAATTGGATCAATAGCGCAAAAGCACCGAACCCCAGGTGAACCCACCGCCCACGCCTTCGAGCATGAGGGTCTGACCCCGCTGGATGCGCCCATCGCGCACGGCAGTGTCCAGCGCCAGCGGTATCGATGCGGCAGACGTGTTGCCATGCTGATCGACCGTGACCACCACCTTGTCGGGGCCCAACTTCAACTTTTTGGCCGTGCTTTGCATGATGCGGATGTTGGCCTGGTGCGGAATCAGCCAGTCGATGTCGGCATCGGTCAAATTCGCCTTGGCCAAACTGGCACGGGCCGTCTCTTCCAACACGCCGACCGCCAGCTTGAACACAGCCTGACCATCCATCTTGAGAACCGGGTCACCCAAAATACCCCCCCGGTTCACATGACCGGGCACACACAAAATATCTTTGTACTTGCCATCTGCATGCAAATCGGTGGCCAGAACGCCCGGCTCGCCAGAAGCTTCCAGAACGACCGCACCCGCGCCATCACCGAACAGCACACACGTGGTGCGGTCCTTGAAATCCAGAATGCGGCTGAACACTTCAGCGCCAATGACCAAAGCACGCTTGGCAGAACCCGACTGAATCATCGCATCGGCAACGGTCAGCGCGTAAATGAAACCGCTGCACACCGCCTGCAGATCAAACGCCGGGCAGCCTGCGGTGCCCAGCTTGTGCTGCACCATGGTCGCCACCGAGGGGAAGACCATGTCGGGCGTCGATGTGCCCACAATGATCAGGTCAATGTCGTGCGCAGCCAAACCGGCAGCATCCAATGCCTTGCGCGCCGCTTCCGTGGCCAGATCGCTGCAAGCCTGGTGATCGGCTGCAAAGTGTCGGGCACGGATGCCCGTGCGCTCCACAATCCAGTCGTCCGAGGTTTCAACGCCTTGTTGCGCCAATTCGGCAGCCAAGTCGGCGTTGGTCAGGCGCTTTTCGGGCAAGTAGCTGCCTGTACCAATGATGCGTGAATAAATTCTCATACGGGGGTGACCGCAGGTTCTGCCCGATCGGCCTGCGCGCCCATCAACAAAGGGGCGGCGTGGGCGATGCGTTCACGAACGCGGTCCAGCAATTGATTTCTGGACGCATCATAAGCCCGGTTCAAGGCGGTCTCAAAAGCCACCTCGTCGGCCGAACCATGGCTTTTGAACACCAGACCCCGCAAACCCAGCAAGGCCGCGCCGTTGTAGCGGCGATGGTCCACGCGGTCTTTGAATGCTGATAGCACCGGATAGGCGAAAAGTGCGGCAATTTTTGTGAAGATATTGCGAGAAAACTCGGTTTTCAGAAATCCACCAATCATGGTCGCCAGACCTTCACTGGCCTTCAATGCCACATTCCCCACAAACCCGTCACAGACCACGATGTCCACGGTGCCTTTGAAAATATCGTTGCCTTCGACATTGCCATAGAAGGTCAAATCCCCCGAACTGGCCGCATACCGGAGCAGTTCCCCGGTTTTTTTGATGATTTCGTTGCCTTTGATGGCTTCTTCACCGATGTTGAGCAAGCCGACCGTGGGATTGGGCTTGTCTTGCAAGACCGACACCAAAGCAGACCCCATCACCGCAAATTGCAGCAAATGTTCAGGCGTGCAATCGACATTGGCACCCAGATCCAACATGGTGGTACCGCCGCCCTTGAAGTTGGGCATCTGGCCAGCAATGGCGGGACGGTCAATGCCCTCCATGGTTTTGAGCACATAACGCGCAATCGCCATCAAAGCGCCTGTGTTGCCCGCAGAAATGGCGGCAGAGGCTTTGCCATCGCGCACCAACTCGATGGCCACACGCATGGAGGAATCTTTTTTCTTGCGCAACGCGACTTCGAGCGCGTCGTCCATTTCGACCACTTCGGTGGCCGCCACCACATCGGCCCGGGCATCGGTAAAACCGGCCAGTGCCTCGGCACGTCCCACCAGCAGCAGCCGGGCATCGGGGTGCGTTGACAAGAAATGGCGGCAGGCCGCCAGCGTGACGCGGGGACCGTGGTCGCCGCCCATGCAATCGACAGCCAAAGTGATCGGGGTGGGCGAGGTCATGGAATCCTTGGGCTCAGAACCGGGCAATACAAACGAAAGCCACAAAAACAAAAGCCCGAGGCTACTTGGACAGTAGCGCCGGGCCTCTTGAGGCTGGAGGGCTGACGCCGATCAGGCTTCTGACTTGTTCTTCAACACTTGGCGACCACGGTAGAAACCGTTGGGGCTGATGTGGTGACGCAGGTGGGTTTCACCTGTGGTAGGTTCGACTGCGATGCCTGGCACATTCAGGGCGTTGTGCGAACGGTGCATACCGCGTTTAGAAGGCGACTTTTTGTTTTGCTGAACAGCCATGGTGGCTCCTTGGAAGCTTGGAGGCCGCGCAAATGAAAACGCAGCGTCTGGTTAATGAGAGTGTCACCCAGCAAACTGGGCGAAGTCATCGATTATAGCCTAAGCTGACGCCCTTTGAAAGAGCCCACTGCCCAGCTCACTTGGCAGGGCCTGTTTTGAGTCCTGCCAAAACACCAAATGGATTGGGCCGCTCGGCCGCCGCTTCAAACGCCGGGTCAACGACCGACATGGGCACGGTTTCAGGACAAACCGCATGCAAGGGAACCAGCGGCAAAGACAAAATCAATTCATCTTCGACCAAGGCCAAGGCATCAAAGTCACGACTGATCACCAAAATATCTTCTTCCGCCTCGTCATCGAGCGCCGCCGCAGTGGCTTCATCGGCCACGAAACGGAACGAACGCTCAGCCGTCACGGTTTCCAGCACCGGCAGCAGGCAGCGCTGACATTGCATCGGCAAATCCACCGAGGCCGTCAAATCCAGCCAGATCTGATCGGCACCACCCGGCTGGGAAACCAGGCGACCTTGCAACTGCCAAACCACCAGGCCTGCAGGCAGGGCATCGCCGAATTGTTCATCGGCCAAACGCCGCCAATCGGCCAGAGCGCTTTCACCCTTGAGGCTGAGGGTATCGCGGGCAAAAGACACCACATCCAGGTGTTGGGGGTCCATTTTTTTTTCCATGGCTGCAGTGTAAGAGAATCACCCATCCGAATTTCACCTGGGATTTGCGTTTTGACACCGACTTCTGCCGCCACACGCACCAACAACCGCCCGGTTGTACTGGGCTCGACCTCGCGCTACCGCCGGGAACTGCTGGAGCGCCTGCGCATCCCCTTCAGCGTGACCGCACCCGATGTGGATGAAACACCCCAAACCGGCGAAACGCCGCGCCAACTGGCACTGCGACTGGCCCTGGCCAAAGCCCAGGCTGTCGCCGCCTTGCACCCGCAAGCCGTGGTCATTGGCTCCGACCAAGTGGCTGATCTGGCCGGTCAACCGCTGGGCAAGCCCGGCGAACACACCCGTGCCGTGCAACAACTGCGTCAAATGCGCGGCCAAACGGTCATTTTCCAGACCGCGCTGGCCGTGGTGTGCCGCGCCACAGGCTTTGAAGCGGTCGATTTGGCCGAAGTGCGGGTGGTCTTTCGTGACCTGAGCGACGACGAAATCGAAGCTTATTTGCAAGCCGAAAAGCCGTATGACTGCGCAGGCAGCGCCAAAAGCGAAGGCTTGGGCATTGCCTTGCTGGAATCGATTGACAACGACGACCCGACCGCACTGATCGGCTTGCCCCTCATCCGCACAGCCCGCCTGCTGCGCCAGGCTGGAGTGAAACTGCTGTGAACCCCCCTCAACATGCCATGAACACCCCACAGGGTCGGCTCTTTTTGGTCCCCACTCCACTGGACTTTGGCTGCGCCGCACAAGCCCCGATCACCGACGTGCTGCCCGAAGCCACCTTGGCCACGGCAGCCAGCATCCGGCATTGGGTGTGCGAAAACGCCAAAACCACCCGAGCCTTCTTGAAACGCGTGGGTGAAACCCACCCCCTGATCGCCGCCCTGCCGGAACAAAACATCACCGAATTGCCGCGCCATGTGCACAAAAAAGGTGACCACCAATCTGGCTTTGATGGCAAACCCTTGCTGGCAGCGGCATTGCAAGGCCATGATGTGGGCCTGATCAGCGAAGCGGGCATGCCCGCTGTGGCTGATCCTGGCAGTTCGGTGGTGCGCGCAGCGCACGATCTGGGCTTGCGGGTGGTCCCGCTGGTCGGCCCTGTGTCTTTGCTATTGGCCTTGGCGGCCAGTGGCCTCAATGGTCAAAACTTTGCGTTTGTCGGCTACTTGCCGCAAGACGCCGCAGAACGCGCCGCACGGTTGAAACAACTGGAGTCCTTGGCCCACAAAACCGGGCAAACCCAACTCTGGATCGAAACCCCCTACCGCAACGCCGCCATGCTGTCGGGCCTGCTTCAAAGTTTGCAGGCCAACACCCGCCTGGCCATTGCCAGCGGCCTGACGCTGCCTTCGGCAAGCATCCAGAGCCACACCGTGGCGCAATGGAAAAAGGGCCTCAAAGGCCCTGATGGCCACACGCCTGCGGTTTACGCCATCGGGCCTTGAGCCTCAACGCAAACCGGTACTGGTGCGCAGGGCGCGTACGGAACCCTCGCCCACGGCAGCACCAAAGCGCTTGACCAAGCGTTCGGCCACATTTTCACGCTGGGTGTAATCAATGACATCGGGCGCCTTGACCACCTCACGGGCCACGCCGTCGAGGCTACCCAGGCTATCGGCCAAGCCCATGTTCACGGCCTGCTGGCCGCTCCAGAACAAGCCGCTGAACATCTCTGGTGTTTCCTTCAGACGATCGCCCCGGCCTTTTTTCACCACATCAATGAACTGGGTGTGGATTTGATCGAGCATGGCCTGGGCGTGTTTGCGCTGCGGCTCCGTTTGCGGACTGAAGGGGTCCAGAAAACCTTTGTTGGCACCTGCCGTCATCAAACGGCGCTCCACGCCCAGTTTGTCCATCAGTCCGGTGAAACCAAAACCATCCATCAGCACGCCAATGCTGCCCACGATGCTGGCTTTGTCCACGTAAATTTGGTCAGCGGCTGCGGCAATGTAATAAGCCGCCGAAGCGCACGACTCTTCCACCACGGCATAAATCGGTTTGTTGTGCAAAGCACGCAGCCGCACGATCTCGTCGTTGATGAGGCCCGCCTGAACCGGACTGCCCCCGGGCGAGTTGATCAGCAAGACCAAGGCCTGCGAGCCCGAATCCTCCAGCGCCAGGCGCATGGCAGACATGACGTTTTCGGCGCTGGCTTCGGTCTCCGAACCGATCTCACCCACGATGGACACCATCGCCGTGTGCGGCGCACTGGGATGGCTGGTGGGCGAGCTGTAGCTGAAAGCCTGCCAGAACACCACCGCCAGCAACACCAGCCAAGCCACGCGCAAGCCCACTTTCCAGCGGCGGGCAGTTTTCTGCTCGTTCAGGTTGGCAAAGGCCAGTTGCTCCAATGTCTGACGCGCCCAGCCTTCATCGATGGGGGGCACAATTTTCACGGGGTCACTGGGGGCCGGGGCGGACGTGGGGTCCTGGGGGTCTTGCATGGTCAAAATTCGAGAGGTTTCAAGTTGTAGGCAGTATGCCAGTGAACCACGCCGTCCCACTCTGAAAGGTCTATTTTCACAAGGCCTCCGCGGCAAGGGCCGCCTGCACAAGCGCCGGTATCAGGCTGGTAATTGGCCCCGTGCGTGGCACACATCAAGAAGCGCCCCGTGTCATCAAAAAAACGGTCCGGCTGGTAATCCATTTCCATGGCCACATGGGTGCAGCGGTTCAAGTAAGCGTGCACCTGCCCTTGGTAACGGATCGCGAATGCGCGGCAAGTCTGCCCGGCATACACGATGTCGAAAGGCACGGCACGGCCCCCATTCACCAGATCTGCGCTGTTGCACAAGGGAATCGTTGACGCCATGGCCCCTCCTTTTTCAAGCGTGTTGCAGCAACCAGTCGTGCAAATCGCGCACGCTGTGCGCCACATGGCGCGGTTTCAGGGCATGAAAGACATCAGGCGCATGCGCGCCATAACTCACCCCGACGCTGGCACAACCGGCGTTCAAGGCCATTTGCAAATCGTGCGTGGTGTCACCAATCATCAAGGTGCGCTCGGGTTCAACGCCAAACTCGCGCATCAACTCGTGCAGCATCAGCGGATGGGGCTTGCCCGCCGTCTCGTCTGCCGTGCGTGAGCCGTCAAACCGGTGGCGCAGTTCCACCGCCTGCAAGGCCTCATTCAGGCCCTGACGACTTTTGCCCGTGGCCACGGTCACCCAGTGGTGCCGGGCTTTCAGGTCGTCCAGTAGCTCCAACACGCCGTCAAACAGGCTGATGTCGTTTTGGTGCTGGATGTAGTGGTGGCGGTAGCGCTCCCCCAGAGCCGGGTACTTGTCCTTGGGTACATCGGGCGCGGCGTGGGCCAGCGCAGGCATGAGGGCCATGCCGATCACATAAGAAGCCGCCTCACGGGTGGGCTGCTGCCCGCCCACATCCACCACCGCCCGCTGAATGCAACGGGTGATGATGGCCGTGGAGTCAAACAGCGTGCCGTCCCAATCGAAGGCGATCAGGTCAAACTGGCGGGGCCGAAATTCATTCAGTGGGACGGACATGGTCAACATAAGCCTTCAATTCGGGCGGTAAATCGGCTTGCAAGGCCACGCGCTCGGCAGTCACCGGGTGGTTGAACTGCAAGCGCCAGGCATGCAAAAACATGCGTTTGAGGCCAGGGCTGACGCCAGGCTTTTGAAGTTGGCGATTCCAGTCGAAGTCGCCATATTTGTCATCGCCTGCAATCGGATGCCCTTGCGCGGCCAGGTGCACCCGAATCTGGTGGGTGCGCCCGGTCTTGATGGTCACTTCCAGCAAAGTGGCCCCCGGCAAACGCCGGGACACCTTGACCAGGGTGATCGACCGCATGCCGTCCGGGTCTTCGGGGGTGGTCACCCGCACGCGCCGCTCCCCATCGGGCAACAAAAATTTGTGCAGCGGCTGGTCGATCACCTTCAGTTTGGCAGGCCATTCGCCCTTGACCAGCGCCAAATAGGTTTTGCCGGTCTCACGCTCACGGAACTGGTCTTGCAGGTGCTTCAAGGCACTGCGCTTTTTGGCCACCAACAAAATGCCGCTGGTGTCGCGGTCCAGCCGGTGCACCAACTCCAACAGCTTGGCCTGGGGCCGCGCCTGGCGCAATTGCTCGATCACGCCAAAGCTCACCCCCGAGCCCCCGTGCACGGCCACGCCGGCCGGTTTGTCGATGGCCATCAGGCTGTCGTCTTCCAGCAGCAGCGGAAATTCGCGGCCAGGCGCTGGGCGCGCGGCCTTTTCAGCGACTTTGTCAGACACACGCACGGGCGGCAGACGGATCTGGTCACCGGTTTCTACCCGCGTTTCGGCCGAAGCGCGGCCTTTGTTGATGCGGACTTCGCCACTACGGATGATGCGGTAGACATGCGTTTTGGGCACCCCTTTGAGGTGACGCATCAAAAAGTTGTCCAATCGCTGACCGGCCGACTCTTCGTCCACCAACAACCATTTGACGGCAGGCGTCGCAGTGGCGGACTTGGCCCCTATAATGTGATTCACTGGCTATTGGCTGTAAGTGGTTGATTCAAATGGAAATGAATTCCTGAAGACAGGAGTTTAGTCCACCACCACCACGCCAAACCAGATGGTCGATGCCACCCTCGGCACGATTTGCAGACTGAAGGCCAACGCCAACAGTGGCAAAACGCCCGGAGGTTGGGCCGACGCCCAGAAACCCAGATACGGAATACCCCAAGTTCAGCAGCCCTGAAGGCTGTTGGACGGATCAAAGCGAGATGGTTGTGTTGTTCGGAACTTTGCTGTTGTGGTTGGAATGGCTCACGAAGCCACACACCACAGTCACGCCTTGTGCCCGGCAGTTTGTCTTGGACACCGGGGGAAGCCCCCGGCAGTGGACGAATTTTTGCACGCCTTTTGCCTCGCCCCATCCACGCGCCACGATCCCCATTCCTGTGCTCACGCGCAGCTGAGTGGCGGTCACTTTCGGCAATTCCCTTCGTTTCAGGCGTCAGCTCCGGCAACGTAGGCTTTGCGGTTCGCAGGAACCCAAAGCCGGTTGTGTAAACAGGTCCCAGAAGGCAGACATTTTTCTGCACTGGACCACGCTGACAAGAGAAGGAACGCATCATGAAACGGATGCTGATCAACGCCACGCAAGCTGAAGAGCGCCGCCTGGCCATCGTCGATGGACAAAAACTCCTCGACTACGAAATCGAAATCGAAGGGCGCGAACAGCGCAAGGGCAACATCTACCAAGCGGTGGTGACCCGCGTCGAGCCCTCCCTGGAAGCCTGCTTCGTGGACTACGGCGAAGACCGCCACGGCTTTTTGCCGTTCAAGGAAATTTCGCGCCAGTACTTTGCTGAGGGCGTGTCCGTCAGCCAGGCCCGCATTCAGGACGTCATCCGGGAAGGCCAATCCCTGTTGGTGCAGGTTGAAAAAGAAGAGCGTGGCAACAAAGGCGCAGCCCTGACCACCTTCGTCAGCCTGGCTGGTCGCTATGTGGTGCTCATGCCCAACAACCCGCGCGGCGGTGGTGTCAGCCGCCGCATCGAGGGCGATGACCGGGCCGAGCTCAAAGAAGCCATGGACCAGCTGGAATACCCCAAAGGCATGTCCATCATTGCCCGCACCGCAGGCATTGGCCGCTCGGCACCCGAACTGCAATGGGACCTGAACTACCTGCTCAAGCTGTGGACCGCCATCGACGGCGCATCACGGGGTGGCAAAGGCGCGTTCCTGATTTACCAGGAATCGAGCCTGGTGATCCGCGCCATCCGCGATTACTTCAACAACGACATCGGCGACATCCTGATCGACACCGATGACATCTATGACCAGGCTCAGCAGTTCATGAGCCACGTCATGCCTGAGTTTGCCAACCGTGTGAAACGCTACCGCGACGACGCGCCGCTGTTCAGCCGTTTCCAGATCGAGCACCAGATCGAATCGGCCTATGCCCGCACCGTGCAGCTGCCGTCGGGTGGTGCCATCGTGATTGACCACACGGAAGCCCTGGTGTCGGTCGACGTCAACTCGGCGCGCGCCATCAAGGGCGGCGACATCGAAGAAACCGCCACCCGCACCAACCTGGAAGCCGCCGACGAAGTGGCCCGCCAGATGCGCCTGCGCGATCTGGGCGGCCTGATCGTGATCGACTTCATCGACATGGAAGAAAGCAAGAACCGCCGCGAAGTGGAAAACCGCTTGCGCGACGCGCTGCGCCAGGACCGCGCCCGCGTGCAGTTCGGCTCGATCAGCAAGTTCGGCCTGCTCGAGATGAGCCGCCAACGCCTGAAACCGGCGTTGAGCGAAGGCGCATCGATTCCTTGCCCACGCTGCGGCGGTGCAGGCCATATTCGCGACACCGAAAGCTCGGCATTGCAAATCCTGCGCATCATCCAAGAAGAGTCCATGAAGGACAACAGCGCCGCGGTGCACGCCCAAGTGCCCGTGGAAGTGGCTTCTTTCTTGTTGAACGAAAAACGCTCCGAGATCGCCAAGATCGAATTGCAGCAACGCATCAACGTGCTGCTGGTGCCCAACAAGTCGCTGGAAACACCGCACTACAAGCTCGAGCGCCTCAAGCACGACGACCCGCGTCTGGACCGCATCGAAGCCAGCTACAAGATGGCCGAAGAAATCGAAGATGCCACCACCGTGACCCGCCGCTCGCAAGAGCCGACCAACAAGCAAACACCCGTGATCAAAGGCGTGTTGCCTGACGCGCCAGCGCCGATTGCACCAGTCAAGGCAGAAGCCCCTGCGGCAGCTGCCGCAGCCAAACCGGCCCGCAAGCCCGTCACAACACCCGTGGTCGCCCCGGCAGCCACTGGTGGCTTCTTTGGCTGGCTGAAAAACCTGTTCGGTGGCGGCACCTCCGAGGCAGCGCCCGCATCGGTGGGCAAGAAAGACGAAAAAGCCCGCGAAGGCCGCAACGGTGCGCGCCGGGAGGGGGGTCATGAAGGCACCCGCGAAAACGGCCGCGATGGCGAACGCCGGGAAGGTGGCCGTGACGGTCGCCGTGGTGGCCGCCGTGGTGAACGCAGCGAAGGGGCCCAAGGCGAGATCCGCGCTCCGCGTGAAGGCGGTCGCCGTGGTGAAGGACGTGCTGAAGGCCGAGTTGAAGGCCGAGTTGAAGGCCGCAACGAGCTGCGTGAGGGCGAAGCCCGCCCGGCACGCGCTGAGCGTGGCGAACGCGCCGAGCGTCCTGCCGGTGACCGCACTCCTCGCGAAGGCCGTCGCGATGGCCGTGGTGACCACCGCAACGAAGGACGCAGCGAAGCTCAGCCCGAGTTGAGCGCCGATGGCACCGAAGTGCGCAACGAACGTGCACCCCGTGGCGAAGGTCGCCGTGAGCGTGGCGAACGCGGTGGTGAAGGCCGCCGTGAACGTGGTGGCGAACGCCGCCAGGGCGATGCAGCCCTCGGCGAAAACAACGCCCCTGAAACAGCGGTGATCACCGCTGAAGGCCAGGAAGCCCAAGCCCATCCAGAAAACGGCGCAGCGTCTGAAAACACAGGCGAACGCCGCGAGCGCCGCTCACGCGACCGCTATGGCCGTGACCGCCGTGAACGTGCAGGCGAACCACGCCAGGACAGCGCGAGCGAGGAAACCCCAAGCGATGTGAACGCCACAGCCTCTGCCGCCCCGGTTGCCGAAACCCACGCGGAAGACCGCCCTGCCCCACGCTCTTACTTTGAGCGTGCCCAGCAAGCGGCCGCAGCGCCGGCAGCCGAAGCCGCCATTGCCAGTGCAGAAGCACCTGCCCCAGCCGTGGCCGCCGCACCTGCTGCAGCCGAGCCTGTGGCAGCAGCACCGGCAACGGCCACAGAGGCCTCGGTGGTCGCAGCCCCCGTGGTCGCTCCCGCCCCCGTGGCACCCGTGGTGGCGGCCGCTGTGGTCAGCGAACCTGCTGCTGCACCTGCACCGGCACGCCTGCCTTCTGTGACCAGCTACACCCTGCAAATCGACAGCCTGCACCAAGTGGCGCAAGACTCTGGCTTGGTCTGGGTGAACTCGGATGCCGACAAAGTGGCTGCCGTCCAGGCCGCCATTGCAGCCGAGCCCCAACCCGTCCGTGTGCCACGCGAGCGTCCGCCGGCTGTGGTGTTGAACGAAGGCCCGTTGGTTTTGGTGGAAACACGCAAAGACCTCCAGCAGCTGAACGTGCCGTTCTGACCTGCCAAGGTCCAGCGCCATCGCGCTGCAAAAAAAACCGGGCCCAGCGCCCGGTTTTTTTTACTGTGAAAGAACAAGCTTCGGCTGCAGGGGCAGCCTCCTCCCCCCCCCGAACCCTGTTGGAGCGCACCCCCGTGCGCGAATGCTTCGGCCGCACGGGCGGCCTCCCACAAAGACCTGCGAACCTTGTGGAAGCGCGCCCCTGCGCGCGAATGCCCATTGGCTCTCATCATCCGGGACGTCGCCAAGCAACATGAACGTTGACCTGATACCAGCACGCCACCACGTCAGCCATCGGGCCAGGGACTCGTGAGGGATCGAAGCGGGTCCCCCGATCAGCGGGTCTCAGCCCTGGGTGACCAAGGCGGCCTGCTTCCAGGCCTGTGCAGCGGCAGCGTGATCCTGGCGCTGTTCGGCCAATTCGGCCAAAGCAGACCAAGCCCGGCTCTTCAGCGCCGGTGCCTGCAAACCCTTGACCGCCTGGCCAAGCAAACCCTGCGCCTTGCCCCACAGTTGGTGGCGCAGGCACACCATGCCCGCCAGGTACTGCCAACGGGCATCCTGGGGCTGGGCTAGCTGAGCCGCTTCGACGCGGGCCAGCCATTGCCGGGCATCGACGGTTTGGGCGTCGGTCAGACTGGCTTCCATAGCCTGCACCATGCGCGCCAATTGGTCGGGCGTCCAGTTGGACTGCGCCGATTGCAAAGGCGCCCACACCGGCTGGAGCCACGCCCGTGCCACCGCACCAGCGCCGCCCAAAGACAAAAGGCGCAAAACAGCCTCTGCCGCCAGATCGGGCATACCGCGCTGTGCCGGACTCAAGCTGAGCCACAAGCGCTGCACCGCATCGGCATCGTGCGTGTGTGACAACCATTCCAGAATCAGACTGCGCACCAGGCTGTTGGCCGTGGCGGGCGTGAAGGCACGGTGCTTGGCC
This sequence comes from Burkholderiaceae bacterium, assembly GCA_919902775.1. GTDB lineage: Bacteria > Pseudomonadota > Gammaproteobacteria > Burkholderiales > Burkholderiaceae_C > Limnohabitans_A. The sequence goes on from CAKKRJ010000004.1 coordinate 265,081, forward strand.
AGCAGCAAGGCCGTATCCAGCGCTTGCGCTGGCTGCCCAGCCAAGCGGGCGGCTTTGAGTTGCAGCCGCATGGCCACCGTGCGGCGGGCCGTGGCCGGCGGCAAGTCTTGCAAGAGCACCAGGCTGCCCGCCGCATCCCGGTCATCCAATGACCAGCGAGCTGCGCGGAGTTGGGCCCCCTCGATCAAGGCCTGACGCTCGGACGACGACGGACCCTCTTTGGCCACCGAAAGCGCGGCTTGCCAATGGGTTTGCCGCACCTCACGGTCCTGCAAGGCGTGGGCCGATTCGGCCACCAAGATGTGCGCCAAGGTGCGCAAGGAAACGGCATGGTCCAACGCGAGACCGGCATCGCGCAACAGCGCTTCCTTTTCAAGGGCTGCTTGCGCCGCCTTGCGGGCGCGCAGAAAACGACCGGCCAAGAATTGACTGAGGGATTCGAGCATCGCCGCGTGGGCGGCCCGTTCTTTTTGCTGCAAACGCCAGCGCTGGGCCTGCTTGGGCAAAGACAACAAGGCCGACAAAGCCTGCTGCGCCAGCACCACCACCAGCACCACCCCGCCCAGCACCAGCAAAACCAGATTGAGAGAAAGGTCGATTCGGTAAGGCGCCAAAAACAAGGTCACGGTGCCGTGGTTATGTCCGGCCAGCCAGGCCGCTGCCGCCGCCAATGCGAACAAACTGATGAGCCAAAGAGCTGCGCGCATGGTGGCTTACCTTCCAGCGGCCGCAGTGGCCAAAGCCGTCAAGGACCCTTCCAAACGGGGGGGCTCACTGGCTTGCAATTGAACGCCAGATTGCTCCAGCAACTGAAGCATTTGCGTGGTCTTGCGTGAAGACGCATCGGCATAACGGCGCACGATGACGGCCACAGAAGCCAGGTCGGCCCGCGCGGACTCTTTTTGACGCGCCAACAAACCCAGACGGGCATTGAGCAATTTGAGTTTGAGATTTTCGCGCAAGAAAAAGCCCTGCTCGGGGGACAACAGCGCCGCCTCGGGCGACTCGATGCGGCTCACTCGCACCAAGCCCTTGAGCTGGTCTGCAAACTGGTTCAAGCCGGACATCCACCACGCAGGTGGCGACGCGCTGCCTGCATCGGTCACGGACCGGTGCATGGTCGCGGTCGGCAAGGCCTGATTGGCCAACACCAAGCCATCCACCAAAGCCACGCCTTCGTCCAGTTTGATCAACAAGCCCGGCAAATCGAAGACCTGTGCCGTGTGCAAGCGGTCCAGGTCTTTTTCGAGCGCGCGAAGCACCGGTGCCAGCCGAGGCTGGGCTGCCCGCTGCACACGCAGTTGCGCCGATTTGAGCGTGGCCAGCAAGGGCTCTGTGCTGCCCGTCAATTGCGCCTGTTGCTGGGCCATGCGCAAAGCCGCTTCAATGTCCACCACCAAGTTTTCATCACGCGAACGCGACAGGCTTTGCATCAACTCTTCCAACTGGCCCCGCTGCAAAGCCACTTCACCCAGACGGGCTTCGACCAGCGCCAAGCGTGCTGCACTGTCTTTCACTGTTTCTTGCGCTTGCTTGGCCCAGGCTTTGGCCTCCAGCGATTGTTGCCCCGCGTCCGAACTCTGCCGGGCCAGTTGTTCCTGGATGCGCGACAGCTTTTGCCACAGCAGCACAGACACCAGCAAAGCCAGGCAAGCCACGCCCAACGACAACCACACACGCCAGGCACGCCGGTTCGCAGACGGAGGGGCCGCAGCCACAGGCGCGGCGGAAGGGGATGCGGTTTCGGGCGTGGAGGTCATGCCAGTGATTTTATAGACACCGCCTGCGCATCCAGGCCCGCAGGCACCGTCTCTACCCGCCCCCAACCCCATTGGTGCAGGCGCTGGGCGATGCGTGGGTGCGTGGCCAGCGCTCTGGCCTGCCCCACGTCCAGGCCCGGACAGACCTGCATCAGGTGCTGCGCCGCCTCGGAACTGCTGAACAGCCACCAACTGCCATCGGTCATGGCCTGCGCCGCTCTGTGCTGCTGGCAGGGTGACCACACGGGGGGCTGGCGCACATAAGCCACGCTTTGCTGCACCTGAACGCCTGCTTCGGCCAATTTTTGCGCCAGCCAGTCACGTCCCGCCATGCGGCCCTGGGCATCTGCACCGCGAACAATCAGCACCGAAGCCGGGTCCATCGCTGGCACGCGCGCAGCCACCAAGGCCCACAACGCTTCAGAATCGAACTGCGCTGCATGGGCATCGGGCGAATCGATCTGATCCGCTGGCCAGCCACAAGCCAGCAAGGCCGCTTGGGTGCCAGGCCCAGTCGACCAGGCCCGGCAAGCCCGCAGTGGCACGCCGTCGGGGCGTTCTGCCATGAAAAACCGCACCGCATTGGCGCTGACAAACATCACCGCCCCATGCCGGGGCAGCTGCTGCCAAACGGCCCGCATGGCCGAAGCATCGGGCACCGGCAGGATCTGGATCAAAGGAAGAATTTCTGCGCGCACGCCCTTGGCTTGCAAAGCAGCGGCCCAGCTTTGGGCCTCGCGCTCAGGCCGGGTGACGATCACCACAGGGGCTTCAGCCATGCCACGCCCGCAGCGTCAATGCGCACCAGCCTGGCGCAAAGCCTGGGCCACGCGCAGGCCCAAAGCCTCTGCGGCCTGCAAGTCGACTGCGGCCGTGTGGTCATGGGCCGCCACCAACTGGCTCGCCCCTTCTGGGTCCCCCCAGGCGGCGCGCAACTGAAGCACACCGTCCTCGATGGTGGCGTGCGCGGCCAAAGGCATGGAGCAACTGCCCCCCATGGCCCGGCTGACGGCGCGTTCGGCGGCCACCCGACGCCATGACGGCGCATCGGCCAGCGGCGCCAGCAAAGCGCGCAAATCAGCCCGATCACTGCGGATCTCGATGCCCAAAGCGCCCTGCCCTGCGGCGGGCAGCATCTGTCCGGTCTCAAAAATATGGCGAATGCGCCCGGACAAGCCCAGACGCTTGAGGCCTGCTGCTGCCAGCACAATGCCTGCGTACTGGCCTTCGTCCAGTTTGCGCAAACGCGTGTCCAAATTTCCGCGCAAGGGCTCGATCTTCAAGTCAGGGCGCAACGCACGCAACAGCACCGTGCGGCGCAGGCTCGATGTCCCCACCACCGCGCCACTGGGCAGGTCGTCCAGGCGTGCGAACCCGGCAGACACCCAGGCGTCGCGCGGGTCTTCACGTTCCATCACGCAGGCCAACTCAAAACCTTCGGGCATGTCCATGGGCACATCCTTGAGTGAATGCACGGCGATGTCGGCACGGCCTTCGTGCAGCGCCACTTCCAGCTCCTTGACGAACAAACCCTTGCCACCCACCTTGCTCAGGCTGCGGTCCAGAATCTGGTCGCCTTGTGTCGTCATGCCCAGCAGCGTGACCTGACAGCCGCGTGCTTGCAACAAGGCTTTGACGTGCTCCGCCTGCCAGAGCGCCAGGCGGCTTTCACGGGTGGCAATCACGATGGAGGGTGCGGGAGTCGAAGACACGTTGAATTTCTCGTCAAAAGGGCCTCATCAAGATGAAACCAGTTGGTAATTTACAGGGCCCGGGCGATGCTAGCATGAGGCCAGCAGGCCGCACGCCCTGCCACGCCCCAGCCGAACCACCCCTCACCGAAGCCCTTGCGATGAAACAGGTCAACCTAGACACCCCCGCTGCTGCCCCACGAACCCGCGCCATTTCCGTCAACGCCAAGCGGGACAGTGAACGCCCCCTGGTCGAAGACATTCGGCTGCTGGGCCGCATTCTGGGTGATGTGATCCGCGTGCAGGAAGGCCCTGAAGCCTACGAATTGGTCGAGCAGATCCGCAAGCTGTCGGTCGCCTTTCGCCGTGACGCCGACCACGAAGCCGACAAGGCGCTGAAAAAACTGCTCAAAAGTCTGCCCGGCGACCGCGCGGTGAGCGTGATCCGCGCCTTCACCTATTTTTCGCATTTGGCCAACCTGGCAGAAGACCGCCACCACATCCGCCGCCGCGCCATCCATGAGCGGGCGGGCCACACGCAAGAAGGCAGCATCGACGTGGCGCTGCAGCGCCTGCGCTGGGCCGGCATCACGCCGCGCAGCATCTCGGACATGCTGGCCACCAGCTATGTCTCGCCCGTGCTGACCGCCCACCCCACCGAAGTGCAGCGCAAAAGCATTTTGGACGCCGAGCGCGACATCGCCCACCTGCTGACGGAGCGCGACGCCATCAAGGCCCGCGCTGCAGCGGTGAACGCCACCAAAGACGCGCTGACCCCCAAAGAGCTGACGGCGAACGAACTGCAAATGCGCGCCCGCGTGATGCAACTGTGGCAAACCCGCCTGCTGCGCTTCACCAAACTCACGGTGGCCGACGAGATCGAAAACGCGCTGAGTTATTACGAAGCGACCTTTTTGCGCGAAATTCCCAAGCTGTATGCTGAGCTGGAAGAGGCCCTGCCCGGCCAGCCCATTGCCAGCTTCTTGCGCATGGGCCAATGGATCGGTGGCGACCGCGACGGCAACCCCAACGTGACCGCACAAACCCTCGAACACGCCCTGACCCGCCAAAGCGATGTGGCCCTGCGCCACTACCTGACCGAAGTGCACTACCTGGGCAGCGAACTGTCACTGTCGGCCATGCTGGTGCCCTTTGGCCCCGAAATGCAGGCCCTGGCCGCGCAATCCCCGGACACCAACGCGCACCGCCAGGACGAGCCCTATCGCCGAGCGCTGACGGGCATCTATGCCCGCCTGGCCGCCACACTCAGCCACTTGACCGGGGGCGAAGCCGCCCGCCACGCCGTGGCACCGCAAAACCCCTACGCCCATGCCGAAGAATTTTTGCGCGACTTGCGCACCATCGAAGCCTCGTTGTGCAGCCACCATGCAGAAGCCGTGGCCGCGCAACGCCTGCACCCCCTGATCCGCGCCGTGGAAGTGTTTGGCTTCCACCTGGCCACGGTGGACTTGCGCCAAAGCTCGGACAAACACGAAGAAGTCGTGGCCGAACTGCTGACGGTCGCGCGTGTGGAAAAGAACTACAGCCAGCTCGATGAGCACGCCAAGCAAGCCCTGCTGCTGGGCCTGCTGAACGACGCCCGCCCGCTGCGCGTGCCCAGTGCCAGCTACAGCGCCCACAGCCTGTCGGAGCTGGCCATCTTTGAAATGGCCCGCCGCATGCTGGCCAGTTTTGGCAAACAGGCGATTCGCCACTACATCATCAGCCACACCGAAACCGTGAGTGACTTGCTGGAAGTGTTGCTGCTGCAAAAAGAAGTGGGCCTGCTGCGCGGCACACTGGACACAGAGGCGCACAACGACCTGATCGTGGTGCCACTGTTCGAGACCATCGAAGACCTGCGCAACGCAGCGCCCATCATGCGTGACTTCTACGCCCTGCCTGGCGTGGCCGCACTGATCCAGCGCTCGGGCGGCGAACAAGACATCATGCTGGGCTACTCCGACAGCAACAAGGACGGCGGCATCTTCACCAGCAACTGGGAGCTGTACCGCGCCGAAATTGCCCTGGTGGAATTGTTTGACAAACTGCAAAGCAGCCACGGCATCACGCTGCGCATGTTCCATGGCCGCGGCGGCACCGTGGGCCGAGGCGGCGGCCCCAGCTACCAGGCCATCCTGGCGCAACCCCCTGGCACCGTGCGTGGTCAAATCCGACTGACCGAGCAGGGCGAAGTCATTGGCTCCAAATACGCCAACCCCGAGATTGGCCGCCGCAACCTCGAAACCCTGGTCGCGGCCACACTCGAAGCCACGCTGCTGCAACCCACCAAACCCGCCACCCGGGCGTTTTTGGACGCTGCGGCCGAACTGTCCGAAGCCAGCATGGACGCCTACCGTGCCCTGGTTTATGAGACCCCTGGCTTCACCGACTATTTCTTTGGTGCCACCCCACTGAAAGAGCTGGCCCAACTGAACATCGGCTCGCGCCCCGCATCGCGCAAAGCGTTGGAAAGAATCGAAGACCTGCGCGCCATTCCGTGGGGCTTCAGCTGGGGCCAATGCCGCCTGACCCTGCCCGGCTGGCTGGGCTTTGGCTCGGCCGTGGCCACATACCTGGACAAACCCGACGCAGCCGAACGCAAAGCCGCACTGGCCTTGCTGCAAAAGATGTACCGCCAGTGGCCGTTTTTCCGCACGCTGCTGTCCAACATGGACATGGTGCTGGCCAAGAGCGACCTGGCCCTGGCCTCACGCTACGCCGAACTGGTGAGCGACAGCCGCCTGCGCAAAAAGATCTTTGCCGCCATCGAAGCCGAATGGCACCGCACGGCGGACGCGCTGGCCCAGATCACCGGTGAGAAAAACCGCCTGGCCAGCAACCCGGCGCTGGACCGGTCGATTCGCCACCGCTTCCCCTACATCGACCCGCTGCACCACCTGCAAGTCGAGCTGATCCGCCGTTACCGGGCCGGCTTGGCCGACGAACGGGTGCAGCGCGGCATCCACATCAGCATCAACGGGATCGCGGCGGGGCTGCGCAACACGGGTTGAAAGCCGGTTTTCGGGTGGCTTGTGGCTGCCCGATAAAATCCCCCACCTATGACAAACCAACTCGACAAAAAATCCCAAGCCTGGTCCGCGCTCTTTTCTGAACCCATGAGCGAGTTGGTCAAGCGCTACACCGCCAGCGTGTTCTTTGACAAGCGCCTGTGGCAAGCCGACATCACCGGCAGCCTGGCCCACGCCGAGATGCTGGCCGCGCAGAACATCATCGGCGTCAGCGACCTGGCCGACATCCAGCGCGGCATGGCGCAAATCACGCAAGAGATCGAATCTGGCGCGTTTGAATGGAAGCTCGACCTGGAAGACGTGCACCTGAACATCGAAGCGCGCCTGACCCAGCTGGTGGGCGACGCGGGCAAGCGCCTGCACACCGGCCGCAGCCGCAACGACCAGGTCGCCACCGACGTGCGCCTGTGGCTGCGCAGCGAAATGGACCTGATCATCGACTTGCTGGCCGACCTGCAAAAGTCGCTGGTTGATGTAGCCGAGCAAAACGTCGAGGTGATCCTGCCTGGCTTCACCCACCTGCAGGTAGCCCAGCCGGTGAGTTTTGCGCACCATTTGCTGGCCTATGTCGAGATGTTCAGCCGCGATGCCGAACGCATGGGCGACGTGCGCCGCCGCACCAACCGTCTGCCGCTGGGCAGCGCCGCTTTGGCCGGCACCACCTACCCGCTGGACCGCGAACGTGTGGCCCGCACGCTGGGCATGGTCGATGAACAAGGCCACCCGCAGGTCTGCCAGAACAGCCTGGACGGCGTGAGCGACCGCGACTTCGCCATCGAATTCACCGCTGCAGCCAGCCTGTGCATGGTGCACATCAGCCGCATGTCGGAAGAGCTGATTTTGTGGATGAGCCAGAACTTCGGTTTTGTGCGCATTGCCGACCGTTTCACCACCGGCTCGTCCATCATGCCGCAGAAGAAAAACCCCGACGTGCCCGAGCTGGCGCGTGGCAAAACGGGCCGCGTGGTGGGGCACCTGATGGGTCTGATCACCCTGATGAAGGGCCAGCCTCTGGCCTACAACAAGGACAACCAGGAAGACAAAGAGCCGCTGTTTGACACGGTGGACACGCTCAAGGACACCCTGCGCATCTTCAGCGAAATGGTGGGCGGCCAAGTCAACCCGGCCACGGGCCAAAAGGAAGGCGGCATCACCGTCAACGCTGCCGCGATGGAAGTCGCCGTCAAAAAGGGCTACGCCACCGCCACCGATCTGGCCGATTATTTGGTCAAAAAAGGTTTGCCTTTCCGTGATGCCCATGAGGTGGTTGCCCACGCCGTCAAGACCGCCCAAGGTCTGAACGTGGACCTGTCAGAACTGCCGCTGGAAACCCTGCAAAAGTTCGACAGCCGCATTGAAGCCGATGTGTTCGGGCCGCTGAGCCTGCAAGGCTCACTCCATGCCCGCAACACCCTGGGCGGCACCGCACCGGCGCAAGTGCGCTTTCAAATCGCAAGGCATCGGGCGCGTCTGGCCTGACGACCCGCAAAGCACCCAGGTCAAAACGAATCACCGGCGCAGGCAAGCCGGTGGTGGCAGCGCGTGGCGGGCCCGCCATGCGCTGACTTGCCCACGCGGGCATGCTGAAAAGATATACACCACGCCTTGATGGCCCCAAGTTTGATGCACATCAGTCTTGTCACGGAACACCACTTTTAAAAAGTCAGGTTCCACACAAGGAGATAACGATGACATCCCCGCGCGCCCTGAAGCAGATCCCCAAGCTGAAGCCGGTGTCCAGCACCTTGCTGATCCCCTTGGTCGCCCGAGGACGGGGTGCCTCGATTTACCCCTGGCTGGACCCTTGCGATGTGCAGGCCCAACAATTGATGGACAAGTTCGGCCACGCCATCGACCCCTTGCTGCAAGACAGGGCAACCATGTTGAACGTGCTGTGGCGAACCCAGGTGTTGAAGCGCATTGGAGAGGACTTCTTCAAGCACCACTCCGCCTCGCAAGGCATCAATCTGGGGGCGGGCCTGTCGGACTATTTTCAATGGTTTGACAACGGCCACAACCGTTGGCTGGATGTGGATTTGCGCGAGGTCGTATCCCTGCGTCATTTGTTGCTGCAAGCGCACTCAGAAACGGCCAGTGATGTCTGCCTGGACCTGACCCAACCCGGGTGGTGGCAGCAACTGGGCTTGAGTGAGCGCACGGGCCGTGAGCCGCTGTTGCTGTTGTGCGAGGGTGTATTGATGTACCTGACCCCCACACAAGTCAAGGCCGTCCTGACTGAAATTGGCGACAATGCCCCCGAGGGGTCGGAGCTGGTCTGTGATTTCATGACGTCTTTGGGCATTGGCCACGCCCATTTGACGCCCAGTGTGTCAAGCACTGGCGCAGAGTTTCAGTGGGGTGCACACAACGCGATGGAGGTCGCCCAACTGCACCCCCGACTGGAACTCCTCGCCCAGCACACCGTGGCCGAGCTTTATGGTTGGGCGTTTTGCTGGGCCGAAATGTGCATGACCCCCTGGACAGGTGGACCACTTTATGGGGTCGCGCACATGCAAGTCACCGAACCATGAGCCCGCCCAGGGCGGCATTCAACCCAGCCGCCGGGGAAGTGGATGGATGGCGCGATAATTTGGCCCGTTCTATCCACTTTTGCGCTGCGCCATGTCCCACACTGCACCCGCCCACACGTCTGACACCCCTGCTACTCAAGCCACGCAAGCCATGGCATGGACCCCATCACTGAACACTGGCGATGCGCGCATGGACGAAACGCACCAGGAGTTTGTGGACATGATCAACCAAATCCTGGCCACCCCCGAAGAGGCGCAATTACCGATTTACAAAGCGTTTTTGAACCACACAGTGGAACATTTCGCGCAAGAAGAACGCTGGATGCTGGCCACCGGTTTTTCGGCGGACAACTGCCACGCCGAACACCACGCCACCATTTTGGAAACCATGCGCGTGGTGGAAGCCCATTACCTGGACACCGACAAGCAAATCATCACCCGCCTGGCCGAAGCGCTGGCCGAGTGGTTTCCCGGGCACGCGGCCAGCATGGACGCGGGCCTGGCTGCACACCTGAAGTCGGTGGGTTTTGACAGCGTGACCGAAACGCTGGCCGATCCCTCGGTCATCCAGAACGTGACCATGTCGGGTTGCGGCAGCGTCAGTTGCAGCAGCTGAGTGAATCGAAAATTTCGATTCTGAAAGCACGCCCCCACGGCTGAGCCGCCGAGCACGCCAGAGGGGGCCGCAAGAAATTTCAACCGGCCAAGCCCAAGTTTCACAGCCTCCAGAGGGCTGCGCGGCTACGATCTGTCACCATTCCCATTGGCTCAACTTTCAGGATCCCCCTCATGACCGTGATCACCAACATCGAAGACTTGCGCGTTCTGGCCGAAAAGCGCGTACCGCGCATGTTTTATGACTACGCAGACAGCGGCTCCTGGACCGAGAGCACTTACCGCGCCAACGAAAGCGATTTCCAGAAGATCAAGCTGCGCCAGCGCGTGGCCGTGAACATGGAAAACCGCAGCACCGCCAGCACGATGGTGGGCCAGCCCGTGGCCATGCCGGTGGCCATTGCGCCCACGGGCCTGACCGGCATGCAACACGCCGATGGCGAAATTCTGGCGGCCCGCGCGGCCAAAAAGTTCGGCGTGCCCTTCACCCTGTCGACCATGAGCATCTGCTCCATCGAGGATGTGGCCCAGCACGCCGGTGAAGGCTTCTGGTTTCAGCTGTACGTGATGAAAGACAAGGGCTTCATCGAGCGCCTGATCGACCGCGCCAAAGCCGCCAACTGCAGCGCGCTGGTGCTCACGCTGGACTTGCAAATCCTGGGTCAGCGCCACAAGGACCTGAAAAACGGCCTGTCTGCCCCCCCGAAGCTGACCATCGCCAACATGATCAACATCGCCACCAAGCCGCGCTGGGCCCTGGGCATGCTGGGCACACCGCGTCGCCAGTTTGGCAACATCGTGGGCCATGTCACGGGCGTGGCCGACATGAACAGCCTGTCTTCGTGGACCGCTTCACAGTTCGACCCCGCCCTGAACTGGGGCGATGTGGAATGGATCAAAAAGCGCTGGGGCGGCAAGCTCATCCTCAAGGGCATCCAGGATGTGGAAGACGCCCACCTGGCGGTGCAATCGGGTGCCGACGCCCTGATCGTCAGCAACCACGGCGGCCGCCAGCTCGACGGCGCGCAGTCCAGCATCGAAGCCCTGCCCGCCATCGTGGATGCCGTGGGCCAGAACATCGAAGTGCACATGGACGGCGGCATCCGCAGCGGCCAGGACGTGGTGAAAGCCCGCGCTCTGGGTGCCCAGGGCGTCTACATTGGCCGCCCCATGCTGTATGGCCTGGGAGCCATGGGCGAAGCGGGCGTGACCAAAGCGCTCGACATCATCCACAAGGAACTCGACCTGACCATGGCCTTCTGCGGCCGCACCCAAATGGACACGGTCGACAAGAGCATCTTGCTGCCAGGCACCTTTCCAACCTGCGTCTGATCCAGCTCGGCGCCAGTTTCAGCCGAACACCAGCGGCACCGCAGGGCAAAACCCCTGCGTCTCAGGCTATGCTTGAAGGGTGACTTCTGCACCCGCTTCAAGCGCCATCGCCCCACCCGTGCGGCGCATTGCCCACCTCGACATGGACGCGTTTTACGCGTCTTGCGAGTTGCTGCGTTACCCGCAGCTCCAGGGTCTGCCCGTGGTCATTGGCGGCGGCAGGCGCAAGGAAGACGACCTGCTGGGCAAGCTGCAAGCGGCCTACCCCGATGGCGAATGGACAGCCGAGACCTTTGTCGAGCGGCTGGACCGCATTCCGCTTGATTTTTTTCCACGCCTCGAGGGCTACACCGGGCGCGGCGTGATCACCACCGCCACTTATGCGGCGCGGCAGTTTGGCATCGGCTCGGCCATGGGGCTGATGAAGGCGGCCAAACTGTGCCCGCAGGCCATCTTGTTGCCAGTGGACTTTGAGCGCTACCGGCACTACTCGCGCACCTTCAAGGCCGTCATCACTGACATCGCGCCGCTCATGCAGGACCGGGGCGTGGACGAGGTCTATATCGACTTCACCGGCGTGCCCGGCGGCCAGCGCGAAGGCGGGCGGGTGCTGGCGCGCTTGATCCAGAAAAGCATTTTGAACGCCACGGGCCTGACCTGCTCGATCGGTGTGGCGCCCAACAAACTGATCGCCAAGATGGCCAGCGAGTTCAACAAACCGAACGGCATCTCCATCGTGCACGAGGCCGATCTGCAAACCCTGATCTGGCCGTTGGCCTGCCGCAAGATCAACGGCGTGGGCCCCAAGGCCGACGAAAAGCTCCAAAGTTTTGGCATCCACACCATTGGCGAGCTGGCTGCACGCGAACAGCACTGGCTGATGGAGCACTTTGGCAAAAGTTACGGGGCTTGGTTGTTTGATGCCGCCTGGGGACGCGATGACCGCCCGGTAGAAACCGAAAGCGAGCCGGTCAGCATGAGCCGTGAAACCACCTTCGAGCGCGACCTGCACGCCGTGCGCGACCGCAAAGAACTGAGCGCCGTCTTCACCCGGCTGTGCGAACAGGTGGCGGCCGACTTGCAGCGCAAAGGCTACACGGGCAAAACCATCGGCATCAAGTTGCGCTATGACAATTTTCAGGCTGTGACGCGCGACCAGACCCTGCCCGAATACACCGCCGATGCCAAACAAATTCGCCACATCGCGGGCCAATGCCTGAAACGGGTGGACCTGTCACGCCGACTGAGGCTGCTGGGGGTGCGGGTGGGGTCGTTGGTCAACTCGGCCACACCACCGAAAACGCCCCCCCAAGATCTGCAAAATGAATTGTTCGCATTTCAAGCCAACGATCCACGTTGATCTGCGTTTTGCACTCGGTTGTGGCTGCAAGAGGTTGGCTTGAAATGCACCGACCCACGCACCCTGCCCGGCATGCACGACCTTCGGCCATTCAAGAAACGCCACTGAACCAGGAACCCAAACCATGATCGTTTTGCACCACTGCGTCAGCGCCCGGTCTTTGCGTCCCTTGTGGATGCTCGAAGAACTGGGCCTGCCTTACGAACTGCGCCTGTTGCCCTTTCCACCCCGGGTGCATGCCAAGCCCTACCTGGACCTGAACCCCCTGGGCACCGTGCCACTGCTGGAGGACGGCACCACCCGCATGACCGAATCGGCCGCCATGTGCCAGTACCTCGCTGCACGCCACAGCCCGGGTGTGTTCGACGTACAGGCCAGCGAAGCGGCCTACGGGGCCTACCTGAACTGGCTGCACATCAGCGATGCCACGCTCACCTTTCCGCAAACGCTGGTGCTGCGCTACACCCATTTCGAGCCACCCGAGCGCAAGCAACCCCAAGTGGTCAACGACTACACACGCTGGTTTCTGGCCAGACTGCGCGCAGTGGATGCCGCTGTGCAACACAACGCGTACCTGTGCGCCGACCGCTTCACGGCTGCCGATGTGGCGGTGGGCTATGCCCTGGTACTGGCTCGCCATCTTGGCCTGGACGCCCAGTTTTCCCCGGCGGTGGCGGCCTACTGGCAGCGCCTTCAGGACCGCCCGGCCTTCCAGCGCGCCATGCGCATCGAGCGAGAAGCCGCACTGGAGCAACAGGTAGATCCCACACCCTCACCCGACCTGCGGTTCTGAATTTCAAGGCATTTCTAGCTGGTTGACTTGTTTCGGACGCTGCCAACATCCAAGCCGAATACCTCTGAAAAATAACCCGGCAGGCTGTCACGTCAAAACCGGGACACAGCCACCACCGGCAAACGGCTACATTGCCCCAAAGGAGCCCACCCCATGAACACACTGAACTGCTTTTCCCTGACGATAGAGCGCCACGTTGCGCACCTGGTGCTCAACCGCCCAGAGGCGATGAACACCATGCACCCCAGCTTTTGGCGCGAACTGCACGACGCGCTGACGCAACTTCACAAAGGAGGCGAAGCCCGGGCACTGGTGATCTCCAGCACGGGCAAGCACTTTTCGGCGGGCATGGCGCTGGAGACGTTTGGCGGGGCCATCCAGATGGACGACAACAGCCCCGAAGGCCGCGCAGCGGTGTTTGACTTGCTGACCGACATGCAGGCCACCTTCACGCTGCTGGAGACCCTGCGCATCCCGGTGATCGCGGCCATCCAGGGCGGCTGCATCGGCGGCGCGGTGGACATGGTGACCGCCTGTTGCATCCGCTATGCCACGGCCGACGCCTTCTTTTGCGTGCAGGAAATCAACATCGGCATGGTGGCCGACGTGGGCACCTTGCAACGCCTGCCCAAGCTGCTGCCCATGGGACTGGTCAAAGAACTGGCCTACACGGGTCGCCGCCTGAGCGCATCCAAAGCGCTGGCCCACGGCCTGGTGACCGAAGTTTTTGACAACCACGAGGCCCTGGTGGCCGGCGCCTTGCAAACCGCACAAGAAATCGCCAGCAAACCACCCGTGGCGATTTGGGGCACCAAACAAGCCATCCACTACGCCCGAGACCACAGCGTGGAAGACAGCCTGCGCCAAATGGGCTGGCTGCAAGGCGCGATCTGGAGCAACCCGCATGTGCGCGAAGCCATTGCGGCGCTGAAGGAAAAACGTGAACCCCACTTCCCACCGCTGGTAGCGCTCAAGGGGTTTCGGGAGTTTGGTTAAGGCGGTCATGACGGCGGGCATTCAGTCGGGAATCAAGCTGCGTCACAACATTGGCTCCACAGGCCGACGCTTGGCTTGCCCTCGCGGCGGGACCATGATGTCGGTGCGGGCCTGGTCAGACAGCAGCAGTTGCTTCAAAGACGGGCGCGCTGCCGACTGCAGCCTCCGCCACTCGTGCAAGGGCACCAGCACGGCTGTTTCAGTGCCCCGCCTTGTTACCATCTGAGGCCCGTCCTGCAAGCACGCATCCAAAAACTCACTGAAACGCGCTTTCGCATCCGGTTCTGACCAAGTGTGCATATCCCCCCATGAAAATCTTCCACAACACCCGCCACGCCGAACACGCAGGCCGCCAGGAAATGTTTCGCGGTCGCATGGTCGATTGCCACGAAGTACCCGACCGCCTGCAATATGTGCTGAACGAGCTGCAACGCCGCCCTGTAGGGCAGTTGTTGGCCCCCGATGCGGCGCTGGAGGTGGACGCCGCCATGGCCCGCATCCATGCGCCGGACTACCTGTATTTTCTGGCGCGTGCGTGGGACGACTGGGTGGCGCAGGACCCGGCCAATGCCGAGCGCGATGCGCTGCCCTCGGTCTGGCCGTTGGCTTCACGGCACGCCTTTCGCACCGATGTGCCGCCGCTCAACTTTGCGGCGCGGCTGGGGCAATACGCCTACGACTCGGGAACGCCTTTGACTGCGGGCAGTTGGGTTGCTGCCCGCGAGGGTGCGGCCTGCGCACTGGCCGCCGCACTGGCGGTGCTGGCAGGTGAGCGCTTGTCCATGGCCCTGACCCGCCCACCGGGACACCATGCCGGACCGAATTACATGGGCGGTTACTGCTTCATCAACAACGGCGCTGTGGCTGCACAGGCTTTGCGCGACGGTGGGCTGCAGCGCGTGGCCGTGCTGGACGTGGATTACCACCACGGCAACGGCACGCAGACTTGTTTTTATGAGCGCAGCGATGTGTTCACGGCCTCGATCCACGGCGATCCGCGCACCGAGTACCCGTTCTTTTTAGGCCATGCCGATGAGCGGGGGCATGGCGCAGGCGCGGGCTTCAACCTGAACCTGCCACTGCCACGCGGCACCGGGTTTGACGTTTGGCAGGCCACGCTGCAAACGGCTTTGCAGGCGGTGAGCGACTTTGCCCCGCAAGCGTTGGTGGTGCCGCTGGGGCTGGACACGTTTGAGGGCGATCCGATTTCGGGCTTCAAACTGCACAGCGCGGATTACCTGCAGCTGGGCCGTGCCATCGCGCAACTGGGGCTACCAACCGTACTGACGTTTGAAGGCGGTTATGCGGTGGCCGAGGTGGGCGTGAACACGGTCAATGTGCTGGAAGGTTTGCAAGGCTGATCAGCCCTGAATTTTTCGCCAGCGCTCCAGCTCCGGTGGGCGCAAACCATAACGGGCCAGCACGCCTTCGTGCAAGCGCCGCAGCTCTTGGATGACCAGCGCGCGCAAGTCTTCTCGTTGCGGGGCCGGGGCGGCCAAGGCCACTTGTTCAGCCACCAGCGCCAGCGGGTCTTGTTCGGGGTTTTGCACCACGTTCTTCACCATGTTTTTGATGGCGTCACGGTAGGTCAGCCGCAGCAAGTCCGGCTCCACCACGCTGGAGCGGGCCGTCAGGTACTCCTTGGTCGAGCGATCGTAGGCCCACATGAACAGATCGCGCAGCAACTCGACCCGGTTCATCTCGTAGACACCCAGCATCGAGGTGGTGTACCACTCTTGCGACACGCCCAAAAAAGTCAACGGACACAAGTTGGCCCGCAGCAGCGGCCAGTTGGCCAGCAGGCGCGAGGTACGCTTGTTGACATCGGCAAAGGGCTGCAGATACGGCAGATGAACCATGGCAAAAAAGGCCTGTTCAAACGGGTCTTGAACCGCGTTGAATTTGGCGATCACCTCATTGAGCAACGTGCCCAGCAGGGTTTGCCCAGTGGGTGGCCGATAAAGGCTTTGACCGATCTGCACCGGGTGCACGCGCAGACGGCCTTCGTCTTCGGCGCTTTCGAGCAGGTTTTCCGACAATGCGCTGTGCAGGTTCATCAGCACATAGCGGCTGAGTTGGGGCGCGTCCACGTTGTCCATCAACAGCTCGATGGCAGCTTTGTGGTTCAGGATCATTTGCGTCTCGGTCACGCCATGGCCTTGAGCCTGCTGGCCGTGGGCGATCAGGGCTTGCGTGTCGAGCCGCGAATACGTGTTGCCCTCCAGGTGGCTGGACGCCCAGGACAAATCGATCAACAAGCGATCAAGCACAGCGCGGCCATAAGTGCCCGCAGGCTGCGGGCTTTGCCCGGTGCGGCCCATGCGGTGCAGCTGGGCGCGCACAGGTTGGGGCAAATAAAACGTGACATTGGGCTGATAGGCCTGCAAAAACTCTGCCTGGTAACCCACCGCTTGGCGCGTGCCCCAGGGCCGAGCCAGATAAGCCCGGATGTCTTTGCTGTCGGGCGACAAGGGCCATTGGCCTGTGGAGAGTTCTTCTTCGGCACGCCAGACTGCGCCTTCTGGCAACCCTTGCCCCGTGGCCAAGGAAAAGGTCAGCGATTTTGGCGCGATAGAGACATAACGGGCGGCACGCGCCTGCCCTTTTGGCGCGATTTCTCCTGCATCCACCCACTGCGCCAAGCCGCGTTGCAAAGTGCGACGCGGGACATCGGGCCACATTTTGACGGCTTCAGCAATGGAAATACCCTGCACCCGCTGCTGAACAGCGCGAAGGAGTTGTGTTGAGAAATCAGACATGATTGGCGCGATTTTAAAATATCACGCCAGACTGTCAAGTTATTGCGCCAATCACCTGAACAAGGGCAAGACCACTCTCGGTTGCGCGCCTTCACTGCCGCGCCGTGCGCACGTTGGGCGGCACCACGCCAGGATGGCTGGTGCGCCAAGGGTTGATGTCCAATCCACCGCGCCGGGTGTAACGTGCGTACACGGTCAACCTCGTGGGTTGGCAGCGCGTCCAGATGTCCATGAAAATGCGCTCCACACACTGCTCGTGGAACTCGTTGTGGTTGCGAAAACTCACGATGTATTGCAGCAAACCCGCTTGGTCAATCTGGGGCCCGCTGTAGGTGATCTGCACGCTGCCCCAGTCGGGCTGCCCCGTCACCAGGCAATTGCTTTTGAGCAAATGGCTGACCAGGGTTTCCGTGACGGGCAACTCAGCGTGGTTGGCGCTCAGCAAATCCGGCGCAGGCTGGTAGCGGCTGCATTCGATGTCCAGGCGGTCCAGGTTCAGTCCGTCCAGTTCATGCACGGGCTCGGCATCAAACTGTTCTTGCAGCAACAAGTTCACGCCCACGCTCGCCTGCACCTGCGCGCCATGCCAGATGGCCGCGCTGATGTCATGGCGAATCAATGTACGCACCGCATCGGCACTCTCCAGCCGCGTGTTGTTGAAACTGTTGAGGTACAACTTGAACGACTTGCTTTCCACGATGTGTGTGCTCTCGGCCGGCACGGTGATGTGCGCCAGCGCCACCTGCGGCTTGCCTTTGGGGTTGAGCCAGGACAACTCGAAAGCGGTCCATAAATCGGCTCCGCAAAAAACCGGTTGGCCCGTGACGCCGATCTCGGCACGCTTGGTGGCACGGGGAATCGGAAACAGCAAACTCGCGTCGTACTGGTCCACATAGGCGCTGGTTTTACCCAGCTGAGATTGCTCTGGAGAGTTCATGGTCATGCCTGTAGTTTGCGTCGAAACACCAAACGGTCGGGCTCGGACACCGCCGGATCATAGGCGTAGCCTTCCAGATCAAAGCCGAGCAAAGCTTCGGGATGGCTGATCCTGTTTTTCACCGCATAGCGGGCCATCAGGCCCCGCGCCCGCTTGGCGTTGAAGCTGATGACCTTGTACGTGCCACCTTTGAAATCTTCAAACACGCATTCAATCACCCGGGCCTTGAGCGTTTTGCGGTTCACCGACTTGAAATACTCTTGCGAGGCCAGGTTCACGATGACCGGGGTCTTGTCCTTGACCAATTGGGCGTTCAGGTATTCGGCAATTTGCGCGCCCCAAAACTGGTAGAGGTTACGGCCCTTGTCGGTTGGCAGCGTGGTGCCCATCTCCAGGCGGTAGGGCTGCATCCAGTCCAGTGGACGCAGCACGCCATACAGACCACTCAAAATCCCCACATGGGTTTGCGCCCAGTCCAGCTCTTTGGCGCTCAGGGTTTTGGCGTCCAGCCCCTCATACACATCGCCATTGAAGGCCAGCACGGCTTGTTTGGAATTTTTGGCGGTGAATTTGGGGTTCCAGGCTTCGTAGCGGGCCACGTTGAGGGCCGACAGCGCATCGGACAAGTCCATCAGCTCAGAGATTTGCTGCGGCGATTTTTGGCGCAGCACCTCGATCAGGGCTTTGGACTGCGGCACAAACTGCGGCAACGTGTGGGGCACTTCGGCGGGGGCGGGGGCGTAATCCAGTGATTTAGCGGGAGACAATAAGAACAACATGCTCGATATCCTTTATCTGGACGATTATCTCGCCATCGTGAATAAGCCCACCGGCTGGCTGGTGCATCGCACCCTGCTGGACAAGGGGGAAACGCGCTTTGTGCTTCAAGCCCTGCGCGACCAGATCGGGCGACACGTTTGGCCAGTGCACCGGCTGGACAAAGGCACGAGCGGCGTGCTGGTGTTTGCCCTGAGCGCCGAGGTGGCCCGCAGCCTAGGCCAGGCGTTTGAAACCGGCGAGGGTCTGCAAAAAACCTATGCCGCCATCGTGCGCGGCTGGCCCGCTGACCAGGCCTTGATCGACCACCCGCTCAAACGCATGCCCGACGACATGCGCAGCGAACGGATGGAAGTGCAAGCGGCCCAAACCCGCCTGGCCACGCGGCACAAGGGTGATCTGCCCATTGCGCAAGGCCACTTTCCCAGTCTGCGTTGGGCGCAAGTGGCGCTGCAACCGCTGACCGGTCGCCGCCACCAGTTGCGCCGCCACATGAAGCACATCGCGCACCCGATTTTGGGTGACGCCACCCACGGCAAAGGGCCGCTCAACCGTGCCGTGGCCGAACACATCGGGGTGACGCGGCTGTGGCTGCACGCGCTGCAACTGACGCTGAACCACCCGGTGAGCGGGCAAATGCTGACGCTGCAAGCGCCATTGGGCGGTGAATGGTCTGGCTGGATTCCCGAGACCTGAACAAGCCTGTCACGCACGGTCTGGCAGCACAAGGCATATTGGGCCTAAGATTTGGCTATGAGCCTACTTTTTACCCCCTTCACTTTCAACGCCCCCAGCGGCCCCGTGACTTTGCCCAACCGCATCGTGATCGCCCCAATGTGCCAATATTCAGCGGTCAACGGTCTGGCCACCGACTGGCATTTGGCGCATTGGGCCAACTTGCTCAACAGCGGCGCAGGCATGTTGACCATCGAGGCGACTGCTGTCTCGCCCGAGGGCCGCATCAGCCCCGGCTGCCTTGGCCTGTGGGACGACACCACCGCCGCCGCGCTGGATGAACATCTGGCCCGAGCCAGCCACCTGGCCCCCGCCATGCCGGTCTGCATCCAGCTCAGCCACGCAGGCCGCAAGGCATCCAGCGCAGCCCCCTGGGATGGCGGCATGCTGATCGCCCCTGACCACGGCGGCTGGACAACGCTGGCCCCCAGCGCCCTGCCCCACTTGCCGCAAGAGCCCGCCCCGCAGGCCTTGACCCGCACCGAGATTGACCGCATCTGTGACGACTTTGTGCAGGCGGCACGCCGCGCACGGGCCCTGGGCATTCAGGTGATTGAGTTGCACGCGGCCCACGGCTATTTGCTGCACCAGTTTTTGTCACCCCTGTCTAACCAACGCACTGATGCGTATGGCGGCAACTTCGACAACCGCATCCGTTTTCCGCTGGAAGTGTTCATCGCCGTGCGCAAGGTGTTTGGCGGCGCTTTGGGCATGCGCATCTCGGCCACCGACTGGGTCGAGGGCGGTTGGACGGTAGAAGAAACCGCCGAACTGGCCAGCCTGCTCAAGCAAGCCGGTGCACAGTTTGTGCACATCTCGTCGGGCGGCGTGTCGCCCCTGCAAAAGATACCGGTCGGGCCGGAATACCAGGTGCATCTGGCCAAGACGGTCAAAGACACCTCAGGCCTGACCACCTTTGCGGTGGGCCTGATCACCGAACCCGCACAGGCCGAAGCCGTATTGCAACGCGGTGATGCCGACCTGGTGGCACTGGGACGCAGCTTTTTGTACAACCCCCGCTGGGCCTGGAAAGCCGCCGCTGAACTCCAGGGCGAAGTGGCCGCCAGCAGCGCTTACTGGCGCTGCCTGCCGCGCGACGCCCAGGCAATTTTTGGCAACGTGCGCATTGGCATGCGCTGAACACTTTTTCCACCCACACGAAAGACCCGCATGACCACACGCCGAGCACTGACGCAACGACTCACCCGCCTGCTGGCCATGGCCAGCCTGTGCGCCCCTGTGGCCTTGATGGCACAGACCTTTCCCAGCAAACCCATCACGCTGGTGGTGCCGGTGCCGCCGGGTGGTCTGGTTGACACGTCGGCGCGGCTGATCGCCGAGCCACTGGGCCGCTTGATCGGCCAGTCGGTGGTGGTGGAAAACAAGGGCGGTGCCAGCGGCAACCTGGCTTATCAGCAAGTGGCGCGCGCACCCAAGGATGGCCACACGCTGCTGGTGTCGTATTCGGGCTACCACGTGGCCAATCCGATCCTCATGGCCAAACTGCCCTGGGAGCTGAAAGACCTGACACCCGTGGGCCTGATTACCGTGGCCACCAACGTGGTGGCAGTGCACCCGTCGGTTCCGGCGAACAACATGAAGGAGTTCATCGCCTACGCCAAACAAAATCCGGGCAAGCTGAACTACGCCTCGCAGGGCAATGGCTCGGTCTCGCACATCGGCACCGAAATTTTCAAGCAACAAACCGGCGTGACGCTGGTGCATGTGCCCTACAAAGGTTCAGGCCAGGCCATTGCCGATGTGCTGGCGGGCCAGGTGCAGGTGTTCATGACCACCCCGCCTTCTGTGATGCAACACATTCAGGCAGGCAAGCTCAAAGCCTTGGCCGTGACGGGCAAAAAACGCCATGCCGGCATGCCACAAGTGCCCACCATGGCCGAAGCCGGTTACCCCCGATTTGACCTGGAATCCTGGGTAGCGCTGTACGCCCCTGCCGGCACGCCTGCGGCCGCAGTGAACCAACTGGCCGATGCGGTCAAGCGCGGTCTGGACCTGCCCGAAAGCAAACAACGCGCCGACGCGGCAGGCATTGAGGTGCGTTTTGTGGCGCCAACCGAGATGACCAAAATCCTGGACCGCGACATCGCCGACTGGACCCAGGCCATCCAGGCCGCCAACATCCAACTCGACTGATCGCTGGACGTCAAAAAAGCCGGAACAGGCCACGCGGCCTGTTCCGGCTTTTTTGCGCCACGCAGGGGCTTACTTCAAATCACCCGCCAAACTGGCCAAGGTGTCTGGGCCGATGTCCACGTGGGAGGGATAGTGCGTGTGGTCGCAGCCCATCTTGACCCCGGCCCCCGCCTTGACCGACGCGCACTGCGTGGGCGTCAACTCAAAACGCAAAAAGTGCACCGCCGAGGTTTTTTCTTCGGTCTCGCGGTCCAGGTCTTCGTCGGCAATGGCATACACCCGATCATGGCCCTCCACCTCCACAAACATGCGGTCCTCCACCCCGATCAGTTTGGCCAATTCGCGTTGGCGTTCATGGATGTCGGTGTAGCCGATCATCAGGGTGGCCTTCCAGTTGCGGCCATCCGGCACCAGCGGCGCATAGGCCTCGATCTCTTGCAGGATGCCTTCTTCTTCAAAAACTTTCTCGATGCGCAGCATCTCCTGGATCTGATAACGGATCGTGATTTCACTCTCAAACTGCACAAGGATGTGCTCACCCAGCTGCACACTGCGCAGCTTGCGGTGTGCGATGACGTCAGGCTTGTGAAGTTTGCGCCACTTGGTATAGGCCTCCAGAGACATCAGAGTCTCGGGCGTGATTTTTCCGGTCAATTGCATCTGCATGCTCCTCATTTCAGGCCGTAGGCTTTGCGCACCAGGGTCAGGGGGTGGTTCAGTTCGGGGGCACCCAGGCCGTTGACCGCAAAACCCTGGGCGATGTGGTGCCCTCCCAGCGGGCAGTCCGAGCTGATGAAGTCGGGTTGGGAGCCGTCTTTCATGGTGGCCATGGCCTTGAACACCGGCTTGCCGATCTTCATCGCCATGTCGTGTGAGCCTTTTTTCACGCCGTAAGTGCCAGCGTGGCCCGAACAGCGCTCGATGGTGTTGATCTCGGTGTCCGGAATCATTTTGAGCATTTCTTCGGTTTTCTTGCCGATGTTTTGCACCCGGCCGTGGCAGGGAATCTGGTAGCTGACTTTGCCCAGTTTTTGCGGAAATTCGGTTTTCAGCAGGCCATCGCGCTTGCGGGCCATGAAGTACTCAAACGGGTCCCACACCGCGTCTTTGACCCGCTGGGTGTCGGCGCAATCGGGAAACATCAGCGGAATTTCTTGCTTGAACATCAGCGCGCAGCTGGGCACCGCCGCCATGATGGCAAAACCGTCTTTGGCGTACTTGGCCAGCACGGGGATGTTGGCTTCCTTGGCGGCCTTGACCGCGTCCAGATCGCCCAGCTCCAGCTTGGGCATGCCGCAGCATTTTTCTTTCTCGACCAGCACATACGGGATGTCGTTGTGGTCCAGGATTTTGAGCAAGTCGTGGCCCATGCCCGGCTCGTTGTAATTGATGTAGCACGTGGCATAGATGGCGACTTTGCCAGGCGTCTTCGCGCCATCCACCACTTTGGATCCCTTGGCACCGGGGGCGCTGGAGCGGAACTTTTGAGTGGCCAGCTCTGGCAACCAAGCGTTTTTGTCCACCCCCGCCACACTTTCCAGGACGCTGCGTGCCGTTTCGGTTTTGTTGATGGCGTTGATGGCCTGCACCACGATCGGGATGCCGGCAAATGCGCCGTGCACATCGGTGGAAGCCAACAACTTCGCGGCAACCCCCACTTCACCCTTTTTGAATTGGATGGCCTTGGCGCGCAGCATCGTGTGCGGAAAATCCAGGTTCCAAGCGTGGGGCGGTGTGTAGGGGCACTTGGTCATGTAGCACAGGTCGCACATGTAACACTGGTCCACCACCTTCCAGTAATCCGTCTTTGCCACCCCATCGACTTCCAGGGTGCTGCTCTGGTCCACCAGGTCAAACAGGGTGGGAAAAGCGTTGCACAAACTCACGCAACGGCGGCAACCATGGCAGATGTCAAAGATGCGTTCCAGCTCGTCAACACACTTGGCTTCGTTGTAGAAGTCGGGGTTTTGCCAGTCCAATGCATGCCGCGTGGGCGCTTCAAGGTTGCCTTCTTTGGCCATGGTGTGCTCCTGGAAAAAGAACTTGAGGGGACTGCTGGACGGGCGGATTTGAAGGCGCGGTGAAAGCGTGGAGGAGGCGCGGCGAGGGCGTGGCGTGACAAAGCCTGAGACCAGCCCGCTGCGCACTGCAGCGCAACGGGCAAGCGCCAGCTCAGTCCACCAGCTCGTTCAAAGCTTTCTGGTAACGGTTGGCATGTGACCGCTCTGCCTTGGCCAAGGTCTCAAACCAGTCGGCCACTTCATCAAAACCCTCTTCACGCGCGGTCTTGGCCATGCCCGGGTACATGTCGGTGTACTCATGGGTTTCGCCCGCCACCGCCGACGCCAGGTTTTGACGGGTCGAGCCAATCGGCAAGCCGGTGGCCGGGTCGCCCGATTGCTCCAAAAACTCCAGGTGCCCGTGGGCATGGCCTGTTTCACCTTCGGCGGTGGAACGGAACAATGCGGCCACATCGTTCTGACCCTCGATGTCAGCCTTGTTCGCGAAGTACAAATAGCGACGGTTGGCCTGGGATTCGCCTGCGAAGGCATCCTTCAGACATTGTTCCGTGCGCGAGCCTTTGAGTGCTGCCATGAATATCTCCTGGTGGGTTGACATCGGTTGGCCTGACAGGATGCCAGGTGCGCATCAGGTTAACCCCAAACCAAGCGCCGACCCAATCAATTGATGCAATGGAATGGATTGGCGGTCGCTATCGAACCGGCCAGCGGATCGCCCCCCAACAGCGCCTGGACCACCACCTGCGCCTCCCCCCGGTGGCAGTGCCACGCGCCCCATGGACAGGCGCACGCCCAGGCGAAAAACACCCAGACGGCCTAGTAAAATCATGGGTTTCGGACGCCGATCGTCCTGCACGGCACCTGCTGAGTTGCCGTTTGCTTTTTTTGAAAAGACCCCGCCATGAGCAACGCCCCCGCCACACCGGCCCATCAGCCCGGCCTTGAAAGCCTGTCCAAATCGTTCGAACCCGCCGCGCTGGAAGCCCATTGGGGCCCGGAATGGGAAAAGCGTGGCTATGGCGTGGCTGGTTTCCGTGGCACCGGCATGCCAACCGCGGACGCCCCGGCCTTCGCCATCCAGCTGCCCCCGCCCAACGTGACGGGCACGCTGCACATGGGCCACGCATTCAACCAGACCATCATGGACTCGTTGACGCGCTACCACCGCATGATGGGCTTCAACACCGCCTGGATTCCCGGCACCGACCATGCGGGCATCGCCACCCAGATCGTGGTGGAGCGCCAGTTACAGGCCCAAGGCATCAGCCGCCACGACATGGGCCCAACCCCTGCCGAAGCGCGCAAGAACTTTGTGAGTAAGGTGTGGGAGTGGAAAGAAGAATCGGGCAGCACCATCACCAGCCAGATGCGCCGCATGGGCGACAGCGTGGACTGGAGCCGCGAATACTTCACGATGGACCCCAAACTGTCGCAAACCGTCACCGAAACCTTTGTACAACTGTATGAGCAAGGCCTGATTTACCGTGGCAAGCGCTTGGTCAACTGGGACCCGGTGCTGATGAGCGCGGTATCCGACCTGGAAGTCGAAAGCGAAGAAGAAGACGGCTCGATGTGGCACATCCGCTACGACCTGGCCGATGGCTCTGGCAGCCTGACGGTGGCCACCACCCGTCCCGAAACCCTGCTGGGCGACGTGGCCGTGATGGTGCACCCCGAAGACGAACGCTACAGCGCCCTGATCGGCAAGCAGGTGAACCTGCCCCTGTGCGGTCGCACCATTCCCGTGATCGCGGATGACTACGTGGACAAGGCCTTCGGCACCGGCGTGGTGAAGGTCACACCCGCGCACGACACCAACGACTACCAAGTCGGCCAGCGCCACAAGCTGGAGATGATCTGCGTGCTGAACCTGGACGCAACCATCAACAGCAACGCGCCCGAAAAATACCGGGGCCTGGACCGCTTTGTGGCCCGCAAGGCCGTGGTGGCCGACCTCGAAGCCGCCGGTGCCTTGGTCGAGGTGAAGAAACACAAACTCATGGTGCCGCGCTGCGCCCGCACCGGCCAGGTGATCGAGCCCATGCTGACCGACCAGTGGTTCGTCGCCATGAACCAGGTTGGCCAAGGCGACGCCACCGGCAAGAGCATTGCACAAAAAGCCATCGACGCGGTGCAAAGCGGCGAAGTGAAGTTCGTCCCCGAAAACTGGGTCAACACCTACAACCAGTGGATGAACAACATCACCGACTGGTGCATCAGCCGCCAACTCTGGTGGGGCCACCAGATCCCTGCCTGGTACGACGAAGACGGCAAAGTCTATGTCGCCCGCAACGAAGCCGAGGCGCAAGCCCAGGCTCCTGGCAAAACACTCAAGCGCGACGCAGACGTGCTGGACACCTGGTATTCCAGTGCACTGGTGCCGTTCAGCACCATGGGTTGGAACAAGGACGCAACTGGCGAGCACACCGAGACCGACCACAGGACCGGTTCTACCACCGGTGTGAGCGGAGCCAACCACGCAGCTGGCGAGCGTGCCGGAATCGGACGCAGCGACTTTGCGAGCGAAGCGAGTATGAGCAAGACCGGTTCCGGCACGCTCGCCAGCGGCACCGAAGGCACAGGCACAGGCACCAGCGGAACCAACGCAAACAACAACCTAAGCGACTACGACCTCTACCTCCCCAGCAGCGTGCTGGTCACAGGCTACGACATCATCTTCTTCTGGGTCGCCCGAATGATCATGATGACCACGCACTTCACCGGCAAAGTGCCCTTCAAACACGTCTACATCCACGGCCTGGTGCTCGATGCCCAAGGCAAAAAGATGAGCAAATCCGAAGGCAACGTGCTCGACCCGGTGGACCTGATCGACGGCATCACCCTGGAGCCCCTGCTCGACAAACGCACCCAAGGCCTGCGCAAACCCGAAACCGCACCCAAGGTGCGCAAGCAAACCGAAAAAGAATTCCCCGAAGGCATCCCGGCCTACGGGGCCGATGCACTGCGCTTCACCTTCGCCGCACTGGCCAGCCTGGGCCGCAGCATCAACTTCGACTCCAAGCGCTGCGAGGGCTACCGCAACTTCTGCAACAAACTGTGGAACGCCACCCGCTTTGTGCTGATGAACTGCGAAGGGCAGGACTGCGGCCTCAATGAACACACCAAGGCCGAATGCGCCGTCGGTGGTTCGGCGCACGGCTACCTGGCCTTCAGCCAAGCCGACCGCTGGATCAGCTCGCAGCTGCAACGCGTCGAAGCCGACGTGGCCAAAGGCTTTTCCGAATACCGCCTGGACAACGTCGCCAACACCATTTACGACTTCGTCTGGAACGAGTTCTGCGACTGGTACCTGGAGATCGCCAAAGTGCAGATCAACACCGGTGACGACGCACAAAAACGGGCGACACGCCGCACCCTGATCCGCACGCTCGAAACCATCATGCGGCTGGCCCACCCGATCATCCCGTTCATCACCGAAGAGCTCTGGCAAAAAGTGTCGGTGGTCGCCGGACGGCCAGGCGAATCGGTCAGCATCGCGGCTTACCCCGTGAGCCAGGCTGAGCGCATCGACGAACAGGCCGAAGCCCATGTGGCCAAGCTCAAAACCCTGGTGGACGCCTGCCGCAACCTGCGCGGCGAGATGAGCGTCTCGCCCGCCACCCGTTTGCCCATGTACGTACTGGGTGACACCGCCTTCATGCACAGCGTGGCCCCGGTGTTGCAGTCGCTGGCCAAGCTAAGTGAAGTCAAGGTCTTTGACACCGAAGCCGAATGGGCCGCCGCCGCACAGGCCGCGCCTGTGGCCGTGGTGGGTGAAGCGCGCCTGTGCTTGTTCATGGAAGTGGACGTGGCCGCAGAAAAGGTCCGCATGACCAAGGAAGCCGCACGCCTGGAAGGCGAAATCACCAAAGCCACGGTCAAGCTGAGCAACGAAGCCTTTGTGGCCAAGGCCCCACCCGCCGTGATCGAGCAAGAGAAAAAGCGCGTGACCGAATTCAGCGCCACACTCGACAAAATTCGCCAGCAGCTGCAGCGCCTGGGCTGATCGTCACCCCCAAAAAAGGAATCCACCATGAGCCAGAACGCCATTCGCAAAGCCGTGTTCCCGGTGGCCGGTTTGGGCACACGTTTCTTGCCCGCGACCAAGGCCGCGCCCAAAGAGATGCTGCCGGTGGTGGACAAGCCGCTCATTCAATACGCGGTGGAAGAAGCCTACAGCGCAGGCGTGCGCCACATGATCTTTGTCACGGGCCGCAGCAAGCGGGCCATCGAAGACCACTTTGACACCGCCTACGAACTCGAAAACGAACTCGAAGCCGCGCACAAGGACGAATTGTTGGCCTTGGTGCGCTCGGTGCAACCGGACGACATGGTCTGCGCTTATGTGCGCCAACCACGCTCCTTGGGCCTGGGCCATGCCGTGCTGTGCGCCGAGGCCATGGTGGGCCACGAGCCTTTCGCCGTGCTGCTGGCCGACGACCTGATGGTGGGCTTGTCCGGCGGGCCTTCGGTCCTGAGCCAGATGGTGGCAGCGCACAAGCAACAGGGGCGCTCGATTCTGGCGGTGCAGGAAGTGCCCCTTGAACACGTCAAGCGCTACGGCATTGTGGCCGGCGAGTCCGCTGGCAAACAGCTGATGCGCGTTGAAAACATCGTGGAAAAACCCAACCCTGAGCAAGCCCCTTCGCGCATGGGCGTGGCGGGCCGCTACATCCTCACCCCGGGCATCTTCGAAGAAATCCGCAACCAGCCCACGGGCGTGGGCGGCGAGATCCAGTTGACCGATGCCATTGCCCGCCTGATGCAGCGCGAAGCGGTGTATGCCTTCCAGTACGAAGGCAAGCGTTACGACTGCGGCAGCAAGGAAGGCTTTCTTGAAGCCACGGTGGAATTGGCCCTGCAACACCCGCAAGTGGGCGCGTCGTTCCGCGAATACCTCCAAGGTCTGCCCCTCTGAAGACACTCCAGCCTACAGTGTTTGCCAACGGCAAGAGCCCATCATCCCAACAATGTCGGAGCTGAAGCTTCGACCTACAGCAAAATAGCGACCACCACCCTGAAGCTGAGGGCGCTGGCTGGGGCGATGTGGCAAAGCGAAGCGCCTCTGAGCGCCGGCCAGCGCCTTCAGCTTCAGAACCCGTCACCCCAATTTTCAGGGCTTTGTGGTCAGAAGGGATGCTTCAGCGCCGCTGAAGGCCGAAAATAAAACAGGTCTCGGTTTTTTCTTGCAAGACCAGCGCGTTGCCGGTTTGCCGGGCAAACGCTTCAAAATCCCGCCAGGACCCTGGATCGGTGGCGATCACCTTGAGCACCTGGCCGCTGGCCATCTCGTTCAATGCCTTTTTGGCTTTCAAAATGGGCAAGGGACAATTCAGGCCGCTGGTGTCGATTTCTTTGTCAAATTGCATCATGTTTCCTGATCCAGATCCCGGCTGCGCGCCTCGCGCTCATCCCAGGTCATGAAAGTGGGGGTGATGCCGATGGTGCGCAACCAGTCACCCAAGGCATATCCGGTGCCGGCAGGCCAGCAAATCAAATCCTTGAAATCGAACATCTTGTACTCGGCCAACTCGGGCGACAAACGCACCTCCCCTTCGGCCACAGCATGGTAGGCGATGATCACCTGGTTCATGCGCTGGAAGTCGTAGACGCCAATCAGCTGGAGCGCGGTCACATTCAAGTTGGTTTCTTCGGCGATCTCGCGCCGGATACCGTCTTCGGGCGTCTCTCCCGCTTCCATGAAGCCGGTGATCAGCGCAAAACGGCGGCCAGGCCAGGCGGCATTACGGGCCAGCAAAATCTGATCGCCCACCTGCACGATGCCCGCCAGCACCGGCGTGGGGTTGTTCCAGTGGGTGAAGTCACACGCCGTGCAACGCAAGCGCAGCACCTCGCCGCCATCTTCCATCTGCGACAACCAGGCCAGGGGCGTGGCGCACTGGGGACAAAAACGAAATTCAGCCATGGCACATCCTGAGTTCAGGCGGGAAACACGCCGGTTGACAAGTAACGGTCACCGCGATCGCACACGATGAACACGATGGTGGCGTTTTGCACCGTTTTTGCAATCTCCTGCGCGACCCAGCAAGCGCCTGCCGCCGAGATGCCCGCAAAAATGCCTTCGGTGCGTGCCAACTGGCGGCAGGTTTCCTCGGCATCGCTCTGGCTCACATAGACCAATTCGTCCACGCCCGCCGGATCGTAAATTTTGGGCAGGTATTCCTGCGGCCACTTGCGGATGCCCGGGATGCGTGAGCCCTCGCTGGGCTGCGCCCCGATGATGCGGATCGCCGGATTTTTTTCTTTTAAAAAGCGCGACACGCCGGTGATGGTGCCCGTGGTGCCCATGGCGCTCACAAAGTGGGTGATGCGCCCGCCGGTTTGCTCCCAGATTTCGGGGCCGGTGGTCTCGTAGTGGATGCGCGGGTTGTCGGCGTTGGCAAACTGGTCCAGGATACGGCCCTTGCCCTGGGCGGCCATGTTGTCGGCCAGGTCCCTGGCGTATTCCATACCGCCGCTCTTGGGCGTGAGGATCAACTCGGCACCAAAGGCCTTCATGGTCTGGGCCCGCTCGATCGACAAGTCCTCGGGCATGATCAAAATCATGCGGTAGCCCTTGATGGCCGCCGCCATGGCCAGCGCTATACCGGTATTGCCCGAAGTGGCCTCGATCAGGGTGTCACCGGGCCGAATCTCCCCGCGCTCTTCGGCACGGCGAACCATCGACAAGGCCGGACGGTCTTTGACCGAACCCGCAGGGTTGTTCCCCTCCAGCTTGCCCAAAAGCACATTGTGCCGAGCCGCCCTGTCGGCCGCCCCCAAACGCTGCAAAGCCACCAGAGGTGTTTTGCCGATCGCATCTTCAATGGTTGGATAAATCATGGGCGTACTTTGCCATAACTTGAACGCCTCATAAGAAGGCAGGCCAAGCTGTCGACTGCGTGCATCAGCGCACGGACGGCCTGCCGCGCGCGCCCTATCGTTGCGTCACTGGGTATCCGCATGCGGCACCCAGCTTGCAATATTTCGACAAGAAAGGTGTTTATGAAGATCCAAAATACATGTCTGGCCGTCCTGGCTCTGTCTGCCAGCTTGGCGCAGGCGCAGTGGTACGGTGAAATCGGGGTGACCCCCTTGTCCATCAAGAGCACGGTGGACGGCAACACCATCAAAGCCAAACCTACCATGGGGGGGTTGGTTCTGGGGTACGAATTCCACCCCAATTTCGCATTGGAAGGCGCAGTAGCCACCAACATGGATGCCGACACGATCAGCCTCAATGGCGCCGACGTGGCAGGAACGAGTTTGAAAGTCAACCGTGCGCATGGTCTTTTCCTCAAGCCCAAGGCCATGTTGGCCCCCAATCTGGAGCTGTTTGGACGCCTGGGCTGGGTTGAAAACAAGACCACCGGCCAAGTCAATGGCTACAGTCTCACCGACACGGACGATGATTTTGCTTACGGTTTGGGCATCAACTACCACTTCAACAAAACCACTTATGGCTCTCTGGGCTACACCTCTTTCTACGACAAGCACAACACCCGAACCCGCGGCGCAACGCTGGCTGTGGGCATGAAGTTCTGATCTGTTGCCGCAACGGACTCGAACCGCATGGGGTTTGATTGGCCCTCGGAAGTTGGCCAACTTCCGAGGGCTTTATGGCCACGGGTTCAGTGCACGAGCGAAAAGTCGATGAAACCACGTTCCACAGAGGTGGAGACCAGTTTCACTTTCAAGGTCTGTCCCACCTTCAGGTCTGGCAAATCGCCAACCAGCCGGCCCTCGGCAGGTGGCGTCAACACACGAACCCACGTGCCACTGGGGGTGACCCCGGTGACCAGGGCGTCAAAGCGCTGTCCCACCCGGTCGTGCAACAGCAGCGCCGCCTCGGATTTGCGCACTTGCCGCTCCACTTTTTGCGCCGCATCTTCTTGTCTGGTGCAGTGGTATGCCAATTCAACCAGCTCGGCTTTGGTGTACGGCGACGACCGTCCACCCAAGGCGGCTTTCAGCAGGCGTTGGGTGATCAGATCAGGGTAGCGGCGGTTGGGTGCTGTCGAATGCAAGTAATCCTGCACGGCCAAGCCAAAATGCCCGATGGACGTGCCTTGCGCTGCCTCGACCACGTATTCGCCGGACCCCATGAGCTTGACAATCACCAGAGAGAGGTCTGGAAAGCGCAGCGGATCGCGTTTGTGCTGGCGTGCGAGAAAGGCTTCCAGTGCCCGCGCATCCGGCTGGTTTGGCAGATCCTCGCCATACTCCTGCGCCACTTCCACGATGCGCAACCAGCGTTCGGGTGAACGCACCACACGGCGCAGTGAAACTGCGCCTTGATCGACCAAAAAACGGGCAGTGCAGCCGTTGGTGGCGATCATGAATTCCTCGATCAACTGGCGGGCACGGTTGTGCGCCTGCAGCTGAATGTCGGTCATGCGCTCACCATCGAACAGGGCGCGGGGCTGGAATGTCTCCAACTCCAACGAGCCTTCGGCACGCCGCAAAGCGCGCATTTTTTGCGCCAGGGTGTCTTGCTGATGCAGTTGTGCATCCATGCCTGCGATGCGCCTGGCGGCGGCCGGCAGATCGGCCCGATCTTCGACCCAGGCCGCAATCGCGTCATACGCCAGTTGCGCCTTGTTGCGCACAAGCGCCCGGTAGATCGTGAAGCCTGTCATCACCCCATCGTCCGAAAATGCCATGTCGCAAACCAGTGCCAAGCGATCTTCATCGAGGTTGAGTGAGGTCAGGTCATGACACAAACGTTCGGGCAGCATGGGAAACACACGCGCCGACGTATAGACCGATGTGGTGTTGATGCGTGCATGCTGGTCAATCGCCGACCCCTTGCCGACCAATGCATCCACATCGGCCACGGCCACCAACAGACGCACACGCCCCTGGTCCAGCGCCTGGATGACGGTGAGTTGGTCCAGATCACGCGAGTCGTCGTTGTCAATGGAGCACCAAGGCAACGCGGTCAGATCACGGATGTGGCGGCCCTCTTCCTGCGCGGGTCCTTTGATCTTGCCCAATTGCTGCTGCACAGATGCCGGGAACTCCGGCTTTAACCCGCGGCTGAACATGGCCCAAGTGGCGATGGTGGTCAGATCCGACCGATGATGAAGCAACGCCTTGCGCATGTGGCCTCCTGTGACCAGTCCACCACCTGATCGTGAACCTTGGCTTCATGTGTGAAGATGATTTTCTGAAGTGGTGACCTCATCATAGGATGATCACCACCTCGGTTTGCCAAAACGCCCGGCAAGTCAACCACTCAAGGTCGGATCACGATCTCGTTTTTGACGGACGTCACCCCCTTGACGCCACGCGCAATGGTCTCCGCCTTGTTGCGCTCCAGGGCATTCTTGGCAAAGCCCGAAAGCAACACCGTGCCGTTGAGGGTTTCGACGCTGATGGACGACCCCGCCACATCCTTGTCTTCAAAAAAGCGTGATTTGACCAAGGTGGTGATGCCCGTATCGTCCAAGTAAGCCCCGACCGTCTCCTGTCCGCGCGAGACGGCGCAACCCGAAGCGGCCAAAAGAACCAGCGAAGCAGCCAAAGAGGCCAGAAAAGTTTTGTTCATCATGGTGCAGCCCTGTTGTCGATGTCGTTGGATCGATCCGGCCAGCGCCGGACCACAAGAACGCGCCCACAGCGCCATCGCTGCCAGGCCGAATCAAGCCCAATCAAGCCCGATCGGGTTCACGATAGATCGCCGAACAAGGGGTGTCCGTGCGTCGGCACACGCCGCAGGCCGACAGCACCCTCTCACGGTGAGCCACACCACAGACGAACAGGCCTGTGGTTTTTACAGTCCATGTCCCTCTTGGTTTTATTCACTGTAAAGGCCCCCTATGTCAGACATTCAAACCCCTCAAGAAACAGCCTCATCCCCTCGCGCCAAAGTGGCCGACACCGTCAATGATGTGTTGAATGAGGCACGCCCCGCGCTGGGTCGCGTGGCCGATCGCGTCAACGACAGCGTGCATGACTTGCTCAAGCAAGGCAAAGACGCGGTCTACAAAACCGAGCAGCAACTGGAAAACGAAGTACGCCATTTGCGCGTCACCGCAGAGCATTACATCCAGCATGCCCCCATCAAATCCATCCTGATTGCTGCGGGCACGGGTGCAGCCACCGCTTTGGTTGCCGCCTGGCTCTTGCGTTCGCGCAACCACTGACGCGCCTGTTGCCGCGCGCGATCCCAAAATGGTCTTTGCCCGTGGGTGTGCTGCAATCACCAAGGCCAAAGACCTCCACACACCACAAAAATTGCAGCCTCGGGCAAGTACTGAACTACGCCAGCCAACGTGGCCGGGGTGGCCTTGAAACACCGGCAGTAACACGAAACACTGGAAATTGCCAGAAGACCCCAAACCCCAGCCAAAAATGTGTCATAATTTGCGTCTTCACAAATACCGCCCGGGTGGTGAAATTGGTAGACTCAGGGGACTCAAAATCCCCCGCCGCAAGGCGTGCCGGTTCGAGTCCGGCCCCGGGCACCATCAGCGGAAACCCAGCAATCATGCGGGTTTCAAGCGAATCAAGGCCAATCCTCACGGGTTGGCCTTTTTTTGTCTTTCGCGGTGTAGCCGCTGGCACCCAGTTTCATTACCATCCTTTTCACGGACAGGCGCAATGCCTCCGGCCCGTGGTGGCCGCTTGCGCCCATTCTGCGGTCCTGGGTCACATCGTGTGCATTGGCCGCTGTGGTCGTGACCGTGTGCACCAGGCCCGACACCGGGTCTCGCTCTTGTCGTTCTTGGTCGAGCTGGGCGCGGCAATCAGGGTGGCATCCACCACAGCGCTGGCCTCGAACAGCAGCCCTCAATCAATCATCTTGGCGTTGACTGTCGCCAGGATCTGCTGGCCCCATCCGTGCACTTCGAGCATGTAACGAAACCGCAAGAGGGTGCTTTCATCGTGCAATCGGGTCATGCCAGCGTCCAGGTTGGCAAGCTCTTGGGACAGCGGGATATCGTGCAGCGCCTCTTCCATGGCGAGGGAGTGGCCGAAGAATTGTTAGAGCAGGTGAATGTGCAGCATTACCTCTGTAGCAAACGGTGACCTGCCGGTCTTGCCCGCTGGCGCATGCGGTGCGATCAGTGGCAGCGACTCAGGCCACAGGATCACCACGTTGATTTCATCAAGAAATCAACACTGGCGTGTGCGCTTGGTGACCTGTTCGAAACCGGTGGAAGCAAGGCCCATTTGTTTCATGACGCAACTGTGTCAGATCAAGCCATCACGATGACTCACCCACGTCGCGAGTTCGAGTTCGAGTTCGAGTTCGAATTTGAAAATTATTAAAAATTAGTATCAAAAAAAACCCTCATTGGCTATAGAGAACCCAGAAAAAGTCTGTCCTAGAACCGGTATGCTGTGTTTTAATTATGTTAATTTTAATTTTTTCGATATTCTTGAATGCCTAAATCTTCAAAATCGCAAAAAACAAGCACTGTCGAACGCATCCAAATTACCAATGAACAGATGGTATTGAAAGCCATGCCGCCTGATGTGGCGACAATTCTGGCCGGTGCCGCTGCACAAGACATCCAACAGAAAAGCATCTTCGACTTCGCGGAGGATTTGACCCGACGCAAACGCAAATTCCCGGCCAAGCAGTTGTCAGACATGGAAGACACTGCGGTTGACGCCATCTCGACAGAGGATATTCAAGTCGCACAGTTGGAGACCGCCGTCACAGGCGCCGTCACGGAAGCGGGTGCGTCGGTCGCTGGCTCAGCAGGAGCCGCCACGTCCACAGCCGGCTACGCCGCTGCAGGCGTCAGTGGCGCAGCAGGTGGCGCGGCCACGGTGACACAAGCCCTTGCGGCCTCATCGGCATCGGTTGCGACCGCCACCTCTTTGTCGACTGCTGCGTCTTTGGGTGGTGTGTCCAGTTTGGCGGGCGTAGGTGGCGCTGTTGCTCTGGGAGCTGCTGCCAGTGGGGGTGGTGGCGATGGAGGCGGCAACCCCGATCCCGCGCCAGCGCCGTTGCCACCCGCCAATCCGTTCCCCAGCTCCGATCCCGCACCTGACGACGAAACGCTGACACCACCGGCCGATGACAGCACCACCGTCGCTGTTCACCGCTTGAGCGTCGACGGCACGTCACTGCCCACCGCCATCTTGAACAAAAGCTTGGTGATTGACTTGGGTGCGAGCTATGGCGCGCTGCAAAACACCTTGTACCTGACCACTCAAACCAACTCGGTGGTCAGCACACAAGTTTTGAGTTACCGCGACATCCACAATGTGACCGGCACCGCTGTCAATGACCAAATCACGGGGCACACCGGCGGCAATTTGCTCGATGGCGGCGCTGGCGACGACATCATTTATGGCGCTGGCGGCGCAGACACTTTGCGTGGTGGCAGTGGTCAGGATTGGCTGTTATTCAACCCTCTGACCCGAGGCGGCGGCGCGGGTCCCTACGACGACGGCGTCACGGTGGCCCTCAATGGCCTCTCTTCGTCTGGCTTCA
The DNA here is from genome assembly GCA_919902775.1 of Burkholderiaceae bacterium. GTDB lineage: Bacteria > Pseudomonadota > Gammaproteobacteria > Burkholderiales > Burkholderiaceae_C > Limnohabitans_A. The sequence continues at coordinate 301,028 of CAKKRJ010000004.1, forward strand.
CCGGTCTTTACCGGAGCACAAGCCAAACAGGTGGGCAAGATGCCGAAGCCAGTGGCTTTGAACACGTGGCGGGCAGCGCGGGTGCAGACTCGATCGTTGGCACCACGGGCAACAACATTTTGGCGGGCTTTGCGGGTGATGACCGACTCGAAGGCTTGGCAGGTGACGACCAGTTGTTTGGCGGTGCTGCAGGCAACCAAGGCAATCAGCTGATAGGCGGCGAAGGCAAGGACCTCTTTTGGGCGGGTTACGACATCAACCCCGTCTCCCGGGCCATCAACATCACAGGGACGACGGCAACGGCATCCGCACCTGACGCGTTCAACACCCAGACCAACGCCACAGGCTTGAGCACCGCCATCAACCACAGCGTGGTGCGGGATTGGGATACTTCCGCCGACGGCCTGCGCGTGGCCAGCGGCAGCGTGGCCATCGTGGGCGGACTCTATGCAACATCGGGTTGGACCGGCAACGAAACGGTCGACCTTCGCACCCACAACAGTAACTTGGGCGTCATCAATTTAGGCATCGTCAAAGTAGCGGCAGGTGCTGGATCCAACAGCATTTACACCAGCAGCGGCACAGAGCAGATCTGGACCGGCTACCAATTTGTAGAGGTCAGCGGTGTGATCGACGGGGTCTCAGCCCCTTCCGCATCAGGTGCCGGAAGCGACATCATTTGGGGCTGGGACGATCAGTCCTCCCTGCGCGACCAACTCAACGTGGCTGCAGGCAGCACCACGGTCATTGGTCTTTTACTAGGCACAACCAATTGGAGTGCCAACGACACGGTCGATCTGCGACAGCAAGTCAGCAACAACGGCACCATTGTGGTGTCGCAAGGTGTGGGCAACAACCTGTTTTACGGCAGCGCTGGTGTGGACAAACACTACGGCAGTGCAGGTGCCGGCAAATTCAACCAAGTGTGGGGCGGTGCGGGTGCTGATGAGTTTGATGTCGGCACCGACCGTTCAGCCGATGGCAGCACCACAGCGGCCAACTCCAAAGACCTGATTTGGGATTTTGCGACCACCGAAGTGCTCCGCGTTTCTGCCAACGGCGTGGCTGTTTTGGCCGGACTTGAATCTCTGAACTGGGCTGACTCCAATGTGCTGAACTTGGCTGGCAATAACATCACCAACAGCGGCACAATCGTGATCGCGCTGGGTGCTGGCAATGACACCATCATCGGAAGCAGTGGCTCGGACCACATTTACGGCGGCACCTCCAATGCATCGGGCAACCGCCTCACGGGCGGTGATGGCAACGACCATTTTTATGTCGGCTTCAATTACAGCCCGCTGGCTGGCGCAGTCAATGAAGCCAATGGCCGCTCCGAACTGGGCCCCAACGACACCGCCATTGACCTTCTGTTGGATTGGCAAGACGCTGACAACTTGACCGTAGGCACACGCGGACGAGCCGTCTTTGGCGCTCTGTATGGCATCACAGGATGGAACGCCAACAACAGCATCAACGTCAGTACAGCAGTCAACGCCGGTGTGATCGACATTGCGGCGGGTGCAGGCACCAACCAAATCACCACCAGTACCGGAGTCGACACCTTCCATGTGGGCGAGCAGTTTGACGGCTCCACCACTCTGAGTGCAGCATCTGCTGCGGCCATCGATGTGATTTGGGGCTGGGACGACCGCACGGCCACACGCGACAACCTCTATATTGCCGCCGGACACACTGCCGTCATCGGTGCACTGATGGGCCAAACCAACTGGAGCAACCGCGGCACCTGGGTGGCCGCAACCGGCTGGAGTGGCAACGACACGGTGGACATGCGCCAACAGGTGAGCAACAACGGTTTGATCCAAATTGCGGCCGGCGCGGGTGCCAACACGTTGTATGGCAGCAGCGGTAGCGACAGCTTTTTCGTGGGCTACACCCACACAGCTGCGGGCAGCACGGTGGCCTCTGCTGCCGCCATTGACATGGTCTATGGCTGGGATGCGCAAGCCTGGTCAGATTTGCCATTGACCGGTAACTGGTTCAGTGGTGCCAACTGGAACGGCTCGGCCGCTGCAGACACGACTTACGACCGATTGACAGTAGCGGCCGGCTCCACGGCGCGCATCGGCAGCTTGCAGGGTGATTCAGCCACGGATGCCCAGCGCTGGGATGGCGTCGAAATCGTTGACCTGCGCAGCAACGTGACCAACCTCAACATGGTGGCCTCCGACGGTGGCGCCATTGAGATCTGGACGGGCACTGGAAACGACTACATCCTGGGCAGTTCTGGCCGCGATCTGATTTACGGTGGTCCGGGCCTGGACAACCTCTGGGGTGGAGCCGGCAACGATGTGTTCTACGCAGGTTACTCCCCCAGCTGGGCCCCTTTCGGCTCCGACGCCGCTGAGCCCCGTATCTGGGATTGGCAAAACGGCAGCAGCTCAGCCAACCCAGGCGACGGCTTGCGCATCTCCAGCAACAGCTTTGTCATCATGCAAGGCCTGTGGGGCATGGACCCGACCAACACCAACCGCTGGTCAGGCAACGACACCGTCGATCTGCGTTGGGATGTCTTGAACAACGGCAAGATCATCTTGGAAAGCAGCACGGGCGACGACGTGATTTATGGCTCGGCCGGTGTGGACTACATCAACCCTGGCGCAGGACTGAACACCCTCGACCTGGGCAATGACGGCGCAGACCGCGTTTATTTGGACAGCTACCAAACGCGCACGCAAATCAATGGCTTCACTGGCAACGACAAAATCTATCTGGACACCCGCCTGCTGGACTCCTTCATCCTGGCCAAAGGCATCCATACCCCCACAACTTACGCCATAGCCGCATCGACCACAGACAACGCAACGGGCATCAGTTCTGGCCAGACCATTGACTATGGCAACTTCATCACGTCCCAGCAGACTTACAAGGCCACGTTCAACGCAACATTGCGGGGTTACAACGAAGACCCCAAAGATCCAGATTTCAACCCCTACGGCGGTGCTGGCAACAGTCCCATCTTCGATTTTGGATGGACTTCCAACGGGGCTTGGAACAACGAAGCCTACCAATCTGCGCACAACCCCAGCTCAAAAGGCGCAGTCATTGGTGCCGGCGCAGCGTCCATCTTGATCGGCAGCAGCCTGGCTGGCATACCCTTTGTCGGCCCCATCTTGGCCATCCCCTTCTGGGTCAATGGCGGTTTGATGCTGAACGATGGCATCAACAACGTTCGACCTTACTTGAACCCGGTTTACAGCGGCGCCGTGCTTGACAGCGGTGCCAGCGTTTTGAGCAACGCATTGAACCCATCTTCTGCAGTCAACACCTGGAACAATTTATCTTTCCTCAGCTTCTACAACGTTGCCAACAGCAACGGTTTCACACAGTCTCTTGAAATTGCCAGCCAGCAACCTGGCTACACCGCCATCCCTGCAGGTGTCGGTGTGGGAGGAGCCACCTTCCCTTACACCTATTACCAAGCGCCTGCACTGACAGGCGTCGCCAGTTACCTGGCCGTCTACAACGGCACAGAAACCTTCATCTATTTGGTGGCATCGCGTGACGGTCTGATTCAAAACAATGAAACCATCCTCATTGCCCAAATCAATGGCCAAGTCACAGCCGATCAACTGGTCATGTACAACGGTGGAACGGACACAGAGTATCTGCGTTACTTCAACAACACCATCACAGCACCGGTATTCCCACCCAACCCCACCGTGAACATGGGGTCGATCTCGGCCGCCGCTGCCGAAGACGTTGTGTTCAAGGTCTCCTACAAGCCTGTCGGCTTCACCAAGACCGAAGGCGGTGCCTCCACCGTTGAGTCCAATGTCGTGACCTTTGCGGCACTGAGCAAAGGCGATCAAATCAGCTTGGGTGGACTCACATTCACAGCCAGCCGCAATTTGTCGGCAGCAGAAACAGCACAAGCTTTTTCTGGCCTTGTGGCCTCGGCAACGACAGGCGCTGGCGACGGCACCTACAGTGGCGAATTGTCTGCATGGTCGTCTGCGTCCGCCGTCTCCAATGCCGTGGTGTTCACAAGCACCACCACCAGCGGCGATTTGAACGTGGCCGATTTGTCGACAAACGCCAACACCGTGGTGACCTACCTGAGCAAGACCGCTTATGACGCACTGGCCAGCTCTACCGCTGCCAGCAGCGTTTCCCTGAACGGCGTGCACACGGACAGCGCCAACATCAACCTGAGCATTGCCCTGGACAAACCGCTGACCAGCGAAGACACCGTGAAAGTACTGGTGGATGGCGTTGTCAACGGCACCTACACCCAAGGCAACGGTTTCTCGGTGGGCGCAACCAGTTTGGCCGTCGTGGTCAGTGGGCTCTCGGGGGATGGCGAGAAGGCCATCACCATTGTCGTATCCAACGCAGAATTTGAAGCCCAATGGAGTGGCACCGTGGTGTTGGACACCACGGCACCCGTGGCCAACGACGTGGTGGTCACCGACACAGCCAGCAGCTTGTATGTCACATCAACCGAAGCAGGCACCGCGTTTTTGGTGCCCAGCAGCGGTACCACACTGAGCACCGCCCTGACAGACGCCAACAACAAACAAGGTGCCTTCACCTTGGAAGCGCAAAGCAACGTCACGGACTACACCATTCGCGTGACCGACGTATTGGGCCATGCCACCAACCTGAGCAAACATGTGGTGGTCGGCACCAACAACAGCGACACCTTCAGTGCGGCCGCAGCTGGCGCGATCTATGGGCTCAACGGCAATGACACACTCACGGCCAGCAATGCCGGAAACGCTCTGTATGGCGGCGAAGGCAATGACACCCTTGTCTCAGGTTCAGGTGACGACAACATCACGGGCGGCGCCGGTGCTGATGCGATCACACTGACATCTGGGTCCGACACCTTGATTTACGCTGCAGACATTGCAGCCAACACATCAGACTCCAACAGCAGCGTGAGAGACAACGTGCTGGGTTTCGATGCAGCAAACGACGTGATCTCTGTCGTGGCGACTGGCGTGACCAATTTTGATGCTGCAACGAACGTTCATGTGGACACGGAAGTTATCAGCTCCGTGACGCGTTACATCGGGCAACTCAATTTCAACGACGCTGATTACACCGACAACTGCGATCTTGAAATTGACTTTGGCAGTGTGGCTCTGACGCTGTCGGCTTTTCAAGGCAGCTTGCAATACAACCTGACGGGCACCAGCGCCGCCAACACCTTGACAGGTGGCAGCCTTGCCGACCTGATCAATGGTGGCGATGGCAATGACACCTTGTCAGGCGGTGCTGGGGCAGACATTTTGACCGGCGGTGCAGGCAACGACACCTTTGTGGTGGGCTCGGGCGACTCCAAGCCTGTCATCACCACCGTTTCCGGCTCCAACATCGTCAATGGTTATGACACCATCAACGACTTCAAGTTAACGGACGGTTCCACCCTGTTTGACTTGCTGGACCTGAGCGGCACACCCACCATTGCTGCCAACACCAGCGCGCAAAACGGCACTGACTACGGCAGCATCATCAAGTCGCATGCCATAGCCAACGGCTTGGTCACGTTCGACGATGCAGACGGCTTCACACAGGCCTTGAATGGCTCGGCGTTTTCATTGGCCGATGCCTTAGGCTATTTGCAAGCCAACCTGTCAGCCGGTCAAGCCGTGGTTTTCAATCAAGGTTTGGACGCCTACATGTTCCAAGAAAACGGAGCCAACGATGTCTTGGTCCAACTCTCCAGCAACACTGTCGCCGGCTTGAGCGATCAAAACCATTTATTTGCAAACTACGTGATATTTGCCTGAGATATGCCACGCTCCACACCACACCCCCTGCACGCGGCCCGTCCAAACCACGCACTCAAGCGTCTTGGGCTTGGATTGACAATGGCCACACTGCTGTCCGCCTGTTCCACAGGTGTTCTGATCGGTGAAAAACCCACAGAACCCCCACCCCAAGTGGTGTTCTTGGGTGCCGTCAATGCACAAGGCGTGGAATACCTGACCTGGGACAGACCTTGGGCCTTTGGAAAAGTGCCCGAAGAACTCAAGGCCTCCGGCGATATCTCTTGCATGAAAACCAGCATCAACATGCGCGCCACGGGCTACCACCCTCGCGCTTTGGACCGCCAAGGCAAGCCAACACCCGGGGGCGGGTATTTCTGTCAGGTCGGTGTCTTTGACAAACTGGCAGCGGCACCCCAGCTGGTGGAGCGCAACGGCCAACTTGGCTGGGATCGCCCTTCTGCCTTTGGCGCCATCCCCGAATCCAAACTGCCACAAGCCCAGGTGGCTTGTCAGCAGCAAAATCCCAAAACCCGGCCACTGGGCTACCACCCAGGTGCCTTGGATGCCACGGGCAAACCCATGCCATCAGGCGCCTATCTGTGCGCTGAATAAATCAAGTTTTATTTTTAAATTCACACATTCCTGCAAAGAGGCAACACATGATCAGAAAAGAAACAGGTTTCCGCATCACCAAAATTGGCAAGACCGCGGTATCAGTGGCCATTGGCGGCTTGATGGCAGCGGCTTCGCCGCTGGTGTTTGCCGCGGATTACAACATCTCCAGCAGTTCAACCGTGGCTGTCGCAGCCGACACGAACTCTCTGCGTCTTTATTACTACAACACCCCCGACAATCCTGCCATTTCACTGAACTTGAATGCAGGCGTTTCCATTCTGGGTCAAACAACCATTGGCACAACACCGTGGTCCATCTTCACCTACAAAGACAGAACAACGCAATGGCTGTCGTTGAGTAACACCAGTCTGACATTGAACGGCAACAACCAAATCACGGGTGTTGTAGGCCGTGGTTACGATTGGAATATTGACAACAACAGTTTGATCTCTGAGGCGATCAACCCTTTGCTCAACATCAACATCTTGAACTCTGGGAACATCTTCAACAACCAGATTTATGCCAGCAACGTCAATTTAAACTCTGGCTCAACCGTCCAGTTTTTGGGACATTTGGGAGACAGCGCTCATGCAACGACGCTGAACTATTTAGGCAGCAATTCCACCGTCACTTTGGGCACTGGCGTGACCTTGTCCGGTAACGTAACCAATACTGCCATCAGCAACAGCACCCTGATTTTCAACGGCTCCGGCACCATCACCGGCAGCGTGGGCAGTTCAAGTACCGCCATCGGCACAGTGCAAGTCAACGGCAACAATGCCTTGGTCCGCATCAATGGGGCGCTGTCCACCGACCGGTTGGATTACCAAGCCGCTTCCGTAGTCGCTGTCAGCAGCCACCTGTACCTCAATACCAACACGGCCAGCAATGCCTACAACGCGGCCAACTTCAACAACACCTCGGGGGTGTTGCAGGTCGGTGGCAATGTGGTTGGTTTGTCAGGCAAAGCCGCAGTCACCACCACATTGGCCAACACGGGTACGCTGACCATGGTTTCGGGCACGCAATCGATCACCGGTGACATCGGCACCAGCGCCTTGTCCATCGGTACATTGAACATCGGTGGCGCCAACAGTGGGACCGGCATTGACACCAGCAGCGATGTTGCCTCCACCACCACAGCCAACGGCCACATCTTTGCCCAGACCATCCGCTTGAACAATGCCACCAGCACCAGTTCCGAGCTGATCATGGCTGCTGACAAGAACATCACAGGTGCCGTCAAGACGGAAACCAATGACATGGGCAAACTGACTCTGGCAGGTGGCACGCAAACGGTCACAGGGACCGTGGGTGAATTGAACGCGCGCCTGGCCCAGGTGACCTCTGGTGCAAACGCTGCAAACTCTACATTCACAGGCGTGGTTTACGCGCAGAACGTTGCCAACTCCGGCACCGGCACCAGCACCTTCAACGCCGACGTCAATGCCACCAACATCAACGTGGCTGCAGGCACATCCAATTTTGCGAGCAACGTCAGTGCCGCTACCACCACCATCGGTGCTGGCACGGGCAACTTCAACACCGCAGGCGGGATCACCACCAGCAATGTGGTGTTCAGTGGTAACGGCAAGGCCAACTTGAACCAAGGCTTGACCGGTGCCATCGATTTTGACGGTCAATCGGCCACAGTGAACCTCTCAGATGCAAAAACCATTTCGGGGGCAGTCACTGGCGATGCTTCAGCACCAAGCACCATTGCCGGAACACTCAATGCACTGGGCGGCGGCACATTGGGCGGTGCAGTGGGCAAGCTCTCTGCGTTGAACGTCAACCGCGTCACGGATTCCGCCACGACAGACACGACCGGCACCAGCGCCAAAACCTTGACGGCCAACGGCTCTGTGGATGCGGCCAGCATCCACCTGTTCAACGACGCCACACTGCAAATGGCCAACGGTGCCAACTTGACAGGTGCGGTGACCACCACCACCCACAACACTGGCAACTTGACGATGGATGGCAACAGCACCGTGACAGGCGCTGTGGGGCAAGCGGGCACGGCCTTGAAACAAATCAATGCAGGCGTTACAAGCCGCACCGTCAGCTTCAACAACGGTGTGGTTTATGCCACCACCTTGAATTACACCGGCAACGGCACTGTGGAGATGAACGGTGCTTCTCCAACCCCCTCCGCGCCCTCATACGGCTTCATCGGTAACGTGGACTTTGGCACCAATGGCAGCGGCTCTGGCACGTTCACATTGGGTGACAACGTGAACCTGGTCACACAAAACGCCACGAGCCCTACAGCGGACACCCAAACTTCTTTCCAAGACGCGAACGCGGCCACTTTGCGGTTTGCAGGCACCAGCACGGTGACCGGCGATTTGGGCTCGGCATCCAACACCAACAACCAAAACTTCCAAAGCGTCTATGCAGGTGCCGCGGGTGAAACTGTCACCTTCAACGGCAAAGTCTATGTGGCCTCCACCACCCTGCATGCTGGAGCCGGAACCGTCAATTTGAACGACGACTTGTACGGCCCTTTGGTCTATGACGCAGATGGCACTGTCAATGTGGCCAATGGCAAAACCATCAACCCATCGGTTGACTCATCTGCTGCCGGTTATGTTCAAACCGCCACCACCAACACGGGCACCTTGAACTTCCTGGGTGCAACCGACACCCGAGTCGACATGGGCACAAGCTCAGCGCTGCTCAAAGCGGTCAACTTCAACAGCGCCAACACTGGCGTAACGGTGAACATCGGGAACCATGTTTACGCCACCACCACCACAGTGGGCAACGGCGCCAACACCACCACGGCCAACATCACCGCGACGGGCAAGTTCTTGGGCAACAACCTCACCTTGACCAGCGGCACCACACTCAACACCGCAGGTACCGTGATCAGCAGCAATGAAATTTCGCCTGTTGACTTTGCGCATACCAAATTGGTTGACGGCAGCTTGGCCAATACAGCACCCATCACCAAATCCACCACGGGCACAGGTGTGATCACCGTCAACGATGGCGCCACACTGAATTTCGCCGTAAGCACAAGCCCATGGGCAGCCAATGCGGGCGGCAGCATCAACACGGCGGCTTCCAGCAGCTTCACCGGTGGTTCAGGCTCAACCTTGGTGTTCAACTCGGCTGGCACAGGCTCCAAAGTCAATGTGAGTTTGTTGGGCAGCCTCAAGAACGGCCAAACTTATTCATTGATCGATGTGAACGCAGCAGGTGGCAACACAGCCATCCCAGCCACCCTGAACGACAACAGCTTTGTCATCAACACAGCACTGTCTCGCACCGGTGGCGATCTGGTACTGACAGCTGCCCGCGCCAACAACGAATACATCGCCAAGTCTGGCACCGCGGGTGACATCTCCAACGCAGCCGCATTGCGTTTGGGCACTCTGGCCGCCAATGGCACCGCCTACACCGAAGATGTCCAAACCGTGCTGAACAAGTTGGACATCGACCAATGGGGCTTTGGCAACAACGCCAGCAATTTGGCCACACAGGCCAAGCGCCTGGCCCCCATCGCCAACAACTCGCTGAATTTGGGTGCACTCCAATCGAGCACCATTGTTGGGGACAGCTTGGGCATGCGCATGCACCAACTGCGCATTCCTGAGACAGCCAAAGCTTATGACGCCAAAGGCGCTTGGGTCCGCACCCTCAACGGACAATCCACACAAAAAGCAGCCGCAGGCTTCGACGGCTACAAGTCTGCTGTGACTGGTTTGGCTCTGGGCATCGATGCTTACCCCAACCGCGACTCTTTGGTCGGCGCAGCATTCACTTACAGCACCAACAAAGTCAGTCAGCAAGACTTCCGTTTGGGTGACGAGGCCGCCATTCAAGGCTCACACTTCTCCCTTTATGGCGCCTACAACCTGACGCCCGAGTTGTTTGCCGATGCCACCGCCACAGGCAGCTGGTTCAACACCAATGGCAACCGCAGCACCGTAGTGGGTCGCAATGCCAAATTTGACTTCGACAGCAAGGCGGCCAGTGGCAAAGTCAACGTCGGCTACCGTTTCAAACTGGGTGATTCGGCCTCTTACCTGACGCCGTTGATGAGCTATCAGCACACACTGATGAGCCAACCTGGCTACACCGAAACAGAAGCGGGCGACATCGGTCTAACGGTCTCTGGTCAAAAGCGCGTGACCCACAAGCAAGCGGCCATTGGTCTTCGCTTTGAAGCCACTTACCTGGCCGCAGGCATGGTGGTGAAACCCGACTTGTCCATCATGAGCACCAAAACCGGTGGCGACTACGCTCGGACCAGGACGGCTCAATTTGTGGGCGATTTGACCAACACCACCTTCGGCACCTCTACATACCGCGACAGCAAGGGCACCGGCGTGAAATTGTCCTTGGGCCTGGGCTTGTTGATGAACAAAACCACCTCCATGTCGGTGCGCTATGACATGACCCAAAGCGGTTCTGCTGCCGCCGGAGAAGGCCATGGCCTGAGCTCCAATGCGCTGGACTTGGCTGTTCGCTGGAACTTCTGACGACACGCGCTCAGACGCTGGACCACCAAACGCTCGGCTTGCGCCGGGCGTTTTCTTTGATATGTCCCACTGCCATGAATGCCCACCAACGCCCCATGACTACAATCCAACGCCTCTGCTTGATGGCGCTCGTCTGCTTACCGATGGTTGCAGCAGCCCAAAACAAGCCCAAAAAACCAGCGCCATCTGCGGCACCCCAAGCGGCCGCCCAAACCGCTCCTGCCAAGACCACATCGACCCCGGCCAAGAAAGACACAGCCATGCTTCCCCTGTTTTACAAATCCGTTGAACTGTTCGATTCCAACAAACACGCACAACTGGGTGTCACGCCAACGCAAGAACAGTTTTCATTTGCAGCGGCCACCAACATCGTTCCGGTCATGATCAACGAAATCACCTTCGCCATGACCCATTACCCCTTGGTCTTCATCATGGAAGAAGGCGCCACTGTCCCAGCCTTGGTGGCCTTGGTAGGCAATGGCGATGGGAAAAATCAATTTGTATCAGCCACAGGTTCATGGCGTGCACAAACCTACATCCCAGCCTGGGTGCGCCGCTACCCCTTCATCCTGGTCAATCAAAGTGCAGAAAGCCCCAATGCCGCTTTGGCATTTGATCCCACCTCTGATTTGCTCAGCGACAAACACCCCATCAAACTGCTCAAAGACAAACAGGCCACGGATGCACTGAACAATGTCCTCGCCTTTCAGCGCAACATGGCCAGCTCCATGGAAGCCACCACCGCAGTGGTCAAAGCCCTGAATGAGGCACAAGTGCTGGAAGCAGCGGGCCTGACCTTCAATGCCCGCGATGGAAAGTCTGAATCCAAAACCGTGTCAGGCTTCATGGTGGTGAATGAAACTAAATTACGTGCCCTGAGCGGCGCTGCGCTCGAAAAACTCAACCAAGCCAATGCACTGGGTCTGGCCTATGCGCAGCTGTTTTCCATGAAAAACCTGCAAAATTTGACACCGCCCAACTGACCCTGCCCTCCGCTGACACGCCCAACGCCATTCATGAACATCGCCATCAACCGCCCGCTGCTGCAAAAACACCTGCCTAAACTGCTGGAACTGGCGGATGTCTACGACCAGTCGTTCAGCTTCAGTGCCAGTGATACCGAGCACCGCGCACTGATAGGCTGGTACACCGCCAACGCGCCCATGGACATCCTGTCCAACCTGTGTATTGACTGGGGCATGCCTGCCCCGTTGGTTCAGCAATGGCGCTTGAGTTCTCCGGATACCGAAGGTGTCGGCATCTCGTTCAACCAGGAATTAACCTCCATCCGGCTTTACACGCACAAATGGTCAGACCTGACACTCGACGACACAGGCGTGCCCGTGTACAAAGGCTTCAAGCTGCTCAAGGACCAGACCCTGCGCGTGGACGAGTACATCAACTTCGGCGATCTGCGCAGCCATGACAACATGGCCCATGCCCAGTCACGGTCGAAACACCCGCACTGGATCGAGCGCCTGAACCAACTGGCTGCCCCCGACACCCCCCTGCTCTTTACCCGCACCACCAACACCAGCCGACAAAGCTGGCTGGTCACGGCCCGTTATGCCGATCTGTGGGCAGACACCATTGCAGGCCCTGCGTTTGCCGGATACAAGCTCTTGCATCTGGCGGGCGGCATCGATGCGGTCAAAGGGGAGTTTTCTACGATCTACATCCAGACACAACGGTCTGAAGTGCAAGACTTCTTGAACGGCAAAGTCTTCGCGGTATAAAAAGTGGGGCTTGCCCCCCCCTTTTCATCACCGGCAATGGTCACAAAAAAGCCCATCCTAGGATGGGCTTTTTTGATGCTCAGCCCCACACGAAGGCGGGTCTGTTGCTGCTTAGAACTGCACACCCACCTTGCGCACTGTACCGTTGGCTTGCGGCACGTCGACCACAAAGGCCACAGGGCCCGAGAAATCTGCCGGAGGTATGCCAGAAATGGCGCCCGTTGTCGCATCGAACTGGACCCAGTCTGGCAGTGGTGCACCATTGGGCAGCGCCGCCACAGGCTTCATGCCGGCTGGCATATTGCCAGGGATCGGCACCAAAGCTTTGAGCGAGCCATCCGCCTGAACTGAGCCGCGCAGCGTCATCGCAACCCCGGGAATCGGACCCGAGGGCACAATGCCAGAGCGCACCGTACTGCCACCTGCCGCATTGATGGAAGTCTTTGAGGCATCGACACTGGCCGTCAAGGTCAGACTGCCAAGTTTGCCTGCGTTCTCTTTTTCGACCTCAGGCTCATCCTCTTTTTTGTCGCCAGCAGCAGCTTCTTTTTTGTCGTCAGCCGCTTCTTTCTTATCGTCAGCGGCTTCTTTCTTGTCACCATCGGCTTTGGCTTCATCCTTGGTGTCAACTTTTGGATCGACCTTTTGATCGGCCTTGGTGTCGGCTTTCTTATCGTCAGCAGCGGCTTCTTTCTTATCGTCCTTGCCATCGGCTTTGTTATCGTCCTTGCCGTCGGCTTTCTTAGCCTCTTCTGCTTTCTTAGCCTCTTCTGCTTTCTTAGCCTCTTCTGCTTTTTTATCTTCTTCGGCTTTTTTCTCATCTGCCGCATCAGGCACAGAACCCGTGGTTTCCTCGCTCTTCATGCTGCCGCTCAAACTGATGCCAAAGCCTACAGACGAACTCACAGCGGCGGTCTGAGTGACCTTGCCAGCCGCCGTGACATCTGCAGTCCCATCTGTTTGCATCTGGGTGCCCTGCAAATTCACGTTGCCACCCGAAGACACTTGAATGCCGCCTGCACCCGCAGAAATGTTGGAGCCTTTTTGCTCATTGGCAACGTTCACCCCCAAGCTGACGCTGCCCTCGGCTTCCTTCGTTTTCTTGGTTTCGACATCCCCTTTGTTGTCTTCATCGCTCAGACGGCGTTTTTCCTCTTGACTGGAGGATGCTTTGGCTTCCAAACCAACAGAAATACCCGCGCTGCTGCTCTCGGCGGCTTTGAAGTTCACATCGCCGCCCGCAGCAACTTGTGCGCTGTTGCCCGCGGCCAAGTCGGTGCCCACAAAGGTCGCATTGCGTCCTGCGGCCACCGTCAAGTTGTTACCCGCTTTGATGCTGCCCGTCACCGCTTGGGAGCTTGAGGCGTTTTCTACACCCAAGCCCAAACCCGCCGTTTGTTTGGCAGTCTCCGACTTGGTTTGCTTGCTGTCCAGCTGGTTTTCTTTCTTTTCGGTTTCTTTACCGATGTCGACACTCACAGACAAAGAACTGGAAGTGGATTCATTGCGTGCTTCTTTGAAAGTCACATCACCGCCAGCGGCCAACTGTGCATCTCGAGCCGCCTCGATGTTGGTGCCTTCCAGGGACATATTGCCACCGGAAGAAATATTCAAAGAACCACCTGAGTTGATGTTGGAGACAACGGCTTCAGAGCTCTTCTCCGACGCAATGTTGACGCCAGCTTTCAGATTGGCTGCACTCTTGTCTTTGTCAAATCCAGCAGAGACATTGACAGATAAGCTGTCTGACTGGGCTGTGTTGCGAGCCGCCTCGATCGAGACATTGCCACCTGCCGCCACATTGGTATCGCCGGCCGCATTGATCTGCGTGCCTTCCAGTCGAGTGTCGCCACGTGTAGTGATGTTCAAGCCACCGCCAGAATTCATCGAACCCACCACGGCGTTGGTTCCGGAGCTGCTGGCTGTGGCCACATCGGTGCTCAAACTGGCCTTGGCATCGATGTTGGCCCCTGCCAAAGCGGTCGCCTCCAGTTTGAGTTTTGCCGCGACATCAATGGAAAGACTGTTGGACTCATACGTGTCTTTGGCTGCTTTGAAGTCCAGGCTTTCAGCCGCGATGTTGATGCCACCATCACCTGCGGTCAGATTGGTACCTTCCAGTGTCGTCTTGCCTGTGGTGTTGATGTTGATCCTGCCACCGGCAATGTTAGAGGTCACAGCCGTTGTTGACTTCGCGTCTTCAAACTTGCCGGAATAGGCCACTTCCATCTCTGCACCGACACGAACACCCGCACCGGCTTCGGCATTGGCACTTGCACCGTCTTCTGAAGAGGCACTTGCCGCGGCTTCAGCTTTGGCGCCCACACCGACTTTCATCGATGCTTTCATGGACGCGGTATTTTCGGTTGACGAGGATTCTTCGGTATTGCGAGCAGCCAACACCTGGAGTTCGGATGCACTCAGGTTGACGTCACCCTTTGCGTCAATGTTGGTCCCCTGAAGAACCGTGGCTTGACGCGATTGGCTGTTCATGTTGCCACCCACTCGGATGTTGGATGTCACCGCCTGAGTACTGCGACTTTGCGTCGTTTTGACCGTGACATCAACAGAGGTCTCTAACCCCACCACCGCTTCTGTATCGGCTTGGGCACTGGCACTGGCCTCTGCCTTGGCTTCACCCTTGGGTGAGCCCGTGCCCGCACTGGCCCCAGCTTCGGCACTGGCACTGGCTTTGGCCTCTGCAGACGCACCGGCGGCAGCGTAGAAACCAATTCGAGCAGTGGCATCTGAGCTGGTGGTCTTAGTGAACTGGCTATTTTCTGCAGCCAAACTTTCGATGCGGTTGGCACTTTGATTGAAGTCGGTTGCCGCTTCAATGGTCGTGCCCACATCGCGAATCAGGTCTTCGGCCGTGCGCGAAACACTGCCGCTACGCGAAATGATGGCCGAGGTCACTGCTGTCGTTGACCCTGTCTCTGTGGTACTGCGTGTGTCCTTGACCTGAATACCAATACCGGCTTTGGACTTCGCTTCTGCCTTGGCCTCAGCGCTGGCCTCAGCTTTGGCGTTGGCTTCGGCGTTGGCTCCCAAACCGCTGTTGCCTGCGCTGGCGTTGGCGTTGGCACCGGCTTTGGCTTCGGCACTGGCTTCGGCGCCGGCACCGGCATCTGCGTACAAGCCTGCACGGGTCAAGCCAACACTTTCTTTCGAATAGTCGATGTCTTGAGCCGCCTCAAAACTCATGTTCTTGGCTTTCAACGCAACGTCACCCTCTGCCTCGATGGTGGAACCCACCGTGCGCAAGGTTTCGGCCACGTTGATTTTCATATTGCCACCGGAACGGATGGCTGAACCGGAGTTGGTGACCTTGAGTGATTCGCTTTCTTTGGTGTCAACTCGCAACACATCCACTGTGTTTTTGCTGCTGGCACTGGCCTGCGCACCGGCTTTTGCCTCGGCACTGCCTTCAACCGATGCCTCAGCATTGAGGGATTGGCCCGACTTCGATGCCGATGCACTGGTTTTGGCGGTCCCGCTGGCTTCTGCCGAAGCACTGGCACTGGCACTGGCTTCGTTTTCAGTGCTGGCGTAAAGGCCCACACGGGCCGTGACTTCTGAAGAAGAACGCGCTTCGATGTTTTGTGCCGCCAACAATTCGACATTTTTGGCGGTCAGGTCCAAATTGCCCGCTGCATTGAGCTCTGAACCCTGCAATGTCACGGTGTTTTTAGCCGTGATGCTCACGTTGCCACCCAAGTTCAATGCGGAGCCCACACTGCGCTGCGACAAGCTCGCCTCTTTTTTGGTCGTCGTTTTGGCCAAGGTCACGCCAGCAGAATTGGTGTACGCAGCGCCTGCAGCTGCCGACACACCCGCACTGGCCGAGCCTGTAGCCGATGCACCTGCGCTGGCTTCGCCGTCAGCAGCAGAGGCCTGAGCACCCGCTTCACTGCTGGAAGCACTTTGTGACTCCGTTCCAGAAAAGCTGGAGCTGCTTTGACCACCGCCCACGTCTTCAACCTGCAAGAACGATGTGGTCGTGGTTTTGGTGGTGGAACTGTCCACATCTTTGCCTGCCAAAACCTGCACATCGGTCGCAGCAATGGCGGTATCTCCGCCCACATTGAGGGTCGAACCTTGAACTGTCAATGTCTTTTCTGCTTCCAGATTGGCATTGCCACCAATGTTCAAGGTGCTGCCTACGTTGCGGCTAGAGAAAGCTTTGGTCTCAGTTGTGCTCGTACCGAACACGCCACCACCCACCCCAAAACCACCGGTAGACGAATTGCTCTCCGTGGTGACGGTGTTTTCACGGGCGATGATGTTCAGGTTGCCACCCGCCTTCATGTCGGCATTGCCAGCAATGTTGGCATCAGTGCCAGCCAAGGTGATGTCGTTGGCTGCTTTGGCCTGCAAATTACCACCCACTGTCAACCCAGACTTAACCTGGTTAACGGTCTCTACTTTTTTGACGGTGCTCGTTGTGGCCAAACCGTTGGAAGAACTCGTAGCCTCGAAGGTTCGGCTGACGTTCTGGACCGTGTCAAAAGTGATGCTGCCGCCAGCTTGCAAGTCGGCGTTGTTGCCAGCACTCATCTGAGCACCGATGTTCTTGATGTCACCAGCGGCCTTCAACGTCAAGTCGTTGGTGGCCGTGATGCCAGCGGTTTTTCCGATGGTGGTTTGACCCGACACCTCATTGCCGCCGTATTGGCTGAAGGTCTCGTTGTTGATGTTGCCCTTGACGGACTCCACTGCCACGTTGTTGCCTTTGATCTGACCAGAGATGTTGTTGATATCGCCTTGCGAGGTGATCTTCAAATTGTCTTTGGCTTCTATCTTGCCGCCCAGGTTGTCCAAAGATGCAACATTCATGTCCAGATCTTTGGCTGAAATCACGGCTTTGTCTTGTGCGATTTCTTCCTGAATCTTCTTAGGCAGATACACCTGTGGGGCCAACACTTTTTGGCCTTCGACCACGATTTCAACCATCCAGACAATCGGCTCGTCCAGCGCGTTGAGCTGTTCCGCCGTCAAAGGTTGGCCATACACCAAGCCCAGCGTGGAAGCACTGGCCACAGCGTTGTCCATGAAGCCTTTCATCACTTCTGCGATGTTGTTGTAGCCCGACAAAACGCTGCTGCCCGTGGCCTCGAGCAACTGTTGCTCGACCAAGTAGGCTTCGTAACCAGCATCACCCAAGCGGCGTGTGGTGGTGTCGGTGTTGACGTTCAAGCTTTGCAGCATGTAGTCAGACCCGAGGGTTGAAACGCCTGTTTGCAGCTTGGGGTTCATTTCAACCAAAAACTTGGCCGATGGGTCACGGTTGGTGACAAAGAAACCATTGGGGCTGGAAGGCAGCGTGATGCTCAGATTGAAGCCCACCGGCGTGATGGCGGACGAACCTGACTGCGCTGTTTGGGCTGCAGAAGCCGTGAAACTGCCAACGTTGGTGACCGTACCTCCAGTGATGGACAGAGTGCCGGCACTGCTGATTTGGGCCTTGCCTGCATCCACCACGATCGTTGTCAACGCATGGGTAGGCTCAGCCCCTTGCCAACGGGTGTCACCCGACTTCAGCGGGCCGAACGCAATGTAATCGACACGACCGGTTTGCACCCATTGCCAATTTTCTTGGTCTCTTGCCAAGGCGTCATTGGTCAATGAGGCCGAAGCGATGCTGCTGACTGCGCTGCCGGTAGACTGAATCAAGCCACCGTAGTTCTGCACAACGGCATTGGTGCCCGAGAAACGGAAGCCCCCCTCGGACAGCATCATTGGACTCTTACTTGGCAAGCCGTCTCGGTAGTAATCGAATTCGTTCCATGTGCTGGTCCTGGTGATTTGCGCACAATCATTGGGGTAGCTGTAGCAGCTGACACTGTCTTCGCTCTGGTAGAAGTTCAGCTTTTTATCGACCGTACTCGCCAGTGGATGGGTGGTGTCAAAAGCAGACTTACGTTGCACCTGGTTGGAAATCAGCGGGGCAGTGATGTCAACACCGGCGGCACCTGCACGAATTTCAGAGGAGTTGACAAATGCCGTTGCAGCTGTCGCCTGCAGGTGGTTGCCCGCACGCATCTCACCATACGACAACAAGGTTTGCACACCCTCGTAATAGGTTTTGCCATCAATCAAAGAGACACCCAATCGGCGCGCAGTGGGGTCAATGCTCACGGTGGTGAAGTTACCAATGTTGGCAGCTGCCAAGGTCAGGTCATGCCCCCCATAGACGAAACCATAGTTGGCCAGCGTGTTGCCCGTTGCAGTCACACTCAAGTCCCCTGTGGCAATGACAGCACCATCTGGCTTGATGGTGAGGTTGTTGCCAAAATTGGCAACCAGGTCTTGCTTGGAGTACAGCAAACCTTCCAGGTTCAGTGCATTGGTCACGCCCAGATTGAACGTACCGACGTTGGACAATGCACCTGAAATTTCTTCACCCTTGGGCAAGATCAGTGTGTCGAATGCCAGAGTCAAGTTCTTGTTGCCCTGGAAGACGCCTTCATTGCTCAAGGTGGCGCCACGCTGTGCAGGCGTCGCGATGCCCGCTGCGTTGACCAACAAATCGCCCCCCGCAAAAACTGTACCGGTGGCGGTGTTGGTCAGCGTTCCGACTGTCCAGTCTGAAGCCGTTGTGCTGTCAGCCAGCGAAGCAGTCAAAGTGCCAGAGTTGGTCAACGTTGAGAGATTGGCATCCAATGCCACATTGCTGGAGACCGCGCCTTTGTTGGTAAAAACCGCACCTATCGAGCCACTGAACGGTGCAATGGACCAGACATCCGAGGCAGCAATCTGGCCACCCAACGCGTTGTTGATGGTATTGACTTGCCAGACCACAGAGCCGTTGGTTGTGTCGTTTTTGGCTGCGACCCAATCACCGTAGTTGGTGAAAGTGGGCACCTTCAGCACGGAGCTGTTGGCCGAGGTGACCACACCCGTCGCCATGTTGCTGACTTGACCGGTGGCATCCACAGTCGCGGCATCCAAAGATGCCACGGTGCCACTGTTGGTCAAGGAGCCAATGCGCATGTCCATCAGGCTCAGTGCTTTGAGCACCGTGCCTTCACCGATGTCAATGTTCGGACGACGGTTGGGACTCACGCTTCCAAAACGGAAAATATCGGCTTCCCACTTCGTACCTTTGAACTGCATTTCTCCGCTGATGTTGAAATTCAACTCACCACCGGCAAAGCGTGTGTTGTTGAATTGTGCGGGGTTGCTTGTGGATTGGTCCACAAATGTGACGCCGCCGAATGTCAGGTCATTGAAGCTGTAAATCTGACCGCCATTGAAAACGACCGAGCCTTGGGATGCGATGGACATGTCGCCACCCGAGGTGATCGCACCATCGATCAGTTGAATGTCGGCAGCTGCGACGTTCTTGCTGTTACCAGCAGAAGTCGTGGCCAATGCCACGTCACCACTGGCGGACAAGCGACCATTCACACCAATCACGCCATCGGCGTTGACTGACAAATGGCCACTGTTTGCAGCCATTTCACCGAACACGCGAATGGCGGCGTTTGACCCATCGGATTGGCTGTCGATCTTGATGGAATCGGCAAAAACGCCACCCACTGACGTGACGTTCAGTGCGCTGTCGCGCGTGGCCGCTGTTGTGGAAGTGCGCGCGTATTCCGCACCTGCGGTTGTCGTGCGCGAGAACGCGCCTGCACCCAGGCCCATGTACAGACCCTTCGCGTTCAGGCTGCCCGCCACCACGGCTTCAGGAGCGATGATCGATGTCCACGTGGGGGTGGTCGCATCCAGACCCGCGCCCAACAGCGAGAAGCTGCCTGTAGCGGCGTTGCTGGTGTTCAGCGAGGTGATGACACCATTGCTCAGGCCCACGTCACCGACCACAAAGTCCAGGCGGTTCACGTTGATCACGCCACAGCTGTCACAGACGATGCCGTAGGGGTTGACGATCAACAGGTCGGCCCGGTTACCCGCGACCTCCATGAAGCCATTGAGTTTAGAGGCGCTGGTGCTGAACACCTGGTTCAAGACGACGGATGCAGGCTTGACCAGCGTGGGGTTGGCCACGATTTCGGCAGAGAGCTGAGTGACTGCGGTCACGCTCTGACTGAAAGGCATGTTGTTGAAAATCAGGCCGTTCGAATTGACGTTGAACAGGCTGTAGGTGTTATTGGACAAGCCCGATGCATTGGGTTCGGCAATGTTGACCACCCACGTGGCGTTGTTGGACGCCTGCTGCACCGTGGTCGCGGTGTTGCCATTGGCGACCACAGGCGCGTTATCGTCCAGGGGCACGGAGCCTGTACCACCAGCAGGAGGTGTTGCAGGTGTTGTATTGGTGGTGACCACTCTGTTCGGCGCTACATCCACCGCTGTGATGGTGCCTGTTGCGCTGCCTGTCACGGTGCCACCAATGTTCAGGTTGGCGCCCGAGCCATACTGAATGGCATTGCCTTTGAGTGTGGGGGTGTAGTTGGCACGCCCCATCGACAATTTGTCGTCAGTGGCATAACTTTCGACGCCAGCTTGGTTGACATAATCGTACTGAGAACGCGCACCCATCAATTCTGTGCGCGTGCTGCCCGCGTTGGTCGACCCGTTCCAGATGCCCGCGAGTTGCGAGCGAACAGCTGTGCCAGACAAGTTCAAGGTGGTCGCAGCCTCGATATCGGCTTCGTTGATGGTGTTGGCCGCTTGGATGGTGACCGCGCCACCTGTTGAGCGAATCAGACCCAGTTGGCTTTCATCGACGCTGAGTTTGTCCTCAAAGGTCGATGCAGAAGCAGACGATGTGCCGTCATAGGCTCTGCCCAAATCACGGTCTGACGTGCTGCCTGTCTGCAGTTTGGCTTGGTTGTAGGCCAAACCCTCCACGGTCACTGTCAGTGCACCCGCCGACTGCAGCGTACCGGTGTTGGTCAAGGCCGATCCTGTGGCACCGTTGCCCACGGTCAGTGCGCCTGCGGTTTGGATCAAACCACTGTTGTTGAGCAGCCCCGATACCAGCAAGCTGGTGTTGTTGCTGCTGCCTTGTCCGACCAAGCTGCCCGCCGCACCCACCGTCATGCTGTTGGCTGCGGTGACGTTGATGCCACCGGACTTCGCCAGCACATCGCCATTCAGGCTCAAGGCACCGCCCGACATGCTGAATGCGCCATTGGACACCAAGGCGCTTTGTGCA
This sequence comes from Burkholderiaceae bacterium, assembly GCA_919902775.1. Taxonomy (GTDB): domain Bacteria; phylum Pseudomonadota; class Gammaproteobacteria; order Burkholderiales; family Burkholderiaceae_C; genus Limnohabitans_A. Next base: position 322,737 of record CAKKRJ010000004.1, read on the forward strand.
TCCACGGTGATGACGGAAGTGTTCGAACCGTTACCCAGGTTGACTGTGCCCGTGACAGACGCGTCACTGAACACGTTGATGACGGCACCTTCGACCAGCAAATTGCCGCCCACAGACAGCAAGGTGTCTGCACCGCTAGCGCCCAAATTGACCGTGCTGTTGCTGGAACCTACGCGCAAGTTGCCACGCACAGACAAAGGCGCTTGGCTCGACACCGTGGCACCCAGAAGAGACAGGTTGCCACTGGTCGCGACTTGAGCACCCGCTTGAACTTGATTGCTTGTGCCCGCTTGGACAGACACGTTCTGAGCCGCCACTTTTGAAGTACCGTCCAAAGTGACACTGCCCGCGCTGGAAGTCACAGACGATGTGCCTGAGCCGAGATTCAATTCACCCGAGATGGCGATGTTGCCGCTGGTGGCGATGTTGACCACATCGGTGGCGGATGTGATTTCGTTGGAAGACCCAATCAGACCTGTGGTTCCCAATGTCAAACTGGCCGCATCAATGTCGACGGTTTTACCCACCAAATTGGACGCAGAGACCGTGGTCGCACCCGTGGTGTTCACACGCAGTTGTCCACCAGCATTGACCACGCTGGCACGTCCCGTGGCGGCGTTGTCTGCCAGGGTGGTGGCATCCAGGGTGATATTGCCGTTGGCGTTGGCGGGGTCAGTGCCCGACGCCGCGCTCACAGTGGCTTTGTCCAGCACCAAGTCACCGCCGGCGGTGACAGCAATCGTACCGCCGACCGTCACAGGGACGCTGTTCACCACAACGGGACGGGTGATCGCAGACAAGGTGGCATTGGCCAATGTCACATCCCCTGTGGCTGCAGTGGATTGCAAGGTGACACGATTGGCTTGCAACTGGGTGGGCGCGCTGGCACTGGCATTGCCCACCACCAAATCGCCATTGGCTTGGATGGTGATGGCGTCGCCCAAGGCGGCCATATTGCCCACCGTCCTCACGCCTGCGCCGGCTTCTGTGGCGATCAAACTGATGGTGTTGGCGTACATCCCCCCCAAGACCGTTGAATCGATGGCCCAGGAAGGCGCAGCGCTGGTCAAGGCACCGGTTGTGTTGGTGGTGATGGTGCCAATCGTGGTGCTGGTGTCCAAAATGGCTTGACCGTTGTGAGCCACCACGCGGAGCTTGTCAGCTTCGATTTTTCCAGCGATGCTGACTTGTCGGCTGATCAAGGCCAAGCCTGCAGCAGTCAAGGTGGTGGCCTGGGTTGCAGACCCTGAAACCGTGTTGTCGCTGACCGTTAGCGAATGATCAGTCAGTTGAAAATTAACGTTGGACCCTGTGATGCTGTTGACTGAACCTGTAGCCAGCACCACATCACTTGCATTGATGAAGCTGGCACCGTTGACTGTGATGCCATAAGGGTTGGCAATGATCAAATTTGCTTTATGACCAGCGATCTCCACCACACCCGCCAAGGAGGAGGCTGTACCGCCTGTGATCAACACTTCGTTCAGGATGACCGAAGCACCCGTTGTAGCGCTCCCGAAATTGACGTTCGCAGGAATAGCCACCTGCGTGTTCGCAGAGCTCCAACTTTGCACCACACGCGTTGCACCTGTTGTGCTTTGGTTGGCAGTGGTTGCCAAATTGGAAGTCGCGTTGTTGATGATCGCAGCGGTGTTGCTGTTGACGTTGAACTTGGTGTATTGGTTGTGCGAGATGCCGTTGGCGTCAGGTGCTTTGATGTCCACCCAGCTGCGGCCGTTTGAAGTTTGAACTGCGGGTATTGCCGCCCCCGTCGTCGCCGGAACTATCAGGTTAGGGTCCGCAGCATGCGCTGCATTCAACAGCAACAAAGCGGTCATCGTCAGCATCGAGGCGCCCTTGCCCTTGACTGCACCACGGGCGATTTCGCTGGCGACAATCAAACGACCGTCAATTTTGCTGCGAACAATTCGATAAACTTTATTCATTTTTCTATACCTCAGAAATCGAGACTCAGGACGGCGGATGTGTGCTTATCACCTTTGCCATCGACCCCCTTGACGGAGACAGGAATGGCGTGAGTCAAAGACAGACTCCAAGGGCCACCTGCGCTGAAACTGGCACCCAACACCAAGGCCTCCATGCGGCTTTCGCTCACAAGGGCCCGGTTGGAGCGAACGCGACCAAAGTCGTAGCCCACTGAATATTCAGCCTTGATGGCTGTGCTATTGAATGCGTGTTTGGCATCCAAGCTCAATGTGTTTTGCCAATAGAAACCACGGTCACCCGTGATCGACACACTGTGCGAACCACGAACCGAAGAGGCACCGCCGACAATCAGCTGCTGAGAGCCGTACAAAGGCACTTCGGCATATTGGCCGACAAACTTGCTCTTCCAACGCCAAGATTGCTGGCTCAAGGTGAAGGGCTGCGACCAGTCCAGACTGAGCTTGTAGCGCAGGTATTCGGATTGCGGGTTCTCGAGTGGCGTATTGACGCCCACTGGCAAGTTGTCCACTTCAGACAGACCCACCGAAATTTCGGGCGTCAGAATGAGCACATTGCGATCGAAACCCAATACGCTTTCGCTTGACAACACCAAGGCATCGAGTGTTCTGCTGTTCACGTTGATGCGGGTGTTCGCTATGTAGGACTCCACCGAATCGCGCTTGAGTTTGAGGCCCACGGTGTGCTTGGAACTTTGATCGCGGTGAATCACCCGATTGGCCGAAACCATCCAACTTTCGTTGGCACCTTCGCTGGTCAGCTGCGCTCCGCTGGAGGGGAACATCAACAAAGTATCAAAACCACCTTTGTTGTAAGCAAAGCCGTAGGTGTTGTAACCATGAGGCACCTTGATATCCAGGCTGAAGCTGTCCGAACTTTTTTCTTTGGGGCCGATGCTTTGCCGCGCATTGACCGCCCACACATCGTTCAAGGACAACAAGTCACCCGCCTGAAGGGCCAAGGATGCGCCATGCACGCCTGTGGCTTCTGTTCCGGTGTTGTCCAAAGAGACGCGCCCTTTCACACCGGGTTTACCGGTGTTGTTGAAGATCACCTGGCTGGTTTGTTCTTGGGTGCCTGGCAACACTGCCATCACCACATTGTTGCCGGGCACCGCGTTCATTTGGTCAACGGCTTGCTCCAGGTCACGGATGTTGAGCCCCAAATCGGGGTCCTTGACAAAGACCGTGCCCACATTCAAAGGCTTTTCGGCCTTGACCACCACATCGGCCACTTGGCCTTCAGAGATCACCACATCGAGCACACCCGCCTTGAGGTTTTGGTTGGGCAAGTAAGCACGAGACGTGATGAAACCCCGCGTCAAGTAAAAATTGGTGGCCGAGGCCAACACTTGTGAGGCCAGTTCTGGGGTAATGCAATAGCCCAGGAAGGGGGCTTCAAAAACTTCCAATTCCCATTCATCGATCAGCTTGCTGCCTTTGAATTGGATGCGCTTGAGCTCTGGGCAGCTACCGTCTGCTTTGCGCAACTTGCTGGGAGTTGCACCTTGAACATTCAAGTTACTGCCACTTGGCGCTTTTTGCCCGTCCTGGCGCAGGCGCTCGGCCTCTTGACGTTGCTGCTCTTGGCCTGTGAGTTTTTGTGATTCGCGGGCAGCGGCATCAATCTCTTGTTGGGTGAGCGCATGGGCTCCGGTCGACAACAAAACCGCTGCGGCAAGTACGTTGATTTTTTTCATGCTAGTCATCTCTTAAAACACCCAATTCATGGACACGTCAGTACCATATTTCTGACGACCCTGACGCAACTCTGCCGCCGCACCCCACTTGAACATGGCCCCTTTGGCCACTTCGAGTTGCAGATGCACCTGCAAATTCACGTAATTGCTGGCCCATTTTTCTGCGGGGGTGGTGAATGCGGTGTAGTTCGAATGGGCGGTATGGGTCTCGCCGGTGTAACGGGCATGAACCGTTTGGTCTGAGATTTGGAGATCTTTGCCCACAGCCAAGTCGAACACCGAGAGGGCCTTGACGCCGTTGAAGCGCCCCTTGTGCGACATGCTGAGGCCCAACTCACCGCTGAAGCGTTTGATCTTTTGCTCAGACACGTGCAAGCTCAAAGCGCCCGCGCCTGTCTCTTCATATTCCGCCTGCTTGTAATAGCCACCGGTGGCTTGCACGTAAGGCGTGATGGCCGATCGACCGTTGGACAAGTCGAAACGCTGCCCTGCTTTGACCGTCAATTCGGCGTTGTTGGTTGCAAAATCAAAGTTGGCGATGCGGTCAATGGCCGTGCGACGCAGGCCTTCAATTTGGCCATCAGCGTATTTGAGCGTGCTGCTGATGAAACTGAAGCCGTCGGTTTTTTGTGCGTACACGGACCAAATGTGCTGATTTAATTTGGACGTTTCACCTTGGCGATCATCGGCTTGGCGAATAGAAGTGCCCACATTGGCATACGAAATACCGTAAGTGGCTTGATCAATGACCTTGTCCAAGCCCATCACAAAACCGTTGGCGTATGTTTTAAAGCCATCGTGACCCGCTGTGTCCTGAGAATCAGGCGTAGCGACAGGCACAGAACCACTGGAATTGGCTTGGGCCGTCACGCCCTTGAACCAGAACGAGTTGTTCGCCTCGCTGTAGCCCGACCAGTTGCCACGGCGGGCGGCAATGCGGTAATCAATGGCACCGGTGGCCAATTTGAGGGCATCGGTTGCAGAGATCAAAAACGAGTTGTTGGCGATGGGTGCCAAACGCTTGACCTGCACCGCCAAATTGCCCGCATTGTTGCCATAGCCAAAGTCGTTGATGTCCAAACGGGTAAGGGCTGTTTGCATGTCTCCCAAGGCAACGCCATCCGCGGCGATGGTCCCCAGCTTCAGCGCTGCATCGTTAGAGGGGTGGTTGCTGGTAAAGGACTTGGTGATGTAAACATTGTTATCGCGATTGAATGTCACGACGACTTTTTGTTGACCACCGTTTGTGACCGTTGCCGCAGTGGACTTGATGACATAGGAGGTATCGTCCAAATTCGACAGGACGGCGTCATCGCCCGAAAAGTTGAACGAACTCTCAGTTGAAAGTTGGTCTCTGGTTTCTTCCAAGAATACGAAATTCGCGCCATTTCTGAATGTCGAATTCAAATCCAGGATCAATTTGAATCCAGCCTGCCCACCGCCCAACTCGATCAATTGCTGGGTCGCAATGCGCCCGGTGGTGCTTTGATTGACGGATAAAGCACCTGTGCCGTTCATCCACAGGCCTGCAGAAGAAGCGGCGCTGTTGACTGTGGAGACAAAGACCACACCCTGAGTCTGCAAAGTGCCGGAAGTTTGATTCAGCCGACGACCACCCAAATCAAGCAGCAATGGCTTGTGGGGCGATGCGGTGGTATCGCCCGTTCTGATGGAGTTGCCCGTGCCCAGCTGCAAATCGTTGGTGATTTGCAAATCACTGCTCAGTACCCTGTACAAGTAACCATCGTGACTGCCTGTCAGGCTGCCGCTCAAATTGCTGAGAGTGGCCGTTGCAGTCGACAAGGAAGTGTTTCCAACCAAAGTGACCAATGCACGACGATCCTCAACACTGAGCCCCGTCTGGAGTGGGTCGACCACACTCGGACCCACTGGTGCGACCGTCGTCAGACCCAGCCTTTGATCGAACAAGTTGATCGCATCACCCACCACAGGTGCCACGAGTTGGGCGGAAGCATTTGTGGCCGCGACGCAGCCCATCGCGATCATCGCGTTGACTAAGATTTTCTTTTTCATTGTTTGACTTCAATAAATGATGGAGATGTATGAATTGAGCACACCATTACTTCACGCTGGCTTGTTCCCGCAGCTTTTGAACATGCATGTTGACTGCCTGGATTTCCAGATTGCGTTTAACCTGACTTTGGACTTGAGCCAGCTCGGGCGCATTGAATGGGCGCGTGTCTTCCAGTCGGATGACGTGATAACCGGCAGGCCCTTTCACAGGTGCTGCCATCTGCCCTTTGTTCAATTTGGCGACGGCCTGTGCGATGTCAGGCAGCAGTGCCCCCCGCACCACCCATGGCATCAAGCCCCCCGCGGATTTGCTGGCAGCATCCAAACTGACCGATGCCGCCACATCCTCGAATTTGGCACCCCCACTGATTTGAGCCAGCACATTGGCGGCCACTTCAGGCGTCGCGACCAAAATTTGACGCAGGCGGACTTCTTGGTCACCCATGCGGGCCTTCAAAGCGTCAAACTCCGCTTGGACAGCTGCAGGTGAGACCGGATTTTGCTGAAGCCATTGCTGCAAATAAGCACGCACCAGGGTGGTTTCAGCTGCGTATTCGGCTTGCACCTGGACAGCTGACTGCTGCAAAACAGGCGATTTTTTGGCCACTTGAAGCAACACTTCGTGCTGAACCAAGGATTCGCGCACCTGGGCACGCAAGGCCGCACTGTCTTTTTGCCCCGACTCCAGCGCGGCATTGGTCAGCATCTCCATCTTGGCAGCAGAGACAGCCTGACCATTCACCGCGGGCAAGCCAGCGGTCGACTGTGCCTTGGTACCCGACAGGCACAGCAACATCAGGGACAGCAAGGCCAAAAAACGCCGCAAGCCCAAGCTTGCAGACGCTGTTTTGGGCACAATCAAGCCCACGAGTTCCGTAAAAAATCTCATTTTTAATACTAAATATGGATTTTATCATTTTACAGACGATCAACAGTCATTTCTATCAATTCATGACGAAAATGCGATCATCATGAAATTTGAATTCAAGCTGATCCTTCTGTTGTGGCTCTCCTGTTGGGCTGCTGCAGCCGCAGCAATGGGTTCGGCACAGCTTGCCCCGCACGTCTCATCATTCAAGTTGGAGCCTTTCACCGAGATGTTGCTGGACCCAGGCGGCCACATGTCGGTGCAAAGCGTGGCCAGTCCTGAGATGGCCACGCACTTTCGTCCGATGGGCAACACCTTGGCTTTGGGCTTCACGCCCGCAGCAGTTTGGCTCAAATTCACACTTCAATCCGAGCAAGACCGCGAATGGTGGCTGGAGGTAGGGCAACCGATTTTGGAAAGCTTGACGCTTTACGAAATGCGTCATGACAGAGCAGGCGAGGCCCCAATCGCACTCCCTATCCATTCTCTGGCGACAAGAAGGCCGACATTTCACTTGGACTTGCCAGCAGGCACGGCCAAAGTCTTCTATCTGAGGCTGTGGTCCAGAACGTCCATGACATCCAGTTTGACGCTCTGGCGTCCAGAGGCTCTGCTGCCCCAGGTTCAGAAATACAACCTGATCTCAGGCCTGGTGTTGGGCGCCTACCTGCTGGTGATTTCTTTTTACGCACTCTTCAGTTGGTGGACGCGCGAAAAAACCCACATTTACTACACCCTTTATGTGTGCTCCAATTTCGCAGCGGCGTTCTTTACAGGCGCTTGGAATTACCCATTGGGTTGGCCTCTGCAGCCCGATGTGCACACCACCCTCTTGGGTATCTCCATCTCGCTCGCGATTGTCTTCTCCAGTTTTTTCACCATTGAATTCATTCAATCGAGAAAAGATTGGCCAAAAACCAGCAGGACATACATTGGCTTGTGCGTATTTGCAGGAACCATATCAATCATCGCCACATTGGAATCCTATTACAGAGAGGCGGCCATACTTTTTCAGTCATTCACCATATTGAATATCATTTTCACGACGTTCGCTCTGCTCTATTTGGCTTACAAAAAAAATAGACGGGCGCGATTTTTGTTCATGGCGTTGAGCATATTTCACATCGGAATCGCCTGGAGATTCATGCGCAATATAGGATTAATTGAACCCAATGCATTGAATGACAATGCCTACCAAATCGGGGCGTTTGTACACATGCTGATCATGAGCACCGGCATATTTTCCAGTTACAACAAGTTGCGTCAGCAGTCCGACAAACAATTGGCCAGGGCAGATGCCGAGGCCGCTTTACGCCAACGGCAAAAAGAATTCTTGAACATTGTGGCGCACGAGGTCAAAACACCCCTGTCGGTGATCAGCGCGGCGGCAGACAACTTGCAAATCAATACGGCCATACCCGCTGCAGTTCAACCCAGAATCGAGAAAATCATCAGAAATGCAGAGAAAATTCGATTGAGCTTTGAAAATTATTTGAGCAAAGAGCAAATACTGAACACCAACGCCGAACACCATATTCGTCCACTGAACTTGTCAGAACTGTGCGTCCATGTGCTCAAAGACTTTCATGAAACTCACGAAGTTCAAATATCAGCCGCGATCACGCCAGGAATCCTGGTCACAGGAGATGCCAACTTGCTGACCGTGGCCATCGTCAATTTGCTCGACAACGCACACAAGCACAATCCGAAGGGCACTCAGATCACCTTGACTTTGGCGATGAAGTCGGCCAACGAGATCGCCATCTCCATCGAAGATGACGGACCTGGCGTTCTGGATCAGGATTTACCTCAACTTTTCGATGCCTATTTCCGAGGCGGAAACGCTCTGACCACGGCGGGCTCGGGATTGGGCTTGCACTTGGTCAAATACATCGCTGTGCAGCATCATGGCCAGGTTTCCGCCATGAGACGAATCGGTGGCGGCATGCGCTTTGTGCTGCTCTTGCCACGCCCCGACTGACCTCAATGGTCTGACACGGCAAAGTCCGAAGTCACGGTGTAACCTGCCCCGTGCACTGTTTTGATGGGAAGCGGAATTTGCGTGACCAAAACCACCTTTTTACGCAACCTGAGCAACAAGGCGTCCAAATTTCGCGGATCGTAGTCCATCAATTTTTTGCCCATGTCTTCAATGACCTTGCGACGGGACACCACGCGCCCGTGATTCAGTATCAGCGTGTGCAAAAAACCGGCTTCTTGCGAAGTCAAACGGATGATGTCGCCAGCGGGTGACTTGAGTTCCCACGTTTGGAGAACCAAATGCCAATTGGCGTCAACCTGCAATCTCCAGCCGACTGCCCGCACGACAGCAGCCAACTCCTGAAGACGAACGGGTTTGGTCAGGTACTGGTCCACCCCTGACAAAAACCCATCGATTCGATCTTGGGAGGCGCCTTTGGCGGTGAACATGACCACCCCGCAACGCCCCCCCTTTTTGCGGACATCGCTCACCAGCTCAAGACCGTCTCCATCGGGCAGCATTCTGTCCACAATGAGGATGTCGGGTAACTGGTGTGCGCACAATTTCAAGCATTGTGAAATGGCCCCACAAGTTTGAACCTGATGGCCCTCGAATTCCAGATAGTGTGCGATTTCATCACGCAAATCCACATCGTCTTCAAGCAACACGATAGAAGCCATGGCTTTTCCCTTACAGTTTTCAACGCTCTCCAAGTGACTCACTGATTGTCTCCGTCACAGGCTTGAGCAGGTATTGCAACACGGAGCGGCTGCCAGTGCATCCCCTTGAAGAAAACCCCGGCCGCTCAAGCTCGAACTGCTCATTGCTGCGCTTGAAAGAGGACATTCGTTTGGAGCTGTCGAGGCGGTCATCCACATAGCCATCGGCGGTGACTTCGAGGCGAGCACTGGCAGGCCCCATGTGACCCCATGGGGGCCACCATCTTGGCCCGAGGTGTGCTGCACACCATGGCCTTGTCGCCTCAATCCCCGATGAGGATGACCCGGAAATCGTTGACGTTCGTCAGCGTCGGACCGGTCACGACCGCGTCACCGAGGGTCTGGAAAAAACTGTGCCCGTCGTTGGCGTCCAGGCTCGCCCGGGGGCTCAGTCCTGCCTCGAAGGCACGCTGCAAGGTGTCTGGCCCCATCACGGCGCCGGCGATTTCTTCGACGCCATCGACACCGTCGGTGTCACCCATCAGTGCATGGATCCGGGGATTTCCCTGCGTCGCCATGCTGAAAGAAAGCAGGCATTCCACATTGCGACCCCCACGCCCCTGGCCACGCAGCGTCACCGTGGTCTCACCCCCCGAAAGCAAAGCGCAGGGTCGGCTGAAGGGCTCCCCTTTTTCAGCCACTTGCAGCGCCATGGCGGCCAACACCTTGCCGACATCGCGAGCTTCGCCCTCCATCGCATCACCCAGGATGAACGGGGTGTAGCCATGGCGTCTTGCAACGGTCGCCGCCGCCTGCAAGGCCTGCTGAGGTGTCGCTACCATGCGCGTCTCCAGCCTAACCAGACGCTCATCCGCAGGCTTGATCGACTCCCCGACGCCACTGCGGAGTACTTGCAGCACATGCGCAGGCAGCACCAGGCCATAGCGGCGTACGATTTCTAGCGCATCGCTGCAGGTACTGGGATCGGCCACGGTGGGACCCGAGGCGATGTCCAGTGGACGGTCACCAGGAACATCCGAGAGCAGCAAGTTGATGACTTTGGCAGGGTGACAAGCTGCAGCCAACCGCCCGCCCTTGATGGCCGAGAGATGACGGCGCACCGTATTCATTTCACTGATGGTGGCGCCACTGGCCAACAAAGATCGGTTGACCTGCTGCTTGTCCTCAAGAGAAATGCCTGGAAGTGGCAGCGGCAACAAAGAGGAGCCGCCGCCCGAAATCAGGCACAACACCACATCATCGGGGCCGAGGCCCTGGACCAGCGACAGCATGCGCTGCGCCGCTTGCATGCCTGCCTCGTCCGGCACCGGATGGGCGGCCTCAAGGATCTCGATTCGACGACAAGGCACTTTGTAGCCATAGCGCGTGACCACCAGCCCGGACAAAGGTCCGGTCCAATGGTCTTCAACCGCACGGGCCATGGCCGCAGAGGCCTTGCCCGCGCCGATCACCACCAACCGCCCTCGCACCTGATCGGGTGAGGGCAAATGCGGCGGCACACAAAGCTGCGGTTGCGCCGAAGCGATGGCCGCCCCAAACATCTCTCGCATGATGCGGGCGGCCTCTGATCTCATGCTTTTTGACCGATTTCGAAGTTGGACATTTTTTCGAGCGCACGCACCATGGCCGAATGGTCCCAGGCCTTACCGCCATGCGCTGCGCAGGCATTGAACAGCTCCTGAGCCATCGCCGTATTCGGCAAGGCCACACCCAGCGCACGCGCACTGGACAGGGCCAGGTTGAGGTCCTTCTGGTGCAGCTCAATGCGAAAGCCCGGATCAAACGTGCGTTTGATCATGCGCTCGCCATGCACTTCAAGAATCTTGCTGGAGGCAAAACCACCCATCAAGGCCTGTCGCACTTTGGCCGGATCGGCACCGGCTTTGGCTGCGAACAACAGGGCTTCAGAAACGGCCTCAATGTTCAGGGCGACGATGATTTGATTGGCCACCTTGGCTGTCTGACCGTCGCCGACCTCACCCACCAAGGTGATGTTCTTGCCCATGATTTCAAAAAGCGGCTTGACCTTGTCAAAAATGTCCTGCTTGCCACCAACCATGATCGATAAGCTGGCGTTCTTGGCACCGATTTCACCGCCAGAGACTGGGGCATCCAAGTATTCACAACCTTTGGCCCGCACTTTGGCCGCGAATTCTTTGGTGGCGATGGGGGAGATCGAGCTCAGGTCCACCACGATCTTGCCGGGCGTCAGGCCTTCAACAACGCCGTGATCGCCAAACAGCACGTCCTGAACGTGCGGGGTATCGGGCACCATCATGAAAATGATGTCTGCTCGCTCAGCAACACCCTTGTTGGTCGTGCAAAGCGTCGCGCCACCTTCGGCCAATGCGTCAGGCGTCTTGCTGCGGGTGCGCGTGAAAAGTTTGTTCCCCGCTTTCATGAGGTTCAGCGCCATGGGCGCGCCCATGGTGCCCAGACCAATGAAGCCAATCTTGTTGACATGGATGTGCATGATTTTTTCCTTCAGTTTGCAAGTGCTTGAATCCAACCCAAGCCGTCTTCCGTCTTCGATAGGGGTTTGTATTCGCAGCCGACCCAGCCGTCATATCCGATAGCGTCGATGTGTTGAAACAGGAAGCGGTAGTTCAACTCACCCGTGCCAGGTTCATGGCGGCCAGGGTTGTCCGCCAGTTGGATGTGTGCGATCTGGGCCAAATGCTTTTGCAGGTTGCCCGCAATCTCGCCTTCCATGCGCTGCATGTGGTAGATGTCGTACTGGACAAACAGGTTGTCCGAACCCACCTTGTCGATCAGTGCCAAGGCCTGGTCGGTGTGCTGGAGATAGAAACCAGGGATGTCGTAGGTATTGATCGCTTCGATCAACAGGCGAATGCCGTGCTTCTTCAGTTCGTGCGCGGCAAATCGCAGGTTTTCAATCACCGTCTGGTCGATTTGCAGCCGACTGACACCATCCGGCACTTTCCCGATCAGGCAGTTGACTTGCTTGACGCCAAGCGCCTTCGCATAAGCAATGGCACGTGCAACGCCCTCCCGGAACTCCTGGGCGCGCTTGGGATGACACGCGATACCGCGCTCACCCGCGTCCCAATCGCCTGCAGGCAGGTTGTGCAGCACCAACTGGAGCTGATGCTTGTCCAGCAAGGCCTTGATCTCGGTTGCAGACCAGGCGTAGGGAAACAGGAATTCGACCGCCTTGAAACCCGCTTGAGCGGCCGCTTCAAAGCGTTCAAGAAATGGACGCTCGGTAAAAAGCATCGTGAGATTGGCAGCAAATTGAGGCATTGATTGAGTCCTTTGATTTTTTAATCCAGCATGGCTGCAGCCAATGCCGTGGGCGCATCCGAAAGGCCACTGGCCAGTTCTTCAAACTCGGTGATGTTGTCGATTTCCGTGCCCATGGCGATGTTGGTCACGCGCTCCAAGATGACCTCAATGACGACGGGCACTTGGTGTTCAACCATCCAGCGGCGCGCTTGCTCAATCGCGGACGCCAACTGTTCTTGACGCATGACGCGGATCGCCTTGCAGCCCAAGCCTTCCACCACCTTCACGTGGTCGACGCCATAGCCCTGCGCGGCGGGGTCTTGCGGGTCGGCATTGATATTTTCAAAACCCAACTGAACGCAGTAATCCATCGAGAAGCCGCGCTGGGATTGGCGAATCAGACCCAGATAGCTGTTGTTCACCAGCACATGGATGTAAGGAAGCTTGAACTGTGCGCCCACCGCCAGCTCTTCAATCATGAACTGGAAGTCGTAGTCACCGGACAGCGCCACAATCTCGCGTTGCGGGTCTGCAGCGCGCACACCCAAGGCCGCAGGAATGGTCCAGCCCAGCGGACCGGCCTGACCGCAGTTGATCCAATGGCGCGGGTGGTAAACATGCAGGAACTGCGCACCGGCAATCTGGCTCAAACCGATGGTCGACACATAGGTGGTGTCGCGACCGAAAGCGTTGTTCATGCACTGATACACGCGCTGCGGCTTCATCGGCACGCTGTCAAAGTTGGTCTTGCGCAGGTATTCCGGTGAAGACTTGCGCGCCTGGCATGCCTTCACCCAGTCGCTCCACTGGGGCAAGGCGTTTTGAGCCTTGAGCTCGCGTGCAACCTCTACAAATTTTTCCAGTGCGGCTTTGGCATCCGACACGATGCCGTAGTCCGGCGCAAAAACCCGCCCAATCTGCGTCGGTTCAATGTCCACATGGATGAAGCGACGGCCCTTGCAGTACACATCGGGCGAGCCGGTGTGGCGGTTGGCCCAGCGATTCCCGATGCCCAGCACAAAATCGCTGGCCAGCATGTTGGCGTTGCCATAGCGGTGGCTGGTCTGTAAGCCACACATGCCCGCCATCAGCGGATGGTCATCGGCCATGGCGCCCCAGCCCATCAAGGTCGGGATCACCGGCACACCCAGGAGTTCGGCAAACTCGACCAGAAGTTCACTGGCATCGGCGTTGATGATGCCGCCACCGGCCACGATCAATGGGCGCTCGCTGGTGCACATCATTTGAATCGCCTTTTCGATCTGCTTGCGACTCGCTGCAGGCTTGTACACCGGCAACGGTTCATAGGTTTCCACATCGAATTCGATCTCGGTCTGCATCACATCGAAGGGCAAATCGATGAGCACCGGCCCCGGGCGTCCCGAACGCATCAGGTGAAAAGCCTGTTGGAACACACCCGGAATCTGGGCGGCCTCCAGCACGGTGGTGGCCCACTTGGTGACCGGCTTGGCAATCGAGGCAATGTCCACCGCTTGGAAATCTTCCTTGTGCAAGCGCGCCCTGGGTGCTTGACCGGTGATGCACAGGATCGGAATCGAGTCGGCTTGTGCAGAGTACAGACCGGTGATCATGTCGGTGCCGGCTGGACCCGATGTGCCAATGCACACGCCGATATTGCCGGCCTTGGCGCGGGTGTAGCCCTCGGCCATGTGCGACGCACCTTCCACGTGGCGTGCCAGGATGTGGCCGATGGTGCCACGCTCCTGGAGCTGCGCATAAAGGGGATTGATCGCAGCACCAGGCACGCCAAAAGCTTGCGCGACGCCCTCTTTCTCCATCACCAGAACTGCGGCCATTGCTGCCTTCATCTTTGCCATACATCGATCTCCTTGAAAGGTGCTTAACGAATGGCTTGCATGGTGCCGCCATGAACACCCAAGCGGAACGTACTTCTTGCGCATGATGCTTATTCCGTGATGGAATACAGGATGGAAAAAATTCAAGAAATCAAACTTTTCATCCGCGTGGTCGACCTCGGATCGTTCAGCAAGGCGGCTGCAGAAGTGGGCATAGGCCAACCGGCAGCCACCAAGCAAATCAGCCGCATGGAAAAACAGCTCGGAGCCCGGCTGTTACATCGCACAACGCATGGGGTGAGCCCTACCGAAATCGGTCTGCTTTATTACGAAAAGTGCAAGCTGATTTGTCACCACGTGGAGGAAGCGCAATCCGTCGGTTCGCTGTTGCAGACGCAGGCGCAGGGCGCCATCCGGATCAGCTCATCGGTGGCTTTTGGGCGACGCGTCATGGCCCCGCTGGTGCTGGAATTCATGCGAATGAATCCCCATCTGCAGATCGAACTCAATTGCGAGGATCGCTATGTCAACCTGGTCGAACAAGGCGTGGATGTGGCGATACGTCTGGGCAAACTCGCCGACTCCACACTCGGGGCGGCCTACCTTGGGGTCAACCCGTGGGTGCTGGTCGCTTCGCCGGCCTACCTGAAAGCGCGAGGGCGTCCCAAAAAACCAACCGATCTGAGCCAGCACGACGCACTGATCTACAGCTCCGTGCAGGGCGATGAGCGCTGGCAGCTGAGCGGCAGTGACGGCAAATTGACCAGTGTTGCGGTACACGGTCGACTGCGCTCCAACAACTTGTCGATGCTTCTGGTCGCCGCACGGCACGGTTTTGGTATTGCTGCCCTGCCCCGCTATGTGGCACATAAGTCACTTGAGACCAAAGCCGTGGTGCCCCTGCTGGATGACTTCCGATTGCCGCAACAAGAAGTGCATGCCGTCTTCCCCTCCCCCAGGTTGGTGCCAGCCAAAGTCAAACTGTTCATCACCTGGTTGCAGGGTCAATTCGGCCCCGAATGGTGGACGACCATGGAGGGTTAAGCCACGCAGAACAATGGCGTCTTCCATTCATTTTTTCAACCCAGGTTCAATAGCGCGCCGCCATCGCGGCCATCGTCACAGGCTTGATTTGGCTGCCGCGACCGGCGCAGCCAAAGGCGACAAAACGGTCTTCGCAAATTTTCTGTGCTGCCTTGCGGGCGGCGGCCAATGCTTTTCTCGGATCAAATTCGGACGTTTGCTGAGCAAAAAACTGGCGCATGGCACCGGTCATGACCAGGCGAATGTCGGTGTCGATGTTGACTTTGCGCACACCGTTTTGGATGCCGCGGACAATTTCTTCGACTGGCACGCCGTAGGTTTGTTTGATCTCACCGCCATACTTGCGAATGATCTCCAGCCACTCCTGCGGCACGCTGGAGCTGCCGTGCATCACCAGGTGGGTGTTGGGAATGGCCGCATGAATGGCCGCAATGCGGTCAATCGCCAGAATGTCACCAGTCGGAGGACGGGTAAATTTGTAAGCCCCATGACTGGTCCCAATGGCAATGGCCAGGGCGTCCACACCGGTTTGGGCCACAAAGTCTTTGGCCTGCGCCGGGTCGGTCAGCATCTGATCATGGCTGAGCTTGCCTTCGGCACCCACGCCATCTTCCTCACCGGCCTCACCGGTTTCGAGTGAACCCAGACAACCCAACTCACCTTCCACCGACACACCCACAGGGTGTGCCATTTCGCACACACGCTGCGTGACCGTCACGTTGTATTCATAGCTGGCAGGCGTCTTGGCATCGTCCATCAGCGAGCCATCCATCATCACACTGGAAAAACCCGAGCGGATGGACTGCTGGCACTGCGCGGGCGATGCGCCATGGTCCTGGTGCAGCACCACAGGAATGTCTGGATGGGTTTCGATGGCGGCCAGCACCATGTGACGCAGATAAGCCTCGCCAGCGTATTGACGGGCACCTGCTGAGGCCTGCAGGATCACAGGGCTGTCGGTGGCCTGTGCAGCCTCCATGATGGCCTGCACCTGCTCGAGGTTGTTGACGTTGAACGCGGGCACGCCATAGCCGTGTTCGGCAGCATGGTCCAGCACTTGGCGAAGGGAAACGAGGGCCATGGTCTTGTCCTTGAAAAATTAATAAATCAGTCTTGCGCAGCGCGCTGGGTCAAAATTTCAAACGCCGGCAGGGTCTTGCCTTCGAGTACCTCAAGGAATGCACCACCACCGGTGGAGATGTAACCCACCCGGTTTTCAATGCCGTACTTGGCAATGGCCGCCAGGGTGTCACCCCCACCGGCAATGCTGAAGGCCCTCGACTCTGCAATCGCTTTGGCAATCGCCTGGGTGCCATTGGCAAACTGGTCGAACTCGAACACGCCCACTGGGCCGTTCCAGACGATGGTGCCTGCGGCCTTGAGCTGCGCAGCGAGCTTGGCGGTGGTCTCGGGGCCAATGTCCAGGATCATGTCGTCGTCCGCCACTTCGGTGGCTTTTTTGATGGTGGCTGCTGCCGTGGGGCTGAACGCCTTGGCGCAGACCACGTCGGTCGGAATCGGTACTTCGGCACCCCGGGCTTTCATGGCTTCGATCACGGCCTTGGCTTGGTCCCGCAAATCCGGTTCGGCCAAGCTCTTCCCGATCGAAAGGCCTGCAGCCAGCATGAAGGTGTTGGCTATCCCACCCCCTACGATCAGCTGGTCCACCTTGCTGGACAGACTCTTGAGGATGGTCAGCTTGGTGGACACCTTGGCGCCAGCCACAATGGCGACCAGTGGACGCTTGGGCACGGACAGTGCCTTGCTGATCGCGTCGATTTCCGCGGCCAACAAGGGGCCTGCACAGGCAATGGGGGCAAACTGTGCCATGCCGTAAGTGGTGCCCTCGACACGGTGCGCGGTGCCAAAGGCATCGTGCACAAAGATGTCGCACAGGGCGGCCATCTTGCGAGCCAGCGCTTCGTCGTTTTTCTTCTCGCCCTTGTTGACTCGGCAATTCTCCAGCAACACGATCTGGCCTGGCTGCACGTTCACACCATCGACCCAGTTGGCAAGCAATGGCACTTCACGCCCCAGCAGCTGGCCCAGGCGCTTGGCCACCGGAGCCAGCGAGTCTTGCGGCCTGAATTCACCTTCGGTTGGGCGTCCCAGGTGGCTGGTGACCATGACCGCAGCACCTGCCTTCAAAGCCAATTCAATGGCCGGCACGCTGGCACGCACGCGGGTGTCTTCGGTGATGTTGCCCGCGTCATCTTGCGGCACATTGAGGTCAGCGCGAATGAAGACGCGCTTGCCTTCGGCAAAGCCGCTGTTGCAGACCTCCGAAAAACGCAAAACTTTCATCGCACACCTCCGACCACACGCGCCATCTCCAAGCACTTGTTCGAGTAACCCCATTCGTTGTCGTACCAAGCCATGATCTTGACGAAGGTGTTGTCCAGCGCCATGCCCGCTTCAGCGTCAAACACACTGGTGCAGGGCTCACCACGAAAGTCGGTGGACACCACCTTGGCAGCGGTGTAACCCAACACCCCTTTGAGTGCACCCTGGCTTTGCGCCTTCATCTCGGCGCAGATTTGGGCATAGGTCGCCGGATTCTCCAGCTCGGCCGTCAGGTCCACCAGCGACACATCTGAAGTGGGCACGCGCACCGCGCCCCCCGTGAGCTTGCCGTTGAGCGCCGGAATCACCTTGCCCACGGCCTTGGCTGCACCCGTGCTGCTTGGAATGATGTTTTCCAGAATGCCGCGGCCACCGCGCCAGTCTTTGTTGCTGGGGCCGTCCACCGTCTTTTGGGTCGCCGTGGCGGCATGCACCGTGGTCATCAAGCCGCGCTTGATGCCCCACTTGTCGTGCAGCACCTTGGCCAGTGGTGCCAGGCAGTTGGTGGTGCAGCTGGCGTTGCTGATGATGGTTTCGCCGGCATAAGACCTGTGGTTGACGCCATAGACGAACATGGGCGTGTCGTCCTTGGAAGGCGCTGACATCACCACCTTTTTGGCACCTGCGGCCAGATGCTGGCGGGCAGTTTCCTTGTCCAAAAAGAGTCCGGTGGACTCTATGACCACATCGGCACCCACCTCATTCCACTGGAGCTTGGCCGGATCACGCTCGGCGGTGAGGCGGATGCGCTTGCCGTTGACGATGAGGGTGCTGCCCTGCACGGCAATGTCGCCCTTGAACTGGCCGTGCACGCTGTCGTACAGCAGCATGTAGGCCAGATAGTCGGGGTCAAGCAGGTCATTGATGGCGACGATCTCGAGATCGTCGAAGTTCTGCACCGCGGCACGAAACACCATGCGCCCGATGCGACCAAATCCATTGATACCTACCTTGATGGTCATGTCTGTCTCCTTAATTCAATACTGAAATATGGGTGTCATTCAATGTATCGCCCGTGCGGTGCGCGTGGCGATGCGCCAGGGTGCGCACCGCTTCAGCCACATATTCGGCAGTGATGCCGAAATGTTGGTACAACAGCGGTGCAGGCGCAGACTCGCCAAACGTGGCGATACCCACCACCATACCGGTGCGCCCCACGTATTTGCGCCAAAAATCCGGATGCGCCGCTTCGATGGCCACGGTGGGCAAGTTCAGTGGCAACACGCCGTCCTGGTAGGCCTCGCTTTGGCGGTCAAACAGGTTGGTGCAAGGCATGGACACCACCCGGGTCGGAATGCCTTGCACCGCAAGGTCAGCCTGCGCTTGAAGGGCAATCGACGTTTCAGAGCCAGTGCCAATGATCACGGCTCGCGCCCCTTCCATGTCCGACAGTACATACCCGCCCTTGCGCACCTTGTCGGCATCGTCCACCGACTTGAGCAGTTGCGGCAAATTTTGACGCGACAGCGCCAACAGGCTGGGGCCGTCATAACGCTCCACCGCACAAGCCCAGGCCACGGCAGTTTCCAGGCCATCGGCCGGACGCCACACGTCCAGACCCGGAATCAGGCGCAGGCTGGGCACATGCTCCACGCTTTGGTGGGTGGGGCCGTCTTCGCCCAGCCCGATGGAGTCGTGCGTCATGACATGAATGACGCGCAATTTCATCAATGCCGCCATGCGAATGGCGTTGCGGCTGTAGTCGCTGAAGGTCAGGAAGGTGCCGCCATAAGGCAAGAGGCCGCCATGCAATGCCATGCCGTTCATCATGGCGGCCATGCCGAATTCGCGCACGCCATACGACAGGTGGTTGCCCCAGGTGTCCCGCCCGGCGCGGATGCAGTTTTTGAAGTTGGTGAGGTTGGAGCCCGTCAAGTCGGCACTGCCGCCAAAGAATTCGGGCAGCAACGGCGCCAGCATGTCCAGTGCATTCTGGCTGGCCTTGCGGGTGGCCACCGCATCGGGCTTGGCCACGATGGTGGCCAGGGCCTGTGCCAATCCTTGCGCATAACGTGGGCTGAGTTCGCCACGCATGCGGCGCTCAAACTCAGCCGCTTCACTCGGAAATTTGGAACGATAAGCCTCAAAGCGTTCGCGCCATGCGCGTTCCAGCATGGCCCCACGCATGCACCCATCCCAAGCTTGCGCCACATCGACAGGCATCTCAAACGGCGCAGCATGCCAGTCCAGCGCTGCACGGGTGGCTGCTATTTCGGCAGCGCCCAGGGCCGCGCCGTGCACATCGTGGGTACCCGCTTTGTTGGGCGATCCTTGACCGATCACGGTCTTACAACAAATCAGTGTGGGCTTGCCTTCAGGCTGCACCGCCTGCGCTTTGGCGGCGGCAATGGCGGCATCCACAGCGTTGGCATCGTGACCATCCACCACGCGAACCACGTTCCAACCATAGGCTTCAAAGCGTTTGGGCGTATCGTCGGCAAACCAGCCTTCAACATGGCCATCGATGGAGATGCCGTTGTCGTCGTACATCGCCACCAGTTTGGACAGGCGCAAGGTGCCGGCCAGCGAACAGGCCTCGTGGCTGATGCCTTCCATCATGCATCCATCGCCCAGGAAAGCGTAGGTGAAATGGTCCACGATGGTGAACTGCTCGCCGCCCTCCGCCCGGTTGAACTCGGCGGCCAACAACTTCTCGGCCAGTGCCATTCCCACCGCATTGGTGATGCCCTGGCCCAAGGGGCCGGTGGTGGTTTCAATGCCGGGGGTGATGTCCACTTCTGGGTGACCCGGCGTCTTGCTGTGCAGCTGACGGAATTTTTTGATCTCGTCCATCGGCAGGTCGTAACCTGTCAGGTGCAACAAGGCATAGATCAGCATGGAGCCGTGTCCGTTGGACAGCACAAAGCGGTCACGGTCTGGCCACAAAGGGTTGGTCGGGTTGTGGCGCAGGTGGCGGTTCCACAGAACCTCGGCCATCTCAGCCATGCCCATGGGCGCACCTGGGTGGCCGGATTCAGCGGCCTCCACGGCGTCCATGGCCAGGAAGCGGATCGCGTTGGCCATGCGATTGGCCATGTCTTGGCTGGGTGCGTTGCGCATGCTTATGCCTCTTTCAAGCCAGACCCATGGCGCGCTTTTTTCGCTCTATCATGCGCCAGACAAAGGGCGTGAAGATCAGTTGCATGGCCAACTCCATCTTGCCGCCAGGCACCACGATGGTGTTGGCGCGACTCATCCAGGAGTTGTCGATCATGTTGAGCAGATAAGGGAAGTCGATGCCCTTGGGGTTGGCAAAGCGAATCACCACCACGCTCTCGTCCGCGCTGGGAATGTCCCGCGCAATAAAAGGGTTGGATGTATCGACCATGGGCACACGCTGAAAGTTGACGTGCGTGTGCGCAAACTGTGGCACGATGTAATTCACATAGTCTGGCATGCGGCGCAAGATGGTGTCGGTCACCGCCTCGGTGCTGTACCCGCGCTGATGCTTGTCGCGCCAGAGTTTTTGAATCCACTCCAAGTTGATGACAGGCACCACGCCCACACGCAAGTCCGGGTATTGGGCAATGTTGTGCTCGTTCGTCACCACAGCACCATGCAGGCCTTCATAGAACAGCATCTCGGTATCTTGGGGCAGGTCTTCCCAAGGGGTGAAGGTGCCGGGTTCTTGCTTGTAGGGCTCGGCCTCCTCGGCATTGTGCAGGTACTTACGCGCCTGGCCCTGGCCGGTTTCACCATAAGTTTTGAACAGCTTTTCAATCTCGCCAAAGAGGTTGTTTTCACCACTGAAGTGGCTGAAGTGGCCGTTGCCCGCTTTCTCGGCTTCGACGGCGCGTGCCTTCATTTCCTTGCGGTCATAGCGGTGAAAGCTGTCGCCCTCGATGATGGCGGCCTTCACGCCTTCGCGTCGAAAAATGTTGGAGAAGGTGCGGGTCACGGTGCTGGTGCCTGCGCCAGACGAACCGGTGATGGCGATGATGGGGTGGCGTTCTGACATGGTGTGTCTCCTGAAGTTGAAATTCTTTTGTTTCGATGCCGCGCAGATCAATCGCGAAACAGGCTGCGCTCGGCAAACAGCGGGTTGCCGTTTTCGATCTTGACCGGCTCGGTGTGGTAACGCTCGATGCGCTCGACCTCGTTCTTGGAGCCAAACACCAGACCAATGCGTTGGTGCAAGCTGGTGGGCTGCACTTGCAGCACGGCTTGGCGCCCCGTGCTGGCACGGCCACCGGCTTGCTCCATGATGAAGCCGATCGGGTTGGCCTCGTAGAGCAGGCGCAGACGGCCCGGCTTTTCGGGCTCTTTGGTGTCGCGCGGGTACATGAACACCCCGCCACGCATCAGGATGCGATGCGCCTCGGCCACCATGGAGGCAATCCAGCGCATATTGAAGTCCTTGCCACGCGGACCTGTCTTGCCCGCCAGACACTCGTCCACATAGCGCTTGACCGGAGCTTCCCAGAAGCGGGCGTTGGAAGCATTGATGGCAAATTCCTGCGTATCTTCGGGCACCTTCAAGTCAGCGTGGGTGAGCATGAACTCGCCCATGACCGGGTCCAGGGTGAAACCGTGCACGCCCTGACCCACCGACAACACCAGCATGGTGGTGGGACCATACAAGGCATAGCCGGCCGCGACCTGTTCGGCACCTGACTGGAAGAAGTCGGTCGTGGTCAACGCGCCCCCCTCGACCACAGCCCTGGGCGCACGCAGCACACTGAAGATGCTGCCTACCGACACGTTCACATCGATGTTCGACGACCCATCCAGCGGATCAAACACCAGAAGGTATTTGCCGCGCTGCAGACCTTCCGGAATGGGATAGGGACCGTCCATTTCCTCGGACGCCATGCCAGCCAAGTGGCCGCCCCACTCGTTCATGCGAATGAAGAGGTCGTTGCTGAGCACATCCAACTTCTTTTGGGTTTCACCCTGCACGTTGACACTGCCGCTGCCATCACCAGGGTGGTTGCCAAGCATGTCGGCCAGCGCGCCGTAAGCCACCGATTTGGCAATCGCTTTGCAAGCCATGGCCACATCCAGAATCAAGGCATTGAAGTCCCCGCTGGCACCAGGAAAGCGGCGACGCTGTTCAATCAAAAACTGCGTCAAGGTGGTCGATGTGCGTGGGGTGATGGACATGCATTTCTCCGTTTTTTCTACTGTTGTTTTCAGCGCTGGGTCAGGGACTCACGGTGCCATTCGCGCAGTTGAGCCAGGCCAATGCCCTCCAGACTGCGCTGGGTGCGCAATGCGCCATCAAAATCCTGGTGTGCTGTGAACGCATTGGTGGTGATCACAGTGGCCAGGCCCGCCTTGCACGCTGCCTTGAGCCCGTTGGCAGAGTCTTCCATCGCAAGGCACGCGTGCGCGGGCAAACCCAGACGTTGCAGGGTCTGTGAATACACCATGGGGTGCGGTTTTTTGCGCGGTGCTGTGGCGGCATCCTCGATCACCGAAAATTGAGTGCGCCAATCCTCCCCCATCCAGCGCTTGAGCAAGCTGTGGATATTGATCGGCGACGTGGTGGTGGCAATGGCCAGTCGCATGCCCGCCGCCGTAGCCGCAGACATGAGTTGGAGCGCCCCCGGGCGCATCTGCACTTGCCCCTGTTGCACGGCTTGCTCGTAAACCGCCGTCTTGATTTCATGCAAACGGTCAACAGTGGCCTGCACCGCGCCACCGTCGAATTCTTTGGACCTATCACCACGGCTTTTCCAGTAGGCGTGAATGCGTTCCTTGCCACCCGAGACTTCGAGCAAACGGGTGTACAACGGCACATCCCAATGCCAATCCAGCCCCATCTCGGCAAAGGCCAGATTGAAGGCCGCTAGGTGGGCCATTTCGGTATCGGCAAGGGTGCCGTCCACATCAAAAATCAAAGCCTTGAGCATGCTGTTCCCTTGCGTTTTGTCTCTGGGCTCATGTCACCCCCACGTCCGCTCACTGCATATAGCGTCCTGCCCCCGAGGGGGCCTTCGCACCGTGGGGCGGCTTGGCGGTGTCTCATGGCTGCACGCCCAGTTTTTCGCGCCAGCCAGGGTAAAGCGCGTCTGCGTCCTGGGGAAATGACGCGAAGGCGCGCGCAAACTCCTGGTGCTCCTTGGCAAATTCGATGGGGTTGGCACCCGACTTCCAGCACGTGTAGGACTGGCGCAGCGAGATGGCGCCTGCCGCCGGGCTGTCGATGTGGCCGTAAGCCCCCCCCCCGGCGGTGTTGATGACGTTGCCATGGCCCAGGTTCTTGAAGAAGCCAGGCAGGCGCAGCGCGTTCATGCCGCCCGAGATGATGGGCGTGGTGGCTTTAACGCCGTACCACTTCTGGAAGTAAACGGGCCCCTGGCACTCGTCGCGCTCGATCATGTAGGCAATGACTTTGTCATCGCCCTCGCCTTCCATCTTGCCAAAGCCCATGGTCCCCACATGGATGCCCGAAGCCCCCTGCAAGCGGCTCATCTTGGCCAGTACAAAGGCGGTATAGCCACGCTTGGCGCTGGGGCTGGTGACAGCACCGTGGCCTGCACGGTGGTAGTGCAAGAACTGGTTGGGGTAATTGCGGCGGGCGGTGGTGACCATGCCGGGGCCGCCCACATAACCGTCCACCAAAAAGGCGAGCTTGTTGGCGTCGGTGCCAAAAACTTCCAGCGAGTAGTCGGCGCGGGCCAGCATTTCATAGTGGTCGTCGGCGGTGATGTTCATGGAGAACAGCTTGGCTTCCCCGGTCTCGTCCATGGCGCGCTTCATGGCGTCATAAACCAGCGGGATGGTTTGCTTGAGCGGGGCAAACACCTGGTTGCCCTGGGGTTCGTCGTTTTTGATGAAGTCGCCACCGAGCCAGAACTGGTAAGCGGCCTTGGCAAAAGGCTCGGGACGCAGGCCCAGCTTGGGTTTGATGATGGTGCCGGCAATGTAGCCACCGTCCTTGACGGGGCGACCCAGAATGCGCCACAGGTCTTCGATGTTGGTGGCAGGGCAGTCGAACTGACGGATGACTTCCTGAGGCACCCAAAAGTCGATCATTTTGGCGTGCGCGATGTCGCCCATGCCTTGGTTGTTGCCAATCGCCAAGGTCAGAAATGACACCATCATCATGCGGCCGTCTTTGATGTTCCGGTCAAACAACGCCAGCGGATAGGCAATTCGCATGTCCTCGCTGGCCTCATCGATGCAGTACACCAGCGCGTCCACGCCTTTGGTGAATTCATCGGTGGTGCTCACCTCCACATTGGTGCCGGTGGATGACTCGGCGGCAAAGTGGGCCGCGGCTTCAAGGTAGCCATGGCCACTCTTGGGCTTCATCTTGTAGGCCACCAAAATGTGGCGGCCTGCGGCGATCAGATCTTCTTCCTTGAGGCTGAGGTCGGCATAGCGATTGCTTTGGTCCATGACAGAGATCTCCTTGGGTGTTCCTGAATATCAGGGGATGTCCGGACTTTAAAAACCTTATTGCATAAGGTAAATTAAAAATTAATAGTGTTTTGATTAATGAATTGCTAAATGAAAAATGCCACATTCCGCCAGCTGCGCGTGTTCAACGAGGTGGCCCGCTACCTGAGTTTCGTGCGCGCTGCCGAAAGCCTGCACCTCACGCCGCCTGCGGTCACCATGCAGATCAAGGAGCTGGAAAGCCATGTCGGCATGCCGCTGTTCGAGCGCGTCGGCAAGAAGGTGAGCCTGACCACGGCCGGCGAGTACATGTTGGTCTATGCCCGGAAAATCCTGGCCACACTCAAGGATGCAGAAGACGCAGCGGCCCGTCTGCAGCGTGCCGAAACGGGTGTGCTCACCGTAGGCATGGTGGGTACGGCCAAGTACTTCATGATGCAACTGTTATCGCAGTTCCAGCAAAGACATACCGGCGTGGAACTGCGCCTGGCCCTGGGCAACCGTGAGCAGCTTGTGCGCATGCTGCAGGCCAACGAGGTGGACATCGCCGTGATGGGACGCCCACCCAAAGAACTCCAGACCCGAGCCGAGCCCTTTGCGGCGCATCCCCATGTGTTTGTGTGTGCGCCCACTCACCCGCTGGCGCAACTCGGTCAGATCGGGCCGGAGGACTTGCGCCCGTACAACTTCATCGTGCGAGAGCAGGGGTCAGGCACCCGCGTCGCGATGGAAAAATTTTTTGAACAGGTGCACATCGAGCCACGCCTGAAAATGCAACTGCACAGCAACGAAACACTCAAGCAAGCGGTGATGGCCGGGCTGGGTCTGGGTTTCGTATCCCTGCACACCATCGGACTGGAGATACAGCAAGGCCTGATCCATGTACTGGATGTGCAAAGTACGCCGGTCGTGCGTGCCTGGAACATTGTGCACACGCAGTCCAAAATGCTCTCGCCCGTCGCCGAGGCCTTGCGCTATTTTGTGTTGGAAAACGGCGAGTCTTACCTGGCCGATCGATTTGGTCCTCTGCGCCCAAATGTCTGAGTCTTTAACGCAAAAATGGCTCAAGCTCAGAACGCCACCTCGGATGCGCCTTTCAGCTGCAAGAGTTGGCGGGCCTCGGCCGGCGTGGCCACTTCGAGTGACAGCGCTTCGATGACCTGACGTATGCGCGTCACCTGCTGGGCGTTGCTCTTGGCCAGCACACCCGGGCCATCCCACAACGAGTCCTCCAGGCCCACCCGGCAATGACCGCCCATCGCCAACGAGGCGGTGGCCACTGGTATTTGTGAGCGTCCTGCGCCGAGCACCGACCATTGGTAGCGGTCACCAAACAAGCGGTCCGCGGTGCGGCGCATGTGCGCAATGTCTTCTGAATGGGTGCCGATGCCACCCAACAATCCGAAGACCGATTGCACGAAGAAGGGGGGCTTGATGACACCACGGTCTGCAAAGTGCGCCAGGGTGTACAGGTGCCCGATGTCGTAGCACTCGATCTCGAAGCGTGTGCCGTTGTCAGCACAGGATTCGAGGATGTACTGGATGTCCTTGAAGGTGTTGCGAAACACCCGGTCTTCGGATCCCGCCAGATAAGGCTGTTCCCAGTCGTGCTTGAACTCGGAGAAACGGCGCAGCATCGGATACAAGCCAAAATTCATGGAACCCATGTTCAGCGATGCCACTTCGGGCTTGAGCTGGAGCGCCGGCTGCAAACGTTCCTCCACCAGCATGGTGGGCGCACCCCCGGTGGTGAGGTTGATGACCACATCGCTGTTGGCTTTGATGGCCGGCAGAAATTCCCGGAAAAGATCCGGGTCTTGCGAGGGGCGTCCGTCACGTGGATCACGTGCATGCAGGTGCACAATGGCCGCGCCGGCCTGGGCAGCCAACAAGGCCTCGTCCACGATTTGCTGGGCTGTCACCGGCAGGTAGGGCGACATGGACGGTGTGTGAATCGCGCCTGTCACGGCGCATGTGATGATGACTTTGCGGTTCATGGTGACCTTCTATGACACTCAGCGCGCACCGGCCAAGGGGTTGTGGGGTGCTGCACCGGCCATGAGTTTGTGCAGGCGCTGTTCGACATTGGCCAGCGCGGCTGCGTGCGGCAGAATGTAAAAACGCTGCGCCTGCACGGCCTCGAGCGTGATCCGGGCCACATCGGCTGCGCTCAAGGCCCCCGACTGCGTGGCCTGGTGGATCCGATCAATGAGCGGCGATGGGGCTGCATGCTCAGCGGCCTCGCCAGCGCTGTGCTTTTTGGCCGCATCGGTGATGCCCGTGGCCACAAAGGAAGGGCACATCACCGACACGCCCACCGGTTTGCCTGTCTGCGCCAGTTCATGGTGCAAGCACTCCGAGATGGACACCACGGCATGTTTGCTGGCGCAGTACAGCCCCAACTCGGGCGAGTTGGCCAGGCCGGCCATGGAAGCGGTGTTGACCACCCAGGCCTGTTCACCGCGTGCCAGCATGGCCGGCACGAAACTGCGGATGCCATGCGCCACGCTCATCACATTCACATCCAACATCCATTGCCAATCTCGCGCACTTGCGCCCCAAAGAGGCCCGGCCGTCAACACACCCGCATTGTTGAACAGCAGATGCGTGCCGCCAAAGCATTCTTGCGCCGTCTGCGCCAGACGCTCAAGGTCCTCGGCTTTGGAGACATCACACAACTGGGTCACCGCTTGCTCGGGTGGCAGCCCTGTAAGCGCCAGCGTTTGTGCCAGCCCCACCGCATCAATGTCGGCCAGCACCAAGCGCATGCCTGCAGCAGTGCAAGCCAGCGCCAATTCACGCCCCAAACCACTGGCGGCACCGGTGATGACGGCGGTCTTGCCGCTCAAATGCCAAAGAGGTGGCGTCGTGTCTTGCATGGTCACGCCGATCACACTGCCCAGCGCAGCAGCGCCAGCACCAAGGCAGCCAGAAAAATGGTTTCACCCAGCATCAGCAAGACCGGCTTCAAACCGACACTGGCCAACTCTTTGAGCTGGGTCTTCATGCCAATGCCGGCGATCGCGGCAACCAGGCACCAGCGCGAAAATTCGCTGCCCACCTGGACCGCGGCTGTGGGCAACCAGCCACTGCTGTTGACCAGCACCAACAAGGCAAAAGCGACCGCAAACCAGGGCAACAAAGGCGGCCTGGGTCCCGTCGCTTCTCCAGCATTTTTCGTGCGTGCACGGCTGAGCATCACGGCGAAAATAATCACGGGAACCAGCATCGCCACCCGCATCAACTTGACGAAAGTAGCCACATCGCCGGTCTCTTTCGACAGGCTGTAGCCTGCACCCACGACCTGCGCCACATCATGGATCGTGGCCCCCAAAAAAATCCCGGCAAGACGGGCGTCCATGCCCAGTGCCTGTGCCAGCATCGGGTAAACGATCATCGCCAACGTGGACAGCGCAGACACACTGATCACGGTAAACAGCGTCGCACGCTCTTTGCCCGGGTGCGCCGGCATGGCGGCCGCCAGCGCCAGAGCGGCCGAGGCACCGCAAATGGCGGTGGCCCCGCCACTGAGCAGGCCGAACAAGCTTTGAAAACCCATCCAGCGCGCCACCCACATCGAAACGGAGATGGTCAGCGCCACCGACACCACCACAATGGCCGCCGGCTGCCAGCCCAGGTCAGCGATCTGGCCCAGCGTGATGCGCAGACCCAACAAGGCCACACCGATGCGCAAGACCTGTCGCGCGGTGAACTCGATCCCCACGGCCTGAGGTCCTTCAATGGAGAGAAAATTCATGGCCATGCCCAGTAGCAAGGCAAACAGCATCACGGGAGCACCGTAATGCTCGGACAGAAAGCTCGCAGCGGCGGCCACGATGACGCAAGCCAGCACACCGGGGAACAGCGTGCGTGCCTGCGAACAGCGCAAGCGCCACCCGGCTGTCTGGGATAAGGCCGTGCTCACCTCAGGGCACCAGCACGGTCGCGCCCATGGTGCGTCGCCCTTCCAGTGCACGGTGCGCTTCGGCCGCATCTTCCAGGGCAAAACTCTGCTTGGGTTCGCCCACAATGCGCCCCGCCAGCACGTGTTCGAACAGCTCATCGGCCATGGCCAACATCTGCGAGCGCGGTGTCGCATAGTGGATCATGGCGGGGCGCGTCACCCACAAAGAGCCCTTGCCGGCCAACACGCGTGTGTCGATCTGGACTGGCCCAGAGCTGGTTCCGTTGCTGACCAGGGTGCCACGCACCTGCAAGCTGTCCAGCGAAGCCATCAAGGTGTCCTTGCCAATCGAGTCGTACACGACGGGCACACCTTTGCCATCGGTCAGCTCGCGCACGCGCTTGGCCACATCTTCGCGGCTGCTGACAATGGTGTGGGTACAGCCGTGCGCACGAGCGATTTCGGCTTTCTCGTCGGTGCTGACGGTGCCAATCATGGTCACGCCCATGGCGCGCGCCCATTGACATGCAACCAAACCCACACCACCCGCGGCTGCGTGGTAAAGAATGGTTTCACCGCCTTGGAGGGGATAGACCTGACGGAACAGGTACTGCGCTGTCAACCCCTTCATCATCAAGGCCGAGGCCGTGCGGTCCGACACGCCATCGGGCAATGGAATCAAGACATCGGCAGGCATCACGCGCACATCGGAATAAGCGCCTTGTGGGCCCAACAGATAGCCCACACGGTCGCCCGCCCGGATGTCCGTCACGCCCTCGCCCACGGCTTCGACCACACCCACGGCATCGCTGCCCAGGCCATTGGGCAAGGCCAAGGGATAAGTGCCTGTGCGGAAATAAGTGTCAATGAAATTTACGGCCACGTAGCTGTGGCGCACCCGCGCCTGGCCGGGGCCTGGATCACCGACTTCAACCTGCTCCATGCGGAGGACTTCAGGGCCACCAATGTGGTCGAAACGGATTGCTTTTGCCATAAATTTTCAATGTTCCAAGTGGGCCGGATGCGCTTGGCGCAAGCCGGCGATGAGGCCTGAGGCCAGAGGCCACGGGCCAAAACCCGAAGCAGGATTGAGGTGACCAACCTCGCCAAGATCCAACAACTCGCTGCCCCAGTCAAGTGCCAGCGCTGCCACCCGCTCCCATCGACCCAACGGGTCATTGCGGCTGGCCGCAACCAAGCTGGGAAACGGCAAACGTTGGCGCGGCACCGGCAACCAGCCACCGGCTTCCAGTTGCGCCAAGCTGGGGTAGCCTTCAGGCATGGGCTGCTCAAAGTCGGGTGGTGTCGCCAGCAAGGCCGCTTGCACCGGGCGCTGCGTTTGCTGCGCCCAGTGCGCCAGCATGATGCAGCCGCCGCTGTGTGCCACCAGCAACAACGGACCCTGCACCGATTGGGCTGCTGCCTCGATGGCTTGCACGCGACGTGCGCAATCGAGGTCCTCGCGCCCCATGGCCGGCACCACCAGCACCGCTTGCCCTTGGGCACGCAAATCGGCCTCCAACAGAGTTTGCCAGTGCTGCGCCACCGCATCACGCAAACCGGGCACGATCAAGATGGTGGTCTCTGTCACGGCCTTGTCCTTCAGGCGGCTTTGCGCAGGTAACCCTGCTGACGTCCCGCAATATTGGGCGCAAAGCCGTTCTTGGCCAAAGACTCCTCCACGGTGTCATAGAACACACCAATCTTGAGGATGTCACGCGCTTGCTGCGCTGTGGCAATGGGGCGGCCAAATTCAAGCGACGTGCGCACCAGCTGTTCGATCTGCTCGACCGTGCTCATGCGCTGGGTGCGCGTCTGGTTCCAGAGGTTGTCTTCGGTGCCGCAGCGCACGTGCAGGCCCATGGCAATGCCCATCATGTTGATTGGGTAGACGTTGCGCATCGAGCTCTCCACCGTCAGCACGGCGCCATCCGGCACGGCGCGCACGATGTTGGCCAGGCTGTACAGATTGGGCACGTCCATGCCGCCCCCGATGGCCACCCAGTTCATCACCAGGGGCCCCTTGTAAATGCCGCGGCGCATCAGTCGTTCGACCGAATCGAAGCTGTTGACGTTGTAGCACTGGAAAGCGCTCTGGATGCCAGCGGCGTTCAGCCGGCGGATGTGCTCCTCGGCCCAGCCGGGCTGGGCCGGCACCGTCATTTCCTTGTAGGCGTGGTAGACGGCCGGGTCTTCCATGGTCGTGCCCTTGATGTCATCGTCTTCCCAATGCTCGACCACGTTCATCTGCGAGGTGTTGATGGTCACTGTCACCTGGTCGGGCTTGGGATCGAGCTCGGCCAGCATGTGGCGCGTGTCGTCGCTCAGCCATTTGGCAGCGGCACCTTCGGTTTCGGGGGCAAAGCTGATGGAGCCACCGACCTGGATGACCATTTCGGGCACGGCCTTGCGCACGCCGGCAATCAACTCATTGAACTTGGACAACCGCTTGCTGCCCTTGCCGTCGAGTTCACGCACATGCAGGTGCAGCACGCGGGCGCCGGCGTTGAAGCAGTCAACCGCTTTCTGGATCTGCTCTTCCATGGTCACCGGAATATCTTCCGGGAAATCGGAAGGCATCCACGCCGGCGCATAGGGCGCGCAGGTGATGATCAGGGGCTGCTGGTTTTCAGGGTACAGGTGTCCGTCAAGGAAGTTCATCCTGGTGCTTTCAAAGGTATAAGAAAGGAATCGTGAAAGGACGGGCGCGTCTCAGTACGGGACGTCGCCCATGATGCCGGCGCGTTCCATCTTGCGGTGGCAGGGCGGGTAGTCCATCACCGCGTAATGCTGGGTGCAGCGGTTGTCCCACATGGCCACCGTGTTGGGTGACCAACGCCACCGCACCTGGTACTCCGGGATCTGCGCTTGGCTGATCAGGTACTGCAACAGCTGCGCTGCGCCAGGCTGGAAATCCTGGCCAAAGCGCACATTGGCTGCGGTGTGGAAATTGGTGAAGTGGGTGGTGAAGCCGTTCACGAACAATATTTTTTCGCCCGTCTCGGGGTGGGTGCGCACCACCGGGTGTTCGGCATCGGGATACTGGGCTTTCAGTGCCAGCCGCTTCTCGATCGGCATGGCCGCGCCAAATGACCATTCGATGCTGTGGCGCGCCCGCAGTCCGGCAATCTGCGTCTTGATGTCTGCTGGCAGATTTTCGTAAGCCAGCGCCATATTGGCCCACATCGTGTCCCCCCCCACCGGCGGGCACTCCACACAGCGCAAGACACAACCAAAGGGCGGCTTCTCACGCCACGTGGCATCGGTGTGCCAGGAATTTTCGTAGCGGTCGTTCGGTTGATCCGGCGACTTGTAAATGCGCACCAATCCTGGATTTTCCGGGTCGCTGCCCGCCACAGGGTGGTCTTCCAGCGTGCCGAAGTAGCGGGCAAAAGCCACATGCTCGGCACGCGTGATGTCCTGGTCACGGAAGAACAACACCTTGTGGCGCAACAACAGTGCGCGGATCTCGGCCATTCGTTCGGCCGAGCGCGCGGCCTCACCCAGGTGCACACCGCTGACTTCTGCGCCAATGGCGCAGGTCAGAGGCGCCACGCGCAAGGAAGATGTCATCGTGGTCATGGCAATCTCTTTGGCAAACGCGGACAACGCGTCAGTTCAGCTTGATGCCAAAGGTTTTGACAATCGCGGCATTGCGCTCGTTTTCGCCACGCATCGACTGGTTCAGATCGGCCGAGCTTTGCGGTGCGGGAATTTCAAAACCGGCGCCCAACAGGCGTTCACGCACCTTGGGTGAGGCGGCAGTCTTGGCGATGGCCTGGTTGATCTTCTCGGCCAGTTCGGGCGACATCTTGCTCGAGGCCACAAAGCCCAGCCAGTTGCTGAAGTCCAGTTCGGGGTAGCCGACTTCGGTGAAGGTTGGCACTTGCGGCAGCTTGGAAAAGCGCGTCTTGCCAGAGATGGCGTAGGCCTTGAGCTTGCCGCCATTGACCAGCGGCGTGGAAGTCACCATGCCGTCGAACATGATCGGGATCTGACCGCTCATGACCTGTTGCAGGGCTGGCGGTGAGCCGGCGAAAGGGGCATGCACCATGTCCACTTTTTCGCGCTGACCCAGGATCATGCCGGCGTAGTGCGAGGCTGTTCCGGCGCTGTAGGAGGCAAAACTGAGTTTGCCGGAATTGGCTTTGAGGTAGCCCATCAGTTCCTTGAAGTCCTTGGCCGGCACGTCCGTATTGCTGACCAGCACGAGACCAGCGCGCGCCACGGCGGAAACCGCCCGCAGGTCCTTGAGCACGTCGTAGGGTTGCTTCATCACGTGCGGGATTTCAAGCAACACGTTGGAGGCTGTGACCATCAGCGTGGTGCCGTCAGCGGGCGCTGCCAGCAAGGCCTGCGTACCAATGCCACCACCCGCACCAGGTTTGTTGTCAACGATCACCGGCTGACCCAGGTCGGCGGCGAGTTGGTCGACAAAGAAGCGCGCGACCACGTCGATGGTGCCGCCGGGGGGCGCAGGCACGATCAGCTTGATGGGCTTGTCGGTCCAGGCCAAGGCTGGGCTGGTGGCAGCCAGTGTGCCGGCGCAAACGACCAGGGCTGCGCTCAGGTTGCGGATCAAGCTGGAAATGGGGGTCAGATGTCTCATGTTCGTTTCTTTGGGTGAAGTGAAAATCCGCTGATGCGGTGCTTCGGGAGGTAGATTTTTGATCCGGCTCAAGATTCAACACTTCACAATACACGACATAATCTTGTTAAATTGAGACACACCACCGATGTCAAACCGTCAACTCACCATTCGCAGTGCCACACTCAAGGGTTATCCCGAACTGGCCAAGTCGCTGGGCTTGGACCCCGCACTGATGCTGTTGCGCGTGGGGTTGCCCAGCCGCTGCCTGGAGCAAGCCGAAACGCAAATCAATGCCTGGGCTGCACAGCGCCTGCTCGAGACCAGCGCCCAGCTCAGTGGTGCCGAAGATTTCGGCCTGCAATTGGCCAGCAAGCGCCAGTTCTCGAATCTGGGGCCCATCAGTCTGGTGCTGCGCGAGGAACCCACCGGTTTGCAGGCACTTCAGACGCTGTGCCGTTATCTGCGTCTGGTCAATGCCTCGCTGTTCACTCACCTGGAGCAACGGGGCGAGCATGTCCTGATCCGTGAAGACATCATGCACAAACGCAGCGCGTCGCCCCGTCAAGCCATCGAATTGGCGCTGGGCGTCATGACCCGCACGCTGTCCGAGTTGATGGGCTCGACATGGCGACCACACAGCGTTCACTTCGCCCATAGCCCACCACAAAACATGCGCACGCACCATGCCCTGTTTGGCCCCAACGTTCAATTCAATGCCGAATTCAACGGCATCGTCTGCAATGCACGCGATTTGCATCGACAACTGCCACGGACCGACCCGGGGCTGGCCAACCATGCACGCCATTATCTGGAGCAGGCGCTGGGCCAGCACGAGTCCGACCGGGTGCAGGCGGTTCGTCAACTGGTCGGTACGCTGCTGCCCGGGGGGCGTTGCACGGCCGATCAAGTGGCCCTGCACCTGGGCGTGGACCGCCGCACCGTGCACCGCTGGCTGAGCCACGAAGGCGAATGTTTTTCTTCGGTCTTGCGCGGGGTCCGTCGCGAATTCGTGCAACGGCAAATCGCCCATCCCGACCGCCCTTTGACCGAAGTGGCGGAATTGCTCGGTTTTTCCGGACCCAGCGCCTTCGCGCACTGGTTTCGCGCCGAATTTACCTGTACTGTCAGCGCATGGCGCCGCGCGCATGTGCAAGCCAAAGACCATGAAGTGGTGCACAGGGATGGGCCCATGTCACCCCAACCAGGAGATGAGTCATGAGCCTACGTATCGTTCAACTGGGCAGTCAACGCAAAGACAATGAAGGTCTGCGCATCGGCACCGTCCGGCGCCCTCCACGCGGGGTAGCCAAAGAAAATTTCTCGAGCCAGAACTGGTACGACGTTTGGTACCCTGCATTGGCCCCCAGCGCGGAGACCATGAAACTGGGACAACAAGCCACAGACGAGGCCGCTTGGCAAACGTTCGAGAAACACTTCCGACGTGAAATGAAACAAACAGAGCCCGCACGCACATTGGAACTTCTGGCCAAGTTGTCCCACACCGCCCAGTTTTCCATGGGTTGTTATTGCGACAACGAAGCGCGCTGCCACCGCTCGATTTTGCGCAGTCTGCTCACCGAGCACGGGGCACTGTTTGCGCCCGACTGACGCCCCACGCCCTCTGTTGAACCCGTGTGATGCATTCGCTATCAGCCATCCAGATCCGCGCAGCAGCATTGACGCACTATGAAGAAGTGCTCGCCCGGTTCGGCCTGAGTCCACAACCTTTGCTGAACAAGGTCGGCCTGACCCCCAGCATGCTGGCCTCACCGACGCAGATGATCTCCTACCAGAGTGCCGTGGCTTTGCTGGAAATATCCGCGCAAGAGACGGGGTGCGACACCTTTGGCCTGCAGATGGCACAGGCTCGCCGACTTTCCGATTTCGGCCCCATCAGTTTGTTGCTCATGCAGCAATCTTCCATCCGCATGGCGCTGAACACCATCGCGCAATACCGCCATCTGCTCAATGAAGCGCTGGCCATGCAGATCGAGGACCTGGGCAAAAACACCTTGATACGGGAGGAAATCATCACCGACTATGTTGGAGGCAACCGGCAATCCACAGACATGGCGGTGGGGGTTTTGATGGTCATTTTTCGGGCCATTTTGGGCCCGCACTGGCGCCCACAGTCGGTTCATTTCACGCACTCAGCCCAGCACGATCTGGAAATCCATCGGCAATGGTTTGGTTGCACGCCGCAGTTTGACAGCGACTTCAATGGCCTGATCTGCTTGTCTTCTGACATGGACAAGCCCAATGGGAACGCGGACTCGGTCATGGCCCGTTACGCGCAATCTTTCATCGAGGCCGCCCCCCAGCGCGGACGAAGCAGCGTGGTGTTGGATGTGCGTCATTCCATCTATTTGCTCTTGCCGATGGGCCGCGCCACGGTGGCCCAAATTGCTTCAGGGCTGGGCATGAACGTGCGCACACTGCAGCGGCATCTGGACCAAAGCGGCGTCAGTTTTTCTCAGGTGCTCAACGAGGTGCGCCACGAATTGGCGCACCGGTACATCGTCAACACGCCCTATTCCATGGGCCGGGTGGCAGAACAATTGGGCTATGCCAATCTGAGTTCCTTCACCCGTTGGTTCAGCGCCGAGTTTGGCTGCGCACCCAGCGACATGCGGACCCAGCAAGGTGCCTGACAGGGCTCGGACTATTCAATCCAGGTGCTCATTTCATCCAGCGGTTTTTTGATACCCCCATGCACGGGCACCAGACAATCCGGCTTGGGATAGCCCACCACCAGCAAAATGCTGGGCTTTTCTGAAGCAGGTCGCTCGCACACCTGGTTGAGAAAATTCATCGGACTGGGCGTGTGGGTCAAGGTCGCCAATCCGGCGTGGTGCAAGGCCGTGATCAAAAATCCAGTGACAATGCCCACCGACTCCGGCACGTAGTAGTGGCTGTAATGGCTGCCGTCTGGATGCACGCCGTACTTTTGGGCAAAAATGGCAATCAGCACGGGGGCCTCTTCCAGAAATGGCTTGTTCGGATCGGTGCCCAGAGGCGCCAAGGCGTCCAGCCATTCCTGCGGTGCACGTCCGGCGTAAAAGTTGCGCTCTTCCACCTCGGCCGCTTCGCGAATGCGGGATTTGACCTTCGGATCGGTGATCACCACAAAATGCCAGGGCTGCTGGTTGGCACCAGAAGGTGCCGTGCCTGCCGCACGCAGGCACTGCTCAATCACTTCACGCGGCACCTCGCGCGAATCAAAGTCGCGCACCGTGCGCCTGCGCACCATCTCGGCCCGAAAATCCTCAGCCCGTGCGCACATGTCAGAGACAGGGTATTCACGGTAGTCGGGCAACGGCTCCATCGCAGGAGGAAGAGTCTGTGAGGTCATGGTGGTCGGCAATCCAAAAAGATGGGACCATTCTATGAATCGCCGCCCACCTGCCAACACGGGAAACACCCTACTGCGAAAGAACAAGCTTCGGCCGCAGGGGCGGCCTCCTGCAAAACCCCGAACTTCAGTCTATCCCTGCACTCCAACGCGCATCCCAAGTCTTTTCGATTTGTCTGCGCTCGCGCTTGGTGGGGCGCCCTTGCACCAGGCTGTGTGCCGGTTCCGGGGCCAGGCGGTTGATCTCGGCGGCCTTTTCGCGTTGCGCGATGCTCTCGGCGGTTTCTGCATACAACAATTGCGCCACCGGTGCCGGGCCACGCACGCCGCTCAAACCTTGGACGACGACGGTGCGCTGCACCGCGCCTTGACGCAGTTGCACCGTGTCGCCGATCTTGATCTCGCGCGAGGCTTTGGCATCCTGGCCGTTGACCTGCACCCGGTGCTTGCCCAGCTCTTCGCCGGCGATGCTGCGGGTCTTGAAGAAGCGCGCAGCCCACAGCCATTTGTCAATGCGCAGCGCATCCATATCAGTCGCCAAACAAAGCGGCCTGAGGACTCAAGCCGTCACGGACATGCGGGTAGCGCAGCCTGAGTCTGAGCTCACGTTTCATGCGCGTGTTGTCCAGACGGCGTGATTCGTTCATGAAGCTGAGCAGCATCAAGGGCAGTGCGGTGTTGGCATCGCTGCGCGCAATGCGGGGCGGCTTGGGCAAGCCGTACAAAGCCGCCGCCAAGTCGAAGTAGTCACCCATTTTCAGGTCGGTGTCATCGGTCACATTCACCACACGCTGGGGCTTGCCGCGCCACAAAGCAGCGGCACAGGCACGCGCCAAATCGTCGGCATGGATGTGGTTGGTGTAAACATCTTCTTTGGCCACCAGCACCGGCGTGCCTTTGAGCAAGCGCTCACGGGGCGTGCCCCCTTCGCGGTCAGATGCGTAGATGCCGGGAATGCGCAGCACGCTCACCCGCACACCGCTGCGTCCCCACAAGCGCATCCGATTTTCTGCATCGACCCGACGCTGTGCACGGGGCGTGTGCGGATTCACGGGCCGCGTTTCATCCACCCGACGCCCCCCGCAGTCGCCATAAACCCCGGTCGTGGAACCATAGACCAGCGCCTGTGGCGGCGTGCGCAAACGCAAGGCACGCACCAAAGCCAGGCTGCGCGGGTCCTGTTCGGACGCCCCACGGCGGTCGGTCGGCGGCGGCGCCAGGTGAATCACCCGATGGGCCATGCCTGCCAAGCGCTTCAAACTGGCCGCATCGTCCAGGTTGCCCTGCAAAGGGGTGATGCCACAGGCCCGCAACAAGCGCACGCGCTCTGGCGATGAGGTCAAGGCCAGCAGACGCACCCTTTGGCTCTTTGGGGCACCCAATTGGCCTGCGGTGCGCAAGCCCACATCGCCACAGCCAACGATCAAGACACGCTGGCGACGAAAGCGGGCGGGCAAGGCACCCAATGGCGTCTGGTTTGAGGGCAAAATCAGGGGTTCCGGGTCAACAACAAACCCTCAAGGATACCCAAAAGATGAGCTTCCAGATTTCCGTGCTGCCCAGCGGGCGCGCTTTCACCGCCGACGACAATGAAACCTTGCTGACCGCTGGCATCCGCCAGGGCATCGGCCTGCCCTATGGCTGCAAGGACGGGGCCTGCGGTTCGTGCAAATGCAAAAAAATCTCCGGCACCGTGGTGCACGGCGCCCACCAGGCCAAAGCCCTGAGCGACGAGGAAGAAGCCCAGGGCCTGGTGCTGACTTGCTGCGCCACCGCCCAAAGCGATGTGGTGCTCGAATCGAAACAAGTGACCGCTGAAGGCGGCCTGCCCGTCAAGAAGATGCCGGTGCGCGTGGTCAGCCTGGAGAAGAAATCACACGACGTGATCGTGCTCAAGCTGCAACTGCCTGCCAACGACGTGATGAAGTTCCACGCCGGTCAATACATCGAGTTCTTGTTGCGCGACGGTTCACGCCGCAGCTACAGCATGGCCAATGCACCGCACACCCTCGAAGTGGCGCCACCCACCGTGGAACTGCACATCCGCCACATGCCCGGCGGCAAGTTCACCGACCCGGTGTTCAGCACCATGAAGGAAAAAGACATCCTGCGCGCCGAAGGTCCGTATGGCAGCTTTTACCTGCGTGAGGACAATGACAAGCCCATCGTGCTGCTGGCCTCGGGCACCGGCTTTGCGCCCATCAAGGCGCTTGTCGAGCACATGCAGCACCGCGGCATCACCCGTCCCACCACGCTGTACTGGGGGGGCCGCCGCCCGGCCGACCTGTACATGGCCGACTGGATCGAAGCCCGCCTGACCGAGATGCCCAACCTGCGTTACGTGCCCGTAATCTCGAACGCCGAAGCCGAAGACCACTGGAGCGGCCGCACCGGCTTTGTGCACCAGGCGGTGCTGCAGGACTTCCCCGACCTGTCGGGCCACCAGGTCTATGCCTGCGGCGCGCCCATCGTGGTGGACTCGGCCAAACGCGACTATGTGGCGCAAGGCGGTCTGCCCGAAGAAGAGTTCTACGCCGACTCGTTCACCTCTGAAGCCGACAAAGCCAAAGCTTGATCGTTCAGCGTCTTGGTGGGAGGCCGCCCCTGCGGCCGAATGACTGCCTCTACTACAGCTGACATTCGCGAGCAGGGGCTCGCTCCCACCAACATGCAAAGCATTGACCCACTTTGGCAAGGAGCCTCCCATGACTTTGATCACCCGCCGCCAATTTGCTGCCGCGTCACTCGCACTCAGCGCCCCAGCCTGGGCGCAGGGCAAGCCGATCCGCATCATCGTGCCCTATGCACCCGGTGGCCCGATCGACGTCACGGCGCGGGCTTTGGCGGAACGCGTGAAAGACAGTCTGGGCACGGTGATCATTGAAAACCGCCCGGGCGCAGGCGGCAATCTGGGTGCCGATCTGGTGGCCAAAGCCGCACCCGATGGTTTGACATTGGGGATTGCGGCCACGGCCACGCACGCCATCAACCCTTGGCTGTTTGCCAAGATGCCTTACGACGCCACCCGTGACTTTGCGCCCATCACGCAAATGCTGCGCGTGCCCAACGTGCTGGTGATGAACGCCGAAACCGCCCACCGCCTGCACATCCACTCCCTGGCCGATTTGGTGGCCTATGCCAAAGCCAACCCGGCGAAACTGAACTTTGGCTCAGGGGGCAACGGCAGTGCAGGCCACCTGGCGGGTGAAATATTCAAACGTGCTGCGGGCATTTATGCCGTGCACATCCCGTACAACGGGGGCAACCCCGCACAACTGGCCTTGTTGTCGGGCCAGGTTGATTTCAACTTTGACAACCTGGCCACCGCAGCGGCCAACATCAAGGCCGGACGCCTCAAGGCCTTGGCCGTGACCACGGCGCAACGCAACAACGCCCTGCTCGACATCCAGGCCATGAGCGAAACCCTCAAGGGCTTTGAGATCGACACCTGGTGGGGCCTGGTCGCCCCTGCAGCCACCCCACGCGATGTGGTGGACCGCCTGAACAAGGCGTTTGTGGCCGCGCTGCAAACGCCAGAGACCCAAACACGCTTTGGTCAGTTGCTGGCCGAACCCGTCGGCAACACGCCTGAGCAGTTTGGCGCGTTCATGAAGAAAGAACTGGCGCGCTACGAAAGCGTGGTCAAGGCCAGCGGCGCTCGGGTGGATTGAAGCTGACCTGCTTGGGGTTCAGTCAAAAAAACAGCCCGGCATGCCGGGCTGTTTTCAGGTTTTTGTGAGAGGTCGCCCCTGCGGCCGAAGCATTCGCGCGCAGGGGCGCGCTCCTACAAGGTTTCCGATTTTTTGTGGAAGATCGGCATTGAAGCCCTTTCCTGATCACTCGCCCAGATACGCCGCCCGCACCTTGGGGTCTTCCAGCATGTCCCGGCCCACACCCGTCATGGTGATCAGGCCCGAGTCCATCACATAACCACGGTCCGCAATCGCCAGCGCCCGGCTCGCGTTTTGCTCCACCAGCAACACCG
>CAKKRJ010000005.1:0-129641 GCA_919902775.1 Burkholderiaceae bacterium
GCCGGTGCTGCTGAGCGCCAGAGTGCCGCCGCTGATGGTGGTGGCACCGGTGTAGCTGTTGGCGCCAGAAAGCGTGAGGGTGCCGGTGCCGGCTTTGGTGAACGTAGCGCTGGTGCCGGAAATGACACCTCCGTAGTTGCTGACGCCAGTCTGTGTGACCGTCAGGCCCTTTCCCAGTGAGAGTGTGATGTTGCCGTTGCCAGACAGCCCCTGTGGCGTCGTCGTCGTCGCTCTGGCGGTGATGAAAACATCGCCACCGATGGCAATGGCAGCGTTGACCACAACACCGCCATCGGCAATAAGTGACAAGTTGCCACTGCCACTTGCAGTGATGCCTGAGCTGACGGTGATGTTCCCGGTGCTGCTGCTGTTGCCGTTGCTTCCGTAGCCTGCCGCATCGCTGGCGGTGGTCACCTCGACATCCGTGTTGGTGTTCAGCGTTGTGGCGATAAGGCCTGCGGCTGTTGCATTGATGGTGTAGTCATAGGGGTCGATCAGCCACAGGCCATTGCCACCTGCTGCGGCACCGGCATTGACCGAAATGCCGTCGATGTTCAAATGCGCGCCCGAAGTCTCGATCCGCCCCCCATCACCACCCTGCGCGCCGCCGCGTGCGCGGATGCTGCCGTGCGCCGTGGTTTGGCCATCGGCCTTGTGCACATCGCTCCACAGCACCACTTTGCCGCCGTCGCCCTGGCGCGTGGCACTGGCATCGATGCGTGCATCCGCGTTCATGCTGACGCTGGTGGCTTGTGGCAGTGGGCCGGTGCCTTGCCAGTCGCCACCGACCAATATGTCACCGCCTCCGGCCGGCCCTGTGGCGTCGATGTGTGTGCCGCTGTCCAGCTGGATGTGTTGCCCCAATACCTGCACCTGGCCGCCTTTTTCGCTGGCCTCTTGTGCGCTGACGTCCAGCGTGCCTGCGATGCGTGTGGTGCCCTCTGGGCCGCCGTCAACGACGATGCGCCCTTGGCGTGTGGCCAGGCTGCGCGCGCGCAAAACGCCTTGCATGTTCAGCACCGTGTCGGCAAAGCCAGAGCGTGCGGCCGCACGGGCTTCGATGCTGCCACCGCCCGTCGCGACGGCGGTGCCCAGCACCGACAAGCGGGTTTCCAGTGTGCTGTCGTTGCTGACCTTGAACAGCATCAAGCCGTCGCCTTCCACATCGACCAGCACCTCGGTGGCCGCTGCCAATGCGATGCGACTGGCTTGTATATGGGCCTCGGTGCCCAGCGACAGCTGGGGTGCGGCCAGCACGACAGCGCCGCTGGTGGCGTTGATCTGGCCGTTGGCGCTCAGCGCCGCAGCGCCTTTGCTGCCCAGGCCCAAAACCAGACGGCCGCCTTGCGCTCCTTCACGCAGTTCCAACGTGGATGCGACCAAGCCGCCCACATTCACTTGCGAGCCTGCGCCAAACACAATGCCCCGGGGGTTGATCAACCAGACGTTGCCATTGGCTTGCAGGTTGCCCAGGATGTGGGAGGGGTTGTCTCCCACGACCTGGTTGAGCGCAATGGAGGCCGCGTTGGGTTGGATGAATTTGACGGTCTCTCCCGCCTGGATGCTGAAGTTTTGCCAGTTGATGCCCAGGCGGGGGCTGCTTTGAGTGACGGTTGTCACGACGCCTGACTGGCCGATGCTGCCACTGCCGGTGACCACATTGCCACCCGTCGGCCCGGCCAGTGCCGAGCCGATACCCAAGGTCAAGCCGAGCAGCACGGCGCTCAGCAACGTGCCACAAACCGCGCCTGTGCCTTTGCCCTGGCTGCGGGCGGATTCGGCCACGACCACGCAAGCGCCGAGGCGACGGCTCCAGATTTTTCGGTGGATTCGGTTCATTTATTGAGTTCCACGCGCGATCAGTTAAAGAAGATGCTGAGCTGGGAATACAAGCGCGGATCACGCACGCGGGTGTCGCTTCGTGGCTCACCGCTGAGTGGTTTGGCCAAGGTCAAGCGCCAAGACCATGAACCCGGGCGAACCCAGGCCAGGCCGATGCCTGCGGCCGTGAAGGTTTCATTCAGAGGGGTGGTGGAGCCGACCGCAGGTTGGTTGCGGTAGCGGATATAGCCTGCGTCATAGAAAACGCTGGCCACCATTTCTCGCGCCACGCGGCCCAGCCAGGCCTCAGGCAAGAGCACGCGCAGCTCCAGGCTGCCGACCACGCCCGCGTCACCCGTGCCTTCGCCAGGGGCGAAGCCGCGCACGCCGTCAGGTCCGCCGATGCGAAATTGCTCGGTGGTGTCCAGGTTTTTTTTGCTCCACTGCCCACGCACTGCGGCATACCCCAGCAAGCGCCCGGTGACGATGTTTTGCAGCCGCGTCATGCCCGCGCTGGTTTTGACAAAGCTGGGTGCATCCGTCAACGCGCTGGGGCGACCGTCGGGATAGTTCACGCGCCCGGCGGCCACCGAGATGTCGTAGGTGTTGACGCCACCACCCAACACGCTGTCACGAAAATCCCCGGTGCTGCCGATGGAGATGGTGTTCACGCGTTTGCGCGTGGCACTGACGATGTTGCGGTCTTCGTAGCGCTTGTCTTCCAGCGCGGCGATCACAAAAGCATTGAGGTTGCGTGAGCGAACCCAGGGATACAGTGCATTGGCATTGAACGTGATGGCGTCGCCAGTCAGTTTGAGAGGGAACAGCTGTTCATCAAGCGCATATTTGACGCTCGATACCGACAAATTGCCCTTGAATCCGTCGGCACCAAAAGGCGATGTGTAGCCCAGCAATGCGAAGCGCAAGCCGCCAGTGCTGGAGCTCAGGACATTGGCCGTCAGTCCGTCGCCTTTGCCCAGTGGGCTGTTCCACTGACCCAGTGCACTCAGACGCGTCGCACCCAGGTAGCGCGAGCCGTTCACGTCGGCCTCGGTCTTCAAATTCCAGCGCTGTTCGGCGCGCGCAGTCACCACCAATTCGGCGGTGCCAGGGGTGCTGCCCGA
This sequence comes from Burkholderiaceae bacterium, assembly GCA_919902775.1. Taxonomy (GTDB): domain Bacteria; phylum Pseudomonadota; class Gammaproteobacteria; order Burkholderiales; family Burkholderiaceae_C; genus Limnohabitans_A. The sequence continues at coordinate 2,946 of CAKKRJ010000005.1, forward strand.
GCGCACCTCGAACTGCGCCGTCAAGCCCCGCAGATCGTTGACCAGTAACACGACGCGCTCGACGTCTCGCACCCTCAGGATGTCGCCAGGGACGAGCCGTGCCAGATAAGCCTCGACCATTTCTCGCTCTACGGGGATCGTGTCATCCCATTCGAGCGTGATGCGGTCCAAGCGCCCCTCCAGCAACGCCAGTTGAATCACTTGGCCCTGCTCGGTGCTGGCGGGTTCTTGCACTGGCACATAGGCGTAGCCCAAATACCAGCCCAGTTCGCGTTGCACCCAACGCGTCACTTCGGCTGCTGCGCCGGCCATGTCTTCAAAACCGCGGTCTTGGCCGGTGAAGCGCGTTGTGAGTGAGGGCAGGGTGGCGCGCAAAGCGGCCGGCGCATCGGCCGGCAGTTGGAAGCCTGCGATGTCCAGGCGTTCGTCCTCTTCGGGTTTGCTCAGTTCTGCAGGCGCTTGTGGGCGCTCGGGTGGTTGAGTGCGGATCACCGCAGGGTGTGGCGCCGCCAATTCCTCAGAGCGCGGTATCACGGTGGGTGTGGGCACAAGACCCGAAGTCTGCGCCGCAGCTGTCAATGCAAGCAAAGCGCTTATACCGATAAGCCCATGGGCTGATCGTCGCCCTTGAGCGGGAAGCGCCAAGAAAGTGAGCAGGCGATACAAGCAAAGCAGCATAAAACCCTGACTTTTTTCAGACGGAAGTGGGGCTGAAATCGAGGCTGAGTCTAAAGCGCGCAGGCACAAATGAAGGTGTGATCGTCACTTGAAAAAAGAGTGATAGCTAATTTTTTTTAAGAAGTTGCCCATCAAAAATTATTAGAAATTAAATTGATTAGCAATTAAGCATGACAAAAACGAAATGAATTTCTGCTCAAATTGTTTGCACTCTTTTTTGATGGGTGCACGCCACTGGTAGCATGGCTAAGATTCTTTATCGGCGTCTTTGTACTCCCGCGTGGGCAGTCAAGAGTCCAGGGAGCTGCCTCGTCAATCCACGCTGACTTGGCATTTCACAGTCAGGCCGTGGTGGCAAAACGCACGCACAGAAGTTGGCGTGATGACCGGTTTGATTCAGCGCTTGCCAGGAGTTTTCATGCCAAAAATCAACAAGCTGGTGTATGACGAAAAGCGCAAGTTCATCATGGACACTGCGCGGCAAGTGTTTTCCGAGCGGGGATATGAGGGCGCGACCATCAAAGACATCTTGGTGGCTGCCGGCATTTCCAATGGTGGGCTGTTCGTGTATTTCAAGACCAAAAGGGACATCCTTTTGGCCATCATCGATCAAAACCTGGGCACTTTTCACAAGCGGGTTGAGGCCGTTGTGGAAATCGCGCATGAACACAGCCGCGACGAAGTGATGTTGATGCTGCTGGAACTGGTGCGCCAAATTTCTCTGGGGCCAGGCAGAGCCATGAGCTTGCATGCATGGTCGGCCGCCATGGTAGACCCTCTGGTGAAAGAGTGCGTGGACAAGCATTTCAATGCGCTGATCCAGTCCTTCAGCGTGCTCGCTCGAAGACTGCACGCGCACGGACAGTTGGGGCCGGAAACCAACCCCACGCGAGCGGCACACGCCATGTTTTCATTGGTCATCCCAGGCTACATCCTGCAGTTGCTCATGTTCTCAAGCATGGAGCCACGCACCTACCTCAACGCCCACCGCAGTGTGTGGTGTACCAATTGACGCGTCCTGAATTCGCGACCTACCCATCGACCGATTCACTACTTCCAAGTCCACCACGATGCGATTTAAATATTTAAAACCACCACCAAATCCAGAAGAGGAGAATTGTCCATGGCACTTAATTCTGAACTTACTTGGGATGCAGTTGGAGACATTGTCACAGACAGTACAACGGGCACTAGAGTCAAGGATGCTTTCCAGCAGAAGTTCCAAACGCCCAGCAAATGCCTCGTGCCGGCGCTCACCTGGCTTTATAAGTTCAATCGTTATAAAGATTTAACCGGACAGCCTCAGGGGCCGGACTCTGAGGTCAGCCCTTGGTGGTCAATGGTAGACCCTTATCAACATGATGCCGGCTTGGAGGCGCGCCTGAAGATGGCGAATCTGAATGGTGGTATTCGGGAATGGGCCAGGTTGACGTCGGCGATTAGTGAAAATTGGAGCACTCTTGAGTTTCTAATGAAAATTCAATTGGCCGAATCCGTTTATGGATGGTTCGGGGGATTTGCCGCGATGCCTCGGCTGGCTGCGGGAAAAGCAAGTCTTCGCGATGCGAGCAATGAGGACGCCAGCTCACGCTCCAAGTTCCTGCCTGGTGGGGCGACGCAGATCTACATTCCCAACCTGAAGGTGCGCCATGTTCAGTTTCACAAATGCTCAGAACTCTGAGTTTGCAACGTACCTTGATGGTCTGTCTGCGTCTTGTGGGGCGCGGTGGGCTAAGTAGGTCATGCTCCGATCGAAAGGGCCCAAGGCCTGCAGGTCCCGGAAGTTAAATCTGGCAGCACCTTCGCTGCCGATGGGATGGACAGCCTGAAAAAATGGCAGATGTTCGCTGGCAGCGAAAGCATCCAGCGCTCAATGGTGTACGGTGGCCTCCAGTCTTATGCGCGAGAAGGTTTGCAGGTGTGGGGCTGGCAAGACATTGGTCAGATCACGCAGCCTGCCTGGCCCTGAACTCTGCACCGCCTTGCCAGGGGTTTCGGGTACGATCCCCGGTCTACTTTGAGTTCGCTCATCCAACCAGGACGCTTGCCGTTTGAACTTCTCTGAACTGGGCTTGACCTCCCCCCTGCAGCGCGCCGTGGCTGACATGGGCTTGTATGCCCCCACACCCATCCAGGCCGAAGCCATTCCCGCAGTCCTGCAGCCGGCCGACGTGTGGGCCACCGCGCCCACCGGCTCGGGCAAGACGCTGGCCTTTGCTTTGCCCTTGCTCCAGCACCTGCTGGCAGCCCCGCGCCAGACCAACTTTCGCCGACCAGTGCGCACGCTGGTGCTGGTGCCCACGCGCGAACTGGCGGTGCAAGTGGGCGATGTGCTGGCCAACCTGGCGCACCAGTTGCCGCAGGCGCTCAAGGTGTCGGTGGTTTTCGGCGGTGTCTCGATCAACCCGCAGATGATGCAGTTGCGCGGGGGTGCCGATGTGGTGGTGGCGACGCCGGGCCGGTTGCTGGACCTGGTTGACCACAACGCCTTGCGCTTGGCCGATGTGCAGCACCTGGTGTTGGACGAAGCGGACCGCCTGCTGGATCTGGGCTTTGCCGATGAGTTGCAGCGCGTGCTGGCGTTGCTGCCGGCCAAGCGCCAGACCTTGTTGTTCTCGGCCACTTTTGCGCCCGAAGTGGAGGCTTTGGCCAACAGTCTGTTGCGTGACCCGGTGCGCATCACCGTGGAAGCCTTTGAAGGTCACAAGCCCGACATCACCCAGCGGGCCATTGCCGTGGATGAGAAAAGCCGCACCGCCTTGCTGCGCCACCTGATCAAGGAAAACGGCTGGAAGCAGGTGCTGGTGTTTGTGGCCACGCGCTACGCCTGCGAGCATGTGGCGAACAAGCTCTACAAAGCGGGCGTGTTTGCCACGCCCTTCCATGGCGAGATGAGCCAGGGCGCCCGGCAAGACGTTTTGAATGAATTCAAGGCAGGCCGCTGGGACGTGGTGGTCACCACCGACTTGGCCTCGCGCGGCATCGACATCGCCATGCTGCCCGTGGTGGTCAACTACGACCTGCCGCGCTCGGCCACCGACTACACCCACCGCATTGGCCGCACGGGCCGCGCCGGTGCGCATGGGGATGCCGTGAGCTTTGTCACCGCCGCTGCGCTGGCGCACTGGCAGCTGATCCAGAAACGCGAAAGCCTGGAACTCGCTTTGGAGCAAATTCCAGGCTTTGAGCCAACCGAAACCCCGCCAGAACCATCGCCTGGCAACGGGGGCATCAAGGGTTCGCGGCTGAGCAAGAAAGACAAATTGCGGGCTGCAGCAGCGGCGGCCCATTTGCCCAAGTGACGTCATCGGCGCAGGCCCATGGGGTCTGCGCAAATTGACTCAGACGCGAATCAGTCGTGTGGCAGGTCGTCAAAGTGGTCTTCACCACCGCCTTGGTCTTGCGCCTTGAGCACGCGCACACCGTGCTTGCTCAAAATCTCCACGTACACGGATGTTGCGCCCGCTTTGGCCGCAGCGTCCACGGCTTCGATCACGCCGCTCACGCGCACCACTTCGGCGGTGTCAGCGCTCAGGCCCACTTGGCAGTCAAAGTCCCAAAAATCCACGTCTTTGGGCACGGCGCGGTTGCGTTCGCGCTTGAAGTATTTGCGGATGTCGTGCTTGACGGCTTCGAGCACGCGGTCAGGGTGCTTGCCTTCGGCTTGCAGGGGGAAATTCTTTTTCATGGGGGAGTCCTAGGGGTCAGGGCAAGCGCCCGGTCCGGACGTGAATGCAGGGGCGAATTATCGCCGGTTTGGTGTCAGGGGTGATCGCGCTCAGTCTTGAAACCGGAACTTGAGCTGAAAGCTCAACGCGCCATACAGGCGGTCTTTCAAGGGAGGGACCCATGCCACATTCAGCCCCCAGTGGCCGTTTTCAAGGCTGGCGGTCGGGATGACCGCTGGAAACCAGCCGCCGTTGAACGCCTGGGGGTAACCGTTGAAGGCCCCGCCGACCACGCCGAGTTTCACCGGACCCATGCGCCAGGGCTGGTAGTAAGCCCCGATGTAGTTGGAGTGGGCGTTGTTGCTGTTGATGAAGCGCCCGGCGGTGACGCTCCAGCGGTCGTCCAGTGGGTATTCCAAACCCAGCCCCGGGTTGGCGTTGCGCAAGCCTTTGTCGGTGTCAAAGTGCGCCGAGTAAAACCCGGCGTTGAGCCACAGGCGGTTGGGATCGAATTCGGCATGGGCTGGTGCGCTCAAGCTGGCCAGTCCGGCGCAGACCCCACAAGCCAGGCGTTTCATGGCGCAGCTCAAAGGGTTTTGAACACGTCAGCTGCCACCCGCACGGTCTCGGCGATGTCGGCTTCGGTGTGCGCAGCGCTGACAAAACCGGCTTCGTACAAAGCGGGCGCAATGTAGACGCCACCGTCCAGCAGGCCGTGGAACAGCTTGTTGAACTTGGGGCTGTCGCTGGTCATGACCTTGGCGTAGTTTTGCGGCAGTTCGGGCAGCAAGAAGAAACCAAACATGCCGCCTTGGCAATCGGCGCTGAAGGGGACGCCCGCGCTGGCCGCTGCGCCTTGGAGGCCATCGACCAGGCTTTGGGTGCGGGCGCTCAAAGCGTCCCAGAAGCCGGGCTTGGCGATTTCTTTCAAAGTGGCCAGGCCGCAAGCCGTGGCCACCGGATTGCCGCTGAGCGTGCCCGCCTGGTACACCGGGCCGGTGGGTGCCAGCTGGCGCATGATCTCGCGCGGACCGCCAAAGGCGGCCAGCGGCATGCCGCCGCCGATCACCTTGCCCAGCACCGTGAGGTCGGGCTTGAAGCCCGGAATGAGTTGGGCATAAACGCTTTGGGCCGAGCCCAGCGCCACGCGGAAACCGGTCATGACTTCGTCAAACACAAACAGCGCACCGTGTTCGGTGCACAGCTCGCGGCAACGCTGCATGAACGGCACGCTGGCGCGCACAAAGTTCATGTTGCCGGCGATGGGTTCGATCATCACGCAGGCCAGTTCTTTGCCATGCAAGGCAAAGGCTTCTTCCAGGGCGGTGATGTTGTTGTATTCCAGCACCAAGGTGTCGCGCACCACTTCGGGTGGCACGCCGGCACTGGTGGGGTTGCCAAAGGTGGCCAGGCCCGAACCGGCTTTGACCAGCAGGGCGTCGGCATGGCCGTGGTAGCAGCCTTCAAATTTGATGAACTTGTTGCGGCCCGTGGCACCGCGCGCCAGGCGCAGCGCGCTCATGCCTGCTTCGGTGCCTGAGCTGACCAGACGCACCATCTCCATGGACGGCACATGTTTCAGGATTTCTTCGGCCAACTCGATTTCTCGCTCGGTTGGGGCCCCGAACGAGAAACCGTCCAACGCCGCTTTTTGCACGGCTTCGAGCACGGCGGGGTGGCCGTGACCCAAAATCATCGGCCCCCAGGAGCCGATGTAGTCGGTGTATTGCTGGCCGTTGGCGTCCCAGAAATAGGCGCCCTGGGCACGCTGCACAAAGCGGGGGGTGCCCCCCACGGCGCGAAAAGCGCGCACGGGCGAATTGACGCCGCCGGGAATCACTTGGGCGGCGCGGTCAAACAGTTGCTGGTTGCGGTCGGTCATGTCGGGTCTCAAAGTTCAATCAGTGTTTGGTTTCGTTGAAGGGCACTTCAAAGTAGTCTGCGCCGGGGTGCACTTCCGGGCCTTCTTCGTCGTCATCGGCCTCTTCGCCGTCAGGTAAGGCCCAAAACAGGCGGTCTGGAATGACCTGGCCCATGCCGGGGCGAAAGCCTTCGTCCAGGCAGCGGTCGAGGTAGTGCAGGGCCTCGCTGGTGGCTTCGGGCAGGTCCATGCCGGTGGCCAGCAAAGCGGCCAGAGCCGCTGTGAGGGTGTCGCCAGCGCCGGCAAAAACGGCTTCGATGCGCTCGAATTTTTCGTGCACCATCACGGTTTCGGGTGAAGCCAGTGCGTTGTCCACGTGCTGCTCGGGCAGCGGCAGACCGGTCACCAGCGTGAACGGCACGCCCAGTTCCGCAGCCGCCTTGGCGAGGTCACGCGGGCCGGGGTTGCGTTCACCGGTCCACTCGGGCAACAGCCAGCGGCGCAAGGTGCTGTGGTGGCCGACCAGCACGCTGGTTTGCGGCAGCAGCAGTTCGCGAAAGGCGTCCAGATAAGCGTCGATCTTGTCTTCTTCCCACCAGGACAAATTGGGCATGTAGGCCACCACGGGCACACCGTCGTAGTCGTCAGACAGTTGAGCGATGACCGCCAGGTTTTCGGGTGTGCCAACGAAGCCGACCTTGATGACTTGCACCGGCACGTCTTCGGCCACGGCACGGGCTTGGTCGTGCACAGCCTCTTCGTCCAGGGGGTAAAAGTCGGTGATGCTGCTGGTGTCACGCACATAGGCACCGGTACAGACGGGCATGCAATGCGCGCCGACCGAGGCCATGGCGGTGGCGTCACAGGTCAGGCCACCCGCCCCGCTGGGGTCGTTGGCGTTGAACGACAGGACACAGGCCAGACCGGCAGATTCTTCCTCTTCGCTGAGGAGGTCGGATTCAGGGGGGGATTCGGGGTTGTGATCGGTCATGACAGGCGAATTGCAGTGGGCTTCAGAAGGTCTTCAGCCGGGCACTTGACAGGGCCCGATACAATGAAATCATTCTATTCGACTCTTTGATTGCGACACTGTGATGGAACACAAAACCTGGATGTGCCTGATTTGCGGCTGGATTTACGATGAGGCCGAGGGCGACCCCGAGCACGGCATTGCGCCGGGCACCAAATGGGAAGATGTGCCCATGAACTGGACCTGCCCCGAATGCGCGGCCCGCAAAGAAGACTTTGAGATGGTGGCGATCTGATCGCCACTTTGCTCCCCTTGTAGGTCGGTGGCCTCAGCCCCGACGCTGCAGGTGACGTGGGCATTCGCGCGCAGGGGCGCGCTCCCACATGGTTCAGGTTTTTGTAGGAGGCCGCCCCTGCGGCCGAAGGCTGTTTTTTCACAGTAACTGCTGAAGCCGCCGATTTTGGGTCCTGGTATCAACGGACAAGCCGCCCTGAATCAGGCGGCTTTTTTCTTGACCACGGCGTACCGGGCCAGCGTTTTTTCGCGGGCTTCGGCGTGGTCCACCATGGGTGCCGGATAGGTTTTTCCAATCACGACACCGCTGGCCTGCAACTCCAGCGGCCTGGCCAGCCAGGGTGCATGCAGCGCAGGTGTGGGCAACGCCGCCAGTTCGGGCAGGTAGCGGTGAATGAATTTGCCCTCGGGGTCAAATTTTTCGCTTTGGCTGACCGGGTTGAAGATGCGAAAGTAGGGCTGCGCATCGCAGCCGCTGGAGCTGGCCCATTGCCAGCCGCCGTTGTTGGCCGACAGGTCATAGTCGTTCAGGTGGGTGGCGAAGTACTTTTCACCCCAGCGCCAGTCGATGCCCAAATCCTTCACCAAAAAGCTCGCCACCACCATGCGCAGGCGGTTGTGCATGTAGCCGGTTTGGTTGAGCTGGCGCATGGCCGCGTCCACCAGCGGGTAACCCGTGCGGGCCTGGCACCAGGCGTCAAACAATTTGTGGGCGTGCGGGCCGTGTTCCCAGTGGATGGCGTCGTACTCGGGTTTGAAGCTCTGGCCATGGCCCACATGCGCAAAGTTGTGCAGAACCTGCACATAAAAGTCGCGCCAGATCAGTTCGGACAGCCACACACTTGCCCCTGGGCTGCCCGCCAGCATGCGGCCATGGGCCTCTCGGGCCAGTTCGCGGATGGACACCGTGCCAAAGCGCAAATGCACGCTCAAATAGCTGGGGCCTTTGACGGCCGGGAAATTGCGCGTGTTGTCGTACTGGTCGATGCGGGTCAAAAAGTCTTGCAGCAAAGCCTGTGCGCCCGATGGTCCGGTCGGAATTTTCAGGGCTTTGAGGTTGGTGGGTTCAAAGCCGATGTCTTGCAGCGAGGGCACCGGCTTGGCCAAGTCATCAGGCCGCGGTGCCAGACGCGAGGCCAAAGTAGCCACCGGGTGGGCTTGCAGGTCTTGGGGGCTGACTTTTTTCAGCCAGGCGTTTTTGTAGGGCGTGAACACGCTGAAGGGCTTGGCTGTTTGCGTCAACACTTCGTTGCGCTCAAAAACCACATGGTCCTTGAAGGTGTGCAGCAAGATGCCGTGGTCGGCCAGGTGGCCGCGCACCTGGATGTCGCGCGCCAGTGCCAGGGGTTCGTCGTCGTGGTTCGCAAACACGGCCTGGGCTTGCAGGTGCTGGGCCAGTTTGACGATTTTGTCCTTGGCCACGCCGTGGCGCACGATCAGCCCTGCCTGGGGGTGACCGGCCAGTTGGCGCAGCTGGGCGTCCACTTCGACCAACGATTCGCGGATGAATTCCACCCGGCGGTCGGCGGGGGGCAGGGCATCCAGGATCTCGGTGTCCAGCACAAAGACCACATGCACGCGCTGGCAATGCTTCAGGGCTTGGTGCAGTGCCGCATGGTCATGCACGCGCAGGTCGCGTCGCAGCCAGACGAGGCCACAAGAAAAAGGGGTTTCCATCAGGGTTTGCCGGGTTGGATCCATGGGGGCGTGATCAGGTCAATCCGCAAGGGGCCAGGCCGCTAAAATCGGGGCATGACCGATTGTGCCTCTATTGACCTCAAGCACCATTTTCTGATTGCCATGCCCGGGTTGGAGGACGAGACTTTTGCCCGCAGCGTGGTCTATCTGTGTGAGCACAGTGCGCACGGGGCGATGGGCCTGATCATCAACAAGCCTGCCGACATCAGCATGCGCCTGCTGTTTGACAAGGTGGATTTGCCCTTGCTGCGTGAAGACCTGATGCAAAACCTGGTGTCGCAAGGGGGGCCTGTGCAGACTGAGCGTGGTTTTGTGCTGCACGACCCCGTGGTGACGGAGAAGACCGACAAATTGGGGGCCTCCGTTTACGCCTCGACCCTTACCGTGCCGGGGGGGCTGGAGATGACCACCTCTCGCGACGTGCTGGAAGCCTTGTCTTCAGGCGCGGGCCCGCGCCGCGTGTTGGTCACGTTGGGCTACGCATCCTGGGGTGAAGGCCAACTCGAATCCGAGTTGGGTGAAAACACTTGGCTTACCGTGCCAGCTTCAGCCGATGTGATTTTTGAGGTGCCCATGGCCGAGCGCTACGACCGCGCCCTGGACTTGCTGGGCCTCAAAAGCTGGATGCTCTCGCCAGAAGCGGGGCACGCATGAGCGCGGCACCTGACAACACCGTTCCCAACCACTTGCAGACTTTTTTGGCGTTTGACTACGGCCTGAAACGCACCGGCGTGGCCGTGGGCAACCGCCTGATGAAGTCAGCCACGCCGCAAGGCACCATCGCCGCCGAGGGCGATGCCCGGTTTGAGCACATCGCCAAACGCATCAAAGAATGGCAGCCCGATGCGTTGGTGATCGGTGTGCCCACCCACCCCGATGGCGGGGAACACGAAAACACCCTGCGCGCGCGCAAGTTCGGTCGCCAGTTGCGCGGCCGCTTTGGCCTGGCCGTGTACGAGGTGGACGAGCGTTACACCACGACCGAAGCCCATTCCTATGGCGCCAAAGATGCCGATGCGGCGGCGGCGGCCATCATTCTTGACCAATTTTTAAGGAGCCTGCCATGAGCGCCCTTGCCCTCAATGCCGAGGCCTTGTATCTGGAATTGCTGCGCGGTGTGCGCAGTTTGTGCCAGGCCGATACCCGACTGGTGGGCATCACCTCGGGTGGTGCCTGGCTGGCCGAGCGCCTGCAACGCGATTTGGGCCTGGCTGGTGAGTCAGGCCGTGTCTCGTCGGTCATGCACCGCGACGACTTTGCCCAGCGCGGCCTGTCGGCCGGTGGCCAGACGAGCCTGCCTTTTGAGGTGGATGGCGCTGACATTCTGGTGCTGGACGATGTGCTGTACACCGGGCGGACGATCCGTGCCGTGCTGAACGAGATTTTTGACTACGGCCGCCCGGCCCATGTGCAGCTGGCTGTGCTGGTGGACCGGGGGGGGCGCCAGCTGCCGGTGCAAGCCGACTTTGCCGCCGCCCGCGTGGTGTTGCCCGAGGCGCAATCGCTGGCGCTGGCCCGCGATGCGGACGGCGTTTTCAGTTTTGAAGTGGAGAAAAAGGCCTGAACCAGGCGAGGACACCATGCTCTACAAACGCAACAACCCCCAACTCAACAAAAACGGCGAACTGATCCACCTGCTGTCCACCGAAGGCCTGTCCAGGGACATCCTGACGCACATCCTGGACACGGCGGCCAACTTCGTCAGCGTGAACGACCGCGAAGTCAAAAAGGTGCCGCTCTTGCGTGGCAAAAGCGTGTTCAACCTGTTTTTTGAAAACAGCACCCGCACCCGCACCACCTTTGACATCGCGGCCACCCGTTTGTCGGCGGACGTGTACACGCTGGACATCGCGCGCAGCTCGGCCAGCAAGGGCGAGTCGCTGCTGGACACGATTGCCAACCTGAGCGCCATGGCGGCGGATATTTTTGTGGTGCGCCACAGCGAATCGGGTGCGCCGTATTTGATTGCACAGCATGTCGCCCCGCATGTGCATGTGGTCAATGCCGGTGATGGCCGCCACGCGCACCCCACCCAGGGTCTGCTGGACATGTACACCATCCGGCACTACAAGAAAGATTTCACCAACCTCACCGTGGCCATCGTGGGCGATGTGCTGCACTCGCGGGTGGCGCGCTCGGACATCCACGCGCTCACCACCTTGGGTTGCGCCGAGGTGCGTGTGGTCGGCCCCAAAACGCTGGTGCCCGCCGACATGGCGCAAATGGGCGTGCGCGTGTTCAACAACCTGGAAGAAGGCATCAAGGGCTGCGACGTGGTGATCATGCTGCGCCTGCAAAACGAGCGCATGAGCGGCGCACTGTTGCCCTCGAGCCAGGAATACTTTGAAAGCTTTGGCCTCACGCCAGAAAAACTGCAACTGGCCAAGCCCGATGCCATCGTCATGCACCCCGGCCCGATCAACCGGGGCGTGGAGATCGACTCCGCCGTGGTGGACGGCCAGCAAAGCGTCATCTTGCCGCAGGTGACCTTCGGCATCGCTGTGCGCATGGCCGTGATGAGCATCGTCGCGGGCAACGAGGCCTAAGGGAAACAAAGATGAAACTCCTCATTCAAAACGGCCGCGTCATCGACCCCGCCAGCGGCTTTGACCAAACAGCCGATGTCGCCATTGCCGCCGGCCGAATCCTGGCCATGGGCCAGGCCCCGGCCGACTTTGCGCCCGACCGTGTCATCAACGCCCAAGGCGCCATCGTGGCACCCGGCCTGGTGGACCTGGCGGCCCGCTTGTGCGAGCCCGGTCAGGAGCACGCGGGCATGCTGGACAGCGAAATGGCCGCAGCGGTGGCCGGGGGCGTGACCAGCCTGGTGTGCCCACCCGATACCGACCCGGTGCTGGATGAACCTGGCCTGGTTGAGATGCTGCGTTACCGCGCCGAAAAGCTGCACCAGGCCCGCGTATTGCCTTTGGGTGCGCTCACTTTGGGACTCCGGGGTGAGGTGCTGACCGAGATGGGCCAGCTCACAGCCGCGGGTTGTGTGGGCTTTTCGCAGGCCGAAGTGCCGATTCCCAGCACCCAGGTGCTGCAGCGTGCCTTGCAATACGCCAGCACCTTTGGTTTCACCGTCTGGTTGCGCCCGCAAGAGCTGCACCTGGGCAAAGGCGTGGCCGCCAGTGGCCCGCTGGCCACGCGCATGGGTTTGTCCGGTGTGTCGGTGGCCGCCGAAACCATCGCCCTGCACACCATTTTTGAGCTGGTGCGCAGCACCCGTGCCCGCGTGCACCTGTGCCGGATCAGCAGCGCCCAGGGCGTGGAACTGGTGCGCCAGGCCAAGGCCGAAGGCCTGCCGGTCACCGCCGATGTGAGCATCAACTCGCTGCACCTGACCGATGCCGATATGGGGTACTTTGACAGCCGCGCGCGACTGACGCCGGTGCTGCGCCAGCAGCGTGACCGCGATGCCTTGCGTGCAGGCCTGTCCGACGGCACGCTCGACGCACTGGTGTCTGACCACACCCCGGTCGATGCCGACGCCAAGGCCTTGCCCTTTGCCGAAGCCGAGCCCGGTGCCACCGGCATGGAGCTGCTGTGGAGTCTGGCGCTCAAATGGGGCCAGGACGCAGGCCTGCCTTTGGCGCAAGTCCTGGCGCGCATCACGTCTGAACCGGCCCGCGTATTGGGCGCCGCGCTGGGCACTTTGCAAGCATCGGTGGGGCATCTGGCGGTGGGTGGCGTGGCCGATGTGTGCGTGCTGTCAGACCTTGGCCATTGGCCCGTGACCGAAGCGTCTTTGCGCAGTCAGGGCAAGAGCACCCCGTTTTCCGGCTACGAGTTGCCTGGCCGTGTGCTGGCCACGGTGGTGGGCGGGCATGTGGCATTTGAGGCTTGAAATGGCCCCTGGCCTGCAGGATGGGCAAGCCATGTATGCCCGGCACCAATCCGAGGATGGCCGGGCATGACCTCCTTGCGGGCCCTCTGGAAACTGCTGCGCGGCCTGTGGCATGTGCTCATGGGCATGTGGGCGGTTTACGTCCGCTTCCCCCAGTTGGGGCCCGAGCAACGCGACATGCGCGTGCAGGCCTGGGCATTGCAATTGCTGGCCTTGTGGGACATTCACCTCAAGGTGCTGGGGCAGCCTGTGCACAATGGCCCGGCCCTCATCGTGTCCAACCACATTTCATGGCTGGACATTTCGATCATCCATGCGGCGCGGCATTGCCGCTTTGTCTCCAAGTCCGACGTCCGTGACTGGCCCATGGTGGGCACGCTGGCCACGGGCGCGGGCACGCTCTACATTGAACGCAGCAACCGCAAGGATGCGCTGCGCATGGTCAAGGACATGGCGCAGGCCATGGAAGACGGCGATGTGGTGGCTGTCTTTCCCGAAGGCACCACCAGCGATGGGCGCGACTTGCTGCCCTTTCATGCCAACCTGATCCAATCCGCGATCCAGGCCCAGACCCCTGTGCAGCCCATGTCGATCCAGTTCGTGGAGGCCGAAAGTGGCAAGCCGAGCTTTGCGCCTTGCTACATTGGGGACGACACCTTGCTGGGCTCCCTGTGGCGCACACTGAGCGCCCCCAAGATCATGGCGGTGGTTCATTTCGGTGCGTTGCAACAGGCCGACGGCCGCAACCGCCGCGTTTGGGCGCATGATTTGCGTGAAGAGGTGATCCGCCTGCGGGATGCCGCCCATTGAGGGGCGATGGACCCAGGGCATCTCGGGTGGTTTTCATCAAAAGGACAGAAATGCCAGCCAGCTTGCGTATGAAAAATTGGTGTTTGACAGTGGTTTTGTGGGCCTGTGCTGTGCCCTTGATGGCGGCCGATGCGTATCCCACGGTGGGCGTCCGGGACCTGCCCGAAGGCCTCAAAATGGTTTGGCGTCAAACCAAGCCGGAGATGACGGCCAACAGCCGTTGCGCCGCTGCTTTTGACAACCACAGCGACATGGATAAGATGACTTTGCAATGCTCTGTGCACATCAAAATGGCCGCAGAGGGTGCGCGGCGCGCCATGCGCTATTGCGAAGACAAAAGGCAGGCGCAAAAAATCAAAGAGCCCTGCCGTTTGGTGACCGAATGAACCGCCATGGCCGTGGTGTGGCCAGTCGGTCGTGGGGTTTGCGCGCGAAGGGCCCGCCGTGCGAGATGCCGCTCAGCAAACACGTCGGGCGATTTTTTGAATGGGTGAAGAGGGGTCGATGTCAAGCCATTCGTGCAGCATCCCCTGCCGACTCACGGTTTGACCGGTGAGCATCGGCCCGGTGTAGTACGTCAAGTGCAAGACCCGGGCCATTTTCAGCTTGCAATTGAGTTGGATTTGCGAGTGGATGGACAAGTAAGGCTTGCCGTCGCCTGTGCTTTGGGTCTTTTTGTAATCCAGCGCGCTCCACACCGTTTTGCGACCATCTTCTTCGGTGATGGATTTGGGATCGATGTAGAACAAGCCTTGGGCGTTCAGCATGACGGCTTCCCATTTGGTGCTGGCCTGTGCGCCAAGGCACAACAGGCAGGACAGACTGATCAGGGCAGCGGCGAGGGGTTGGGGCAGTTTCATGGCGCGCAATCGAATGGGTTTTTGCAGATCATGGCTCAGATGTGCACCACTGTATTGCGCTGAAGCAGAGAGTGGCCTCATTGGCGCGAAAAACCGTCAGGTTCTGCGGGTGAGCAATTGAGACGCCAGCAACACCATGGCTTGGCGGTGCGCATTGTCGGGCAGTTGCATGGCGGCATCGATGGCGCGCTGGGCTTCCGATGCGGCGGCTTGACGCGTGGCTTCCAGGGCACCTGTGTCGCGCACGATGGCCACAATCTCTGCCAGGCGGGCGACATTGCCCGTTTCAATGGCTTCGCGCACGGTTTGGCTTTGGGCTTCGTTGCCGCGTTGCATGGCCAAAATCAAAGGCAGGGTGGCTTTGCCCTCGCGCAGGTCGTCGCCCAGGTTTTTGCCCATTTCGGCGGCATTGCCGTCGTAGTCCAGCACATCGTCGATCACCTGAAAAGCCGTGCCCAGGGCCTGACCGTAGTCAGCGCAGGCGGTTTCAATGGCCGCAGGGCTGCCCGCCAGAATGGCCCCCAGTCGGGCGCTGGCTTCAAACAATTTGGCTGTTTTGGATCGAATCACCCGCAAATAGCCTTCTTCGTCGAGAGAGGCGTCGTGCATGTTCATCAGCTGCAGGACTTCGCCTTCCGCGATCACGTTGGTCGCCTCGGCCAGTATGTGCATGACCCGCATGCTTTCGGCGTCCACCATCATCTGGAAGGCGCGCGAGTACAAGAAGTCACCCACCAGCACGCTGGCAGGGTTGCCAAAGTTTTCGTTGGCGGTGGGCTTGCCGCGACGCAGGGTCGATTCGTCCACCACATCGTCGTGCAGCAAGGTGGCGGTGTGGATGAATTCGACCACGGCTGCCAGGTTGTGGCGTTGGGCGCCGGTAAACCCCAGGGCGCCGCAAGCCAGCAGCAACAGGACCGGACGAAGTCGCTTGCCTCCGGCCGAGATGATGTAGCGCGCCACTTCGCCCACCAAGGGGACGCCTGAATCCAGCCGCTGCGCAATCACCCGATCGACTTCAGCCATGTCGGGGGCGACCAGTTCAAGAACAGTGGCAATGTGGTGTTCGGAGGCAGACAACTTGGAATATCCGGCTGGGTGACTCGGTCAGACCGAGGCGGGAAGGGGGAGGAAACGGCATTTTGAATGCACACACATTATAGGGATCGCGTGGGGTGGACCTGTCTTACAGTGTGCGTTGGCCGATGGCCATTGCCAAAACGGTCTGGACCGTGCTAAAATCTCGGGTTCCTTGGGGATCAGCCCTTGGAAACTTCCATTCAAAGAGGTCATTTATGTACGCGGTCATAAAAACCGGTGGCAAACAGTATCGTGTTGTCGCTGGCGAAAAAATTAAAGTAGAACAGATTGCTGCGGACGTTGGCCAGGAAATCGTGATTGATCAAGTTTTGGCCGTCGGTACCGGCGCTGAACTCAAGATCGGCACGCCCCTGGTGTCCGGCGCCACAGTCACAGCCACAGTGTTGGCGCATGGCAAGCACGACAAAGTGCACATCTTCAAGATGCGCCGTCGTAAGCACTATCAGAAACGTCAGGGTCACCGCCAGCAGTTCACCGAACTGCAAATCGGCGCGATCACTGCCTGAGGAGAATAGGTCATGGCACAGAAAAAAGGCGGCGGCTCTACGCGCAACGGTCGTGATTCCAAGCCAAAGATGCTGGGTGTCAAGGCTTTCGGTGGTGAACTGATCAGCGCTGGCTCGATCATCGTTCGTCAACGTGGTACCAAGTTCCATGCCGGCAGCAATGTCGGTATCGGCAAAGACCACACTTTGTTTGCCCTGGTGGACGGCCACGTGTCGTTCTCCACCAAAGGTGAGCTCAGCAAGCACATGGTCAACGTGACACCGGCTGTTTAAGCCCGTCCCGTCCATGGCGAAGAGGAGCCCCGCAAGCCGGGGCTTTTCGCATTTTGGCCTGCCCGTATTTGAAGGTGGGCCCCAAGCTACACTGGAAATCTCATGAAGTTCGTTGACGAAGCCTATATTGACATCGCCGCAGGTGACGGCGGGAACGGCTGCGTCTCGTTCCGGCATGAAAAGTACAAAGAATTCGGTGGCCCCAATGGCGGCGATGGCGGGCGTGGCGGGCATGTGTTCGCCTTTGCCGACATCAACCTGAACACCTTGGTCGATTACCGCTACTCGCGCCGCCATGAGGCCAAGCGTGGCCAGCACGGCATGGGCTCTGACATGTTCGGCGCTGCAGGCGACGACGTCACACTCAAAATGCCGGTGGGCACCATCATCACCGACGCCGAAACGGGCGAGGTGCTTTATGAATTGCTGGTGCCGGGCGAAACCATCATGATCGCCAAAGGCGGTGACGGTGGTTTTGGCAACATGCGCTTCAAGAGCGCGATCAACCGCGCCCCGCGTCAGAAAACACCGGGCTGGCTCGGTGAAAAGAAAGAGCTCAAGCTTGAATTGAAAGTGCTGGCCGATGTGGGTCTGCTGGGCATGCCCAATGCGGGCAAGTCCACTTTCATTGCGGCTGTCTCCAACGCCCGCCCCAAAATCGCCGATTACCCCTTCACCACCTTGCACCCCAATTTGGGGGTGGTGCGTGTGGGCCCTGAACAAAGCTTTGTGGTGGCCGATGTGCCGGGCCTGATCGAAGGGGCTTCGGAGGGCGCTGGTCTGGGCCACTTGTTCTTGCGCCATTTGCAGCGCACCCGTTTGTTGCTGCATGTGGTCGACTTTGCGCCGTTTGACGAGAACGTTGATCCGGTGCAGCAGGCCAAGGCCATCGTGGCCGAGCTCAAAAAATACGACCCGGGCTTGTACAACAAGCCGCGTTGGCTGGTGCTCAACAAGCTGGACATGGTGCCTGCAGAAGAGCGCGAAGCCCGTGTCAAGGACTTCATCAAGCGCATGCGCTACAAAGGCCCGGTTTTCCAGATCTCGGCCTTGACCCGTGAAGGCTGCGAGCCGTTGATCAAAGAGATCTACAAGCACATCCGTGCCCAGCAGATCATTGAACAAGGTGTGGTGGACATCGATCCCCGCTTCAAGGAGCAGGACAAGCCGCAAGAGCCCGATGCCGACGATCCACGGTTCAAGGCGCTGCCTTCTGATTCTGAATAACGCGCTGAGCGGCGCTGCTGTCGCGCGCTGCTGTTCAAAAGCCAAAGTACCTCTTCGCGCATGACCACTCCCGCCGTTTCCACTCTTTTGCGTGACGCCCGCCGCATTGTTGTCAAAGTGGGCTCCAGCCTCGTGACCAACGAAGGCCGAGGGCTGGACGAAGGCGCCATCGGCGAATGGTGCCGTCAGATGGCCTTGCTCAGTGCCCAGGGCAAAGAGGTGGTGATGGTGTCCAGTGGCGCGATTGCCGAGGGCATGAAGCGCCTGGGCTGGACCACCCGACCCAGTGAAGTGCCTGCCCTGCAAGCGGCGGCGGCCGTGGGCCAGATGGGTTTGGCGCAAATGTACGAAACCAAGCTGCGCGAAAACGGCATGGGCAGTGCCCAGGTGTTGCTCACGCATGCGGACCTGGCCGATCGGGAGCGTTACCTCAATGCACGCTCCACTTTGCTGACCTTGTTGCAGCACCGCGTGTTGCCGGTCATCAACGAAAACGACACCGTGGTCAACGACGAGATCAAATTTGGGGACAACGACACCTTGGGTGCCTTGGTGGCCAATTTGATCGAGGCCGATTTGCTGGTCATCCTGACCGATCAAAAAGGCCTGTACACCGCGGATCCGCGCAAAGATGCCTCCGCCACGTTTGTGCATGAGGCCCGCGCGGGCGATCCCACGCTGGAGGCCATGGCCGGTGGCGCGGGCTCCAGCCTGGGCAAGGGCGGCATGATCACCAAAATCCTGGCGGCCAAACGGGCGGCGGGGTCGGGCGCTTCTACCGTGATCGCCTGGGGGCGTGAGCCCGATGCGCTGCTGCGCCTGAGCCAGGGTGACAACATGGGGACGTTGCTGGTCGCGCAGACGGCCAAACAACAAGCCCGCAAGCAATGGATGGCCGACCATCTGCAATTGCGCGGTTCTGTGACGGTGGACGCCGGAGCGGCTCACAAGGTGCTGACCGAAGGCAAGAGCCTGTTGCCCATTGGCATGACCGGTGTGGCGGGTGATTTTTCACGTGGCGATGTGATCGCCGTGCGTGATGAGCAGGGGACTGAAATTGCCCGTGGCCTGGCCAATTACGCCAGTGCCGAGGCCCGCTTGCTGTGCCGCAAGCCCTCGCACGAGTACGAAACCTTGTTGGGCTACACCGCCGAACCCGAGATGGTGCACCGCGACAACCTGATCCTGACCCGCTGAAAGCGCTGGCCCCTGACCCAGCAGGGGCCTGTGCATCAGCCTTGCGGGTTCGGATCGAAGCTGGCCCCCGGCGGCAATTCCATGTGCGCGGGCTGCTGCATGTCCATCGGCCCGTTCTCAGACTCTGTGCCTTCGCGTGGGCCGCGATTGCCGCCACGCAAATAGCGGTTTTGTCGGTCGTTGCGTGGCAAGAAGCGTGCGAGTTCGGTCAGCGCCATTTCATAAACGCCGCGTTTGAATTCCACGACCACATCGAGCGGCACCCAATAGTCGTTCCAACGCCAGGCGTCAAACTCCGGGTGGTCGGTGGCGCGCAGATTCAGGTGGTGGTCGTGCGTCACCATCTGCAGCAGGAACCAGATTTGTTTCTGGCCTTTGTAAAAACCGCGCGCATCCCTGCGGATAAAGCGGTCTGGCACTTCATAGCGCAACCAGTCACGGGTCCGGGCCACAATGCGCACATGCTCCGGGTGGAGCCCCACCTCTTCGTGCAGTTCGCGGAACATGGCCTGTTCAGGGCTTTCACCCCGGTCAATGCCACCCTGCGGAAACTGCCAGCTGTGGGTGCGAATGCGTTTGCCCCAGAAAACCTGGTTTCTCTGGTTGAGCAGAATGATGCCGACGTTGGGCCTAAAGCCTTCACGGTCAAGCATAATCAACCCCAAATTTTTAAATTGTGTCCATTATGCACGCCGCACAGGTGTTGGTTCTTGGATGTTTCCCCGATCTTCCCGATTTGATTGCCCACTGCGATGAAAGCCTCCCAATTTCTCATTTCCACACTCAAAGAAGCGCCTGCCGATGCCGAGGTGGTTAGCCACAAATTGATGACGCGGGCGGGCCTGATCAAGAAGCTGGGCGCCGGCATTTACAACTACATGCCCATGGGTTTGCGTGTGATCCGCAAGGTCGAGGCCATCGTGCGCGAAGAGATGAACCGCGCGGGTGCCATTGAGATGACCATGCCCGTGGTGCAGCCCGCCGAGCTGTGGCAAGAAACCGACCGCTTTGACAAAATGGGTCCTGAACTCTTGCGTATCAAAGACCGCCATGGCCGTGACTTTGTCATCCAGCCGACCAGCGAAGAGGTCGTGACCGACGTGGTGCGCCAAGAAGTGCGCAGCTACAAACAGTTGCCCAAGAACTTTTACCAAATTCAGACCAAATTCCGCGACGAACGTCGCCCCCGTTTTGGCCTGATGCGTGGACGTGAGTTCACCATGAAAGATGCCTACAGCTTTGACCGCGACATGGTCAGCGCCAAGGCCAGCTACCAGGTGATGGCCGCGGCTTACCGCAAGATTTTTGACCGCTTTGGCCTGACCTACCGCGCTGTGGCCGCAGACAGCGGCGCCATCGGTGGTGACCTGTCCGAAGAGTTCCAGGTGATCGCCGCCACAGGTGAAGACGCCATCGTTTATTGCCCCACCAGCAACTACGCCGCCAACATGGAAAAAGCCGAAGCCCTGGCGCCCAGCCAGCCACGCGGCGCGGCCGCGCAAGCGTTGACGAAGACGGCCACGCCCGGCAAGAGCACCTGCGAAGACGTGGCGGCCTTGCTCAATGTGCCGCTGTCCACCACCGTCAAGTCGCTGGTGCTGGCCACCGATGTGTTGAATGAACACGGCGAGATCGTCACGTCCAAAGTCTGGCTCTTGCTGCTGCGCGGCGACCACGACATGAACGAAGTCAAAGTGGGCAAACTGCCTGGCATGGAAGGGGGCTTTCGCTTTGCCACCTTGGGCGAAATCGAAGAGCACTTTGGCTGCAAGCCAGGCTACCTCGGCCCACTGAACCTGAAAAAGCCCGTGCACCTTGTGGCCGACCGTGACGTGGCCGTGATGGCCGACTGGATCTGCGGCGCCAACGAAGTGGACTTTCACATCACCGGCGTGAACTGGGGCCGTGATCTGCCCGAACCCGCCCTGGTGGCCGACATCCGCAATGTGGTCGCCGGCGATGCGTCGCCCGACGGGCAGGGCACACTGGCGATCGAGCGCGGCATTGAAGTGGGCCATGTGTTCTACCTGGGCACCAAATACTCCAAGGCCATGAACGCCACGTTCCTGGACGAAACGGGCAAGCCGCAGTTTCTGGAAATGGGTTGCTACGGCATCGGCATCACCCGGTTGCCCGCCGCCGCCATTGAGCAAAACCACGACGAGCGCGGCATCATCTGGCCCGATGCGATCGCGCCTTTCACTGCCGTGGTTTGCCCCATCGGCATGGACCGCAGCGAGGCCGTCAAGGTCGAGGCCGAACGCATCTACGCCGCTTTGTTGGCTGCGGGTGTGGACGTGATGTTGGACGACCGTGGCGAGCGCCCCGGTGCCATGTTTGCCGACTGGGAATTGATTGGTGTGCCGCACCGCATCACCATCGGCGACAAAGGCCTCAAGGAGGGGCTGGTCGAATACCAGCACCGCCGCGATACCGAAGCCACCAAAGTCGCCGTTGCGGACATTCTGGCGCACATCCAGACTCGCATGGCGGGCTGATGTGCGTGGGGGCGTGTCAGCGGCACGCCGGGGACTGAATCAGTCTTTTGTGGCGTGGCGTTGCACGCAGGCGATGTAGGCCTCGCCATCGGGCATGCGTCCCGAGCGCTGGCTTTCGTGGACCATGCGCCCCAGACACGCCATGGCCTGGTGGTGCGCGTCGTGCAACGAGTTGAGTTTGTGCGTGAGCAATTCCACAGCTTGGCGGATGCCCCGGGGTTGGTCGATGCTGCATTGTTCGCTGATGGACAGGTGCATCGACAAGTGCAGGAAGGGGTTTTCCCGATTGGGGTCGGCTTGGTGCATGCTGGCCAGGGCCGCATCGACGTCGGCCAGCTCGGCATGGTATTCGGGGTGCTCGTCGATCCATTGGCTGACCAGCATTTCCATGGGTTCCAGCGGGGCAGTGGTTTTTGCCTTGGCGTAAACGCCGCAAAAAAAGCGCCGAACATCGGCTTGTGAGGGTTGAATCAGCATGGTGTGGATTGTCGTTCAATCGTGCGGGGTTTGTGGTTGGCTGTGGCTGTGATGGGGCAGGTGCTTGAGGTCCTTGGGGAATGAGAGGCCGGGTCGGTTGCGGCAGTGATGGGTCGGGGTCTGGGGCCGGGGCTCATAGGCTCTTCGCTTTGCCAAATCGCCCCGGCCCCAGACCCTGACCCATCACATGGTGGTTCTTCAAATCGCCCGGCCTCAGACTCTGACCGATCGCATGGCGGTTTTTCAACGTTGCAGTGAAAGCAAGCAAACCAATGTCCGAGCAAGGTGGGACGGCGGCGCTGGTCGGGCGATTTGGCAAAGCGAAGCGCCTATGAGCTCGGTCAGCGCCGCCGTCCCGCCTTGCGGATTGACACCAGGAACTCTGCACAGGAGGGATGCGCGTCAACAACCCTAAAATGCAATGGCCCGCCCCTTGGGGTGAGCAATATAATGCACAAATCACATCCTTACGAGACAATCCATATGAACCAAGCCTACATTTGCGACGCGATCCGCACGCCCTTTGGTCGTTACGGTGGTGCCTTGTCCAGCGTGCGCACCGACGACTTGGGCGCTGTGCCCCTGCGTGCCCTGATGGCTCGCAATCCGAATGTGGACTGGGCCGCTGTGACCGACGTGCTGTACGGTTGCGCCAACCAGGCCGGTGAAGACAACCGCAACGTGGCCCACATGAGCAGCTTGCTGGCAGGCCTGCCGATCGAAGTGCCCGGTGCCACCATCAACCGCCTGTGCGGCTCGGGTCTGGATGCCATCGGCACCGCAGCGCGCGCCATCAAGGCCGGTGAAGCCGGCTTGATGATCGCCGGCGGGGTGGAGAGCATGAGCCGCGCCCCGTTTGTCATGCCCAAGGCCGAAAGCGCCTTCAGCCGCAACAACGCGGTGTACGACACCACCATCGGCTGGCGTTTTGTGAACAAGCTGATGAAGGCGCAGTACGGCGTCGATTCGATGCCCGAGACCGCTGAGAACGTGGCCACCGATTACAAGATCGAGCGCGAAGCGCAAGACCTGATGGCCTACAACAGCCAGCTGCGCGCTGTGGCCGCGATCAAAGCAGGGCACCTGGCCCGTGAAATTGTCGGTGTCAGCATCCCCCAGAAAAAGGGCGATGCGGTGCTGGTGGACACCGACGAACACCCGCGCGAAACCAGCCTGGAAGCGCTGGCCAAGCTCAAGGGTGTGGTGCGCCCGGACGGCACTGTGACCGCTGGCAATGCCTCGGGCGTGAACGATGGCGCTTGCGCGCTGCTGCTGGCCGATGAAGCCACGGCCGCTAAAAACGGCCTGACGCCCAAAGCCCGCATCGTGGGTATGGCCACGGCCGGTGTGGCACCGCGTGTCATGGGCATTGGCCCCGCTCCGGCCACGCTCAAGGTGCTGGCCCAGACCGGCTTGACCATCGACCACATGGACGTGATCGAACTGAACGAAGCCTTTGCCGCACAGGGCCTGGCGGTGCTGCGCATGCTGGGTCTGAAAGATGACGACGCGCGTGTGAACGCCTGGGGGGGTGCCATTGCTTTGGGGCACCCGCTGGGTGCCTCGGGTGCGCGCCTGGCCACCACCGCCATCAACCGCTTGCAGCAAACCGCTGGCCGCTACGCGCTGTGCACCATGTGCATCGGCGTGGGGCAGGGCATTGCGCTGATCATCGAGCGCGTCTGACGAAGGCTTCTGCGCCTGCGGCCACGAGCCCCTTCGGGGGCTTTTTTTGTGCCTGCCCGAGATCATCTGTGCTGACCTCGGTGCCCATGCATGCACCGGTCTCGATGCCTTGCATGTGCCTGTCGATGGGGAACAACCCCTAGGGCTTGTCTCGTGAAAGACCGACATAATCGAACGACCGTTCGCAAATGGCCGGCGCATGAACACCGTTTCCATCCGGGCTGATGCAGGACGACAGAAATAAAAAAAGGAGACAAGCGTGCAAGTGCTGCAACTGCTCATCAGCGGCGTGGCCCAGGGCTGTATCTATGGACTCATTGCCCTGGGTTTCGTGCTGATTTACAAGGCCACCGAAACGGTGAGCTTTGCCCAGGGCGACCTGATGATGGTGGGTGCCTTCGCTGGCCTGGCCGCCATGACCTGGCTGGGCTTCCCCTTTTGGGTGTCGGTACCCGCCGCCATTGTGGCCATGGGGGTGTTCGGTGTTCTGTTGGAACGCCTGGTCATCCGTCCTATCCTGGGTCAGCCTGCTTTTTCGATTGTCATGCTCACCATCGGCGTCGGCTATGTCTTGCGCGGCCTGATCACCATGATCCCCGATGTGGGGACCGACACCCACACCATGCCGGTGCCTTATGCCGGACAGGTGTTGCAGATGGGTGCGCTCGTGGTGGCGGCTGAGCAGCTGGTGGTGATCGCCGCGACCACGCTCTTGTGTCTGGGCCTGTTTGCCATGTTCAAGTACAGCAAGCTGGGCATCGCCATGCAGGCGGCGTCGCAAAACCAGTTGGCCGCCTATTACATGGGCATTCCGGTGCAAAGCCTCAATGGCCTGGTCTGGGGGCTGGCCGCCGGTGTCGCGGCGGTGGCCGGTTTGCTGTTGGCGCCCATCACTTTTGTGCACGCCAACATGGGCTTCATTGGCCTGAAAGCCTTTCCTGCAGCGGTGGTTGGTGGCTTCGGCAGTTTGCCCGGGGCCATCGTTGGTGGGCTGGTGATCGGCATCGTGGAGTCGCTGTCTGGTTTCTATCTGCCTGAAGGCTTTAAGGACATCGCCCCCTACATCGTGGTCTTGCTGATGTTGGTGCTTAAGCCCAATGGCTTGTTCGGCGAAAAACTGCGCAAGAAAGTCTGAGGCCTTCGCATGCGATTCATTTTCAAAACCCAATACAACCAGGACATCACGCTGGCCAAGCATGGCGGCCATGTCTTCTGGTACAGCTTGCTGGCGCTGTTCCTGATCACTGCCCCCTGGGTGGTGGCCGAGTACTGGTTGGCGCAATTGACCTTTGTGCTGATCTACGCGGTGGTGGGCCTGGGCCTGATGCTGCTGGCTGGCTTCACCGGTTTGTTTTCCATGGGGCATGCGGCCTTTTTGGGCGTGGGGGCTTACACCGAGGCCGTCATGGTCAATGCCGGTGTACCGTTTCCGCTGGCGCTGGTGTGTGCCGGTTTGTTCTCGGCCATCGCCGGTGTGGTGGTGGGTTTGCCCGCACTGCGCGTGAAAGGTATTTACCTGGGCATGGCCACCTTGTCGTTTGGCTTCATCGTCGAAGAAGGCATCGCCCGTTGGGAGCACATGACCGGTGGCAACGCCGGCCTGAGCGTCAACCCGCCCGCCATGATGGGCTGGACGCTGGACAGCACCGAAGCGTTTTATTTCCTGTGTCTGGTGGTGGCGGTGGGGGCCACGCTGGCCATCCTCAACTTGCTGCGTTCGTCCACCGGGCGGGCTTTTGTGGCGATCCGGGATTCTGAAATTTCGGCGCAAAGCATGGGCATCCATCTGGCCCGCTACAAAACCCTGTCGTTTGCCCTGTCGGCGGCGTTGGCCGGCATTGGCGGTGCCTTGTATGCGCACAAGATCCAATTCCTCTCGCCCGACCAGTTCAACATCATCCAGTCGATTGACTTGCTGTTGATGGTGGTGATTGGTGGTCTGGGCTCGGTGCACGGCGCGTTTTTGGGTGCGATCTTCCTGATCGTCATGCCGCAGCTGATTGCCATGGGCAAGGACTTCTTGCCGGCCGCCATTGGCGGTGCGACCGGGCTGCAAGGCACGGTCTACGGCATCGTGCTGATCGCCTTTGTGTTGTTTGAGCCCATGGGTTTGTACGGCCGCTGGCTCAAGGTGCGCACCTGGTTCCAGCTGTTTCCGTTTTACCGCCGTGGCCTGTTCAAACGTCAGAAATCCTTCCAGAAGTCGGACCGCCTCAAATGAACGACGACATCCTCCTTTCGGCTCAAAACCTGAGTGTCCGCTTTGGCGGTGTACTGGCCGTCAACAACGTCAGTTTCGACGTCAAGCGCGGCGAAGTGTTCACCCTGATCGGCCCCAACGGCGCAGGCAAGACCACGGTCTTCAATCTGATCAGCCGCATCTACACCCCCACCACGGGCGTGATCGACTACGCAGGCCCCAAGGGCACGCTGCGCCTGACCGACCAGCCTGCGCACAACATCGCCGGGCTGGGCATTGCGCGCACCTTCCAGAACATCGAGTTGTTCGAGCACGCCACCGTGCTGCAAAACCTGTTGATCGGTCGGCACACCCACCGCAAAACGGGTTTGTGGAGTGAGATGTTTTTCAGCGCAGCAACCCGCGCAGCCGAGATCGAGGCGAGAGAGAAGGTCGAAGAAGTCATCGACTTCCTCGACCTGCAACACCACCGCGATGCGATGGTGGCCGGCTTGCCCTATGGCGTGCGCAAGGTGGTCGAGCTGGCGCGTGCCCTGTGCACCGAGCCCAAGCTGCTCTTGCTGGACGAGCCCTCGTCGGGCCTGAACGTGGAAGAAACCGAGGACATGGCTTTTTGGATCTCTGACATCCAAAACGAGTTGGGTATTTCGGTGCTCATGGTTGAGCACGACATGGGCCTGGTGTCCAAAGTGTCCGACCGCGTGCTGGCCATGAGCCAGGGCCAAGAGCTGGCAACCGGAACGCCCAGCGAGGTGCAAAGCGACCCAGGTGTCATCGAGGCCTATCTGGGATCGGTGGACGATGTGTCCAGCCTGCGCCGTGAAAACTATAAAACGGAGGCCGCATGAACACCGCCGTGAACGACGACATCGTCCTCAAACTTCTCAACGTCGAAAGCGCCTATGGTCCGATCAAGGCCATTCGGGGCGTGAGCCTGCAGGTCAAAAAAGGCGAAATCGCCACCGTGCTCGGCTCCAATGGCGCGGGCAAGACCACCATTTTGAAGACCATCAGCGGCATCATTGATCCGCGCAAGGGCTCGGTCGAATTCAAAGGCCAGAACATCACTGCGATAGACCCGGCGCTCATCGTGCAACGTGGCCTGATGCACGTGCCCGAGGGCCGCGAGGTCTTTCCGTTGCTGTCCATCCGTGACAACCTGCTGATGGGGGCCTTCACCCGCAACGACCGCGATGGTGTGGCGCGCGACATGGAGGCGGTGTTCAACTATTTCCCGATCCTGCGTGAGCGTGCCGCACAAGATGCGGGCTTGCTCTCGGGTGGTCAGCAGCAGATGCTGGCCATCAGCCGCGCGCTCATGGCCAACCCCGATCTGATCTTGCTGGACGAACCCAGTCTGGGCCTAAGTCCAAAGCTGACCAAGGAGATTTTTGAGATCGTGGTGCGCATCAACCGCGAACGCGGCACCACCCTCTTGCTGGTCGAGCAAAACGCCAACATGGCGCTCAATGCATCGGACTACGGCTATGTGCTGGAAAACGGCCGCATCGTGATGGAAGACACCTGTGCCCGACTGCGTGAAAAGGACGACATCAAGGAGTTCTATCTGGGCATGAAGGAAGAGGGCGTGCGCGCCGATCGCCGCTGGAAAAAGAAGAAAACCTGGAGATAAGAGATGAGCAACCTCTGGGACGTCACGGGCATCGCGCCCAACAAAAACAGCGTCATGGCGGGCGAGACCATCCCCGCGATTTTCTGGAACGCGGTGGCTGTGCGCGGCCCCAAGGTCTGGATGCGACAAAAAGAGCTGGGCATCTGGCGCAGCTGGACCTGGAACGAAACCGCCCAGGCCGTGCGCGAGATCGGCCATGGCCTGATGTCCTTGGGTTTTGAGGCTCACCACACCGCCTCGATCCTGTCGAACACCAACATCGAATGGGTTTTGTGCGATCTGGCCGTGCTGAGCGCTGGCGGTGTATCCAACGGCATCTACCCCACCGATGCGGCCGACCAGGTGCATTACCTGAGTGAAGACTCGGGCACGTCCGTGCTGTTTGTCGAAGACGATGAGCAACTCGACAAGGCCTTGGAGGTGCGCGAGAAGTTGCCGTTGCTGAAAAAAATCGTCGTGTTCGACATGGACGGTCTGCGCGATTTCCATGACCCGCAGGTGATCAGCCTGGATGATTTGAGCGCCTTGGGACGTGCACATCTGAAGGCCCATCCCGACATGCTCACGCAGCGCACGCAAGCTTGCCAGCAAGAAGACCTGGCCATCTTGGTCTACACCTCGGGCACCACCGGCAAGCCCAAGGGGGCCATGCACAGCCACCGTGGTCTGGTTCACAGCGTGCGTGGCTACAACATGCTGATCGTGCGTGACGAGACCGATGAGTGCATGTGTTTTCTGCCTTTGTGCCACATCGCCGAACGCATGGGCGGCGAGTATTTTTCGCTCTACACCGGTGCCAAACTGAACTTTGTCGAGAACCCCGAGACCGTGCCCGAGAACGTGCGCGAGATCGCACCCACGGTATTCACCGCTGTGCCGCGCGTCTGGGAGAAGTTCTATTCTGGGGTGATGATCGCGCTCAAGGAGGCCGGGCGTTTTCAGCAAGCCGTTTACGGCTGGGCCATTGGGGTGGGTCAGCAGGTGGCCGAGTTGGTGCTGGCGCACAAGCCTGTACCGGCCCATTTGAAGCTGCGATTTCATGTGGCGCGCTGGCTGGCGCTGAACAATGTGCGCAAGATGATTGGCATCCACCGCGCGCGCTTTCTGGTCACCGGTGCAGCGCCGATCTCGCCCGATCTGGTGCGCTGGTATCTGGCCTTGGGTGTGCCCATGCTGGAAGTCTGGGGCATGACCGAGACCTGTGGCGCCGCCACCGGCGTGCCAGCTGACCGCATCAAGCCGGGCTCCATTGGCCCTGCGGCCGACTTCAACGAAGTGCGCCTGGACCCTGTGACCGGTGAGATCCTGGTGCGTGGCACCAACGTGTTCATGGGCTATTTGAACCTGCCTGAAAAAACCGCCGAGACCATCGATGCGGACGGCTGGCTGCACACGGGCGATGTGGGCGTGGTCGACGAGGAAGGGTTTTTCCGCATCACCGATCGGATGAAAGACATCATCATCACGGCAGGGGGAAAGAACATTACCCCGAGTGAACTCGAAAACGAATTGAAATTCTCGCCTTACATCACCGATGCGGTGGTGATTGGTGACAAACGGGCTTACCTCACCGTGATCATCATGATCGATCAGGAAAACGTGGAGAAATTCGCACAGGACAACGATGTGCCTTTCTCCAACTACGCCAGCTTGACCCGTGCGCCCGAGGTGCAGGACTTGATCCAGAACGAACTTGAACGCGTGAACAAGAAATTTGCCCGCGTTGAGCAGATCAAGAAATTCTGGCTGCTGGAGACGCAACTCACTGCCGAAGACGAGGAGCTGACCCCCACCATGAAGCTCAAGCGCAAACTGGTTCAACAAAAATACGCGCCGCAAATCGAGGCGATGTACCGCTGACCGATTCTTTTTTACTACAACAGGAGACAAACCCCCATGAAAATCAAACCCAGTCTGATCGCTGCGGCGATGGTGCTGACCGCAGGTAGCGCCATGGCCCAAACGCAAGGCGTTAGCAAAAACGAAATCGTCATCGGCTCCATCCAGGATTTGTCGGGCCCCTTGGCCGGCTTTGGCAAGCAGGTGCGCCTGGGCATGATGCTGCGCGTGGACGAGGCCAATGAGCAAGGCGGTGTGGGTGGCCGCAAGATCAAGCTGCTGGTCGAAGACTCGGGCTACGACCCGCGTCGCGCCGTGCTGGCCGCGCAAAAGCTGGTCAATCAGGACAAGATCTTTGCCATGGTGGCCCATATCGGCACGGCCCAGAACATGGCCGCCATGCCCGTGCAGTTCCAGAAAAATGTGGTCAACTTCTTCCCGGTGACCGCTGCGCGTGAAATGTACGAACCCTTCCACAAGCTCAAGTATTCTTTTGCCGCCACCTACTTTGACCAGATGCGCCAGGCTGTGCCTGCGCTCGTCAAGGAAAAGGGTGCCAAGCAAATTTGCACGCTGTACCAGGACGATGAATTCGGTCTCGAAGTGTTTCGCGGCGCTGAAGCCGGCTTGAAGGACGTGGGCATGCAGTTCGCCGAAGTCACCACCTACAAGCGCGGTGCGACCGACTTTGCTTCGCAGATGCAAAAACTGGCCTCGGCCAAGTGCGACTTTGTGGTCATGGGCACCATCATCCGCGAAACCATCGGCGGCATTGCCACCGCACGCCGTTTGGGCTTCACCCCCACCTTTTTGGGTTCCAGCGCGGCCTACACCGACTTGATCCACAAGTTGGGTGGCCCCACCATGAATGGCCTTTACGCCACCATGACGTCGCAGCACCCTTACCTGGACGAAGCTTCGCAGCCGATTCGCTTCTGGGCCACCAAGTACAAAACCAAGTTCAACGAAGATCCCACCGTGTTCTCGGCCTATGGCTATGGTGCTGTGGACTCCTACTTGCGTGCGGTTGAAAAAGCCGGTGCCAACCTGACCACCGAAACCTTCATCAAGGCGATGGACACCATGAAGATCCCATCGGACATTTTTGGCAGTCCTGAGATGACCTTCAGCCCCACCAAGCGTTTGGGCAACAACATCTCGCGCATGTCGCAGATTCAGGATGGCCGTTGGAAAGTGGTTTCCGACTATCCGAAAGCCAAGTGATCCTTGCAGCTTCGGCTGCATGAAAAAACCGCCACAGCCCGTGAGGGCCTGGCGGTTTTTTCATGGGACGCGCTTCAAATGCCCAGCTGTTTCGCCGCCAGCTCTTTCATGATTTCTTCGGCGCCGCCGCCGATCATCATCACCTTCACTTCGCGGTAGACCCGCTCGCTCACCGTGCCGCGCATGAAGCCCATGCCGCCCAGCATCTGCACGGCGGCGTCGGCGCAAAACTGCAGGGTCTGGGTGGCGTGGTTTTTCAAGAGACACACTTGGGCCACCCACGCGGCATCGGTTTGATTCGCATCGGCTTGTTGTGTCACCGCATCCACCCAGGCCTGGGTGGACGAGATGCGCATCTGCATGTCCATCAGTTTGTGGCGGATCACCTGGCGCTCAATCAAGGCCGTGCCAAAGGTCTGGCGCTGGCGTGCCCACGCCAAGGCTTCGTCAAAACAGGCCTGGGCAAACCCCAGCGCCATGGCCGACATGGCCAGGCGTTCACCGTTGAAGTTGCCCATGATCATGCGAAAGCCCGTGCCTTCTTCGCCGAGGCGATAACGCTGAGGCACGCGCACGCCATCAAAGCGCAGCTGCGCGGTGTCAGAGCTGTGCCAGCCCATCTTGTGCAGGCGGGTGCGCGAGATGCCGGGTGTGCCTGGAGGCACCACGATCAGCGAGATGCCGCTGGCCCCCTTGCTGGCGGGGTCGGTGCGCACCGCCAACGTGATCCAGTCGGCGCGCAAGCCCGAGGTGATGAAGACCTTTTCGCCATCGATCACATAGTCAGCGCCCTCGGCACGCGCGGTGGTGCGCAAGCTGGCCACGTCCGAGCCGCCGCCAGACTCGGTGATGGCCAGGGCGGCGATTTGCTCACCCCGCAGCACGGGCGGCACCACTTCGGCTTGAAGCTCGGCGCTGCCATGCGCCATGACGGGGGGCAGGCCGATGTTGAGTGAAAACAGGCTGGCCATCACGCCACCACTGCCGCCATAGCGCGCCAGGGTTTGCGACATCGCATTGCGTGCGCACCAGGGCGCGGGTGTGCCGCCCAAATGCGCCGGGTAGCCCAGGCCCAGCAAGCCCAGCTGGGCAGCTTCGGTGTAGAGCGATCGGTCAAACTGACCGGCCTCTTCCCAGGCTGGCACATGGGGTGCGACGGCTTGTTTGGCAAAGCGCTCCACCGTGGCTTGCAGGCTTTGCAGGTCCTCAGCGGTGAATTCAGGTGTGAAATCAGCGGTGTTCATGTGGGATCTTTCCATTGCACCAACACTTGGCCGGGGCTCACTTGCTGTCCCACGCTCACCGAGATGCTGTGCACCACCGCATCACGCGGGGCACACAAAATGTGTTCGAGCTTCATGGACTCGATCACCAACACGGCATCGCCTTGCTTGACGCTGCTGCCTTCATGGGCGTGCAGTGCGATCAGCTTGCCGTTGAAAGGCGCGCGAAGAGACTGCGCGGCCTGTGCGCTGGCACCTGTGCTGGGTGCGCTGTGACTTTGATGGCTCAGCCACATCTCAAAGCACGCGGGGCCTTGCAGTTGCACATGCCAGGGCGCCGTGGTGTTGCTTGGGCAGGCCACCGCACGGGCTTGCCAGTGGCTGCCGTTCAGTTCGATGTGCAGCAACTCAGCGCTGTGGTGCACGCGGGCCAGGTGCGTGGCGGCGTCCGTTTGAATGCGCACTTTCCCTTGGCCCAGCTCTTGCAGGCTCAGCGAGAAGACCACATCGCCCAGGCCCATGCGCACTGGCCGCGTGAACGGGCTGGGCATCGCGGCTGCGGGTGCTTGGCTCGCGTAGAGCACGGCCAGCGCGGCCACGCTGCGTGCATCGCCATGGGCTTGCAGGCTTTCGCGCACCGCATCGGCGTGCTCGGCCAAAAACGGGATCAAGGCCTGGCCCGCTTGGAACACCGGATGCTGCAAACAGGCGGCCAGAAACGCGCGGTTGGTGGGCAGGCCCAGCACGGCGGTTTGGTTCAGGCCGGTGCTCAGGCGGGCGATGGCTTCAGCGCGCGTGGACGCGTGGGCAATCAGCTTGCCCAGCATCGCGTCGTAGTGAGGCGTGACCACCGTGCCCACTTGCAGTGCATGGTCAAAGCGCAAACCCTCGGGTTCGGCGAAGGCTTGCACCGTGCCGGTTTGGGGTGTGAAGTGTTCGTCTTCGGCGCACAGGCGCACTTCGATGGCGTGGCCTTGCAGACGCACATCGGCTTGCGCCAGCGGCAGCGCTTCGCCGCGTGCGATGCGCAGCTGCCACTCGACCAGATCCAGCCCCGTGAGCATCTCGGTCACCGGGTGCTCCACCTGCAAGCGGGTGTTCATCTCCATCAAATAAAAGGGCTTGTCGGCTTGCGCTTCATCCAGCAAAAACTCCACCGTACCCGCGCCCACATAGCCCGCCGATTGCGCCAGCGCGATGGCCGCTTGCCCGAGTTGCGCGCGCAGCGCAGGCGAGACGGCGGGGCTGGGCGATTCTTCGATGATCTTTTGGTGGCGGCGTTGCACCGAGCAATCGCGCTCACCCAGGTGGATGCAATGGCCTTGCGTGTCGGCCATGATCTGCACCTCGATGTGCCGGGGCCGCAGCAAGGCGCGTTCCATCAGCAAATCGCCGTTGCCAAATCCGGCCAGCGCCTCAGAGCGGGCGCTGTGCAACGCGGGCAGCAGTTGCGCCATGTCGGTCACCAGGCGCATGCCGCGCCCGCCGCCACCGGCCACGGCCTTGACCATGAGCGGCAAGCCCAGTTGCTGCGCTTGCGCCATGAAGGTGGCGTCGCTTTGGTCTGCGCCCCAGTAGCCCGGCAGGCAGGGCACGCCGTGCGCCAAGGCCAGTGCTTTGGCGGCCGACTTGCTGCCCAGTGCGCGGATGGCGGCAGGCGGTGGCCCGACCCAGGTCAGGCCCGCATCGATCACCGCTTGGGCAAACTCGGCGTTCTCGCTCAGGAAACCATAACCCGGGTGCACCGCGTCGGCCCCGGTGGCGCGGGCGGCAGCCAGCAATTTGTCGATGCGCAAATACGAGTCGGCCGACAGCGTGCCGCCCAAAGCGACAGCGGTGTCGGCCTCTTGCACATGCAGGGCATGGCGGTCGGGATCGGAATGCACCGCCACGGTCTGGATACCCATGCGGCGGGCGGTGCGCATCACACGCCGGGCGATCTCACCCCGGTTGGCGATCAGCAGGCGGGTCACGCTGGAGCTGGGTGTGCCGGTCATGAATGTTGCTCGCTGGTGGTGGCCCAAGGGGCGCTTTGTTTACGTGAAAACGCGGCCAGACCTTGTGCGGCTTCGGCACTGCGCAGGCCTTGGGCAAAGGCTTGCGCTGCGGCATCACGCACGTCGGGCATGGCCGTGCGCAAGCTGCGCAGCAGTTGTTTGGTGCTGGCCACAGCGCCAGGCGCAGCGCGCAACAGACGCTTCAGTGTTTGTTGCCAAATCTCTTCAGACGCTTGTTCGATCACCTCGTGGACCAGTCCCATTTGCAGGGCCTGCGTGGCGGTGTAGCTCAGGCCTTGCAACAGGCACTGGCGTGCCGTGTTTTCGCCCAGGCGTTGCCACACAAAAGGCGCAATCTGCGCGGGCGGCAGGCCCAGCGTGACTTCGGGCGTGCCCAGCACCGAGCGGGCAGTGGCCACCACATGGTCGGCGCAACACACCAGGCCAAAGCCGCCGCCCATGGCTGCGCCGTCCACCCGGCACACCAGCAGCTGGGGCAATGCGCACAAGGCATGCAGCAGGTCACCAAAGCGTTTGTTCATGGCCAGCAGCGGGTCGGTTTGGCCCATTTGCAGTGGCTGGCCGATCAGGCTGGCAAAGCCGCCCAGGCTGCCACCAGCGCAAAAGGCACCGCCTGCACCGGTCAGCACCACGATGCGCAGCGCAGGGTCGGCTGCAGCCCGCGCACAGGCTTGCAGCAAGCCGTCCACCACCGCGTCGCTCAAGGCGTTGCGGGTGATCGGGTCATTCATCGTCCAGGTCTCGACCGCGCCTTCGCGTGTGATCTGCAAAGTGCCAGAGGTGTTCATGGGCGTGCTCATTTTTGGGGCCGTTTGGCAATGCCCATCATCTTGGACAGGATGCCCAGCATGACTTCGTCAGCGCCGCCGCCAATGGACGCCAGCCGCCCGTCGCGGTACATGCGCGAGACCTTGTTCTCCCAGGTGTAGCCCATGCCGCCCCAGAACTGCAGACAGGTGTCGGGCACGGTGCGGTTCAAACGGCCAGCCTTGAGCTTGGCCATGGTGGCCCATTCGGTCACGTCTTCACCGGCCACGTAATGTTCGCAGGCCTGGTAGGTCAGGGCGCGCAGGCTTTCGACTTCGGCTTTGAGTTCGGCCAGTTTGAATTGCACCCACTGCTGGTCGGCCAGGGTCGCGCCAAACAGCTTGCGCTCTTGCGCCCATTCCACCGTCCACTGGATGCAGTTGGTGAGCGACTGCAAGGAGCTGGCCGCGGCCCACAGGCGCTCTTCCTGGAACTGCTGCATCTGGTAGATGAAGCCCTGACCCTCGGCCCCGATGCGGTAGCGCTGGGGCACGCGGACTTCGTCGAAATAAATCAGGCCGGTGTCGCTGCTGTTCATGCCGATTTTCTTGATCTTCTTGCCCACCTCGATGCCGGGCAGCAGCTTGCCGTTTTCGCGCATCGGCACCATGACCAGGCTTTTGTTTTTATGGATGGGGCCTTCGCCCGTGTTGACCAGCATGCACATCCAGTCGGCCTGCAAGCTGTTGGTGATCCACATTTTTTGGCCGCTGATGACGTAGTCGTCGCCGTCCTTGCGCGCCACGGTCTTGATGCCCGCCACATCACTGCCTGCTCCGGGCTCGCTCACGCCAATGCAGCCGACCATGTCGCCGGCAATCGCCGGGGCCAGAAACTGTGCCCGCAGCTCATCGCTGCCAAAACGAGCCAGCGCAGGCGTGGCCATGTCGGTTTGCACGCCAATGGCCATGGGGATGCCGCCGCAGTCGATGTGTCCCAGTGCTTCGGCCATGGCCATGCTGTAGGAATAGTCCAGGCCCGCGCCGCCATAGGCCTCGGGTTTGGTCAGGCCCAACAGGCCCAGGTCGCCCATCTTCTTGAAAACCTCATGCGCCGGGAAGATCTCGGCCGCCTCCCACTCGTCCACATGGGGGTTGATCTCGGCTTCGATGAAACGCTTGAGCGTGTTCTGGATCTCGCGGTGCTCGTGGCTGTATTGCATGGTTTGTCTCCTTGGGTTTTATTACATGCGTGCAACGCCGAACTGCGTGGCTCGGGGTTGACGGGTGGCGGCTTCATGGCAGGTGGCGAGGCAAAAAACCAGCACGGCCCGCGTGTCGCGTGGGTCGATCACGCCATCGTCGAGCACCAGACCGCTGGTGTAGAACGCATCGGCTTGCGCTTCAAACAGGGCCACGATCTTGTCGAACTGGGCCTGCATTTTTTCGGGGTCGGGGGTGATGCCTTTGCGGGCCATGCCCGCTTCGGCCACCATCTGCATGGTGCGGGCTGCTTGCTCGCCGCCCATCACGGCCGTCTTGGCCCCCGGCCAGCTGAACAAGAACCGCGGCGCATAGCCCCGGCCACACATGCCGTAGTTGCCCGCGCCAAACGAGGCCCCGCACTGGATGGTGATTTGCGGCACGGTGGCATTCGTCACGGCCTGGATCATCTTGGAGCCGTGCTTGATCATGCCGCCCTGTTCGCTGTCCTTGCCCACCATGTAGCCGGTGGTGTTTTGCAAATACACGAGGGGTTGGCCCAGCTGGCACATCCACTGGATGAAGTGCGTGGCCTTGTTGGCCCCGGCCACATCGATCGGCCCGTTGTTGCTGATGATGCCCACCGCATGCCCGCCGATGCGCGCTTGCGCACACACGGTGGCCGCACCGAACAGGGGTTTGAATTCCAGAAAATCCGAGTCATCGACCAGGCGCAAGATGACTTCGCGCATGTCGATCGGTTCGCGGTGGTGGGCGGGCATCAGGCCCAGCAGCTCTTCGGCGTCCAGGCGCGGGGGCTTGGCCTGACGCAGCGTGTTGTGCGCGGCCCAGTCCCAGCGCGCCACCACATCGCGTGCGGTGCCCAGCGCGTGGCGGTCGTCTTCGCACAGGTATTCACCCAGGCCCGACACGCTGGTGTGCATCTCGGCACCGCCCAGTTCTTCTTCGGTGGCCACTTCGCCGGTGGCGGCTTTCAGCAAGGGCGGTCCGGCCAGAAAGGCCCGCGACCTGCCGCGCACCATGATGACCGTGTCAGACAGGCCCGGCATGTAGGCCCCGCCTGCGGTGCCCGAGCCGTGCTGCACGGTGAGCACGGGCAAGCCCGCGGCCGACAGGCGCGCCAGGTTGCGAAACAGGCTGCCGCCCAGCACAAAGCCCTCGACCTTGTATTGCATCAGGTTGGCCCCGGCGCTTTCGACCAGGTGCACAAAGGGCAATTTGTTTTCGAGCGCCAACTCTTGCACCCGCAAAATCTTTTCCAGACCGCGTGCCTGAATGGCGCCGGCCTCGATGCCTGAATCACTGGCCACCACCATGCAGCGCACACCTTCGACAAAGCCGATGCCCGCGATCATGCCGCCCCCTGGCACCGACTTGGCCGGGTCGGGTGTGTCCTGCATGAAGCCCGCCAGCGCACACAGCGGCAAGAAGGGCGCACCGGGGTCGAGCAGCAAGGCCACACGTTCACGCGGCAGCAGTTGCCCACGTTTGTCGAACACCGGTTTCGATTGTGCAGAGGCCTGCGCGGCACGGTCTTGCAAGGCTTGCCACTGCGCCAGACGCGCCAGCGCGGCCTCACGCCGTTGCTGGGCCACAGGGCTGTTCGGGTTCCAGGTAGATTCAAATGTCATTGGAAAACCTTGGGGGTGGTGGCGTGGTGAAAGCCGTTGAAGGGTTTGACGGCATCGCGTTGCTGCACATCGGGCGTGGCCACGGCGTGTTGCCAGCCCATGCGCATTTGCGGACGCGCACCGTCCACGCGCAGCACCGTGCCGCTGACAAAGTTGGCTGCGGGTGACAGCAAAAACACGATGGCGGCGGAGGTTTCGGCCTCGGTGCCAAAGCGGCCTTGCGGCACCGTGTTGCGCATGGCGCGCAGCATGTCTCCGGCCTCGGGTGGGTAGTGGTCCATGCCGCTGCTGGCGATGTAGCCCGGCGCCACGGCGTTCACGCGCACACCGCAAGCGGCCCACTCCAGCGCGGCCGTCTCGGTGAAGCTGACCATGCCTGCCCGTGCAGCGCCGCTGTGGCCCATGCCGGGCATGGAGCCCCACATGTCGGCCACGATGTTGACCACCGCACCGCCGTGCGTTTGCATGCTTTGGTTGAAGCATTCACGCGCCACCAGAAAGCCGCCGGTGAGGTTGGTGTCGATGACCGCTTGCCAACCTTTGGCGCTGGTGGTGGCCAATGGCGAGATGTATTGACCGCCCGCATTGTTGACCAGAGCGTGGATGCGCCCCTGCTGCTGCACCACCTGCGCGACCATGGCTTTCACATCGTCTTCGCGCCGGATGTCACAGCTGTGCCAGCTGGCCTGGCCACCATCGCCGATGATTTCTTGTGCGGTGTTTGCCAGACGTTCCGGGTTGCGCCCCACCAGCACCACCTGCGCCCCCAGGCTGGCCAGTTCGTGCGCAGTGCAGCGGCCAATGCCCGAGCCGCCACCGGTGACCATGACCACTTGCCCCGTCAGCAGGGTGGATGAAAAGACCGATTGGTAATGTGCTGCAGGCCGTGAGGGGTTCATGGTTTGTCGCGTAAAAAAAGTTGCAGAGCGGTGTCGGTTAAATCGTCCAGCGAGGCGCGTGTGGCTTGGCTGTTTTTGAGCGCAGGCTCGTACCACTGCACCGACCAGTTGAGGGCACCAAAAATCATCAAGCGCGCCAGGCCCACCGGTGCTTGCAATTGGCCGCTGGCGTGCAGCGCTTGCAGCACCGGAATCCAGGCGGCTTCGTAGTCGTCTTTGAGTGCGGTGATGGTCTTGCGTTGTGCAGGCTCCAACGAGCGCCATTCGTAGAGCATCACCGGGATGAAGTCACTGTCCGGGCCCAGCAGCACATCGAAGTGGTGGCGGATCAGACTGCGCAGGCGCTCGCGGGCGCTCTGGGTGGGGCTGGCTTGTCCACAGGCGGCCAGCTGGCGATCAATGGCCTGCTTCATGCCCTCGACCATCACCGCCTGCAACAGGTCTTGCTTGTTGCCGAAGTGGTAGAACGGTGAGCCCGATTGCATGCCCACTTTGGCCGCAATCTCGCGGGTGCTGGTCGCGTCGTAGCCCTTGAGCTTGAACAGCTGGGCAGCCGCCGAGATGAGCGCCTGACGGCGGTTGCCGTCGTCGCGTTCGTCTTCGGTTTTTTTGGGGCGCCCGCGTGCGCGTGGGGGTTGGGCCAGTTCGGTCATTCGCTTCAGCGCCCGGCCAGGCCCATGCTGCGCGAAATCACCTCTTTCATGATCTCGTTGGTGCCGCCGTAGATGCGTTGCACGCGGGCGTCGGCATAGGCGCGGGTGATGGGGTATTCCCACATGTAGCCATAGCCACCGTGCAGCTGTACACATTCGTCCATCACCTTGCATTGCAGGTCCGAGCACCAGTACTTGGCCATGCTGGCGGTGGCGGTGTCGAGTTTGTCTTGCACGATCAGTTCGCAGCATTTGTCCACAAACACGCGCGCCACCTGCACCTCGGTTTGCAGCTCGGCCAGGGTGTAGCGGGTGTTCTGGTAGTTGCCCACGGCTTGGCCAAATACCTTGCGGTCTTTCACGTATTGCACCGTCCAGTCGATGGCCGCCTGCGCAGCGGCAATGCCGCCAATGGCAATCTGCAGGCGCTCCCAAGGCAGTTGTTCCATCAGGCAAATGAAACCCTTGCCCTGCATGGCCGTGCCGCCCAGCAGCTGATCGGCGCTGACCCTGACGTTGTCAAAAAACAGCTCGGAGGTGTCTTGTGCTTTGAGGCCCAACTTCTTCAATCGCTTGCCCTTTTCGAAGCCGGGCATGTCGCGCTCGATCAGGAACAAGCTGGTGCCTTTGGCACCGGCGGCTGGGTCGGTCTTGGCCACCAGAATCACCAGATCGGCATGCCAGCCGTTGGTGATGAAGGTCTTGCTGCCGTTGATCAGGTAAGTGCCATCGGCTTGCAAGAGCGCTGTGGTTTTCACGCCTTGCAGGTCCGAGCCCGCTGCCGGTTCGCTCATGGCAATCGCACCCACCATCTCGCCGCTGGCCAGCCTGGGCAGGTACTTTTGCTTTTGCGCTTCGGTGCCGTAATGCAGGATGTAGGGGGCCACGATCTCGCTGTGCAGACCGTAGCCGATGCCACTGAAACCGCCGCGTGCGAGTTCCTCCATCTGCACCACCGAGTACAACTTGTCGGCATCCGAGCCGCCATAGGCTTCGGGCAGCGTCATGCACAAAAAGCCATTTTCGCCGGCCTTGTGCCAGACGGCGCGGTCGACATAGCCTTGCTCTTCCCAGGCTTCGTGGTAGGGGGCGATTTCCTTGTCCATGAAGCGGCGAAAGCTGTCGCGGAAGGCTTCGTGGTCGGCGGTAAAAAGGGTGCGTTCGATCATGGTTTTCTCCAGTCCAAGTCAGTGTGAAGGTCGCTCAGCGGGGCATGAGCTGGTAATAGTCAAATCCGGCGCTTTGCCCGCCCAGGCAATCGGCAAAGAAGTCTTCTATCTCGCGCCACATGGCCAGGCGGTTTCGCCATTTGCTGATGGCGTGCCCCTCGTTGGGGAACACCAAGTAGTTCACCGGCTGGCCACGCTGGCGCAGCGCGTTGACCACATCGTCAGAGTCCTGTCGCAGCACGCGGATATCGTTGGCTCCGTGGATCACCAGCAGAGGTGCCTGGATCTGGTCCAGGTAGGACACGGGAGAGTTACGCAGCATGTCGGCTCGCTCGTTGGCTTTGCTCACGTCGCCGTAGGTACGGGTGAAATAGTGGCGGTTGCGCCAGAAAGGTGGCCAGTTTTCCATCACGCGAGGCCAATTCGCCACGCCCACCACGTTCACGCCGCAGCGGTAGTTGTGTGGTTTCTGTGCCAGCTGCGCCAGCACGGAGAAGCCACCGAAGCTGCCTCCCAGAACCGCCAGTCGTTTCGGATCGGCCACACCCTGGTCCACCGCCCACTGCACCGCTTCAGCAATGTCCTGTTGAACCCGACCATTGGTTTGCCGGTCTGCGGCCTCCAAGTGGGCGCGGCCATAACCAGACGAACCCCGGTAATTCACCTGCAGCACCGCATAACCCCGGTTGACCAATAACTGGCGGGAGTTGTGGGCGGCGGGCAGCCAGTTGTCACGCGCCCAAGGGCCGCCGTGAATTTCTACCACCATGGGCGTTGCGCCCTGCACCCCGCGTGGGCGTATCAGGTAACCCGCAATCTTGCGCCCGTCGCTGGCATTGAACTCGAATGGCACCGTGGGTGAAAGTATCTCTGCCAGCTCTTTGAATTGCGAATTGAGCCGCTGCACGCTGCCCGTTTGGCGGTCCCATAACAGCTCAGCAGTGTCAAAGTCGCTTTGGCTGCGCAGCAAGATCCGACGACCGTCGGTGCTGCCATTCCTGGGGACAATGCTGATGGGGTCGGCAGTCAGCAGGCCTTGTTTCAAGGCCTGTGCCGCCACCGCTTGAACCTCTTGACCGGTGGCTGGATTCAGGTGGTGCACCTGCGGGTAGCCCGGCTCCACCACATAGCCCGCGGGTCCACCCTGCCTGCCCTCAAACAGCACCTGCCCCAGATCCACCCGCTCATGCTCGGCCAGCACCCGCTGCTCACCACTGTCCAGGTTCAGTTCAACCAGCGCGGTCTTGTCTCGGCCCAGGTTGGACAAGGCCCAGACGCGCCGCGCGGTGTTGTCGATGCGCAGCACCCAGAAGCTGTCAAAGCCGCCCACAGTTTGCAAGACGCGCCACTGCCCATCCGGCTGCAGCAGCTCGACCACACTGTCCGAGCCGTCGGGCCTCGCGAGCTGGCGCACCCTGCCAGCGAGTTGGCCTTGGGTATCGATCAACCAGTGCAACACCAGACCATTGTTGCGGGCCACTTCACGCAGCGTGCGGCTGCCAGCATCGGCTTCGTGCAGATCGAACGAGGCTCGGTCGCGCTGGTTGCTGGCCACGAAAAAGCGGGCACTGCCCTCGGCCCCCATGCCGACCACGAAGCTGCGTACGCCTTGTGCAGGCGTCAAAACCCAAGGAGACAAAGTGCCTTGATCGGCGTCCTGCACAAAAAGACGGATGTTCTCGTCGCCCTGATCGTCCTTGCTGAACACGAAATGGCGGCTGTTGGGCAACCAGTTGTAATAACCACCACGGCGACCTTGATTACCTACCGGGTATGCCGTGACCGGCGCGTTGGCCTTGACAGCACGTACCGCCAGTCCAGAGTCCAGCCCCACGGTCTGGGACCATAGCAAGCGCTCGCCGTCGGGCGACATCACAAAACCGCCAGTGCGTTCGGTATTGGCTACAAAAGCACGCACCGGCAACAGGGGCGCAAGCTGCCCCGCCACCTGGGCTGCCTGGAGTCCCGGGTGTTGTGGCGATACGGCACATGCCGTCAACGCACAGGCCAGCACCAAAGCGCTCAGTCTGCTCGCCGTCCTGACCATCCATTGTGTTTTCATCATCTTGGTCCTCCTAGACGCGGTGGGGTTCGCTTGTCTGGCTCATTCTGGGTTGATGCCAGCTGACTTGATGCCCCATTTATTTATGCCAAGCATTTGCTTGGCATAAAGTTTATACTCTTTGTCGCATCCCGAAAATACCGGGCAAACCCCTTGATGATCCCCAGGAGACATTCATGAGCGAAGCATTTGTTTATGACGCCATACGCACACCGCGTGGCAAAGGCAAAAAAGACGGCAGCCTGCACGAAGTCAAGCCCATCAGCTTGCTGTCGGGCGTGTTGCGCGAGCTGCAAAGCCGCAACCAGTTGGACACCGCTGCGGTGGACGATGTGGTCATGGGCGTGGTCTCGCCCATTGGCGAACAAGGTTCGGTGATCCCCAAAGTGGCGGCCCTGGCCGCTGGCTGGGACTGGCGTTGCTCGGGCGTGCAGCTCAACCGCTTTTGTGCCTCGGGCCTGGAGGCGGTCAACATGGCCGCCATGAAAGTGCGCAGCGGCTGGGAAGACCTGGTGGTGGCCGGTGGCCTGGAGAGCATGAGCCGCGTGCCGATTGGCTCGGACGGCGGCGCCTGGGCGCAAGACCCAGAAACCAACAGCGCCACGCTGTTCGTGCCGCAAGGCATTGGTGCTGACTTGATCGCCACGATGAGCGGTTTCACGCGGCACGATGTGGATGCCTTCGCGGTCGAGTCGCAAAAGCGGGCCACGGCAGCACGTGCGGCAGGCTACTTTGATGGCTCGGTCGTGCCGGTCAAAGACAAGCTGGGCCAGGTCATCCTGGCGCAAGACGAATTCATCAAACCCGGCACCACGGTGGAAACACTGGGCGGCCTGAAAGCCGCGTTTGAGCAACTGGGCGCGATGGGCTTTGACGCGGTGGCCTTGCAGCGCTACCCGCAGGTCGAGCGCATCCACCATGTGCACCACGCGGGCAACTCGTCGGGCATTGTGGACGGCGCTGCCGCCGTGTTGATCGGCTCTGAAGCAGCCGGCAAAACCCACGGCCTCAAGCCGCGTGCCCGCATCGTGGCCGCGGCCTTGTCGGGGGCCGACCCCACCATCATGCTCACAGGCCCCATGCCCGCCGCCCGCAAGGCGCTGGCCAAGGCGGGGCTGACGATTGACCAGATCGATTTGTTCGAGATCAACGAGGCGTTTGCCGCCGTGCCCATGAAGTTCATGCAAGAGCTGCATGTGCCGCACGACAAGGTCAACGTCAACGGGGGTGCCATTGCCATGGGCCACCCGCTGGGGGCCACGGGCGCGATGATTCTGGGCATCCTGATCGACGAGTTGCACCGCCGCCAATTGCGTTATGGCATGGCCACTTTGTGCGTGGGCGGCGGCATGGGCATCGCCACCATCGTTGAACGCGTTTGACCGAGGAGACACCGACATGATTTTGAAAACACTGCGTTACGAATTGGCGGACGGCATCGCCACCATCACTTTTGACGAGCAAGGCTCGCCGGTCAACACCATGTGCCTG
Source organism: Burkholderiaceae bacterium (assembly GCA_919902775.1). GTDB lineage: Bacteria > Pseudomonadota > Gammaproteobacteria > Burkholderiales > Burkholderiaceae_C > Limnohabitans_A. The sequence goes on from CAKKRJ010000005.1 coordinate 46,612, forward strand.
CAATGGCAGGCCGATCTGGCTCAGGCGGCTGAGCAGGTGCTCAAAGACAAGGCCAGCATCCAGGGCATCGTGCTGGCCTCGGCCAAGTCCACGTTTTTTGCGGGGGCCGACCTCAAGGGCGTGATGCGCTCGCAAGCTTCGGACGGCCCGCGCGTCTTTACCGAGATTGAAGGCATCAAAAAAAGCTTTCGCACCCTCGAGACGCTGGGCGTGCCGGTGGTCAGCTGCCTCAATGGCACCGCGCTGGGCGGCGGCTGGGAAGTGGCGCTGATCGGCCACTACCGCATCGCCACGGCCAACCCGAAAACGCAATTTGGTTTGCCCGAAGTCACGCTGGGTTTGATTCCCGGTGGCGGCGGCATCACCAAGATGACGCGCCAACTGGGCCTGCTGGCCGCACAGCCCTATGTGCTGGAGAGCAAATTGTTTGGCCCCGAAGAAGCACAAAAGCTGGGCCTGGTGCACGAGATTGTCGCCAGTGATGACCTGTTGCGCCCCCGCGCGCTGGCGCACATCGCCGCGTCACAAGGCCAGCCTGAAGCGGCCCAGCACCTGTGGGACCGCAAGGACTACAAGATGCCCGGCGGCACGCCCAGCAACCCCAAAATTGCAGGCATGTTGAGTGTGGCCCCGGCCGTGCTCAAGCAAAAAACACGCGGCCTGTACCCTGCGCCCGAAGCGGCGCTGGCCGCCATGGTGGAAGGTGCGATGGTGGACTTTGACACCGCCATGCGCATCGAAAGCCGTTACCTCGCTGGCCTGATGACCAGCCAGGTGGCGCGCAACATGATCAACACCTTCTTCTTCAACATGAACAGCATCAAGGGCGGCCAAAGCCGCCCTAAAGCTGCGCCGCGCTACAAGCCGCAAAAGGTGGGCATTCTGGGTGCGGGCATGATGGGCGCGGGCATTGCCTATGCACAAGCCAGCCGGGGCATGGCCACCGTGCTCAAAGACGTGAGCGTTGAAGCCGCCGAAAAAGGCAAGGCCTACAGCCACAAGCTCACGCAAAAGCGCGTGGACAAAGGCCGCATGGCCGCCGACAAACAACAAGCCCTGTTGTCACTGATTCAGCCCACGGCCAGCGCCGCAGACCTGAAGGGCTGCGACCTGGTCATCGAGGCCGTGTTTGAAAACCGCGAGCTCAAAGCCCGGGTCACGCAAGAGGCCGAGCCGATGTTGGCCGAAGGCGGATTCTTTGCCAGCAACACCTCCACCTTGCCCATCAGTGGCCTGGCCACGGCCAGCGCCCATGCGAATAAATTTGTCGGCATCCACTTCTTCAGCCCGGTGGACAAGATGAAGCTGGTGGAGATCATTCGCGGCGCACAGACCGACGACGAAACCATCGCCCGTGCATTCGACTACGTGCAGGCACTGGGCAAGCTGCCGATTGTGGTGAACGACTCGCGTGGCTTTTACACCAGCCGCACCTTTGGTACCTTTGTCATGGAAGGTGCGGCCATGTTGGGCGAGGGCATCCCTGCCCCCGTGATCGAAAACCTGGCCATGCAAGTGGGCATGCCGGTGGGCCCGCTGGCCGTGCTGGACGAAACGGCGCTGTCGTTGTCGGTGCATGTGCTGGACCAAACCCGCGAAGACTTCGCCAAAGAAGGCAAGAGCTACAGCGCCACGCCCGGTGAGTTGTTCGTCGAGCGCATGGTCAAAGAGCTCAAGCGCCCCGGCCGCGCCGCAGGCGGTGGTTTTTACGACTACCCCGCTGGCCAGAAAAAAGTGCTGTGGCCCGAACTGAAAACCCGCTTTGAAAAAGCCGACGTGGCCTACAGCCTGCAAGACATCAAGGACCGCCTGCTGTACCGCCAAGCGGTAGAGACCGCCCGCTGCCTGCAAGAAGGCGTGCTGACCTCGGTGCACGACGGCAACATCGGCTCGATCTTCGGCATCGGTTTTCCGGCCTGGACGGGCGGCGCCTTGCAGTTCATCTATGGCCAGGGGGTGGACGCATTTGCCAAACGCTGCGCCGAACTGGCCGTGCAATACGGCGCGGGCTTTGCGCTGACGGCGGAAGTGATTGCCAGTTTGAAGCAGCACCAGCCGGTGTATTGAAGACGTGACCCAGGACGTGGGCCTTCAGCTATGGATTGCACCAAGCAAAGTAATGTCTCGACGGTGGCTACGTCCGCTAGGTAGTTTTTCCCGTCTGCGGCGGGCAATTTCAGTCGGTGACAATTTGTCACCGACTGACTACCTTCTTTATTGAGTCGGCTTTTGAGCTTGTTCCTGTACTTGCGCGCAGTCTGGTAGTCGCTTTGCAGCGTCAGAGCCTGAACCACATCCACAACCGAGAACCACCAAGTCTCACTGGCTTAGTCATAAACACGGTGAATGTCTTTGCCGTCGAACTGAGCTGCAGCAATGTTCATGTTCGGGCCCTCAAATGCTTGTGCTAATTTGGACCATATGGAGGACATCCTCGATATGGTCATCCATGGGATTACCGTCTGCATCGAGCTGACGGATGCCCTCAAACGTGGCTGGTGCTGATTGGCAATGCGTTTGTCGTTGATGTTTTCGCCCAGCGTGTTGGTGTGCACGATGTTGCGCTCTACAACGTTCCGATATTTTGTAGGAGGTCGCCCCTGCGGCCGAAGAATGCGTAGCCCAGCGCAGCGTTTCCGCCCAAGTCGGATGGGTCCGCACATTGAGCCAAATTCTTCACCAAGGTCAGCAGATGTCCTGCTGGAGCATGATCGGTGGCTGGGTCAGGCTGGTGCGCTGCTGGAGAGGGTGCCTTTCAGCCAGTCGGCCTGCAGGCGCTTTTTGTGCAGCTTGCCAGTCTCCAGCCGGGGCAGTTGCGCCATCACCGCGATCTGTTTGGGGGCCTTGATGCGGCCCAGACGCGTCTGGCAGAAGGTCTGCAGGTCGTCCAACAGGGCGCTTGTAGGCGAGTGGGTCGGGTCGAGCTGAACCACCGCCACCAGCTTTTCGCCCAGGTCGTCGTCGGGCACGCCAAAGGCGGCCACGTCGACCACGGCCGGGTGTTCGAGCATGGCGTGCTCGATCTCTTGCGGGTAGAGGTTGACGCCGCCGGAGATGACCATGAAGTCACGTCGGTCCGTCAGGTAGAGGTAGCCGTCGGCGTTCACATGACCGATGTCGCCGAAGGTGCGCCAGCCCTGGGGGCTGAGCACCGCCTGGGTTTTTTGCGGATCGTTCCAGTAGCTGAACTCGCCTACGTTGCTTTCAAAGTAAACAGTTCCTGTGGTGTCGGCAGGCTGTTCCACGCCTTGTTCATCCAGGATGTGGACCCGGCAGTCACGCGGGCGCCCGACCGAGCCCTTGTGCAAAAGCCACTCGGCGGAGGTAATCCAGGTCGAGCCCAGGCCTTCGGTGCCGGCGTAGTACTCGTCGAGAATAGGGCCCCACCAGTCGATCATGGCTTGCTTGACATGCATTGGGCAAGGCGCGGCGCCGTGCGCAGCATGGGCCATGCTGGCGGTTGACCAACGCGCGCGGATCTCCGGCTCCAGCCGCAACATGCGCTGGAACATGGTGGGCACCCAGACGCTGTGGGTGCAGCGGTGGCGATCGATCAACTCCAGCGCCGCTTCGGCGTCGAAATGCTCCATCACGATCGACAGCGCACCCGCACTCAGCGCCGCTTGCAGATAACGGTTGGGGGCGCTGTGGTAGAGCGGCGAGGTCGACAGGTAGACCGAGGCCGGGGTCAACTCCAGGGCGCGGGCCAGCGCGACATTGCGCATGTCGGGGCTGTTCCATGCGCTTTCGGGCAAGGCCCTGCGAATTCCTTTTGGCCGGCCGGTAGAGCCCGATGAGTACAGCATTTCCCGGCCGGCTGCAGGCGCATCGGGCAGCGTGTCGGGTTGGCTTTGCACCTGGGTCTGCCAGTCGGCCAAGCCCTCGGGAACGCCGTCCGCACCAGACAGCGCATGGGCGAACAAGGCCACGCGGCCCGCATTCAGCAGCGCCGGCAGTTCTGCCAGGGCTGGCGCGCTGGTGGCAACCAGGGCCAGCTTGGCCTGCGAGTTGTCGATGATGTAGGCCATGTCCTGGGCCGACGCGCGGTAAGGCAGCAAGGTGTAGTACAGGCCCAGGCGCGCTGCGGCGCCGATCAAAATCAGCAGCTCGGGCGCATTCGGGTAGCACAGTGCCACCGCATCGCCTGGCTTCAAACCCGCCGCGCGCAGCGCGTGGGCGTGCCGGTTCGATGCGCTTTCGAGTTGGCCAAAACTCAGTTCGCGCCCACTGGGCTCGAAGCGCATGGCGATTTTGTTGGGGTGGCGCAGGGCCACCGCGTGGGCGTGGCCGAAGGGGGTAGAGGGTTGGTTCATGGGGTCGGGGTTTGGGGCCATCATTGACCAGTAAAGCGCGGTGGGCGTTTCTGCATTGCCGCGGCGATGGCTTCTTTGTGGTCGTCGGTGGCCACGCAACGCAAGATGTTGTTGACCTCGGTGTCAAAGGCCAGGGGCAGCAAACCGCGCATCGCCGTGTTGAGGTTTTGCTTCATCAGGCCCAACGCCACCGTGGGCTGCGCCGCCAGCTCGCGCGCCCATGCATTGGCCGCATCACGCAGCTGGTCAGCGGGCACGACGCGGTTGAACAGGCCCAGGCGCAGCGCCTCATCGGCGGCCACCATGCGTCCGGAGAAATACAGCTCGCGCGCGATGGCCGAACCCACCAGCTGGGTGAGGAAATAGGCACCGCCGTGGTCGCCCGAAAGCCCCACCTTGACAAAGCCAGTGCACAAGCGGGCGTCATCGCTGCCAATGCGCAGGTCGCAGGCCAGCGCCAACGAAAACCCCGCACCCATGGCAATGCCGGGAATGACGGCCAGCGTGGGTTTGGGCATTTCGTGCAGCAGGCGTTCGGTCTCCATGCGCGCGCGCAACGCCTTGGCCGGATCGGCTGCACCCGCGGCGGGCCGTTCACCGCCCGTGGCCTTGGCCAGCGCCTTGAGGTCTGCGCCGGATGAAAACGCGGTGCCGGCACCGGTGATCACCACCAGCCGCACAGCCGGGTCACGGGCCATGCGTTCGAGGCTGTGCGCCATGCGTTCGAAGGTCTCAGGCAGCGTGGCGTTGAGCACCTCGGGCCGGTTCAGCGTCAAGGTGGCGATCCCGTCTTCCAGTGTTTCCAGCAAAAAATCAGATGGGGTGTTGGTCATACTTTTTCCTGGGTTGGCTGTGTGTCGTCTTGTGCAGCAAGGGGCCAGGCGCCGACGCTGCGCAACACCTCCTCGGTGTGCTCGCCCAGCCGTGGCGGCGCTTCGGTCTTCAGGCGGATGGTGGAAAAGCGCAGCGGATTTTTCAGCACCGGCATGCGGCCACCGCCGGGCACTTCAACCTCTTGCCGCAGGCCACGGTGCACCACTTGGGGTTCGGCCAGCGCCTCTTGCAGGTTGTTGACTGGGCTGCACGGAACGCCAGCGCCTGACAACAGCGCCACCACGTCGGCCTTGTGCAGGGTTTGCGTCACCGCTTCGAGCAAGGCGTTGAGTGTCTTCGCGTTTTTCAGACGGTCTGGCAGGGTCGCGAACCGGGCATCGTCCACCCATTCGGGGTGGCCAAGCGCGGCGCACAGTGCGGGCCATTTGCGGGGATTGGACTGGATGATCACCGAGCCATCGAAACAGTTGAAAACCCCTGAGGGCACGACCACCAGTCCCGCCGAGTTGCCCAGCCGCGCCGGGGACTTGCCGCTGGCCAGGTAGGCGGTGCCCAGATAAGCGTTGGCGACGATGGCGGTGTCGAGCAGCGCGATGTCGATGTACTGGCCTTCCCCGGTGGCGTTGCGGTGCATCAGCGCAGCCAGGATGCCGGTGCAGGCGTACATGCCGGTCAGCAGGTCGGTGTTGGGCACCATGGTGCGCATCGGCCCGCCGCCAGGCTCGGCATCGGGCAGACCGCAGGTGCTCATCAGTCCCGCCATGCCCTGGAACAAAACGTCATAGCCAGGCTGTGCCGCGCAGGGGCCCGTTTGCCCGTAGCCCGTGACCGAACAGTAAATCAGTTGGGGGTTGATGGCCGAGAGGCTGGCGTAATCCAGGCCATAGCGCGCCAGGTTGCCGACCTTGAAATTCTCGACCAGCACGTCGCAGCTCTTGACCAGTTGCTGCAGGATCTGTTGACCCTGTGGGCTGCTGATGTCCAGTACCACCGATTTTTTGCCACGGTTGGCGCAGACGTAGAAGGCCGACCAGTCTGAACGCTCGGCGGCGTGAGACAGGTCGTCGTCCAATTCGGGGTGGAAGTACGGCGGGGCCAAGCGCGTTTCATCGCCGCCGTCGGGGTTCTCGATCTTGATCACCTCGGCGCCCAGATCGGCCAGAATTTGCGTGCACCATGGGCCGGCCAGCACACGGGTCAAATCAAGAACCTTGATTTTGTTGAGCATGGTTGAGGGCGGGCGTTGCCGCCCTCCATTCATTTATTGGACAGGAATATTGGCGAACTTGATGGCGTCGCGCCACACGGGAAGCTGCTCGACCAGGATGGCCCGCATTTGATCCGGTGTGCTGGCTTCCAGAACGCTGCCATATTTGTTGAAGAAGGCCTGCAATTCGGGCTGCTTGAAGGCCTTGTCCATCGCCTTGGACAACTGCTCAAGCGCAGGCTTGGGTGTGTTGGCTGGCGCAAAAAAACCGCTCCAGGCCCGGGTGCTGATCTCTGGCAGGCCAGCTTCTGCAAAGGTGGGGACATCGGGCATTTTGTCGCTGCGCTTAGGCAGCAGCACAGCCAGGGCTTTGGCTTTGCCGCCGACTTTTTCAATCAGGTCAAGGCCGCCGACCGTGACCTGGATGCGACCCGTCATGAAGTCCGTCAAGGCGGCGGCACTGCCTTTGTAGGTCGCATTGACGATGTCGAGTTTGGCGGTTGATGCCAGTTGCGCCAATGCCACTTGGCTGGTCGAGTCACCGGTGCCAGAGGACAATTTTCCAGGGTTGGCGCGTGCATAGGCAACGAATTCCTGCATGTTTTTCACAGGCAGACTTTCATGCACGAGCAGGAAAAAGGTGAAGGAAGAAAAATGCGACACGGGAGCAAAGTCGCGCAAAGTGTCGTAAGGGGGTTTGCTGTGGGTCAGCGGCACAAACAACAGGGCCGATGGGGTGCCGAACATGATGGTGTGTCCATCTGCCGGTGACTTCATCAATTCCTGTACCGCAAGCAGGCCATCGGCGCCGGGTTTGTTGTCGACAACGACCGACACGCCAAGCGCTTCTGACAGGGGCTGGGCCAACTTACGTACCGATATGTCCCCTGCACCGCCGGGCTGGAAAGGCACGAGAATGCGCAGTGGTTTGTTGGGGAAAGCGGTCTGGGCATGTGCCGCGCCCAAACCCACCAAAGTCAGCGCTGCAGCGCTGATCAGCACGGCGCGCCTGAAAATTTGACCTGAAGCCATCGTCTTGTCTCCTCGTTGTTGAACGAGGCATTATTTTCGAAGCTTGCGGCCTGTGAAAGGCCCGTCAGGCTATTTCTTGATTGGTGGACCCTATAAAGGATGTGTCGCCTGTTGCGCTGGCGAACGGCAGCGGCGCATCAGGCGTAAGCCAGCGGCAATTCGGTGGTGTATTTGATTTGTTCCATCGCAAAACTGGAACTCACATCTGAAAATTCCATGCTTTGGATGAGCCGCTTGTAAACGGCGTCATAGGCCTGGATGTCGGGCACCACCACGCGCAGCAGGTAATCGGTGTCGCCACTCATGCGATAGAACTCCACGATTTCGGGAATGGCCGCCACCACGCCGCTCAATTGCCGATGCCACTGGTCGTTGTGCTGGTTGGTCTTGATGGAGACGAACACCGTCACGCCCACACGCAATTTCTGGGGGTTGAGCAAGGTCACGCGTCCCAGAATGTAGCCTTGCTGTTCAAGGTTCTGAATGCGCCGCCAACAGGGGGTGGCCGACAAACCCACCTGCTCAGCGATATGGCTCACGGGCAGTGTGGCATCGGTTTGCAGCAGCGCCAGGATTTTCTTGTCTATGGCATCCATTGGGAAATTATTCTAATAAGTTTCAATTTGTTGGTGTGTATTTTCAAATATAGCGCATTCGACGCCAATGTTTGGAAAATACCGCCCTGTTGTGGGTGCCACACTTTCGTCAAGAATTCCCAACGCACAGGCACCCTTTTCATGACCCTATCCAGAGCCCCCGCAACCACCTTGGTCCACACCGGCAGAGATTCGCAGCGTTTCGACGGCATGGTCAACACGCCCGTATTTCGCGGCTCCACCATCTTGGCCGACAACTTGACGCAATGGGAAGCGCGCAAGACCCCGGGCAACCCCATGGCTTCTTACGGGCGCTTTGGCAACCCCACCACCCGGGCATTGGAGCAGGCCATTGCGCAACTGGAGGGCGGGCATCGGTCCTGGCTGTTCCCCTCGGGGCTGTCAGCCTGCACGCACAGCCTGTTGGCCTTGGTGCAGCAGGGGGACCATGTGCTGATGACGGACAGTGTGTATGGACCCACGCGCCAGTTCGCCACACAGGTGCTGTCGCGCCTTGGCGTGCAGGTCGATTTTTTTGACCCCCTGATCGGGGCAGGGTTGTCAGCCCTCATGCGGCCAAACACCCGGGTGGTGTTCGTGGAGTCGCCAGGCTCGGCCACCTTTGAAATGCAGGACATCCCGGCCATGGCCGATGTGGCGCACGCAGCCGGGGCCTGGGTGGTCATGGACAACACCTGGGCGACACCGATGTTCTTCAAGCCCGTTGAACACGGTGTGGACATTTCGGTGCAGGCCGCCACCAAGTACATCGTCGGTCACTCCGACGCTTTGCTGGGCGTGGCCACGGCCAATGCGCGCGCTTGGCATTTGCTGGAAAAAGCGGCGCACGACTTTGGCCAGACCGCGGGCCCCGATGATGTGTTTTTGGCTTTGCGCGGCTTGCGCACCTTGTCGGTTCGCTTGCAGCAGCATTGGGCCAATGGCTTGCAACTGGCGCAGGCCCTGCAGGCGCATCCCATGGTGCGCCGCGTGCTGCACCCCGCATTGCCGGGGGATCCGGGGCATGCTGTGTGGCGACGCGATTGCCTGGGGGCCAGTGGCCTGTTTGGCATGGTGCTGCAGCCCCTGAGTCAGCCGAACTTGCACCGGTTTTTTGAACGCCTCGAACTCTTTGGCATTGGCCTGTCGTGGGGGGGTTACGAAAGCCTGGCGCTGCCGATGGATCGCCCGGTGCGCAGCGCCAGGCCCTGGGTGGAAGAAGGCGTCTTGGTGCGCGTGCACGCCGGACTCGAATGTGCGGACGATCTGGTGCGCGACATGACCCAAGCCCTGGACCACATCAGCTGATGTGGAGGGGGCCTTCCCCTTTGACGCCATGCGTGTTGCTGCCGTCGACTTGGACCGGCACGCCATCGAGCAAGGTTTGCTGCAAGGAAATGATCTGAGGTGTCAGTTCTTTGTCGGCCAGTGTGATCATGGCGATCCGGCCAACCATGCGCGGCGCGCTCAGATCGCGCATGACCCAACCCGGTTTGAGCACAGAGCGGGCCGAATGGTGGCCCATCAGGGCGATGCCGTAGCCCGCCTCCAACAAGCCAATGACCGTGGACAGTTCATTGACCCGGTGGCTGATGCGCGAGACGACGCCTGCGTTGCGCAAGGCCAGGCTGACTTGCGTGCCCACCGTATCGCGCGACTTCAATTGAATGAGGCGCTCATCGGCGAGGCTTTGCCAGGAAATCGATTCGCCCTGGGCCAGCGGATGCTGCGCAGGCAAAACCGCTACGTAGCGTTGTTCGTCAAGGAACCGGTAGCGCAAATCCGAAGCATCACCTGTTTGCAGGGCAATGGCCATGTCGGCTTGCTCGCTGCGCAACAGCTCAATGGCCTCGTCGCTCGAGACATCGGCAAACTGCAAGTCGATGCCAGGACAACGGACTCGAAATTCAGCCAGTGCAGGTTTGAGCAAGGTGGGAAAAATGTTGGGCACGGCGGCGATGCGCAGAGCGCCAGTTTTGCCCTGGATATGGCGCTGCAAAGCCGTTTCCGTTTGTTCCGCCTCATCGAGCAGGCGTCGGGACAGGCGCTTGCATTCCTGGCCCAGAGCGGTCAGTCTGACCTTGTGGGTGCTGCGGTCGAACAGCGAGCCGCCCAACGCCACTTCCAGGTTGCGGATGGTGGCACTGAGGGTGGGTTGTTTCACGTGCAGACGTTCAGCCGCCGCTGTGAAACTGAGCGCTTCAGCAACAGCCAGGAAAGATCTCAGTTGAATCAGGGTGATTTTCATGTTTGGGTGTGAACGGGCTGAAAGCGTGCACCAGTGTACGCCGCAAGCGTGTCGGGCACAGGCAGGAATATAGATGGCGTCAATGAAGAAATAGCCGGAAAAATTCACCGAATCGATACACTGCCAGCAGCTTATTGACAAGGAGACTCGCGAACATGTCCGTCCTATTGAACGAAGTGCGTGACAGCATCCACATCGTGACGCTGAACCGTCCCGAGGTGCTCAATGCCTGGAACCCTGAACTGTCGCTGGCGCTGCACCAGGCGCTGCGTGATTTTGCCGACGACCCCAATCGCCGGGTTTGCATCATCACCGGCAGCGGCCCCTTTTTCAGCGCCGGTCTGGACCTGAAAAACCCGCCCAAAGACGAAGCGCCCTTGGCCATGCCCAACCTGTCCGTGCCTTGCGACAAGCCGATTTTGGTGGCGGTGGAAGGCGGCGCCATTGGCTACGCGTCGGTGTTGTGCCAGTTGGCCGACATGGTGTTCGCCGGGCGCAGCGCTTATTTTCTGTATCCGGAAGCCAAGCTGGGCCTGTTCCAGGGCCTGATGGGCGGCTTCACTGGGCGCTTGCAATACAAGGGCGGTTTGCAATGGCTCATGACCGGCGAGAAGATCTCGGCCGAGCGTGCGCGTGAGATCGGCTTGGTCAATGAAACCGTGGACGACGGACAGGCTCTGGCGCGTGCCTTGAGCGTGGCCGAACGCATCGCAGCCAATGCGCCGCTGGTGGTGCAGGCCATGAAATCCATTGCCTTGGGCATGCTGAACAAGGGCCCCATCGAAGCAAATTTCCAGCTCAACCAAAAACTGGCCCGCATCATGTCCAGCGAAGACGGGGCCGAAGGCCTGGCTTCGTTCCGCGAAAAACGCCCAGCCCGCTTTCAGGGCAAATGACGCTCCAATTCAATGTTGCTGTGAAAGAACAGCCTTCGGCCGCAGGGGCGGCCTCCTACAAAAACCAAAAGCGCTGTGGGAGCGCGCCCTCGCGCGCGAATGCACGCTGAAGTTATTTTTCAAGCTCTGGGACGTCGCCCAGCCACATGACCTTTCATCCAGGAAAAATCCCCATGAATTTGCAAGAACTCAAAGCCCGCGTACGCATCCCCGTGATCGCCTCGCCCATGTTCATCGTGTCTTACCCCGAACTGGTGATCGCGCAATGCAAGGCCGGCATCATTGGCTCTTTTCCGGCGCTCAATGCGCGACCAGCCGAGGTGCTCGAGCAGTGGCTGCAGCGCATCACCTCGGAGCTGGCCGAATACGACCGACAGCACCCTGAGCGCCCCAGCGCGCCGTTCGCTGTCAACCAGATCGTGCACAAAACCAACACCCGCCTGGAGCACGACGTGGCCATGTGCGTCAAGTACAAGGTGCCGCTGATCATCACCTCGCTGGGCGCGCAGCCCGAAGTCAATGCGGCCATCCATTCCTATGGCGGCATGGTGTTGCACGACGTCATCAACCAAAAATTTGCGCACAAAGCCATCGAAAAAGGCGCGGATGGTTTGATCCTGGTGGCCTGCGGTGCCGGTGGGCACGCAGGGCAGCAGTCGCCGTTTGCCTTGGTGCAAGAGACACGCGCCTGGTTTGACGGCCCGATCGCCTTGTCGGGCTCGATTGCCCACGGGGCCTCGGTGCTGGCCGCGCAGGCGCTGGGCGCAGATTTTGCCTACATCGGTTCGGCCTTCATTGCCACGCAAGAGGCGCATGCCGTGGAGGCCTACAAGCAGGCCTTGGTGGACTGCAACGCGCAAGACATCGTCTACACCAACCTGTTCACGGGCGTGCACGGCAATTACCTGCGCCCTTCCATCGAGGCATCGGGCATGGACCCCGACAACCTGCCGGTGAGCGACCCCAGCAAAATGCAATTTGGCGATGGCGGCAGCAAGGCCAAAGCCTGGAAAGACGTCTGGGGCTGTGGCCAAGGCATTGGCGCGATCCACGACGTGCCACCGGTCGCTGAGTTTGTCGACCGTTTGGTCGCGCAATACCAGACCGCACAAGAAAAACTGAACTTGCCTGCCGCTCGGTAACCACGCGGTCACGGGTTTTTGTGGGAGGCCGCCCCTGCGGCCGAAGCATTCGCGCGCGGGGGCGCGCAGCAAATCAAATGCACTGGTCGAGCGGGTTATGAAACGCGTGGATATCCGCAAATCGAATAAATGCCAAATATTCGAATTACGAATCAAACTGGCTTGACACGCACCCCACCAATCACACCAGTCACCAGCAGCGCAATGCCCGCCAGCGTGAGCGGTTCGGGCCAATGGCCGCGCAACCAGAAGGCGTAGCCCAGCGCGGCCAGGGTCTCAAATACGATCAGTTGCCCCGCCAAGGCGGTGGGCAGGCGCTGGCTGGCAGCGTTCCAGCACAGGGTGCCCAGCCAGGAGGCAAACAGGCCGATGGCCATCATGAGGCCGATGAATTCCAGCGGACGTGGCCCCAGGGGCATGGGCAGCGGGTCGTGCGTGGCGCTCGTCCAGAGCCAGAACGCGGCGTAGCCCAGCAGGGCCAGCGGCAGGGTGGCCAGGCCCTGCGCGGTGGCCCACACGCGGGGGTTGCGGTCGGGGTGACCGCGCAACCAGTCGGCATTTTTCAGGGGGTACCAGGTCCAGCAGGCCACGGCACCGACGGCCAACACGGCACCGGTGATGTAGCGCGAGGTGTCGGCATGGGGGTCTTGCACCAGGGCGTTCCATTCGACATGGTTGACGCAGGCGATGCCCAGCAAAATCAAGGCCAACGGCGGGGCCAACTTGAGCCACGGAAAACGCCCGTCGCGTTGGTGGTTGAGCAAGTTGGCCGCGACAGCGATCACCACGGGCAGCGTGCCGATGAGCATGGTGGGCAGTGCTCCGCCCGCACGCTGGATGGCGCTGGCCAAAAACAGGTAATACAGCACGTTGCCAATCGCGGCCAGCTTCAGCGCGGCCAGCCAGTCGGCGCGGGACAGGCGCTTGATTTCGGCGCGGTCCACAAAGGTCAGGGGCAGGGCGATCAGGCCAAAGGCCAGATAGCGGCCAAAGGTGTGCAGCGCGGCGGGATAGTCGGGCAGCATCAGCGGGCCGACAAACACCAGGCCCCACATCATGCCGGCGGCCAGAGAAAAGAAAATGCCGCCCCAGAAGGCGCTTGTGTTGTTCTGCATGAGATTGGATTGGAGAAGATTCAGGTGCGCCAGGCGGGCAGTTGCCAGTTGCGCCAAAGCGCCAGCGCGCGCAAGCCCACGGTGACCACCAGGCAAGCCAGCAGGGCCACCCAGCCCGGTGCATCGGTGGTCCACAGGCCCACATAGGTCCAACCGCCGGCAAAGGCACAGACCGCGTAGGGGCGGTGGTCCTTGAAGGCGGTGGGGATTTCGTTGCACACCATGTCGCGCAGCACACCGCCAAACGCGGCCAAAAACGCCACCACACACACGCCCACCGCGTCGAGTTGCTTGCGGGCAGCCTCCATCAGACCAGACAGGGCAAAGGCCGCCGTGGCCGACAGCTCGACCAGCAGGCGCAGGGTGTCACCCCAAGATTGAATTCCGTACATGGGGGGGATTATCGGGGCTGCTTTTCTGGCCGATGTCTCATGGACAGGCTCAAGCACGGTCTTGCAGGGAAATGCCTTCGTGTGCGGCCACCATGCGCAGTGCTTTTTCAAACAAGACCCGTGCCGTTCCGGCCAGGGTGTGCAGCTGCGTGTGCAGCTCGGCGTCTTTGGGGCTTTGGTTCAGGCAGTCGCGGCTGTAGTCTTCAAATCGGCCCAACTGGCCAATGAGTTCGGCCACGTGTCGCGGGCATTCGCACAGCACCTGGCTGGGCAGGTTGGCCACGCGTTGCAGCACGCTGTCTGAAAACTGGCGTGCTGGCAACGGTGGGTTCAGGCTGTCTGCCGTCCATGCGGGGGTGGCCAGCGGCGGGCGTGCGCTTTGGAGGATGTCGGCCAGGTCCGCATCGTTCAGGGGCTCGCGGTGCACCAGGCAGCCTGCGCGGCTCAGGCTGGTGATGGCTTGCATGGGACCAAAACCGTAAAGCACCACCGTTTGGCGTGCGGCGTGTTGCCGTGACAGGGCCAGGATCTGCTGCGCCGCGCTGTCGTTCAGGTTGTTCACCGAGACCACCAACACATCGGGCGCGTTGTTCAACTGAGCCTCACGGGCCGCGACCAGATCGGCCCACACCTGCTGAACGGGCAAGGGGCCTGCAAGCCTTGCCGCGCTGAATGTTTCAGACTGCAGGCGCTTGGCCAAGGCCTGGCCAACCACCACCCATGCGCCAGGGTCACCATTTGACGGGCTGGGCGTGTGCCGTGCAGCGCTGGCCATGGCGGTGCCTGTTTGCAGCAATTGCAACAGCTGCGCCGTGGGCAAACCGGCAATCAGGCCGATGCCGTGGCCCTGGCCCGTGAGCGATTTCAGCAACGCGGCCTTGCGCAAATCGGCTTCGTTGTACAGCCGGTGTTGCCCGGCGGTGGTGCTGGGTGAAAACGCCTTGTAGCGGGTTTGCCAGACGCGCAAGGTGGGCACCGGCACGCCGCTGAGCTTGGAAACCGCGCCAATACGGTAAAGCGTCGGGCTGGGTGCGGGCGTCTTGTTCATTGTTTTGTTGATGTATTGAATAGATATTTTAAGTTGAAAATCCATTTATAGAGAAATAAATAAGATATTGAACGGATTCATAAGGAATGAAAACATACAATCAACATTCAAATGAGGAACGCACCATGATCCTGAAGAAAACAGCCAAAGCCGTTGACATTGCGGTGTTCATCACGTCTCGTTCCACCCTGGATCCCGTGACGACCGAAGAGATCGCTTCGGGTTTGGGCCTGTCGTCTTCTTACACGGAATCGATCCTCAAAGCGTTGCGCGAAGCGGGCCTGGTCCGTGCGCATCGGGGGCCGGGTGGGGGCTACCAGATCCGTGGCAACCCGGAAGACATCAGCTTGTGGGATGTGGTGAAACACTTCGAGGTGGTGCACCGTTTTGACGAGGTGTACAGCGATGACGCGCACCCGATGAAGGCGCTGGAGTCGGACATTCAACGGCACTTGCAAGACGCCCTGGCATCCCAAACACTGGACGATGTGGCCGTGCCCTTCACACCACCCGATGCGCGTGTCACGTCCATGCTGGGCCAGTTCCGCCTGAAGCCGTTGCCCGCACCGGTCATGCCCAAAGCCCCCAATTCGGTGTTTCAGCTCAGCATGATGCTCTGAGCCTGGACGATGGGACTATCCCCATCGGTGTGGGCGCCTCTACCGACAGGTGGATGGTGGCAGGCCTTGTCCGGGCCTAGCATGGCCGGGTGAAAAATTTTCGCCTCCATCCACTTGCTGCCGACGTCCCACGACCAGGGCCTATGCTGGACCGCTGGGCCCACACCCAGGTGTCGCCATTCACGCGGGGTGTCTCGACGGCGTCCTTGCGCATGGCGTTTGAAGACTGGCTGACGCATCTGTCCCAGAACCCGGCCGAGCAACTCAAGCTGCTGCAACTGGCGCTGCAAAGTGTGCAGCAGTGGACCTCTTATGCGGCTCAGGCGCAACAGCGCAATTGCAAACTGTGCATTGAGCCCATGGTGCACGACACGCGTTTTGAGCACCCGAGTTGGCAGACGTGGCCTTTCAATGCGATCAGTCAGTCATTTTTGCTGACGCAGCAATGGTGGCAAGAAGCGACGACCGGGGTGCGTGGTGTTTCGCCACACCATGAGTCGGTGGTCAATTTCGCGGCCCGGCAGTGCCTGGACATGGTGTCCCCCGCTAATTTTGTGCTGACCAATCCCGAGGTACTGGAATGCACCCAGAAAACCATGGGCGCCAATTTGCAGCAGGGTTTTCAGAACTGGCTGGAAGACCTCCAGCGCTTGCAGGCAGGTCAAGCGCCCCAAGGTGCCGAGGCTTACCAAGTGGGGCGCGACGTGGCCATCACGCCGGGCCAGGTCATTTACCGCAACCACCTGATCGAGTTGATTCAGTACACCCCCAGCACCGACCAGGTGCATCCCGAGCCGGTGTTGATCGTGCCGTCGTGGATCATGAAGTACTACATCCTGGATTTGTCGCCGCACAACTCGCTGATCAAGTATTTGGTGGACCACGGTCACACGGTGTTTGCCATGTCCTGGGCCAACCCCGGCAGTGACGACCGGGACCTGGACCTGGACGACTATTTGCGCATGGGCGTGATGGACGCCCTGGAAGTGGTGTGCGCCGTGGTGCCCAGACACAAAGTGCATGCGGTCGGGTATTGCCTGGGCGGCACACTGCTGGCCATCGCCGCTGCGGCCATGGCCAGAGAGGCCGATGACCGTCTGGCCAGCCTCACGCTGGTGGCCGCACAGACCGACTTCACGGAGCCTGGCGAACTGGAACTGTTCATTGACGACAGCCAGGTTGCTTATCTGGAAGACATCATGTGGGACCGGGGGTATCTGGACAGCTCGCAGATGGCGGGCGCGTTCCAGTGGATGAACTCGAACGACCTGATCTGGTCGCGCATGCTCAAGAACTATTTGCTGGGTGAGCGCCCGCCCATGAGTGACCTGATGGCCTGGAATGCCGATGGCACACGCTTGCCTTACCGCATGCACGCCGAATATTTACGGCGCATGTTTTTGAAAAACGATTTGGCCAGCGGCCGTTACCCCGTCAACGGCAGACCCGTGGCCTTGACCGCGATTCAATGTCCGATTTACGCCATTGGCACCGTTCGCGACCATGTGGCCCCGTGGCGTTCGGTGCACAAATTGCACCTGCTGACGAATGTGGACACCACCTTCGTGTTGACCTCGGGTGGCCACAATGTGGGCATCGTCAACCCGCCGGGTGTGCCAGGGCGCAGTTTTCATGTGTTGACGCGGCTGCACGATGGGCCCTACTTGGACCCCGATGCATGGTGGCAGGCCGCAGCCCTGCACGAAGGCTCCTGGTGGCCGCATTGGCAGGCCTGGCTGCAAACCCAATCGGGCCCTGCAGGCCCGTTGCCTGCCATGGGGGCCACCGACCTGGGTTTGGCGCCCTTGGGTGATGCGCCCGGGCAATATGTTTTGGAAAATTGAGCGGTCGCACATGGAACTGTGCACCGTGTCGCTGAGCTTGTTGCACGGTAGCTCACTGCATGGGCCGTGGGCGTTCATGGCGCATCGGCTGCCTTGGCCGTCTGGTGGTGAGTGGGCAAGCCCACCGCCAAAACGACGGGCAATCGCCAGGTCGCCAGCCAGCACAGCAAAAGCATCAGCGCCGAACCCAGCAGCGCGTACATCAGACCGCCCCATTGGTAGAGCAGGCCCGACAGCAAGGTGCCCATGAAACGCCCCAGCGCGTTGGCCGCGTAATAAAACCCCACGTCTTCGGCCGCTTTTTCAGAGCCCGCATAGGCCAGAACCAAGTAGCTGTGCACCGAGGAGTTGATGGCAAAGGCAAAGCCAAACAGGCTCAGGCCCCCCACCACCCACCACTGCAGCTGCGGCGCTTGCAGCCACATGGCGGTGGCGATGCCCAGCGGAATGAGTGTGAGCACTGCCGACCACCATTGGGCGGCAGGCACTTCGCGGCTCAGGCCGTCGGCGCTGCGCCGCACCAGTTGCGGGGCCAGGGCCTGCACCAGGCCGTAGCCAATGGTCCAGGCCGCCAGGAAGCCGCCCACCATGGTGAACGTCCAGCCCACCGAATACAAAAACACCGGCACGCCCACCACAAACCACACATCGCGCGCGCCAAACAAAGCCACGCGTGCCACCGCCAGTGCGTTGATGCCCTGGTTTTTGGCGAACAGTTCACGTGCCGAGCCCGAGGCTTTGCTCTTGCCCATCATGGGAGGCAAGCTGCTGACCACACCGATCAGCACCAGCCCCAGCAAGGCCGACATGGCCCATAGCGCGCCCTGAAAGCCCAGGGTTTCCAGCAGCAAGCCGCCCAGGAAAAAGCCAAAACCCTTCATGGCGTTTTTGCTGCCGGTGAACCAGGCCACCCATTTGAACAATTGGCCGTTGCCTTGGGCCTTGGCTTGCGCCTGCGTGATCTTGATGGCCGACTTGCTGGCGGTCTTGGTCAGGTCTTTGGCCACCCCGCACACGCCTTGCGACAGCACGACCCAGGCCACCGACATGGCGGCTGTCCAGTCGGGCTGCAGGGCCGACAGCAAACCAAAACCAATGATCTGCGTGACCAAGCCCACGCTGAGCATGCGGGCAATGCCAAAGCGCGTGGCCAGCCAGCCGCCCACCAGGTTGGCCAGCACGCCAGCGGCTTCGTACAGCAAGAACAAAAAGGCCAGCGTGAACGGTGAATAGCCCAGCTTGTAAAAGTGCAGCAGCACCAGCATGCGCAAAGCGCCGTCGGTCAGGGTAAAGCCCCAATAGGCCGCCGTGACGATGCCGTAATTTCTTTCTGCGGCGTTCATCTCAGATGCCGACGTCGTTCATGTGGCAGGCCAGGTCCACCATGCGGCAGGCGTAGCCCATTTCGTTGTCGTACCAGGCGTAGACCTTGAGCAAAGTGCCATCGGTGACCAGGGTGGACAGGGCATCGACGATGGCGCTGCGCGTGTCGCGGGCGTAATCGACGCTGACCAGGGGCCGCGTTTCGTAGCCCAGAATGCCCGCCAACGGTCCTTGGGCCGCCGCGGCAAACAAGGCGTTGACTTCTTCGGCGCTGGTTTCGCGCTGCATTTCGAACACGCAATCGGTCAGCGAGGCGTTGAGCACCGGGGCGCGCACGGCGTGGCCATTGAGCTTGCCCTTGAGTTCGGGGTAGATCAGGGCGATTGCGGTGGCGCTGCCGGTGGTGGTGGGGGCCAGGCTGGTCATGGCGCTGCGGGCGCGGCGCAGGTCTTTGTGTGGCGCATCGACCACCAGGTTGGTGTTGGTCGGGTCGTGGATGGTGGTGATCTGGCCGTGCCGGATGCCAATGGCTTCGTGCACCACCTTGACCACCGGGGCCAGGCAGTTGGTGGTGCAGGAGGCGGCTGTGACGATGCGGTCTTTGGCCGGGTTGTACTGCGTGTGGTTGATGCCGACCACGATGTTCAGCACATCGCCCACCTTCACGGGCGCGGCCACGATGACGCGTTTGGCGCCCCGGTCCAGGTGGCCCTGGAGGGTTTCGGGGGTTAAAAATTGACCGGTGCATTCCAGTACCAGATCCACCCCCAGATCGCCCCAGGGAATGTCGGCCGGGTTGGCGTGCGACGAGAAGCCCAGGCTGCGCTCGCCGATGCGGATGGCATTGCCACTCTCGGCTTCGATGTGCTCGCGCCATTTGCCCTGCACGCTGTCAAAAGCCAGCAAGTGCGCCGTGGCCGCCGCGCCGCCCTTGAGCTCGTTCAGGTGCACCACCTCCAGGCGGTTGCCGGCGCGCGGGTCGTCTTGCTGGCGCTCGGCAGCGCCCATGGCCGCACGCAAGGCCAAACGGCCGATGCGGCCCATTCCGTTGATGCCGACTTTCATGGTGAATCAATCTTTCAATGGTTCTGGAAATGTGGACGGCTGAACTGTGCCACGTCTTTGTGACGTTGCTGTGACGTGCGCAACGAATACATCTGCAAGTTTGTGACCGCTGCCGTGTGGGACCCGCGTGAGGTGGGCGGCGGAAGGGTGGCGGTCTGATCGGTGGGTTAACACCATCCGTGCGCTTGGCCACCAACCCGCACCGTGTGCCCGTGTTGTTTGTCATCAAGGCAAAGGACCTTTTGACACAGTATTGTCACAATGGGCCAATAAAGTGGAAACATGTGCCGAAAAGTACGGGTCAGCACTTCCTTGAAATCCCGAATTTTTACCTTCCTGAACCAGGAGTTGACATGTTGAAAATGAAATCTGCCATCGTGGCGATCGGTTTGAGCGTTGTGGCAGCCACATCGTGGGCGGCTGACATCACGGGCGCTGGCGCCACTTTTCCTTACCCCATCTATGCCAAATGGGCCGAGGCCTACAAAGCCGCAACCGGTGTGGGCCTGAACTACCAATCCATCGGTTCTTCGGGTGGGTTGAAGCAAATCCGCGCCAAGACTGTCAGCTTCGGCGCTTCGGATGCGCCCGTGTCCGGTGCCGATCTGGACAAAGACGGCATGGTGCAGTTCCCCGCCATCGTGGGCGGCACCGTGCCGGTGGTGAACCTGGAAGGTTTCAAGCCTGGCGAGTTGCGCATTTCCGGCCCTGTGCTGGCCGAGGTGTACCTGGGCACCATCAGCAAGTGGAACGATGCCAAGCTGGCGGCCTTGAACCCTGGCAAGAAACTGCCTGACCAAGCCATCACCGTGGTGCACCGCGCTGACGGTTCGGGCACAACGTTCAACTTCACCGACTACCTGACGGCCGTCAGCAAAGACTGGGCTGGCAAAGTGGGCAAGGGCGCTGCGGTCAAATGGCCTGCTGATTCTTCGGTGGGTGGCAAGGGCAACGAAGGTGTGGCTGCCAACGTGAACCGCGTCAAGGGCGCTGTGGGTTATGTGGAATACGCCTACGTCAAGAAAAACAACATGAATTTCCTGCAGTTGCAAAACGCAGCGGGCAAGTACGTGAGCCCCGACGATGTGACTTTCGCGGCCGCTGCCGCCGGTGCGGATTGGTTCAGCGTGCCCGGCATGGGCGTGTCCATGGTGAACGCCAAGGGCAACGAGAGCTGGCCCATCAGCACAGCGTCGTTCATCCTGATGTACAAAAAGCCTGCCAACAAAGCCGCATCGGACGAAGTCTTGAAGTTCTTTGACTGGGCTTTCAAGAACGGCAAGAAACTGGCTTCTGACCTGGACTATGTGCCTTTGCCGGATGCCTTGACCAGCCAGATTCGCACCAAGGTCTGGTCCGAAATCAAGTAAGCCAGTCAATCCATTTTTTTAAAATGGGGTGCAAACCTCTCATCCGTGTGGGTGAGAGGTGTTTGTTTTCAAGTCGCTGTAAATTGCCATGCCGTTGTCACAAGGAATAACTATGGGCTCGATCGAAAAGGCCAGCCAAGTGCCCGATCAAAACATGCTGTCCGTCGTGAAGCGACAACGCATCCAGGATTTCTTTTTCCACAAGATCACCCTGGGCTTTTCCCTGTTGGTCCTGTTTGCCCTGCTGGGCATCATCATTTCCTTGCTCATCAACGCCTGGCCTGCGTTGTCCAAGTTTGGTTTTCAATTCATCTGGCGTGTGGAGTGGGACATCGTCAACGACGAGTTCGGCGCGGCCATTGCCATTTTCGGCACCCTGGTGAGTGCCCTCATTGCGCTGGTGATTGCGGTGCCTTTGTCTTTTGGCATCGCCTTGTTTCTGACCGAAACCTGCCCGGTGGTTCTGCGCCGCCCCTTGGGCACCGCGATCGAATTGTTGGCGGCAGTGCCTTCCATCATCTACGGCATGTTTGGCCTGTTCATTTTTGCGCCCTTGTTCGCCGAATACGGTCAACCGGCCTTGCAATCCACCTTGGGCCAAATGCCCCTCATTGGAAGCTTGTTTGGTGGCGCCATGAACGGCGTGGGCATTCTGGCGGCAGGAATTGTGCTGGCGTTCATGATCTTGCCCTTCATTGCCGCCGTCATGCGCGATGTGTTCGAGATCGTTCCCCCCATCCTGCGTGAGTCGGCCTACGGACTGGGCTGCACCACCTGGGAAGTGGTGCGCAGCATCGTGTTGCCTTACACCCAAAAAGGGGTGATCGGCGGGGTCATGCTGGGTTTGGGCCGCGCACTGGGCGAAACCATGGCCGTGACCTTTGTGATTGGCAACTCGCAGCGCCTGAGTGCCTCGCTGTTTTCACCAGGCACCACCATCGCCTCGACCTTGGCCAACGAATTCGGCGAAGCGGCCGACTTTCACCTGTCCACCCTCTTTGCATTGGGCTTCTTGCTGTTCGTGATCACCTTCATTGTCTTGAGCCTGGCCAAGATCATGTTGATCCGCGCTGAAAAAGCCAAAGGCACGAAAAGCTGAACACCCACTGGAGAAATCGGATGGATCTGACTATTTACAAACGCAGGCAGCTGGCCAACCGGATCGGCCTGACCTTGTCCATGCTGGCCATGGGCCTGGGCTTGTTCGTCTTGCTGTGGATTTTGTTTGTGCTGTTTTCCAACGGCATCGCAGCGCTCGACTGGGCCATGTTCACACAGTCCACGCCCGCGCCGGGCTCGGATGGTGGTGGTTTGGCCAACGCGATTGTGGGCAGCCTGATGATGGTGGTGGTCACGGCGCTGGTCAGCACCCCGATCGGCATCTTTGCCGGCGTGTACCTGGCCGAATACGGTGACCAAAGCAAGACCGCTGAATGGACGCGGTTTGTGACCGACATCATGTTGTCCGCCCCTTCGATTGTGCTGGGCCTGTTTGTGTACGCGATCTTGGTCGCGCAGGTGCAGCACTTTTCGGGTTGGGCGGGTTCTTTGGCGCTGTGCCTGATTGCCGTGCCGGTGGTGGTGCGCACCACCGAAAACATGCTGCGCCTGGTGCCCGGCAGCTTGCGTGAAGCGGCGTTTGCCCTGGGGGCCCCGCGCTGGAAAGTGGCGACCTTCATCACGCTGCGCGCCGCCAAGTCGGGCGTGATGACCGGATTGTTGCTGGCCTTGGCCCGCATCAGCGGAGAGACCGCGCCGCTGTTGTTCACCGCGCTGAACAACCAGTTTTTCTCCACCGACATGAATGCGCCGATGGCCAACTTGCCTGTGGTGATCTTCCAGTTCGCCATGAGCCCTTACGACAACTGGGTGCGGCTGGCCTGGGGCGGTGCCTTGCTGATCACCCTGACGGTTTTGGCGCTGAACATTTTGGCGCGCGTGTTCTTCCGCGACAAAGCCCAAGCTTAATTTTTGAACGATGGAATTCAACATGCCTGCAATTCAACAGATGCCTTTGAAGAATGCGTTGGAAATTCGCAACCTCAATTTTTTCTACGGAACTTTCAAGGGCTTGAAAAACGTCAATCTGGACATTGCCGAAAACAAGGTCACGGCCTTCATCGGCCCTTCAGGTTGCGGCAAATCCACCTTGCTGCGCACGCTCAACCGCATGTACAGCCTGTACCCCGGTCAGCGCGCAGAAGGCGAGATCAATTTTTATGGCCAGAACATTCTGGATGCCAAGCAAGACCTGAACTTGCTGCGCGCCCGTGTGGGCATGGTGTTTCAAAAGCCGACACCTTTCCCGATGTCCATTTACGACAACATCGCGTTTGGTATCCGCCTGTATGAAAACCTGGGCCGTGCCGACATGGACGAACGCGTGGAGTGGGCTTTGACCAAGGCCGCGATCTGGAGCGAAGTCAAAGACAAGCTGGGTCAAAGCGGCCTGTCGCTGTCGGGTGGCCAGCAGCAACGCCTGTGCATTGCACGCACCGTGGCGGTCAAGCCATCGGTCATTTTGCTGGACGAGCCCACTTCGGCGCTCGATCCGATCTCGACGGCCAAGGTCGAAGAATTGGTCAGCGAATTGAAAAAAGACTACACGGTGGCCATCGTCACGCACAACATGCAGCAGGCGGCCCGTGTGTCTGATTTCACGGCCTACATGTATTTGGGTGAGTTGGTCGAGTTCGGTCAGACCGAACAGATCTTCATGAAGCCCGCACGCCAAGAGACCGAAGACTACATCACAGGCCGTTTCGGCTGATCAGGAGAAGCACCATGGAAAAACACATTTCTAGCCAATTCGATGCCGATTTGACCAACGTGTCTTCTCGTGTTCTGGAGCTGGGCGGCTTGGTGGAGGCGCAAACGCGCCACGCCGTTTATGCCTTGGCCCAGTTCAACATGGAAGTCGCCAGCCAGGTGATTGCCACGGAAAAGCAGGTCAACACGCTGGAAGTCGAGATCGATGCCGAACTGGCCTCGATCATTGCCCGTCGTCAGCCCACTGCCCGGGATCTGCGCTTGCTGATGGCGATCTCCAAGATCACCGGCAACCTCGAGCGTGCCGGTGACGAAGCCGAACGCATTGCGCGCATGGTCAAGAAAATTCTGGAGCAGGGCAGCCCCCGCAACTTGCCTGCGTCGGAGTTGCGCATTGCTTCGGATCTGGCCTCCGATTTGCTGCGCAAAGCACTGGATGCCTTCGCGCGCCTGGATGTGAACACCGCGCTGACGATTTTGAAAGAAGACGATCTGATCGATGCGGAGTTCAACGGCTTTGTGCGCAAGTTGGTCACCTACATGATGGAAGACCCCCGCACCATCTCGGCCAGCCTGGACTTGCTGTTTGTGGCCAAGGCGATTGAGCGCATTGGCGACCATGCCAAGAACATCGCCGAGTTTGTGATTTACGTGGTCAAGGGTGCCGATGTGCGCCACACCGCACTGACGGACATTGAAAAAGCGGTCCAATGAGAAGCCTGCCGAGAATTTTGATCGTGGAGGATGAGGCCGCGATCGCCGAGCTGATTTCGGTGAACTTGCGCCACAACGGTTTTCAACCCGTGTGGGCCATGGACGCTGAATCTGCCCAGCGCGAGCTGGACGACATCTTGCCCGATGTGATTTTGCTGGACTGGATGCTGCCGGGTGAAAGTGGTTTGGCACTGGCGCGCCGGTGGCGCGCTTCGGCACGCACCAAGGCCATTCCCATCCTCATGCTGACGGCGCGTGGCAATGAGGCCGATCGCGTGGCGGGGCTGGATGCCGGGGCCGACGATTACATCGTCAAGCCGTTTTCTCCGCGTGAACTGTTGGCCCGCATCCGTGCTGTGCTGCGCCGTCGGGTGCCCGAGTCGGCGGGGGGGGCGGTCAAGATCGGTGACTTGCAATTGGACGCGGACACGTACCGCGTGAGTTGGCAGGACAAGCCCATCAAAGTTGGCCCCACCGAGTTCAAGCTGCTGCAGTACCTGATGCGGCATCCGGAGCGTGTGCACACCCGCGGCATGTTGCTGGACAAAATTTGGGGTGACCACGTTTACATTGAAGAGCGGACGGTGGATGTCCACGTCAAGCGCTTGCGTGAATCCTTGGGGGACGCGGGCAGCATGATCGAAACGGTGCGCGGTGCGGGTTACCGCATGACCGCATCGCCTGCGGTTTAACGCCAAGTTGCCATGCTCGTAACATTGCTTGAACTCTTTTTTTCCACCCTCGTTGTGGCTTTGTCCGTCTGGTGGTGGACGGACTGGCCACAGGCGGCTGCTGCGGCCTCGCTGGTCGCATTGGCTTACGCCGTGCGCTTGATCTGGAAAACCACCCGCATCGAGCGCTGGTTGTCGCAACCTGACTTGCACACGCCGTTGCCCTGGAGTGGGGTCTGGTCAGAAATCGCCCACCGCATTCAGCGTTTGTTGCGTCAACGCGAAAAACAGGCAGAAGCGGCAGAGCAGCGTTTGCAGTATTTCTTGCAAGCCATTCAGGCCTCGCCCAATGGCGTGACCTTGCTGGACGCGCAAGGCCGCATCGAGTGGTGCAATGCCACGGCCTGCAACCACTTGGGGCTGGATGCCAACCGGGATCTGATGCAGCACATTGTCCATCTGGTGCGCGATCCTGTTTTTGCGAAATATTTCGCCATGGCCGAGCACGAAGCGGAAGTGGTGATGGATGGCCGTGCCAGTTCAGCGGCGCAATCGCTCAAGCTTTCGGTGCAGCTCCATGCCTATGGCGAGGGGCAGCAGTTGCTGCTGAGCCGAGACATCACCTCCGTGACCTTGGCCGATGCCATGCGCCGCGATTTTGTGGCCAATGTGTCGCATGAAATCCGCACCCCCCTGACGGTGCTCAGCGGCTTTGTGGAAACCTTGCAAGCCATTCCCCTGGACACCAACGAGCAGCAGCGCTATCTGCACCTGATGGCGGTGCAGGCCGATCGCATGCAAAGTCTGGTGGCCGATTTGTTGACCCTGTCCCAGCTGGAAGGCAGCTTGCCGCCGGGGCTGTATGAAAAAGTCAATTTGCCGGACTTGATGCGCCATGTGGCCGCCGATGCGGCGGCGCTGTCATCGGTGTTGTCGGGCTCGGATGGGGACGAACGCCAACCCGTGCACGCGCTGGTTTTTGGGCCTGCGCCGCCGTGGGCTTTGTTGGGTGTGCGCTCGGAATTGCTCAGCGCCATGTCCAATTTGGTCAGCAACGCGGTGCGTTACACCCCTGCTGGAGGCCAGATCCGTGTGGCGTGGTCGCGCACCCCGGATGGGGCAACTTTTTCGGTGACTGACACCGGTCCAGGCATTGCAGCCGAACATTTGCCACGCTTGTCCGAGCGTTTTTACCGCGTGGACCGCAGTCGGTCACGCGAAACAGGGGGCACAGGCTTGGGCCTGGCCATCGCCAAACATGTGGTGCAACGCCACGGTGGCGAGTTGCGCATCCAGAGCCAGGTGGGCAAAGGATCGACCTTCCAGTTGACTTTTCCGGCCAGCCGAATCGAAGCTTTGACCGCTTGAATCACCGGTGGCCGGAAGGCAGCTCAACGGGATCAGGCGGGTGGTCAAGCCCTCGGCCGGGCCTGCCAGGCGGCGGCAGCCCAATGCAACACCGACACACTGACCCCGCTGAGCAGGCCCGATCCGATGGCGAGCAGCGTGGGCCAAAGGGGCAAGGATTCGAACTTCAAAGGCACGGACAGCCAGGGCCACTCGATGGCCAGTGCCAGCAAGACGCCCGCCAGCCCGATCACCGCATAAGCCATGCGGTTGGGGCTGCGCCAACTGCGCCAGAACCGGCCGCCGCCTGCCCGGTTGGACAGAATCAGTGCCGCATTGCCCGTGATCAAGGTGATGAAGACCATGGCGCGGATGTGCGCCTCGCTCAAGGCGATTGCGGGCAGGTGGGCCGTCCACAGCGCCGCTCCATCGGGTGCCCAGGCGCCCGACCAGATGTTGGCCAGAACATAAGTCAGCGCCACACTGGCCAACACGCACAGGCCCTGGCCCATGGCCAAACCGATGGCCTGGGCCCCGAACAAGGGGGCCTGGGTGTCGCGCGGTGGGCGCTGCATCACGTCGGCCTCTTCGGGCTCGCTTTCGAAGGCCAACGAGCAGGCCGGGTCAATCACCAGTTCCAGCAAGGCCACATGCAGGGGCAGCATC
The DNA here is from genome assembly GCA_919902775.1 of Burkholderiaceae bacterium. GTDB lineage: Bacteria > Pseudomonadota > Gammaproteobacteria > Burkholderiales > Burkholderiaceae_C > Limnohabitans_A. The sequence goes on from CAKKRJ010000005.1 coordinate 73,824, forward strand.
AGCGCGGGCCAGTCCATGAGCAGGGGGATCAGGGCGATGCCCGCGATCGGGATGTGGATGGCGAAAATGTATTGCATCGACTTTTGCAGATTGCCAAAGATGCGCCGGCCCAGGCGGATGCCCCGCACAATCGATGCGAAGTTGTCATCCACCAGCACCAGGTCGGCCGCTTCCCGCGCCACATCGGTGCCGCGTGCGCCCATGGCAATGCCGACATGGGCGGCCTTCAACGCCGGGGCGTCGTTCACGCCATCGCCGGTCATGGCCACCACTTCGCCTCGGGCTTGCAGTGCTTGCACAATGCGCAACTTCTGGTGCGGTGAGATGCGTGCGCATACCGTGACTTGGGGCAGCCGCTGTTGCAAGGCCGCGTCGCTCAGGTGGTCGAGGTCTTCGCCCGTCAGCATGTCCCCTTCGGGCAGTCCGGCTTGCCGCGCGATGGTGCGGGCGGTGACCGGGTAGTCGCCCGTGATCATGATGACTTGGATGCCGGCGGATTGGCAGTGGGCCACGGCCTGCGGAATTTCTGCACGCAAGGGGTCGGTCAGCCCAATCAGGCCCAGCCACTCAAAAGCAAAGTCGTGCGGACTGTCGGGGTAGTGGTCACCTTCAAAGCGGCTGTGCGCCACGGCCAGCACGCGCAGACCCTGCTGGGCCATCTGTGTCACGCACGCCAGCCAGCGCTGACGCTCGCCATCGTTCAGGTGGCACAGGTCCATGATGGCCTCGGGTGCGCCCTTGGCCGAGACGATGCGGTCTTCTTCCTGCTCGAATTGCCAGACATGCGACATGGCTTTGAGGCTGGGGCTGAGGGCATAGCTTTGCACCAACTGGCCCAGACCAAATTGCCTGTCATCGTCGTTCAGATGGCTTTGGCCCATGGCATGGAAGGCGGTTTCCATCGGGTCAAAGGGGGTGGGCGCGCTGGCCAGAATGGCGTGTTCAATCAAAGGGTGAAATGGGGCAGACAGCGATGCCGCCTGGGGCGTGGCGTCTTTTGGAACATCCGCGCTCCAGTGCAAGATGTCACCGGGTTCGGCCGGGCTGGACCGGCGGGGCACCGAGAGCGCGGTCACCGTCATGCGGTTTTGCGTCAGGGTGCCGGTTTTGTCGGTGCACAACACGCTGGTGGCGCCCAGGGTTTCGATGGCGTTGATGTGGCGCGTGAGCACGCCCTCGCGGGTCAAGCGGCGCGCACCCATGGCCGGAAACAGGGTGAGCACGACCGAATACTCTTCGGGCAGGATGGCCATGGCCAGGGCGATGCCCGCCAGCAAGGCGGGCAACCACTCACCGGTGCGCAGGCCCAGGGTCATGACCATCACGACACACAGCACCCCCACCAGACTGGCCAGCACCTGGACCAGGCGGGCGGTTTGCCTTTGCAAAGGGGTCTCGGTCTGTTGCACCTGTGCCAGCGCCTGGCCGATCTGGCCAATCTGGCTGCGCAGGCCGGTGGCGCTGACCTGTGCCCGACCGCTGCCGCGCACCACAAACGTACCGCCCTGGACGAATGCGGCCGACTTCGCCTGTTCCTCCAAGTCGGACGGTGCACTGCCTGGCGGCATGGCCGGCGGGGTCTTGTCCACCGGCACCGATTCGCCGGTCAGCAGGGACTCGTCAATTTGCAGGTTGTTGGCCGCCAGCAGCCAGCCATCGGCGGCCACCCGGTCGCCTTCGGACAGCAGCAGCCAATCGCCCACGACCACATCGCGTGCCGGGATCAGTTGCGTCTGCCCGTCGCGCAGCACGCGGGCTTGGGGTTGTGTGAGTTGGCGCAGGGCGTCGATGGCGGCTTCGGACTGGCCTTCCTGGTAAAAGCTGAGCACCAGCACGGCCAGCACAAACACCGCCAGGGTCAGGCCTTCGGTCAGGTCGCCCAGCAGCACATACAGCACGGCCGCGGCGACCAACAAAGCGAACATGGGTTGGCGCAGCATGTCGACCAGGCGCTGCCACACCGAGCGCCGAATGCTTGGCGCGATTTCATTGGGCCCCTGCTGCGCCAGTCTGCTGGACGCTTCGACTGTGCTGAGGCCTTGCCCGGTGTTATGGTGCGCTGGTGTCATGGCGTTTTGCAGTGTGCAAGGCTGGCGGTGCCAAGGCCTTGATGCAGGTCACCCTCAGTCTGATGGTATCGCCCATGCCCGCCCAAGGAGTCCCCCAATGAACCCTAACATTCAGGAATTTTTGGACCGCATTCAGCAACTGGAAGCGGCCATTGAGCAAGAGGCCAAAAGCCGCCGCCAGCAGTGGCAGGCCGATTTTGAAGAGCACAAGGTGCGCTTTGAAAAGGAAGTGCTGGCCCAGCAAAAACGTTTCAAGGAAGGCTTGCTGGGCTATGTGCTCACCGCTGAATGGCGGCATGTGCTGTGTGTGCCCTTTATTTACCCGGTGCTGTTGCCCATGCTGCTGCTGGACGGTTTTGTCACGCTGTACCAGTGGGTGTGTTTCCCGTTGTGCGGCATTCCCAGGGTCAAACGGTCCGACTATTTTGTGTTTGACCGCACCCACCTGGCGTATTTGAACTGGCTCGAAAAGATCAACTGCGCGTACTGCTCTTACGGCAATGGTTTGATGGCCTATGGTCGCGAGGTGGTGGGCCTGACTGAGCAATACTGGTGCCCCATCAAACACGCGCGCCGCACGATGCAGGCGCATGCGCATTACCACGGCTTTGCCGATTACGGCGACGCTGCGCATTACCGCGCTGAACTGGCCCGCTTGCGCGCCGAGTTGCTGAAAATGCGTCAGGACGAATCCGGTTCAAACCACTGACCCTGCCTCAAACCGGTGTCACGACACCGACACCTCCAATGCCCTAAGGTGAATAAAGTCATACCCATGAAAACATTTGAAACTCTGGCCGATCTGGCCAATTGCGTGGGCCAACATGTGGCCACGACCGAATGGGTGAACATCACCCAGCACCAAGTCAACCAGTTTGCCGAGGCCACGGGCGACCAGCAGTGGATCCACGTCGATGTGGAGCGTGCCAAGCAGGGGCCTTTTGGTGCGCCGATTGCGCATGGCTTTTTGACGCTGTCTTTGTTGTCTCAGTTTTTTGACAAGACCATCGTGGTCACTCAGGCGCGCATGGGGGTCAATTACGGCCTGAACAAGGTGCGTTTCATGGCGCCGGTGCCTGTGGGCAGCCGCTTGCGGGCGCATTTGCATCTGGATTCGGCCACCCCCATTGAGGGCAATGGCATGCAGCTGCAATGGAACGTCACGGTGGAGCGCGAAGGCAGCGACAAACCCGTGTGTGCGGCCGAGTCGCTGGTGCGTCTTTACGCCTGAGCAGGCAGGCCAGGGCCCGCGCTGGCCCCGGCAAAGCCGTTTTGCCGCCAGGCTTCGAACACGGTGACCGCGACCGCGTTCGACAAATTCAGGCTGCGCTGGCCTTCGCGCATGGGCAGTCGGATGCGCTGCGCGGGGGCAAACTGCTCGCGCAATGTGGGCGCCAGGCCCCGGGTTTCCGAGCCAAACACCAGCCAGTCGCCGGGTGCAAAAGCAACGCCATGGGCTGGGCGGCTGCCCCGGGTGGTCAGGGCAAACATGCGATCGATGGCGGGCTGTTCGCTGGCCAAAAAGGTGGCCCAGTCGGCGTGACGGCGCAAGTCGGCGTACTCGTGGTAATCCAGGCCTGCCCGGCGCATGTGTTTGTCCTCCATCGAAAAACCCAAGGGTTCGATCAGGTGCAGTGTGCAGCCGGTGTTGGCCGCCAGTCGGATGACGTTGCCGGTATTCGGCGGGATTTCGGGCTCAACCAGGACGATATGGAACATGGCCGGTATTGTGCCTTGGTGGCCACGGCCTGGCAGGCGCTTTTCGTGGCCATTTGCCAACCCTTCCCACGGGGGCTCAGGTGTTGCTTCCGGCTTCTGTGCGTGCCAGCACCAGGGCGCTGATGTGTGCCGCACCGGCCTCGCGCAGCACATGGGCTGCGGTGTGCAAAGAGGCGCCGCTGGTCATCACGTCGTCCACCAGCACCACTTTTTTGCCGCGCAGTTGTGCGGCCCGCAAAGGCTCTACGGCCAAAGCGCCCACCAGATTGGCCAGCCGTTCGGCCCGGGGCAGGCTGCGTTGTGATGGCGTGTGGCGGGTGCGCAAAAGCAGGTGGGCGTCGGCTTTGCGCGGGCTGAGCTGGCGTGCCAGCAGCCACGACTGGTTGTAGCCGCGCTCGGCCAGGCGCTGCGCTGACAGCGGGATGGGCAGCACCCAGTCGGCCGCGTCCAGGGTGTCTTCTGCCCAAGGGGTGCTCAGCATCAGTGTGGCCAAAGGTCCGGCCCAACCGGCTTGTTGCTGAAATTTGTAGCGGGCGATCAGGTCCACCCAGGGCCAGGCGTAGGCGGTGGTGGCCAGGCACAGATCCAGTGGTGGTGGGGTTTTCAGGCAAGCGCCGCAGCGGCGGGCTGGAGAGGGCAAAGGCAGGGCGCAGGTCATGCAGCGGTGTTGTGGCGGAGCAAAGCGGCTGATGCAGGCATCGCACAGTGGGGCCTGTGGCCAGCTTTGGCAGACCGCACAGCGGCTGGGCAACCAGCCCCAGGCCCGGTCAGGGCGGTGTGCCCTGGCTGTTGAGGCTAATTCCTTGAACCATTTGGGCCACATGAAATTAACCTAGAAAACGCAGTTGGACGCGCCCGAGGGTGCGGCCATGGGGGGCACGGGCAAGGCGCAAGGAGGACGCAGGCTGCACCCCTGCAACGACGAGCAACGCAGCCCGTGCCCTCCATGGCTGTGCCATCGGGTGCGTAGCGCTGTCACCCACAAGGTGAACGTCTTCGAGAGTGCCAAGTTCTGCGTGCATGGGGGGGCCAGCGGCTTCAAGCGGTCAACTGCGTTGTCTAGGTTCAATATACTGCCGCCACCCCCTGACCACAAGGCGACCCCGTCGTTTGCCCGAGGCAGGCTTTCATCCTCTTTTACCTTGGCCATGTCTGCACCCGAACGCCCCCCCTCGCTGGACCCTGTTGCTGCTGCCCGCTGGTTGGCGCACCCCATGGGCCAGACCTCGCCCTGGCTGCACGAGGAAGTGGCCTCCCGCATGCAAGAGCGGCTGGACTTCATCAAGCTGCAGCCGAACTGCTGGGTCCATTGGGAGCCTTTGCGGGGCGGCGTGCTGGCCCACCGTGCTTTGCAGCAGCGTTATCCGAAAGCCCAGGCGTGGCTCATCAGTGCGCAAATGGATCAGGCGTTGGCAGCTCGGTCGCTTGTTCAGGCGCGCTGGTGGCAAGTCGCACGCTGGCTGGGGCCGCGCATTCAGGTGGGACTGCCGCCGCAGGGACATGCCCAGATGCTGTGGGCCAACATGCAGTTGCACACCTGTGCCGAGCCTCAAAACTTGTTGAAAACCTGGCACCAAACATTGGCCGTGGATGGGTTCTTGATGTTTTCCTGTCTCGGACCAGACACCTTGCGGGAATTGCGCGATGCCTACGCCCGGCAGGGTTGGCCCGAGCCAGCCCACGCCTTCACCGACATGCACGATTGGGGCGACATGCTGGTCGAGGCGGGGTTTGCCGAACCGGTGATGGACATGGAGCGCATCACGCTGAGCTATGAAACACCGGAGCGCTTGCTGGCCGAACTGCGTGCATGGGGGAGAAACCTGCATGTTCAGCGCTTTTCGGGCTTGCGAGGCCGCCGTTGGCGTGCGCAACTGGACCAAGTGCTGATGGCGTTGGCCCGACCCGAAGAGGGGGGACGCTTGACGCTGAGTTTCGAAATTGTGTACGGCCACGCCCTCAAACCTCAGCCACGCGCCAAACTGGCTGCGCAAACCGAAATTGGCCTGGAGCAGATGCGGCAAATGCTTCGAAGCGGCGGCGGCTTATCAGACAAAGTTTGAGTTGAATCAAAACCCCTTCGTAACTCGGGTAAAATCTGCCCGGTTTTGCCAGAATTCGTGCCTTAGAGCATGTTAGGTTATTGAAAGTTGACGCGTGTCAAATCCAATTTACCAGTTTGCACAAGAGTCTGGGCCTGCCATTCAATGGCAGCTTCGGCGCAACTGCTCGGTAACGCCAGTCCAGCTGGGTTGGCTTTATCTGTCTTTGTGCGTCTTGTCGCTGGGTATCGGGTGGTTCTTCTGGCTGCAGGGGGCGACCTTGGTGCTGGCCTTTGCGGGTCTGGAAATCGCGCTGGTCGGCTTGGCTTTTTTGGCCTATGCGCGGCATGCCACCGATGGCGAGTGGATTTCATTGCAGGGCGCAAGTCTGGTGGTGGAATGTGAATCTGCCGGGCGCCGTGAGCGGGCCGAGTTTGCGCGTCAGTGGGTGAGGGTCGAGCCCAAAGCGGGCGATCACAGCTTGATCGAGTTGTCAGGCCAGGGTCGTTCGATCGAGGTGGGGCGTTTTGTGCGCCCCGAACTGCGTCAGGTGCTGGCGCGAGAGATCAGAAAGGCATTGCGTTCGGCGTGATGTCTGGCGGTAAACGGGGCCTGGCCTGGTTTGCCAGGGGTGTGAGTTCAACAGAGTCTTGGAAGTTAGTGAGAACCATGAAGAATATTTCCAACCAATTGGCTTCGCTGCTGTCCCGTGCGGGCATTTTTGCGGGCGCATGGCTGGCCACTGCGGCCAATGCTGTCAATGATTTGCCGGGCGGCCCTGCGGTCAACCAGCTCAACTTTGCCGCTCCGGCGACCAAAATCGCCGAAGAGCAGCATTGGCTGCACTGGATGATGTTGATCATCTGCACCGTGGTGTTCATTGCCGTGTTCTCGGTCATGTTCTATTCCATCTGGAAGCACCGCAAGTCGGTGGGTCACAAACCTGCGACGTTCACTGAATCGGTCACTGTCGAGATTGTCTGGACGGCCGTGCCGTTCCTGATTGTGATTTTGATGGCGCTGCCAGCCACCAAGGTGCTGGTCGCCCAGAAAGACACCACCAACGCCGATCTGACCGTCAAGGTCACGGGCTACCAGTGGAAGTGGGGTTATGACTACCTCAAGGGTGAGGGGGAAGGCCTGAGCTACATCTCTGCGCTGGATTCTTCGCAGCGCGCCATGTCCGATGCAGGCAAGCCCGAAGGTGACAACTACCTGCTGAAAGTGGACAACCCACTGGTGGTGCCTGTCGGCCAGAAAGTGCGTGTGATCACCACAGCGAGTGATGTGATCCATGCTTTCATGGTGCCCGCTTTTGGTATCAAGCAAGATGCGATCCCCGGTTTTGTGCGTGACACTTGGTTCCGCGCCGAGAAAACGGGCGATTTTTATGGCCAGTGTGCTGAGCTGTGCGGCAAAGAGCACGCCTATATGCCGATCCATGTGAAGGTGTTGTCGGCTGCCGATTACGCTGCCTGGGTCGATGCTGAGAAGAAAAAGCAAGCCGCCAAAGCCGATGATCCAGCCAAAGTCTGGGCACTGGACGACCTGTCCAAGCGCGGCGAGAAGGTTTACGCTGCCAATTGCGCCGCCTGCCACCAGGCCAACGGCAAGGGCGCTGGCGCCATCAAGCCGGTCGACGGTTCGGCCGTTGTGCTCGATGCCGACAAGTCCAAGCAAATCGCGGTGCTGCTCAACGGTCAAAACAACGGTGCCATGCCTTCCTGGAAGCAGTTGTCTGACACGGAAATCGCTGCGGTGATCACCTATACCAAAAACAACTGGTCCAACAAGACCGGGCAAATCGTGCAACCGGCTGAAGTTCTGGCCGCTCGCAAATAAGCCGTACCGTATTCAAATCAAAGGAAATCACGATGAGTGCCGTTCTAGACCATCACGATCACGCCCATGACGATCACGGTCACGCGCCTGCGGGCTGGCGTCGTTGGGTGTATGCCACCAACCACAAAGACATTGGGACTTTGTATCTGCTGTTCAGCTTCACCATGCTGATGCTGGGTGGCGTGCTGGCGCTGCTGATCCGCGCCGAGCTGTTCCAGCCCGGCTTGCAGGTTGTCAACCCCGAACTGTTCAACCAGTTGACCACCATGCACGGTGTGATCATGGTGTTCGGCGCCATCATGCCTGCCTTCGTGGGCTTCGCCAACTGGATGATCCCACTGCAGATCGGTGCGTCCGACATGGCCTTCGCGCGCATGAACAACTTCAGCTTCTGGCTGTTGATCCCGGCGGGCCTCATGGTCGCTGGTTCGTTCTTCATGCCAGGCGGCGCGCCCGCTGCCGGCTGGACTTTCTATGCACCACTGACCCTGCAGATGGGCCCGTCGATGGACGCCGGCATCTTTGCCCTGCACATCATGGGCGCGAGCTCCATCATGGGCTCGATCAACATCATTGTGACCATCCTGAACATGCGTGCACCTGGCATGACGCTGATGAAAATGCCGATGTTCGCCTGGACCTGGCTCATCACGGCCTACCTGTTGATCGCTGTGATGCCGGTGCTGGCCGGCGCCATCACCATGACGCTGACCGACCGCCACTTCGGCACCAGCTTCTTCAACCCTGCCGGCGGCGGCGACCCGGTGATGTTCCAGCACATCTTCTGGTTCTTCGGCCACCCCGAGGTCTACATCATGATCTTGCCGGCCTTCGGCATCATCAGCCAGGTCGTGCCCGCTTTTGCACGCAAGAAACTGTTCGGTTACGCCTCCATGGTGTACGCCACGTCGTCGATTGCCATTTTGTCGTTCATCGTGTGGGCACACCACATGTTCACTACCGGCATGCCTGTGACCGGTCAGTTGTTCTTCATGTACGCCACGATGCTGATCGCCGTTCCGACCGCTGTGAAGATCTTCAACTGGATTGCCACCATGTGGCGCGGCTCCATGACCTTTGAAACCCCGATGCTGTTTGCTGTGGGCTTCATCTTCGTGTTCACCATGGGTGGTTTCACGGGCCTGATGCTGGCCATGGCCCCGATCGACATCCAGTTGCAAGACACCTATTACGTGGTTGCGCACTTCCACTACGTGCTGGTGGCTGGATCGCTGTTTGCCTTGTTCTCCGGTTTTTACTACTGGGTGCCTAAGTGGACCGGTGTGATGTACAACGAAACACGCGGCAAAATCCACTTCTGGTGGTCGCTGATTTCTTTCAACGTCACCTTCTTCCCCATGCACTTCTTGGGCCTGGCGGGCATGCCACGGCGCTATGCCGATTACCCGATGCAGTTCACCGATTTCAACATGGTGGCCTCGGTGGGTGCCTTCTTCTTCGGTTTTGCCCAGGTTTACTTCTTCCTGTTCGTGGTCTTGCCGACCATGCGCGGTCAAGGTGAAAAAGCGGCTCAGAAACCCTGGGAAGCAGCCGAAGGTCTGGAGTGGGAAGTGCCTTCGCCAGCACCGTTCCACACCTTCGAGAACCCACCCAAGCTGGACGCCACAGCGACCCGCGTGATCGGTTGATCGACATGGCCATGACACCTGAGCAAAGAAAAAGCAATGTGCGCCTGGGCCTGATTCTGGCCTCGGTGGCACTGACTGTGCTGGTCGGTTTTGTGGCCAAGTTGGTCTTGCTGAATTCTTGAAAGAGCCAAGATGAACTTGCGCGGTGAAAATTCGAAGATGGTGGGCAAGCTGGCGGTTGTGACCGTTGGCATGTTCTGCTTCGGATACGCGCTGGTCCCCATTTACAAGGCCATTTGCGAAATGACAGGGATCAACATCCTGTCGATTTCCGAGACCCAGATCCCTGGCAATGCCAAGGCGGGCAAGGCAGCCGAAGTGCTGCGCAACAGCCAAGTCGACACCACGCGCACCATCACCGTCGAGTTCGACGCCAACGTGCGCGGCCCTTGGGCTTTCAAACCCGAAAAAAGTTCCATGCAGGTTCACCCCGGTGAACTGAGCACCGTGATGTACGAGTTTCAGAATGTGCAAAACCGCCGCATGGCGGCGCAGGCCATTCCCAGCTATGCACCACGGCAGGCGGCCAATCATTTCAACAAGCTCGAATGTTTCTGTTTCAACCAGTACACATTGGAGCCCGGTGAGAAAAAGGCTTGGCCCGTGGCTTTTGTGATCGACCCGAAGTTGTCCAAAGACGTCACCACCATCACGCTGTCTTACACTTTCTTTGAAGTGGGCGGCAAGACACCTGCTGCACCGACTGCGCCTTTGGCGGCGGCCGTGCAGCCGGTGGCGGTCAAGACAGGGTTGGGTTCATGAGCGCGCCACTGACGTCGCCCGAGCGCAAAACCACTTGGCTGCGCACCATCCAGGCGGTGCTGTGGTCCTTTGTTGGTCTTCGCAAGAATTCCGACTACCAGCAAGACATTGAAAAGCTCAACCCGTTCCACATCATTGCTGTGGCCCTGGTTGTGGCATTGTTGTTTGTTCTGGGGCTGATCGCCCTGGTCAATTGGGTTGTGGTCCAGCCAACTGGTTTGTAACCCGCAAGATTAGATTTCGAAAGAAAAGAGAGCAGGAGTCCCCATGAGTTCAGCAGCACACGGCACCACGCCTTATTACTTTGTTCCGCACGCGTCGCGCCATCCCGTCATGGCGGCCATCGGCCTATTTTTTCTGATTCTGGGTGCAGGTCAGTGGATCAATGGCGCCGAATGGGGAATGTATAGCCTGTTCTTCGGCTTGGCCTGGTGGCTGATCGTCTTGTACCAGTGGTTCAAGGACGCGGTTCACGAAAGTGAAGGCGGTATGTATGGACGCAAGATCGACCTGTCTTACCGCTGGAGCATGACCTGGTTCATCTTCTCGGAAGTCATGTTCTTCGGTGCCTTTTTCAGCGCCTTGTGGTGGGCACGTGCGCACTCGGTGCCCATGCTGGGCAGCCTGGACAACGCCTTGCTGTGGCCCGATTTCAAAGCCGCCTGGCCCAGTCTGGTGGCCGGTGCGACGGCATCGCCTGCCGGCATCATCGAGCCCTTTCAGACCATGGGCCCCTTCTGGTTGCCCACCATCAACACAGCTTTGTTGTTGACATCGGGCGTGACCTTGACAATCGCTCACCATGCCCTGCAGCATGGCGACCGCAGCAAGACCATCAAGTTCATGTGGGTGACCGTGTTGCTGGGTATGACTTTCCTGTTCGTTCAGGGCTACGAGTACGCGCACGCCTGGAGCGATCTGAACCTGAAGTTGTCTTCGGGCATTTACGGCTCAACGTTCTACATGTTGACCGGTTTCCACGGTTTCCACGTTTTCGTTGGCATGTTGATGTTGTTGTTCATCACCTTGCGTTTGCAAAAAGGCCATTTCACCAAAGACCGTCACTTCGGTTTCGAGGGTGCGGCTTGGTACTGGCACTTTGTGGACGTGGTGTGGTTGGGCTTGTACATTCTGGTGTACTGGATGTAAGAGCGGCATCGCAGCAACAAAAAAGCGCCCTTGGGCGCTTTTTTGTTGAGTGTGCAGCGGGTTGGGTAAATCCTGTTCGGATGCCCTTCAAGCACCCGGTGGAATGCCGGTCGGTTGGATCCAGCCCATCTTCCAGGCGAGCAGCACGCAGATGAAGAGGACAATCGAAAACCCGACGCGAAAAGCCAGCGCCGTGGCCATGTTGCCCTTTTTCGGCGCCTGGCCTTCGGCGGGCGGGGCGCTGCCGCGCATCATGTAGATCAGAGCCGAAACCAGACTCACCAAAATGGCAATAAACGCGATGGCAACGAGAATTTTCATGGGCACATTATCCAATGACTGAGAAAGCCCTCCGCTGGCAAAGAGGGATGGTGCTCGTTTTGGCCGTGCTGGGCGCAGGTGTCACCTTTTCTCTTGGCTTGTGGCAGTTGGGCCGAGCGGCTGAAAAAACCGCCTTGCAGGATGCCAAAACGCAGCAAGCGGCCCAAGTGGCGCTCGATGGCCGCACCCTGGGCAGCGCCCAGGCGCTTGAACCGCAACGCGCCGGGCTGATGCATCGACGCATGGTGCTTGTGGGTCGCTGGTTGCCCCAATACACCACGCATCTGGACAACCGGCAAATGAACGGCAAGCCAGGGTTTTTTGTGTTGACGCCGCTGCAACTGCAGGACAGCGGTGTGGTGATCCTGGTGCAGCGAGGCTGGGCCCAACGCTCGTTCACCGACAGAGCGGCTTTGCCCGTTGTTCAGACGCCTGAAGGCCTGGTGGAGGTGCAGGGGCATTTGGCCCCATGGCCATCAAGGCTCTATGACTTTGGCGGGGCTGAGCAAGGCCCGATACGGCAAAATCTCGACCTGCAAGCATTTCGCCAGGAAACCGGTCTGGCTTTGCTAGAAATCACCTTGCTGCAGTCCGGTGCGCCCTCTGAAGGGCTGTTGCGTGAATGGCCCATGGTGGCCAGTGGTGTTGAAAAACACCACGGATACGCTGTTCAATGGTTTGGCCTGAGTGGCCTGATCGCTTTACTTTATGTCTGGTTCCAAATTGTCCAACCCCGCCGCAAAAAACGATCTGTCTGACAGCCCTCTGGCCATGACCGTGCATGCCATGCCTCGCCCAGGCGAGGTGGTCCAGGCAGATGCAGAGCGCACCCGCATGGGCCGCTGGAAAATGCTGGCCGTGCTGCTGATCTGCGCTTCGCCAGTCATTGCCTCGTATTTCACCTATTACCTGGTGCGCCCGGAGGGCCGCCGCAATTACGGTGAGTTGATCCAGCCGCAAAAAGACATACCGCAGGTCTCGGCCCACAATCTGCAGGGTGAGGTGGTGCCGCTGGCCAGTCTGAAAGGCCAGTGGTTGCTGGTGAATGTGGCCTCTGGCGCTTGCGCCGAGCGTTGCCAGCAAAACCTGTATTTCCAGCGCCAGTTGCGCGAAATTTTGGGGCGCGACAAAGACCGGCTGGACCGTGTCTGGCTGATCCCCGACGACGCGCCTGTGGCCGACGCGTTGTTGCCCGCCCTGAGCATGGCCCATGTGCTGCGGCTGGACATGGCCGCGGTGCAGCGTTGGATCAGTCCTGCTGCGGGCCAGCAGCTGCAAGACCACCTGTATGTGGTGGATCCGATGGGCAATTTCATGATGCGTTTCCCGGCCAACATGGACGTGGCCAGCGCCTCCAAAGCCAAACGCGACCTGGAGCGTTTGCTCAAGGCCTCAGCGTCCTGGGACCAGGCCGGGCGCTGAACGCATGACCGACGTGGACCTGTACAACCTGGCGCCCGCCGCGCAACTCATGGTGGTGGGGCTGGCCGTGGCCGCTGTGCCCTTGGGCGTGTGGCTGTGGCAGCAGCGTGGTGCCACGCCTGCTCGGCGTTTGCAAACGCTGACCTGGATCACCTTGTTCCTGACGTTTGACTTGGTGCTGTTTGGGGCCTTCACGCGCCTGACCGATTCGGGGCTGGGCTGTCCCGATTGGCCGGGCTGCTATGGCAGCGCCACTCCACTGGGGGCCATGCACGAAATCACGGCCGCCCAGACCGCCATGCCCACCGGTCCGGTGACACACGGCAAAGCCTGGGTGGAGATGGTGCACCGCTATCTGGCCACGGGCGTTGGCGTGCTGATCCTGACCCTGGCCTGCATGACCTGGTGGCAGCGCCGCCACAGCCGTGCGGTCAGCCCCAGGTGGCCCACGTTCACCTTGGTGTGGGTGTGTCTGCAAGGTGCATTTGGTGCGCTGACGGTCACCATGAAGCTGTTTCCGGCCATCGTCACCTTGCACCTGCTGTTCGGCATGGGTTTGCTGGCCTTGCTCATGGCGCAAGCCGTGCGTTATGAAGGCGCAGGCACCCGCGCTGTGCCAGCGGGCTTGCGCGCCGGTTTATGGGCCGGCTTTGTCTTGTTGTGGCTGCAAATCGCCTTGGGCGGCTGGGTCAGCACCAACTACGCGGTGCTGGCCTGCCCCGACTTTCCCACCTGCAACGGCCAATGGCTGCCCGACATGCAGTGGCAGGGTTTCAGTCTATGGCGCGCCCTTGGCCACACCCCCGATGGCCAAATGCTGCCTTTCGCGGCTTTGTCATCCATCCATTTTGTGCACCGCTCAGCCGCATGGTGTGTGCTGGCGGTGCTGGCATGGTGCGGTTGGCGTTTGCGCCAGCAGCCGGGCCTGGTTTCTGCTGGCCAATGGCTGCTGGGCCTGTTGGCGCTGCAACTGGTCACGGGCCTGAGCAATGTGGTGTTTGAATGGCCCCTGTTGGCCGCTGTGCTGCACACCGGTGGTGCTGCCGCCATGGTGGTCACCTTGACCTGGGCGTTGGGCACCAGCCGCGCCGAATTTTCTTCACCTTCACCCACCCCATCAAGGCCTGCCGCATGACCGCCGCCACTGCCCATTCGCCCACATCCGCTTGGCGCCAATACTACGCGCTGACCAAGCCACGCGTGGTGCAACTGATCGTTTTCTGTGCCCTGATCGGCATGGTGCTGGCCGTACCGGGGGTGCCCAGTCTGGCCGAAGTGAAGCTTGGCTTGTGGGCCTGCATCGGCATCTGGCTGGTGGCAGGCGCAGCGGCTGCCTTCAATTGCCTGGTGGAAAAAACCATCGACTCGAAAATGAAGCGCACAGCCTGGCGACCCACTGCCAAGGGCGAGTTGAGTGACCGTCAGGCGCTGCTGTTTTCGGGCGTGTTGTGCGCCTTGGGCTCGGCCGTGCTGTATGCCCTGGTCAACCCCTTGACCATGTGGCTCACCTTTGCCACCTTTGTGGGCTACGCCATTGTGTACACCGTGATCTTGAAACCGCTCACGCCGCAAAACATCGTGATTGGCGGGGCCAGCGGGGCCATGCCCCCGGTGCTGGGCTGGGCGGCCATGACCGGCCAGGTGGGGCCAGAGGCCTTGATCCTGTTCCTGATCATTTTCTTGTGGACGCCGCCACACTTTTGGGCCTTGGCGCTGTACCGGGTAGAGGATTACCGCAAGTCGGGCCTGCCCATGCTGCCGGTCACGCACGGCAACGAATTCACGCGCTTGCAAATCCTGCTGTACACCATTGTCTTGATGGCCGCCTGTCTCATGCCCTTTGTGTACGGCATGAGTTCATGGCTTTACCTGGCGGCGGCTGTGCTGCTGAGCTTGGGCTTCATCGGCTATGCCGTGGCGTTGTACCGCCGCTATTCGGACGAACTGGCCCGCAAGACCTTCCGTTTTTCGCTGATTCATCTGAGCGCCTTGTTTGCTGCATTGCTGCTTGACCACTACATTTTTTGAGGCCTTGACCATGGTGCAACGCAGAGTTTTTTCCAGATGGGCCCTGGCGCTGGGCATGGCTGGCACTGTGGTGGGCCTGGCGGGTTGCGGCAACGACAAACCGGCTTTTCGTGGTGTGGACATCACGGGGGCTGACTACGCCCAGGGCTGGACCTTGAGTGACCAGGATGGCCAGTCACGCACCTTGAAGGATTTTGCCGGCAAGGTGGTGGTGGTGTTCTTTGGCTACACGCAATGCCCGGATGTGTGCCCAACCGCCTTGCAGGAGATGGCACAGGCCAAGCAGTTGTTGGGGGCCGACGGCACCCAATTGCAAAGCATCTTCATCACCGTGGACCCCGCGCGCGACACGCCCGAATTGCTCAAGGCCTATATGGCCAACTTTGGCCCGGACTTCGTGGCCCTGCGCCCCACACCCGAGCAACTGCCCCAGGTAACCAAGGACTTCAAGATCTATTACAAAAAGGTCGAAGGCAAAACCCCCACCAGCTACACGATGGACCATTCGGCAGGCAGCTTCACCTTTGATCCGCAGGGGCGTGTCCGTCTGTACAACCGCCACGCCAGCGGTGCCGCGGCCTTGGCCGAAGACGCCAAAATCTTGCTCAAAGGGCAGTGAACGGAAAAAACGACAAGGCCTGAAGCCAGCACCCGCACACGGCACGGGGTGCGGACGCTGGCCAGACCAGGGTACAGGCCGTGGTGTTCAGTGGAGCTCGATTTTCTGGCTGCGCACGATGTCGCCCAGGGCCTTCGTGTCGGTGCCGATCCGGTTGCGCAAACCTTCGGGCGATGAGCCCACCACCTGCCAGCCTTGCTGGAACAAACGCTCGCGCATCTCCGGCGAGCGCACGATCTCACTGACCACGGCCGACAGTTGGCTGGCCACGGCCGCAGGCATCGAAGCCGGTGCCGCCACGGCATTCCAGATTTCCAGCTGGTAATCCTTGACGCCGATTTCAGACAGGCTGGGCACCTCGGGTGCGACCGGGCTGCGACCGGTGCTGGTCGTGCCGATGGCGCGCAATTTGCCGCCGCGCACCTGGGCCGCCGCCATGGCCGGTGGCAGCAAAGCCAGTTGCACCTGGCCACCGATCATGGCCGTGATGATTTGCGGGTTGCCCGGGTAGGGCACATGCACGGCGGCCAGGCCTGCTTTGGCTTTGAGCAACTCCATGCCCAGGTGCGCCACAGTGCCCACACCGGGCGAGGCGTAACTGAGTTGGTTCCCTGCTTTTTGCGCCTGACTGAGCCATTGAGCTGCGGTTTGACCTGGCGCGTTGGCCGGCACCGTGAGCACCAGCGGCGCTTTGCCAATCAGGCTGATCGGGGTCAGGTCTTTCAAAGGGTCATACGGCACCTTGGGGTTCAGGATGCGGGCGATCGTCATGTTGCCGTTGATCATCAGACCCAGTGTGTGGCCATCGGTGGATTTGGCCACGGTGTCGGCGGCGATGTTGCCCCCCGCGCCCACCTTGTTCTCGACGATCACGTTCTGGCCCAGGGCTTTGGACAAGGGTTCGGCCAAGGCCCGCGCGGTCAGGTCGGGGCTGGAGCCCGCCGGGAAGCCCACCACCAAGCGCACGGTCTGACGGGGCCAGTCGGCCGACCAGGCCGAGACCATGCCCAGCGTCAAACAGGCGCAGACGGCACGGCGTGCCCAAGAACGTGAAAAATGCACGGGCCAACGGAAGTTCATGAACGGCTCCACAACGATAAAACAGCGGTGACTTTAGCGTGAAAGGACAGCCTTCGGTCGCAGGGGCGGCCTCCCACTAAAACCCGAACCCTGCAAAATCCTCTGAACCTTGTGGGAGCGCGCGCCCGCGCGCGAATGCCCATTGACGCGGCAAGCGCTCAAGCGAACTCGACCAGTGCCTTTTTCATTTTCTTCATGGCCGCGACCTCGATCTGGCGGATGCGCTCGGCGCTCACGCCGTACTCGTCGGCCAGGTCGTGCAGCGTCATGCCGCCCGAACCGTTGTCGTTCACCTTGAGCCAGCGTTCTTCCACAATGCGGCGGCTGCGTTCATCGAGCACGTTCAGGGCGGTGGCCAGGCCATCGCTGGCCATCACGTCACGCTGGTGCGCTTCGATCATGGCCGTGGGCTCGTGGTTCACATCGGCCAGGTAAGCGATGGGGCCAAAGGCCTGCTCGCCATCGTCCGACGGTGCCGGGTCCAGCAGCACATCGCCACCGGACATGCGCATTTCCATCTCCAGCACTTCTTCGCGTTTGACGTTCAGGCTGTGCGCCATCGCGTCCACCTGCTCGGGCGTCAGGGTGTCGCGGTAAGTGCCGACATCGGCTTCGGCCTTGAAGCCTTGTTTCATCGAGCGCAGGTTGAAAAACAGTTTGCGTTGGGCCTTGGTGGTGGCCACCTTGACCATGCGCCAGTTTTTCAGGATGTACTCATGAATTTCGGCCTTGATCCAGTGCAGCGCGTAGCTCACCAAACGCACGCCTTGGTCGGGGTCAAAGCGTTTGACGGCTTTCATCAGGCCCACATTGCCTTCCTGGATCAGGTCGCCGTGGGGCAGGCCATAACCCAGGTATTGGCGCGACACGGACACCACCAGACGCAGATGCGAGAGCACCAGCTTGCGGGCAGCTTCCAAGTCGTCGTTGGCTTTGAGTTGGCGTGCGGCCTCTTGCTCTTGTTCCAGGGTGAGCATGGGCATGCGGTTGACCGCAGAGATGTAGGCGTCCAGATGGCCGAGCGAGGGCACCACAGCCCATGGATTGCTCAGCGTCATCGCAGTGGTGGGCGAACCAGTTTGAATGTTCATACCAGAACTCCTTTCAGAATACGGAGATATTAGCACTCCCGCAGGGAGAGTGCTAAGTCAAGAGGTGAGGCCGCACTGAGATCAGGGTTTTCCCTTGATTGGGCCTGATTTTGACCGGGACTTTAGCCCGTGTCGGTGCGCTGGGGGACGCTTCAGCTCAACAGCGCTTGTGCAAATTCCCGGGCGTTGAAGGTTTCCAGGTCTTCCAGTTTCTCGCCCACACCGATGAAGTAGACCGGGATGGGTTTTTCACGGGCAATGGCGCACAAAACGCCGCCTTTGGCGGTGCCGTCGAGCTTGGTCACCACCAGGCCCGTCAGGCCCAAGGTGTCGTCAAAAGCCTTCACCTGAGCCAAAGCGTTTTGACCCGTGTTGCCATCAATGACCAGCAACACCTCATGGGGGGCCGTGGCGTCGGCTTTTTGCACCACCCGCTTGATTTTTTTCAGTTCTTCCATCAGGTGCAGCTGCGTGGGCAGACGCCCGGCGGTGTCCACCAGCACCACGTCACGGCCCCGGGCACGGCCAGCGCTCACCGCGTCAAAGCTCACGGCGGCCGGATCGCCGCCTTGCTGGCTGATGATCTCGACCGTGTTGCGGTCGGCCCATACGGCCAATTGCTCTTTGGCTGCCGCACGGAAGGTGTCGGCTGCGGCCAACAGCACGCTCAGGCCTTCGTCGGCCAGGTGCTTGGTCAGTTTGCCAATGGAGGTGGTTTTGCCCGCGCCGTTGACGCCCGCCACCATGATCACGGTGGGGTGGTGGTTGCCAATGGCCAGGGGCTTTTGCAGGGGCTGCAGCAAGTCGGTGATCGCGTCGGCCAGCAGGGTTTTGACTTGCGAGGGCTCTGTGGCCTTGCTCTCCTTGACGCGGCGCTTGAGGTCTTGCAGCAAATGTTCGGTGGCTTTCACCCCGGTATCGGCCACCAGCAGTGCGGTTTCCAGCTCTTCGTAGAGTGCATCGTCGATCCGGGTGCCGGTGAAGACGGTGGTGATGTTGGCGCCTGTTTTGCGCAAGCCGGCCTTCAGGCGGTCGAGCCAGCCCTGGCGGGCTGCAGCAGGCGCTGGCGGGTGGGCATCGGCACGGGGTGCCGCAGGTGAGACGGCCTGTGCTGCGGCAGGGCTTGTTGCCGTGGTGTCAGGGACCGCAACAGGCGCCGCAACGGGTGCAGCAACGGGTGCAGCAACAGGGGCCACGGCAGGGGCTGGAACGGATTGAACCTCGGATGGTGGGGATTTTTTTTTGAAGAAACTGAACATGGTGTGGATTTCAAGGATCATGCATTCTATGAAACCGAACCTCCTTTTGGGCATCTCGTTGACCACCGCCTTGCTGAGTGCGCCTTGGAACGCCTTGGCCCAGGCCGCGCAACCCCGGCAAGAGCCGGCGGGGCAGGGTTCTCAGACCCGCAGCGCACCTTCAGCCCAGGTGCATACCTTCCGCCTGGCCAACGGCATGACGCTGTGGGTCAAGCCCGACCGCCGCGCCCCCACGGCGGTGCACATGGTCTGGCTGCGGGTGGGCTCGATGGACGAGGTGGACGGCACCAGTGGTGTGGCGCACGTGCTGGAACA
This sequence comes from Burkholderiaceae bacterium, assembly GCA_919902775.1. Lineage (GTDB taxonomy): Bacteria > Pseudomonadota > Gammaproteobacteria > Burkholderiales > Burkholderiaceae_C > Limnohabitans_A. The sequence continues at coordinate 93,191 of CAKKRJ010000005.1, forward strand.
CATGCTGTTCAAGGGCACCCCCAGTCTGGCGGTGGGCGAGTTTTCACGCCGCGTGGCCGCTTTGGGTGGACGTGACAACGCCTTCACCGCCAAAGACTACACCGGCTATTACCAGCAAATTCCGTCGGATCAGCTGGCTGCCGTGATGCGCCTGGAGGCCGACCGTTTTGCCAACAACCAGTGGCCAGATGCTGAATTTGTGAAAGAGCTGGAAGTGGTCAAGGAAGAGCGCCGCCTGCGCACCGACGACAACCCGCGCGCCCAACTGCACGAAATGCTGATGGCCACGGCCTTGTCGGCCTCGCCTTACCGCCGACCCATCGTGGGTTGGATGAGCGACCTGGAGGCCATGTCAGCACAAGACGCGCGTGACTTTTATCGCAAGTGGTACACCCCCAGCAACGCCGTCGTCGTGGTGGCGGGCGATGTGGACCCCTTGCAGGTGAAAGTGCTGGCGGATCAATACTATGGCGTGATTCCGGCGAGGTCCGTGGCCGAGCGCAAGCCGCAGCAAGAGCCCGAGCAGCAAGGCTTGCGCCGCCTGGAATTCAAAGCGCCGGCCGAACAGGCGTATGTGGCGCTGGCCTTCAAAGTGCCGCGCCTGGCCAATCTGGACGTCACCCCTGAGCACAACGATGCCTTGGCATTGACGGTGCTGGCTGCCGTGCTGGACGGCTACAGCGGGGCCCGGCTGGAGCGCACCCTGACCCAGGGCAATACGCGGTTGGCCGACAGCGTGGGGGCGCACAACGGTTTGATGGGGCGAGGCCCGCAGTTCTTTTATCTCGACGGCGTGCCCTCCCCAGGCCAAACGCCCGAGGCGTTGGAAGTGGCCTTGCGCGCCCAGGTCCAGCGTGTGGCCAACGAAGGCGTGATCGAAGCCGAGTTGGAACGCGTTAAAACCCAATGGGTGGCCAGTGAAATTTACAAGCTCGACTCGGTCTTCAACCAGGCGCGCGAACTGGGCGTGGCCTGGATCTTGGGCTTGCCCCCGGAACATGGGGCACAGTTGATTGCGCGCTTGCGCCAAGTGACGCCGGCGCAGGTGCAAGCGGTGGCGCAAAAGTATTTCGGTGACGACAACCTCACGGTGGCGATTTTGCGGCCTCAACCTCTGTCGGGTCAGTCCCGTCCACGGCGCGCACCTGCAGGGGCACGCCATTGAACGCCGTGGAGTCCAAGTCCTTGTGCCGTCCTTTTTTTGTGACCCCATCGCGCCCTGCGAAAGTGAACCCACCATGTTCTTGATCTCTTCGGTTTTGATCAAACCATTCGGCTGGCGGGCCCGTACAGCCATGTTCAGCGCCTGCCTGCTCGCCAGTGGCTGGGCGCAAGCGGCCTTGCCCATCCAGCACTGGACACAGCCAGGTGGCGCGCGCGTGTACCTGGTGGAGAGCCACGCCATCCCCATGGTCGATGTGCAGATCGACCTGGACGCGGGCGGCCGCCGCGACCCCGCTGCACAAGCGGGTCTGGCCTCGGTCATGGCGGGGCAAATCGCCAGTGGCATGCGGGCAGCCCCCAAGGGGCAGGGGCCTTATGCGCAGGCCATGGACGAAAATCAGATCGGTGAGGCCTGGGCCGACCTGGGGGCCAGTTTGGGGGCCAGTGCGGGCGCAGACCGCATGAGCTTTGCGCTGCGCAGCCTCACGGACCCCGCCTTGCTGGACAAAGCCGTGGCCCTGGCGGCACGGCAATTGGCCCACCCGGCGTTTCCTGAAGCCATGTGGTTGCGCGACCGCGAGCGCATGAGCGCCGCCATCCGCGAATCAATGACCCAACCGGCCACCGTGGCGCAGCACCGCTTTGATTCGGTGGTGTACGGTGCGCATCCCTACGGTTACCACACCACATCCGAATCCTTGCTGCGCATCGGCGTGCAAGACTTGCAAAACCTGCATGCCCAGTCTCTGCAGGCTTGCCGCGCATCGGTGAGCGTGGTGGGGGCCCTCACGCGGGCGCAGACCGATGCTTTGGTCAAGCGCTTGCTGGCGCAGTGGCCCAAGGCGTCGGACTGCCAGCCCTTGCCCGCCGTGGCCGAGGTCGCCCCTCTGGCCGAAGCGCAGCACCTGAATCTGCCTTTCGATTCGGCCCAGGCCCATGTGCTGATCGGCCAGCCGGGCTACAAGCGGGATGACCCGGACTTCTTTGCGCTATTGGTCGGGAACCACATTCTGGGTGGCGGGGGCTTTGTGTCGCGCCTGACCGAACAGGTGCGCGAGAAACGCGGCCTGAGCTACAGCGTTTACAGCTATTTTTCTGCGGGTCTGCACGCAGGCGCTTTCACGGTGGGGCTGCAAACCCGGCCTGACCAGGCGGCGCAAGCGGTGGCGGTGGCCAAAGACGTGGTGCGGGCTTTTGTCAATGAGGGACCGACGCAGGCTGAGCTGCAAGCGGCCAAATCCAACCTGATGGGGGGCTTTGCGCTGCGCATCGACAGCAACCGCAAATTGCTGGACAACGTGGCCAACATCGCCTGGAACCGTTTGCCGCTCAACTACCTGGACGTCTGGACCCAGCAAATCGAACGGGTGACTGTTCAGGATGTGCGCCGCGCCATGTCGCGGGTGCTGCAGCCCGACCGCATGGTCACGGTGGTGGTGGGCGCACAGCCTTGAAGGGCCAGCCTGGGGCTTAAATGTGGGCCGCGAAATGCGGTACATGCCGCATGTGCAAGGTCAGGCCCAGGGCGGCCATGTGGTTGTCGTTGCGCCCCAGGATCGTCTGCGCCAGGGGCAAAAAGGACTGCTCTTCCAGTCGGGCGTGGGCCTGGTAACGCTGCACCATGGATTGCAGCGCCAGCACATCCAGCGTGGTGTCCTGGCCCTTGGCGACTTTGCGCAAACCGGGCTCCAGCGACTCCCATAGTTTTTCCAGGGCCCGGTGATCCTGTGTCAATTGCTCAACCAGGCCGTCCACCTGCAAGCGTTCGGCGCCGGCATGGGCGCTTTGCAGAACTGCTGGAAACAGGTCTTTCTCTTCCTCGTTGTGGTGGGTGTAAAGGGATTGCGCAAAAAATGCCAAAGACTCCTCGGCAATTTTTCGGGCCTGCGCCGCAGGGCCGAGCAAAGCGGGCAAGTCCCCCATGCGTGACAACTGGGCAAAGATGCCGAGGTGGCAGTTGGAGAAATGTGAAATCGGGGCTTCGGACTCGGTGGTGGTCATGGGGTAGGGCATCCAAGTGGGTATTGATATAGCACTCTAAATCGCTTGGCCATCGGACCCCAGCAGCATTTGCGGCTTGTTTGATGTGCGTCATGTGCGCACACTCAAAAACAACCCCGACGGCCCTGGTTTTGGAAGCTGGTGGGCCATACACACGGCGTTACAACTGCAGGCCAACAGAGGTCGGCAACACCTGGTTGGCCCCCGTTGTAGTGACAAGTCCAACAAGGTGTTGGACTGACCACCTGAACCAAGGACTGATTTCATGAACAAGCTGCTCGCCACCCTCGTTGCCGGTTTTTTTGCTGCCGGTGCATTCGCCCAAGCACCTGCTGCTGCGCCCGTTGTGGCTGCAACACCCGCAGTCGCTGCGATGCCTGTTAAAACAGAAATGAAAGATATGAAAGCGGAGGCCAAAGCCAAGGCAGAGAAAAAAGCCGCGGCCAAAGCAGAAAAGAAAGCCGCCAAAGCGGCTGCCATGGCCGATAAAGCCAAGATGGATGCCGCCATGGTGAAACCCGATGCCAAGATGGATGCCAAAGTCGCACCGGCCAAGTGAGTTCACATTGAGATCGAAATAAGTTCAATGGGCCAGGCACCCTGCCTGGCCCGGAGCACCCTTCAAAACCAGCCTCGTGCTGGTTTTTTTGTGGGCGTTCTTTGCCAGCGCGCCTCCCACAAAAAACCGAAATCTTGTGGGAGCGCGCCCCTGCGCGCGAATGCCCGTTGACTTGCATCATCCGGGCCGTCTTGCACGGGTGTGGCCTTTACACTTGCGGCCTATGTCTTCATCCAAATCTTCGCGTCCGTCGGTCAGCGGCACAAGCCGCCAGCCTGCCGCCAAAAAACCCGTTCACCGTGCGCCCCGAGGTGAGTCCTCGCACGAGGTGCGCATCATTGGGGGGCAGTGGCGTCGCACCCGGTTGAAGGTGATCGATCGACCGGGCTTGCGTCCCACGCCCGACCGTGTGCGTGAAACCTTGTTCAACTGGCTCGGGCAGGACCTGGGTGGCTGGCGCTGTGTGGATGCCTTTGCCGGCACGGGTGTGCTGGGTCTGGAAGCCGCATCGCGCGGCGCAGCCCACGTGCTGATGGTCGAGCAAGATGCCGTGTTGGTGCGCGATCTGCAAAACAATGCCACACGCCTGAAGGCCGACATGGTCCAAGTGCAGCGTGGTGACGCGGTGACGGCTTTGGGCCGCTTGTCTGCAGGCAGTGTGGACCTGGTGTTCATCGACCCGCCCTTTGACGGCCCCTGGTTTGAACCTGCCCTGAAAGCCGCCGCCAAGGCCGTGCCTGCAGGCGGCTGGATTTACCTGGAAGCGCCTGTCCAGTGGAGCACCGAGGCGCTGGACGCGCTGGGTCTGCAATGTGTGCGTCACCTCAAGGCGGGCGCGGTGCACGCGCACCTGCTGCAACGCGCCGCATAATGGCGCGGCACACGCCCTCTTCGACCCCGCTTGCCTGCCCACGCCCCTCAAGGACACCGCCATGAGCCGATCCGTCAATGCTGCTGTCACCGCTGTTTATTCCGGCACCTTTGATCCGCTCACGTTGGGCCATGAAGATGCCATTCGCCGTGCGGCGCAGATGTTTGACCAGGTCATCATCGCCGTGGCCCGGGCGCACCACAAAAACACGCTGTTCACGCTCGACGAGCGGGTTGCGCTGGCGCAGGCCGCACTCGCCGATTGCCCCAACGTGAAGGCGCTGCCGTTTGACGGCCTGATCGTGGAGTTTGTGCGTGCGCAACACGCCCAGGTGATTGTGCGGGGGCTGCGCTCGGTGACCGACTACGACTACGAAACCCAGATGGCCGGCATGAACCGCCACTTGGCACCTGATGTGGACACGGTGTTTTTGCACACCAGTGCGGGGGTGCAGCACATCAGCAGCACCTTGGTGCGCGAGATTGCCAAGCTGGGCGGTGATGTCTCGGGCTTGGTTTCAGTGCCCGTGCACGACGCCTTGCAGGGCAAGGTGGCGACCAAGCACTGAGTTTCAAATTTCCGCGCCTTCCACCAGAAAGCGCACCCGTTTTTGACCCTGCCATTCGTCGGCGTCGAGCCGGTAGGCCAGCTTCACACGCGCGGGCAAGGGTTCGGTGCGGCCAAACCAGATGCCGTCCACCGGCTGGCCCTGGTGTTTCATCTTGAGTGACAGGTGCTTTTCGCCCACCAGCCGCTGCGACACCACCTCGATCTCTTCGCAAAACACCGGTGGCGCAAAGCCTTGGCCCCACACCTCGTGGTGCAGCATGTCCACCAGATCCACCCGCCGGTATTCGGCAGGCAAGGGGCCGTCGGTTTCCAGTCGGCGTTGCAGCGTGGCGGCATCCAGCCATTCCAAGGCCACCTGGTTCAAGGTTTCTTCAAACACATTCAGGTGTTCTTCGGCAATCGTGCAGCCTGCCGCCATGGCGTGGCCACCAAAGCGCAGCAGCACACCGGGTGCGCGTTTGGCGACCAGGTCGAGCGCATCGCGCAAATGGAAACCGGCAATCGAGCGGCCCGAGCCCTTGAGCTCGTGTTCCTTGCCCGGCGCACTGCTGGCCGCAAACACAAAGGTGGGGCGGTGCAGCTTGTCTTTGATGCGTGAGGCCACGATGCCCACCACACCTTCGTGAAAATCCGGGTCGAACACGCAAATCGCGGGGGGCGGTTCGTCCCCTTCGTCAAACAGCGACTCGGCCATCTCCATGGCCATTTCGCGCATGTCGCCCTCGATCACGCGGCGTTCGCGGTTGATCGCGTCCAGTTGTTTGGCCAGTTCGTCGGCGCGCCCGGCGTCGTCGGTCAGCAGGCATTCGATGCCCAGCGTCATGTCGGCCAGGCGGCCAGCGGCATTGATGCGTGGGCCCAGCGCAAAGCCAAAGTCAAAGGTGGTGGCCTTGGCGGTTTCGCGGCTGGCAGCACGCATCAGCGCGGCCATGCCCGGTGGCAAAGCCCCGGCACGCACGCGACGCAGACCTTGCGCCACCAGGCGGCGGTTGTTCGGGTCGAGCTTGACCACGTCGGCTACGGTGCCCAAAGCGACCAGGGGCAGCAGCGCGTCGAGTCGCGGTTGGTTGCTGGCATCAAACACGCCGCGCTGGCGCAGTTCGGCGCGCAGGGCCAGCAGCACGTAAAACATCACGCCGACACCTGCCATGGATTTGCTGGCAAAGCTGCAACCGGGTTGGTTGGGGTTGACGATGACCTCGGCGCTGGGCAATTCGCTGCCGGGCAAGTGGTGGTCGGTCACCAGCACTTGCAAGCCCAGGGCCTGCGCCGCTTGCACGCCCGCCACGCTGGCAATGCCGTTGTCCACCGTGATCAGCACATCGGCCCCTTGCGCATGCACGCGTTGGGCAATGGTGGGGGTGAGGCCGTAGCCATCCACCACCCGATCGGGCACCAGGTAGCGCACGTTTTGCGCGCCCAGCATGCGCAGACCCCGCACGGCCACGGCGCAGGCGGTGGCCCCGTCGCAGTCGTAATCGGCCACGATGCACAGGCGCTTGTTGTGCGCCATGGCATCGGCCAGCAACTTCGCGGCCTCGGTGGTGCCGAGCATGCTGGCCGGGGGCAGCAGCAGGTTCAGCGCGTCGTCGAGTTCGTCTTTGGACTGCACGCCGCGTGCGGCATACAGGCGGGCCAGCAGGGGGTGGATGCCCGCTTGTTCCAGTGCCCAGGCACTGCGGGGGGGCACATCTCGGGTGAGTAAATTCATGGGGCGTTCAAGCGGTGGTGAGGTCGGCCAGTGCCGCAGCAGGGGTGGTTTTGTTGAACAGGCGGGTGACCCGCTGGTGCCAGGTGGCAGGTGCGGGGGTGTAGGTGTGGGCGGTGTGCTCGCTGCACAAACTCAGCGTGGCCTGGCCTGTGGCGTTGAAGTGCGCCAGCAAATCGGCCACGGCGGTGGCATCCAGTTGCCGCCAGGCTTGTTGCCAGGCCTGCACATCGCCGTGCAGAGCGGCTGGGCGCAGGGCCTCGGGCACGCGGATGGCCGTGTCTATGGGCAGGGGCTGCACCGTGGCGGCGGTGTTTACCGGCAAGCGGCCTGCATCGTGCAACCAGAACGCATTGATGGCGATTTGCCGGCGCGCATCGCGGGCATTGTTCACCGGGTGGTTGTACAGCAGCATCTGCATCTCGCTTTGCAGGCGTTGCAAGGGGCGGGCGGCCGAGCCGACAGGCATCCAGGGCTTCACGTTCTGGCCGATCACCCGGTCGAGCGAGGCGCAGGCCAAGTCGTTCAGCAGCTCACCCTGAACATGCCACCGCAAGGCGCTGTGCCAGCTGACCTGCAGGCCGTCTTCTTGCAAAAACGGTTGCATGGCCTGCAGCAATTGCTGCGATTCATCGTCCGACAACAACAGGCTGGCCGGGTCCAGCATCACCACCTGGTCCATGCCGACTTGCCAGTGGCAAGGCGTCATCCAGGCCTGCGATTGGGTACTGGTGTGGCCTTGCTGGGCCTGGTGCCAGGCGGCCCAGGGCAGGGCGGTCAGTTCATGGCCCCAACCCAGGGCTTGGGCCTGCAGGCGTTCGTGGGGCATGTGCAAAGGTGTTTCGTGGCTGTCTTGCACCACCTGCTGGCGCTGCAAAACAGCCAGCAAGGCTTGCAAATGAGGCAGCTGAAGAGAGGCCAAAGCCTCAGGGCCTGGCAGGCGTTGGCTGGCCGCGTAGGGAATGATCAGGTGCATGGGGCTGATTGTCGCAGGCCCCATGCGCGCCAAGGCGGTGTGGTCAGCGTTTGAGGGCTGCCGCCTCTGCGGCGCAATCGTGCCGGTCGGACTTCAGGCCTTTGGCCCGGGCTGCGTCAATTTCGGCCTTGGCAAGCTGCGCTTGCGCCTGAAACACGGGGTCGGCCTGCAGGCGGGCTACCGTTGCGGCCCCTACGATGCGTCCGGATTCCAGGTCGCTTTGCCAATGCACGCCGCAGACCATGCGGCTGTCCCCAAAGGCGTGGGCGCGTTGCAGCAGGGCATCGGCTTTGTCGGGGGCCACACCTGTCAAGATCAGGCCCCAGGCCCAGCCCAAGGCCGCATGACCCGAAGGATAGGAGCCGTCTTTGGCCAAGCTGGCTTCTTCCTTGGCTGAACAGGTGGTCTCACCCAATTGGGCAAATGGGCGTTTGCGCGCGTAATGGTCTTTGGCTTTGTAAGTGGCCAGCCCGGCATCGATCAGCGTGCGCCGCAGCAGCATGTTCAGGTGGGGCGTAGCTTCTTGCGAGATGGGGATGTCGAGTGCGCACGAGAACACCCTGGCCGCTTCGGGAAACTTCAGGTTCACATCCTGGGTGGCCAGCGCCCAGCGAGGGGTGTCGCGCCATGCACGTGTTTGGCGGTGAGCCTCCAGGTCGGCCGCTTGGCGGGCCGATCCCGGGGCCGGTGGGGGTGGCACCAGGGCCAGGCTGTCGGGTAAGGCTTTGCGGTCCAGATAACCGTTCAAATAACCCGAACCCTTGCGAAATTCACCCACGACTTCAGGCGATGTAGGGGGCTCGACGGGGGCGGTCTGGCAGGCGCTCAGCAGCGCAGTTGCGGCGAGGGCACACCAGCTGATGCGTTGATTTTTCATGGGGGTTTCCTTTGGGTAAACGCTGCTTTCACCCGTGACCTCAGGAACGCCGGGGTCATGGTTGAAGGGAACGGGTGGCAAAGTGTTGGTTCAAAGCGATTCAAAACCTGTCATCGCCGCGACTTTGACGGTGAAAGAACAACCTTCGGTCGCAGGGGCGACCTCCCACAAATTACCTGATCCCCACAAATCACCTGAATCTTGTGGAAGCGCGCCCCTGCGCGCGAATGTGGCATTGACCGATTGGTCACAATAGCGGCTTATGGCTTTTTTCAAAAATATCCCTTACGAACTCGTTCTGGGTTGGCGCTACACGCGTGCAGGCCGCGCCACCCGGCGCAACGGCTTCATTTCCTTCATCTCGGGCGTGTCCATGCTGGGCATTGCGCTGGGGGTGGCGGCGCTCATCATCGTGCTGAGCGTGATGAATGGTTTTCAAAAAGAAGTGCGCGACCGCATGCTGGGCGTGGTCTCGCACATCGAGGTCTATGCCGCCGATGGCGCGGCGGTGGCCGACTTGCCCGCTTTGCTGAGCCGTCTGAAAGCGCATCCGCAGGTGGTGGGGGCCGCGCCTTTCGTGACCGCGCAGGCCTTGCTGGCGCGTGGCGAGGACATGAAGGGCGTGCTGGTGCGCGGCATCGATCCGGCGCTGGAGCCCGAAGTCAGCGACTTGTCCAACGACACGCAAGCCGGGGTCTTGCAGCGCTTGCAGCCAGGCGCGTTTGGCTTGGTGCTGGGCCGTGACCTGGCCAGCAACCTGGGGGTGCTGACGGGTGATCCGGTGACCCTGGTCTCGCCTTCTGGGCAGGTCACGCCTGCAGGCGTGGTGCCGCGCATGAAGCAGATGGGGGTGGTGGGCACGTTTTCTTCGGGGCATTACGAATACGACTCGGCCCTGGCGCTGATGCATGTGGATGACGCAGCGCGCATGTTCCGCCTGGAAGGCCCCAGCGGGGTGCGCCTGAAGTTGCGTGATTTGCATTTGGCGCGTGAGGTGGCGCGTGATCTGCAATTGGCGCTGGGGGCGCCGTTTTTTGTGCGCGACTGGACGCAGCAAAACCGCACCTGGTTTGCTGCTGTGCAGGTGGAAAAACGCATGATGTTCATCATCCTCACCCTCATCGTGGCGGTGGCGGCCTTCAACCTGGTCAGCACGCTGGTGATGACGGTGACCGACAAGCGGGCTGACATCGCGATCTTGCGCACGCTGGGGGCCAGCCCGCGCAGCATCATGGGCATTTTTGTGGTGCAAGGGGCCACCGTGGGCGTGATCGGAACCCTGAGCGGTTTGTTGCTGGGCCTGTTGGTGGCGTTCAACATCGATGTGATCGTGCCTGCGCTGGAAACGCTCTTCAATGCCAGCTTTTTGCCGCGTGACATTTACCTGATCAGCCGCATGCCCAGCGAACCCCTGCCCAGTGACATCCTGCCGGTGACCCTCATTTCCCTGGTGCTGGCTTTTGTGGCCACGCTTTACCCGAGCTGGCGCGCCAGTCAGGTCAACCCGGCGGAGGCACTGCGCTATGAATAAACCCCACACCACCACGCCGGTGCTGCAGGCCCAAGGCCTGACCAAGCGCTTCACCGAAGGCCGCCTGGATGTGACCGTGTTGCAAGGCGTTGACCTGGCGGTGCACGCTGGCGAAACGCTGGCCATCGTGGGCGCTTCGGGTTCGGGCAAAAGCACCTTGCTGCATTTGCTGGGCGGGCTCGATGCGCCGACCCAAGGCGCGGTGCAGCTCAAGGGGCAGTTGCTGTCGGCCTTGGATGCCGCAGAGCAAGGCCAGTGGCGCAACCGCTACCTGGGTTTTGTTTACCAGTTTCACCATTTGTTGCCCGAGTTCAGCGCGCTGGACAACGTGGCCATGCCGCTGTGGATCCGCCGGCAAGACCGCACTGAAGCGGCGGCGGTGGCCACGCAATGGCTGCAGCGTGTGGGGCTGGGTGAACGCGTGCACCACCGGCCCGCCGAGTTGTCTGGTGGGGAACGCCAGCGCGTGGCGTTGGCCCGCGCCCTGGTGAACGACCCGGCCTGCGTGTTGGCCGATGAACCCACCGGCAACCTGGACCGCGAAACCGCCGACGGCGTGTTTGCGCTGATGCTGCAACTGGCACGCGAGCGAGGCACCGCCTTTGTGGTGGTCACGCATGACCAGGCGCTGGCCGCGCGCTGTGACAGGCAGCTGCACTTGGTCAAGGGTGTTTTGCAAGCCGCTTCCTGACGCGGGGCCGCGGGATGTGGATCGACACCCATTGCCACCTGGATGCGGCCGAGTTTGATGCCGACCGTGATGCGGTGCGCGCAGCCGCCCGCCAGTTGGGCGTGGCGCGCTGCGTGATCCCTGCGGTGCACCGATCCCACTGGGCCGATGTGGCGCAGCTGGCCGAGCGGCATGGCGATGCCTACGCTCTGGGCATCCACCCTTTGCATGTACCGCAGGCGCAAGCGGGTGATTTGCTGGCGCTGGACCAGGCCTTGACCGAACGCCGAGACGACCCCCGGCTGGTGGCGGTGGGCGAAATCGGGCTGGATTTTTTTGTGCCCGCGTTGTGCACCGCTGACTTGCGTGCACGGCAGTGGGCGTTTTATCTGGCGCAACTCCAGTTGGCGCAAAAGCATGGCTTGCCGGTGATCCTGCATGTGCGGCGCTCGGCCGACCTGTTGCTCAAAGGCTTGCGACAGTGTCCTGTGGACTCGGGGATTGCCCATGCGTTCAATGGCAGTGCGCAACAGGCGCAGGCGTTTGTGGACAGGGGCTTTGCGCTGGGTTTTGGTGGCGCGCTGACGTACGACCGGGCTTTGCAGTTGCGGCGCCTGGTCACCGCGTTGCCACTGCAGGCCATCGTGCTGGAAACCGATGCCCCCGACATGCCGCCGCACTGGCTGTATCGCACAGCCGAACAAAGGGCGCAGGGCGCGGCCCAGGGGCGCAACAGTCCGGCAGAGTTGCCACGCATTGCGCAGGTGCTGGCCGATGTGCGTGGTGTGTCGCTGGCCGACCTGGCCGAAGCCACTTGCCGCAATGCCAGGCGCGTGTTGCCCCGATTGGCTGCTGAATGACGTCCCCGCCCGTGCGCTTGCAAGGCTTGCCGCCCTTGGTGGGGCCGGCCACCCGCGTGCTGGTGTTGGGCAGTTTCCCCAGCGTCAAGTCTTTGCAGGTGCAGCAGTACTACGCCCACCCGCAAAACCACTTCTGGCGCATCATGCAGGCCCTGTGGCCCGATGCGCCTTGGCCTGACGACAACAACTACGCCCAGCGTTGCCAGTGTTTGCTGGCGCAAGGCGTGGGCGTGTGGGATGTCTATGCACAATGCGCGCGCGAGGGCAGTCTGGACAGCGCGATCCGTCAAGCGCAGTTGAACGATTTTCCGGCCTTGTTGCAGCGCTGTCCGCTGCTGAACACCGTGGTCCACAACGGCGGTGAGAGTTTTCGCCATGCTCCAAGGCTTGAAAAAGCGCTCACGCAGGCGGGGTGGGCCGCCAAGGGGCGCTTGCATCGCCTACCATCGACCAGTCCCGCGAACGCAGCGTGGACCTTTGAACAAAAACTCACCGCCTGGAAGGCGGTCTTGACCCCATGAGCCGAAAAAAATCCACAGACACCGCGATGGAATTGCCCGAAGTCAATTTTTCCGAAGACGGCAAGATCCGTTACCTGCACCTGGGCACCGAATGGATTCAGGGCTCGATGTTCCTGGACAAGCCTTACGACATCGAGCTGGAATATGTGCAGCGCATGTTCGGCTGGATGCTGTTTTTCCCGCACGACGAGGTCAAGGGCGCACACGCCATGCAGCTGGGCTTGGGTGCCGGCACCATCACCAAGTTTTGCTACAAAAAACTCAAGATGACGTGCACGGCGGTCGAGTTGAACCCGGGCGTGTTGCACGCGTGCCGGGGCTGGTTCCGTTTGCCACCTGATGATGAGCACTTGCGCGTGGTGCTGGCCGATGCGGCGTTGGAAATTCGCAAGGACGAATGGCGTGGCACGGTCGACGCGTTGCAAGTCGATTTGTACGACGAAGAGGCTGCGGCCCCGGTGCTGGACACGCCTGATTTTTACCGCCACTGCCGTGAATTGCTGACCCAGCAGGGCTGCATGACCGTGAATCTGTTTGGCCGTTCGTCAAGCTATGCCGAGAGTGTGGAAAAGATCTGCGCGGCGTTTGGCGAGGATGCGGTCTGGGTCTTCAAACCCACCCGCGAGGGCAACGCTATCGTGCTGGCCCAACGCACTGCCAGCAGGCCTTCACGCGAGGCCTTGCTGGCGACAGCCAGTGCGATCGAAGACCGGTGGAGCCTGCCCGCATTGAAATGGCTCAAGGTGTTCAAGCCTTTGACGCCATGAGACAGCGGTGCTCTTATCAAGGGTATGGAATCTGCAAATTAGGGTAAACCATAAATTTGTCCTTTGCGGGACATAGGTGTAACCCACATCGCACCGGGTGACATCTTCACGCAGAATCGTGCCAACTCAATCAGAGGAGATATCTCGTGAACATCAAGAGTCAAAAAGACTTTTTTTCCGGCCTGTTCTACACGGTTGCAGGTGCAGCCTTTGCCTACGGTGCCACCAACTACAACGTGGGCACGGGCGCCCGCATGGGGCCAGGCTACTTTCCGCTGCTGCTGGGCATTTTGCTTGCAGTGATCGGCGCCTTCGTCATGTTCAAGTCCTTGACGGTGGAGACCCAGGACGGCGACAAGATCGGCGCATGGGCCTGGAAGCCACTGTTCTACATCATTGCCGGCAACGTGCTGTTCGGCATTTTGTTGGGTGGACTGCCCAACTTGGGCGTGCCTGCAATGGGGTTGATCGCGGCGATCTTTGGCACCACCTTGGTGGTCAGCCGGGCGGGTGACACATTCAAGCTGAAAGAAGTTCTGGTCTTGGCCGCCATCCTGTCTGCGGGCAGTTATGGTGCCTTCGTGTTGCTGCTCAAGTTGCAGTTTCCCGTCTGGCCCACATTCATCACCGGTTGAGGAGAAATAATTCATGGAACTGTTTGACAACCTCGCGCTCGGTTTTGGGGTGGCGTTCACCTTTCAAAACCTGATTTACGCGTTCATTGGCTGTTTGCTGGGCACCCTGATCGGTGTGCTGCCCGGTGTGGGTCCGGTGGCCACCATCGCCATGCTGTTGCCTGCTACTTATGCCTTGCCCCCTGTGGCGGCATTGATCATGTTGGCTGGTATTTATTACGGTGCCCAATACGGCGGCTCCACCACGGCCATTTTGGTCAATTTGCCCGGTGAAGCCTCGTCGGTGGTCACCATGATCGACGGCTACCAGATGGCCCGCAAAGGCCGCGCGGGTCCGGCATTGGCCGCAGCGGGTCTGGGTTCTTTCTTTGCCGGTTGCGTGGGCACCTTGATTCTGGCGGCCTTTGCTGGCCCGCTGACCGAAGTGGCTTTCAAATTCGGTCCTGCCGAATACTTCTCCTTGATGATCCTGGGCTTGATCGGTGCGGTGGTGCTGGCTTCTGGTTCCCTCATCAAAGCCGTGGGCATGATTGTGCTGGGCTTGTTGATGGGCCTGATCGGTACCGACGTCAACTCTGGCGTGGCACGTTTCAGCTTCGACATTCCTGAGCTGACCGACGGCGTGGGTTTCATCACCATCGCCATGGGCGTGTTCGGTTACGGAGAGATCATTTCCAACCTTTCCAAGCACGAAGACGAACGCGAAGTCTTCACTGCCAAGGTCACAGGTTTGATGCCTACTGCCGAAGATTTCAAGAACATGGTGCCGGCTGTTTTGCGCGGTACGTTCCTGGGTTCTGCATTGGGCATTTTGCCCGGTGGCGGTGCTTTGCTGGCGGCTTTTGCGGCTTACACCATCGAGAAGAAAACCAAGCTCAAGCCAGGTGAAGTGCCTTTTGGTCAAGGCAACATCCGGGGCGTGGCTTCGCCCGAGTCGGCCAACAACTCGGCATCGCAAACCTCGTTCATTCCCTTGCTGACCTTGGGCATTCCACCCAACGCCGTGATGGCCTTGATGGTGGGTGCGATGACCATCCACAACATCCAGCCTGGCCCCCAGGTGATGACCAGCAACCCCGAGTTGTTCTGGGGCCTGATCGCCTCGATGTGGATCGGCAACGCGATGCTGATCATCTTGAACCTGCCCTTGATTGGCATCTGGATCAAGCTGCTCACGGTTCCCTACCGCTGGTTGTTCCCCGCCATTGTGTTGTTCTGCGCGATCGGCGTGTATTCGACCAACAACAACACCTTCGATATCTGGATGGTGGCCATATTTGGTGTGGTGGGCTACAGCTTCATCAAGCTGGGCATGGAACCAGCGCCCTTGCTGCTCGGCTTCATTCTGGGCCCAATGATGGAAGAGAACCTGCGTCGTGCCATGTTGCTGTCGCGTGGTGACTGGAGCGTGTTTGTGACGCGCCCATTGTCGGCCAGCCTGTTGGCGGCATCGGCGGTCCTCTTGGTGATCGTGACCTTGCCATCGATCAAGTCCAAACGAGAAGAAGCTTTCGTCGAAGAGTGACGCTTCTTTTCTGACACCACACAACGGCCTCTTCGGAGGCCGTTGTCGTTGTGGGGCACGGTGCTCTTCGTCAGTTTGTCGCGTGGGTTCAGCGGCCACTGGCCTCGTCTGGGAAAATACACGCGCAAGATCACCCTGGACTGAACATGCAGTTTCAAAACCAATACCCCTACACCAGCACCCGTTTGCCGCTGTTTGCGCGCAATGTGGTGTCTACCTCGCACCCCTTGGCCGCCCAAGCGGGCCTGCGCATGATGCTCAAAGGCGGCAATGCGGTCGATGCGGCCGTTGCCGCCGCTGCCGTCATCACCCTGACCGAGCCCGTGAGTTGTGGCCTGGGCTCGGATGCGTTCGCCATTTTGTGGGACGGCCAGGAACTGCATGGCCTCAATTCGTCGGGCCCGGCCCCCGCCACCTGGACGCCCGATTACTTCCACCGCAAATATGGCACCGATGCGCTCACGCCGCCCAAGCGCGGTTTTGACTCGGTCACCGTGCCCGGCGCGGTGGCCGGTTGGGTGGCCCTGAGCGAGCGCTTTGGCAAGTTGCCTTTTGCCGATTTGCTGGAGCCGGCCATCGAGCTGGCCGAGCGTGGCTACCTGATTCCGGTGGTGGTGCAGCAAAAGTGGGCCGCCGCGACCCCCGAGTTGCAGTCGCAGCCTGGTTTTGCCCAAAGCTTTTTGCCCTGGGGCCGTGCGCCCGAAGTGGGCGAGTTGTTCCAGTTCAAGAACGCGGCACGCGGCCTCAAAGCCATTGCCGCGACCAAGGGGCAAGCCCTGTACGGGGGTGAAATCGCCGAGGCCATCGAGCGCTTTGCCAAAGACAACGGCGGCAGCATCACGGCCAAAGACCTGGCCGACTTCAAGCCCGAGTGGGTCAAGCCCATCGCACAAAACTACCGGGGCTACACCCTGCACGAGATCCCACCCAATGGGCAGGGCATCGCCGCGCTGATCGCCTTGGGCATTTTGTCCAACTTTGACCTGGCCAGCCACAAGGTGGACGGTGCCGATTCGCAGCACCTGCAAATCGAAGCCATGAAACTGGCTTTTGCCGACGTGTACCGCTACGTGGCCGATCCGCGGTACATGGAAGTCACCCCCGAGCAGATGCTTGACCCGGCCTACCTGGCCAGCCGCGCCCGGCTGATTGACATGAAAAAGGCGCAAAACTTCCAGGCGGGCAACCCGGTCAAGGGCGGCACGATTTACCTCACGGCTGCCGATGAAAACGGCATGATGGTCAGCTTCATCCAGAGCAACTACATGGGCTTTGGTTCGGGCGTGGTCGAGCCGACCTATGGCATCAGCCTGCAAAACCGGGGCCATGGTTTCAGCACCAACCCCAAAGGCCCCAACACCGCCAACCTGGTCATGCCCGGCAAGCGGCCTTTCCAGACCATCATCCCGGCTTTCCTCACCCAAAACGGCCAACCGGTCATGAGCTATGGCGTGATGGGCGGCAACATGCAGCCCCAGGGCCACATGCAAACCCTGGTGCGCATGCTCGACTACAACCAGAACCCGCAAGCCGCTTGCGACGCGCCGCGCTGGCGCTACAACACCGGCATGAACATCAACGTCGAAGCCGCCATGAATGGCCAGACCGTGCAAGAGTTGATGGCACGCGGCCATGAGCTGGACATCATCAACGACTCTTACCAAGACTTTGGCGCAGGCCAGTTCATCTGGCGCATGGGCGATCCGGGCGTGGAGGGCTACATGGCCGCCAGCGACCCGCGCCGTGACGGCCAGGCCGTGGGCTTTTGATGACGACTGCCCCGCGCCCACCGCACCTCACATCAGGCCTGCTTTTGGCCGTAGCCGGGTCGATTGCTTTCAGTGGCAAAGCCATCATCGTGAAGCTGGCTTACCGCCATGGTGTGGACGCCGTCACCTTGCTCATGTTGCGCATGTTGTTTGCATTGCCCATGTTCCTGCTCATGGCCTGGTGGGCCGGGCGCGGCAAGGCGCGCATCGCCGGGCGCGACTGGCTGGGCATTTTGGGGCTGGGCTTCAGTGGCTATTATCTCGCGTCGTTTTTGGACTTCTGGGGGCTGGAATACATCAGCGCTTCGCTCGAACGCCTGATCCTGTACCTCAACCCCACACTGGTGTTGGTGCTGGGCTGGTTTTTGTACCGGCGCAAGATCAGCCACCGCCAGGGCGTGGGCATGGCCATCAGTTATGTGGGGGTGCTGCTGGTGTTTGGTCACGAGGCTTCGCTGGATGGCAAAAACACCGCGTTGGGTGCGGTGCTGGTGCTGGCCAGCGCCATCAGCTACGCGCTGTACTTGAGCTACAGCGGCCAGATGGTGAAGCGCCTGGGTTCGCTGCGCCTGGCGGGCTGGGCCACCTCGGCGGCGTGCCTGTTTTGCATCGCCCAATTTGTGCTGTTGCGACCGCTGTCAGCGGCGCAGGTGGCCGAGCCGGTGATCTGGCTGTCCCTGCTCAATGCCACGGCCTGCACGGCGGTGCCCGTGGTGCTGGTGATGATGGCCATCGAGCGCATCGGCGCGGGCCTGACGGCACAGACCGGCATGATCGGCCCCATGTCCACGTTGCTGATGGGCGTGTTCATCCTGGGCGAGCCGTTCAATGTGTGGATTGTGGGGGGCACCGTGCTGGTGCTGTCGGGTGTGTTTTGGGTGACGCGTGCGCCCAAGGTTTGAAACAACAAGGAGATCAACATGGATTTGGGCATTGCAGGCAAATGGGCTTTGGTGGGTGGCGCGAGCAAAGGCCTGGGCTGGGGCTGCGCACGCGCACTGGCGCTGGAAGGCGTACATGTGGTCATGGTGGCGCGCGGCGCTGAAGTGCTGGACAAAGCCGTGGACGCGTTGCGCGCCGAGACGGGCGGCCGCGTGCAGCTGATTGCGGTGGCGCAAGACATCACCACGCCAGCAGGCCGCGAAGCCATCTGGAACGTGCCCGGTGGCCCTGGCAAAGACTACGACATCGTGGTCACCAACGCAGGTGGCCCACCCCCCGGTGACTTCCGCAACTGGGACCGCGACGCCTGGATCAAGGCCATCGACGGCAACATGCTCACTCCCATCGAACTGATCAAAGCCACGGTCGACGGCATGGCCGCACGCGGCTTTGGCCGCATCGTCAACATCACATCGAGCGCGGTGAAGGCCCCCATCGACGTGCTGGGCCTGTCCAACGGCGCACGCAGCGGCCTGACCGGCTTTGTGGCCGGTGCCTCGCGCAGCAAGATCGCAGGTCAAGGCGTGACCATGAACAACCTGCTGCCCGGCAAATTCGACACCGACCGCATCCGCGCCACGCTGCCCGCCATGGCGCAAAAGCAAGGCAAAACCGTGGAAGAAATGCGCGCCATCCAGCAAGCGCAAATCCCGGCAGGCCGCTACGGCACACCGCAAGAGTTCGGCGCCATCTGCGCCTTCTTGTGCAGCCAGCACGTCGCCTACATGACCGGCCAGAACGTGCTGGCCGATGGTGGGGCGTATCCGGGCACGTATTGATGCGGGTCGGGGGGCTACTTTAGGCTGCTTGCCGCCGTTGGTGATCAACGGTGCCTGTCGGGACTAAAGCCGCCGACCTTGCAATTTTTGTAGGTCGGAGCTTCAGCTCCGACATGGAAAGTTTCGCAACAGCGATTGACGAACTTTTTGCGGAGCGGCATGCCATGTCCGTCTGAGCTCTCCGCAAGCCCAAACATGAGAAATTTCTGCTGCACCCGGTCAAAACCTTTGCGGCTTATTGCCTCGCCGACATCACGATCCCCACCACGATCAGTGCAAACGCTGCCACGTGGTACAGGTGCGGCAATTCACCCAAAAAGGCCGCCGACAAGATGGCGGCAAACAGGGGGGTGAGGTTGGCAAAGAAACCGGCCATGGCGGGTCCCGCTTGCTGGATGCCCAGGCCCCAGCAGCGGTAGGCCAGCACCGCAGGGCCCACGGCCACAAAGGCCAGGGTGGCGATCAGTGGCCAGCCCCAGACCATGTGCGCGTCGGTGAAGGTCCATTCCAGTCCCGAAAACAGGCCCGACCAGGCCAGCCCGAACACCACCTGCCCCATCAAGAAGGCCGCCCAGTCGTTGCGAATGGCTTCGGGCTCATTTCGCTGGCTGAGCAGCCAGCTGTAAAAAGCCCAGCAGGCGGTGGCCAGCAAAATGAACAGGTCACCCGCTACCAGCCGCACGGCCAGCAGTTCGGTCCAATTGCCGCGCGAGAGCACCACCAGCGCACCGCCGATGGACAAGAGCGCGCCCAGCAGTTGCATGCGCCGCACAGGGGCCTTGAAAAACAGGGCGCCAATGGTGAGCATCCAGAACGGCCCACTGGCCGCCACCAGTGTCACGTTCAGCGGGGTAGAGGTTTGCAGCGCCAGGTATTGCAGCGCGTTGTAGCAGCCCACGCCCAGCAGGCTCAGCAGGCCGAAACGCCGCCAGTGTGACCACAGGCCGCTGGCAGGGCGCAGCACCTGCCAGGCCCATGGCAGCAAGATGAAAAACGCCACCAGCCAACGCAAAAAGTTCAGCGTGATCGGCGGCACCAGGTCATGCACCATGCGCCCGACCACGGCATTGCCTGCCCACATGAGCGGCGGCACGGTCAGCAGCATGGCGGTGACCGGAGAGAGTTTTTGAGACATGCGGCGACTGTATCGAGATTCGGGTTTCCCAGCTGTCGCCGAGCTGCCCCCACCCTGCACCAAGGCATGAGATTCGTGGCAAAGTCACGCATCGTTTGCTTTCACCCCTTCAGGAGAATTCCATGAGTCTTGCAGTCCAGATCGACCAGAACGGTGGTCCCGAAGTCATGCAGCTGGTCGATGTGACCGTGGGCGAGCCCGGCCCCGGCGAAATCCGCATCCGTCACAAAGCGATTGGCCTGAACTTCATCGACGTGTACCAGCGCAGTGGTCTGTACACCCTGCCCATGCCGCTCAAGCTGGGCATGGAAGCGGCGGGTGTGGTCGAAGCCGTGGGCGAAGGCGTGACGCACCTGAAGGTGGGTGACCGCGCAGCGTACGCCAGCCAGCCGCCCGGCAGTTACTGCGAAGTGCGCGTGATGCCCGCCAAGTGCGTGTGCAAGCTGCCCGATGCCATTTCGTTTGAGACCGGTGCGGCCATGATGCTCAAGGGCCTGACGGCGCAATACCTGCTCAAGCGCACGTTGCCGCAAGGTGGCTTGCAGGCCGGTGACTTTGTGCTGTTTCATGCCGCAGCCGGTGGTGTGGGCCTGATCGCCTGCCAGTGGGCCAAGGCTTTGGGTTTGCGCTTGATCGGCACCGCCGGCAGCGATGCCAAGTGCGCGCTGGCCATGGCCAATGGCGCCGAGTTCTGCATCAACTACGCCACCGAAGACTTCCAGTCCAAGGTCAAGGAGATCACCGCTGGCAAGGGTGTCAAGGTGGTCTATGACTCGGTGGGCAAAGACACCTGGGACAAGTCACTCGATTGCCTGGCACCCTTTGGTTTGATGGCCAGCTTTGGCAACGCCTCGGGTGCGGTGGCCCCCTTTGCCCCCGGCATTCTGGGCAACAAGGGTTCGATCTATGTGACGCGCCAGACGCTGTTCAGCCACATCACCACGCGCGAAAGCACGCAAGCCATGGCCGATGATTTGTTTGAGGCGGTGACCAGTGGTCAAGTCAAAATCCACATCGACCAGACCTTCCCCCTGGCGCAGATCCAGGACGCGCACCGTGCGCTGGAAGCCCGCAAGACCACGGGTTGCACGGTGATCACGTTGTGAGGATGCCGCTTCAGGCCACCCGCTTTTGTGCTTCGACCGGGGCCACGTTGCAGAGGGCCTGGCGGATGTGGTCCAGCGTGCGTTCCACGTTGTGCCATTTGTCCAGGCCGAACAGGCCCATGCGGAAGGTGCAGAAATCGGCAGGCTCGTCGCACTGCAGCGGCACGCCCGCAGCGGTTTGCAAGCCCATGGCCAAAAACTTCTTGCTGTTTTGAATCTCCGGATCGGTGGTGTAGCTCACCACCACGCCCGGGGCTTCAAAGCCGGGCGCGGCCACGCTGGGAAAGCCGTGCTCCAGCAACAAGGCACGCACCTGGCGGCCCAGTGCCATTTGCTCCTCGCGCACCTTGGCAAAGCCATAGGCCTCGGTCTCCAACATGGCTTCTTGCAACCGCTGCAGCGCGTCGGTGGGCAAGGTGGTGTGGTACATGTGGGCACCACTTTCGTAGGTTTCCATCACCTGCAGCCACTTCTTGAGGTCCATCGCGAAGGTGGTGCTGGTGGTGCCATCAATGGCTTTTCGGGCACGCTCGCTCAGCATGACCATGGCGCAGCAAGGCGAGCTGCTCCAGCCTTTTTGCGGCGCGCTGATCAGCACATCCACGCCGGTGGCCTTCATGTCCACCCACATGGCACCAGACGCAATGCAGTCCAGCACGAACAGACCGCCCACGGCATGCACGGCATCGGCCACGGCCTTGAGGTAGTCGTCGGGCAAGAGCATGCCGGAGGCGGTTTCCACGTGCGGAGCAAACACCAATGCGGGCTTTTCGGCGGCAATGGCGGCTTTGACTTCTTCAATCGGGGCCGGGGCCCAGGCTGCTTGTGAGTCTGCTGCGATGCGGCGGGCCTTGAGCACGCTGTGGCTCTTGGGGATCTGGCCCATGTCAAAGATTTGTGTCCAGCGGAAGCTGAACCAACCGTTGCGGATCACCATGACGTGTTGGCCAGTGGCGAATTGGCGTGCAACCGATTCCATGCCAAAGGTACCGCTGCCAGGCACCAGCGCCACCGAGTGGGCGCCGTAGACGGTTTTGAGCATGCGCGAGATGTCGGTCATCACGCCGCCAAAACGCTTGGACATGTGGTTCAGGGCGCGGTCGGTGTAGACCACCGAGAACTCGAGCAGACCGTCAGGATCGATGTGGGGCAGCAAGCCGGGCATGGGTGTCTCCGTGTTTTTCAATCAGGGGCAGGAGCTTACCGCAAGCGCTGGTGTTGTGTTTTACAGGGCTTTGGGCGCTTGCAGCGGGATGCTGTGCTGGGCGATGTGGGCTCTGAATTCTGGCGAGGTGGTGGCCCAGTCCACCAGGTCGACCCGCCATGGCAGATCGGAGTCGGCCAATGCATCTCGCAATTGCCCCATCGTGGCCATGGGGACAGGGGTGTCGCCCATGATGACCAGGTCCAGATCGGAATAGGGTTTGGGTGTGCCGCGTGCACGAGAGCCAAACATCCGCACCTCGTGCATCGGCAGCCAGATGGCAAGGATGCTTTGAACGAGTGCCAGTTCTTGCGCACCCATGCCCTGTTGGGGCTCAGCCAAGGGCGTCTTCCAGGCGAGCCAGCAAGCGCCGCGCGTCCATCATGAAAGCCTGTGTGCCTTCATAGACCTGCTGCGCCTTTTGGTGGTCGTAGGTGTGCGCGGTGATGTTGCGCATTTGGCGGTAGCCAAACCAGTCTTGCACGTTGGTGATCAAGCCTTTTTCAGCAGCGATGCGCAGCACGTCGCGGAAGTTGGCGAAGTCCACTTCGCTGGGGTTCAGTGCATCCATTTCCAGGCGGCGGCGCAGCATTTTGGTGCTGATTTCATAGACAAACTCGAAGTTCTGAATGACACCGGCGATCAGCGTGTGGCGGACTTTGTCGCTCTGTTGGTTGAACCAGGCGGCATCGCGCACAACGTCCAGCCCGTCTTGGAATAAGGTCAGAGTCAGGCGCAGCGGTGTCAGATTGAGTTGAGCAGACGCAGGCATTTTCCCGAGCAAACAAGGTGCGGTCAACGCCCGCGCCGTACCCGCAAAATTTCATCCAAAATCAGCAGCACAGCGCCCAAGCTGATGGCGCTGTCGGCCACGTTGAAGGCCGGAAAGTGCCAGCTGCCCCAGAAGAAGTCGAGGAAGTCGATCACGTAACCGTGCAGCAGGCGGTCCACCACGTTGCCAATGGCGCCCCCCAAAATCAGCGCGATGGCCAGGCTGAAGAGTTTTTGGCCTGCGTGTGAGCGCAGCATCCAGAGCATGAACACGGCGGCCACCACCCCGATGCCGGTGAAGAACCAGCGCTGCCAGCCGCCCGCAGCCGCCAGGAAGGAAAACGCCGCGCCGTGGTTGTGCGCCCTGACCAGGTTGAAAAACGAAGTGACCGCCGTGCTGTCACCCAGCTGAAAAGCGCCCAGCACCAGCACCTTGGTGAACTGGTCGATGAGCAGGACCAAGAGCGCAATGCCCAGCCAAAGTGCAAGGCCTTGGCGGGAGCCGCTTTTGGCAAATTTTTTCGAGCTGGCCATGGTGTCTTTCCTCAATCAGGCGACGTGGCGGGTTTCGCCTTGGCCCTGCAGGTTGCTCACGCAGCGGCCGCAGAGCGTGGGATGCGCTGCATCATGGCCCACATCGCTGACGTAATGCCAGCAGCGCTCGCATTTGGTGGCCTGGCTGGCGGCCACTTGCACGGCCAGTTGGTCGCCTGCCTGCAAAGTCACTTTGGAGGTGATGAACACAAACTTGATGTCTTCGCCCAGGCTGCTCAGCAGCGCGTGGTCCGCAGCAGGGGCGGTCAGTGTGATCTCTGCTTGCAACGAGGCACCCACCTGGCCGGCGGTGCGCACCACTTCGATGTCCTTGTTCACCAGGTCACGGATCTCACGGATGCGGCCCCACTTGGCCAACAGCGCTTCATCGGCTGTGCCGAAGTCGCTGAAGGTTTCCATGAAGATGGATTCGGAGCTGCCGAAGCTGCTCCAGGCTTCTTCGGCGGTGAACGACAGGAACGGCGCCATCCAGCGCAACATGCCGTGCGTGATGCGGTACAGCGCGGTTTGGGCGCTGCGGCGGGCCAGCGATTGGGGCGCGGTGGTGTAGAGGCGGTCTTTCAGCACGTCCAGATAGAACGCGCCCAGGTCTTCCGAGCAATAGATTTGCAGCTTGGAGACCACCGGGTGGAACTCGTACGCATCGAAGTGCGCGCGGATGTCGGCTTGCAGTTGTGCGGCGCGGTTGAGCGCAAAACGGTCGATTTCCAGCAACTGGCTGTCGGGCACGGTGTCGGTGGCCGGGTCGAAGTCGCTCACGTTGGCCAGCAAGAAACGCAAGGTGTTGCGAATGCGGCGGTAAGCGTCGACCACACGGGCCAGGATCTTGTCGTCGATGTTGAGGTCACCCGAATAGTCGGTGCTGGCGACCCACAGGCGCACGATTTCGGCCCCCATCTTGCTGGTCACGGTTTGCGGATCGACCGTGTTGCCCAACGACTTGCTCATCTTGCGGCCCTGGCCGTCGGTGGCAAAGCCGTGGGTCAGCAGGCCTTTGTAAGGCGCGCGGTCATACAGGGCGCAGCCCAGCAGCAGCGAGCTGTGGAACCAGCCGCGGTGTTGGTCGTGGCCTTCGAGGTAGAGGTCGGCTTCGGGGCCTTCGGCGTGGAAGGGCTCGCGGTCATAGGCCCCTTTGTGGCTGCCGCGCAGCACATGCTGGAAGGTGCTGCCCGAATCGAACCAGACTTCCAGAATGTCGGTGCTCTTGGTGTAGTGGGGGGCATCGGCCGCACCCAAAATGTCTTCCACCGTCACCCGGCTCCAGGCTTCGATGCCGCCTTGTTCGACGATGCTTGCTGCCTGGTCCAGGATGTCCATGGTGCGCGGGTGCAGCTCGCCACTGTCCTTGTGCAGGAAAAACGGCACCGGCACACCCCAGCTGCGCTGGCGCGAGATGCACCAGTCGGGCCGGTTGGCGATCATGTCGCGCAGGCGTGATTTGCCGTTCTCGGGATAAAACCGGGTTTGCTCGATGGCGTCCAGGGCCAACTGGCGCAGGGTCTTGGGTGCTTTGTCTTGGGTGAAGACACCCACGCCTTCGTCCATGCGCACAAACCACTGGGCGGCGGCGCGGTAGATCACGGGCGTCTTGTGACGCCAGCAGTGCGGGTAGCTGTGGGTGATTTCCACCGTCGACATCAGGCGGTCGCTTTGGCCAAGCACTTCGATCACGCGGGCGCAGGCTTTCCAGATGTGTTGGCCGCCAAAGAAGGGCAGTTCGGGCGCGTAAACGCCGTTGCCTTGCACCGGATTGAGGATGTCGTCGTATTTCAGGCCGTGGGCCACACAGGAGTTGAAGTCGTCCACGCCATAGGCCGGGGCCGAGTGCACGATGCCGGTGCCGTCGGTGGCGGTCACGTAGTCGGCCAGGTACAGGGGCGATGTGCGGCGGTAGCTGTAGGGGCCACCTTCGTCAGCGGCCACGGTGTCGTACAGCGGGTGACGGAACACCAGGTCGCGCAGTTTTTCGCCCACGGCAGTGGCGATCACGCTGCCTTGCAGTTGGTAGCGCTCCAGGCATTTTTCGACCAAGCTGGCGGCCAGCAGCAACACGCCGCGTGGCGTGTCCACCAGCGCGTATTCCAGCTCGGGGTGGGCGTTCAGCGCCTGGTTGGCGGGAATGGTCCATGCGGTGGTGGTCCAGATGACGGCAAAGGCTTTTTTGTCCCCGTCGCCCGGGAGCTTGGACAGGCCAAAGGCCGCGGCCAGCGCTTGCGCGTTGTCGGCTTCAAAAGCCACGTCCAGCGTGTCGCTCTTCTTGTCGGCGTATTCGATCTCGAACTCGGCCAAGGACGAGCCGCAGTCAAAGCACCAGTACACGGGCTTGAGGCCGCGGTACACAAAACCGCGCTCGATCACGCGTTTGAACGCGCGGATTTCACCGGCTTCATTGGCCGGGTCCATGGTGCGGTAGGGCCGCTCCCAGTCGCCCAGTACACCCAGGCGCTTGAAGTCTTCGCGTTGCTGGCCGATTTGCTCGGTGGCAAAGGCGCGGCTCTTGGCTTGCATGTCGTCACGGCTCAGGTTGCGGCCGTGCAGTTTTTCAATCGCGTTTTCGATCGGCAGGCCATGGCAGTCCCAGCCGGGGATGTATTGCGCGTCAAAGCCAGCCAGCTGCTTGGACTTGACGATCATGTCTTTGAGCACTTTGTTCAGCGCATGGCCAATGTGCAGTTTGCCGTTGGCATAGGGCGGGCCGTCGTGCAACACAAACAGCGGGGCGCCTTGGCGGGCGGCACGCAGCTTTTTGTACAGGCCGCCTTCGTTCCAGTCCTTAACCCAGCCTGGCTCGCGCTTGGGCAGGTCGCCGCGCATGGGGAAGGGGGTGTCCGGCAGGTTCAGCGTGGCGCGGTAATCGGTGCTGGGTGAGGTGGTTGGTTCAGACATGAGAAGAATCCGAGAGCGCGGCCATCAAGCCGCTGGGAGCAAAAAGACGGGCGGTGAAAGTCAGCCCGGAAGGTGGGGTGCCAGCCTGGGGCGGGCACGTGACGTTTCAGCCAGCGTCAAATTCGGTCGCGTGTGGTCTGGCGGTGTGTCTCACTGTGGCGTGAAGCAAACCAGGCGTGCGCATCGTCGCAGTCCTGGGCAATCCCTTTTGTCAGGGCGTCCAGACCATCGTATTTGAGCTCGTCGTGTAGTTTGTGCAGCAGATCCACGCGGATGATTTTACCGTAGCCCCCCTCGGGGCCCAGATCGGCGGGCCAGTCGAAGGCATGGGTCTCCAGTAGCACCCGGCCACCGTTCACATCGGTGGGGTCCAAAGAGGGGCGGATGCCCAGATTGGCCACGCCTTGCAAGGGGCTGCCCGTCAGGCCATGCACTTGCACCACAAAGATGCCGCTGGCCGCTGGTTTCCAGTGCGAAAAGCGCAGGTTCAGGGTTCTGAACCCGTCACCCGCGCCTTCAGCGGTGGCCGCCAGTTCGCGCCCGAGCTTGCGCCCGTGCACCACATGGCCGCTGATGCTGTAGGGACGGCCCAGCAGGGCTTGTACGTCTTGCATGCGCCCCTGGCTGAGCGCATCGCGCACCGCCGAGCTGGACACGCGCAGGCCATGGACTTCGTAGCTGTTCATGCGGGCCACATCAAAACCCAGGCGCTGGCCTGCGGCATCCAGCATGGCGTAGTCGCCTGCGCGCTGGGCGCCAAAGCGAAAATCGTCACCCACTTGCACATAGCGCACGCCCAGGCCCTGCATCAGCACTTTTTGGATGAAGTCTTCGGGCGACTGGCTGGCCAGTTCGGCGTCAAAGGGCAGCACCACCACCTGGTCCACACCGCAGCGCTCGAGTTCTTGCAACTTGTCACGCAGGGTGGCGATGCGCGCGGGTGCCAGCTCGGGTTTGTTCAGGGCCTTGGCGAAGTAGTCGCGGGGGTGCGGCTCGAAAGTCATCACGCAGCTGGGCACGCCACGGTGGGCGGCTTCGCTGCGCAGCAGCGCCAGCATGGCCTGGTGCCCGCGGTGAACGCCATCGAAGTTGCCAATGGTCAGAGCACAGGCCAGGGCCATATCGGGGTGATGGAAGCCTCGGAAAACCTTCATGTCGCTTGGGTGTTGGCCCGTCATGCGGGCAAAGTGCCTGCATTCATGGGGTTGTCAAAGTAAGAGGGTATATTGTGACTGAGCCCGATCTTGCAAGCCGTGGCGCCATGCCGCAGGGGGCCAGATCGAGACGGAACTTTTCGTGTCAGTGGTCATTGAACTGTTGGATGGAGGCGTCTGTGAAGGTTTTGAAACTCTCGGCCCAAGGGCTGCCGCAATCGTGGATATCACTGGAGCAGGCGGTCACCCACTACGCAGCCGATGAGGTGCGTTGGGAGGCGGGGCAGCAAGTGGCTGTTTTTCACGGTGGGCACAACGCCCTCACAGGCCGGCAATCCGTCATCACCATCAACAGCATCATTGGCACCCAGGGCGTGCCGCGCATCAATCCCTTTGACATGCGCCCGGGCCTGACCAACCCCAAGCTGTTTGCGCGTGACCGCAATGTGTGTGCCTATTGCGGCGGCCATTTTCACGAGTCGGTGCTGACCCGGGAGCACATCGTGCCGGTGTGCCAGCGAGGGCCAGACCACTGGATGAACGTGGTCACCGCTTGCCGCTCGTGCAACCACCGCAAAAGCAGCCGTACCCCTGAGCAGGCCCACATGCCCTTGCTGTATGCACCATATGTGCCCAGCCTGTGGGAAGACTTCATCTTGCGCAACCGGCGCATCCTGTCGGACCAGATGGCTTTTTTGTTGGCCCATGTGCCCAAAAACTCGCGCTTGATGGTGTGATCTGACAGCGCGGCCCGGCCCGACCCGCTCGGTCAGCCGCTGGCTTGCACTGGCGGGCCAAGCGCTGCATCATGGCTTTTTTGAAAACAAAAGGCCAAGGCGGAACCGACCAAGGCCATCAGGGAGGCTCACCATGCAGACCCATGCTTTGGTTCAGGCGCAGGCCACCGCACCGCGTGGCCCTCAGGCCAGTGCAAAACCCCACGCGCTGGCGCACACTGTGCCGCAAGTTTCAGGTTTGACCCGGCGTCACACATTGGCGGCACTGTGCCTGGGGCCCTGTGGGGTGTTCAGTGCGTGGTCCCAGAATGCGCCACCGAGGGTGGCCATTGCGGCCAGCGCCCAGGTGCCCATGCCGGTATCGGTGCAATTGGCCATGCCCTGGCCCCGAACAAGGTCACCGCAGGGCTTTCTGGTCAGCGAAAAACTCGATGGGGTGCGTGCCGTCTGGGATGGTCGGGTGTTGCGCTTTCGCAGCGGGCGTGTCATTGCGGCCCCAGCCTGGTTTTTGTCGGCATTGCCCCCGGTGGCTCTGGATGGCGAGTTGTGGATCGGGCGCGGGGCGTTTGACCGCTTGTCGGGGCTGGTGCGTACCGCGCTGCCCGACGATGTGGGGTGGCACGCCGTGCAATACCAGGTGTTCGATGCACCGGGCTATGCCGCCCCATTTGCCGAACGGGTGCGCTTTGTGGCGTCGATGCTGGCCGCGGCGCAGGTGCCTTGGCTGATGCCACTCGCGCACGCTGTGGTGCCAGACGCCACGGATTTGCAGGCGCGTTTGCAAGCCACGGTGGCGCAGGGCGGCGAAGGTTTGGTGCTGCACCGGGCCGATGCGCTGTGGCGTGCGGGTCGCACCGATGCGTTGTACAAATTCAAGCCTGAACCCGACGAAGAAGGCGTGGTGGTGGGGCACCAGCCGGGTCAGGGCCGTTTGCAGGGGCAGACCGGTGCCTTGTTGGTGCAGATGCCCTCGGGCCAGCGTTTCGCCTTGGGCGCTGGCTTGAGCGATGCCTGGCGCCGCGCGCCGCCGCCGATCGGGGCCTGGGTCACGTACCGTTACCGGGGCCGCACCCCTTCAGGTTTGCCGCGTTTTGCCAGTTTTTTGCGCGTGCGCGATCCCGAATGAGGGGCCAAAATGAACCAGGGCGTCTGGTGACGCCCTGGTGTCCTTCAGCGCGGGAGGCAGGTCAGGCGAATACGCCTGCGGTGTCTTGCATGCGCGCCGACACTTCGCCCAGCTGGTGCAAGGTGTCGCCAAACGTCATGTCCAGCTGCGTCAATTTTTTGAAGTAGTGGCTCACGATGTATTCGTCCGTGACGGCGATGCCGCCATGCAACTGCACCGCTTGCTGGCCAATGAAGCGCATGGATGTGCCCAGCTGGTACTTGGCACGGGCCATGGCGCGGCGGCGTTCTTCAGCCGGGGCGTGCAGCTTCAGGCTGGCGTAATAGCTCATCGAGCGGCCCAGCTCGAGTTGCATTTTCATGTCGGCCACGCGGTGGCGCAACGCCTGGAAGCTGGCAATGGCCACGCCAAATTGCTTGCGCGTGTTCATGTATTCGACCGTGATGGCCAGCGTTTTGTCCATCACGCCCACCGCTTCGGCGCAGACGCAGGCGATGCCAATGTCCACCGCTTCTTCCAGGGCGCCCATGCCCTGCAGGGTGATCAATTGTGCGGGCGCTTGGGTCAGTGCCACTTCGGCAGCGCGTGAGCCGTCTTGCGTGGCATAAGCCTGTGTGGCGACGCCACTGGCGCTGCGCTCCACCAGAAACAAGGCCAGTTGATTTCCCCCGGGGTTGTGCACCATGGCGGGCACCACATAGGCGTCGGCTTGGTCGCCTGCTGCGACCAGACTCTTGGTGCCTGTCACCGTCCATTGACCGCCCGATTCGCTGGCCTGTGCGGCGCAGCGGCTCAATTGGTAGCGCGCGCCCCGCTCCTGGTGGGCCAGGACCACGATCGCTTCGCCAGCCGCCATGCGCGGCAGCCAAGCCGCTTGCAAGACCGCGGGGGCGTGGGTTTGCAGTGTGGCGCTGGTCATCAGGGTTTGGGCCAGAGGTTCGAGCACGATGCCGCGGCCGAGTTCTTCCATGGTGACCATGGCTTCGGTCGGACCCATGCCCATGCCGCCGTGTGCTTCGCTCACGTACAGGCCTGTCAGGCCCAGTTCGGCCAGTTCACCGTAGGCCGCGCGGTCAAAACCGCCAGCGGCCACGATGGCGCGGCGACGTTCGAAGTCGTAGCCCTTGTCCACCCATTTGCGCACAGCGTCGCGCAGTTGTTCTTGGTCGTCAGAAAAGTCGAAATCCATTTTGAAATCCTTTCGGGTCAGCCGAGCACGGTTTGCGCGACGATGTTGCGTTGCACTTCGTTGCTGCCACCGTAAATGGTGGTCTTGCGCATGTTGAAGTAGTTGGCGGCCAGCGGCGCATTGGTCAGCGTGCCACCGGGGAAGTCGCCTTGCCAGCCGGCGTCCATGGCTTCAAAGATGCAGGGCAGGGCAAACGGTCCTGCGGCCAGCATCATGAGTTCGGTGTAGCGCTGCTGGATTTCACTGCCCTTGATCTTCAGCAGGCCTGCGATGTCGAGCGAGTTCTTGCCGGATTTTTCAGCCGACAAAACGCGCAGCACCAGCATTTCGAGGGCCACGATGTCCACTTCGAGCTTGGCGATTTCGTCACGAAAGCGCAGGTCGTCGTAAACGCCTTCGTTTTTGGCGATGCGCTTGAGGCGTTCGAGTTCGCGCTTGGCGCGGTTAACGTCGGCGATGTTGGTGCGTTCGTGCGCCAGCAGGTGCTTGGCGTAGTTCCAGCCCTTGTTTTCTTCACCCACCAAGTTTTCGGCAGGCACTTCGACGTTGTCAAACCAGACTTCGTTGACTTCGCATTCGCCATCGAGCAGTTTGATGGGGCGCACGGTGATGCCAGGCGACTTCATGTCGATCAGCAAAAAGGAGATGCCGGTTTGCGGTTTGCCCTCGGTGCTGGTGCGCACCAGGCAGAAAATCCACTCGCCATATTGGCCCAGGGTGGTCCAGGTTTTTTGGCCGTTGACGATGTACTTGTCGCCCACACGCTCGGCGCGGGTTTTCAGTGAGGCCAGGTCCGAACCAGAACCCGGTTCGCTGTAGCCCTGGCTCCACCAGACTTCACCACTGGCAATGCCGGGCAAAAAGCGTTTGTGCTGTTCGGCGTTGCCAAAGGCCATGATCACAGGGGCCACCATGACCGGGCCAAATGGCACGACGCGAGGGGCGCCTGCGAGGGCGCATTCTTCTTCGAACAAATGCTTTTGCACGGCCGTCCAGCCCGGGCCGCCAAACTGCGTGGGCCAACCCCAGCCCAGCCAGCCTTTTTTGCCCAAAATTTTGGCCCAACGTTGCATGTCGTCACGCGTCAGACGCATGGCGTTGTGCACTTTGTGGGCAATGTCGGCGGGCAAGTTGCCCTTGACCCAGGTGCGAATTTCGTCGCGAAACGCGAGTTCTTCGGGTGTGAATGCCAAATCCATGGGGGACTTTCTCCGGTGGGGTGAGCGCTGCGGTAGTGCGCGGCGCAATCAAAATCAAACGACCGTGCTTTTTATCATGCCCCCTTGGCGAACGCCTGTCCTGGGTGCGACAAAAAATGGATCCGGCCATGCCTTGCCGGCGCTGGCATGCGTGTGGCTTGCGGGCCTCGTTGTGCGGGGATAATCCGGCACACACCATGAAAAACATCGTCATTTTGATTTCTGGCTCGGGCTCCAACATGGCGGCCATCGTGCGCGCGGCAGAGCATGACCGCTGGGCTGACCGCTTGAATGCGCGTGTGGCCGCCGTGCTGAGCAACCGGGCCGATGCGCAGGGCCTGCGTTTTGCCAAAGACCACGGCATTGCCACGGGCGTGCTGGACCACAAAGCTTTTGCCACCCGGGAGGCATTTGATGCCGCCTTGGCGGCCGAAATCGACCGGTTTTCTCCCGCTTTGGTGGTTTTGGCGGGCTTCATGCGCATCCTGACACCGGCTTTCGTGGCGCATTACGCGGGGCGCTTGCTCAACATCCACCCGTCCTTGCTGCCTGCGTTTCCGGGGCTGAATACGCACCAACGGGCCATCGACGCGGGTTGCCAATTTGCCGGCGCCACGGTGCACCAAGTGACTGCAGAACTCGACCATGGCGACATTTTGGCCCAGGCGGTGGTGCCTGTGCTGGCCCATGACACCGCACCCGCTCTGGCGGCGCGGGTGTTGAGCCAAGAGCACCTGATTTACCCTCGCGCTGTCGCGCAATTTCTGGCCGCAACGGCCTGAACGGCGCTGTGCAGCGCCGGGCTCAATCGCCCAGGCGGGTGAAACGGGCTTGTACTTTTCCGTTGAATTCGGCCACCTCTGCAAACATGGCGGCAGGTCGCACCCACAGGCCTTGTTCACCATAGAGGGCCTGGTACAGCGTCATGGGCGCCAGACTTTCGCTGTGGCGCACGGTGCCCAACACCCGGTACATGCCGCCTTTGTAATGTTGGTACAGGCCCTTGGGGGTTTCGATCAATGGCGGAAGTGGCTCGGACATGGGGGCTTTCGCAGAATGGGTTGAATGGGCAAGGAACAGGGATGGGACAATACGCGCCATGCATCCAAAAGCCCTTTTAGACGCCTGCGCCGATCTGGTCAGGCTGTGCCTCCAATTTGAACATCCTGCCGACGCCGTGGTGTCGCGCTATTTTCGCGAACACCGCGCGCTGGGGCCGCGTGAGCGCGCCACACTCGCTGAAACGGCCTTTGCTGTTTTGCGCAAAAAATTGCTGTTTGAGCAATTGGCCCGCTCCGGTTCGGGCCCCAAGGAGCGCAAGCTGGCCATTTTGGGATTTTTTGGCCCACGCGATTATCTGACCGCTGCGCTGAATGACACCGAAAAACAGTGGCTGGCCACTTGCGACGCCATTCCGGCCGATGCCTTGATGGCACCGCACCGCCATAACTTGCCTGAATGGATGGCACAGGCCCTGCAAGCCCAATTGGGTGAAGATTTCTGGGCCTTGGCCGACAACCTGCAGCAACCCGGCACCCTGGATTTGCGCGTCAACATGTTCCAAGCCAAGCGCAGCGAGATTCAAAAAGAACTGGCGCAAGCGGGCATCGCTTCAGAGCCAACACCTTATTCGCCTTGGGGCCTGCGCCTGCAAGGCAAACCTGCGCTGCAAAAAACCGATGCCTTCACCCGTGGTGCCATCGAAGTTCAGGACGAAGGCTCGCAGTTACTGGCCTTGCTGGTGGACGCGCACCGTGGCGAGATGGTGGTGGACTTTTGCGCGGGCGCAGGCGGCAAAACGCTGGCGCTGGGCGCGGCCATGCGCAGCACGGGCCGTTTGTATGCGTTTGATGTGTCGGGCCATCGGCTGGATGCGCTCAAGCCTCGCATGGCCCGCAGCGGCCTGTCCAACGTGCACCCGGCGGCGATTGCGCACGAACGGGATGACCGCGTCAAACGCTTGGCGGGCAAGATCGACCGCGTGTTGGTCGATGCGCCTTGTTCGGGTCTGGGCACCTTGCGTCGCAACCCCGACTTGAAATGGCGGCAGAAGCCCCAAGCTGTGCAGGAGTTGACCGAAAAGCAGCAAGCCATCTTGCAAAGCGCTTCGCGCATGGTCAAGTCGGGTGGGCGACTGGTGTATGCCACATGCAGCGTGTTGCCAGAAGAAAACGAGCAGATCGCACAAGCCTTCAGCGCAGCCAACCCGGATTTTGTGCCCTTGAATGTGGCACAGGAATTAGAGCGGCTCAAGGTGCCAAACGCCGCCAGCTTGTGCTCACCCGCGCCATCGGGCGATGGTGCGCCACAGGCCTTGCCCGGCGGCACTTTTTTGAGGTTGTGGCCGCACCGCCATGCCACGGATGGTTTTTTTGCCGCAGCCTGGATTAGAAAGTAATCCATTACGATTCGTTGTCATCGGGTTCGGTTGAAATAGCTGTCCTTTTGGGGGCGGGAAACTTAAAATCGAAGGATTGCCTGAACTCAGGCGCCAGTAGAAGGACAGACTCATGTTGTTGCCTGATTGGGCTTTTTTGGATGCGGTGATTCAGTGGATGGGCCATGGCCTGTTCGATTTTTCATGGTGGCAGATGGTGTTGATCACCTTGGGCCTGACCCACATCACCATCGCCAGCGTCACCATTTTCTTGCACCGTCACCAGGCGCACCGCGCTTTGGACTTGCACGCCATTCCTTCGCACTTCTTCCGTTTCTGGCTGTGGCTGACCACCGGTCAGGTGACCAAAGAGTGGGCCGCTATTCACCGCAAGCACCACGCCAAGTGTGAGCAAGCCGAAGACCCGCACAGCCCGCATGTGTACGGCATCAAAACCGTCTTGTTGACGGGGGCCGAGTTGTACCGCAAGGAGTCCAAGAATCTGGAAACCATGAAGCGCTTTGGCCATGGCACACCGGACGACTGGATTGAGCGCAATCTGTACACCCGCTTTTCCTGGCAAGGCGTGGCCCTGATGTTGATCATCGACGTGGCCTTGTTTGGTTTTCTGGGTTTGACGGTCTGGGCTGTTCAGATGGCCTGGATCCCGATCACGGCCGCTGGCATCATCAACGGTGCAGCGCACTACTGGGGTTACCGCAACTTTGAGGCGCACGACGCCAGCACCAACATCTCGCCTTGGGGCATCCTGATCGGTGGCGAAGAGTTGCACAACAACCACCACACCTACCCCACATCGGCCAAGTTGTCGGTCAAGCCCTATGAGTTCGACATCGGCTGGCTCTACATCCGCGTGCTGGAAACCTTGGGTATGGCCACGGTCAAAAAGACGCCTCCCCGTTTGGCTTATGGCGACATTCGCCCTGTGGCCGACGAGAAGACTTTGGAAGCGCTGATTGCCAACCGCTACGAAGTCATGGCCGGCTATGCCCGCAACGTGCGCACAGTGATGCAGCAAGAAGCCAGCAAACTCAAACTCGATGCCAGCGTGCTGCAAGCTGCCCAGCGTTGGTTGCACCGCGACAGCGCCAAGGTGCCCGCCGCTGCGCAGGCACAACTCGAGCAAGCCCGTGCTGCCAGCCCTGTCCTCGACAAAATGGTGCAAATGCGGGAAGAGCTGACCCAGATCTGGCACAACACGTCGCATTCGCGTGAGCAATTGGCCGCCGATCTGCAAGCTTGGTGCCGCCGTGCTGAAGACAGCGGCATCGCTGCCTTGCGCGATTTCTCCGTGAAGCTGCGCGCGGTTCGCCAGGTGGCCTGAACCGTTGACGCGCTCAGCAAGCAAAGGGCCTGAGGGCCCTTTTCTTTTGGCTGTTGCCGGGTGACAGCGTTTTGAATCTGTAGGTCGGAGCTTCAGCTCCGACAGGGTGGATGCTGACGCAGGCCCAGGTGAGATGAGCAGCGGTCAATCTGCAAGACCCACTTGACCCACTTGGCTTGTCATGGGATCGGCCATAAAAAAACCCGCTGTGCAGCGGGTTTTTTGTTGCAAGGCTCAGGCCGAATCACTTCAGCTTGATTTCCTTGTATTCAACGTGCTTGCGAGCTTTGGGGTCGAACTTCATGATCGACATTTTCTCGGGCATTGTTTTTTTGTTTTTGCTGGTCGTGTAGAAGTGACCAGTGCCAGCTGTGGATTCCAGCTTGATTTTTTCGCGTCCGCCTTTGGTTGCCATGGTGTATGACTCCTAATGTTCTGGGTTTAGGCTTGACCGCGTTCGCGCAGGTCAGCGAGAACGGCATCAATGCCATTTTTATCGATCAGGCGCAGAGCGGCGCTGGAGACGCGCAGACGCACCCAACGGTTTTCTGTTTCAACCCAGAAACGACGGTATTGCAGGTTCGGCAAGAACCGGCGCTTGGTTTTGTTGTTGGCGTGGGAAACGTTGTTTCCCGTCATTGGGCCTTTGCCCGTTACGTCGCAAACGCGTGCCATGTGGACACTCCGATACTTTTAAAACAGCTGGTGCCGATGGGTCTCATGCGGTGTGCATGGGGCCTGGCGTTCCAGCCTCACCTCGCCAAGATGGGTGGCGGTATCCCAGATCGCTGTCTTTGTGATCCCGAACGAATATCCGGGCAAATGCAGCAAAGCCTTGGATTATAGCCGGAAAGCTGTGGCCATTGTTGGGCGCTGAGTGGGGCTGAATTGATGGTGGTGTCACCGAGGCGGTTGGAAGGCCGTTGTGGGTGTATTCCGGGG
>CAKKRJ010000005.1:129651-135564 GCA_919902775.1 Burkholderiaceae bacterium
GATGTGGCAAAGCGAAGCGCCTCTGAACCCCGGCAGACACCCACAACGGCCAGGATGCTGCTCTAGCAAGTGGTTTAAAACCAATACGCATCATCGCAACCGGGCAGTTGCCGAAGCGGCCAATCAACCGTTGTGTTGTTCCAAAAAGCGCTGCGCATCCAATGCGGCCATGCAACCTGTACCGGCGCTGGTGATAGCCTGGCGGTACACGTGGTCTTGCACATCGCCTGCGGCAAACACGCCGGGCACCGAGGTTTGGGTGGCAAAGCCCTTCAGGCCACCCTGGGTCACGATGTAGCCGTTTTCCAGTTCCAGTTGGCCCTGGAAAATTTCAGTGTTGGGTGCGTGGCCGATGGCGATGAAGCAGCCTTTGAGCTCGATGTCTTGCATGCTGCCGTCCACGGTGCTTTTCAGCCGCACGCCGGTCACGCCGGTGGCGTCACCCAGCACTTCTTCCAGGGTCTGGAAGGTCTGCAGCACGATCTTGCCTGCGGCGACTTTTTCCATCAGCTTGTCCACCAGGATGGGTTCGGCCTTGAACTTGTCGCGGCGGTGGATCAGGTACACCTTGCTGGCGATGTTGGACAGGTACAAGGCTTCTTCGACGGCCGTGTTGCCGCCGCCCACCACGCAGCACAGTTGTTCGCGGTAGAAAAAGCCGTCGCAAGTTGCGCAGCCACTCACACCCCGGCCCATGAAGGCGGTTTCGGACGGCAGGCCCAGGTATTTGGCCGACGCGCCTGTGGCGATGATCAGGCTGTCGCAGGTGTAAGTGCCGCTGTCACCGATGAGGGTGAAGGGACGTTGCTCGAGCTTCACGGTGTGGATGTGGTCGAACACGATCTCGGTGTTGAAGCGCTCGGCATGCTCCTGAAAACGTTGCATCAGTTCAGGGCCTTGCACGCCGTGCACGTCGGCAGGCCAGTTGTCCACTTCGGTGGTGGTCATGAGCTGGCCACCTTGGGCCATGCCGGTGATCAACAAAGGTTTCAAGTTGGCGCGGGCGGCGTAAACGGCGGCGGTGTAACCGGCAGGGCCAGAGCCGAGGATAAGAACTTGGGCGTGTTTGTTGTTGGCGGACATGGTGTGCAATCGGATTGAGAGGTCGGTTGAAAGACAAAGTCGATGCGTGGCATCGGATGGCCTGATTGTAAGAAACCACCAAAGGCAGCAAGCCGGGAGGGTTTCCAAAGGGCTTGGAACCTGTGGGAGGGCGGTTTGATCGGGTAAGCTTGAGGCCTCATTTATGACTTATTCACTGCACACATTGACCAACCCCACGGCGCGCGCCAAGGAGGTGGAGGAGCCCCAGCCGTTTTGGGCGCGGTTTGCGCAAGAAATCGCCTTGTTGATCGGCGGCGCCTTGCTGTTGTTGTGCCTGTTGGCTTTGTTGAGTTACCAACCCACCGACCCCGCCTGGTCCACCTCGGGCAGCGGGCAAGGCGTGCGCAACTGGGTGGGGCGGGCCGGGGCCTGGTTGGCCGATCTGGCTTATTTCGGGTTTGGCTATTCCGCCTGGTGGTGTCTGGCCGCCGCTGCACGGGCTTGGTTGGTGGGTTTGGCCCGCTGGATGCGCGGCTCAAGCGGTGAGGACTTGTCGGCTTATCCCACTTCCTGGTGGCACAGTCGCTGGGTTTTCTGGATCGGCTTGGTGATTTTGGTGGCTGCGAGCGCGAGCATCGAATGGGCGCGTTTGTACCGGTTGGAGGCGCATTTGCCCGGTCACAGTGGCGGTGCGATGGGCTATGTGGTGGGCACAATCAGCGTGCGCTGGTTGGGTTTTACCGGCGCAGCCTTGGTGGGTATCGCACTGGTGGTGGTGGGCGTGGCCATGGTGTTCCGGTTTTCATGGGGCCAGTTGGCCGAGTGGGTGGGGGCCCGCATCGATGGTTTGATCCAGTCCCGCCATGTGAAGCGTGAAATTGAGGAAGATCTGGCCTTGGGCCAGCAGGCATTGCGTGAACGTGCGCAATCCGCGCCCACACAGGCCATTGAGCCGCAATGGGACATGCCACCTTGGCAGGCCGCGCCCGAGGGGCAGCTTGCGCTGGAGCCTGTGCCCCTGGCTGCGGCGGCGCCGGCGGCAAGGGTCATCGAACCCGCCGTCATGGATGTGCCGAAAAGCGATCGGGTGGTCAAAGAGCGCCAAAAACCCCTGTTCAGTGAATTGCCCGACAGTAAATTGCCGCAAGTGGATTTGCTGGACAGCTTGTCCGTTCGTCAAGAAACGGTTTCTCATGAAACCCTGGAGATGACCAGCCGCCTGATCGAGAAAAAGCTCAAGGATTTCGGTGTGGAAGTGCGTGTGGTGGCCGCTGCGCCTGGCCCGGTGATCACGCGCTACGAGATCGAGCCCGCGACAGGCGTCAAAGGCTCGCAGGTGGTGAATCTGGCCAAAGATTTGGCGCGTTCGCTCAGCCTGGTGTCCATCCGCGTGATCGAGACGATCCCGGGCAAAAACTTCATGGCGCTGGAGTTGCCCAATGCCAAGCGCCAGTCGATCAAGCTCAGCGAAATCCTGGGCTCGCAGATTTACAACGAAGCCAAATCCATGCTGACCATGGGCTTGGGCAAAGACATCATCGGCAACCCGGTGGTGGCCGATTTGGCCAAGATGCCCCATGTGCTGGTGGCCGGTACCACCGGCTCGGGCAAGTCGGTGGGTATCAACGCCATGATCTTGTCGTTGCTGTACAAGGCCGAAGCGCGTGATGTGCGTTTGCTGATGATTGATCCCAAGATGCTGGAAATGTCGGTTTACGAAGGCATTCCGCATTTGCTTGCACCTGTGGTGACCGACATGCGCCAGGCTGCACACGGCCTGAACTGGTGCGTGGCCGAGATGGAAAAACGCTACAAGCTTATGAGCAAGATGGGGGTGCGCAACTTGGCGGGCTACAACCAGAAAATCGACGAAGCCACCGCCCGCGAAGAGTTCATCTACAACCCGTTCAGCCTGACCCCGGACGATCCCGAGCCGCTCAAGCGCCTGCCCCATATCGTGGTGGTGATCGACGAGCTGGCCGACTTGATGATGGTGGTGGGCAAGAAGATCGAAGAGCTGATCGCGCGCTTGGCCCAGAAAGCACGTGCCGCTGGCATCCACCTGATCTTGGCCACGCAACGCCCCAGCGTCGATGTGATCACGGGGCTGATCAAGGCCAACATCCCCACGCGCATCGCGTTCCAGGTGTCGAGCAAGATCGACAGCCGCACCATCCTCGACCAGATGGGCGCCGAAGCCTTGCTGGGCATGGGCGACATGCTGTACATGCCTTCGGGCACCGGTTTCCCGATCCGGGTGCACGGCGCCTTTGTGAGCGACGAAGAAGTGCACCGCGTGGTGAGCTACCTCAAGAGCCAGGGTGAGCCCGATTACATCGAAGGCGTGCTGGAAGGCGGCACGGTGGACGATGACGGTGGCCTGCTGGGCGAAGGTGACAACGGCGAAAAAGACCCCATGTACGACCAGGCGGTCGAGGTGGTTTTGAAGAACCGCAAGGCCAGCATTTCGCTGGTGCAACGCCACCTCAAGATCGGCTACAACCGCGCCGCCCGTTTGGTGGAAGACATGGAAAAAGCCGGGCTGGTCAGCAGCATGAGTGGCAGCGGCCAACGTGAAATTTTGGTGCCCGCACGGGCAGAGTGACCACCATGACATCTGTTTTTTGGCCACGCCGCGGCGTGTGGGGCTTTTTGAGTCAGGCGGTGTTGGCTTGCGCGGCGTGGGCCTTGTCGGTGCCGGCCCAGGCCGACGGGCTCGACCTGTTGGCGCAGTTCATGAAGCAGGCCCGCAGCGGGCGTGCGCAGTTCACCCAGGTGGTCACCTCACCCAGCCGTGCGGGCCAGGCACCGCGCGCCAAAACATCGGGTGGTGGGTTCGAGTTTCAACGGCCCGGCAAGTTTCGCTTCGATTACCGCAAACCCTTTGCGCAAACCCTGCTGGCCGATGGCCAGACCCTGTGGCTGCACGACGTGGAGTTGAACCAGGTCACGGCGCGTAAGCAGTCGCAGGCACTGGGTGCCACCCCGGCCGCCTTGTTGACGGCCGCGTCGGATTTGCAGGCGCTGAAAGCCGACTTCCAGTTCACCCCCGAGCCTGACCGTGACGGCTTGCAGTGGGTGCGTGCCACGCCCCAATCGCCCGACGGGCAAATCCGCTCGGTGATGGTGGGTTTGCGCACAACCCCCACCGGGCCCGAGTTGGCCGTGCTGGATGTGCAAGACAGTTTGGGCCAGCGGTCGGTCCTGACGTTTTCGGCTTTTGAGATCAACCCGGTTTTGCCCGCCAACACCTTTGTGTTCAAGGCCCCAGCGGGCGCTGACGTGATCAAGCCTTGAGGCGCGGGGAAGGTCTGTGAAAGCTGCCAATTTATCCCCCCATGCCCCTTTGGCCGAGCGCCTGCGCCCGCGGCACTTGGGTGAGGTGATTGGACAGCAGCATTTGCTGGGCGAGGGCATGGCCTTGCGTTTGGCGTTCGAGTCGGGCCAGCCGCACAGCTGCATTTTGTGGGGCCCTCCGGGTGTGGGCAAAACCACCATCGCACGCTTGATGGCCGATGCGTTTGATGCCCAGTTCCTGAGCATCAGCGCCGTGTTGGGCGGTGTCAAGGACATCCGCGAGGCCGTTGAGAAAGCCGAGCTGGCGCGTACCGGCTTGCACCCCCAGCGCACCATCATGTTCGTGGACGAGGTGCACCGTTTCAACAAAAGTCAGCAAGACGCGTTCTTGCCGCACGTCGAAAGTGGCTTGTTCACCTTCATCGGTGCCACCACAGAAAACCCGTCGTTTGAGGTGAATTCGGCCTTGCTCTCGCGGGCCGCCGTGTATGTGTTGCAGCCCTTGTCTGAGGACGATTTGCAAAACATCGTGGTTCGTGCGCAGGGCATCAACGCCATTCCCGGCGTCGAGCCACAGGCCTTGAGCCGTTTGCTTTCTTATGCCGATGGCGATGCCCGGCGCTTGCTCAACACGCTCGAAACCTTGTCGATGGCCGCCAAGCAAGAAGCCATGGACCCGGTCACCGATGCTTGGCTGATGCGGGTGCTGGGTGAGCGCATGCGCCGCTACGACAAAGGGGGGGAGCAGTTTTACGACACCATCAGCGCCCTGCACAAATCGGTCCGAGGCTCGGACCCCGATGCCGCCCTGTATTGGTTCGTGCGCATGCTCGATGGTGGTGCAGACCCCCGTTACATGGCGCGCCGCTTGATCCGCATGGCCAGCGAAGACATTGGGCTGGCGGATCCACGTGCGCTGCGCATGGCCCTGGATGCCGCCGATGTGTACGAGCGACTGGGCAGCCCCGAGGGCGAGTTGACGCTGGCGCAGTGCGTGATTTATCTGGCCATGGCCCCCAAATCCAACGCGGCCTACAAGGCGTTCAACGAAGCCAAGGCCTTTGTCAAACAAGATGGCACCCGCCCCGTGCCCATGCATTTGCGCAACGCCCCAACCCAGCTGATGAAGACCTTGGACTATGGCAAGGGTTACCGCTATGCCCACGACGAAGCCGATGGTTTTGCGGCGGGTGTGCGCTATTTGCCCGATGGCATGGCCGAACCGGGCTTTTACAGACCGGTGCGTCGGGGGCTAGAAATCAAAATCGCGGACAAACTGGAAGAATTGAGAAAGAAAAATGCGGCCACAGGGTAATTCCCGACAGGAATGAGTACCGAGGGGATATTTTCTTTCACTACAATCCCGCCACCCCGCCCGATGACGCTTGAATCTGGCGGGGTTTTTGCTAGTGGTCAGGGCTCACCCAAAAGGTGATTCCGGGCATGAGAACAACAACCGACGCGACGACCCGCTAAGCGCAGGTCAAAACACGGAGAAATATATGGACGTCTTCTTCCAGCAGGTCATCAACGGCCTGGTCATGGGCAGCATGTACGCCTTGGTGGCCTTGG
>CAKKRJ010000006.1 GCA_919902775.1 Burkholderiaceae bacterium
TCCTCGACCTGGGCTCGAACCAGGGACCTACGGATTAACAGTCCGGCGCTCTACCGACTGAGCTATCGAGGAATAGCTTTGAATTATAGAGAGATTTTTGGCCTCTTTTGAGAGGAGGCGCAAGATTTTTTAAAAATCTTGTCGCCTCGATTTCAGAAGCTCGCTTTCACCCCCATGCGCAGCGTCCTGGGGGCCCCTGGGTACAAATAGTAATGGCCGAATTGCTTGGGCGCTTCACGCCAGTAATGGTGGTCGGCCAGGTTGTCGACGGCCAAGGTCCATTGGGTTCGTGTGCCACTGATGCGTGTGTCGTAATGTGCAGCGAAATCCAGCGTCGTCCAGCTGGGCAGGTTGATGCGGCCATCCTCGGTCACGCGGCGAGCGCCTTCATGGATCAAGCGCAAACTGGTGCGCAAGCCGGGCACATCGGCAAAGCGGTATTGGGCCATGGCACGCAGGGTGTAGTTGGGCACGTTGAGTGGCGTGGACCCATTCAAGTCCGTGTTGATTGATGTGCCTGAGATGCGTGCGTGAATCCATTGCATCTGGCCTGCAAGCAGCCACTGTTGTTGGTGCCATTGGAGTCCCGCATCCAGACCGCTGTGCGTTTGAGTGCCATCGACGATGCGTTCACCCGCGTAGTCGTATGCCAAGGGGCGTGCGATATGAAACAGTGCCGTATTCCAGCTCAGTGCATGGCCAACTTGGCCTTTGGCACCCAGTTCAGCCTGCTTGCTTCGTTGGACGCCCAAAAACTGACCCGCATTGGCATAGTTGGCGTTGTTGGGGGCCGCGAACAATTCGACCCCCTCGCCATAGGACGCGTAGACCGTTGACCCGTTGATGGTCTCGTGTGAAAGCGCAAGCCATGGCGTGGTGAATCCGGTGTTTTGGTTTTTGGGGTTCGGGTTGGAAGGATCGAGTGAGACGGTGTTGCGATCACTTTGGGTATGGCGCAGTCCGAACCATGCAGACGTCTTGGCAGAAAGTTCCAGCCGATCTGTCGCGGACAATTCGGTGCTGTACTCGCTGCGGTTGGTGTTGGGGTAGGTCTGGTCCAGCACTTGAACCGGGACAGCACTGCCGTAGGCAGCGCTGGTGCCCGCATAGCTGTAGAGCTGTGTCGGTTGAAGTCGGTCGAGTTGGCGACTTCGTTGTGCACTGAATGTGACGTGGTGTTTCAGACCTGCAAGTTGCAACTGCCCGGCCAGACTGGTCTGCAGAGCCTCTGTCCGCCGTTGTTCGTTTTCACTTCGGTAGTCGTAGACATCGAAACTGCCGTCGGCATAAAAGCGGTCACAGAGACCACCGCAACCGAAAGCAAAGGCAAGGCGGTCGTCGGTGTTCAGTCGTTGGGCACCGTATTGCGTGCTCCATAGCCATCCTTGACCGATGGCTTGCTTGAAGCGGATCGAACCCGTTGTTGCTGCAAAAATGCCTGGCAAGGACCACGACTGACGCGTCAGGTTGGTTGTTGCATCAACCACAGGCGGAAGACCCGTTGCACCTTCCCACAAGCTGTAACCATTCACACCCAACTGTTGGCGTTCGCTGCGCTCGATCTCCCATTCCAGTTTGCTGTCGGGGCTGATGCGCCAGTCCATGGCCAGGGCCCACAGGTGGCGGTGGCCTGTGGTGTTGCGGGTGTACGGGTCCAGGTCTTCGTAGGCCGCATTGAAGCGGTAGCCCAGAGCCTGGTCCTGGCCAAATCGGCCGCCCAGGTCCAGACCGATGCTGCTGCTTTGGCCGGGGCCATAGCTGGCGCTGACCGAGCGGATGGTCTCGTCCTTGGCCGATGGGGGGCGCTTGACCACGTAGTTGACCAGGCCGCCTGGTGCGCTGGTGCCTGCCTGGATGCCGCTGGTGCCTTTGAACAGCTCAATGCGTTCCTTGTTGTCCATGGGGATCATGGTCTCGGCAGAGATGGGCAGGCCTTCGCGGCGGTAGT
The DNA here is from genome assembly GCA_919902775.1 of Burkholderiaceae bacterium. Classification (GTDB taxonomy): domain Bacteria; phylum Pseudomonadota; class Gammaproteobacteria; order Burkholderiales; family Burkholderiaceae_C; genus Limnohabitans_A. Next base: position 1,949 of record CAKKRJ010000006.1, read on the forward strand.
TGTAGCGGTTGTCCAGCGTGTAGCCGCGCACGCTGAGCATGTCCCAATAGGCGGGTGAGTTGTAGCTGTCGGTCACGCTGGCGTCCAGGTGCAAGGCATCGGACACGCGTTGGGCGCCGATATCTTGCAGGGTTTGCTGGTCAAAGGCGACCGCGCTGAAGGGGGCTTTGCCCAGCGGCACATCGCCAAAGCCACTGACCTGTGAGGGCACGGTGTCGGTGATGGTGATGGTGCTGTTGGTCAGGCTTTGCGCATGCGCATGGCCCAGCGCAAGCAGGGTGATGGCACGGGCCATGTGGCTGGCACGAAATGTAAAACGGTCAGACGACCGGTTGGCGCAAGATGAAAAGAATGGCGAAAAAAATGCCATGACGTTTTTCCTATAACGTTATGGCAGGTCGGCTGGCTGGGAACGTGACGCGCCCGTCGAGATGAGTTCTTCGGGCACTGTTCTTTGGACTAGCTTCCCTGCGCGAGGATTACCTCAATCAGGTTCAAAGGGACTTTCTCAGTCGAAGACCTCACGGCCCTCAACACCCCTAGCGAATGCGCCGCAAAGCTGCGGCGCGGTATGGATTCTATGCGATGCCCAGCCGCTGGTGCAGCAAGGTGGATGTGGTCGTGTACTGCAGCAGGGCCTTTTCTGTCGGGCGCAGCAGCGCCACGGCGCCAAAGGCCGCCAGCGTGGCTTCATGGAAACCGCACAGGATCAGCTTCTTTTTGCCAGGGTAGGTGTTGATGTCACCGACCGCAAAAATGCCGGGCTCCGAGGTGGCAAAGGTTTCGGTGTTGACCACCAGTTGCTTGCGTTCCATGGCCAGGCCCCATTGCGCCACGGGCCCCAATTTGGGCGACAGGCCCAGGCAGGTTTGCAGTACGTCAAGCGCCAGCGGTTCGTTCTCCCCTTGCGGGTTGAGCAACTCCAGCGCTTGCAGGCGGCCATGCTCGGCATGCCAACCGGTCGGTTGACCTGCCACAAAGCGCATGCGCCCATCGGCGCAGGCCTGGCGCATTTGGGCGATCAGTTCCGGCGTGGCGCTGAATTGGTCGCGTCGGTGCAGCAGGGTGACGCTGGCGGCCGCTTGTGGCCCCGCACTGGCGTCCAGGCAGGTTTGCAAAGCGGTATCGCCGTCACCGGCCACCACCAGGTGCAGGCCTGCCCAGCGCGCGGGGGCGGGGTGTTCGGCAAACACCTGTGTGCCGTCAAACGCTTCCAGGCCATCGAGCACCATGCGGCGTGGCACAAAAGCGCCCACACCTGCGGCAATGAAGACGCTGGAGGCCAGAAAAGTCAGGCCGGTGTCGGTGCTGATGTGCAGGCGCTGATCGGCCTGGCGCGCGATGCGGCTGACCTGCTGGCCCAAGTGAAGGGCGGGCTTGAACGGCGCGATTTGCTGCTGCAACCGTTCGACCAGTTCGCTGCCGGTGCAAAAGGGGATGCCGGGAATGTCGTAAATGGGTTTGCCCGCGTACAGTTCGGCGCACTGGCCGCCCACATGGGGCAAGGCGTCGATGACGTGGGCGTGGATGCCTTGCAGCCCAAGCTGAAACACCTGAAACAGGCCGACCGGGCCTGCGCCAATGACCAGCGCTGTGGTGTCGATGGGTGAGGTCATGGGCGGTGTCCAGAAAAAAGGCCGGAAATTCCGGCCGTGTGCTGCATGGGGGGAGCGGTCAGCGGATCAGTTGGGACAGTTTGCCGGTTTTGTCTTTCCACTGCTCGGCGTCGGCCATGGGGGCCTTGCGCTTGGTGATGCTCTTCCAGCCGGGCAGCAAGGCCAATTCGGCGTTGACCTTGGTCATGTGCTGCTGGTCGGCAGGCAGGTCTTCTTCGGCATAAATGGCGTTGACGGGGCACTCGGGGATGCACACCGCGCAGTCGATGCACTCATCGGGGTCGATGGTGAGGAAGTTGGGGCCTTCGCGGAAGCAATCCACCGGGCAAACGTCCACACAGTCGGTGTATTTGCACTGGATACAGGATTCGGAAACAACGTGGGTCATGATGGACTCGAAATAAAGAGGGGCGCATGCGGATTTGCGCAAACGGGCATTTTAAGGGAGATCGGTCTGGGCTATGGGAGCGAGCCCCTTCTTACGCAGGGGTTTGGCGCGGCGTGCTTTTGGCCGCAGGGACGGGCTTCCAGGTTTCGTTTTTTGTGGGAGGTCGCCCCTGCGGCCGAAGCATTCGCGCGCGGGGGCGCGCTCCTACAGGATTCGGGTCGTCAATTGACCAACACTGCCCCCGAGGTCTTGTGGCTGGCCGTGTCTACCAGGACCAGGGCGCCCAGGATGCGCGACTGCGCAAACGGCAGCGTGACCAAGGGCTCTTGCAGGGCCAGGGTGACGTGGCCGATGGCGTTGGGCGCCAGCTCGGTCGCTTCTTCTTCGGCCAGGGTGTTCACGTCCAGGCGGTGCACCACGCGCTGCACTTTGACCTTGACCCAGCGGTGCCCGTGCAGCGCCCAGTACAGGCGGCCGGCCACCAGGGGCTCGTCGTCCATCCAGGCGATGGTGGTGCTCAGCTGGCGCTGGCCATCAGGCGCGCCTTCGGCGGCGAGCAGCCAGTCGCCACGCGAGACGTCCACTTCACGGTCGAGCACGATGCCGGCACTGTGTCCGGCGGCCTTGTTTTGCGGTTGGCGGGTGGCCGACAGCACTTGCGAGACCACAGCAGTCTGGCCACTCGGGAACACTTTGATGGTTTGGCCTGGCTCGATGCTGCCCGTGGCCACGCGGCCCCAGAACACGCGGCGGCCCTGGGTGGTCACGCCGGAATCGTGGAACTTTTCGACCCACTGCACCGGGAAGCTGAACGCCACATCGGTTTCTGCTGGTGTGACCGGCAGCGCTTCGAGGATGCTGAGCAGGCTGGGGCCGGTGTAGCCGCACCAGTCCGGCTGGTCGTTGTTTTCAGTGGTCACCACGTTCCAGCCCTTGAGCGCCGACACGGGCACCATGGCGGTGACGGTGATGCCGGCTTCCTTGGCGAACTTCTCCAGGGCCCCAGCGATGTTTTGGTAGGCCACAGTGGCGTCGGCCACGGCATCAAGCTTGTTGATGGCGAACACGATGGACGGCACGCGCAGCAGTTTGACCAGCAGCGAATGGCGGCGGGTTTGCGGCAGCAGCTGCAGATCGGGGTTGGCCCAATCGAGCTTGATCGCATCGACCAGCACCACGGCGGCGTCGGCGCTCGATGCGGCAGTGACCATGTTGCGGGTGTATTGCTCGTGGCCCGGTGCGTCACCGATGATGAACTTGCGCGCTTCGGTGTTGAAGTAGCGGTAGGCCACGTCGATGGTGATGCCTTGCTCGCGCTCGGCGCTCAAGCCGTCGGTCAGCAAAGCCAGGTCGGTCTCGCCCGAGCGCTGCACGCCCGCCAGGTGGTCTTGCAGCACGGCCTTGGTGTCGACCAGCAGGCGGCCAATCAACGTGCTCTTGCCGTCGTCGACCGAGCCGCAGGTGATGAATTTGAGGGCGGAAAAATGGTTTTCGTTGTGCATGGTGCTTGTTTTTTGTAGGAGCGCGCCCCTGCGCGCGAATGGGTTGTGTGAGTCTTGGGCGCTGATTCGGTCGCGGGGGGCGACCTCCTACAGAGAGAGGTTCAATTCAGAAATAGCCATCCTTCTTGCGCTTCTCCATCGAAGCCTCGGACGTCTTGTCGTCCATGCGGGTCGCGCCGCGCTCGCTCACATCGGCGGCCAGCGTTTCGATCACGATCTGCTCGGGCGTGGCCGCGTCGCTTTCCACCGGGCAGGTGCAGGTGATGTCGCCCACGGTGCGGAAACGCACGTCGCGCACCACGACTTCTTCGCCGTCTTTGGGTGGCGTGAGTTCGGTCACCGGCACCAACAGGCCACGGCGGTCCACCACCTCGCGCTTGTGCGTGTAGTAAATCGACGGCAAGGCGATCTGTTCACGGGCAATGTACTGCCACACGTCCAGCTCGGTCCAGTTGGAAATAGGGAACACGCGGAAGTGCTCGCCAGGTTGCAAGCGGGTGTTGAACAGCGTCCACAGCTCGGGGCGCTGGGCCTTGGGTTGCCATTGGCCAAAGCTGTCGCGGTGGCTGAAGATGCGCTCTTTGGCGCGGGCCTTTTCTTCGTCACGGCGCGCACCGCCAATCAGCGCGTCAAAGCGGAATTCTTCGATGGCTTCGAGCAGCGTCACCGATTGGTGCACATTGCGGCTCTCGCCCGGGTGGGCCAGGCGCACGGTGCCGCGCTTCATCGAGTCTTCCACGTTGCGCACGATCAACTCGGCGCCCAATTCCTTGGCGCGCGCATCGCGAAAGTCCGTCACTTCTTGGAAGTTGTGCCCGGTGTCGATCATCAAGAGCGGGTAGGGAATGCGGCCTGCGCCAAAGGCCTTTTCTGCGCACTTGAGCATGACCAGCGAATCCTTGCCACCCGAAAACAGCAAAGTGGGGCGCTCAAAAGCGGCGGCAACTTCGCGCAGGATGAAGATGGTTTCTTCTTCCAGCGCGTCCAGGTGGCTGTTGCTCAGGGTGTGCAACTCGGTTTGTGTCATGGCGTTCATTCGGTTCTCTCGTAACTCAATGCTATGTTCAGGTGTGTCCAACGACGTTTGACGTGGTGTGTGACGGGTTCGGGGGTGCAGGGGGCGACGATGTGTGGCGCGTAGCGACTTCTGAGGAGCCCGCTGTGCCCCCGAGCCCGTCACACATCACACGCTCAAGACTTGACGTGCAGCCCACACTCCTTGGCCGTTTCGTCTTCCCACCACCAACGGCCAGCGCGGAACTCCTCGCCCAGGCTGATGGCGCGGGTGCAGGGCGCGCAGCCGATGCTGGGGAAAAATTGGTCGTGCAGCGGGTTGTAGTCCACCTTGTTCTCGGCGATGTAATGCCACACATCGCCCCAGGTCCATTTGGCCAGCGGGTTGAATTTGCTCAGGCCCTTGGTGGTAACTTCGCTGTCGTCTTGCAACGGCACCTCGGCGCGGGCGCTGGACTGCTCTTGGCGCAGGCCAGTGACCCAGGCGCGTTGGCCTTTCAGGGCGCGGGCCAGCGGCTCCATCTTGCGGATGCCGCAGCATTCCTTGCGCAGGTCGATGCTTTGGTAGATCGCGTCCTGGCCTTTGTGGCGCACGAACTGGATCACCGATTCTTGCACCGGGCGCAGCACGTTGATCGGGGCACGCGAATGCGCCTGGGTGCGCTCCAGCAGGGCCAGGGTTTCGGTGTGCAGTGCGCCGGTTTCCAGCACAAACACCGGGATGTCCAGCTGCAGGTGGTTGATGAGGTGGGTGATCACCACGTCTTCTGCGCCCAGGCTGGATGCCTGCGTCACGGGCTGGAATTCGGCCGCCGCACGCCGCAGCAGGCTTTCGGTCTCGGCCAGTTTGACGGCAAAGTCCGTGCTGGCTTTGGCGTTCAGCGTGGTGGCTTTGGTCGGGGCGCCGCGGGAGGAAATCAAGGAGGAAGTCATCATAGGGCCTCGGCAAAGTGTGGCGGGGTTCCCACCGCAGAGCCTTGGTAGAAGCCTGCGAAACGGTCGAATTGGCGTTGGGCGGCAGAGGCGTCCACGCCTTCGCGCAACACGGCCACGTCAAAACCGGTGCGCTCCATTTGCACCAGTTGGTCAATCAACACGTCTCCGGTGGCACGCAGCTCGCCCGCAAAGCCCAGACGGCGGCGCAGCAAGAAGGCCTGGCTGTAGGCGCGACCATCGGTGAATTTGGGGAACTGCAGGTCGATGCGGGTCACGCCGTTCAGGTCCAGGCTGCGTGGGTCCACGTCATTGGCCAGCGTGATGACGGCTGGCGATGCAAGGCTTTGGTGTTCTTGGGCGGTGATGATTTTCATGGTCTGTTTTCCCCGCGCTCAGGCGGTCAGTGCGTCGGCTGCAGGCTGACGTGCCGCATTGGCGGCCGCCTTGAACGGGTCCTGGCCCACGCGGTGCAGGGTTTCGATGAAGTATTCGTGGCGGCCTTGCACCGGCAGGCGCAGTTCTTTGTAGGTGGTCAAAATCGCTTCGATCACATCCGGCACTTCGAAGGACGAGAACGAGGGGCCAACCACCTTGCCGGCCACGGTAGTGCCCGACAGGTCTTTGCCGTCCGAGCCGCCCAGCGTGACCTGGTACCACTCCTTGCCATCTTTGTCGACGCCCAAGATGCCGATGTGGCCCGAGTGGTGGTGACCGCAGGAGTTGATGCAACCGCTGATGTGGAAGTCGATGTGGCCCAGGTCATCCAGTTCGTCCAGGTCCTGGTAACGCTCGGTGATGGCCGCTGCCAGGGGCAGCGAACGGGCGTTGGCCAGCGCGCAGTAGTCGCCACCAGGGCAGGCGATCATGTCGGTCAGCAAACCGATGTTGGGCTGGGCCAGGCCCAGGGCTTTGGCTTCGAGCCACAGGGCGTGCAGCTGGTCCAGACGCACCCAGGGCAGCACCAGGTTTTGCGTGTGCGTGACGCGCGCTTCGCCGGCGGAGTATTGGGAGACCAAGGCTGCTGCGGCATCGAGTTGATCGGCAGTGGCATCGCCCGGGGCCTGACCGATGCGCTTGAACGACAGGCTCACGGCGCGCAGGGCTGGGTTTTGGTGGGGCTTCACGTTTTGCGTCATCCAGCGGGCAAAGGCAGGGGTCTTGGCCGCTTCGATGCTCACGTCGGCTTCGGCCTTGGCCACCCATTCGGTTGTGTCGGCGTGGCCTGCGGGCAGGTTCAATGCCGGGGCCGCAAAACTGGCCGACACACGGTCGAACTCGGCTTGCGGAATGGTGTGCAGTCCGCCGTCTTTTTCCAGAATCTCTTGGTATTCGGTTTCGACTTCGTCAAAGTAACGCTGGCCTTCGGCCTTGACCAAGATCTTGATGCGCGCCTTGTACAGGTTGTCGCGGCGGCCCCAGCGGTTGTAGACGCGGATCACGGCTTCCAGGTAATTCATGATCTGGTTCCAGGGCAGGAACTCGCGGATCTGTGTGCCCACCACGGGGGTGCGGCCCATGCCGCCGCCCACCAGCACTTTGAAGCCGACCTCGCCCGCTGCGTTTTTGACCATTTGCAAGCCCACGTCGTGCCAGCCAATGGCGGCGCGGTCTTCGGTGGCGCCAGTGATGGCGATCTTGAACTTGCGTGGCAAGAAGGCGAACTCGGGGTGCAGCGTGCTCCACTGGCGAATCAGCTCCGCATAGGGGCGCGGATCGACCACTTCGTCCACAGCCACACCGGCCAACTCGTCGGTGGTGGTGTTGCGGATGCAGTTGCCGCTGGTCTGGATGCCGTGCAGGTTCACGCTGGCCAGCAGGTCCAGCACGTCGGCCGATTGGGACAAGGGAATCCAGTTGAACTGCACGTTCTGGCGGGTGGTGAAGTGGCCGTAGTTGGTGGTCAGCTTGGGGGCCAGGCCGGCCAGTTTGTCTTGCGTGGCCTGGGCCTCGGCGAACAGGGCGGCGTCGGGGGTGTCGAATTCGCGGGCGATGCGGGCCAGCACATGCAACTGAGGCGCCGAGATTTCGCCGTAAGGCACGGCCACGCGCAGCATGGGGGCGTAGCGCTGCACGTACCAGCCGTTTTGCAGGCGCAGGGGTTTGAACTCGTCGCCAGACAACTGGCCCGCCTGAAATCGCTCCAGTTGGTCGCGGTGCTGCGCGGCGCGGGCGCGCACGAACTGTTTGTCAAATTCGGTGTATTGGTACATGGGGGGACTTCTTCAGATCAAAACGAGTTTGCTGCCAGCCCAGGCCAGCAAGACAGAAAGCAGGGAGCGGATCACGCGGTCGGGGGTATGGTGTGTCAGGCGCGAACCCAGCCAGATGCCAGGCAAAGAGCCGGCCAGCAACTTGGTCAGCAAGGCCCAATCGACCGAACCCAAAGAGGCATGGCCCAGGCCCGCTACCAGCGTGAGCGGCACAGCATAAGCGATGTCGGCAGCCACGATGCGGGGCAGGGGCAGCAGCGGGTAGAGCACCAGCAGCACGGTGACACCAATGGCCCCCGCGCCGACCGAGGTGAGGGTGACCAAGGTGCCGATCAGGGCGCCAAACAACACGGGCAGGCTCCAGTGGCGGGGCATGCTGGCATGGGCTTCGTCCGCAGCGGCCAAGTGGCGGGGGACTTGTTTGCCGCGCACGGCTTTGTAGAGCATGGCCGCAGCGGTCAGCAACAGGGCCACGCCCAAAGTGGTGGTCATCAGCGATTGCACTTCGGGGGAGGCCGGGCCCACCCAACGCAAGATGCCCAGGGTCACCAAGCAGGCTGGGATGCTGCCGGCGCTGAGCAAACCCACCACACGCCAGGGCACGATGCGCTGGCGTGCAAACGAGACGGTGCCGCCCAGTTTGGTGAAAGCCGCAAACAGCAAGTCGGTGCCGACGGCCATGTAAGGCTTGACGCCAAAGAAAAAGATCAAGAGCGGGGTCATCAACGACCCGCCACCCACCCCCGTCAGACCCACGATGGTGCCAACGAAGAAACCTGCAAAGACATAAGCCAAATCAACCATGGTGGCGACTGTAAGCGGGCTTTATGCCAAAACAAACGATTTTTTAGTTGTTCATATATTCCAATTGCGCATAAGAGCTGCAGGTCTCTGACGTGTCCTGCGCGCATTAATTGAGATCTGACCCCAATTGATTAATTAATTGGGGTCAGATCCCAATTAATCTAGCCCTTTTAATGAGGGTTTGTCACCAAAGAGACAGCGGTGAATTGGCTGGTAAAGTGTCGCCTTCCGAACTTAAACCCTAGGACTATGCAGATGAATTACCTTAAGACCCGTTTTTCGGCCGCAAGCTTGCTGCTTGTAGCCACCACCGCCTTTGCGCAGACCCCGATCAAGATCGGGGAGATCAACAGTTATTCCGCCATTCCTCAGTTCACCCAACCCTACAAGCAAGGCTGGCAACTGGCCGTAGAAGAGATCAACGCCCAAGGGGGCCTGTTGGGTCGCAAGGTGGAAGTCATTGCCCGCGATGACGCAGGCAAGCCCGACGAGGCATTGCGCCACGCCATCGAGCTGACCTCGAAGGAAAAAGTCGATGTGCTGGCCGGGGGCTTTTTGTCCAACATCGGTCTCGCGCTGGCCGACCACGCGCACAAGAACAAGCGCCTGTTTGTGGCCAGCGAGCCTTTGACCGACGCCATCGTCTGGGACAAGGGCAACCGTTACACCTTCCGCCTGCGCCCCAGCACTTACATGCAAGCGGCCATGCTGGTGGAAGAAGCGGCCAAGTTACCCGCCAAGCGCTGGGCCACCATTGCCCCCAACTACGAATATGGCCAGAGCGCCGTGGCCAGCTTCAAGGAACTGCTCAAGGCCAAGCGCCCGGATGTGGAATTCGTGAGCGAGCAGTGGCCCGCCCAGGGCAAGATCGACGCCGGCAGCACGCTGACCGCCACCATGGCCAGCAAACCCGAGGCCATCTTCAACGTGACCTTTGGCGCCGACCTGGCCAAGCTGGTGCGTGAAGGCAACCAGCGCAACGTGTTTCCCAAGACGCCGGTGGTGTCGTTGCTGTCGGGTGAGCCCGAATACCTGGAAGTGCTGAAAGACGAAACCCCCAAGGGCTGGATCGTGACCGGCTATCCCTGGGATCAGCTTGATAACAAAGAGCACGCCAGCTTCACCGCCAACTATTACAAGAAGTTCAACGAGAACCCCAAGGTCGGCTCGGTGGTGGGTTACGCGACCATGCAAGCCATCTTTGCAGGTATCAAAAAAGCCAATTCGACCGACAACGAAAAACTGGTGCTGGCCATGCGCGGGCTGAAGTTCAGCACGCCTTTTGGCCCCGCCGAGTTCCGCGCGATTGACCAGCAGTCCACCATGGGCGCCTACGTGGGCAAGCTCGACCAGCGCGGCGGCAAAGGCACCATGGTGCAGTGGCGCTATGCCGATGGCAAAAGCTACCAGCCGACCGATGCGTATGTGAAATCGCGCCGTCCGGCAGAAGCCATGAAGTAAAGCGACTGGTCAAGCGCCAAGTCAAGCGCCGCGCCGCCTGAACCGGTTTCAGGCGGGTGTCAGGCCCCAGCGGAGCGCATCGCTGGCGTGCCAGAACTCGGCAAAGGGGCTGGGCAGTGCACTTTGGTCCAAGGGCTCTTGGAGCAACTGGCCCGGCAGCAAGGTGTCGATGGTGCTGGCCAAGGTTCGGGCCTGGCCTTGCGTGTTGCGCACCATCAGGTGCTGGGGGCTGATGTCACTGGGGCTGTTCAGGCCCGCTGCGCCGAGCAAGTCGGCCAGTGCGTGCATCGTGTTGGCATGAAAGTAATACACCCGCTCGGCTTTGTCGGTGACCACAATCGCGCGTTGGCGCACCGGGTCTTGGGTGGCCACGCCGGTGGGGCAATGGTCGGTGTGGCAGCTGCGTGACTGGATGCAGCCCAGCGCAAACATGAAGCCCCGTGCCGAGTTGCACCAGTCGGCCCCCAGGGCCAGGCAGCGCGCCATGTCAAAGGCCGAGATCACTTTGCCCGATGCCCCGATCTTGATGCGCTCGCGCAAGCCCGCGCCCACCAGGCTGTTGTGCACCAACCGCAGGCCATCGCGCAAAGGCATCCCCACATGGTCGGCGAACTCGATGGGGGCCGCACCCGTGCCCCCTTCGGCCCCATCGACCACCACAAAGTCGGGGGTCTGATCGGTTTGCCGCATGGCTTTGACCAGCGAGAACCATTCTGCCGGGTGGCCCACGCACAGTTTGATGCCCACCGGCTTGCCGCCGGACAACTGGCGCAGTTGCGTCACAAAGTTCAGCAGTTCAATGGGCGTGGCGAAAGCCGAATGCCTGGCTGGAGAAACGCAGTCCTGGCCCATGGGCACGCCCCGCGCTTCGGAAATTTCGGGGCTGACCTTGGCCTTGGGCAACACCCCGCCATGGCCCGGTTTGGCACCTTGTGACAGTTTGACCTCGATCATCTTGACCTGAGGCGACTGCGCCTGCAGCGCAAAGAGTTCGGGGTTGAAGTGGCCATCGGGCGTGCGGCAACCAAAATAACCCGAGGCGATTTGCCAGATCAGGTCGCCCGCGTGGGCCCTGTGGTGGACAGAGATGCTGCCTTCGCCCGTGTCGTGTGCAAATTGGCCCAACGCCGCGCCCCGGTTCAGGGCTTGGATGGCGTTGGGCGAGAGGGCACCAAAGCTCATGCCCGAGATGTTGAGCAAGGACAGGTCATAGGGCTGCGTGCATTGGCTGCCGCCGACGCGGATGCGAAACGCGGCCGGGTCGGGCTGCACAGGTTGCAAAGAATGGGTCAGCCATTCCGTGTCCGCGCTGTACATGTCCTTGATGCTGCCAAATCCACGTTTGTCGTTTTGCACCTTGGAGCGGGCGTACACCATGGCGCGCTGGTTGCGTGAAAACGGCAGTTTTTCTTCGTCGTCCTCTAAAAAGTACTGGCGTATTTCGGGTCGGATGTACTCCAGCCCGTAACGCAGCCGACCCGTCAGCGGGTAGTTCCGGCGCACAGCCTGTTTGTGCTGCTTCAAGTCCACCCAGCCCAGCACAAACAGCACCCCGAAGCCCGCGCAGAGCCAGGCCGAAAAGGGCCAGGCCAAGATGGCGGCGGGCACCGTGCTCAGCCAGGGCAGAAAACGCGACAAGGATGGACGGGCCATGGTGGGTTCTCCGATAAAACAGTGAAAAATCCCAAAAATCCCAAAAACACCACCATCGTAGTGGGTATCGCTGACGTTGTTGGATTTATGCGTTGGCGAACCGCTGCGCCGCCAACTGCCTGGCCAAAGAGGGCGCCAAGGGCAGGGGCTCGTTTTCGAGCCAGGCGGCGATGAGTTCGCCGCACAGCACCGCCAGGCTGATGCCGCGTGCGCCCATGCCCGAGCACAGCCACAGGCCCGGCAGCCGCGTGGGGTCAAGGGGGCCGGCGGCGGGCAGGCGGTCGGGCAGGGTGCAGCGCAAGCCGGCCCAGCCCTGCACCTGTTCCGGGGCAAACTGGGGCTGCATGGTCGCGCCCAAGGCGGGCAGCAAAGTGGCCAGGCGCAGCCGGTTGGCGTCGTGGTCTTCCAGACGCACAGGCGCTTGCACACAGTTGCGCTCAAAGGTGGAGCCGATGTACCAGCCGGGTGCCCCGTCCGGGTTGGGCACGCCGCTGATGAAACTGCCGTGGCCATTGACCGGGAAGGGGGGCAATTGCTGGCGCTGTGTCTCGCTCAACGCGTGCAGGTGGCCAAAGCTGATTTGCCCGCGCAAGGGGTTCAATGGGACCGCAAAACCGGGCAGGGGGCGCAGCAAGGCCAGGCTGTCAAACGCGCTGGCCACCACGAGCCATGGGGCCTGCCCCAACACTTGACCTTGTGCGCCGATGGCGGTCCACAGCGCGCCCCGCCGTTCCAGGCTTTGCACCGTTTGCCCCCAGCGCACCTCAACGCCCGGTGTTTGCAACTGCGCTGCCACCAACTGACGCGGCCTGATCCAGCCCGCCAGCCCATGCCACAGCGCGGGGGACTGGGGCGGCAGCCCGGCTGCGGCGATGTGCTGTGCGGTGGCCTGGGTGCTCCACTCGTGGCCACTGGCGGGCCAGGCATCGCCTGTGGGCAAGCTGCGTTTGCCTTCAATGCGGTGTTCCAGCACACCCGTGGACGCCCAATCGGTGCCCTTGTGCAACAGGGTTTGTGCCCGTTGCAGAGTGGCGCGAACTCCGGCACGGGTGATGCGCGAGAGCACGCTGTCGTCCGGCGACACATGGGGCGCAGCCAGGCCCGCAGGCAGGCCCGATGCGCCAGCGCCCACGCCGTGACCCTGGTCAAGCACCGTCACGGCCCAGCCGCGCACCGCCAAGCTGTGTGCCACGGCCGAGCCTGACAGGCCCGCGCCGATCACCAGCACCTGGCGTGCAGCGGGCGGCGGGCTTTGGCGCAGGCGGCTGCGCGGTGTCCAGGCCGGGGCAAAAGTGGCCGTCAGGCCAGGCGACCCGGCGTCGGGTGGATCCTGTTCAGGGGCCAGTTCAAAGCCACATTGCTGCCATGCCTCGCGGTCGGGTGTGTGCAGGGACGTGTGCTGGACGGGCATGCGCACGCGTGTGCCCTGGCGGCAAACGCGCGCGAGGGCCTGCAGCCTGTGCAGCGGTGAAGCCGTTGGGGGGCTGGTGGATGTTGTGGCAGTGGTGGCGGCGAAGAAGTCATCGCCCAGCAGCACCTGGTCGACCAGTACATCCAGTTCGCGCAGCAACTTGTCGGTGGGGCCGCTGTGCACAGTCAATTGCACTTGTCCGTCTGCGAACACCAACCGGTGCGTGCCAGGGGTCATGCCGCGCCAGGCACAGGCCAGCGCCTGTTGCATGCCTTGTAAATCCGGGCCCACGGACAGTGCCGCCAGTGCGTCCTGCGAGGGCAGGGACGGGTCGGCGATGAGCGTGAAAAAGAGGCGATCGGGTCGTGCGGGCGCGTGTTGCCAATCCCGCCAGGTGGTCAAAAACTGCAGACCCAGGTCAAACCCGGTTTGCAGCACATGCCATTGCCGCTGGTGTTGCCAGGCCAAATCAGGTCGAATCAGTTGGCAGAAGGCGGCACGTAACCTTGGGCGGCATCCGCGCCTGCACCAAAGAAATGGTTTTCCATTTGGCGGGCCAGGTACTGGCGGGCGCGCAGATCGGCCAGGTTCAGGCGGTTTTCATTGACCAGCATGGTCTGGTGCTTGAGCCAGTCGGCCCAGGCTTGCTTGCTCACGCTTTCCCAAATGCGTTTGCCCAACTCACCGGGGTAGGGAGGAAAGTCCAAGCCTTCTGCTTCGGTGCCGAGTTTGATGCATTGAACGGTGCGTGCCATGGGGGTTTCCTTCGGGGTCTAAATAGAGAGTGGTTATACAGATATAAAATCTTAGTATTTCCAGTTGTGTGCGAGCCGCTGGACAATACCGGTTGAGCGTGCGTCGCGACTGCAATGCATGGTTTTCAAGACCGCAACTGTAGCAAGCTTCTGCTTCCCTTTTATGGCCTGGGGTCTGTGCCCCTTTCCACCTGTTAGATCACCATGAGTGCTTTTCTTGAAGAACGCGTTTTGAGCGTTCACCACTGGACCGACCGTCTGTTCAGTTTCACCACCACCCGTGACCAGGCCCTGCGCTTTTCCAATGGGCATTTCACCATGATCGGCTTGCGCGGTGACAACGGCAAACCCCTGTTGCGTGCTTACTCGATTGCCAGCGGCAACTACGAGGAACACCTCGAGTTCTTGAGCATCAAGGTGCCCGATGGTCCGTTGACTTCCAAGCTGCAGCACATCCAGGTGGGCGACACCATCGTGGTGGGCCGCAAACCCACAGGCACCTTGCTGTGCGATTACCTGTTGCCTGGCAAAAACCTGTACCTGATGTCCACCGGCACCGGTTTGGCACCGTTCATGAGCATCATCCGCGACCCGGAAACCTATGAGCGATTCGAAAAAGTGATCCTGGTGCATGGCGTGCGCCATGTCAACGAACTGGCCTACCACGACTACATCACGAAGGAATTGCCTGCCAACGAATTCCTGGGCGAGATGGTCAGCAAGCAGCTGCTGTACTACCCCACCGTGACACGCGAACCCTACAAAAACCAGGGCCGCCTGACCGATCTGATTGAAAACGGCAAGTTGTTTGCAGATCTGGGCCTGTCCAAGCTGAACCCCGAAACCGACCGCGTGATGATTTGCGGCAGCCCTGCCATGCTCAAAGACCTCAAACGCATCTGCGAAGAGAACGGCTTGAAAGAAGGCAACACCAGCACGCCAGGGGCCTTTGTCATCGAGCGGGCGTTTGCCGAATCCTGACCATGAACCTCGCTTCCATCACCCCCTCACGCTGGTTGGCCCTGATCGCTTTGTCGGCCATTGGCATGCTGGTCTTTGGCCTGTATTTGCAGCATGTGGTGGGCCTGAACCCTTGCCCCATGTGCATCGTGCAGCGTTACGCCCTGATCGGTGTGGTGGTGTTCGGGGCGATCGGCTGGCGCCTGCGTGGCTGGGGGCTGGCGGTGTCGGCCTTGTTGTTGGCGCTGACCGCGGGCTTCGGGGGCTTCACAGCCGCCCGTCAGAGCTGGCTGCAGTGGTACCCGCCCGAAATCGTCACCTGTGGGCGCGACTTTTACGGCATGGTGGAAAACTTTCCGATCAACCGCGCCATTCCCATGATCTTCAAAGGCAGTGGTGATTGCACCAAAATCGACTGGACCTTCCTCGGTGGCTCGATTGCCAACTGGTCGTTTGTGGCCTTTGTGGTTTTCACGATCATGGGTGTGGCCATTGCCGTGCAAGCTTGGCGCAGCCGCTGATCTGTGGCCATTGTCGGAGCTGAAGCTCCGACCTACAAAACACCGCTCGCTCATAGGTCGAGCGGCTTCAGCCCCGACATGGAACGGTCACAGCTTCTTGACCAGCACCTGGCTCTTGCGGTCCCAGTTGTATTTGCGTTTGCGCGCTTCGGGCAGCCAGTCGGGGTCCACCTGTGCAAAACCGCGCTTGATGAACCAGTGCATGGTGCGGGTGGTCAGTACGAAGATGCTTTTCAGGCCCATGGCGCGGGCGCGTTGCTCGATGCGCTTCAAAATCTTCTCGCCATCGCCTTGGCCTTGTGACTGGGGCGACACGGTCAGCGCGGCCATTTCGGCCGTTTTGGCTTCGGGGTAGGGGTACAGCGCGGCGCAGGCAAAGATCACGCCGTCGTGGTCGATGATGGTGTAGTGGTCCACGTCGCGCTCGATCTCGGTGCGGTCGCGCTTGACCAGGGTGCCGTCTTTCTCAAATGGCTCGATCAGTTGCAAGATGCCGCCCACATCATCGGGTGTTGCCTCGCGCAGCTCTTCGAGCTTTTCATCGACCACCATGGTGCCGATGCCGTCGTGCACATACACCTCCAGCAGCAGCGAGCCATCCACTGCAAACGGCAGGATGTGCGAACGCTCCACGCCTTCTTCGCAGGCCTTCACGCAGTGCTGCAGATAAAACGCCAGATCGGTCGGCTGCGTCGGATTGGGCGAATCGGCCAGCAGTTTTTTGGCGGCGGCCAGCGGCAATTCGGTGTCGATCGGGTTGTCGTCGCTGACGGGCTCGTTCGGGTGGATCCGAATGCCCGGTATCTCGGTCACAAAAATCAGCTTGTCGGCCTGCAGCTCGGCCGCCACACTGGTGGCCACCTCTTCCATGGTCAGGTTGAAGGCCTCGCCTGTGGGTGAGAAGCCAAACGGCGACAGCAAGACCATCGCCCCCATGTCCATCGTGCGCATGATGCCGTCCACATCGACCTTGCGTACCAGACCCGAATGCTGAAAATCCACCCCGTCCACAATGCCCACCGGCCGTGCCGTGATGAAGTTGCCCGAAATCACCCGCACTGTGGAGCCCGCCATGGGCGTGTTGGGCAGGCCTTGGCTGAAAGCCGCTTCAATCTCGTAGCGCAGCTGGCCTGCTGCCTCTTGCGCGCAGTCAAGCGCCACGCTGTCGGTGATGCGCATGCCGTGCGAATACTTGGGGGTATGGCCCTTGGCCGCCAGTTGCTCGTTCACCTGAGGGCGAAAGCCGTGCACCAGCACGATCTTGACGCCCATGCTTTGGATCAGCGCCAAGTCTTGCGCCAAGTGTGCCAGCTTGCCCGCCGCAATGGCCTCGCCCGCAATGCCCACCACAAAAGTCTTGCCCCGGTGCATGTGGATGTAAGGCGCCACCGAGCGGAACCAGGGCACGAAGGTGAAGTTGAAAACAGTGGACATGGGCAATCAAGCGTTTTGGGCAGTGAGGGCGTGGGGCTGGGATAATCCCTAGCTGTTCTTGCATTGATTTTCACAGAAGTTTCCGCTTTGTCCGACACCCCCCTCCAAATCGAGTTCCCCGAAGGCCTGCCGGTCTCGGCCCGCCGTGATGAAATCATGGCCGCCATGGACCAGCACCAGGTCATCATCGTCTGCGGTGAAACCGGCTCGGGCAAGACCACGCAGCTGCCCAAAATCGCGCTGATGCTGGGGCGCGGCAAGCTCAACGCCAAACCGGGCGATCGGGCGCGGATGATCGGCCACACCCAGCCCCGGCGCATCGCGGCCAGCTCGGTGGCCAAGCGCATTGCCGAAGAATTGAAGACGCCACTGGGCGAGGTGGTGGGTTTCAAGGTGCGGTTTCAGGACCGTTTGAGCAAAAACGCCTCCGTCAAGCTCATGACCGACGGCATCTTGCTGGCCGAAACACAGACCGACCCGCTGCTGCAAGCCTACGACACTATCATCATCGACGAGGCGCACGAGCGCAGCCTGAACATCGATTTCTTGCTGGGCTATCTGCGCCAGATTTTGCCGCGCAGGCCGGACTTGAAGATCGTCGTCACCTCGGCCACCATCGATGCCGACCGCTTTGCCAAACACTTTGCCTCACGCAACGGTCCGGCCCCGGTGATCATGGTCTCGGGCCGCACCTTCCCGGTGGAGCAGCGCTGGCGCCCGTTTGAAGAATCGCGCGACTACGGCCTGAACGAAGCCATGGCCGACGGCGTGGACGAACTCTGGCAAGGCGGGGCAGGGGGCGACATCCTGATCTTTTTGCCCGGCGAGCGCGAGATCCGTGAAGCCGCCGACCACCTGCGCAAGCACCTCGCGCACCAGCCGCTGACGCGCAACGCCGAAGTGTTGCCCCTGTTTGCCCGCCTGTCGCAGGCCGAACAAGACCGGATTTTTGAGGCATCCAACGGCCGCCGCATCGTGTTGGCGACCAACGTGGCTGAAACCTCGCTCACGGTGCCTGGCATCCGTTATGTGATCGATGCCGGCACCGCCCGCGTCAAGCGCTACAGCTTGCGCAGCAAGGTCGAGCAGCTGATGGTCGAGCCCATCAGCCAGGCCGCTGCCAACCAGCGTGCAGGCCGTTGCGGCCGCGTGGCCAACGGCATCTGCATCCGCTTGTACGACGAGAAAGACTTTGCAGGCCGTCCCCGTTTTACCGACCCTGAAATTTTGCGCTCGTCGCTGGCGGGCGTGATTTTGCGCATGAAGTCGTTGCACCTGGGCGTTGTGGAAGACTTTCCGTTCATCGAAGCGCCGTCCAAACGCGCCATCACCGACGGCTATCAGTTGCTGGCCGAGCTGGGCGCGGTGGACGACGAGAACGAGCTGACCCCGATTGGCAAAGAGCTGGCCCGCCTGCCGCTGGACCCGCGTGTGGGCCGCATGATTTTGGAGGCCCGTGGCCGCGAAGCGCTGGACGAAGTGCTGGTGATTGCCAGTGCCATGAGCGTGCAAGACGTGCGCGACCGCCCCATGGACGCCCAAGCCCAGGCCGATCAGCAGCACGCCAAGTTCGACGACGACAAAAGCGAATTCACCGGCTACCTCAAGCTGTGGAAATGGATTCACGATGCGCGTGGCGGGCACGGCACCGACCACAAGCTCAGCAACCGCCAATACGAGCAACTGCTGCGCCAGAACTTCATCAACATCCGGCGCGTGCGCGAGTGGCGCGACACGCACACCCAGTTGCTCACGGTGGTGGCCGAGCACAAGTGGCGCATCAACACGCTGCCCGCCAGTTACGAGCAGCTGCATTTGTCCATGCTGGCCGGTCTGTTGGGCAACGTGGGCTACAAGCTCGAAGACGAAGAGGTCTATCTGGGCGCACGCGGCATCAAGTTCCACAAACACCCCGGCGCGCACCTCTCCAAAAAACCGGGCCGCTGGATCGTGGTGGCCGAACTGGTGGAGACCACGCGCCTGTTTGGCCGGGGCATCGCCGCCATCGAGCCGCAGTGGCTGGAGCAAGTGGGCGCGCACCTGCTGCGCAAACAACTGCTCGACCCGCATTGGGAAAAGAAATCGGCCGAAGTGGTGGCGCTGGAACGCGCCACGCTGTATGGCCTGGTGGTTTACAGCGGCCGCCGCACGCCCTACAGCCGGGTGGACATGCATGGCGCGCGCGAGATTTTCATCCGCGAAGCGCTGGTGGGTGACCAGTGGGAGACCAAGCTGCCGTTCCTCGCCGCCAACCACAAGATGATCGCCAAGGTCGAAGAGCTGGAACACAAGTCGCGTCGGCAAGACGTGCTGGTGGACGACGAACTGATCTACGCCTTTTATGACCAGCAACTGCCTGCCGACGTGTGCAGCGGCCGCCTGCTGGAGAACTGGTACCGCGCCGAAAGCGCCAAGCAGCCGCGCCTGTTGATGCTGAGCCGCGAAGAGCTGATGCGCCACGAAGCCGCAGGCATCACCACGCAGGCTTTCCCCAAACACATCCGCTTGGGCGGCACCGACTGCCAGGCGACCTATTTGCACGAGCCGGGCGACGCCCGCGATGGTGTGACGGTGACCGTGCCGCTGTTTGTGCTGAACCAGGTGAGCGAAGACCGCTGCGAATGGCTGGTGCCCGGCCTGCTGAAAGACAAAATTCAGGCCTTGCTGAAAAGCCTGCCGCAACGCCCGCGCAGCCGCTTTGTGCCGCTGCCTGAATCGGCCATGCGCCTGGCCGCCGAGTTGTCGGCTCCCGAGCTGTTCGGTGCCGGATCACTGACCGATGTGCTGCTCAAAAAAGCCCGCGACGAAACCAGCCTCGACATCAAACGCACCGACTTCAAACACGACATGCTCAGCCCGCACCTGTTCATGAACCTGTGCGTGGTGGACGAACACGGCCGCCAGCTGGGCATGGGGCGCAACCTGGGCGCGCTCAAAGGCGAGCTGGGCGCCAAAGCGCGTAGCGCGTTCCAGGCGCTGGCGCAGTTGAAGGTGGCTGCAGCGCCTGCAGCGACTCCGGCCACTGCACATGCGGCCAACAACGCAGAGGGCAACGCAACCAGCCCCGCACGCTCAGGCAACGCCCCTGCCAAACCCGCCGCCGCAGCCCAACCCATCGCCCCCCAGCGCTACACCGCCTGGACCTTTGGCGAACTGCCCGAGCTGATGGAAATCAGCAAAGGTGGCCAGACCTTGATCGGCTTCCCGGCACTGGTGGACATGCAAGACGCCGTCACCATCGAAGTGTTTGACGAACCCGACGTGGCCGCCGCCAAAAACCGTGCGGGCCTGCGCCGCCTGTTTGCGCTGCAAATCAAAGACGCGCTCAAATACCTTGAGAAAAACATCCCCGACCTGCAAAAAATGGCCGTGGCCTACATGCCATTGGGAAGCGCCGACGAGCTGAAAACGCAAATCATCGACGTGGCACTCGACCGCGCCTTTCTGCTCGATCCGCTGCCCAACGACGAGGTGACCTTCAAGCGCCGCATCGAAGAGGGCCGGGGGCGTCTGACCTTGATTGCCAACGAAGTGGCCCGGCTGGCGGGCAGCATCTTGCTGGAGTTTGGCGCCGCCACCCGCAAGATCAAGGACACCAAAAACGCCCCTGATGCGACCGCAGACTGCGGCCAGCAACTGCAACGCCTGATGCCGAAAAACTTCATGGCTGCCACCCCGTGGCCGCAGCTGCAGCACTGCGCCCGCTACCTCAAAGCCATCACCCTGCGCCTGGACAAATACCGCGCCGACCCCGCCCGCGATGTGCAGCGTCTGACGGAATTGAAGCCGCAAGAACAACGCTACTGGCGTCTGGTGGCCGAACGCAAAGGCGCGCAAGACGCCCGCATGCTGGAGTTCCGCTGGCTACTCGAAGAACTGCGCGTGAGCTTTTTCGCGCAAGAACTGCGTACCCCGCAGCCGGTCAGCATCAAGCGGCTGGAGAAGGCCTGGGGGCAGTTGAACCATTGACCTGACGGTTCACGTCATGCGCATTGGCGTCGAATTTCTCAGTTCACCGCCAGCACTTCATTCCATTCTCGCAAAGTCCACTTGGCGACCACGCCATTGAGCACGAAGTGGTCACCTTGAATGAACTCTTCTGCTGCAGCCCGGCTTGTGAAAATCCCCATGGCCCCTTCGGCGATGTTGGCAAACGGACCTGCCATCAAAAGTTCATTGCGTGCATGGAACTCATCCAAACGAGCGCGATGCGCCGCGAAATTGGCCTGCGCTTTGGACATGCCTTCCGTCGCCATCTCATAAAACATCAGTGTTTTCATTGTTTCCTCGTGTGTTTGTTTGGCCTGCGGTGCCTCACGCCACCGCGCTGAATCAACGGCACGCCATCCATGGGCTGAAAATCAGCAAGCGCTGGTTTTCAGCGTGCTCCCACAAGGCGAACTTGCGGGAGTCCCTGTAGGGGGCGTGCGCATTATGCTGGCTGCAGAAAGCTGAAGAGCGCCGCTGGCGCGGGCCAGTGCTTCGTCTTGTGCCATCAGTACGGCACTCTGCGTTTCGGCAGTGGCATCCCGATGGGTGTCAGACCAGATGCAGCCTGGAGCGGACTATGTGCGGCACCGTACGGAAAGAAACTATCAAATTTGTAAAAATCATGGAATCAGAGAACCCAGGAGTCCGTTATTTCACCCGCTTTCAATCAGCTGTTGTCCAATCTCCCAGAAGCCGAATTGCAACTACTGACCAACCAGATGACGCTGGTGTCGTTGCGCAAAGGTGAAACACTCTTTCACGCGGGTGAGGTGCCGCGTTATGTTTATTTCCCTGTCAATGCCATTGTGTCGATGTGCATCGACATGGAGGATGGCGCCAGCATCGAAGCCTACATGCTGGGCAATGCCTGCAAAGTCGGTATGGGCACCGTGGGGCAGCCGAGTTTTTACCGTGCCTGCGTGCGAAATTCCGGGCTGGCTTACCGCATGCCTGTCCAGGCGTTGCTGCACGCCAGGGCGCACTGTCCCACCTATGTGCAAAGGGTTTTTGCCGTCACCAACCGCATGCTGATGCAGCTGTCGCAAACCATCGTCTGCAGCAAGCGGCACACCATTGCGCAGCAGCTCATGCGCTGGATGCTCATCACGCTGGACCGGACCTTGGACACACACATCGAAATCACCCACCAGGAGCTGGGAGAAATTTTGGGCTTTCGGCGCGAAGCGATCACGCTGGCGTTGGGAAAAATGACCAGTCAGGGCTTCATCCAAATTCAGCGGGGTGAGGTGGAGGTGCTGGACCGTTCTGCGCTGGAGGCCAGCGTTTGTGAATGCTATTGGACAGGCCAGCAGCGCCAAAAGCCCACGCCTGTGGCGTGTGTTGACTGTGCATGAATGGGTCTGAATGACACTTCGGCGTGGAGCCGCAGCACGGGATCGGGGGGCGAAGCCACCGTGTGTCTATGCACGCTCACTGAGCCAGCGGCGCATGGCGATGGCAGCCAACCAGGTGGTCGTTCACCATGCCCGAAGCCTGCATGAAGGCGTAGCAGATGGTGGAGCCCACGAATTTGAAGCCGGCCTTTTTCAGGGCCAGGCTCATGGCGTCCGATTCGGCGGTGCGGGCTGGCACCTCGCCCATGCTGCGCCGTTGGTGCTGCAGTGGCTGGCCGCCCACAAAGCGCCAGACAAAGTGGCTGAAACTTTGCCCGCTCGCTTGCAGGGCCAGATAGGCGCGGGCATTGCCGATGGTGGCGGCCACTTTGAGGCGGTTGCGCACGATGCCCGGGTTGGCCAGCAGTTCGGCCACTTTGCGCTCGTCGTAGCGGGCGATTTTTTCGGGGTCGAAATGGTCAAAGGCGATGCGGTAGGTTTCGCGTTTTTTTAAAACGGTGGACCACGACAGCCCGGCTTGTGCGCCTTCGAGGTTGATCAACTCGAACAGCGCCAAGTCGTCGCGCAAGGGCACGCCCCATTCGGTGTCATGGTAGTGGCGGTAAAGCTCAAAGCCTTCGCACCAGGGGCAACGCTGCATACAACACATTTGGAGTTCAAGAGTGCAGCGATGATGCCATCCACTCCAACCAGCCCTTGGTTTGGCTCAACTGGCTCGGATGGTGAATTTGCTGACTTCTTTGCGTGTGGTGTCGGCCACATGGGAGAGTTCGATCACTGTGGTCGTGATTTCTTCCGCAGCCGTGGCGTTGTTGGAGGCGATCTGGTTGAGGTGCGAGATGTTGGCATTGATCTCTTCCACGGCGGCGCTTTGTTGTTCCATCGCGACCGAGATGCGCTGCAGCATGCCATCGGTGACTTGGGCACTGGCTTCGATTTGTCCCATGTCCAGGGCCACTTCCTGCACGGTGCTGACGGCACGCTTGGCTTCGTCGACGGCGTGTTGCACCAGCAAGGTGATTTCCTGCGTGCTTTGGGCGCTGCTCTCGGCCAGTTTGCCCACTTCTTCTGCGACCACAGAAAAGCCCTTGCCGTGCTCGCCGGCCCGAGCGGCCTCGATGGCCGCATTGAGCGACAACAGGTTGGTTTTGTTGGCAATACTTTCAATGACTTCGGTGATCTTGTTGATCTTTTCGGAGTTGCTGGCGATGTTGTTGACGACCTCGATCATGGTCTGCATCTTGGTGCGGCCATTCTGGACGATGCTGACGGCTTCGCGTGATTTCTGGCTGGCGTTTTCGGTGTTGCGGGTGACGTCGCCAACCGAGTTGGCGGTCTGGTTGACCGCTGCGGCCACCTGGCTCATGGCGTGTTTCTGGTTTTGCACGCCGTCCGAGATCTGGCCGATGGCCGTGGTGAATTGGTTGGCCGCTGTGGCGACCTGCATGGTGTTCTGGTGGATCACGCCCATGCTGTTGCCCAGGGCTTGCAGCGAGTTGTTGAGGTTGTCCTTGAGTTGCACCAGTTCGCCCCGGCCTTGGGCCTGCACACGTCCTGTCAGGTCGCCTTGCGCGACGCCGTCCATGACCTGGCCCACATCGCCGAGCATGGTTCTCATGGCCGTCATGGCTTGCGTTGCGTTGTCCATGGCTTGCTTGAATTCACCTTTGACTTGCACATTGACCTGCGTGTCAAACTGGCCGTTGTAGAGCGCCTGCATGACCGCATTGAGTCCGTCCATGGTCGTTTTGACGCTGTCCACGCTGGCGTTGACCGCGTCCTTCATGGCCTTCAGATCGCCCTTGAGTTGGGCATCCACGCGTTGGCTGAAGTCGCCGTCGGCGATGGCGGTGACCACCACGTTGACTTGCTGCATGGCCTGTTGTTGGGCGGCCAGCATGTTGTTGAAGGCGTTGGCCATTTGGCCGATTTCGTCTTGACTTTTCACGTCGGCGCGTTTGCCGAAGTCGCTGGTGGCCTGGATGTCGGCCATGGTGGACTGCATTTGACGCACGGGGGCAACAATGGCACGCGCCACCAGGTAGCTGATCAGGATGCCTGCGATCAAGCCACAAACGGCGGAACCGATGACGATGTTGTAGGAGTTGGAAGAGGCCTCGACGATCTGTGTGGCCATGTCGTTGGCTTCGTCCACTTGCGTTTGGTTGAAGGCGTTCAGATCCTTGTCCAATTCGCTGCTGAGCCTGTCGAATTCTTCCATCAGTTCATTGCCTGCATCCGTGCCTTGCCGGATGTAGGTTTGGGCCATCTTGATGCCCAGCGCATGGAAGGCTGAAAACTGGCTCTGGATTTCTTCCATCTTCTTCAAGGCCGCGGTGTCGTTCTCGTTGCGGAACATGGTCTTGAATTTTTCGGCGTTCTCATGGAATTCTTTGGCACTTTGATCGGCTTCGTCCAAGCCTTCGGTGTGGTGACTGACGGCCATGTCGGTGAGGAATTCACCCACCTGAGAGACCTCCAGCAGCATGCGTTCTGCGATCAGGACAAAAGGCAGGCTCTCGTTCTTGATTTGGCGAGCGCTGGCCAGCGTTTGCGTTTGGTAATAAAGGATGACGCTCAATGCCATCAAAAATACGCTGATGACCAATCCAAAACCCAGGGTCAGTCGCGTGCCAATTTTGAGTTTGCTCAGCATGGAGGTTTCCTTCTCGTTTTCTACTGAAATCTGATATGCAAATCAGCGTAGATTTGACGTATTTGTCTTAATTGACAATATTCTGTTCTATTGTCAATAGACCGCCTGATATCGCCAGTGTAGTTGATGGGTGCGTGTTTTTGATCTGATTTATAGTTTTTGCGGTATTTTGTGATTGGTGTTGTTGGGCGGTTTTGGATAATGCCCCCCAATGGACTCTTTGCTGGGGACATGCCAACGCTCAAGGAAAGCCATGCCTCTGGTGGATCATCTGAAGTCTCTGCGCGCAGCGTGTGCCGTGTCCTTGACCGGCAGCAGCATGGGTGCGGCGCAGGCGCTGCACTTGTCTCAGTCGTCGGTCACGCGGGCGGTCCAGTTGCTGGAAGACGCTTTGCAGCAGGTGGTGTTTGACCGGTCCGCCCGTGGCATGACGGTCACGCCGCCATGGGCCGAGTTGTTGCAGCGCTGCGTGCGCGCTTTTGAGTGTCTGGCCGTGACCCCTGCGACCAAAGTGGGGACGCTCCCGGGGCAGGGCTGGTTGGCTTGCCGCTTCGCCTCGGGCGTGAGCCTGCGGCATGTGCGGGTGCTGATGTCATTGGCCGCAACGGGCTCTGAGACGGTGAGCGCCGCGCAGTTGGGGGTGAGCCAGTCGGCGGTGCACCAAAGCCTGGTGCAATTGGAACATTTCAGTGGCAAGAAGCTGTTCACGCGCAGTCGCCAGCATGGCCTGCGCCTGACCGAGTGGGGCGTGCAGGTGCGTCGTGGCTGCAAGCTGTTTTTGTCGGAGTTGGCACAAGCCGATGAAGTGTTGGCCGCCTTGTCGGGTCAGGTCGCTGGGCGCTTGGTCATCGGCACCTTGCCTTTTTCTGTGGGGCCATTGCTGACCGTGGCGGTCCACCGCGTCTTGCTGGTCTTGCCGGGTTTGCAGGTGACGGTGGTGGATGGCACCTACGATGCATTGATCGAGCAACTGCGCGACGCCGAGATCGACTTGATTGTGGGCGCTTTGCGGCCGGAGTTTGCCATGCAAGGTTTGGAGCAGGAAACCCTGTTTGTCGATGGCCTGGCGGTGGTCGCGCGGACAGGCCATCCCTTGGCTTTGAAAAAAAAGCTGACTTGGCAGCATTTGGCCGATGCGTCCTGGGTCATGCCCATGCCCAATACCCCGGCGCAGAAGGTTTTTGAGCGCACTTTAGCCCGTGGGGGCTTGCCCTTGCCGGATGTTCCGTTGCGGGTGAACAGTTCGCTCATGATGCAGTCGCTGTTGCTGCAGAGTGACCGTTTGGCCATGATGTCGCCGCGTCAAATCCAAAGCGAAATCCAGGCGGGCTTGCTGGTGGTTTTGCCATTGGCCGTGCCAGAGGCGGTGCGCACGATTGGCCTGATCCGTCGCTCAGGCATGTTGCTGACACCGGGCATGCAAGCGGTGCTGCAGGCCTGCCGCCAAGCAGCGTCCGAGCGGGTCGGTGAAAACCCTCTAAATAAGCCCAACGCATAGCCTGTTCCTGAAAAGCATTGGACGCTTGCATGGGCGTGGCCAATCATGTCAGCCAAGTTATTCCACAGGAGACACACATGAATAAACGCTGGATGTTGGCATCGATCGCAGGTTTGGCGCTTGGCACCATGACGGGCCTGGTGCAGGCGCAGGACAACACCTTCAAGATCGGCCTGATCTTGCCCATGTCGGGACCCTTTGCCTCCACGGGCAAGCAAATGGAGTTGGCGGTGCGTCTGTACATGGCGCAGCACGGTGACATGGTGGCGGGCCGCAAGGTGGTGCTGATCGTCAAGGACGACACGGGCGCACCCGATGTGGCCAAGCGCATCGCGCAGGAATTGGTCATCAACGACAAGGTCCAGGTGCTGGCCGGTTTCGGCCTGACGCCGCTGGCCATGGCCACGGCGCCTGTGGCCACGCAGTCCAAAACACCGCTGGTGGTCATGTCTGCGGCCACGTCCATCATCACCGAGGCATCACCGTTCATTGTGCGCACCAGTTTCACGGTGCCCCAGGTGGTGACCACGCTGGCCGATTGGGCCACCAAGAACAACATCAAGAGAGTGGTGAGCCTGGTGACCGACTATGCGCCCGGGATCGACTCTGAAAAGTATTTCAACCAGCGTTTCATCAACAACGGTGGCGTGGTGATCGACACCTTGCGCGTGCCTTTGCGCAGCCCGGACTTCGCGCCTTTCCTGCAAAAAGTGCGCGATGCCAAGCCGGATGCCTTGTTCACGTTTGTGCCGGCGGGGGTGGGCTCAGCGTTGATGAAACAGTTTGCCGAACGCGGTCTGGACAAGGCAGGCATTCGCCTGATTGCCGAGGGCAGTGTGACCGACGACGACATCTTGAACAACATGGGGGATGTGGCAGTGGGAGTGGTGACGGCGCACCATTACTCGGCGTCGCACAAATCGGCCTTGAACAAGAAGTTTGTCGAGGCCTTTGGCAAGGCCAACAACGGTCTGCGCCCGAACTTCATGGCGGTGGGCGCTTATGACGGCATGCGCGTCATTTACGAAGCCGCCAAAACCACCCAAGGCGCTGGCGGTGAAGCCTTGCTCAATGCCATGAAAGGGCAAGCCTTCGAAAGCCCGCGCGGCCCCATGTAGATCGACAACCAGACCCGCGACGTGGTGCACAACATGTACGTGCGCCGCGTGGAGCGTGTCGGGGGGCAATTGTGGAATCAGGAAATCGAGACCGTGACCGATGTGAAAGACATCGGCAAAACCCGCTGAGCGTCCAGTTATGCACGCTTTGCCCTTGTTGCTGGTGCCCGGTTTGATGTGTGACCACGCCGTGTGGGAGCCCTTGCTCCCGCGGCTGACGACCGATCGTTCTTGCACGGTGGTGGACCATGGCCAGGCCGATGCTTTGCCGCAGATGGCCCATCAGTTGCTCGCCTCGGCGCCCCCCCAGTTTGTGGTGGCGGGACATTCCATGGGCGCGCGCGTGGTGCTGGAGGTGCTGCGCCTGGCACCCGAGCGCGTGCGGGGCGTTGCCCTGCTGGACACCGGCTTCTTGCCCAAACCAGCGGGTTCGGCAGGCGAGGACGAGGCGGCCAAGCGCTTGGCCTTGTTGCAGATCGCCCAATCGCAAGGCGTTCGGGCCATGGCGCAGCAGTGGGTGCGGGGCATGGTGCACCCGGACCGGTTGGACGATGCTGCGTTGATCGAGCGCATCCTGGCCATGTTCGAGCGCAAAAGCGCCGACATTTTTGAGCGGCAGATTCACGCTTTGCTGACCCGGCCTGATGGGGCGGATGTGCTGCAGCGCCTGTGTGTGCCCACCTTGCTGATGTGCGGCGCCCAGGATGCGTGGTCGCCGCCCGCGCAGCACGAAGCGATGCAGGCCTTGGTGGCACCGGCTTGGGCGCAACTGGACCTGATTGCGCAAGCCGGGCACATGGCCCCCATGGAACGACCGGCGGAAGTGGCCGGCGCGCTCTTGGGCTGGCTTGCGCGGGTCTTACCAACGCCCTGATGCGCCACCGCCGCCAAATCCGCCGCCGCCCCCTCTGAAGCCACCTCCTGGGCCACCTCGACCGCCGTAACGGGCGCGCAGCAGCCCGGCGATGCCAATCCAGGTGGTCAGTAAAGTGATGCCGCCAGCCACCAGCGCCAAAGACAGCAGACCCAACATGAACCAGGTGACCGCGCCGACGATGGCTGCGGTCATGAGCGCACCGGGAAATCGCCCCAGCACAGCCCGCAAGACAAAACCCAGCAGGGCACCCACGGCGATGATCCAGGCGATCTCGTCCAAGGGCTCTTGGGCCAGGCCCACGGTAGGGGCAGGCAGCGGTTCGCCGTCGATGACACCCACCATGCGCTGCACGCCCGCCAAGATGCCACCGGCGAAATCTTGCTGGCGAAAGCGGGGGGTGATGGTGTCTTCGATGATGCGTTTGCTGGTGGCATCGTTGAGTGCGCCTTCCAGCCCATAGCCGACTTCGATGCGCAGGGTGCGGTCGTTCTTGGCGACCACCAGGATCGCGCCATCGTCCACTTTTTTACGCCCCAATTGCCATTGCTCGGCTACGCGCAGGGCGTATTGCTCGATGGTTTCGGGCTGTGTGGTCGGCACCAGCAAGACGGCCAGCTGGCTGCCTTTGCGCGTTTCAAAGGCGGCCAAGGCCTGCTCGATTCGGGCTTGTTGTTCTGGGGTCAGGGTGTGGGTCTGGTCCACGACGTGGCCCGTCAACGGGGGCAACGGCGCGAGTTGCCCGGTAGGCTGCGTTGCTTGCTGCGGCACCTGCACTTGCACCTGGGATGCCCTCTGTGGTGCCTCCTGGGCACGGCACAGCGGCCCGCCCCAAAAGATACCGACCAGTGCGCCCAGCGGGATCAGCCACCCGAGCCTCGTGCGGATCCCACGGTCAATGGCTGGCCGTTCAGGGCTCATGGTGTGGCACCCTTGCCCGGGGTGGGCGGTCCGCTGGGGCTCGCCCTTTTGCCCGTGCCGAAATTCACGCTGGGCGGTCTGGCCATGGCTTGTTCGTTTTCGACCGAGAAGTTAGGTTTTTCCTGGTAACCCAGCGCCCAGGCCGTCAGGTTGGACGGAAAGGAATGCACCGTGACGTTGTAGTCCTGTACCGCCAAGATGTACCGGTTGCGGGCCACGGCGATGCGGTTTTCCGTGCCTTCGAGCTGGGCTTGCAGGTCAATGAAGCCTTGGTTGGCGCGCAGGGTGGGGTAGTTTTCGGACACCGCCAGCAGTCTGGACAAAGAACCTGTCAGCGCTGTTTGGGCTTGCTGGAATTTCTGGAACGCCTGGGGGTCGTTCACCAGTTCGGGCGAAGCCTGAATGGCGGTGGCTTGGGCCCGCGCTTGCACCACGGCTTGCAAGGTGCTTTGCTCAAAGTCGGCCTGGCCTTTGACCACATTGACCAGGTTGGGAATCAGGTCGGCTCGGCGCTGGTATTGGCTGAGCACTTCGGACCAGCTGGCTTTGACGCGCTCATTGCCGCTTTGAAACTGGTTGTAGCCGCAGCCGGACAGGCTCAAGGTGGCGAGCAGCAAGAGCCGGGCGGTCCATCGGTGAAAGGCAGACGTCATGGCAGTCCTCAAACAGTGGTGGAGACTGGCCAGCGTATGCCGCCGGGCGCGGTGGCGCTGTGCGGCAACGAACGCGGTTGATTCATGTTTCGCCTTGTTATTTTTGATGAATATGTACTTATAAGTAGTTATGACATAAAATCCGTTCATGCTTTTCCATCGCCATTTACCGTTTGCCGTGACATGGGTCTTTTTGACCGCCATGCCGGTGTCGGCCATGGCTTTTCAAGAGACAGCATGGCGCCTGGAGCCGGTGACTTCGACGCATTGGGTGGAGTTTGCCCAAGGTTCTGAACTCTCCAAACTGGGTGCCAATTATCGGGCCGGTGGTTTTGAGTCTGCGACGGGTCAGTGGGTGGGTTTTGAAAAGTGGTACCGCCCGAAGTTAGTGGACACCCGGGCGACCTGGATGACCCAGTTGACGCCGGAATTTGGCGTGCTCTGGGGCGGCAGTACCGGCGAGCGGGCGGAAAAGTACACCATTTCACCGAGCCTCAAGCTGGGTGTGGTCTACCAGTTCAAGGCGACTTCACGCTCTTCCTTTTCGCTCAAGGCCACTTCGGTCATTGGGGGGCGGATGAAAGAGCAAACCTGCAGCGCCAACTATGGGGATGTGGGCGGGGTGGAGCAGGTCAATTGCCGTTTGGCGGCCACCGAGATCGCCCCTGCCGACACCTTGAAATACCTGATCAACACCTTGCCCCCCGACCGCAACAGCGTGCACATCCGCTACACCTTCAGTTTTTAAATTTCTAGAGAAAGAAGCACACCATGAAAACCATTCACATTGTTTCTTTGCTTGGTATCGGGCTGCTGGCCCTGGGCTCTGCGCATGCGCAGAAAAGCCGTCCCGGCAAAATCGTGTCGGCCCCACAGGTGCAAGCCTGGATGAGTTCCGAAGTGGGTGACGCATGGGCCGCAGGTTACAAGGGCGCAGGCGTGACGATCACGGTCGTCGATGATTTCCGCAGCAACCAGGGCTTGTACGGCAATCTGGGGCAGGGCACCCAATTGTTGCGTCATGGCGAATGGACTTTGAAAGAAGCCAGCATGATTGCCCCAGCGGCAACCCTGCGCACGCAGGATTTCAACTCGGGCACGACGGTCGCACTCAACCGTGGGCTGAATGTGTTGAATTTGAGCTATGGCATGTACGCCTCGGCAGGCTACACCGCCTCTCAAATTGGCTGGAGTGCGCAGGAAACTTCCATCATCAACTATGCCCAGAAGGGCACAGCCGTTATCTCCAAGGCGGCGGGCAATGACGCGGTGGCCGTCGGCACTGCCAATGCCGCCGGCAATGTCGATTTCCTGAATGTGGCGCTCAAAGGCGCCCCGTCGGCGATCTACGTGGGCGCCTTGAACACCAACGGCACCACCAGCGCCCCCGCAAGCCTGGCTTCTTACTCCAACACGCCCGGTGCAGATGCCACCGTGCAAAACCAATTCATCGTGGTGGGGGTGGATGGTGCCAAAACAGGTTTGTATGGCACTTCTTTTGCTGCACCCATCATCTCGGGCTATTCGGCCATCGTGGGCAGCAAGTTCACCCGGGCCACTTCAACGCAAATTGCCAACCAACTGCTGAACACGGCGCGCAAAGACACGATCAGCAATTACAACGCGGCAACACACGGCCGTGGCGAAGCCAGCATCACCCGTGCGCTGGCACCCATCAGCATCCAATAAAGGTTCGGGGGCGTTGTGGGAGGCCGCCCCTGCGGCCGAAAGCTGTTCTTTCACAGCCTGTGCGCGCGAAGGGCCTCAGTGGGCCTCAGCGCGCCAGCGTCATCAAGGGGATGTCTTTGGCCGCGGCCAGTTTGTCCAGCTGGGCGCGTGTCTGGCCCGCCAGAAAGGCCTCGATGGCTTTTCGGGCGGCGGGCTTGAACAAATCCTTGACCGGGTGATCCAGCCTGAAACCCGCAGCTTCGCACAGGCTGACCGCAAAATGCGGCTCCAAAGCCGCCACGGCCACCCGGCCGTTTTTGCAGGCGTACATGCGGTAACCCGCGTGTGCACCGCCCACTGCGCCCTCGGGGGTGGTCATGCGCATCTGACGTGGCATGGCCAGCCAGGCAGCGGCGTCGGACAGGGCCACTTCGTGGCGTGACCCCTTGCCCGTGGTCTTGAGCGCGATCAGCGCCTTGAGTGTGGCTTCGCTGGCCATGAGCGCACCGCCCATGTCGGCAAACAAACTCGGGGGCAAGTCCATGCCATTGACCAGGCCCACTTCCGCCTGGTAGGTCAAATCGTGGCCCGGAATTTCGGCCAGCGGGCCCGGCGCGCCCACCACTTCGATCAGGCTGAGCGCAGGGTATTGCCGGTGCAGGGTTTTCCAGCCCAGGCCAAGTTTGCTCAGTGCCGATGGACGGAACGAGGTCAGCAGCACATCGGTTTGGGGCAGCAGCTTGTGCAGCGCGGCCTGGCCTGCTTCGGTTTTGAGGTCCAGCGTCTGGTGCTTCACACCCTTGTGCAGCAAGGCATAACCGTCGGGGGTGTAGTGCTGCATGGGGTCGCCCGCTGGCGGGTTGACCTTGGTGCAGCGGGCGCCCATCTGGGCCAGTCGCATCAAAGCGGCGGGGCCAGGCAGGTTCAGGGCCAAGCTGACGATGCGAACGCCGCGCAGGGGTTTGGAAGAAGACATGCGAAGACCTTGAGGCTGAACAGAGGATTCGCATTATCGGCAATGCGGCGGCATGGCCGTGTCACCCAGGCGGGCATCGCCCGCGGGGCGTGCCCGCGATGGATGCCTTGGCTTGTTCTGCAGCGGTTCAGTCGCCAAAGTCCAGCGGCAGGCCCACGTAGTTTTCGGCGATGGTGCGCGCGCCCGATGCACTGTGGATCAGGTAGTCCAGCTCGGCGTTCTGGAACTTTTGGTCGATCTCGCCGTTACCTGGAAATTGGTGCATCAGGCTGGTGAACCACCAGCTGAAGCGCTCGGCGCGCCAGATGCGGCGCAGGCAGCGTTCAGAATAACTGTCGATGCCCGCTTCGGAGTTGTCCTGGTAGTACTCGGTGATGGCTGAGGACAGGTATTTCACGTCGGTGGCCGCCAGGTTCAGGCCCTTGGCCCCTGTGGGCGGCACGATGTGGGCCGCATCGCCGGCCAGGAACATGCGGCCAAAGCGCATGGGCTCGGTCACAAAGCTGCGCAGGGGCGCAATGCTTTTTTCGATGCTGGGGCCCGTCACCAGGTTTGCACAGGCTTCGGGGTCGAGGCGCTTGCGCAACTCTTCCCAGAAAACCTCGTCAGTCCATTGCTCCACTGTGTCGGTCAGAGGCACCTGGATGTAGTAGCGGCTGCGTGTGGCGCTGCGCTGCGAGCACAGGGCAAAGCCCCGGGGGCTGTTGGCGTAAATCAGTTCGTGGTGCACCGGTGGCGTGTCCGAGAGCACGCCCAGCCAGCCGAAGGGGTAGACCTTTTCGTATTCGCGGATTTTGTCCTTGGGTGCGCTGGCGCGGCACACCCCGTGAAAGCCATCGCAGCCTGCAATGAAGTCGCACTCGATGGTGTGCGTCTGGCCGTTTTTTTCGTAAGTGACGCGGGGCTTGGCCGTGTCGAATTCATGCACCTGCACGTTGTCCGCTTCGTAGATGGTCGGCAAGCCGGCGGCCTGGCGGGCATCCATCAGGTCGCGGGTCACTTCGGTCTGACCGTACACCATGACGTTTTGGCCGCCGGTGAGCTGGTTCATGTCGATGCGGTGGCGCTCACCGTTGAACAGCAAATCAAAGCCGCCGTGAATCAGGCCTTCTGCGTGCATGCGCTGGCCCACACCGGCTTCGTCCAGCAGGTCGATGCAGACCTGCTCGAGCACGCCCGCACGGATGCGCGAGAGCACGTAATCGCCGCTTTGACGTTCGACGATGATGGCATCGATCCCGGCTTTGTAGAGCAATTGCCCCAACAGCAGGCCAGAGGGGCCGGCGCCGATGATGGCAACTTGGGTGCGGGTGGCTTTGGTCATGGATGTGTCTCCGTTTTGTGTCGCAAAACAATGACCGCGAGCATAGGCAATGCCGGGCTTGCGGGCAGCGTCTGGGGGCAAAGTTTGTGCGATCATGGGTTCATTTGTGCGAATATCGCGCAAATTGCTGGGCGGCAGGACGTGCTTCATCGTCGCAGGTCGGCCACTTGAGGGCCGCTCGTCGGCCGTCTATTGGCTACTTGTTTCCCCGACATCTTTTGAATGGTCAACCCACATGACGATTGCCAAAGCAGATTACATCGAAGGCCTGGCCAAGGGCTTGGCTGTACTGGAAGCCTTTGATACCGAGCGCCAGCGCTTGAATGCCACACTGGCCGCACAGCGCACCGGCATCACCCGGGCAGCGGCCCGGCGCCATTTGCTCACGCTGGCCGAATTGGGCTACCTGGAGAGCGACGGCTCGCACTTCTGGTTGTCGGCCCGGGTGTTGCGCTTTGCCGGCAGTTACATGGCCACGTCCCGGCTGCCGCGCACCTTGCAGCCCACGCTCAACCGACTCGCGCAGCAGACCCAGGCCGCTTTCAGCGCGGTGGTGCTGGATGGCGGGGAGGGCGTGATTGTGGCGCGCAGCGCGGGTGTGGCCGAGCCGGTGCGGCATTTGGCGTATGGCTTGCACCTGGGCGCGCGTTTGCCCGCGCACGCCACA
The DNA here is from genome assembly GCA_919902775.1 of Burkholderiaceae bacterium. Taxonomy (GTDB): domain Bacteria; phylum Pseudomonadota; class Gammaproteobacteria; order Burkholderiales; family Burkholderiaceae_C; genus Limnohabitans_A. The sequence goes on from CAKKRJ010000006.1 coordinate 36,314, forward strand.
TCCACCGGGCGGGTGTTGCTGGCCAATTTGCCCAAGGCCGATTTCAATGCCTGGCTCAAGGGGCGCGAGCTGGCCCGCATCACGCCACAAACCGAAGTGGGGCTGGCCAAATTCAAGGGCTTGATCGAGGCGGTGCGCCAGGGTGACCATTGCCTGGCACGCGGTGCGCACGAGCTGGGTATCCACGCCTTGGCCGTGCCGTTGCGCAACATGCAAGGCCAGACGCTGGCCGCGCTGAATGTGGTGGGAACCGCCGATCAGCTGTCCGATGCGGCCGTGCAGCACAAGTGGCTGCCCCTGTTGTTGGAGGCTGCACAGGAGTTGCGGCCCTTGCTGTGAGCGGGCTCAGACCCCCCACGAAATGACCCATGCGCCTTCCCTTTGTGGGAGGTCGCCCCGCAGCCGAATGCGCATTGACACGCTTGTTCTGTTTCGGGACCTGGTCAGTGGGACGCCAATGGTCAGTGCAGCCCCACCACTGGCCGTGTTTTGTAAAACTGCACCGGGCTTTCGGGCACGGCATGGAGCACCGATTTTTTGATCTTGCCTACCACATGCATTTCGCAGGGCTTGCAGTCAAAGCGCAGGGTGAGTTTTTCCTTGCCGTTGATCAGTTGCAGTGGCTCGGCGCGCACGGTGCCTTGCACGCCGGTCACGCCTTTGGCCTGTTTCGGGCACAGGCTCATTGAAAAGCGCACGCAGTGCTTGGTGATCATCAGGCTGACTTCGCCCAGTACTTCCTGGCTTTCGTAAGCGGCGGCGATCACCTTCACGCCGTGCTTGGCATAAAAGTCGCGGGCCTTCTGGTTGTACACGTTGGCCAGGTAGGTGAGGGTGTCTTCGGGGTAAGCCACGGGCGGCTCCACCGCAACGGCCCGCGGCAAACGGTGCAGGCCTTCAGCGCGGGCGTCTTCCAGTGCCTGTACGGCGTCGCGGCGCAAGGTATTGAGTTGTGATGGCGGCACAAACCAGGGTCGCGGCAGGGTGAGCTGCACATCCAGCGGCTCGAACAGGGTGTCGCCCAGTTTGCCCAAAGCGGTTTTGAGTTTGCCTTCGGCCTGGACCGGGTCTTTGGGGGCTTGCCAGGCGATGGCGCATTGTGCAGCGCCGGTGTGCCCGGCTTCGTCGGTCAGACTCAGTTGCAGGCCATCGGGGCTTTCAGACAGTTGCATCCACACGCCCATGCGGCGCTCGGCGGATTTTTTGTCCAGCGTGCGCACCCAGCGCATGTCGCGGTTGCGGTTGACCTGCACGCCTTTGCGCAGGTCCTTGAAGCCGTCCATCGGGTCTTTGGGAAAGAGCCGCCAGACGCCTGAGGCTTTTTGCGCTTCAGCGCGGTTGATCTGCAGGCCGACCAGTTCTTTTTGCAGGTCGTAGTAGCACAGGCCGTCGCCGTTGTGCAGTTCGGTGGTCGGGTCGTCGGTGGTGATCTCGACGTGCTCGGGCGTGACCTGGCTGACCCAGCCAATCGGTTGACCGGGGTTTTTGGGGGTGTCAAACGCGCCGATGTCTTCCTTGCGGCCTTGCACAAAGTAGTCGGTGAACTCGCGGTTGAAGTTCTGGTTCGGGTCGGGCTCAAAGCTGAACGTGGTGCGGCCGTGCGAGGCCGGGGCCAGCTCGGGTCGTTCGGTCAGCACGTCGTCGAACAGCTTGCGGTAATGGGCCGTGGTGTTTTTCACATAGGCCATGTCCTTGTAGCGGCCTTCGATCTTGAAGCTGTGGATGCCCGCGTCGATCAGGGCGCGCAGGTTCTCGCTCTGGTTGTTGTCCTTCATGCTCAGCACATGTTTGTCGTGCGCGATGATGCGGCCTTGCGCGTCTTTGACTTCGTAGGGCAGGCGGCAGGCTTGCGAGCAATCACCCCGGTTGGCGCTGCGCCCGGTGTGGGCGTGGCTGATGAAGCACTGGCCGCTGTAGGCCACGCACAAGGCGCCGTGCACAAAAAATTCAATCACGGTGCGCTCGGTGTCCACAGCATCGCGGATGGCGGCGATCTGGGGCAGGGTGAGTTCACGCGCCAGCACGATTTGGGACAGGCCCGCGTCTTGCAGGAACTTGGCTTTTTCGGGGGTGCGGATGTCGGTTTGGGTGCTGGCGTGCAATTGGATGGGCGGCAGGTCGATTTCCAGCAGGCCCATGTCCTGGATGATCAGCGCATCCACCCCGGCGTCATACATTTGCCAGGCCAGTTTGCGGGCCCCTTCGAGTTCGTCGTCACGCAAGATGGTGTTGAGTGTGACGAAGATGCGGCTGTGAAAGCGGTGGGCATGCTGCACCAGTTTGGCAATGTCTTGCACCGAGTTGTCGGCCGTTGACCGCGCCCCGAATGAGGGGCCACCGATGTAGACCGCATCGGCGCCGTGGTGAATGGCTTCGATGCCGATTTCAAGGTTGCGGGCGGGGGCAAGGAGTTCGAGTTGGTGGGGCAGCATGGGGTGGGATTATCCCAGCTTGCATTTGTGATGCCCCCTGTGAGCCTCACAGGTGATGATCCTTTGTTGGGGAACCCTGAAGCTGAGGGCGCTGGCCGGGGCTCAGAGGCGCTTCGCTTTGCCACATCGCCCCAGCCAGCGCCCTCAGCTTCAGGGAGGGGGCGCTGTTCTGCTGAATGTTGGGGTGACGGATTCATGTCGGGGCTGAAGCCGCCGACCTACAAATGCACATCGCAGTTCTTGCCGTAGGCGAACGGCTGTCAGCATGACAGACGTCCTCAACACAGAAGGGGTGGGCCTTGGCAAAAAACGCGGCCGAAGCCGCGTTTTTGGGTTCATGCAGCAACGCAGATCACTGGATCTTGGCCTTGGCGCGCAGGCTGTCTTGGAATGTGCTGAGCTTTTGCTGTTGCAATTGCTGGCTGATCTGTGGCTTGACTTCTTCCAGCTTGGGCAACTGGGCGTCGCGCACGTCGTCCACACGGATGATGTGGAAGCCAAACTGGCTCTTCACGGGCGTGTCGGTCATCTGACCTTTGTCCAGTTTGACCATGGCACCCGAGAACTCGGGCACATAGCTGCCGGCAGCGGCCCAGTCCAGGTCACCGCCGTTGGCACCCGACCCTGGGTCTTTGGAGGCCTTCTTGGCCAGGTCTTCAAACTTGGCGCCTTTTTTGATGTCGGCAATCAGGGCCTTGGCCTCGTCTTCCTTTTCCACCAGGATGTGGCGGGCGCGGTATTCCTTGCCACCGTTGGCTGCAACGAACTTGTCGTATTCGGCCTTGATGTCGGCATCGGTCACGGGGTTTTTCTTCTGGAAATCAGCAAACAGCTGACGGATCAGGATGGTCTGGCGGGCCAACTCAATCTGGGTTTTGTACTCGTCGCTGGCATCCAGGCCGCGCTTTTTGGCTTCTTGCATGAAGATTTCGCGGGCGATCAGCTCTTCTTTGATCTGGGCCAGCACATCAGGCGTCACAGGGCGGCCAGAGGCTTCGACTTGCTGCTTGAGCGCATTCACGCGCGACGAAGGCACAGGTTTGCCATTGACCACCGCCAGGTTTTGCGCCAGGACGGGAGTCGCCAGCAAGGCCACCAGGGCGGCGCTGAGCATTTGCTTTTTCATTCTGTTTTCCTCAATGACGATGTGTCAGGGTTGAATCAAAGGGTTCAAAAAAAGGGGCTGCCACCAATGGGTGACGGCCCGGGTTCAGATCAACTCGATGGCCAGGGCATGCAGGCCCTGGTCGATGAAATCTTGCAGCGCATCATACACAAGGCGATGGCGCTGTACGCGGCTGAGCGGCGCAAACAAAGGTGACGCAATGGACACACGCATGTGGCTGCCCTGGCCACTGGCGTTGGCGCCCGCATGGCCCGCGTGCGCCGCACTTTCGTCGGTGACTTTCAAGGCGCTTGGCTGCAGCCTTTCGGTCAGGCGGGCGTGGATCTGTTCGCTCAAGGGCAGGGTTGGATGGACGGTGTTCATGGCTTGCCGTCACCGTCTTTGGGCAGGTAGCGCGCGATGTACAGGCCCTGGCCCAAAATGAAGACCACCGGGAACACATAGCCCCAGAGTTTGAAGTTGACCCAGTCTTCGGTGCTGAAATACGCTGCCACATAGCCGTTGGTGGCGGCCATGAAGACGCAGTACAGCATCCACGACAGGTTGAGCCGGTTCCAGACCGCACGGGGCAGCTGCAGTTGCTGGCCCAGCAGCATGTGCAAAAAGTTCTTCTTCATGAACCCGTGCGCCACGGCCAACGCAATGGCCAAGCCGGTGTACAGCAAGGTGGGTTTCCACTTGATGAAGCGTTCATCGTGCAGGCCCAAGGTCAATGCGCCAAAGCCAAGCACCAGCACCAGGGTGATTTTGTGCATGGTCTGGAGCTTGCCGTCCATTTTGTAGATGAGGGCGGTTTGCAACACGGTGGCGGCCATCAGGACCGCTGTGGCGGTGTAGATGTCGGTCGTCTTGTAGGCGCCAAAAAACAGCAGGATGGGGAAAAAGTCGAGGATGAATTTCATGAAAAAGGTCTGGTTGCTGCGTCAGGGAGCACAGCCGGATGCGGTCAGGAAGCCTCGAAGTCTAACGAAGCCGAGTTCATGCAGTAGCGCAAGCCTGTCGGTGCTGGGCCGTCTTCAAAGACATGGCCCAGGTGCGCACCGCACTTTGCGCACACGGTTTCCACCCGGCGCATGCCGTGGCTGGTGTCCACCCGCTCTTCGATGGCACCGACTGCAATGGCCTGCGAAAAGCTGGGCCAGCCGCAGCCGGCGTCAAATTTGGTGTCGGACTTGAAGAGTTCGGCATCGCAACACATGCAGCGGTAAATGCCGTTGGCCCAATGGTCTTCGTATTTGCCGGTGAACGGACGCTCGGTCGCGGCCTGCCGGGTGACGGCATAGGCTGCGGGCTCGGCCCCTTTGGCGGCCAGCAGTTCGCGCCATTCTTTGTCGGTTTTGTGGATGTGGGTCATGATGAACAGCTGATTTCCAGTTGGCCCGCCCAGTCGGGCGGCAAGTGGGCATAGGCTTCAAAGCCGGGATGCTCGTCGAAGGGAGACTGTAGCAAGTGGTGCAAGGTGTCGATTTCAGAAAAATCGCCGTCCTTGGCCTGGCGGATGGCCAGTTCGGCCAGGTGGTTGCGCAGCACAAACTTGGGGTTGGTGCGCAGCATCTGCTGGCCCATGGCCGCCAAGTGTGCCTGCCCAGCGCGGGCGCTGTAGCGGTCCAGCCAGGCCAGCAGGCGGGCTCGGTCCTGCACGTGGTCGGTCACGGCGCTCCAGCCTTGTGGCGTCAAGACCTCCGATGCAGATTGTTGCAGCACCGCCTGGCTCAGTTGCCGCCAAAACAAGGTGAAGTCAGTTTTTTCACTGGCCATGAATTGCAGCAGGTCTTCCACCAGCGTCCAGTCGGCTGCGCGTTCGGATTCGGGGGCCAGCGCACCCGTCAGGCCCAGTTTGGCGCGCATGGCGTCGCCCAGTGCACGGGGGAACAGGGTTTTGTAGCCCTCCAGCACGTGCAGGGTCATGTCCTGGTCGCCGATCAAGGGGGCGAGGGCCTGGGCCAGGCAAAACAGGTTCCAGTACGCCACCTGGGGCTGCCGTCCATAGGCGTACCGGCCTTGGTGGTCCGAGTGGTTGCAGATGTGGCCCGGGTCAAACCCGTCCATGAACTGGAAGGGGCCATAGTCGATGGTCAGGCCCAGCAGGCTCATGTTGTCGGTGTTCATCACGCCATGGCAAAAACCCACAGCTTGCCACTGCGCGAGCAGCTTGGCGGTGCGCTCTTGCACCACGTCCAGCAGGGCCGCATACACATTGCCTTGCCACAGCGCAGCGCGCGCGTGGCATTCGGGCAGGTGGTGGCGAACAGCATGGTCGGCCAATGCGCGCAGGCTGGCTTCGTCACCTGGCGCCGAAAATTGCTCGAAGTGCCCGAAGCGCAAAAAGCTGGGGGCCACACGCACCACCACGGCGGCGCTTTCCAGGGTTTCACGCCGCACCGGCTCGGGAGAGGCCACCAGGCACAGCGCCCGGGTGGTGGGGATGCCCAGCCCGTGCATGGCTTCGCTGCACAAATATTCCCGGATGCTGGAGCGCAGCACGGCCCGGCCGTCGCCGCCGCGCGAGTAAGGGGTGCGGCCCGCGCCTTTCAGCTGGATTTCTTGCGGGCCTTGGCTGGAGGCCGCCTCGCCCAGCCAGATGGCGCGGCCGTCACCCAGTTGCCCTGCCCATTGCCCGAACTGGTGGCCGCTGTACACCGTGGCCAGCGGATCCGACCCGCTCAGCAGCGCATTGCCCGCAAAAGCTTGCAGGTGGTGGTGGTCCCACAGGTCGGCAGGCCAGTTCAGCTCGGCCCGCAAGGATTCGTTGCGGGCTGCCCAGCGGGGCGCAGCCAAAGGCGTGGGCTGCAAACGGGTGAAAAACCGGGGGCCCAGTTGCGTCAAGCGGTGCGTCCAATCCAGCGCGGGTGGGGCAGCGCCCGCGCGGGCAGAGGTGGTCATGTGGGCAAAATCCATAGGCCCTGATTGTCACGCGCTTGACAAGTACCCAGGGTTTGGCAGGTTTTGGTGTTTGGTGGCAGCTGTGCCGGTGCACAATGGTCAGTTGGATAGCAACCCGCTTGACAGGAGATATGAACATGCTGGGACTGATGCAACAGCAATCGCTGCTGATTTCTTCATTGATCGAATTTGCCGAACAGAACCACGGTGACAGCGAAGTCGTTTCGCGCCGTGTGGAAGGTGACATCCACCGTTACACCTGGGCCGACGTGGCCCGCCGTTCGCGTCAGGTGGCCAATGCGCTGGATGGGCAAAAGCTGCCTCAGGGCGCCCGTGTGGCCACACTGGCCTGGAACGGTTACCGCCACCTGGAGTTGTATTTTGGTGTGAGTGGCTCTGGCCGCGTGCTGCACACCATGAACCCGCGTTTGCACCCCGATCAATTGACTTGGATCGCCAACCACGCCGAAGACCAGGTGCTGTGTTTCGACATGAGCTTTTTGCCCTTGGTGCAAGCGGTGCACGCCAAATGCACCACCATCCAGCATTACGTCGCCATGTGCCATGCCGATGCCTTGCCCGCCGACACCGGCATCCCCAACCTGGTCAGCTACGAGGCCTGGATTGGCCAGCAAGCCGACACCTATGCTTGGCCAGAACTGGACGAAAACACCGCCGGCAGCCTGTGCTACACCAGCGGCACCACGGGCAACCCCAAGGGCGCTTTGTACAGCCACCGTTCGACCCTGTTACACGCTTACGCCGTGGCGTTACCCGATTCAATGTGCATCTCGGCGCGCGATGCGATTTTGCCGGTGGTGCCCATGTTCCACGTCAATGCCTGGGGTATCCCTTACAGCGCCGCCATGACGGGGGCCAAGCTGGTGTTTCCCGGCCCGGCGCTGGACGGCAAGTCGGTGTACGAGTTGATCGAGGCTGAGGGCGTGACCTTTGCCGCCGGTGTGCCCACCGTGTGGCAAATGCTGTTGGGCCACATGAAGCCAGCAGGCCTGAAATTCAGCAAGCTCAACCGCACAGTGATCGGTGGCTCGGCCTGCCCACCGGCCATGATCGATGCCTTCCGCCAGGATTACAACGTGGATGTGTTGCACGCCTGGGGCATGACCGAGCTCAGCCCGCTGGGCACCGTCTGCACCCTGAAAAACAAAAACCTGAGCCAGCCTGCCGACGTGCAAATGAAGCTGCGCTTGAAGCAAGGCCGCGGTATCTTTGGCATCGCCATGAAGATCGTCGATGAGAACGGCAAGGCTTTGCCACACGACGGCAAGGCCGCTGGCGACCTGCTGGTCAAGGGCCCATGGGTCATCGCCTCTTATTACAAGCAAGAAGGCGGCGACCCGCTGGTGGATGGTTGGTTTCCCACTGGCGACGTGGCCACCATCGATGCCGACGGTTTCATGCAAATCACGGACCGCAGCAAAGATGTGATCAAGTCGGGTGGTGAGTGGATCAGCTCCATTGATGTGGAAAACATCGCCATGGGACATCCGGCGGTGGCCATGGCCGCGTGCATTGGCATGCGCCATCCCAAATGGGACGAACGCCCGATTGTCTGCGTGGTCAAAAAGCCCGGAGCAGAACTCAGCCGTGATGAACTGATCGCTTTTTACGAAGGCAAAACAGCCAAATGGCAGATTCCCGATGACGTGGTTTTTGTCGATGCCATTCCATTGGGGGGCACAGGCAAGATGCTCAAAACACGTTTGCGTGAGCAACTGGCCAACTACGTGTTGCCCGGTCTTTGATGCGCATCAAGTCACCCATGCAACGACCAAGTCGCATGGGTGATAAGGCTTAGGTGCAAACCCGAGGCCGGTTTGGGTTTTCACCGGTTACGCTGGCATTGTTCAATTCACAACGCAGGAGACTTTGAATGAAATTCACGACACGATTGATTGCCGCAGCCGCACTGACCACCTGTGCCTTTGGCGCAATGGCCCAAAAAGGCGAGACAGTCAAAATCGCCTGGATCGACCCCTTGTCCGGTTTGATGGCCCCTGTTGGCAGCAACCAACTCAAAAGTTTCCAGTTTTTCGCTGAAAAATTCAGCGGTGCCAATAACCCCGCCGGGGTCAAGTTCGAAATCATCGGCATTGACAACAAGCTCAGCCCCGCTGAAAGCCTGAATGCCCTGAAAGCCGCCATGGACCAAGGCGTCCGCTACATCACCCAAGGCAACGGCTCCTCTGTGGCCGGCGCCCTGATTGAAGCCGTCAACAAGCACAACGAACGCAATCCAGGCAAAGAAATTTTGTTTCTGAACCACTCTGCCGTGGATCCAGACTTCACCAACAGCAAATGCAGCTTCTGGCACTTCCGCTTTGATGCCGACACCTCCATGAAGATGGAAGCCATGACGACCTTCATGAAGGACGATGCCGGCGTCAAGAAGGTGTATCTGTTCAACCAGAACTATTCACACGGTCACCAGGTGGCCAAGTTCGCCAAGGAAAACCTGGCACGCAAGCGCCCTGACGTGAAGATCGTGGGCGAAGACCTGCACCCACTGGCCCAGGTGCGCGATTTCTCACCCTACATTGCCAAGATCAAGGCATCGGGTGCCGACACCGTGATCACGGGCAACTGGGGATCTGACCTGGCTTTGCTGATCAAGGCGGCCAACGAAGGCGGCTACACCGGCAAGTTCTACACCTACTACACCGGTGTCACGGGTACGCCCACGGCCCTGGGTGCCGGTGGTGCAGGCCGCGTTTACCAGATTGCCTACAACCACTACAACATGGGTGGCGACATGGGCAAGTGGATGGGCGAATTCAAGCAGAAATTCAACGACGACTTCTACACGGGTTCTGTGATCACCCTCTTCAAGGGCCTGAGCGGTGCCATGGCCAAAGCCAAATCCACCGATCCGGTCAAGGTGGCGCTGGCATTTGAAGGTCTGAAGTTTGACAACTTCAATGGTGAAGTCGAAATGCGCAAAACGGACCACCAGATGCAGCAACCCCTGTATTTGTCGGTCTGGCAAAAAGCCGACAAAAAGTACCCCTACAACCCTGAGAACACCGGCATGACGCTGGCACCCGTCAAGGAGTTCCCTTCTTACGTGTCGAGCACACCGACCAGCTGCCAGATGAAGCGTCCAGGCTGACGCCCGCTTCAGGGTTCTGGTAGCGGCTTGGGGCAGTCCTTTGACGGGCTGCCCTTGGCCTGCCACTTTCGAACTTCACTCTTGGGTTCTGGCCCGATCAACACCATGTTCATCGGGCCTTTTTATTGGATTTTTGTCCACCTCTTAGACGACTGGGGACACTCTTGATCCCTTTTTGACGGTCACGATTAGGCCCCTGGCGGGTCTGGAAAGTTTTTATGGAGTTTTTCATCATCTCCATGCTCAATGGCCTCAGTTACGGGCTGTTGCTCTTCATGCTCAGCTCCGGTCTGACCTTGATTTTCAGCATGATGGGGGTGCTCAATTTTGCGCACGCCAGCTTTTATATGATCGGCGCCTATTTCGGCTACTCGTTGTCTGGCTTGATCGGTTTTTGGCCTGCGCTGGTCATCGCGCCGCTTCTGGTTGGCGCATGCGGCGCGGTGTTCGAGCGCATCACGCTGCGCAAGGTACACCCCTTTGGCCATGTGCCGGAGTTGCTGGTGACTTTCGGCTTGTCCTATGTTGTCCTCGAATTGATGCAATTGATCTGGGGTCGCACCGCCGTCGAGTTCGCGCCACCCGAGATTTTGCGCGGCGCGGCGTTCACACTCGTGAACCATTCTGTGCAGGGCCTGAGTCTGGTGATGGGGGCCGCTCCGAGCGAGATCTGCAGTGCGGCCGATGTGGCGATCCGCGTGGTGTGCTCACCCTTTCCAGCCACCCGGGGCTTCATGATGCTGGTCGCCCTGTTGATGCTGATGTCCTTGTGGCTCTTGCTGACCCGCACACGCATCGGCCTGGTCATTCAGGCCGCTTTGACGCACCCGGAAATGGTCGAATCCCTGGGGCACAACGTGCCGCGGGTCTTCATGTTGGTCTTTGGGGCCGGTACTGGCCTCGCCGGTCTGGCGGGGGTCATTGGTGGCAGCACCTTTGTCACGGAACCGGCCATGGCGGCCACGGTGGGATCGGTCATCTTTGTGGTGGTGGTGGTTGGGGGTATGGGCTCTTTGTCAGGGGCCTTCCTCGCATCGGTCTTGATCGGCGTGGTCCAGACATTCGCCGTGGCCATTGATTACTCTTTCCTGGTGCTGGCCAAAGACATGGGCTGGGCCTTGTCTGCGGCCATGCAAGACAACACCTTGGCCAAGCTGACGGTGTCGCAAGTCGCACCGATCCTGCCGTACCTGTTCCTGGTGCTGATTCTGATCTTCCGGCCCAAGGGTCTTTTGGGCACACGCGAGGGTTAAGTCATGTCCGCTGTTTATCAATTCAAACCCTACAACGTCGGTCGCTGGGTCATCTGGAGCCTGTTTGCGCTGCTGCTGCTGCTGGCACCGCTGGTGTTCACCAGCAACCTGTCTACCACCATGCTGGCCCAGATGGGCATTGCCATCATCGCCTGCCTGTCCTACAACATGCTGCTGGGGCAAGGCGGCATGCTCAGCTTCGGGCATGCGGTGTACACGGGCCTGGGCTCGTACATGGCCATCCACGCACTCAATGCGGTCACCGAAGGCAGGCTCAACATCCCTGTGAGTCTTTTGCCTCTGATTGGCGGTCTGACGGGCATGGGCTTTGCCATCTTGCTCGGCTATGTCACCACCCGCAAATCGGGCACCCCCTTTGCCATGATCACCATGGGCGTGGCGGAACTCGTGTTCGCGATGTCCCTGATGTTCTCTGAATTCTTTGGGGGTGAGGCCGGTGTGTCAGGCAACCGTGTGGCGGGCGATGCTTTTTGGGGCATCAACTACGGACCCCAAATTCAGGTGTACTACCTGATTGCCGCTTACACCTTTGTGTGCGTGGCCTTGATGTTCGCTTTCACGCAAACCCCTCTGGGCCGTATCCTGAATGCGGTGCGAGACAACCCTGAGCGCGTCGAATTCATTGGCTACAACACCCAGCGGGTGCGCTACCTGTCGTTCATCATTGCCGGTTTCTTTGCAGGTATTGCCGGCGGTCTGGGGGCGCTCAATTTCGAGATCGTCACGGCCGAAGTGGTTGGGGCAGGGCGGTCCGGGGCGTATTTGCTGTTCACCTTTTTGGGTGGCGCAACGTTCTTCTTCGGCCCGATCATCGGGGCCATTTTGATGGTCATCGCCTTTGTCCTCTTGTCTGAACTGACCAAAGCCTGGTTGCTGTACCTGGGGCTGGTGTTCCTGTTCATGGTCATGTACGCCCCGGGCGGCATTGCCAGCCTGATCATGATGAACTTGCGCGTGGCCAAGTTCGGCAAACTGCGTCAAATCTGGACCAGCTACCTTGGCCTGGCCTTGACCGCCTTTGTCATGCTGGCGGGTGCGGGTGCCATGATCGAGATGGTCTACCACCTGCAGCTCAATTCGGCTTTGGGTGACACGGTCAAATTCATGGGGGCCACACTCAATGCCAAAGGGCTGGACAGCTGGTTTGGCTGTGCCTTTGTCATGCTGACCGGTCTGGGCTCGTTTGAGTTGTTGCGCCGCCAATATATGGTCGAGTGGGGTGCCATCCAGACCGAGATCGAAAAAGAAATCAAGCGCCGGGAGACTGCAGTATGAGTACGACCTACGCATTGGAACTGAAAGATGTTCGCAAGAATTTCGGCAAAACCGAAATCATCCGCGGTGTGAACCTGGCGGTGCAAGCCGGTGAGCGGGTGGCTGTGATCGGCCCCAACGGCGCGGGAAAATCCACCTTGTTCAACCTGATCAGTGGCCGCTTTGGACCGACCAGCGGTGACATCTTGCTGAATGGCCAAGCCATTCAGCACAAGAAGCCCTACGAGATCAACCGCATGGGTTTGTCGCGCAGCTTCCAGATCACCAACATCTTCCCCAAGCTCAGCGTGTTCGAGAACCTGCGTTGCGCGGTGCTCTGGAGCCTGGGCTACAAATACACCTTCTTCAAGTTTCTTTCGGGACTGAAGGATGCCAATGAACGCGCCGAGCAGTTGATGGACATGATCCACCTCGATAAAAAACGCGATGTGCTGGCCATGAACCTGACCTACGCCGAGCAGCGTGCGCTGGAGATCGGCGTGACCATCGCGGGCGGTGCCGATGTGATCTTGCTGGACGAACCCACGGCCGGCATGAGCAAAAGCGAGACCTCGCGTTTCATTCGCCTGATCAAGGACGTCACCGTGGGCAAAACCTTGCTGACGGTGGAACACGACATGGGCGTGGTGTTCGGCCTGGCCGACAAAATTGCGGTGGTGGTTTATGGCGAAGTGATCGCCTTTGACACCCCAGAGGCGGTGCGTGCCAACGCGAAAGTTCAAGAGGCTTATCTGGGCTCCAGTGTGGCCGACAGCCAGGCAGGAGGCCACTGAGATGCTCAAAGTAGACAACCTGCACGCCTATTACGGCAAAAGCCATGTGCTCCATGGGGTCAGCTTTGGCGTGGGCCAAGGCGAGATTGTGGCCTTGCTGGGCCGCAACGGCTCGGGCCGTTCGACCACCGCCAAAGCCATCATGGGTTTGGTCGATTGCCAAGGCAGCATCGACTGGAAAGGGCAAGCCATTCAGGGCAAGAAAGCCTATGAAGTGGCGCACCTGGGCATTGGTTATGTGCCCGAGAACCGCGACATCTTCCCCAAGCTCACCGTCAGTCAGAATCTGCAACTGGGGCAAAAGCGCAGCGGCAAAAACGGGCGTTGGTCTTTTGACGACATGTTCGCCATGTTCCCTCGCTTGAAAGAGCGCGAACACACCGAAGCTGGGGTTTTGTCGGGCGGCGAACAGCAAATGCTGACGCTTTGCCGCACCCTGATGGGGGATCCGGATCTGATCATCATCGACGAGCCGACCGAGGGCCTGGCCCCCAAAATCGTGGAGTTGGTGGGGCAGTACCTGGAGCAGCTCAAGAGCCGAGGAATCTCGGTCTTGTTGATCGAGCAAAAGCTCACCATTGCCATGAAAATTTCTGACCGTGCCCTGGTCATGGGCCATGGCAGCATCGTGTTTGAAGGCACGCCGCAGGCGCTGCGCGAGAACACGTACATCCGCAAAGAGTGGCTGGAGGTTTGAAAATTCGTCCCGATTGAGACAGTCGGGACTGTTCTTTCTTTGTTTGGCCACTACAATCCCTAAAAAAGAACGGTCGTTCTTTTTTGTACCCCGCTTTATTTCACGCAAAGGAAGTGCAGCATGTCAGCTGAATACAAAGTCCACGGCGATGTCGCGGTCATCACTTTGATGAACCCGCCCGTCAACGGTTTGGGTCTGTCCACCCGCATAGGCATCACCGATGGCCTGGAAAAGGCCAACAACGACGCGGCGGTCAAAGCCATCGTCATCACCGGAGGCGGCAAGGCCTTTTCGGGCGGGGCCGATATCCGCGAGTTTGGTTCGCCCAAGGCGATCCAGGAACCCAATTTGTTGAGCGTCATCCGCGCCTGCGAGAACTCGACCAAGCCCGTGGTCGCGGCCATCCACTCGGTCGCCATGGGCGGCGGACTGGAGCTGGCGCTGGGCTGCCATTACCGCATTGCGGCTCCTGGCACGTCGATTGCGCTGCCCGAAGTCAAACTGGGTTTGATTCCTGGCGCAGGCGGCACGCAGCGTTTGCCCCGCGTCATCGGGGTCGAGGCGGCGCTCAACATGATCGTCAGTGGCGAAGCCATCAAGAGCGAGATGCTGGCCATGTTGCCAGGCCAAAAACTGTTTGATGCGATGGCCAAATCGGCTGAAAGCCTGCCCGAAGAAGCCTTGGGCTTGGCACGCAAAGTGGCCGCTGCCCACGCCGATGGCAGCCCGCTGCCTTTGGTGCGCAACCTGCCCTGCAAACACCCTCAAGGCGATGCGTACTTCCAGTTCGCCCGCAACATGGTCAAGGGCATGGCCAAAAACCTGCCCGCACCCGCCAAGTGCGTGGACGCGGTCGAGGCGGCCACGAAGAAGAAGTTTGAAGACGGCATGGTCATTGAGCGCGATATTTTCATGAACCTGATGCTGACGCCCGAGAGCCGTGCGCTGCGTCACATCTTCATGGCCGACCGTGCTGCCAGCAAAATTCCGGATGTGCCCGAAGACACGCCCAAGCGTGAGATCAAGAGTGTGGCCGTCATCGGTGCGGGCACCATGGGCGGTGGCATCTCGATGAACTTCCTGAACGCGGGCATCCCGGTCAAGATGCTGGAAATGAAGCAGGAGGCGCTGGACCGTGGCGTCGCCACCATCCGCAAGAACTACGAAGCGCAAGTCAAAAAGGGCAAGCTCAAGCCAGAGAAGTACGACGAGCGCATGGCGCTGTTGTCCACCACGCTGAGTTACGACGAGATCGGCCAAGCCGATTTGGTGATCGAAGCCGTGTTTGAAGAGATGGGCGTGAAAGAAGCCGTTTTCAAAGAACTGGACCGCGTGATGAAGCCCGGCGCGATCCTGGCCTCCAACACCTCCACACTCGACGTGAACAAGATCGCCAGCTTCACGAAGCGTCCACAAGACGTGGTGGGCATGCACTTCTTCAGCCCCGCCAACGTGATGAAACTGCTCGAAGTGGTGCGCGGTGCACAAACTGGCAAAGACGTGCTGGCCACCGTGATGGCCTTGGGCAAGAAGATCAAGAAGACCTCGGTGGTCTCTGGCGTGTGCGATGGTTTCATTGGCAACCGCATGATCGAGCAGTACAGCCGCCAAGCCGGTTTCCTGATCGAAGAGGGCTGCACGCCCGCGCAGGTGGACAAGGCCGTGGAGAAATTCGGCTTTGCCATGGGCCCATTCCGCATGGGCGATCTGGCCGGCAACGACATTGGCTGGGCCATCCGCAAACGCCGCTACCAAGAAAAGCCTGACCTCAAATACAGCAAGACCGCCGATTTGCTGTGCGAGATGGGGCGCTACGGTCAGAAGACCGGTGCCGGTTGGTACGACTACCAGGCAGGCAAACGCGATGCGATCCCCAGCGCTGTGGTGGTGGAGATGATCGAAAAGCATCGCGCTGCCTTGGGCATCGCGCCGCGCAAGATTTCCGATGAAGAAATCGTGCAGCGTTTGGTGTATTCGCTCGTCAATGAAGCCGCCCACATTCTGGAAGAAGGCATTGCCAGCAAGGCCAGCGACATCGACATGGTGTACCTGACCGGTTACGGCTTCCCGCTGTGGCGCGGTGGCCCCATGGTTTATGCCGACACCGTGGGCTTGTTCAACGTGGCCGAAGCCATGAAGCGTTTTGCCAAAAATCCGCACGACGATGCCAAGTTCTGGCAACCCGCGCCCCTGTTGGCGCGTTTGGTGGCCGAAGGCAAGACATTCAACTGATCACATAATTTTTGCGGGACAGCCCACATGTGCTGTCCCCGACATGAAAGGTTTCCATCATGACGAATGTAGTCATTGTTTCTACCGCACGCACCCCTTTGGCCAAGAGCTGGAAGGGTTCCTTCAACATGACCCATGGCGCCACTTTGGGCGGCCACGCGGTGCAGCACGCTGTGGCCCGCGCCGGCATTGACGCCGCTGAGGTCGAAGACGTGATCATGGGCTGTGCCACCCCCGAAGGCGCGACGGGTGCCAACATCGCCCGCCAGATCGCGCTCAAAGCCGGGCTGCCGATTTCGGTCTCGGGCATGACCGTGAACCGGTTTTGCTCTTCTGGCCTGCAAACCATTGCCCTGGCTGCGCAGCGCATCATCGCGGGCGAAGGCCAGGTTTACGTGGCCGGTGGCGTGGAAAGCATTTCCTGCGTGCAGCAAGAGATGAACACGCACATGCTGCAGGATCTGGCCCTGGCCAAACAAAAGCCAGAGATTTACTGGAACATGTTGCAAACCGCCGAGCAAGTGGCCAAGCGCTACAAAATCGGCCGCGACGTGATGGACGCTTATGGTGCGGCCAGCCAGCAAAAAGCCTGCGCTGCGCAAGCCGCTGGCTTGTTCGATGCCGAAATCGCGCCGATCACCGTCACACAAGGCGTGATCGACAAGGTCATGGGCCTGACCACCAAACAGGTGACCGTGAGCGCGGACGAAGGCCTGCGCGAAGGCACCACCGTGGAAGCCATCAGCGGCCTGCGCTCGGCTTTGCCGGGTGGCCTGGTCACGGCAGGCAATGCCAGCCAGTTTTCGGACGGTGCCGGTGCCTGCGTCCTGATGGATGAAAAACTGGCCGAACAACGCGGCATGAAACCGCTGGGCCGTTTTCTGGGCTTTGCTGTGGCTGGTTGCGAACCTGACGAGATGGGCATTGGCCCCGTGTACGCCGTGCCCAAAGCACTGGCGCGTCTGGGCCTCACAGTCAACGACATCGACTTGTGGGAACTGAACGAAGCGTTTGCGGTGCAGGTGCTGTACTGCCGCGACAAGCTGGGCATCCCGGCCGATCGCCTGAACGTCAACGGTGGCGCGATTGCTGTGGGGCATCCCTACGGCGTGTCGGGCCAGCGCCTGACGGGCCATGCCCTGATCGAAGGCAAACGCCGTGGTGCCAAGCGCGTGGCGGTGACCATGTGCATTGGCGGCGGCATGGGCGCTTGCGGCATTTTTGAAGTGCTGTGACCTTCGGTTGCGTCGATGCTTGATCCCAAAAAGGGCAGGGGCACAAATGGCCTCTGCCTTTTTTTTTGCGCCATGCCCCCGTAGGTCGGTGGCTTCAGCCCCGACATGGGCCTGCGCCAGTGCCCACGAATGCCGGACCTGAAGGTGCCGACCTACGAGGGATCGACCGACAACTGCAACGCGGTCGGAGACCGCTCCTCCATTCAGAACTTGAAAGTTGAATCATGAGTTTGCGCCCCACCCTTGATTTTTTGCTGCACGATTGGCTGAAGGTCGAAAGCCTGCAGTCCCGTGAGCGTTTTGCTGACCATTCACGCGAAACTTTTGATGCGGTGCTGGACACCTGCGAGCGCATTGCGCGCGAGAAATACGCACCGTTCAACCGCTTGGTGGACACGCAAGAGCCGCACTTTGACGGCGAAAATGTCATCTTGCCGCAGGCCACGCACGACGCGTACAAGGCCTATGCCGAATCGGGCATGCTGAGCGCCGCGCAGGACTATGACATCGGTGGCATGCAATTGCCCTACACGGTCGAAGCGGCCGCCAACGCTTTTTTTGCCATGGCCTCGGCCGGCATTGGCTCGGGCATGTTGACCAGCGGCAATGCCAATTTGCTGATGGCGCACGGCACCGATCTGCAAAAACAGGTGTTTGCTGCCCACGAATTCACAGGTCGCTTTTCGGGCACCATGTGCCTGAGCGAGCCCCAGGCCGGATCGTCGCTCAGCGACGTGATGACCCGCGCCACACCCGACGGTGCCGACTTTGAAGCCGAACCCCTGGGCGCGCGCTACCGCCTGCGGGGCAACAAGATGTGGATTTCTTCGGGCGAGCATGATCTGTCCGAAAACATCATTCACCTGGTGTTGGCCAAGATCCCCGATGCCCATGGCCAACTGGTGCCGGGTGTCAAAGGCATTTCGCTGTTCATCGTGCCGAAAAAACTGGTGGACACCGAAGGCCGGTTGACGGGTGAGCGCAACGACGTGGCCCTGGCGGGGCTGAACCACAAGTGTGGTTGGCGCGGCACGACCAACACGCTGCTCAACTTTGGCGAAGGCAAATACCCGGTGCGTGGCCAGGCGGGTGCTGGCCTGGACGGTGCGGGCAGCGGCGCCATCGGTTACCTCGTCGGCAAACCCGGCGAAGGCCTGCGTTGCATGTTCCACATGATGAACGAGGCCCGGATTGGCGTGGGCATGGCCGCCACCATGCTGGGCATGGCGGGCTACTACGCCAGCCTGGAGTACGCGAAGAACCGTCCGCAGGGCCGACCGACCGGTGCCGGTGGCAAGGACGCCAGCCGCCCGCAGGTGCGCATCATCGAGCACGCCGATATCAAGCGCATGCTGCTGGCCCAAAAGGCCTATTCGGAAGGTGCTTTGGCACTGGCTTTGTACGGCGCACGTCTGGTGGACGAGCAGCACACCGGCACCGCAGAAGATGCCGATGTGGCGCGATTGCTGCTTGAAGTGCTCACGCCCATCGTCAAGAGTTTCCCCAGCGAATGGTGCCTGGAGGCGAACAGCCTGGCCATCCAGATCCACGGCGGCTATGGCTACACGCGCGACTTTCCGGTGGAACAGTACTGGCGTGACAACCGCCTGAACATGATCCACGAAGGGACGCATGGTATCCAGGCCATGGACCTGCTGGGCCGCAAAGTGTTGATGGAAAATGGCCGCGGCCTGAAATTGCTGGCCGAGCGCATGCTGGCCACTGCTGGCAAGGCTGAAACCGACTGGGGCCCCGAAGCTGCAGCCTTGCGCGATGCCATGGCACAAATCGGTCAAGCCACCGAGCAAGCCTGGACCGGCGCAGAACCAGCTCAGGCCCTGGCCAATGCGGTGCCCTACCTGCAGGCTTTTGGTCACACAGTCATTGCCTGGATCTGGCTCGATGTGGCCAGCAGTTTGGGTCAGGACAAGAGCCCGGCTGCCCAAGGCCGCAAAGCCGCCTGCCGTTATTTCTTCCGCTATGAATTGCCCAAAATCGGGGCCTGGCTCAATGTGGTGAGCAGCCGTGACCCGACTTGCGTCGACTTGCCAGAGGACGCATTTTGATGATCCGGCACATCGTGATGTGGAGCTTGCACGAGCAAGCCGAAGGGGCTGACAAGGCCAGCAACCTCGACAAAGCCAAGGCCTTGCTGTTGTCATGTGCACAGGTGGTGCCCGGTATTGCCACGTTTGAAGTCGCCATTGCGACGCCCGGCATGGATTGCACGAATGATTTGGTGCTCCACATGCTGGTGGATGACGCGCAGGTGCTAGCGGCTTATCAGAATCACCCGCAACATGTGGCCATCAAGCCCTTCATGAAAGCCGTCGTCAAAGAGCGACGCTGCATGGATTTCATTGTCGAATAAGAGGAATAAACCATGACACGCACAGTTCAGCAACTTTTTGACCTCACCGGGCAAGTGGCCCTGATCACCGGCGGCTCGCGCGGCCTGGGTTTGCAAATGGCCCATGCATTGGGCGAGGCGGGCGCCAAAATCATGCTCAGCTCACGCAAGGCGGCGGATCTGGAAGAGGCTGTGGCCGAGTTGCAAGCCGCTGGCATTGACGCCCGCTGGATCGCGGCCGATTGCGGTAAGGAAGAAGACATCCGTCGCCTGGCTGCCGAGACCATTGAGCGCATGGGCCCGATTGACATTCTGGTCAACAACGCCGGTGCCACCTGGGGAGCGCCCGCCGAAGAGCACCCTGTGGAAGCCTGGGACAAGGTGATGAACCTGAACGTGCGTGGCTATTTCATCTTGTCGCAAGAAGTGGCCAAGCGCTGCATGATTCCCCGTCAAAAAGGACGCATCCTGAATGTGGCCTCGATCGCGGGTCTGGCGGGCAACCCTTCGGAGATGAAGACGGTCGCCTACAACACCTCCAAAGGGGCGGTGATCAACTTCACCCGCGCATTGGCGGGCGAGTGGGGCGAACACGGCATCACGGTCAACGCGATTTGCCCTGGATTTTTCCCCAGCAAGATGACCTATGGTTTGCTCGAGAAACTGGGCGCGGACAAGATGGCACAAGGCGCACCGCTGCGTCGCCTGGGCGATGACGAAGACCTCAAAGGCCTGACCTTGTTGTACGCCAGCGATGCAGGCAAGCACATCACTGGCCAATGGCTGGCGGTGGACGGTGGTGTGAGCGCCATCATCAGCGGCTGATCAGAAAGGGGCCGGAGCATGAGCATTCCTTTCGGTGCCAAGATCCCCTTTGTTGACCATTTGGGGTTTTCACTGGAAAAATTTGAGGGGGGGGTGTCCGAGCTGCATTTCGCACCACGACCTGAACACCTCAACTCATTCGATGTCACACACGGTGGTGCCGTCATGACCTTTCTGGATGTGGTGATGGCCACGGCAGCGCGCAGCGTTGACCCTGAAATGGGCGTGGTCACCATCGAGATGAAAACCAGCTTCATGCGCCCTGCCAAAGTCCCCGCTGGACAGGCTTTGGTCGGCCAGGGGCGCTTGCAACACCGTACACGCAGCATGGCATTCACCGAAGGCAGCGTCTTCGACGCGCAAGGCCAACTGTGCGCCCACGCCACAGGCACTTTCAAATACGTGAGCCGTCGCGAAACACCTTCGCCTTCCACCGATTAATGCTTTCAAATTCACTGGAGACACACATGCCCATCAACCACCGCATCGTTCTGGACAACCGCCCGCAAGGCGAAGCCACCGTTCACAATTTCAAGATGGTCGAGTTGCCATTGCCCGAGTTGAAAGAGGGCGAAGTTCTGGTTTGCCACCATTACCTGAGTTTGGATCCTTACATGCGCGGCCGCATGAACGAGAGCAAGAGCTACGCCGCCCCCCACCCGCTGGGCGAAGTCATGCTTGGCGCCACCGTGGGCGAGGTGGTGGACAGCCGCCATCCCAAATTCAAGGCCGGAGACCAAGTGCTCGGAATGGGTGGCTGGCAAGAGTACAGCGTGGTCGATAGCAATACTATTTCCGCTGGGTTCCTGCGCAAAGTGGACACCACCCACGTGCCGTTGTCGCACTACCTGGGCGCAGTGGGCATGCCCGGCGTGACCGCCTGGTATGGTCTGGTCAAAATCATCGCGCCCAAGGCGGGCGAAACCGTGACCGTCAGTGCCGCCAGTGGCGCAGTCGGCAGCGCGTATGGTGCCTTGGCCAAAGCCCGAGGCTGCCGTGTGGTGGGCATTGCGGGTGGCAAAGACAAATGCGACTACGTGGTCAACGAACTGGGCTTTGATGCCTGCATCGACTACAAGGAACACAAGGACTACATCTCCTTGTCCAAAGCACTGCGCCAAGCCTGCCCGAATGGCATCGACGGGCACTTTGAAAACGTGGGCGGCATGGTGCTTGATGCCGTGATGCTGCGCACCAACGCGTTTGCCCGCATCGCGGTGTGCGGCATGATCGCCGGCTACGACGGCGCGCCGCTGCCCATGAGCAACCCCGCGCTGATCCTGGTCAATCGCATGAAGATCGAAGGCTTCATCGTCAGCGAGCACATGGAAGTCTGGCCCGAAGCCCTGCAAGAGCTGGGCACTTTGGTGGGCACCGGCAAACTGCGCCCACGCGAATCCGTGGCCCAAGGCCTGGCCGCTGCGCCCGAAGCGTTTTTGGGGCTGCTGAAAGGCAAGAACTTTGGCAAGCAGTTGGTCAAGCTGGTCTGAGGGCGCACTGATGTCCGAACTGATCCTGCACCATTACCCGACCTCGCCCTTTGCGGAAAAAATTCGCCTGATCCTGGGCTACAAGCAACTGGCCTGGCAAAGCGTGTTCATCCCGATGATCATGCCCAAGCCGGATCTGACCGCACTCACGGGCGGTTACCGCCGCACGCCGGTGCTGCAAATTGGCGCGGATATTTACTGTGACACCGCGCTGATTTGCGATGTGCTGGAGCACCTGGCCCCCACGCCTGCGCTTTACCCTGACGCCGTCAAAGGCGCGGCCCGTATCGTGTCGCAGTGGGCTGACGGGGCGCTGTTCACGGCCGCCATGGCCTACAACTTCCAGCCCGCAGGTGTGGCCCAGGTCTTTGCCGGTGCGCCGGCTGAAGCCGTGCAGGCCTTTGTGGCCGACCGAGCCGCCATGCGCTCAGGCGGGACACGCATGTCGTCCGTCGATGCCGGTGCCACCTACAAAAGCTATCTGCGCCGCATCGCCAACATGCTGCATGGACAAGATTTTCTGTTCGGTGAACAACCCTGCGTGGCCGACTTTGCGGTGGTTCACCCATTGTGGTTCACGCAAGAGCGCACGCCTGCCTTGGCAGGTATTTTCGATGCGACGCCCGAAGTCAAAACCTGGATGGCGCGCATGAAAGCCATGGGTCACGGCACGCCCAGCAAATTCAGTGCCGCGCAAGCCTTGGACGTGGCCCGCAACGCCACACCGGCCGCTTTGCACGATGACACATTTCAGGACGAGCATGGCATCGCCCTGGGCAGTCAGGTGGCCATCGCTGCCGACAATTTTGGCCTGGAGCCGACCGAAGGCGAGTTGATCGCTGCCACCCGCACCCGCTACACCTTGCGCCGCAGCGATGCGCGTGCAGGCTCCGTGCATGTCCATTTCCCCCGCGTGGGCTTTACATTGAAAAAGGTTTCAGCATGATCGATAACTTCAAAGGCAAAACCGCTGTCCTGACCGGAGCAGGTTCGGGCTTTGGTCTGGAATGTGCCCGCATTGGCGCCAAATTGGGCATGAACCTGGTGCTGGTCGACGTGCAGCAAGACGCGCTAGACAAAGCCGAAGCAGAAATGACTGCGCAGGGCGCTCAGGTGTTGTCCCGCAAGGTCGATGTGTCGAACGCGCAGGCCATGGAGCAACTGGCGGCAGACGTGAAAGCGCGCTTTGGGGCACCGCATTTCGTGTTCAACAACGCGGGCGTGGGGGCCGGGGGGCTGGTTTGGGAAAACTCGGTGGCCGACTGGGAGTGGGTGCTGGGTGTCAACCTGTGGGGCGTGGTGCATGGCGTGCGCCTGTTCACTCCCATGATGCTCGAAGCCGCCAAGGCCGATCCGGCGTACCAGGGGCACATCGTCAACACGGCCAGCATGGCGGGCTTGCTCACGCCGCCCAATATGGGCATCTACAACGTGAGCAAACACGCGGTGGTGTCACTGACCGAAACGCTGTACCAAGACCTGCAACTGGTCAGTGACCAGGTCAGTGCCAGCGTGTTGTGCCCTTATTTTGTGGCCACAGGCATCAGCCAAAGCCACCGCAACCGCCCCACGGACCTGGCCGCAGAAAAGCCCACGGCCAGCCAGTTGGTCGGGCAGGCGATGAGCGACAAGGCGGTGGGCAGTGGCAAGGTGACGGCGGCCGAAGTGGCCCAGAAGGTGTTCGATGCGGTGGCCAGCGGCCAGTTTTACATCTACAGCCATCCCCAGGCTTTGGGCAATGTGCAGCAGCGCATGGAAGCCATCGTGCAGGGCCAGAACCCGCCCGACCCGTTTGCGGCCCGGCCCGAGGTGGGCCAGCAACTGCGCGAAGCACTGCGCCAGGGCTGACGCGCCTCATTCACTTTGTTGGCTCACTACCTCTGCATGCCACTGGCGTGGGATCAGGGGTGGAAATGGCCTTCAAAGCAGTGGCGCAACTCGTGGCCCAGTGCGAGGTGGCTGGTTTGGGCACCGGTCACGATGGTGCACTCTTGCAGCTTTCGGTTCCAGATCGCGCAGGCCAAAGGGCGAGCGAAGTAGGCCTGATCCGGCCCCAACTTCATGACTTTGGCACAGTGCTCGGCAACATCCTCTCGGACATCCCAACGGACTTTCACCTCGTTCATGATTCGCTGCTTGGCAGTCAGTGGGGTGAACTGCTCCAGTTCGTGCGAAGAAACGCTTCCAGTCATCGTCTGGCACGCTGTCAGGGTCATGGACATGACCAGCAGAATGAGGGATTGATGGCGGCGTTTCACGGGGCGTTGACCTGGGGCAGATGCGTTGAATATCGAAATTGTTGATTTCATTGCTTTGAATTGCAATGTTGCAAGTTTAATACAGCAATAGCAATAAATCAACAAAAATGATAATTTTATTATTTTTAAATGTCGCCCCGGTCGGCTGACGCCTGCGCCTGCTGCGCACAGGCCTTGTGGCACACTCTCGCGCTGTCATCAGAGTGAAGCATCCCGAGCATGAGCAAAATCCTGGCCCAGTTGGCCGCAGAAATCCGAATCCGCCCTGAGCAGGTCAAAACCGCCGTGGAACTGTTGGACGGCGGCGCCACCGTCCCGTTCATCGCCCGTTACCGCAAAGAAGTGACCGGGGGCTTGGACGACATCCAGCTGCGCGAACTGGAGTCGCGCCTGGGCTACTTGCGCGAACTCGAAGACCGCCGCGCTGCCGTCATCAAGAGCATCCAGGAGCAGGGCAAGATGACGCCCGAATTGCTGGCCGCCATCGACGCCGCGCCCACCAAACAGGAACTGGAAGACCTGTACCTGCCCTACAAACCCAAACGCCGCACCAAGGGCATGATCGCCCGCGAGGCGGGTCTGGAGCCCCTGGCCGACATGTTGTTTGCCGACCCCACACGAGATCCGCATGCCGAGGCACAGGCCTTTGTGCTGGCCGCAGGCGCCATCGAGGGCGCGGACTTCAGCACCACTGCCGCCGTGTTGGACGGCGTGCGCGATTTGCTGAGCGAGCGCTGGGCTGAAGACGCCCCCTTGGTGCAGGCGCTGCGCGAATGGCTGTGGAGCGAAGGCCTGTTCAAAAGCAAGCTGGCCGATGGCAAGGACGAGAACCACCCCGACATCGCCAAGTTCCGCGATTACTTTGACTACGACGAGCCGATTGGCCGCGTGCCCAGCCACCGGGCCCTGGCCGTGTTCCGCGGCCGGGCGCTGGAGATTCTGGACGCCAAGCTGGTGCTGCCCGAACTGGCGGCCGCCAAGCCGGAACCTGGCAAACCCAGCCTGGCGGAAGGCCGCATCGCCATGCACCTTGGCTGGAGCCACAGTGCCCGTCCGGGCGATGACCTGATCCGCAAATGTGTGGCCTGGACCTGGCGCGTGAAACTGAGCCTGTCCACCGAGCGCGACCTGTTCACCCGTTTGCGCGAAGACGCTGAAAAAGTCGCCATCAAGGTGTTCAGTGACAACCTGCGTGACCTGCTGCTGGCTGCACCCGCTGGCCCGCGTGTGGTCATGGGCCTGGACCCGGGCATCCGCACCGGCGTGAAGGTGGCCGTGGTCGACGCCACCGGCAAGCTGGTGGACACCTCCACCGTGTACCCGCACGAGCCGCGCAAGGACTGGGAGGGTTCGCTCTTCACCCTGGCCAAGCTGTGCGAAAAGCACAAAGTCAACCTGATCGCGATTGGCAATGGCACCGCCAGCCGTGAAACCGACAAACTGGCCGGGGACCTGATCAAGCAATTGGCCCGCTTGCGTGATGGCGTGGAGATGCAAAAAGTGGTGGTCAGCGAGGCGGGCGCCTCGGTGTATTCGGCCAGCGAATTCGCGTCTCAAGAGATGCCCGATGTGGACGTGAGCCTGCGCGGCGCGGCCAGCATTGCGCGCCGCTTGCAAGACCCGCTGTCCGAGCTGGTCAAGATTGACCCCAAGGCGATTGGCGTGGGCCAGTACCAGCACGACGTGAACCAGAGCGAGCTGGCCAAAACGCTGGACGCCGTGGTCGAAGACTGCGTGAACTCGGTGGGCGTGGACCTGAACACCGCCAGCGTCCCCCTGTTGTCGCGCGTGTCGGGTTTGTCTGGCAGCGTGGCCAAGTCGGTGGTGCGCTGGCGTGATGCCAACGGCGTGTTCAAAACGCGGCAAGACTTGCTCAAAGTCACGGGCCTGGGGGCCAAGACGTTCGAGCAAAGCGCAGGCTTCTTGCGCATCCGCGGCGGCGACAACCCCTTGGACATGACCGGGGTGCACCCCGAAACCTACCCGGTGGTCGAGCAGATCATCGTGCAAACCGCCAAACCGATTCAGGACATCATGGGCCGCTCGGACGTGCTCAAGACCCTGAAGCCTGAGCGGTTTGCCAGCGACAAATTCGGTCCGATCACCATCCGGGACATTCTGGGCGAGCTGGAAAAACCCGGTCGCGATCCGCGCCCCGACTTCAAGGTGGCCCGCTTCAGCGAAGGCGTGGAAGACATCAAGGACCTGAAAGAAGGCATGACGCTCGAAGGCACCGTCAGCAACGTGGCCCAGTTTGGCGCGTTTGTCGATCTGGGCGTGCACCAGGACGGCTTGGTGCACGTCAGCCAGTTGGCCAACAAGTTCGTGACCGACGCCCGCGAAGTGGTCAAGACCGGTGACATCGTCAAAGTGAAAGTGCTGGAAGTCGATGTGGCCCGCAAGCGCATCAGCCTGACCATGAAGCTGGACGCCGCGCCCGCACGCAGAGATGGCCCGCGTGACAACACGTTTGAAGGCGCAGGGCGGGACCAACGCCAGCGCGGCGGTGGATCCGGTGGGGGCTACACCTCGCCCCCGGCAGCCGGTTCGGGCTCGGCCATGGCCAGCGCCTTTGCCAAGCTGCAGGGCCTGAAGAAATAAAGCCCGTGCAAGCCCTCCACATCCACGCTGGCCCCAAGGCCCTGGCCCACATCCGTGAAAACGGCTTGCGGCCAGAGCACATCGGCGCCATTCCTGGTGCAGCCGGTGGGCCCAAAGGCTTGGTCCTCGGGCCGCTGGACCGATTCATTTTTGGCGAATGGCTGGCCTCAAGCCATCAACCGGTGGATCTGGTGGGGGCGTCCATTGGCGCCTGGCGCATGGCCACGGCCTGCCTGAATCAGGCCGTGACGGCCTTTGAGCGGCTTGAGCACGATTACATTCACCAGCGCTATGAACCGTTGCCAAACCAAAAGCGGGTGACGGCGCAGCAAGTCAGCGACGCTTTTGGCCACAGCCTGCACGCCTTTTACGGCGGCCGCGTGGACGAGGTGCTGAGCCATTCGCGCTACAGGCTGCACATCGTGACCTCACACGGGCGCCATATTCTGGGCCGTGAACATGCCCTCGCCACCCCCTTGGGCTATGCGGGCGCTTTTCTGAGCAACGTGGTCCAGCGGCGCGCCTTGGGCGGCTGGTTGGAGCGGGTTGTTTTTTCAGGTCAGGCCAGCCCGCTGCCTTTTGACGCCAGCGACTTTCGCACCCGGCAAGTGGACTTGAACTCAGGCAACTTCATGCCCGCGCTGCAAGCCAGTTGCTCTATCCCGTTTGCGCTGAAGGCCGTGCACGACATTCCTGGCGCACCCCGTGGTGCCTATTGGGACGGCGGCATCACCGACTACCACCTGCACCTGAACTGGACCGCCCCAACCCAGGGCACCGACCGTGCCTTGGTGCTGTACCCGCACTTTCAAAAGGCAGTGGTGCCTGGCTGGCTCGACAAAGCGCTCAAGTGGCGACATGCCCCAAGCTCTTTTCTGGACAACACCATCGTGCTGGCCCCCAATCCCGAATGGGTCAAAACCCTGCCCGGCGGCAAATTGCCCGACCGCACCGACTTCATGACGTACCAGCACGACTTTGCTGGCCGCGTGAAGGCCTGGACTGCGGCCGTGCAGGCCAGTCAGCAACTGGCCGATGAGTGGGCGCAGTGGCTGGCGCGGCCGGACATGGAACGGATTCGCGCACTGTGAATGGCTTGATCAGGCGCTGAGCCAGCTCAGTTCCAGCCGATCACTTCCAGGCCTTTTTCGGCGGCGCAGCGCTGCACGAAGTGGCGGTAGGTGCTGCTGGCGCGCTCGCTCATGGCGCCACCCACACCGCCTGCGGCCGCGCCCACCATAGCGCTCTTGGCGCCGCTGCGCACGGCATCGTCCAGGTGACCACGGCCAAACACCAGGCTGCCCACCGCGCCGGTCACACCGGCCACGGCTGCGCCGCGCATGGCGCCTTGGGCCGCAGCGCCATCGCTGGCTTGGGCGCCGCTTTGCTGGGCCAGGGCCATGCACTGGTCCAACTGCTGGCGCGCTGCGGCTTCGCCCATGGTTTTGTAGGCTGCGTTCGGGTAGAGCACCGGCTTGCCACCCGACAGGCCAGGGCCGGCACAAGCGGCCAATAACAGGCCCAGTGCCGCAAGACCGGGCAGCGGCAAGGCACGGCGGTTGAAGGTGGGGGTAGGGGGGAAGAAACGGTGCATGGCATGGGCTCCCTGGGATCTGGCGCGCACCTTAGCACGGCCTGCGCCAGACCGGCAGGGACCGTTCGAAGGAAACTGTAGATTTTTGGCGCAGCGCCCCCGATAGGCTCCACCGCTTCCATCTATGCACGCCCTCCCCATCAAAAAGCCCCGGTGCTTGTGGGAGCGCGCCCCTGCGCGCGAATGCTTCGGCCGCAGGGGCGGCATCCCACAAAAGCCCCGACCGATCAACAGGGGATTGATTTCCTAACAATTGTTAATTTCGTAATATTTTTTGAGATAGTCATCAAAACCAATGGGAAAATAAAGATTCCTTCAGTGTTATTACTCGGCGGTCCAGTCCATGTCGGTCATTGCTTACAAGTTGTCTTTGCTCAATGGTGAACCCATCACGTTCGCCGTGGACACCGAGCGTCTGGTTGCTGAACCCAAGAGCCCGCAGCCTTTTTGGACGCAAATGGAACACCACCAGTGTCCCAATTGCCCCCTGGCAGGCACCGGCAGTCGCTATTGCCCAGCGGCCATGGACATCCAGGACATTGTGGAAACTTTCAGCCATGTGGAGTCGTCTGCTGAGGTGGATGTGGATGTGCAGATCGGTGACCGCTGCCACAGCAAACGCACCGATGTGCAAACGGCCTTGCAATCCCTGCTGGGCTTGAGCCTGGCCACCAGCGCCTGCCCGGTGCTCTCCCAAATGAAGGGCCCCGGTCGTTTGCACATGCCTTTTGCGACCATGCACGAAACCCTGTTCCGCATGGTCGGGGCCTATTTTGTGGGCCAGTACCTGAAAAGCCAGCAGGGCGAAACCGCGGATTTCACGCTGGACAGCCTCAGTCGCATGTACACCGAAGTGCAAACCGTCAACCAATACCTCAAGCGCCGCCTGGACGATGCGGTTTCGCGGGACGCCAACGTCAATGCCGTGGTCTCGCTCATGTCGGTGGCCATGCTGGTGTCGTTCTCGCTGAACCAGCAGTTGAGCGAATTGACCCCTTTCGCCATCCAAACACGTCAGTGATGCCTTGACCTGCCCGCAGCGGGCAAGCCCCATGCCGTGGGCCATGGATAATCTCGGCATGCCTTCTACCGCGCCTTACCTCACCGCCGCCCTCTACAAATTCGTCGATTTACCCGACTTTGCCGAGCTGCAAGCCCCTTTGCAGGCTTGTTGCGACGCCCACGAGGTCAAGGGCACACTGCTGCTGGCGCACGAAGGCATCAACGGCACCATCGCCGGGCCAGAGGCGGGCATTCGCGCTGTGCTGGCGTTTTTGCATGCCGATCCACGCCTGACCCGCTTGCAGCACAAAGAGTCCTGGAGCCCCAAGCCGCCGTTCACCCGCATGAAGGTCAAGCTCAAAAAAGAAATCGTGACCTTGCGCGTGCCCGAGTTGGACCCCAACAAAACCGTCGGCCAGTACGTCAAACCCGCCGACTGGAACGCCTTGCTGGCCGACCCGGATGTGGTGGTGATCGACACGCGCAACGACTACGAGGTGGCGATTGGCACCTTCAAGGGGGCGATCAATCCCCACATCAAGACCTTTGTGCAGCTGCCCGAATGGCTGGATGCACAAGAAAACCTGCAAGGCGACGC
Organism: Burkholderiaceae bacterium; assembly: GCA_919902775.1. GTDB lineage: Bacteria > Pseudomonadota > Gammaproteobacteria > Burkholderiales > Burkholderiaceae_C > Limnohabitans_A. The sequence continues at coordinate 66,089 of CAKKRJ010000006.1, forward strand.
GGCCAAAAATACCAAAGTGGCGATGTTTTGCACAGGCGGCATCCGCTGCGAAAAATCCACTGCCCTCATGAAAATGCGCGGCTTCGATCAGGTGTATCACCTCGAAGGCGGCATCCTCAAATACTTGGAAGAAATCCCGCCCGAGCAAAGCACCTGGGAAGGCGACTGCTTTGTGTTTGACGAGCGCGTGAGCGTGGGCCACGGCTTGGGTGTCGGCCACCATGACCTGTGCCGTTCATGCCGCTGGCCGTTGAGTGCGCAAGACAAGCTGTCGCCGCATTACGTGTTGGGCGTCAGCTGCGACCATTGCCACGACCAGCGCACCCCCGAGCAAAAAGAAAAACTGGCCGAACGCCAGCGCCAGGTGGCGTTGGCCGAAGCGAGGGGTGAAATTCATGTGGGGGCCAAGATGCCCGTCCACAACCATTAACTTTCTACATGCAGCTTGGCGACTCCCTGGATGAAAAGTCAATGGGCATTCGCGCGCAGGGGCGCGCTCCCACAAGCTTCAGCTGTTTTGTGGGAGGCCGCCCCTGCGGCCGAAGGCTGTTCTTTCACATTAACGGGCGGGGCACGCTTTGAACGACTTCATCGTGTTCCTGCAGGAACTCCTTGAAAAGTGGGGGCCGGTCACGGCCCGCCGCATGTTTGGCGGGCACGGCCTTTACCGCGATGGTCTGATGTTCGCCATCGTCATGAACCAGCAGCTTTACCTGAAGGTGGACGATCACAATCGCCCCGATTTTGAGGCGCTGGGCCGCACGCCCTTCACTTACCCGATGAAGGGCAAAGACGTGGCCTTGTCTTATTGGTCTGCGCCCGATGTGGTCTTTGACGAGCCTGCCGAGGCCGTGCGATGGGCGCGGTCTGCGTGGGACGCCGCAGTGCGGGGACATCTGGCCAAAGCCCCGGCACGGGAGAGGGCCAAAGCCCGGTTGAAGTCTTAGCCCCCCGACCGAGTCGCCAGCAACGGCTCAGAGGCTGGTCAGCAACATCTCGCGGTATTCATCCGCACTGGCGATGCGTGGGTTGGTTTTGTGGCAGTGGTCGGCCAGCGCCCCGGTGATGACCGCATCAAACAGCCCCTCGGTCACGCCCATGGCCCCTAAACCACTTGGCAAACCCAGGCGGGCATTCATGTCACGGATGGCTTCGGGAATGTCATTCCCGCTTGACAGGCCCATGGCCTGGGCCATGCGGTTCAGGCGGTTGTCCTTTTGCACCGATTCGGCCGCGGCATTGAAGCGCACCACGGCGGGCAAAAACATCGCGTTCAAGGTGCCGTGGTGCAGGCGCGGGTTGACACCGCCCAGGCTGTGGCTGAGCGAGTGCACGCAGCCCAGGCCTTTTTGGAACGCCATGGCACCTTGCATGCTGGCGCTCATCATGTTCAGGCGCGCTTCGCGGTCTTGGCCGTTGACGGTGGCGCGCTCGATGTTCGCCCAGCCCCTGGCCAGCCCGTCCAGTGCAATGCCATCGGCCGGCGGGTTGAAGGGGGCGGCCATGAAGGTTTCCATGCAGTGCGCCACCGCGTCCATGCCGGTGGCGGCGGTCAGCATGGGCGGCAGGCCCAGCGTCAGCTCGGGGTCGCAAATGGCGGCCTTGGGCACGAGGAACCAAGAATGGAAACCGACTTTGCGGCCATCGTCCAGGATCAAAATCGCCCCCCGGGCAACCTCGCTGCCGGTGCCACTGGTGGTGGGGACGGCAATGATGGGGGCCACCCGGTCGGTGATCTTGGGCGAGCCGCCTTCGATGGTGGCGTAGGTTTTGAGCGGGCCTTCGTGGCTGACGGCAATGGCCACGCCTTTGGCACAGTCAATTGCCGAGCCGCCACCGACGGCGATCAAGCCGTCGCAGCCGTGGGCTTTGTACAGGGCCGCTGCGGCGCGCACGGCCGTCTCGGTCGGGTTGGACGGGGTTTGGTCAAACACCGTGATGGGCAAATCGGGCAGGGCGACGAGTGCCTTTTGCAGCACGCCTGCGGCCTTGACGCCCGCATCGGTCACGATCAAGGGCTTTTGGATACCCACGCGTGCGCACTCGGACTGCAGCAGTTGGATGGCGCCAAAGTCGATCTGGATCTGGGTGACGTAGAAAATACTGGACATGCAATAACTCCAATCCGTGTGGCCCGCAAGGCCAAAGTGACAGAACCCCGAGGGTGGGCGTTGTACGATCAAAGCCTATTTTGATGCAGAAATTGGCATGAGCAGTCACCACACCAATCCCCGCGCCTGGTTGAACGCCGCCACCCGCAGCCTGATCGAGCGCGTGCACCGCGCGGGCCGCCCACCCATGGCCGCCATGACACCGGCACAGGCCCGGGCGTTTTACGACATCGGCAGTCCCATGCTGGACCTGCAACCCCCGCCGCATGTGGACCGCGTGGAGGACTTGTTCATTCCTGCGCGCGATGGCCACCCCATGCCCGCCCGTCTGTATGCGCCCGCGCAGGCCACCCGTGCCTCCGCTTTGCCTGTGTTGCTGTACCTGCACGGCGGGGGCTTCACGGTGGGCAGCCTGACGACGCACGATGTGCTGTGCCGCCAATTGAGCCGCCAGGGCCACTGTGCCGTGGTCTCGCTGGACTACCGTCTGGCGCCGGAACACCGCTTTCCGACGGCCGTGCAGGACGGCTGGGATGCGCTGAACTGGTTGCATCAGCAGGGCCAGACGCTGGGGCTGGACACGCGCCGACTGGCCGTGGGCGGAGACAGCGCGGGCGGCACACTGAGCGCCGTGTGCGCCTTGATGGCCCGTGACGCCGGCTTGAAACTGCGCTTGCAATTGTTGTTTTACCCCGGCACCACCGCGCACCAGGACACGGCCTCGCACAAAACATTTGCCGAGGGCTTCATGCTCGACCAGGCCACGGTGGACTGGTTTTTTGCGCAATACATCGACCTCGCGGACCGCCAGGACTGGCGCTTTGCCCCTTTGAACGCGTCGGACCATTCGGGCTTGGCCCCCGCCTGGATCGGTTTGGCCGAATGCGACCCGCTGGTGGACGAGGGCGTGCAATACGCCGACACCCTGCGCATGGCGGGCGTGCCGGTCGATCTGGAAATTTACAAAGGCGTGGTGCATGGCTTCATCACCATGGGCCGCGCCATCCCCGATGCCCTGCAAGCGCATGCCGATGCGGGCCGGGCCTTGAAACATGCTTTTGAAAGTTGACACCATGAAACGCCAGGATTTTCGTTTTTCTCACCGCATGCGCGTGCGCTGGGTCGAAGTGGACATGCAAAAAATCGTCTTCAACGGCCATTACCTCATGTACTTCGACACCGCCGTGACCGACTATTGGCGCAGTCTGGCTATGCCTTATGCCGAAGCCATGCACCAGCTGGGGGGCGATCTGTTTGTCAAAAAGGCCAGCGTCGAGTACCACGCCAGCGCCGAAATGGACGACTTCCTGGAGGTGTGCTTGCGCTGTGACCGCGTGGGCAACTCGTCCATGACCTTCATGGGGGCCATTTTTCGGGGCAATGAACTGTTGATCACCAGCGAGCTGGTGTATGTCTATGCCGACCCTGTGGCCAAGAAAAGCCAGCCTGTCCCGTCTGCGTTGCGCGACATGCTGGAGAGCTTTGAACGCGGCGAAGACATGGTGCAGGTGCACGTGGGCGCGTGGCATGACTTCAAAAACCTGGCCGGTCCGCTGCGCACCGAGGTGTTTGTGCACGAGCAAAAAGTGCCCGCCGAGATGGAGTGGGACCATGACGACGAGACCGCCTTGCACGCGGTGGCACTCAACCGCATGGGCATGGCGCTGGCGACGGGCCGCTTGTTGCAACACGCACCAGGCGTGGCGCGCATTGGCCGCATGGCCGTGAAAAAGCAAATGCGCGGCAGCGATCTGGGCCAGCGTGTGTTGCACGCCCTGATGAACGCTGCCCGTGACCGCGGCGACACCCAGGTTCTGCTGCACGCCCAGTGCAGCGCCGAAGGCTTTTACCGGCGCTCAGGTTTCGCGCCGCATGGCGCAATTTTTGAAGAAGCGGGGATCGCCCACATCGAGATGGTGCGCCAGCTCTGAGGCGCCGCAGAGGCTCAAACGTCCGCGAGCAACGCGTAGGGCAATGGTTGAACCGTCAGCACAGGGCCATCTGCCGTACCCGCATGCCAGCCTGCCTGCAGGCTCTCCAGTGTGCCGCTGACCAGGGCATCAAAACCCTGGCCATCGGGCCGGGCTGCGCTCAGCACCACGGTGGCGCAGGGCTGCTCGGGGTCGGCGGGGGTGAACACGTCTTGCCCGGCCGCCAAGGCCACCGGGCTGTGGACCAAGGCGGTGCGGCGCTTGAGCGTGCCGCGAAACTGGCTGCGGGCCACGACTTCCTGGCCGGGATAGCAGCCCTTTTTGAAGTTGACGCCGCCCACCGACTCGTAATTGAGCATTTGCGGGACGAAGGCTTCGAACACGGGTTGCGATACCAAGGTCACGCCGCTCATGACCTCGGCCCATTGCCACAGAGCACTGGCCACTTCGGGTCCCGCAGGTAGGGCTTGGCCTTGCGGGGCCAGCCACAGGACGCGGGGCACCTGGATTTCACCCGCCACGGCGGGGTACAGCGCCACCGCATAGGCCCCTTCGAATGCCACAGTCTGCCAGGGGGCGGCAGCACTCGTTGGCCCAAGGGCTGGGCCCGACAACACCGTGCGGGCGCTGTCGCCCAGCAGCCCGCGCAGGGCCCATTGGCCGCTGGCGTCGGTCAGCTTGACTTTGGCCCGCAGCACAAACATGGACAGGCGCTTGAGGGTCTGGGCCAGCAAATCGAGGCTGAGCACCAGCAACACGGTGTCGGGCGCGGTTTTGACCACCACAAAGCTGGCCTGCATGCGGCCCTTGGCGGAGCAAAAGGCCGCCAGGCGCGACTGACCCACGGGCAAGAGCAGCACGTCGTTGCTCAATTGGTTGTGCAAAAAGTTGGCCGCATCTTCGCCTTGGGCCTGAATCACGCCCAGGTGGGGCAGGGGGCTTGTGCCGTTCAATACAGCAGTCAATTGTGGGTAGGGTTCTGTAAGGGTGTTCATTGGGCGGCTCGGTCGTCTGGCAAGGCGTGAATTATCATCCCCTCCACGTTTTCAACACTTGAACAAGGACATGGCCGTGCCCAAAGGCTGGATGAAGTTTCTGACCAGCCTGCTGGTGGTCGTGCTGGGTTTGGGCGTGGCGGCGTTCTGGTGGGTGAAGCAGCCGCTGGACACGCGCCAAGCCACGCTCGATTTGTCGATTGAGCCCGGCACTTCACCCAAGGCCATCGCGCAGGCGGTTTTGGATGCCGGGGCGCAAACCTCACCCATGCTGCTGTACGCCTGGTTTCGCGTTTCGGGCCAAGCGCGCCAGATGCGGGCCGGCAGCTACGAAATCACGCCAGGCACTTCGCCGCAACGGCTGTTGAACATGCTGGTGCGGGGCGAAGAAAGCCTGCGCACCGTGACGATTGTGGAAGGCTGGAACTGGCGGCAAGTGCGCCAGGCCCTGGCCAAGGCCGAGAACCTCCAACCCGACAGCCGGGCTTTGCCCGACGATGCCTTGATGGCCCAACTGGGTCGCCCTGGCGTGGCCCCGGAAGGCCGTTTTTACCCGGACACCTATGCCTATGCCAAAGGCGCGAGCGACTTGGCGGTTTTGCAGCGGGCCATGAAGTCCATGGACCAGCATGTCCGGCAGGCCTGGGCCGCGCGCCAGGCGGGCGTAGCGGTCCAGTCCGCCGAAGAGGCCCTGATTTTGGCCAGCATCGTGGAAAAGGAAACCGGCAAAGGGGCGGACCGCACCCTGATTTCAGGTGTTTTCAACAACCGGCTGCGCATCGGCATGCGCCTGCAAACCGACCCGACCGTGATTTACGGCTTGGGCGAGGCCTTTGATGGCAATCTGCGCCGGGTGCACTTGCTTGCCGACACGCCTTGGAACACGTACACCCGTGCGGGCCTGCCGCCCACGCCGATTGCCATGCCGGGTAAAGCGGCGCTGCTGGCCGCTGTGCAGCCGGCCAAGACGCCTGCGCTGTACTTTGTGGCCAAAGGTGACGGCAGCAGCCATTTCAGCGCGACGCTGGACGAGCACAACCGGGCGGTCAACCGTTACCAGCGTGGTCAATGACTGGGCGGCCAAGACGGGCCAAGGGGTGCCAGCCGGTTCGGCGACAATCGACGATTCACATCCCATCTATATGACACGCGGAACATTCATCAGTTTTGAAGGCATCGACGGCGCGGGCAAGTCCACGCACATTGCGCGCGTGGCCCAGTTGTTCCGCGAAGCGGGCAGGGCGGTCGTGCTCACACGCGAACCAGGCGGCACGCCCCTGTCTGAAAAGCTGCGCGAGATGGTCTTGCACGAGCCTATGGACGCATTGACCGAGGCGCTGCTGATGTTTGCGGCCCGCCGCGAACACCTGGTGCAGGTGATCGAGCCTGCGCTGGCGCGCGGCGATGCTGTGCTGTGCGACCGCTTTACCGACGCCACCTTTGCATACCAAGGGGGCGGCCGTGGCTTTGACTGGCAAGTGTTGGCCCAACTCGAGCGCATGGTGCAAGGCTTGCCCGGCGGTGCCTTGCGCCAGCCCGAGCTCACCGTTTGGTTTGACCTGGACCCGCACATCGCGGCCCAGCGCCTGGCCTCGGCCCGCGTGCCAGACAAGTTTGAATCGCAGCCGGCGGACTTTTTTGCGGCGGTGCGCTCAGGCTACGCCCAGCGCCAAGCCGAGATGCCCAGCCGTTTTGCACGCATCGACGCTGCCCAGAGCCTGGAGGCTGTGGCTGCGCAAGTGAGCCGCGTGGTGACCGATTGGCTGAACCGGAAGGCCACATGAGCGCCGTTTTGAACGCCCCCTGGATCGCCCGCCAAGCCACCGATTTGCTGGCCCAGCGCGGTCACGCCTGGTTGTTGCAAGGCCCCTCGGGGCTGGGCCAATTTGACTTGGCCCTGGCGCTGGTTTCGGCCTGGTTGTGTGAAAAGCCCACCGCGCAAGGGGCCTGTGGCGACTGCCCCAGCTGTCACGCGGTGGCCGTGCACACCCATGCCGACCTGGCCGTGTTGATGCCCGAGACCGTGATGATCGACCTGGGCTGGCCCTTGTCGGAAAAGGCGCAGGACGAAATCGACAAAAAAACACGTAAACCCAGCAAAGAGATCCGGGTGGACGCGATGCGTGATGCGGTGGAGTTTTCGCAGCGCACCGATGCGCGCGGACGCGGCAAAGCCGTGTTGGTGTTTCCGGCCGAGCGCATGAACACCGTCACGGCCAATGCCTTGCTCAAGACACTGGAAGAGCCACCAGGGGATGTGCGCTTTGTTTTGGCCACTGAAGCCAGTCACATGCTGCTGCCCACCATCCGCAGCCGCTGCTTGGCCCACACCATGAAATGGCCCGAGGGCGACGAAGCCTTGGCCTGGTTGACTGGGCAGGGCGTGCAAGCGCCCGTGGCGACGGCGTTGCTGCGCAGTGCGGGGGGCCGCCCCACCGATGTGCTGCGCCAGGCCGAAGCCGGTTTGACGCCCGAATGGTGGGCGGCTTTGCCCAAGGCCATGCGCCAGGGCGATGCCCGCCATTTGGCCGATTTGACTCCGTCGCAGGCCATCGACGCTTTGCAAAAACTTTGCCACGACCTGGTGCTGCGCCAGTCGGGTGCGGCACCGCGTTTTTTTGACGTGGCCCAATTGCCGGCTTGCACCGCGTCTGTGGCGGTGTTGACCGATTGGTTCAAGCGCCTGATGCAATCGGCCCGCACGGCCGAGCACCCTTTCAATACCGGTTTGATGCTGGAAGCCCTGACCGCCGATGCCCAACAAACCTTGCAGTCCAAGGTCTGAGCCATGTACACCGATTCCCATTGCCACCTGAATTTCCCCGAGCTGATGCGCCAGCTGGATACCATCTTGCCGGCCATGCAGGCCGCGCAAGTGACTCGAGCCCTGTGCATTTGCACCACCCTGGAAGACTTTGATGCGGTACACAGTTTGTCGATGGCGCACGACAACATGTGGGCCACCGTGGGGGTTCACCCCGACAACGAAGGCGTGCGCGAGCCCAGTTTGCAGGATTTGCTGGATGGCGCAGCCCGTCCGAAAGTAGTGGCGATCGGCGAGACGGGCCTGGATTACTACCAGATGGACGAGCGCAAAGGTGGGCGCACGGTGGCCGACATGGAATGGCAGCGCGATCGCTTTCGCACCCACATCCAGGCGGCACGGCAGACCGGTTTGCCGCTGGTGATCCACACCAGGCAGGCTTCCGAAGATACGATCGCCATCTTGAAAGAAGAGGGCGAATCGGGTGGGCCAGGCTCGGCAGGGGGCGTTTTTCACTGCTTTACCGAAAGCATGCAGGTCGCGCGTGCTGCGCTGGACCTGGGTTTTTACATCTCTTTGTCGGGCATCTTGACGTTCAAGACCGCTGCCGATTTACGGGAAGTCGCCCGATTTGTGCCCGACGATCGTCTTTTGATCGAAACCGACAGCCCCTATCTGGCCCCTGTGCCTTACCGGGGCAAGTTGAACAACCCGTCTTATGTCCCCCTGGTGGCCAAGTTGTTGGGCGAATTGCGCGGCACGTCATCGGAAGCGATTGGTGAACTGACCACTCAAAACTTCCTGAAATTGTTTGCCAAAACAGCGGCTTGATTCTTTATGCAAAACATTAAATACATTAGAAAATTCATTGTTTTTATTGGATTTTTTTCTGTTAGTTTTTTCTCGTCTGCTGGTTCTTACGATGACTTTTTCAAAGCCGTGCGGTTTGACGACGTCAGAACCGTGCACGCCTTGCTGCAACGCGGGTTCGATCCGAACACGGTCAATCCCGACGGTGTGACCGGTTTGATGCTGGCGGTGCGCGAACCTTCACTCAAGGTCGCTGAGCTGTTGGCCGGCTGGCCCAAGGTCAAAACCGAGGTGCGCAACGACAAGGACGAAAGCGTCCTGATGCTCGCGGCACTCAAGGGCTATCTGCCCTTGGTCAAAAAACTCGTGGAGCACGATGCCGATGTCAACAAGACCGGCTGGGCACCTTTGCATTACGCGGCCTCCGGCGGCCAGGTGGCGGTGATTGAGTTTTTGCTCGAAAACAGTGCCTACATCGACGCCGAATCGCCCAACGGCAGCACGCCCTTGATGATGGCGGCCATGTACGGCAGCCCAGAGGCGGTCAAGGTGTTGATTCAGGCGGGTGCCGACCTGAACATGCAAAACCAGCTGGGCCTGTCAGCACTTGATTTTGCAGTGCGTGGCAACCGTCAGAACGCCAAAGAACTGATCGAGACCGGGCTGCAACGCCAAGCAGCGCGCAAAGCCAAAGCTGAGCCGCAAACAGCCGGTCCAGCGCTGGCGCAATCTACAACGACAGCGCCCGTTGTTCCACCAGTCCCGCCTGCGGCGACTGCGCTGCCAGCCGCCGCGGTCCCGCAAAGCAAGCCAGCAGACAAGCCTGCCAAAACCGGTTGGTGAAATTTATGGGGTGGTGATTTTGGTGGCCGGTCACACGCCTAAATCACTGACAATCACTTCGCACGATGTGTATTATGTAAAGTTGCAATGGTGTGCCGCCATCAGATGGATGCACCACGGATGCGCCGCAGGAGGACAAAAGATGAAGTCCGACGCAGGCGCACGATCAGACAACACAGTCCGGTTTGAATAAGTTGACTAAATTGAGAAGAATTAAGAGGTCAACGGCACAGTTGCATGGCAAAATCTCGCCGTTCTATTCATTTGGAGAAAAATCTTGAACAAAGCAGAACTGATTGAAGCATTGGCCAAAGAAACAGACATGTCCAAAGCCGCTGCCGGCCGTGCCGTGAGCGCTCTGGTTGAAATCATCACCAAAACCGTTGCCAAAAAGCAAGATGTGCAATTGATCGGTTTTGGCACGTTCAAAGCGGCCAAGCGCGCTGCACGCGTTGGCAAAAACCCACGTACCGGCGAGAAGCTGAAAATTGCAGCCGCTACCGTGCCCCGTTTCACTGCCGGTGCTGCTTTCAAAGCCGCCGTGAACAAGAAGAAGTAATTTCGAATTGCTTTCGCCGAAAGGCAGCCATGGTGGTCCACCTGGCTGCCTTTTTTTATGGGGTGAATGGAGTGGACAGCGTTGGGTTTTTGGGGTGTTGGCGCACAGTGAATTTCGGCCCAGTTTGCTAAGTTGCACAGGCCCTTATGGATTCGTCAACAGAAAGAGCCTTATGACCTCCACCCGGACTGTATTGACTGCATGGTTGGTTTTGACCCAAGTGCTGTGGCACCCCCCAAATGCGCAGGCCAAGAAACCAGACGATGAGTCCCCACGCAAAGCACAAAAGCATGGGAAGCCTGCCCAAGACCGTCAACAGCAGCAAATGCGTCAACAACACGCAGATCGCCAGCAGCCTGCCAACGTGCCCAGCGTGCAAATTGCCATTGGTGGGTATTTTCAGGAACGCCAGATTGAAGCCGCGCGCAGCTATTACGGGCGTCCTGAAAATGCGGGATTTTGTCCGCCCGGCCTGGCCAAAAAAGGCACAGGCTGCTTGCCTCCAGGGCAGGCCAAAAAATGGCGCATCGGCACACCCTTGCCAGCGGGCGTGATTTACTACGACGTGCCCCGCTCGGTGGTGGTGACCTTGGGCGTGCCACCGTCGGGCTACAAATATGTGCGTGTGGCTTCCGATATTTTGCTGATTGCCCTTGGCACCAGCATGGTGATCGATGCAATGGAAGACCTGGTTCGCTGAACGTTCGGTGTGCGTCGCGAGGTGCCATCGCGCGTTTCAATCACCGCGCAGGTTGAAAATTGAAATACCCAAGCCGAAGTGACCGACAATGGCGCTCTTTGGCTTTCGGTTGCAACGGCTTTTATGGCGATTCAATGGTTTCCTGGACACATGCACCTCACGCGCAAGGCGATTGGGGAGCGCATCAAAGACATCGACGTCGTCATTGAAATGCTCGACGCCCGTTTGCCCGGATCGAGTGCCAACCCGATGCTGGCTGAGCTGATTCAGGGCAAACCGGGACTCAAGATCTTGAGCAAACAAGATCTGGCCGACCCGGTGCAGACGGCGGCATGGCTGGTGCACTACAACGCCCTGCCCGATGTGCGGGCCTTGGCTTTGGACACCAGCTTGGTCTCGCCGACCAAGGCCTTGATTGACGCCTGCCAGCAACTCGCGCCCCACCGCGGCGGCATGGTCAAGCCCATGCGAGTGCTCATTTGCGGCATTCCCAACGTGGGCAAATCGACCCTCATCAACACCCTCAAAGGCAAACGGGCTGCCAAAACGGGAGACGAGGCGGGCGTGACCAAGTTGGAGCAACGCATCACGCTGGCCGATGACTTTTATCTGTACGACACGCCTGGCGTGCTGTGGCCTCGGATCATTGTTGAACAAAGCGGCTACAACTTGGCTGCCAGCGGAGCGATCGGCGTGAACGCGTTTGATGAAGAGGTGGTGGCGCTGGAGTTGCTCAACTACCTGATTCCAAACTACCCACAAACCTTGACCGCGCGTTACAAGATCCAGGACGTGGCCAAGCACACCGACGAAAGCATGCTCGAAGCCATTGCACGCCAACGTGGCGCCATTCAAAGCGGTGGTCGTGTGAACACCACCAAGGCCGCTGAACTGGTGATCCATGATTTTCGATCAGCCGCTTTGGGGCGAGTGACACTGGAGACCCCCGAAGAGTTTGCCCAATGGTTGGCCGAAGGCAAAAAAGCCGACGCTGAACGTGCCTTGCGCAAAGAGGGAACGAAAAAAGCCAAAAAGCAGGCCCGAGCATGACCCACTACCCAGCCATGCCCCACCCGGCCACGCACCGCAGCACGCCTGACAAAGAGGCCATCGCCCTCCTCCCTGCATTTGAACGCTTGGGACTGGAGCGCATCAGTCTGGTGCGCACGGGTTCGCAGGCCAGCCAGGCTTATGAACAGTTGGTGCAGGCCACAGCCTGGGGTTTTGACACCGAATCCAAACCCACCTTCCGGGTGGGCGAACAGTCTGACGGGCCGCACATCCTGCAACTGTCCACGTCAGAGCGGGCCTGGGTGTTTCAGCTGCACGACCCTGAATGCCGTGCGGTCGCGGCCAAATTGCTGGCATTGACAGGTATTGCCAAAGCCGGTTTTGGCCTGGGCGATGACCGCAAACGCATCATCCACAAGCTGGGGGTGGAACCAGCGGGCATTTTGGAGCTGAACACCGTGTTCCGCGAACGCGGCTATCGCAAAGACATGGGGGTCAAAGGGGCCGTGGCGGTGCTGTTTCACCAGCGGTTTCAAAAGTCAAAAAAAGCCGCCACCAGCAATTGGGCCAACGAGCGACTGACCGAATCACAACTGATCTATGCGGCCAACGACGCTTATGCGGCGATCCGCGTTTGGGAAGCGCTGGGTTTGAACTGACCCGTGGCGCGACGAAATACCATGACCATGTCCGAAACTACGCCTCCCTGCGCTGGCCCCAGCGCCGAACAACCCACCAGCGCGGTGCTGGATTTTGCCAACGCCTTGTGGCGCGTGCGCCGGCCCAAACCCTTTGTGTTGGTCATTGAAGGCGAAGTGGGCCACGAAGTCGCTGCCCACAGCGACTACCTGCACGACAAGCTGCTCTTGCCCGAATGGCGCGAGGCCTTTTACCAATTGGTCGATACCACGGGCTTGGTCGTGTGCCTGAATGTGCACACCCAACAGCCCACTTACCGCGACGTGCGCGGGCGCTCCAGCAAGGGGCGTCTGAGCCAGGGCGAGTACTACCACCACGACGGCTGCACAGGTCCTGTGAAGCCGCGCTTTGTCGAAATCCGCTGCCCCATTCAGCCGCAAACGCGTGGCGTGGCCACCGCCGTGGCACCGCACCACGATGTGGTGAAAGCCATGGTGCAGGTGTTGCCCGCCGAATTGGCCGCAACGCCCGCGCTGGCGGGGCAAGACATGCGCCTGGCCTCCATCAGCCAAATGGACTATGCGGCGCTCGACCAGTTGCAAGGCCTCATCACGCGCACCGTGCGCAAAAAACTCAACGCCGAAGGCGCACGCAGCTACTTCCGCCAAGTGGATGTGGCGGCCAATGCCTACTTTGAACCTTGGGCATTGGGCGAAAGCCGCTTCATCGCCAACGCCAACAGCGGCATCACCATGCAACACCGCCGCGCCTACCAAGCCCCGCACACCGGTGGCGTGGCCAATGGCCACTTGGTCAAGCGCTGGACGAATGAAGAATTGCTGCTGCCCGGTCAGGTGGTGGATCAAGCCTTGATAGCCGCGCTGTGCAGCGAAGAAGGTGATGAGGCAGATGGAGAGCGGGCTGAGGGGTGTTACCTCGGGGCGCATTGATTTCGCCAGCGCAAGCAAGGGTTGCGTTACGCGCTTGAATGGCGCGCTTCAAGGTGGCATTCGCGCGCGGGGGCGCGCTCCCACAGGGAGTCGTTCGTGCTGCCACAGGCTTCTGTGGTTTTTGTGGGAGGCCGCCCCTGCGGCCGAAGACCCGTTCTTTCACAGATGGGACAACTCTATCGCGACCGCACCGACGGATCAGTGTTCGCAGTTGACCATCCAGGGCACGCCAAACTTGTCCACCAGCATGCCAAAACCCTTGGCCCAAAAGGTGGGGGCAAACGGCATGCTGACCTGACCACCATGGCTCAGTGCATCGAACAGGCGCTGGCCGTCCTCCACCGTCTTGCCTTGTACCGACAAGGAAAAACCTTTGAAGCCCTCGTGCGGCATATCGGGCATGCCGTCCGAACCCATGAGGGTCAGGCCCATGGCCTCCAGCGAACTGTGCATGACGCGGCCATGCAAGGCTGCGGGCATTTGCGCCGCCATCGGCGACTCGCCAAAGGTTTGGGTGAAGGTGATTTTTCCGTTCAGTGCCTGGGCGTAAAACGCAAACGCCTCGGCGCAGTTGCCATTGAAGGTCAGATAGGCTTGCATGGAATCTCCCTGGTTGGATGGGCCATCGTGTCCGGGGATCGGGCATTCGGTGGCACGAGATTATGGCAACGGTTTGGCCGCACGTGTCGGGCTTGACCGCGTTTGTGCAACAGTTTCCACAGGCACAGCCGCTGGTCATCGGTACCGGGGGCATGCCGCTGGATTTGTGTTTGCAATACTGAGGGAGGCCTAGGGGGCAGGGAGATGCGGTGAATAAGCGACTTAATCACCGCAAAATTTGCACTGATTAACTTGCGTATGAGGCGAATGCATACCATAATCACCGCATGAATGGCGGCGATAAACTGTACATCTGGCAACAAGACACTTGGCCTAAGTGGACCTACGCGCATCAGCGCTTGACCCCACTGCTGGCGCAAGTGCACCGCGCACAAGGCTTGCTGCTGGGCCGTATGCACGACATTGGCCTGGAGCAACGCGATCAAGCCACGCTGCGCGTGCTGACCGAAGACGTGATCAAAACCAGTGAGATCGAAGGCGAAACGCTCAACGCCGACTCGGTGCGTTCATCCATCGCCCGCCGACTCGGTGTGGACATTGGCGCATTGGCCCCCGCCGACCGTCATGTGGACGGCGTGGTGGACATGGTGCTGGACGCCACCCAACAACACGACCAGCCACTCAACGCGCAACGCCTGTGGGGCTGGCATGCCGCCCTCTTCCCAACGGGCTACAGCGGCCTGGCGCCCATCCGCGTGGGCGCATGGCGCAATGACGCGCAAGGCCCCATGCAAGTGGTGTCTGGCCCGATGCACCGCCCACGTGTGCACTACCAAGCCCCGCCAGCGGATGCTCTGGACGCTGAAATGGCACTGTTCCTGGATTGGTTCAACTCCGCCAACCAAGACGACCCACTGGTAAAAGCTGGGTTGGCCCATTTGTGGTTTGTCACCCTGCATCCGGTGGAAGACGGCAATGGCCGCATGGCCCGCGCCGTGGGCGACATGGCACTGGCCCGGGCTGAAGGCACTACACATCGCTACTACAGCCTGTCAGCGCAAATCCAGCACGAACGCAAAGACTATTACGACCAACTCGAACGCACCCAAAAGGGCACGCTGGACGTGACCGATTGGCTGGAATGGTTTTTGGGTTGCCTGCTGCGCGCCGTGCAAGGCGCACAAAGCACGCTGTCTGCCGTGCTTGGCAAAGCAAACTTCTGGCGTCAATGGGCCGATACGCCCATGAACGAGCGACAAATCAAACTGCTCAACAAACTGCTCAACAAACTGCTTGACGGCTTTGACGGCAAGCTCACCACCAGCAAATGGGCGGCGATCGCCAAATGCTCGCAAGACACCGCGCTGCGAGACATCAACGAACTGCTGGAGCGTGGGGTGTTGGTGCGGTCAGAGGCGAGTGGGCGGAGTACAAGTTATGAAATTCAACCAACAATGCCTGGCAGCCACGATGCATTTGGCAGCATCAAGTAAAGATTGAACAAAGAAGCCCAAACGGTTCCCCGTTTGGGCTTCATTATTTACACCGCGAAGCGTTTACTTCTTGCTCGGTGGCAAGTCCGTGCAGCTGCCATGCGCCACCTCCGCCGCCATGCCGATGCTTTCGCCCAGCGTGGGGTGGGGGTGGATGGTTTTGCCGATGTCGATGGCGTCGGCGCCCATCTCGATCGCCAAGGCCACTTCGCCAATCATGTCGCCCGCATGCGTGCCGACCATGCCGCCGCCGAGGATCTTGCCGTGGCCGTGGGCCTCGGGGGAATCGTCGAACAACAGTTTGGTCACGCCTTCGTCGCGGCCGTTGGCAATCGCGCGGCCAGACGCTGTCCAAGGGAACAAGCCTTTTTTGACCTTGATGCCTTGCGCTTTGGCTTGGTCTTCGGTCAAGCCCACCCAGGCCACTTCGGGGTCGGTGTAGGCCACGCTTGGAATGACGCGGGCGTTGAATGCCGCCGCTGCCAGCTCTTTGTTGCCTTGCAGTTCACCGGCGATGACTTCGGCCGCCACGTGCGCTTCGTGCACCGCCTTGTGCGCCAACATGGGCTGGCCCACGATGTCGCCGATGGCGAAGATGTGCGGCACGTTGGTGCGCATCTGGATGTCGACGTTGATGAAGCCACGGTCGGTCACGGCCACGCCGGCTTTTTCGGCAGCGAGCTTTTTGCCGTTGGGCGTGCGGCCCACGGCTTGCAACACCAGGTCATACACCTGTGGCGCGGGGGCGGTGCCGCCCTCTTCTGCCGCTGCAAACGTGACTTCGATGCCTTCGGGCAAGGCGCGTGCGGACACGGTCTTGGTCTTGAGCATGATGTTGTCAAAGCGCTTGGCGTTCATCTTCTGCCAGATCTTGACCAGGTCGCGGTCCGCGCCTTGCATCAGGCCGTCCATCATTTCCACCACGTCCAGGCGTGCGCCCAGGGTGCTGTAGACGGTGCCCATTTCCAGGCCGATGATGCCGCCGCCCAAAATGAGCATGCGCTTGGGCACTTCTTTCAGCGCCAAAGCGCCGGTGCTGTCCACCACGCGGGGGTCGTTCGGCATGAAAGGCAGGCGCACGGCTTGCGAGCCCGCCGCGATGATGGCGCGTTTGAACGCCACGATCTTTTTGCCGCCGGTTTTCTCTTGTGAGGTGCCGGTGGTCTCTTCGACTTCGAGGTGGTTGGCCCCGACGAAGGCACCGTAGCCGCGCACGGTGGTGACCTTGCGCATCTTGGCCATGGCAGCCAGGCCGCCTGTGAGTTTGCCGATGACTTTTTCTTTGTGGACGCGCAGCTTGTCGATGTTGACCGCAGGCGCACCAAAGTCCACCCCCAGGTCGGCCATGTGGGCCACTTCGTCCATCACCGCAGCCACATGCAGCAGTGCTTTGGAGGGGATGCAACCCACGTTCAGGCAGACGCCGCCCAGCGTGGCGTAGCGCTCGACGATCACGACCTTGAGGCCCAGATCGGCCGCACGGAACGCAGCCGAGTAGCCGCCAGGGCCACCGCCGAGCACAAGCACGTCGCACTCGAGGTCGGCCGAGCCGCCAAAGCTGGACGCTGCCGGTGCGGGGGTAGCCGCCACGGGGGCAGCAGGTGCTGCGGCGGGAGCCGCTGCAGGTGCAGCAGCAGGTGCAGCAGCAGGTGCCGCAGTCGAGGCCGCCGCAGCGCCCTCGCCATCCAGCACCAACACCACCGAGCCTTGCTTGACCTTGTCGCCCAGCTTCACGCGCAGTTCTTTGACGACGCCAGCATGCGAGGACGGGATTTCCATCGAGGCCTTGTCGGACTCCACGGTGATGAGCGATTGCTCTGCCTTGACGTTGTCGCCGGGTTTGACCAGCAACTCGATCACGGCCACTTCGTCGAAGTCGCCAATGTCGGGGACTTGAATATCAATCAGTGCCATGGTCGGTCCTTAGAGCAAGACGCGACGGAAGTCGCCGAGGATTTGACCCAGGAACGCGTTGAAGCGTGCGGCTGCGGCGCCGTCGATCACGCGGTGGTCCCACGTCAGCGACAAAGGCAGCATCAGGCGCGGCACAAACTGCTTGCCGTCCCAGACCGGTTCCATGGTGCTCTTGCACACACCGAGGATGGCCACTTCGGGCGCGTTGATGATGGGCGTGAAGTACTTGCCACCAATGCCGCCGAGGCTGGAGATGGTGAAGGTTGCGCCGCTCATCTCGGCTGGGCCGAGTTTGCCGTCGCGGGCCTTCTTGGCCAGCTCACCCATTTCCTGGCTGATTTGCAGCACGCCTTTTTTGTCGCAATCACGAATGACCGGCACCATCAAACCATTGGGCGTGTCGGCCGCAAAGCCGATGTGCCAGAAGTTTTTGTAGATCAGCGCGTCGCCGTCGAGCGAACTGTTGAACTCGGGGTATTTCTTGAGCGCGGCAACGCAAGCCTTGATCAAGAACGCCAGCATCGTGACTTTGACGCCCGATTTTTCGTTCTCTTTGTTGGTCGAGACGCGGAAGGCTTCGAGGTCGGTGATGTCGGCATCGTCGTGGTTGGTCACCGCCGGGATCATCACGGCGTTGCGCAACAGGTTGGCACCGCTGATCTTCTTGATGCGGCCCATTTCCTTGCGTTCGATGGGACCGAACTTGGCGAAGTCGACCTTGGGCCAAGGGATCAGGCCCAGGCCTGCGCCGTCACCACCCGAAGCTGCAGGGGCCTTGGCGGCTTGTGCTTTGGTCTGGGTGGCACCCGACATGACGGCCTTGGTGAAGGCTTGCACATCGTCCTGGGTGATGCGGCCTTTGGGGCCATGGCCTTTGACTTCTTCGATCGGCACACCGAGTTCGCGGGCGAACTTGCGCACCGAGGGCGATGCGTGTGGCAAACCCAAGGTAGACGCGCCAGGTGCGTGTGCCGGAGCGGCCACGACCGCCGCGGCCGCAGCGGCCGCAGCCACAGCGGTTGGCGCCGATGCAGGGGCCGATGCCACGGCCACAGGGGCGGCGTCCGCCACAGGCGCGGCAGCCGAGATCGTGCCTTCCAGCACCGCCAGCAGATCGCCAATGTTGACCTTGTCACCCACCTTGACTTTGAGCTCTTTGAGCAAGCCCGCGTGCGAGGATGGGATTTCCATCGAGGCTTTGTCGGACTCGACCGTGATCAGCGATTGCTCGACCTTGATCTGGTCGCCTGGTTTCACCATCACTTCGATGACGGCCACATCCTTGAAATCGCCAATATCCGGAATGCGCACTTCAACCGGGCCCGAAGCTGCGGGTGCAGCGACAGGTGCGGCAGCCGCAGCGGGTGCCGCCACCACAGCAGCAGGCGCAGCAGCCACAGAGGCTGCAGGTGCGGCAGCAGCCGCAGCAGCGCCAGCGGCCTCGACGACCAGCACGACCGAGCCTTGTCGGACTTTGTCGCCCAGCGCCACGCGCATTTCCTTGACGACTCCCGCCGTGCTCGACGGGATTTCCATCGAGGCCTTGTCGGATTCGACCGTGATCAGAGATTGCTCTGCCTTCACGGTGTCGCCCACTTTGACCATCAACTCAATGACGGTCACTTCATCGAAATCCCCGATGTCCGGGACTTGTACTTCTACCAATGCCATGTGTGTCTCCCGGATTTATGCGTACAGCGGGTTGATCTTGTCGGTGTTGATGCCGTACTTTTTGATGGCCTCAGCCACTTGCGTGGCGGGCACTTTGCCTTCTTCGCTCAGCGCCTTGAGGGCCGCCACCACGATGTAGTGGCGGTTGATCTCGAAGTGCTCGCGCAGTTTGCTGCGGAAGTCCGAGCGGCCAAAACCGTCGGTGCCCAGCACTTTGTAGGTGCGGCCTTTCGGAATGAACGGGCGGATCTGTTCGGCATAGGCCTTCATGTAGTCGGTCGAAGCGACCACGGGGCCACTGTGCGCCGCCAGCTGCTGGCCGACAAACGGCACGCGCGGTGTTTCCAGCGGGTGCAGCAGGTTGAAGCGCTCAGCGTCCTGGCCTTCGCGGGTCAACTCGTTGAAGCTTGGGCAGCTCCACACATCGGCCTGGATGCCCCAGTCGGTGGCCAGCAAGACTTGCGCGGCGATGGATTCGCGCAAGATCGTGCCCGAGCCCAGCAGTTGCACGCGCTTGTCGCCGGCAGCACCGGGCTTGCACAAATACATGCCCTTGATGATCTGCTCTTCGGTGCCGGGCGTCAGGCCAGGCATGGCGTAGTTTTCGTTCAGCAGGGTCAGGTAATAGAAGACGTTGTCTTGCTTTTCCACCATGCGCTTCAAGCCGTGGTGCAGGATGACGCCGACTTCGTGCGCAAACGTCGGGTCATACGACACGCAGTTGGGGATGGTGTTGGCCATGATGTGGCTGTGACCGTCTTCGTGCTGCAAGCCTTCGCCGTTCAGCGTGGTGCGGCCCGAGGTGCCGCCGAGCAAGAAGCCGCGTGCCTGCATGTCGCCCGCAGCCCAGGCCAGATCGCCAATGCGCTGGAAGCCGAACATCGAGTAGTACACGTAGAACGGCACCATGATGCGGTTGCTGGTGCTGTAGCTGGTGGCCGCTGCAATCCAGCTCGACATACCGCCGGCTTCGTTGATGCCTTCTTGCAGGATCTGGCCAGCCTTGTCTTCCTTGTAGTACATGACCTGGTCTTTGTCGACCGGGGTGTATTGCTGGCCTGCAGGGTTGTAGATGCCGATCTGGCGGAACAAACCCTCCATACCAAAGGTACGGGCTTCGTCGACCAGCACAGGCACCACGCGTGGGCCCAGTGCCTGGTCGCGCAAGAGCTGCGTGAGGAAACGCACATACGCTTGCGTGGTTGAAATCTCGCGGCCTTCGGCCGTGGGCTCCATCACCGATTTGAAGATGTCCAGCGACGGCACAGTGAAGTGCTCATCGGCTTTGGTGCGGCGGTGTGGCAAGTAGCCGCCCAAGGCCTTGCGGCGCTCGTGCAGGTAACGCATTTCGGGCGTGTCGTCGGCCGGCTTGTAGAACGGAATCTTGGACAGTTCGCTGTCTGGGATCGGAATGTTGAAGCGGTCACGCATGTACTTGATGTCTTCATCCGTGAGCTTCTTGGTCTGGTGAACGTTGTTCTTGCCCTCGCCCGCCTTGCCCATGCCAAAACCTTTGACGGTTTTGATCAGCAACACCGTGGGTTGGTCTTTGGTGTTCACGGCCTGGTGGTAAGCGGCGTACACCTTTTGTGGGTCGTGGCCGCCACGCTTCAAGGCCCAGATTTCGTCGTCGCTCATGTGCGCCACCATCTCCAGTGTGCGTGGATCGCGGCCGAAGAAATGCTTGCGCACATAGGCGCCGTCGTTGGCTTTGAACGATTGGAAATCACCATCCAAGGTGTCCATCATCAACTTGCGCAAAGCGCCGTCTTTGTCGCGGGCCAAGAGCTTGTCCCACTCGCTGCCCCACAACAACTTGATCACGTTCCAGCCTGCGCCACGGAACTCGCCTTCAAGTTCTTGCACGATCTTGCCGTTGCCGCGCACCGGGCCGTCCAGACGTTGCAAGTTGCAGTTGACGACGAAGACCAAGTTGTCGAGTTTTTCGCGTGCGGCCAGGCCGATGGCGCCCAAGGATTCCACTTCGTCCATCTCACCGTCGCCGCAGAACACCCACACCTTGCGGTTTTCGGTGTTGGCAATGCCGCGGGCATGCAAATACTTCAAGAAGCGGGCCTGGTAAATCGCCATCAATGGGCCCAGGCCCATCGACACGGTGGGGAACTGCCAGAACTCGGGCATCAGCTTGGGGTGCGGGTAGCTGGACAGGCCTTTGCCGTCCACTTCCTGGCGGAAGTTGAGCAACTGATCTTCGGTCAGGCGGCCTTCGAGGTAAGCGCGGGCGTACACGCCGGGCGACACGTGGCCTTGGATGTAGAGGCAATCGCCACCGTGGTTTTCGCTTTCGGCGTGCCAGAAGTGGTTGAAGCCGGCGCCAAACATGTGGGCCAGCGAAGCGAAAGAGCCGATGTGGCCGCCCAGGTCACCACCGTCTTCGGGGTTGTGGCGGTTGGCCTTGACGACCATGGCCATGGCGTTCCAGCGCATGTAAGCGCGCAGGCGCTCTTCAATTTCAATGTTGCCGGGGCAATGCGCTTCTTGGTCGGGCTCAATCGTGTTCACGTAGCCGGTGTTGGCCGAAAACGGCATGTCGATGCTGTTTTCTCGGGCATGTTCCAGCAGTTGCTCGATCAGAAAGTGGGCCCGTTCGCCCCCTTCTTTTTCAATCACTGCGGACAATGCGTCCATCCATTCACGGGTCTCTTGGCTGTCCAGATCCAGAGCCGGCTGCTGAGGTGTTGCCGCTGTCATGCGTGTCTCCTGTTGTGTTATCGATAAATGATGCCCGAATTTTTACATATTTTTCTTAAAATTTCAAATAGTGCGTATTGATTTTACATTGTGAAATGTATGACAAATTTCATGCCAATTCAAATCGACATTCAGGGCTAATACGCAAGGGTTGTCCCCTAAACTCAGACTTTATGGAATTGAACAAAGCTAGCTCGGTCGTGAAGAAAGTCGGACCATGGGCCTGGTGGCGCAGTTGGTGGTTGCGCCAGTCGCCCACCCGGCAAGACCGGTTTGCCAATCTGGCTCCTGTCGCCGCCGTGGTGCTTTTTTTGGCTGCGATTGCCAGCGCGTTCTGGTATCTGCGTGTGGAAGAAATCGAGCGGGAACAAGAAGCCGTCAAGCGCGATGTGGAATATGCCCAGCAACGCTTGCGCCTGCGTTTGCTGGAACGGCAAGAGCAGGTCATGCGGCTGGCACGCGATGTGTCCAACAAGGAAATACGCCCGGACCAATTTTTGTCCCGGGCGGAGGCCTTGGTGCTGCAATACCCTGAATTCATGTCGCTGAGCTGGATTGATGACCGCCGTCGCATCCTGGCCAACCAAAGTGTTTCCAGCATTTCGCCCAGCCAGTACATGCGCGCCGGCACGGTCCTCAAGGTGGGTGAAACAGAAAGCCATTTTAGCCTGGCACGCGACCTGATGCAGCCCATCTACGGCCAAAACAACACCGATGCGGACAGAGACGCCCAGCTGCCGGTGCTGCAACTGCACTCGCCTTTGAGCGATGACCAAGGGCGCTTCAGTGGCGTGATTTTGGCCGAATACACCATGGAAGGCTTGTTGCGCTACGGCATCCCGACCGAGGTCCTGGCCAAATACGCGGTGGCGCTGCAAGACGGAAAAGGCCATTTGTTGGCGGGCCAAACCATTCCCGGTCGCACCGCACTTTGGAGCGTGCTGCCCGGCAGTGACCAACCGAACAACGGCTACGAAGTGCCCGTGTCGCCCGTGGGCAACGACCTGATTTTGCGCGCCCAAGCCTGGCGCACTTCGCAGGGCCTGGTGGGCAGTGGTTTGTTCTGGCTGGTCAGCGTTTTGAGCGCCATGACCGCCTGGATGCTGATTGGCAATTGGCGTCACACGCGCAGGCGCATCCAGGCGCAAAAAGCCTTGGTGGCCGAAACCAATTTTCGACGGGCGATGGAAAACTCCATGCTCACCGGCATGCGCGCCCTGGATTTGCGCGGCCGCATCACGTATGTGAACCCCGCTTTTTGCCAGATGACCGGGTGGAGCGAGTCCGATCTGGTGGGCGCTGTGGCGCCCTTCCCTTACTGGCCTGCCCAAGACAAGGAACTGCTGACCAAGCGCCTGGAAGAGGAAATCAGCGGCCAACACTCGGCGGGTGGTTTTCAGGTTCGGGTGAAACGCAAAAACGGCCAGTTGTTTGAGGCGCGGATGTATGTGTCGCCCTTGATCGATGCCACCGGCAAGCAAACCGGCTGGATGACGTCAATGACCGACATCACCGAACCCAACCGGATCCGCGAGCAATTGGCTGGCTCGCATGAGCGCTTCACCATCGTGCTGGAGGCGCTGGACGCCTCGGTCTCGGTGGCCCCGCTGGGCAGCGAAGAGCTGCTGTTTGCCAACAAGCTCTACCGGCTCTGGTTTGGTCAAAACACGCAAGGCCATTTGCGCCTGGTCCAGCAAGCGGGTGCCAGTGATGCGTCCGATCACCTGGACGAGGTGGACGACATGGTCGGGCTGCCCACCGAGAGCCTGACCGTGGCCCACTCGGAAAACGCCGAGATTTTTGTCTCTGAATTGGGCAAGTGGTTGGAAGTGCGTTCGCGCTACATCAACTGGGCCGACGGCCGTCTGGCGCAGATGGTGATTGCCAGCGACATCACCCCGCGTCGCCAGGCCGAAGAGCTGGCCGCCCAACAGGCCGAGCGCGCCCAAACCGCCAGCCGGCTGATCACCATGGGCGAGATGGCGTCCAGCGTGGCCCACGAACTCAACCAACCCTTGACCGCGATCAGCAATTACTGCAGCGGCATGATCTCGCGCATCCAATCACAACAAGTGAAAGAAGCAGACCTGCTGTGGGCGCTGGACAAAACCGCCCGGCAGGCGCAACGGGCAGGGCAAATCATTTTGCGCATCCGCAGCTTCGTCAAGCGCAGCGCGCCCAACCGCACACTGTCGGACGTGTCGGCCATGGTCAGTGAATCGCTGGAGCTGGCCGAAATCGAAATGCGCCGACGCCATGTGCGCCTGACACACCATGTGGCCGCGCGCCTGCCGCAACTCATGGTGGATCCGATCCTGATCGAGCAAGTGCTGATCAACCTGATGAAAAACGCCGCGGAATCCATTGACAACGCCAACCGCCCGCACGGGCAGCGTCAGGTCGAGTTGCGCATCGTGCCCAAACAAGTCGACAACCAGTCGGTGGTGGAGTTTTCCGTCACCGACACGGGCCAGGGTTTGCCGCCAGAAGACATCGAGCGGGTCTATGAGGCCTTCTTCTCGACCAAGGTGGAAGGCATGGGCATTGGCCTGAATTTGTGCCGCAGCATCATCGAGTCGCACCAGGGCAGGATCGCTGCCGAGAACCTCTACAATGCCGGCGAGGTGATCGGTTGCCGGTTCTCCTTCTGGATTCCGGTCGAAAGCACTTTGACCACACAACAAGCCACCGGGGTAAATGAATGAGTTTGATTCCAAAAAAAGGAACGGTTTATGTCGTCGACGATGACGAAGCTGTGCGCGACTCCCTGCAGTGGTTGCTCGAAGGCAAAGATTACCGCGTACGCTGCTTTGACAGTGCCGAATCCTTCATCAGCCGTTACGACCCCCGCGAAGTGGCCTGCCTGATTGCGGACATCCGCATGGGCGGCATGACCGGGCTGGAATTGCAAGACCGCCTGATCGAGCGCCGATCGCCACTGCCCATCGTGTTCATCACCGGCCATGGCGACGTGCCCATGGCGGTGAACACCATGAAAAAAGGCGCGATGGACTTCATCCAGAAGCCGTTCAAGGAAGAAGAGTTGCTCGGCCTGGTCGAGCGCATGCTCGACGAAGCCCGCGAAGCCTTTGCGGGCCACCAGCAAGCGGCCAGCCGCGATGCCCTGCTGTCCAAACTGACGGGCCGTGAAGCCCAGGTGCTGGAGCGCATCGTCGCCGGTCGCCTGAACAAGCAGATCGCCGACGATCTGGGCATCAGCATCAAGACGGTGGAGGCGCACCGCGCCAACATCATGGAAAAACTCAACGCCAACACCGTGGCCGACCTGCTCAAGATCGCGCTGGGGCAAAACGCGCCCAAGGCCTGAACGGCCACCACCCTCCTGAAACGCCCGCACCCGCCGGGCGTTTTGCATTTTTCACAGACCTTTCGGATATTCCAACATGACGGCTCAAATCATCGACGGCAACGCCTTATCCAAGCAACTGCGCACCGAAGTCGCCACCCGCGCCCAAGCCCTCCAGGCCCAAGGCATCACCCCCGGCCTGGCCGTGGTGTTGGTGGGTGACAACCCGGCCAGCCAGGTGTATGTGCGCAACAAGGTCAAGGCCTGTGAGGACAGCGGCCTGCACTCGGTGCTCGAAAAATACGAAGCCAGCATGACCGAGGCCGACCTGCTGGCCCGCGTCGAAGCGCTGAACAACGACCCAGCCATCCACGGCATCCTGGTGCAACTGCCCTTGCCGGCCCACATCGATGCACAAAAAGTCATCGAAGCCATCAGCCCTGCCAAAGATGTGGATGGCTTTCACATCGCCAGCGCGGGCGCCCTCATGACCGGCATGCCCGGCTTCTGGCCTTGCACCCCTTATGGCTGCATGAAGATGCTCGAAAGCATTGGCTACGACCTCAGAGGCAAACACGCCGTGGTCATCGGCCGCAGCAACATCGTGGGCAAACCCATGGCGCTCATGCTTTTGCAAAAAAACGCCACGGTGACCATCTGCCACAGCGGAACCAAAGACCTGAAAGCCATGACGCTGCAAGCCGACGTGATCGTGGCTGCCGTGGGCAAACGCAATGTGTTGACGGCCGACATGGTCAAGCCTGGCGCGGTGGTGCTGGACGTGGGCATGAACCGCAACGACGAAGGCAAGCTGTGTGGCGACGTGGACTTTGACGGCGTCAAACAAGTCGCCAGCCACATCACCCCTGTGCCCGGTGGTGTCGGCCCCATGACGATCACCATGCTGTTGGTCAACACCCTTGAAGCGGCCGAACGCGCCTCCAAGTAATGCATTCGCGCGCAGGGGCGCGCTCCCACAAGGTCCCAGGTATTTTGTAGGCCGCCCCTGCGGCCGAAGGTCCGTTTTTCACAGTTAGACCCATGAACAATCCACTGCTCGACACCGCCGGCCTGCCGCTGTTTGACCGCATCACGCCCGACCACGTGGCGCCCGCCATGGACCAACTGCTGGCCGATGCCGACGCTGCGCTCACGCGCGTCACCGCCGCCGACTTCCCTGCCGACTGGACCGCCATTGCCCGAACCCTGGACGTGACCACCGAACGTCTGGGCATGGCCTGGGGCGCCGTCAGCCACCTCAACAGCGTGGCCGACACGCCCGAGTTGCGCGCCGCCTACAACGCCGCCCTGCCCCGCGTCACCGAGTTCTGGACACGTCTGGGCAGCGACGAGCGTCTGTATGCCAAATACAAGGCGATCGCCCCCGCCAGCCTCAACACCGAGCAACAACAGGCGCACAAAAATGCCCTGCGCGCCTTTGTGCTGGGCGGTGCCGAATTGCACGGGCCCGCCAAAGAGCGCTATGCCGCGATTCAGGAGCGCCTGGCCGAAATCACGCAAAAGTTCAGTGAAAACACACTCGACGCGACCGACAGCTTTGTCTTGTTTGTGCCCGAAGACCAGTTGAAAGGCGTGCCCGCCGACGTGGTGCAAGCCACCCGCGACGCGGCCCAAAAAGAAGGCCAGCAAGGTTGCCGCCTCACACTCAAGATGCCGGTGTACCTGCCGGTGATGCAGTTCGCAGACAACGCTGCACTGCGTGAACAACTCTACAAAGCCCACGTGACGCGGGCCTCTGACCAAGCCCCCGAAGAGAGCCGACGCTTTGACAACACCGCCTTGATGCAAGAAATTCTGGCCCTGCGTCAGGAAGAAGCGCAGCTGCTGGGCTTTGACAATTACGCTCAGGTCTCGGTGGTGCCCAAGATGGCCGAATCGCCCGAAAAAGTCATCGGCTTTTTGCGCGATCTGGCAGTCCGGGCCCGCCCCTTTGCCGAAAAAGACTTGGCCGATCTGCGTGAATTCGCCGTCAACGCGCTGGGCATCACCGGCCCCCTGAACGCCTGGGATGTGCCCTACCTGAGTGAAAAGCTCAAGGAAGCGCGCTACAGCTTCAGCGAACAAGAGGTCAAGCAATACTTCACGGCACCCAAGGTGCTGGCGGGTCTGTTCAAGATCATCGAAACACTGTTCGAGGTCAACATTCACCCCGACCAAGCCCCGGTTTGGCACCCCGCTGTGGCGTTCTACCGCATCGAACGCGCGGGGCAGTTGATCGGCCAGTTCTACCTGGACCCCCCTGCCCGTTCGGGCAAACGTGGCGGTGCCTGGATGGACGATGTGCGTGGCCGCTGGCAGCGCCCCGACACCGGTGTGCTGCAAACGCCGGTGGCGCATCTGGTGTGCAACTTTGCCGAAGGCGTGAACGGTCAGCCTGCCCTGCTGACGCACGACGACGTCATCACCCTGTTCCACGAGTTTGGCCACGGCCTGCAACACATGCTCACGCAGGTGAGCGAACGCGATGTCTCGGGCATCAGCGGCGTCGAGTGGGACGCGGTCGAGCTGCCCAGCCAGTTCATGGAAAACTTCTGCTGGGAATGGTCGGTGCTGAGCCACATGACCGCCCATGTGGACACCGGCGAGCCCCTGCCCCGCGCCCTGTTCGACAAAATGCTGGCCGCCAAAAACTTCCAAAGCGGCCTGCAAACCCTGCGCCAGATCGAGTTCTCGCTGTTTGACATGCTGGTGCATTCCGAGCACGACCCTGCGCAAGACTTCATGCCGCTGTTGCAGCAGGTGCGCAGCGAAGTGGCGGTCATGCATCCCCCCGCTTTCAACCGCATGGCCCACACCTTCAGCCACATTTTTGCGGGCGGTTACGCCGCCGGCTATTACAGCTACAAATGGGCCGAGGTGCTCAGCGCCGATGCCTATGCGGCATTTGAAGAAACCGCCGCGGCCGATGGCACGCCCAGCGTGGAAACCGGTCGCCTCTACCGCCAGGCCATTCTGGAATCCGGCGGCAGCCGTCCGGCACTGGAGTCGTTCAAAGCTTTCCGAGGCCGCGAGCCCAGCCTGGACGCGCTGCTGCGGCACCAAGGCATGGTTTAAGCAAAGAGCCATTCGCGCGCGGGGCGCCAGCATGCTCAGGGAAGACAGGACGTCAATTCGGTGATCCGAATCAATCGCTGGCCTACGGATTTCTTTTTTTGAGTGTGGTGGAGGGCAGCCGTCGCGACATAGGAGTGTCAACGCCTTGGCCGAGACGATCAATGGGCTGTACAAGGCCGAATTGATCCACCGCCGTGCGCCCTGGAAAACCAAGGAAGCACTGGAACTGGCAACCCTTGAATGGGTGGCTTGGTTCAACCATCACCGACTGCTTGGCTCGATTGGGTATATTCCACCTGCTGAAGCAGAGGCGAACTACTACCGGCAACTTGCCGGGAAGAACGAGACCGAGGTCTCAACTTAAACCAACTGGCCTCCACGAAACCTGGGGCGATTCACCCATGACGAAGCTGTGCATTCTTGAAAACGACAATATTGCGCTCGAGGTAACCCCGCTCTACAAGGGGTACAGCGACATGTTTGTGCGACTGTTCCAGGATGCGGGGGCTGCAGACTGGGAGTTCGACGTGTTTCACACACCCAACCAGGAGTACCCGGAGTCCTTCGATGGCTACGACGCGGTGTTGCTCACCGGCAGCAAAGCGGACTCGTTTTCGGAGGATCCCTGGGTGCAGGAATTGCGCTGCCGCGTCACAGAGCTGCTCGAGCAAAAGAAGAAGCTGCTGGGCATTTGCTTTGGCCACCAGCTCATTGCCTTGTGCATGGGGACCAAGGTGGGGCGTGCACCGCAAGGCTGGGGTGTTGGACGCATGGCGTATGACTGGCATGCAGCAGACCTGCCTCTGTCCCCCGAAGACAACAAGTTGGCCCTATTAGTGAGCCACCAGGACCAAGTGTTGGAATTGCCCGAAAACGCGGTGCTGTTGGCCAGCAATGCACACTGCCCGGTGGCAGGGTATGCCGTGGGAGAAGAGGTGTTTTGTGTGCAAGGCCACCCGGAATTTGTCAAAGAGTACAGCGCGTTTTTAATGGACAAGCACCGCGAACGCCTGGGTGAAGACTTGTACACCAGCGGTGTCAACAGCCTGGCGCACGAACACGATGGTCTGCTTGTGGCGCGCATGATGATCGCCTTTGTCGAAAGTAGTTAACTCAGCCCATGTGACGCAACATCTGAGCGGCGGCCTGGGCCAGCATCACGTCCGCCCTGTCCTCGGGCCGCTGTTTTTGCGCCCTGTTTGTCATACAAACGTCATGCTGTTGGTCTCAGGCATGCTAGCAAAGCGCAGAAGCAAAACGAAAAAGCCCGGTAAATCATTGATTTACCGGGCTTTTTATCCTACCGAATTTGGTAGGCGCGACTAGATTCGAACTAGCGACCCCCACCATGTCAAGGTGGTGCTCTAACCAACTGAGCTACGCGCCTGTTGAAGCCTTGAATTATAGCAGTAAAAAAAAGCCGCTTCGGCGCCTCCTTTCACCTGCTGTCGTCAACGCCTTCTTGCGGCGCGCACACCTTTGACACCGCGCACGCTGCCGAGCACTTTGTTCAAGCTGACGGCATCGCTGATTTCCACCGTGAAGGTCATCCAGGCCGTGCCTTTGACCGATTGGGTTTGCACGCCGATCACGTTCATTTTTTCCTTGGCAAAGACTTCTGAAATGTCGCGCAGCAGCCCTTGACGGTCAAACGCCTCCACCGCCACATCAACCGGATAGACCGAGGCATCGGGACCTTTGTTGTCGCCCCAGCGCACATCAATCACGCGCTCGGCATGACGCGAAGCCAGTTCACGAAAATTGCTGCAGTCCTGGCGGTGGATGCTCACCCCCTTGCCACGTGTCACAAAACCGCTGATGGCATCGGGCGGCGCGGGTTTGCAGCAGCGTGAGAGTTGCGTGAGCAGTGAGTCAACCCCCACCACCAGCACGCCCGAGGGCGATTTGCGGGCGACAGCGCCTTTGAACTTCTTTTGAAAATATTCGTCCGGCTGCAATGCCGGCTCTGGCGGGTTGAGCAAGACCTCGATGTTGCGCAGCGAGTATTCGTCTTTGCCCACCACTTCAAACAAGCCCTCGGCCGACTTGAAGCCCAACTGACTGGCCAGATCTTCCAGCCGGATCGCCGTGCGGCCCAGGCGTTGCAACAACTTTTCCACGGCTTCACGGCCACGGGCGATGGTTTCGGCGCTGATTTGTGCGTTGAACCAGGCCCGCACCTTGGCCCGTGCGCGCGGGCTGGCCAGGTAACACAGTTCGGGGTTGAGCCAGTCGCGCGACGGCCCGCCTTCCTTGATGGCGGTGATTTCCACGGTTTGGCCATTGGCCAGCGGGGTGCTGAGCGGCACCATGGCCCCGTCCACCTTGGCGCCGCGACAGCGGTGGCCCAGGTTGGTGTGGACCGTGTAGGCAAAGTCGATCGGGGTGGCGCCTTGGGGCAGTTCGACCACCGCCGCGTCGGGGGTCAGCACATAAATGCGGTCATCGAACAGGCCCTTGTCCTGCGCCTTGTCTTGCGCTGCGCCCGACAGGTCACGCTCCCAGGCCAGCAACTGACGCAGTACGGCGATCTTGGTGTCGTATGCGCTGTTGGCCGACACCCCGGCATAGCCTTTGGCGCCCGCCTCTTTGTAGGCCCAGTGCGCTGCCACACCGTGCTCGGCATGTTCGTGCATGGCCTGGGTGCGGATTTGCACTTCAATCGGACCGCCATCGACATCGCGCACCACGGTGTGCAGGGACTGGTAGCCGTTGGCTTTGGGTTTGGCGATGTAGTCGTCAAATTCTTCGGCAATGGGCGCAAAGTGCTCGTGCACCCAGCTGAGCACCTGGTAGCAGTCGGCCACGCTGGGCACCACCACGCGCAAAGCGCGGATGTCGAACACGCGGTCAAACGCCAGCGACTTGCCGCGCATTTTGCGCACGATGCTGTAGATGTGTTTGGGGCGTCCTTCGACCGAGGCCTCGATGCCTTGGCTGGCCAGCGCTTGTTGCAGGCGCTGGCGCAATGCAATCATGTTGCGCTCACGCTCGGTCCGTTTTTCATCCAACAGCCGGGCAATGTCTTTGTATGTGGCCGGCTCCAGAAAACGGAAGGACAAGTCTTCCAATTCCCATTTGATCTGCCAAATGCCCAGGCGGTTGGCCAGCGGCGCGAACACCTGCAAGGACTCGCTGGCCAAGGCGGGAGGCACGGGCAGCTTGGTGGCCGCGTAATGGCGCAGGGTTTGCAAACGCGAGGCCAGGCGCAGCATGACCACCCGCAAATCGCGGCTGAAGGCCAGCAGCATCTTGCGCACGTTTTCAGTTTGCAATTGCGGGCTGAGCGGGGTGTTCTCGGGCCCCTGGGTGTTCGATTCGGCCGTTCTGGACAGCCGCTGCACATGCACCAGCTGGTTGGTTTGCATGGCCAATTGCGCCAAAGGTGGGCCAAAAGCCTTGCCGATCACCTCTTCGGGCTTGTTCAGGTGCGGGCAGGCATAGACCAGATAACTGGCGGCCTGCATGGCCACCGAGCCGCCAATGTCGGCCAGGATCGCGGCCACGGCATCGGCGTGGGACAGGATGTTCTCGCCGGTGTCCAGTGTTTCTCCGGCGATCAGGGGTTCGGCAAAGGCACGGGCTTTGGCCAGGGTTTCGGCCTGTTCTACCGCCTCGGCGGTGGCCAGCATGACGGGAGGCACCAGCGGCGCATGCATGCGGCCCGATGGCGACATGGGGCTGGCGGAATGGCTGGAGGTGGGACTGACCATGCTGTCACGCGCCCAACAAGAACTTGGCCACCACCGCGATTTGGTCGTCACCGGTCAATGTGGGCGCGTGGCCAAAACCGGGCCAGGTTTCGAGTCGGGCATGGGGGCCGCGTTGGGTCATGGCGATGGCCGTTTCTGGTGTCAGCAAGTCCGAGTCAGCGCCCCGAATGAGCAGGGTTTGCGCCTGAATTTGGTCGTACAACGCCCACAGTGTGGCCTCGCCCGCCGTAGCGGTTTCGGCCGTCATGGCCCGCAGGCCCACCGCAATCGCCGGGTCGTAGTGCAAGGTCAAGGCACCTTGGGAGCCAGGCCGCGTCATGTGCAAAGACATCTCGCGCCAGACCTCGGGTGCCACGGGCCCAAAGCCTTGTGACAACGCCCACAGGCCAGCGGCGGCTTCATCGAGGTCGCGGTATTGACCATATTGGCCCACATAGCCCTGCATGCGCTGCACCGAACTCCAGGTGATGGCGGGGCCCACGTCGTTCAGCACCAGCCGGCGAATGGGAGTGGGCAAGGGCAAGCCCGGTTGCCCCGCCAACACCATGCCGATCAAACCGCCCATGCTGGTGCCCACCCAGTCGAGCGTTTGAATGGGTTTTTCAGCCCCGGTTTGGGTGCGCATCTGGGTGTGTACTTGCGCCAGCATGGCCAGCATGTCGGCGGCGTATTGCGGAATCTGGTAGCCCGCCGGGTCCGTCAGCCAATCGCTGCGGCCACGGCCTGCCACATCGGGACAAATGATTTGCAAAGGGGTGGCACTTTGGGCCACCAGCGCCTGGGCCAGGCGGTCAAAGTCGCGGCCTTGGCGCGTCAAGCCATGGGCACACACCACCACATGGGACGCCAGCGGATCGCCCCAGCGCCAAGTCGCCATGCGGTGATGCCCCTCAGGATGGGGGCAAGAGACAAATTCAAGCAAAGGTTGACCGGGTGGGTGGATCATGACATTCGGAAACAAACAGGGCGCAGACCAAGGGAAACTGGGCTTTTGCAGCGCCATAATGAACTTTTGAACATCCTAATTCATCTTTTGGAGTGGAAATCATGTTGCAAGGTAAAACAGCTTTGGTCACCGGTTCAACCAGTGGCATCGGACTGGGCATTGCCAAGGCCCTGGCCAAGCAAGGTGCCAACATTGTTTTGAACGGTTTCGGTGATGCACAAGGCCCCCAAGCCGAGATCGCGGCCTTGGGTGTCCGAGTGGCCTACCACGGTGCCGACATGAGCAAAGCCAGTGAGATCGAAGCCATGATGCAGTTCGCTGCCGACACATTTGGCCGCGTGGACATCCTGGTCAACAACGCCGGCATCCAGCATGTCGCCAAGATCGAAAATTTCCCGGTCGAACGCTGGGATGCCATCATCGCCATCAACCTGACCAGTGCATTCCATGCCACGCGTTTGGCGCTGCCCGCCATGCAGGCCGCCAACTGGGGCCGCATCATCAACGTGGCCTCCGTTCACGGCCTGGTGGGCTCGGCCGAAAAATCGGCCTATGTGGCGGCCAAGCATGGCGTGGTGGGCCTGACCAAAGTCACGGCGCTGGAAAACGCCACCACCGGTGTGACCTGCAACGCCATTTGCCCGGGCTGGGTGCTGACCCCGCTGGTGCAAAAGCAGGTGGACGCCAAAGCCGCCGCCATGGGGCTGTCCAACGAAGAAGCCAAAAAAGCGCTGCTGCAGGAAAAAGAGCCGTCCATGCAGTTCACCACCCCCGAAGAGCTGGGTGATTTGGCGGTTTTCATGTGCTCACCCGCAGGCAACAACGTGCGCGGTGTGGCCTGGAACATGGACGGCGGCTGGGCCGCCCAGTAACACCATGAACGCATCCACACGCCTGGACAAAATCGTCATCGTTGACGATGACGCCCGCATCCGCGACTTGTTGCGCCGGTTTCTGTCACCCGAAGGTTTTGACGTGTTGCTGGCCGAAGATGGCCGCGCACTGGACCGCATCTTGCTGCGCGAAACCATCGATCTGGTGGTGCTGGATTTGATGCTGCCGGGCGAAGACGGCTTGAGTATTTGCCGCCGTCTGCGCGCCGCTGGCGTCAAAATTCCGATCATCATGCTGACCGCCAAAGTGGAAGATGTTGACCGCATCACCGGTCTGGAAATCGGGGCGGACGACTATCTGGGCAAGCCGTTCAATCCGCGTGAACTGTTGGCCCGCATCCATGCGGTTTTGCGCCGCAGACCCCAAAACGAAGTCCCGGGAGCGCCTTCGGCGGGCGACCATGAAGTCATCGCGTTTGGCGATTTCTTGCTCGACCTGGGCAAGCGCGCGTTGTCCAAGAACGGGCGGGACATGCCTTTGACCAGCGGTGAATTTGCCATGCTCAAGGCCTTGGCACGCCACCCCAAGCAACCCCTGACGCGGGACAAACTGGCCCAATTGGCGCGTGGCCGTGAATTCGAACCGTTTGACCGCAGCCTGGATGTACAAATCTCCCGCTTGCGCAAAATGATCGAGGCCGACCCCGCTTCCCCCAAAATCATCCAGACCGTCTGGGGCGTCGGCTATGTGTTTGTGCCTGACGGGCAGTCGTGAACACCCCTGACGTTGCCTCTCACGAGCCTGCGGAGTCCGGCAAGTCGCCACGCAGGCTCCAGCTCAGTCTGTTTTGGCGCACGTTCTTTTTGCTGGCTTTGTTGATCTTGTTCAGCAGCTTGGCCTGGCTGCAAATGTTCCGCACCCAGGAATACGAGCCACGCATTTTGCGCAACGCGCACCAAATTGCCACCGTGGTCAATTTGACCAAGACCGCGTTGATGCACTCCGACCCCATCGCGCGGGTGGCGCTGCTGAAAATGCTGGCCGACGAAGAAGACGTCCGCATCCAGACGCGTGAACCCGGGGACCGCATCGTGCCTTTTGGTGCATCGGGCATGGAAAACCGTCTGGCGCAAGAGATGGTCAAGCGCCTGGGGCCCGGGACCGTGATCGCCTCGCAGCTGAACGACGCATCAGGGCTTTGGGTGGGTTTCAAAATCGAGAGTGACAGTTATTGGCTGCAAATGGACCCGGAACGCCTGCAGCCCCTGGGCGGCTCGGCCTGGCTGATCTGGCTGACCGTCACGCTGGCCTTGTCTCTGGCGGGAGCCGCGATGGTGGCCGGCTTGATCAACCGGCCACTCAAACGCCTGTCGTTTGCCGCCAGCCAGGTGCGCGAGGGGCATTTCAACACCTCCACACTGGACGAAGACGCGGCCACCAGCGAAATTCGCGAAGTCAACATCGGCTTCAACCGCATGGCCGAACGCCTGGCCAAAATCGAACAAGAACGGGCCTTGATGCTGGCGGGCATCTCGCACGACCTGCGCACGCCTTTGGCGCGTTTGCGGCTTGAAACCGAGCTCAGCGTGGCCGACCTCGAAACCCGCCATTTGATGGCAGCCGACATCGCCCAGCTGGATGACATCATCGACAAGTTTCTGGACTATGCGCGACCCGAGCCCACCGACCTGGGGCCTGTGCTGCTGTCGGGCGTGATCAGCCGCAGCATTGCTCCGTGGCGACACAACCCGCGCTTTGAAATCAAGGTGGATGTCGCCGAAGACCTGCATGTCCATGCCGAAGAGGTGGAGTTGGTGCGCGTCCTGTCGAATCTGCTGGAGAACGCACGCCGCTATGGTCAAAGCCCCGACGACGGTGTCACGCGGGTTGAGATTGTGGCGCGTGTGCACGAAGGCTGGGTCTTGCTGCGCGTGCGCGACCAGGGGCCGGGTGTGTCTGAAGAGGCCTTGAAAAACCTGACGCAACCGTTTTTCAGAGGCGACGCGGCCAGAACCTCGGCCACCGGCTCAGGCCTGGGCCTGGCCATTGTGGAGCGTTCGGTGCAGCGCATGGGCGGCACGTTTTCGGTGTTCAACAACAGCGCGGGCGGTTTGATGGCGCTGATGAAGTTTCGCCAAGCCGAAGCCAGTTGAGCAACCCAGCGGCATAAGACAGGGGGGCGAAAGTTGGCCTCATGGTAAATACCAATTCCCGCTTAATTTAAATGCTAAATAATTAGTTTTATGTTGCACATAAAATTAATTCAGCACAAAACATTGGCAGCAACCCCGTTTGCCTTGGTGTTGTTTGGCTTGTTCTTCGTGCTGTACAAGCTCAGCGTGCTGTCCCTCTTTTGGAATGACCCGGCCACAGTTCAACGCTGGATGGGCCACTTTTTAGGCTTGAATCTGCAAGGCATGGCCTCTTGGCAAAGCACCGCAGCGCGCATGGTCGACTTCCAGCTTTGGTTCTTGATGGTTCAGGGGTGGTGGTTCGGCGCGAAAGCCGCGCGGGCGTGGCATCAAAACGATGGCCTGAATGAAACCGTGGTTGAGCAGATCAACCGCTGTGCCGTCTACATCAGTGCGGCTTGGACGCTGACCCTGTTGGTCCGCCCTTTTCGCAATCTGTTGGTGCAATGGCACCTGCCCCTGCACCAGTGGGTCTTCAAATGGCAATACGCCATGGGCGATGCGGTCACCCTGATGGTCTGCCTTTGCTTGATCATGATGGCCATGCTTTGCAAAAAATGGCAAAGCACCGACCAGGAAAACAGGGCGTTCATCTGATGCCGATCGTGGTTGAACTCGATTTGATGCTGGCGCGAAGAAAGATGCGGTCCCGAGATCTGGCGGAACAGATCGGCCTTTCTGAAACCAATTTATCCCTGCTCAAGTCAGGAAAAATCAAAGGCGTGCGCTTTGACACCTTGAGCAAGATCTGCGCTGCTTTGCAGTGCCAGCCCGGAGACTTGTTGCGTCATCAAGCTGCTCCAAGGGTGGATACCCCCCCATTGAATTGAATCCCCAACGATCAACACGAGGAGACCGAATGGCCATGCTTTTTTGCCAAAAATTCCAACGCATGGTGCAAAGCACCTTGCTGCTGTGCACGCTGATCGTCACCCTCCCTGCCACGGCACAAGGCTTTGGGAGTTTGGCCTCGCAGTTCCGTATTACCCAAATCGAGCACCACGAAGACATTGCCGCCGACTACAGCAGCAAAAGCACCCTCATTTTGGAAAGACAAGCGCTTTCTGACCAAGGTGCCATTGTCGTGGGCAAGTACGACGTTTCCTTTCATCCCGATCTGGAATCCCTGGAGGTGGTCGAGGCCTACACCGAAAAAGTGGATGGTCAAAAAATCCCCGTGCTGCCGCAGCAAATCAATGAACAAAAGGGATTTTTGGCACCGGGGACACAGATCAGTTGGCCTGGCTTGAATTCGTTTCAAATCACTTTTTCTCAGGTTCAAAACGGTGACAAAACGTATGTGCGTTACCAAAAAACCACACACCGCCCGGCCCTGCCACAGTGGTTGACCCACTATGACTATTTAGGCAATGCGCTCGACATCCTTTCGTACAAGGTCCAGTTGTCTGCCCCGATGGAGATGCCGCTTGAAGTCATGAGCCAAGGCATGACGCTGACTTCGTCTACAGAAAACGGCCGCAAACATTGGCAGATTCAGGGCCGCAGTTCAAGCTCCAGCGATGAGCTCCAAATGGCGAATGGACTCAAAATATTTCCCTATTGGATGTACTCCACCCTGCCCTCACGTCTGGCTTTGGGTGACGCATTCACGCAAGCCCTTCGGCAAAAAGTGCAGATCACCCCGGAGATTCAAACGCTGGCCAACCAAATCACGCAAGGACAAAACAGCGACTTCGATAAAGCGCAAGCCATTGCGCGCTGGATCGCCAAAGAAATGCGCTACGTGGCCATCTTTGTCGGCACTGGCGGTTATGTCCCCCACAATTTGCCCGACATCCTCAAAAATCGCTATGGCGATTGCAAGGACCACACCCTTCTCATGATGGGTTTGCTCAAGGCCGCGGGCATCGAGTCGGCCCCCACGCTGATCAACACCGCCAACGCCGACTGGACACCGCCCATCGCTGCCGCTGTCTATAACCATGTGCTGGTTTACATCCCCGGTTTGAAGCTCTTTCATGACCCGACGGCCTCTCAAATTCCATTTGGCAAATTGCCTTGGTCTGACAGCGCCAAACCCGTGGTCGTTGGCTTGCCGAGTGGAAGCCAAGACATGCGCACGCCTGCCTTTGCCGCGAAAGACAATCGGGTTCAAATTCAATCGGTATGGCGCATGGATGCGCAAGGCCGCGCCCAAGCAGACATCAACGTGGCCACTTGGGGCGAAGCCGCCACCACCATGCAAAACAAATTGAGCCAAATTCCTGCTGGATTTTCTGGCGCTGCTGTACAGCACTTTCTGAAAGCAGCAGGGCTCAAAGGCAAAGGCTTTATCCAATACCCGCCCGTTCAACGACTGACCCAAGAGCAAAGCCTCAGCACCCAAATCACGTTGCCCCATTTCTTGACCACACCGGAGGCCGCCAGTGTCAACCCACACCCCATGGTGACCAGCTTGCCGGTGTATGTGCTCAACAACCTCGGACCGCAATTGGACAAAGATCGCCGCTTTGACATGTTGTGCACGCCGATCAGCATTGAAGAAAGCTTTGAATTGCATCTGCCCAAAGACGCGCAGGTGTTGTCCATGCCCAAAGACACACAGCAAAACCAAGCAGGCATCACCTACCGAAGCAGTTACCGCCAAGAGGGCGCAAGCATCGTGGGACAGCGCCACTTTGAACGGGCGCCCACCGCGTCCGGACACATTTGCACCGTGCAAGAGTTGGAACAACGCCGTGATGCGCTCGACGCGGTGCGCAAAGATGTGCGCAGCACGCTCTTGTTCAAACTGCCTTGAGCGCCATCGCGGCCGGTTCAGGGCGCATTCACACCTGCCGCAGCAAAGCCACCGCGCGCGCTTCGATGCTTTGCCCCATGCCCACCGGTCCCAACTTCTCTGCCGTTTTGGCCTTCACGTTCACCTGATCAA
The DNA here is from genome assembly GCA_919902775.1 of Burkholderiaceae bacterium. Lineage (GTDB taxonomy): Bacteria > Pseudomonadota > Gammaproteobacteria > Burkholderiales > Burkholderiaceae_C > Limnohabitans_A. The sequence continues at coordinate 104,713 of CAKKRJ010000006.1, forward strand.
CGTGGATGCCCAGCGCCTTGGCCACGCCCGCCTGGATGGCTGCCATGTGCGGCGCCAGCTTGGGGGCCTGGGCCACGATGGTGCTGTCCACGTTCACCAATGCCCAACCACGTTCGCGCACCCGGCGCATGGCCTCGGCCAGCAGCACCGATGAATCCGCGCCCTTGAACTGCGCGTCGGTGTCGGGGAAATGCCGGCCAATGTCCCCCAGGCCCGCCGCCCCCAGCACCGCATCGGTGATGGCGTGCAGCAACACGTCGGCATCGGAATGGCCCAAAAGACCCGCGCTGTGCGCGATCTCTACACCGCCCAAAATCAATGGGCGGCCAGGCACCAGGGCGTGGACGTCCCAACCTTCTCCGATGCGGATGTTCATGTTTTTCCTTTCAGCACCGCTTCGGCAAACGCAAAGTCAGCCGGGTAAGTGACTTTCAAATTCTGGGCCGAACCCGTCACCAAGCGAGGTGACAGCCCCAAGCGCTCCATGGCGCTGGACTCGTCGGTGATGCCCTCGAAACCGCTGGCCACCACGCTGGCCAAAGCGGCGTGCAACGCCCCCAGGCGGAACATCTGTGGTGTTTGCGCCAGCCACTTGTCTTCGCGGGGCACCGTGCCGGCCACGCGCACGCCCTGCCCGTCCAGCATTTGTGCTTTCAGCGTGTCGGGCAAGGGCAAGGCCAGCAAACCGCCCACAGGGTCATCGCCGCAGGCCAGGATCAACGCCGACACCGCCTCGGGCGTGATCAGGCAACGCGCTGCATCGTGCACCAGCACCCAGTCGTCGGCGGGCACGCCCGCACTCAACATGGCGCTCAGGCCATTGAACACGCTCTCGGCACGGCTGGCGCCCCCGCAGGCCTCGCGGCGGAAATGCGCAGGCCAGGTCGATGTGGGCCACTTGAAATCATCGCTGGGCGACAAGACCACCCAGCCACTGCTGAGCTGGGGCACGCTGGCCAGCGCCAGCAAGGTGTGCATGACCATGGGCTGGCCCGCCACGTCCTGGTATTGCTTGGGCTGTGCGGTGCCCGCACGGCTGCCCGAGCCTGCGCAAGGCACCAGCGCGTGGAAACGGGGAGAGGAAGTCGTGGACATGGGCACGAATTGTAGGAGGTCGCCCCAGGGGCTCTGTGTAGGAGGTCGCCCCAGGGGCACTGCGGCCCGGCTTCTACAATGGCGGGGTCTGCTGAACTTTCTCACCCCCCACCTCTTCGGTGGGGGGTGTTTTGCTTTTTTCATCGCCCACGCCATGCAACTTCCCAGCCTCATCACCGGCAAACGGTTCACCTTGCCCCGCCCTTGCGGATCGGCCGATGCCGTTTTGCTGGCGCAACTGGCCGAGCGCGAAAAGAAAGCCGGCAAGCTCACGGCCATCGTGACCAGCGACGCGGCCGATGCCCAGCGCCTGATGGACGAACTGGTGTTTTTTGCCCCCGGCCTGCGCAGCGTGATGTTTCCCGACTGGGAAACTTTGCCTTACGACACGTTTTCGCCGCACCAGGACCTGATCAGCGAGCGGCTGGCCACGCTGTGGCGCATCAAGCAGCGCAACCATCCCGAAAGCGCCGACGTGGTGCTGGTGCCTGCCACCACCGCGTTGTACCGGCTGGCCCCGCCGTCCTTTCTGGCGGGCTACACCTTCGAGTTCAAGGTCAAACAACAACTCGACGAAGCCCAGCTCAAGGCCCAGCTCACGCTGGCGGGCTACGCGCATGTCAGCCAAGTGGTCAGCCCCGGCGAATACGCGGTGCGAGGTGGACTGATTGACTTGTTCCCCATGGGCTCGCTGGTGCCTTACCGGGTGGATTTGTTCGACGACGAGATCGACAGCATCCGCACCTTTGACCCGGACAGCCAGCGCAGCCTCTACCCCGTGCCCGAGGTGCGGCTGCTGCCCGGGCGCGAATTCCCGATGGACGAAGCCGCCCGTGCGCGCTTTCGCAGCCGCTGGCGCGAATTGCTCGAAGGCGACCCGACCAAAAGCCGCATCTACAAAGACATGGGCAACGGCGTGGCCACGGCGGGCATCGAGTACTACCTGCCGCTGTTCTTTGAAGAAACCGCCACCGTGTTCGACTACCTGGGCGCGGGCGATGCCACGGCAGCCACCGTGGTGCTGCATGGCGATCTGGAGCCGTCGTTCCAGCGCTTTTGGCAAGACACCAAAGACCGCTACCGCCTGGTGCAAGGCGACCCCGAGCGGCCCGTGCTGCCGCCCGATGCGCTGTTTTTGAGCGCTGAGCAGTTTTATGGGCTGTGCAACCAGCACGCACAACTGGCACTTCGCGCGGGCACCGAGGACGTCGAAAACAATGCCCTGGCCCAGACCCTGCCCGAGCTGACGGTGGTGCGCGGTGCCGAAGACCCGCTGGCCCGGCTGCAAGCGCACATCCGCAGCGGCACCAGCCGCGTGCTGATCCTGGCCGAAAGCGATGGCCGCCGCGAAAGCCTGCTCGACTTTGTGCGCTCCAGCGGCCTGACGCCGCCGGTGTTTGACAGCTTGGAAGAGTTTTTGACCAGCGACGAAAAAGTCGGCATGGCCACCTCGACGCTGAACAAAGGCTTTCACTGGTTTGAGCACGGCATCGATCTGGTCACCGAAACCGAACTCTTTGCTGCGGGCCCCACCACTCGCCGCCGCAAAAAGCAGGAACAGGTCAGCGACGTCGAAGCGCTGATCAAAGACCTGAGCGAGTTGAATGTGGGCGATCCGGTGGTGCACAGCCAGCACGGCATTGGCCGCTACCGGGGCCTGGTCAACATGGACCTGGGCGAGAAAAATGCCGACGGCAGCCCCGCTGCGCAAGAGTTCTTGCACCTGGAATATGCGGACAAGGCCACGCTGTATGTGCCCGTGAGCCAGTTGCAACTGATCAGCCGCTACACCGGTGTCAGCGCTGACGAAGCCCCGCTGCACAAGCTGGGCTCGGGCCAGTGGGAAAAAGCCAAACGCAAAGCCGCCGAACAGGTGCGCGACTCGGCGGCCGAACTGCTCAACATCTACGCCCGCCGCGCCGCCCGCGAAGGCCACGCTTTCCGCTACAGCCCGCAAGACTACGAAACCTTTGCCAACGACTTTGGCTTTGAAGAAACCGCCGACCAAAACGCGGCCATCCACGCCGTCATTCAGGACATGATCAGCCCCCGCCCGATGGACCGCCTGGTCTGCGGCGACGTGGGCTTTGGCAAGACCGAAGTCGCCCTGCGCGCCGCCTTTGTGGCCGTCACCGGCGGCAAGCAAGTCGCCTTGCTGGCCCCCACCACGCTGCTGGCCGAGCAGCACTACCAAACCCTCAAAGACCGCTTTGGCAAATGGCCGGTGCAGGTGGCCGAGGTCTCTCGCTTTCGCTCGGGCAAGGAAGTCACCGCCGCGCTCAAGGGCATCGCCGACGGCACGGTGGACATCGTGGTCGGCACGCACAAGCTGCTGAGCGAATCGACCAAATTCCACAACCTGGGCCTGCTCATCATTGACGAAGAGCACCGCTTTGGCGTGCGCCACAAAGAGGCCATGAAGGCCTTGCGTGCCGAGGTGGACGTGCTCACGCTCACCGCCACACCCATCCCGCGCACACTGGGCATGGCCCTGGAAGGCCTGCGCGATTTGAGCGTGATCGCCACCGCGCCGCAGCGCCGTCTGGCCATCAAAACCTTTGTGCGCAACGAAGGCACGGGCGTCATCCGTGAGGCGGTGCTGCGCGAACTCAAGCGCGGTGGGCAGTGCTACTTTTTGCACAACGAAGTCGAGACGATTGAAAACCGCCGCCAAAAGCTCGAAGAAATCCTGCCCGAAGCGCGCATTGCCGTGGCCCATGGCCAGATGCCCGAGCGCGAACTGGAGCGCGTCATGCGCGACTTTGTGGCGCAGCGCTACAACATCTTGCTGTGCTCGACCATCATCGAGACCGGCATCGACGTGCCCACGGCCAACACTATCGTCATCAGCCGTGCCGACAAATTCGGCCTGGCCCAGTTGCACCAACTGCGCGGGCGCGTGGGCCGCTCGCACCACCAAGCCTATGCTTATTTGATGGTGCCCGAGATCCAGGGCCTGACCAAACAAGCCGCCCAGCGGCTGGACGCGATCCAGCAAATGGAAGAGTTGGGCAGCGGTTTTTATCTGGCCATGCACGACCTGGAGATTCGCGGCGCGGGCGAAGTGCTGGGCGAAAACCAGAGCGGCAACATGCTCGAAGTGGGTTTTCAGTTGTACAACGAAATGTTGTCTGAAGCGGTGCGCAGCCTCAAAGCGGGCAAAGAACCCGATTTGCTCAGCCCCCTGTCGGTCACGACCGACATCAACCTGCACGCCCCCGCCCTGCTGCCCAACGACTATTGCGGCGACGTGCACTTGCGCCTGTCGTTCTACAAAAAACTGGCCACCGCCAAAACCAACGACCAGATCGACGCGCTGCTCGAAGAAATCGTCGACCGCTTTGGCAAACTGCCCCCGCAGGCGCAAACGCTGGTGGACGTGCACCGCCTGCGCGTGCTGACCCAACCTTATGGCGTGGTCAAGGTCGACGCCGCCCCGGGCGTCATCCAAATCACCTTCAAACCCAACCCGCCCGTGGACCCCATGGCCATCATCGGCCTGATCCAGAAGAACAAACACATCAAGCTGGCCGGCAACGACAAACTGCGCATCGAACGCGAACTGCCTGACCCCAAGGCGCGGGCGCAAATGGTGCGGGATGTGCTGCGGAGTTTGGGGCAGCCGAAGGTGGAGGCGGTGACGGCTTGAGGTGGTCGCCACCCTGTCGAGGCCAGGGACTGTGCGTTCAATGTATCCCTGCTTCACCGACACCGAAGGCTTTACACAGGCTTGACACACGGGCATGGTTTCTTGAAACGCGCCATGCACACTTTATGGCTTCAAGACCTATTGCTGTTGCCATATGAAAATCCATTCCCACCGCCCCTGGATCACCCCGCTTGTCATGGGCGCTTTTTTGTTGTCCGCCGTGACCGGCGTGCTGATGTTTTTTCACCTCGACACGGGTCTGAACAAGGTCGCCCATGAATGGCTGAGCTGGGCGATGGTGGTGGGGGTGGCTTTGCATGTGGTGTTGAATCTGCCCGCCTTCAAACGCTATTTGGGGCAAAAAACCGCGTTGGCGGTGATGGGCCTTTTCGGCTTGGTGCTGGCGCTGAGTTTTGTGTCTTTGCCTGGCAGCAAAACAGCACCGCCCTATGTCGCCCCGCTGCAGGCCCTGGCGCGCGCGCCACTGCCGGTGTTGGCCCAAGTATTGGGGCAATCGCCCGAGGCGCTCCAGGCAAATCTGGAAAAGGCCGGCCTGCCGGTCGACAACCCACAGCAGAGCTTGCGCGATTTGGTCGGCCCCGACCTGAAGGCCCAGGTGCGAACCCTCAACCGCCTGCTGCCCAAGCCCTGAGCTTCACTGCGGTGCAACACCCGCCGGGCGATTGAGATGCATTGCTGGCTGAGACGTGGCTTGTTGTTTGAATTCAAGCACACCAACATATGCCAGGCATATGCTAGACTGACAACCTCACTCCATGGAGGTGCCTTATGCCAGCCACTGCACTCACCGCCGCTGAAAAAATGGCCGTTTATCTCACGACGGGACAGACCGATGCGCCTGTCGATGCGGGGCGCCACGTTCGGTTGTTTCGCAATGGTGCCAACCAAGCAGTGCGTATTCCGCGTGAGTTTGAATTTGACGCACAGGAAGTGGTGATGAAAAAGGTGGGTAACACGCTGGTTTTGGAGCCTGTGACCGTTTGGCCGCAGCGCGGATCGGCCGCGGCGCTGCAGATGGCCCTGGAAGAGATCAAAAAACTCGGCCCCTGCGACGAAGCTTTTCCGGATGTTGACGAAGGCTTGTTGCCGCTCGATGACATTGAACTTGAAAAATGACAGCCACCTATTTTTTGGACACCAACATCATCAGCCACATGATGTTTGACGGGGATGGCGCAGCAGCCCGTCGCGCGATCCAGGTCTTGACAGAACAACCTGACATCGATTTGTGCACCAGCATCGTGGTGCAGTGCGAGCTGCTTTATGGTTTGCGTAAACGCCCAAGCCAGCGTCTTCAACAAGCGTATGAACTGCAGATGCGTGGCATCAAGGTGATTGCGCTGGACGAAGCCGATGCGGCCATTTATGGCCCATTGCGACACGCACTTGAATCCAGCGGAACACCACTGGGACCCAACGATTTGCTGATCGCGGCGCAGGCCATTCGTTGCGACGCCACGCTGGTGAGCGCCGATTCCGCCTTTGCCCGTGTGCCTGGCTTGAAGCTGCAAAACTGGCTGACTTGAACCCTTTTTTATTTCATTTTGTCGACATTCACCATGACCACCGCCACCGAATTTGCCCCCGGCCTTGCCATTCAGGGCTTCACCGCCCCCCTTTCCCTCTCGCAGTTCAAACTGATCGCGTTTGACATGGACTCCACGCTCATCAGCATCGAGTGTGTGGACGAGATTGCCGATGCCGTGGGCCGCAAGGCCGAGGTGGCCGCGATCACCGAAGCGGCGATGCGCGGCGAGATCACCGACTTCAAGGACAGCCTGCGCCGCCGCCTGGCCTTGCTCAAAGGGGTGACGCTGGCCGACATGGAACGCGTCTACACCGAGCGCCTGAAGATCAACCCCGGCGCAGCCGAGCTGATTGCCGCCTGCCAAAAAGCGGGCATGAAGGTGCTGTTGGTGTCGGGCGGCTTCACCTTTTTTGCCGACCGTGTGAAAGCGCGCTTGAACATCGACTTTGCCCGCTCCAACCAGTTGGAGGTCGCCACCGGCGAACTCACGGGCGGCCTGGTGATGCAAAGCTGGGGCGACATTTGCGACGGCGCTGAAAAACGCCGCACCTTGCTCGAAGTGGCATCACTGCTGGGCATCGCGCCCCATGAATGCATTGCCATGGGCGACGGTGCGAATGACTTGCCGATGATGGGCGCGGCCGGTTTGTCGGTGGCCTACCACGCCAAGCCCAAGGTGCGCGAGCAGGCCATGGTGGCCATCAACGCAGGCGGCTTGGACCGCTTGTTGGAAGTGGTCAAGCCCTGAATGCTTCCTCGCGGGTCCATGTCGGACCTGAAGGTACCGACCTACGGGTAACTTGTAGGTCGGAGCTTCAGCTCCGACGTTGCATGCCCTGCCAAATGCCGCAGGTCGGGGTGCAGCTGCCTACCTGTTGCGCAAGGGCTTGAGCAAATCACTCAAGCCGTTGTGGTCGATCTCTTGCATCAACTGCAAGAGCTGACCCACTTCTCCTTTTGGAAAGCCTTCGCGCGCAAACCAGTTGAGGTAGTTGCCCGGCAAGTCGGCGATCAGCAGGCCTTTGTGCTTGCCAAAGGGCATGGGCATGGTGACCAGCTTCACCAGGTCTTCGGGCTTCATGCGTCACGCCCCAGCCAGTCGCGCACGCAGGCATGGAACGCGGCGGGCCTGGACAGCATGACCCAATGCCCACAAGGCAAAGCCTCCACGGCACAGCCTTCACGGGCGGCCAACTTGTCCAGCCACGCTGTGGAATGGAACATGAAGGGTTTTCGGGTGCCGTACACAAACAGCAGGGGCATGCTCAAGCGAATGGGCGCGGTCCCCCGCAATCCTCCAGCCGAGCCAAACCATTGCATCGCGTAGGGGTAGTTCATGCGGTAGCTGATGTTGGCGGGGTCTGCCTGGCAACCCAGCCAACGGGCCATGGCGCGGGTCATGCGGTTGCCTAAGGCGGCGCTGAGGTGCAGGCCCAGTTTCCAGGCCAAGGCCAGCCACAACTGGTAGCCCGCTACCGACAGTTTTTGCGGGGTGCGCCAACTGCGCATCAAGGCACCCGAATTGTGGTCGCCCACATCCACGGCCACCACGCGGGCCACGCGCTCGGGGTGGCGCATGGCGAACTCGTAGCCAAACACGCAGCCCCAGTCGTGCAGCATCAGGGTGACGGGTTTGTCCGGACTGGTGCGGTCTGCAATCTGCTGCAGCAACTGGCAGATGTCATCCAACGAGGTAGCCGACGGCCCGGTTTCAAAACCGGGCAGCGTCAGGCGGGCGCAGGTGTAACGGTCTTGCAGTGCAGCGACGGTGCCGTCCCACAGCGCGCGGGTGTCGGGCCAGCCGTGCAGCATGAGCACCACCTCATCGCCCTGCCCTTGCAGCCAGACGTCGGTGCCATGAACCGTGATGCACTGCTCGGTGCCGGGGGTGTTCGGTGCTTGCTGCATGGAAGTCAACGATCAGAGGGCCTTGGCCAGGCGCGAAACGCCTTCGACGATCTTGTCTTCGCCCACGGTGGCAAAGCTCAGGCGGAACGTTGCGTGGTCAGGTTGGGCGCAATAGAACGGCGCGCCGGGCACAAAGGCCACACCTTGTTCGATGGCGCGCTTGGCGTACACGTTGCCATCGTTCACCTTGCCACCGGCCCCCGTGAGGCGTGCCCACACAAACAGGCCGCCCTGGGGCTGCACAAATGCCACCGCGTCGCCCAAGGCCTGGCGCAAGGCGTTGCCCATGGTCTGGGCGCGCTGGGCATAAACGGCACGCACTTTGTCCAGTGTGGCGGGCATGCGGCCCGCTTTCAGGTACTGCGCGGCCGTGGCCTGTGCAAAGGTGCTGGTGTGCGCATCGCTGAACTGTTTGCACATGGTGGCTTTGCCCAGCAGTTCCGACGGGGCAATCATCCAGCCCACGCGCAGACCCGGCGACAGCACTTTGGACAGCGAGCCGCAATGCACCAACAGCTCACGGCTGCCCGGCACCGATGCACTCATCGCCAGCAAGCTGGGCGGTGGCGCTTCGCCAAAGTACAAATCACCGTAGGGGTCGTCTTCCACGATCAGGGTCTGGTGTTTGACGGCCATCTCCAGCACTTGCTGGCGGCGCTCAGCGCTGAGCAAGGCGCCACTGGGGTTGCCAAAGGTAGGGATGAGGTAGACGAATTTGGGTTGGTGCTCGGCGATCAGTTTTTCCAATTCGTCGGTCTTGACGCCATGGCCGTCCACCGGGGCGCTGATCAGCTCGGCACCGTACAGGCGAAAGCACTGGATGGTGGCGAGGAATGTCGGGCCCTCCACGATCACCTTGTCGCCGGGGCTGATCATGGTTTTACCGATCAAATCGAGCGCCTGCTGGCTGCCGGTGGTCACGATCAGCTGCTCTGGGGTCACGTCTTTGGCGCCTTTTTGGGCCATGAAGTGGGCCAGCTGCTCGCGCAGTGGGCCAAAGCCTTCGGTGGCGCCGTACTGCAGGGCCGCACCGGGGTCTTGCGTCAAGGCGGCGTTGCTGGCCTCGCGGATGCCGTCGACGTCGAACAGGGCGCTGTCCGGAAAGCCGCCCGCAAAACTGATGATGCCGGGCTTGCCCAGGAGTTTGAACAGCTCACGAATGGCGGAGGTTTCGACGTTGTTCAGGCGGTCTGCGAACTGCAAGGGCATGGTGTATCTTTCAGGTTGACTTGGCTGACATTTTGCCAACTTCCGGACCGCCCATGACGCCTGCACACATCGAATCTTTTTTTGCCACCTTGCAAGCCGCCAATCCGATGCCCGTGACCGAGCTGGAATACACCAGCGTGTTCGAGCTGCTGACCGCAGTGCTGCTGTCGGCCCAGGCCACCGATGTGGGCGTGAACAAGGCGACCCGCAAGCTGTTTCCGGTCGCGGGTACGCCGCAAAAGATGCTGGACCTCGGTCTGGAGGGGCTGGAAAACCACATCAAGACCATTGGCCTGTACCACAGCAAAGCCAAACACCTGCTGCAGACTTGCCGCATTCTGGTCGAGCAGCACGGAGGCGTCGTGCCCGGCACGCGGCAAGCGCTGGAAGCGCTGCCCGGTGTGGGGCGAAAAACGGCCAATGTGGTGCTCAATGTCGCTTTTGGCCAGCCCACCATGGCGGTGGACACCCACATCTTTCGCCTGGGCAACCGCACCGGCCTGGCGCCAGGAAAAACACCCCTCGAAGTCGAACAAAAGCTGCTCAAGCGCATTCCGGCCCAGTACATGGTCAACGCCCACCATTGGCTGATCCTGCATGGGCGCTACGTGTGCCAGGCGCGCAAACCGCATTGCGGCCAGTGCGCGGTGGCGGCTTTTTGCGACTTCGAGCCCAAGACTCCCCGCGAGTGAAGGCGGTGCCGTCACCGTCTTGAACGGGAAGCAAGGGGCAAAAAGAGGCCGCTGTGGCGGGTAAAATGCCCCATTTGCCGGACGAGGCGTTGCCGGCACTCTGTGCCTTGCGCCCGTCACCCCAAGAGCTTCTTCGCTCTGCTTTTTGAATCCGAACCCACCCACCTATGACGCGAGCCCTGCCGCGTGCCCACATCAACAGCTCCCATCTGGTGCGTTTTCTGACCGAAAACGCCATGATCGGTGCTGCCCGTGCGCCGGACGATGTCGGGCAAAAACTGGGCGACTGGTTGAACTTTCGCCAGGCCATTGCCCTGCACGGTGTGCTCAACCCGGATGGCCAAGCTGAGCCCGCACCCGCCCACATGCGCCGCACCGCCGCCATGACCGGCGAGGCCCTGACCCGCCATGTCGACAAAGTGCGTGCCCAATTGGCGCAATCCATCGCGCAAGGCGCCCCACCCGGCTCAGGCCTTGCGCGCATCGAGATGCCCCCAGCCGAACTGGACGAGCCCATCGAGCCCAAGACCGCCTTCGAGCCCTATCGGCGCTTTTATGCCGCCCACCAGCGGCAAATGGAAAACACCCTGCAAACCTTGCGCGCTCAGGTGCGGGCACAGTTGGGCAAACGTGCCCCGCACTTGCAGCCCTTGGCCGCGCTGGATGCGGCGTTTGAAAACATCCTCAGCGAGCGGGAAGCTGTGTTGTTGACCAAGGTGGCCAAACTGCACGAAAAACGCTTTGTGCAAGCCCTCAAACTGCACATCAAACAACAGGCCGAGGCCGCGTCTGAGGTCATGGCAGGTGGGGAGACAGCCACCGCCGTCCACCCGACGGCCTGGCTCATGCCCTTGCGCCAAGCCATGCGCGCCGCTTTGCTGGCCGAGCTGGACACGCGATTGCAGCCCACGCTGGGACTGCTTGAAGCCTTCAACCAAGAAAACCCACAAGAACAATGAAACGCTATTCCTTCCAGATCGCCTTCGGACTTGGCGCATTGGCCGTCGTCTGGGTCGCCGCTTACGTGGCCAGCAGCCATTTGCTGGTCCTGGTGATGACCGCCTTCATTGGCGCGGTCTATGCCATTGGCGCCATGGAACTGCGTCAATACCGTGCCAGCACGGCCGCGTTGCAGCAAGCGCTGGCCAAGCTGCCGCAAGACCTGCAGAACCTGAACGACTGGCTGATCACCCTGCCCGCTGTGCTGCACAACCCGGTTCGCCAGCGCGTTGAAGGCGAACGGGTGGGGCTGCCGGGGCCGGCCCTCACGCCTTATTTGGTGGGGTTGCTGGTCATGCTGGGCATGCTGGGGACATTCCTGGGCATGGTCGTGACGCTCAACGGTGCAGTGTTTGCGCTGGAGAGTTCCACCAACATGGCCGGTATCCGTGCCGCGTTTTCCGAACCCATCAAAGGCTTGGGTCTGGCGTTTGGCACGTCGGTAGCCGGTGTGGCCACGTCGGCCATGCTGGGTTTGATGAGCAGTCTGGCGCGCCGTGAACGCGCGCATGCGGCGCAAGTGCTGGACACGCACATCGGCACCAGCCTGCGCAGCTTCTCGCTCACGCACCAACGGCAAGAAACCTTCAAGGCACTGCAACAGCAATCGCAGGCCCTGCCGCACGTCGTGCAGCAGTTGCAAAGCATGGTGCAGCAGCTGGCGCTGACCAGCCAGCAGATCAGCGCGCAATTGTTGGCCAACCAGCAAAGTTTTCACCACGAAGTGCACACCGCCTACACCGGCCTGGCGCAGTCGGTGGACCAGTCACTGCGCAGCAGCCTGAGCCAAAGCATGCAATTGGCCAGCGACGGCATTCGCCCCGTGGTGCAGGAGGTCATGGCGCAATTGGCCGAGCAGGCGCAAAGCCTGAATGCGCAGCTGTTGCACAACACCCAGCAGCAACAGCTTGAGTTGAACGAGCAAATCAGCGCCACCACCGCCCAGGTCACCCAGACCTACAGCGCGGCCCTGGCCCAGCACCAACAGGCCAGCACCGGCATGGTGGTCAGCGTGGGCCAAACCCTGGAAGCCTTCAGCCAGACCTTTGAGCAACGCAGCCAAGCGCTGGTGGCCTCGGTCAACGCGGCTTACACCCAGCAGCACAGCCAGCAAGGCCAGGCTGACCAGCAACGCCTGGACAGCTGGCAAGCTGCGCTCGAAAGTCAGGCGGCATCGCTCTCCGTGCAGTGGCAAACAGCCGGTGCACACACCCTGGCACAGCAGCAAGCCATTTGCGACACCTTGAGCCAAACGGCACAAGACATCACCACCCACACCCAAACCCAGGCCATCCAGACCTTGGCGGAAATCACCCGCCTCATGGCCAGCAGCGAAGAGCTGATGCGCACGCGCATCGCATCCGAAGCGCAATGGGCCGCGCAACACAGCCAGCGCTCAGAAGAGTTGGCCGCTTTGCTGCGCACCGAACTGTCGGCCCTGCGCGATGCAGAAGACGCGCGTGGACAGGCGGCCGTGGCCCGCTTGGCCGAATTGCAAAGCACGGTGGCGGCACACCTGACGACGCTGGGCACGGCGCTGGAAGACCCCATCACCCGCCTGATCGAAACCGCTTCCGAAGCCCCAAAAGCGGCGGCCGAAGTGATTGGCCAGTTGCGCCAGGAAATTTCGGTCAGCGTGGCGCGCGACAACGCCTTGCTCGAAGAGCGCACCCGCATCCTGAGCACGCTCAGCACCTTGCTCGATGCGATCAACCATGCCTCGACCGAGCAACGCGGCGTGATCGATGCCCTGGTCACCACCAGCCAAGCGGCGCTGGCCCAGACCAGCGGCCAGTTCCACGAGCAGGTGGCGGCAGAGACCGGCAAGCTGGGCCACATCGCCGCGCAAGTCACCGCCAGCGCGGTGGACGTGGCCAGCCTGGGCGAAGCCTTTGGCTTTGCCGTGCGTTCATTCAACGAGACGAATGAAAAACTCATGGCCCACCTGCAGCGCATCGAGCAGGCCATCGACAAATCCATGACCCGCAGCGACGAGCAACTGGCCTACTACGTGGCCCAGGCCCGGGAAATCATTGAGCTGAGCATGGGCAGCCAGAAAGACGTGCTCGAAGCCCTGCAACAGCGCCAAGCCGAAGGAGTGGTTTGATGCTGGAGATGGAAGCCGAAAGCGAAGCCACCACGCCCACCTGGATCTCGTTTGCCGACCTGATGACCGGCTTGCTGGGGGCGTTTGTGCTGTTGCTGGTGGGGGTGATGGCCACGCAACTGGACATGGCCTCTCGGCTCGAAGACGAGGTGCAAAAGCGCCAGATCGAGGAACAGCGCCGCATGACGCTCGAGACGGCGTTGGCGATTCCGCTGGCCAGTGGCCGCATCACCTTGAACAACGGGCGCATTGGCATCAGCGGCAAGCTGTTGTTTGAACTGAACTCTGACAAGCTCCAACCCGAGGGCCGCCAGTTGCTCAAAAGCCTGGTGTTGCCCCTGCGCAGCTACCTGCAGTCGCGCGATGAGCTGCTCATGGTGAGCGGCTTCACGGACGACAAGGCGGTGGGCAGTCGCAACCGGCAGTTTGAAGACAACTGGGAACTCTCGGCGCAACGGGCGCTGAAGGTGACGCGCACCTTGATCGAAGAAGGCATGCCGTCTTCCATGCTGTTTGCCGCCGCCTTTGGTCAGGAACAGCCGCTGGTGGCCAACACCAGCGAAAAGGCCCGCGCCCAGAACCGCCGCGTGGAAATGGCCCCCGTGCCCAAAGCCGACAAAGCCCCGCAGGCACCCCGCCAGCCTGAGTGAACCACGCCTTGACCGAAACGCAATCCTCCACCGCTACCGCCTTGGCCTCATGGCCTGCCTTGCACGCGCTGCAAGCCACTTTGCGGGCGGCAGGCGCGGCGCAGTTCGACGCGGTGGGCTGGCATTACACCGAGCGGTTGGCTGCACGCGCAAGCCAACAAACGGGTGCGGTGCAAGCCTTGCTGTGCGACAAGCTGCAACAAAGTCTGCACGACCTGAAGGCACGCCTGGATGCGGCCACCGCCGCAGCAGACCATGGCCAGACAAAGGCCATAGCGCCCCGTGCTGATGCGCCCTCTGCCTTGGCGGCCTTGTTGCAGGACATGACGCCCGCCATGGCCGATGCAGGCACAGGCACGGAGTCCAACGCGGGCATTCAAAGGCCTCTGGGTTGGCGTGCAGAAAGCCCACGCATCCGGCAATTTCGCAAGCAACTGGGCCAGCTCCACGTGCAAAAACAGGTGTCGCAAGCCATGGCGCAAGCCCCGCAAAACGCGGGCCCCATCAACTCGCACATGCTGGTCTTGCGCTCGTTGGGCCTGATGCGCGCGGCTTCACCGGACTACCTGAACCGGTTCATGGCCTATGTGGACACCTTGCTGTGTCTGGATGACGCAGGGCAAGGCCAAGCGCCACCCAAAAAACCACGGCGCTAAACCGCACGCGGGCCCAGCATCAACGCAGGTTGCAGCCAGGCGTCCAGTTCGGACTGGGTGGCATAGCCCAGTGCGAGGGCCGCCTCGGTCAGCGAGCTGTCTTTTTCAAAAGCCAGTTTGGCAATCTGCGCAGCACGGTCGTATCCAATATGCGGCACCAAGGCCGTCACCAGCATCAAGGACCGTTTCAAATGCTGCTCGATGCGCTGCGGGTTGGCCTTCAGACCGCGCACACAGTAACGCTCGAAACTGTGCATGCCATCGCTGAGCAGGCGAATGCTTTGCAGCAGGTTGTGCGCCAGCAAGGGTTTGTAAACATTCAGCTCAAAATGGCCCGACGCGGCCCCCATGCTGATCGCCACATCGTTGCCCATCACCTGCGCGCACAGCATGGTCATGGCTTCGCATTGGGTGGGGTTGACCTTGCCCGGCATGATGGAGCTGCCAGGTTCGTTTTCAGGGATGGTGATTTCCCCCAGCCCTGAGCGTGGGCCCGACGACAGCCAGCGGATGTCGTTGGCTATTTTGCTCAGTGCCACGGCCAGCATCTTGAGCATGCCATGCGCGGCCACCCACGCATCGTGTGCGGCCAAGGCGGCAAACTTGTTGGTGGCACTTTCAAACGGCAGTTGATGGTGACTGGCCAGTTCGGCGGCCACGCGCGCGCCGAACTCCGGATGGGTGTTCAAACCCGTGCCGACTGCGGTGCCGCCAATGGCCAGAGGACAAAGCCAGTGCAAGGCCTCATGCGTCCTGACCCGCGCATGGTCCAGCTGGGCGGCATAACCTGAAAACTCCTGGCCCAGCGTGATCGGCGTGGCGTCTTGCAAGTGAGTGCGGCCCAGCTTGATGATGTCGGCAAACGCCTGCGACCGTTCCTGCAAGCTTGCATGCAAGCGGTCCAGCGCGGGCAACAGCTGCAGCGCGATGCCCACCGCAGCCGCGACATGCATGGCGGTTGGAAACACATCGTTCGACGATTGCCCCCGGTTGACATCGTCGTTGGGATGGACCAGCCGCAGTTGTCCGCGTGGCCCGCCCAGCAGCTCGGATGCCCGGTTGGCCAGCACCTCGTTCATGTTCATGTTCGTCTGGGTGCCCGAGCCTGTTTGCCAAACCGACAGCGGAAACGCGTCTTCGTGCTGACCGGCCATCACCTCTTCGGACGCGACCACTATGGCGTGCACCATGGGTGCGGGCAGCAGCCCCAAATCGCCATTCACCTTGGCACAAGCCCGTTTGACCGAGGCCAGCGCGTGGATCAACGGTGGCGGCATGCGCTCGGTGGAAATATGGAAATGCGCCAAAGCACGCTGCGTCTGCGCACCCCACAAGCACTGTGCATCCACCTGCACGGACCCCAGTGCGTCGAACTCCTGACGGTGTGTACTCATCAACGGCTCCATCCTGTTGGCGATGCGCTCAGCATACGCCCCAAGCGCAGGCGGGTCACGTCAGGCGGCAAACAACTTGTTGGCGGTTTGGGCGATCAGCATGCCCTGGAAGCGTGCACCGTCCAGCTCGCTGGCGCTGGGCGAGCGCTCCCCTTTGCTGCCCGCAATGGTCGTGGCCCCATATGGGCTGCCACCGACAATTTCATCCATGCGCGACTGTCCCTGGTGGCTGTAAGGCAAACCCACAATGAGCATGCCGAAATGCATCAGGTTGGTGATGATGGAAAACAGCGTCACCTCCTGACCACCATGCTGGGTCGCTGAGGAGGTGAAGGCCCCGCCGACCTTGCCATGCAAGGCACCGCGCATCCACAGGCCACCGGCCTGGTCCAGAAAGCTGGCCATTTGCCCGGGCATTCGGCCAAAGCGTGTGGGTGCGCCGATGATGATGGCGTCGTAGTTTTCCATCTCGGCCACCGTGGCCACGGGCGCCTTCTGGTCCAGCTTGAAGTGCGCACTTTGGGCAAGCTCGGTCGGCACGGTCTCGGGCACCCGTTTCAGATCCACCTGCGCACCGGCAGACCGGGCGCCCTCGGTCACGGCTTGGGCCAGGGTCTCGATGTGGCCGTAGGTGGAATAGTAAAGAACCAGAACTTTGGACATGAGAACTCCTGAAGTGAACGGCACCTGTCTGGCGCCATGATTCTTCAAGCCTGAGTTCTCATCTGTCTGTCAGCCCACACACCCGCGCAGCTGGCGCTTCAAGGCAGGCCAGCCAGGCCTGCCGGGCATCTCTCAACGCCCCAACTGCACCAATGCGGCTTGCAAGCCGGCCAGCCCACCCACGCGCTGGTCGTTGATGAAAATCTGGGGCATTTGCCGCACGGCAGGCCCGCATTTTTCGTAAAAAGCCATGCGCTCGGCTTCGCCGTCGATCTTGATTTCTTCAAAATCAAGCGACTTGGTCTTGAGCAGCATCTTGGCGGACTCGCATTGTGGGCATGCGGACTTGGAATAAACGACGATGTTGAGTTGCATGCGCAGGATTTTAACGACCGCTCGGCGCTTGAATCAGTTGGCGCAAGACCGCCCCATCGATGTGCTTTTCAATGAAATCGGCCAAGCCCTCCAACACCGTGTCCAGCGTCGGGGCCTGCGCACCAAACAAGGCGTGCAGCACGGCCGGGCATTCGAACAGGCCATGCAAGTAGGTGCCCAGCACCTGGCCATCGCCACTTTGCCAAGCCAAGCCCGGCATGACTTCGTGCAGCACCGTGCCCGCCGCCAACATGGCGCTGTGGCCTTGGGTCTGGCCATGGTGAATTTCATAGCCCGCCACAGGCACCCCACTGAGCGCAGACCAGACACCGTGCACCTGCGCAAAACGCGCGTGGGTGCGGATGACGGTCTTGTCCTGTGCAAACTGCGTGACCAGCGGCAACAGGCCCAAACCGGGGGCGTTGCCGTCGATGCCATGCGTGTCGATGAGCGCTTCGCCCAGCATTTGCAAACCACCACAAATGCCCAGCACCGCCCCGCCCTGTTGTGCGTGGCGGGCAATGGCCGCGTCCAGTCCTTGCTGACGCAACCAGCGCAGGTCGCTGCTGGTGTGTTTGCTGCCCGGCAAGATCAGCCAGTCTGTGGCTTGCAGGCCGGCCAGATCGGCCGGGCTGCGTACCCACAGCAAGCGCACGCCGGGTATGTTTTTGAGGGGCTGGAATTCGTCCAGATTGCTGATGCGCGGGTACGCGATCACGGCCACCGTCTGGGTGACAGGCCCCTGTGTCCGGGACCGATCGTCAAAAACCCCGTCTTCTTCGGGCAAACCGTGTTCCCACCACATGGGCAGCACCGCCACCGTGGGCACGCCTGTGCGTTGTTGCAGCATCTCGGGGGCAGGGGCCAGCAAGCTGGCATCGCCCCTGAACTTGTTCAGCACAAAGCCCCGGATGCGCTTTTGGTCGTCGGGCGGCAACAAGGCCCAGGTGCCATACAGGTGGGCAAAGGCACCACCCCGATCGATGTCGGTCACCAACAGGCACTGCGCGTTGGCGTGGCGCGCCACGCGCAGGTTGACGATGTCGCTGTCCATCAGGTTGATTTCGGCGGGCGAGCCAGCACCTTCGATCACGACCACGTCGTTTTCGGCCATCAAGGCATCGAGGGCGGCGGCAATGAACGGCCACACCTTTTCGCTGCGGCCGCGCCAGGGGGTGTGGCTCAGGGCATGGTCGACTTGCCCCATCAGCACGACCTGGCTGTGTGTGTCGGCCTCTGGCTTGAGCAGCAAGGGGTTCATGCGCACATCGGGTTCGGCCTTGGCCGCCAGCGCCTGAAAATACTGCGCGCTGCCGATTTCGCCAAGTCCGTGGGCACTGGCCACCACGCGGGCGTTGTTGCTCATGTTTTGCGCCTTGAAGGGCGCGACTTTCAAGCCCTGACGGGCGTAGTGGCGGCACAGAGCCGTGGTCAGCCAGCTTTTGCCAGCCCCGCTGGAAGTGCCCAGCACCATGATGCAACGCGCGCTCATGCGGTGCAGGGCAACACCACCCACTGCCCCTCCATGGCATGGATGCGGATGCGCCGGTCAAATACCGCTTCAATGGCGGCGTGGGTGGCGGTATCGGCGCAGGCACCGTGGTGCACCACCTGGCCCTGCGCCATGACGATGATGTCGTCGGCGTGCAGCGCCATGCCGATTTCGTGCAGCACGCTGACCACGGTGGTGCCTTGGGCCAGCAGGCAGTGCACTTGTTCCAGCCAGTCCACCTGGTGCGGAGGGTCGAGGTTGGCCAGCGGTTCGTCCATCAGCATCGTGGCCGCGTTGCCCGCCATGGCACGGGCCAGCAACACGCGCTGACGCTCGCCACCTGAAAGCTCACCCAGCATGCGTTCACGCCAATCCCAGGCCTGGGTGGCTTTCAACGCAGCTTCTACCATTTGCGCGTCTTGCGCGGTGGGCGCACCCAGCCAAGTTTGGTGCGGCAGTCGGCCCAGCATGGCCACATCCCACACCCGCAAATCGAGTGTGCTGGCTTCGCCTTGCCCCAACCATGACAGCTGCAATGCCCGCTCGCGGCCAGAAAGGGTTTCCAGCGCCCGGCCTTGCCAAAGCACTTGCCCCGCGTGTGGCAACAAACCCGCCAACGCTTGCAGCAAGGTGGATTTTCCAGCGCCATTGGGGCCAACCACGCAGGTCCAGCGGCCCGCAGCGATCTGCAGGTCGATGCCCTTCAACACGGGGCGACCGCCCAACTGCACTTGCAGCTGACGGGTTTGCAACGCCAATTTCATCGAACGCCTCCCACACTGGGGTCTCGGTAAACGCGCCACAACAAATAACCGCCACCGAGCACGGCCGTCAGCACACCGACTGGCAATTCCTGTGGAGCAAACAGCACGCGGGCCATCACATCGGCCAGGCCCAGCAGGGCGCCCCCCATGAGCGCGGCCAGCAGCAGACGCCAGGCATGGGTGGTGCGCACCAACGAGCGCACCAGGTGCGGTGCAGCCAAACCCACAAACGCCACCAAACCGATGTGCGCCACGGCTGCACCGGTGGCCAAAGAAACCACGCCCACCAGCACCAACCGCGCCTCACGCAGGGGCATGCCCAGGCTTTGCGCGGTGGATTCACCCAGCGTCAGGGCGTCCAGCACGCGGGCAAACGCCCAGGCCAGCAGCAGGCACACGGCCAACACCGCGGCCATGGTGGCGCAAGCGCTCCAGCTCACGAAGGCGGTCGAGCCCAGCATGAAGCCCTGCATGGCCTGCAAAACCTGCGGTTGCAGCAAGGACAACATGGACGTCACTGCCCCCAGCACCACCCCCACCACCACGCCAGCCAGCAGCAGGCGCAAAGTTTGCTGTACCCCACGCGCCAGCAGCAGCGTCAGCAGCACGGCCAGCACGGCGCCGACAAAAGCCGCGCCGGTCAGGCCCAGCCCCATCCACCAGGTCATGGCCCAGGCGCTGCCGCCAAACAGACTCCAATAAACGCCCACACCGAGTGACGCCCCCGATGCACTGCCCAGCAAATAGGGGTCGGCCAGCGGGTTGCGAAACAGCCCCTGCGCCACGGCCCCGGCCAGGCCCAGCAGGCCACCGCCCAGCCAGGCCCCCAGGCTGCGCGGCAAGCGGATGTCCAGCACAATTTGACGCGACACATCGTCGGCCATGACCCACCACCAGGCCTGCCAGCCCTGGCTGCCGGCGGTGGTGCCCAGCAGCACGGTGGCCACGCCCACCACCAGCAGAACGCCCGCACCACGAACGGCCAAAGCGCGCTCGTTCATCGCCCGGCCCCGGTTGATGGGCCCGCTGCGCGGTTCAGGCATTCGGCCATGAGCCTTGCACCTTCGGCCATGCGGGGGCCTGCGCGCACCAGCATGTCGGAAGCGTCTGGCTTGAAGACACACAGGCGTTGCGCCTGCATGGCGCGCAAGGCGGACCAGCCTGGACGTTGGGCCATGCTGGCTTGGCTGCTGTCGCCGGCCATGATCACATCGGGCTGGGCTCGCACCACGTATTCGGGATTGACTTGTGGAAACGGCCCCATAGAGGCGGGCAGGATGTTGACCATGCCCATGCGCGTGAGCGTTTCGCCAATGAACGAGGCTTCACTCGCGCCATAGGGTGTTGGGCTGACCTCGAAATACACCCGTTGCCGACGCGCTTGCGGGCTGAGCGATTGCACCGCCGCTTGCACGCCCAGCTGGATGCCCTGCCAGACGCGCTCGCTGTCGGCCTGAGGCAGATGCAAAGCCTGGCCCACCGTTTTCAGCACGCGCTGGGCATCGGCATGGGTGCGCGGCTCCAGCCGCAACACCGTGAGGCCCAGCGCTTGCAGTCGGTCTGCACCTCGGGTGGAGTCGGCGGCCAGCACCAGATCGGGCTTGAGTGCGACGATGCTTTCGATGTTGGGGTCGATCCCGCCGCCCACGCGCGGCAGGTTTTTGATGGATTCAGGCCAATTGGAATAGCGGTCCACCCCCACCAGGCGCTGACACGCGCCCAGCGCGCACACGCTTTCGGTCAAGGAGGGCAACAGGCTCACGATGCGTTGAGGCGCTTGCGAGATCCCGATTTTTTGTTGACGATCGTCTTGCACCGTCACCGCCAAGGCCCACGCACTCCCCCCCCACAAGGCCATGCCCAATGTCAGCGGCTTGACCCAAGCCCAAGCCTGGCGTGCGCTTGGCCAGCGGGCGGGGTGCAAGGCCTGCTGCATGACGTGGCGGCCAGACGAATCACGCATGCTGGTCCACCCATTGGCTGATGATCCGGTGCAACTGGGCCACGCCATCGGTGAGCGCGGCGGGGCCGGGTTGCAAAATGTCGGCCGACTTGATTTCAAACAATTGCCCATGGCGCACCGCAGGCACGTCTTGCCAACCCGGTCTGGCCGCGACCTTTTCGGGTCGAAACTTTTTGCCGCACCATGAGCCAATGACGATGTCAGGCGCACGCGCCACAATGGCCTGGCCATCGGCAATGATGCGGTCTTTGCCCATGGGCTGCTGCGCCAGTTCAGGAAAAACATCGTCCCCACCAGCGATGCCGATCAACTCGGACACCCAGCGAATGCCGCTGATGTGAGGTTCGTCCCACTCCTCAAAAAACACTTTGGGGCGGCGCTTGAAACCCGCCGCCTTGCGCGCAATCGCATCCAGTTCAGCCTGCATGGCCAACAGCCTGGCGAGGCCTTGCTCGGCCTCGCCCACCATGGCCGCGACCTGGTAGAGCATCGAAAAAATCTCCGCCACACTGCGCTGGTTGAAGATGGTGACCTGCACGCCCGCCTTGATGAGCAAGGCCGCGATGTCGGCTTGCAGGTCTGAAAATCCAAAAACACAATCCGGTTGGAGCGCCAGGATCTTGTCGATCTTGGCGCTCAAAAAAGCACTGACCTTGGGCTTTTCATCCCGGGCCCGCCGCGGCCGCACCGTGTAACCCGAGATGCCCACAATGCGCCGCTCCTGCCCCAACAGGTAAAGCCACTCCGTGGCCTCTTCGGTGAGGCAGACGATGCGTTGGGGGGCAAGATCATGCATTTAAAAATCGTGTCGAGCAGTCAGATAAAAAGCGCGTCCAGGCTCAGGATAAACCGATTTGGATGCCGCTGAAACACGAGTGCGGTAGTTGTAGTACGCACGGTCACCCAAGTTACGAACCTCAGCGGACAAGGTCCATTGGTTCAGTTTTTGGCTGTAGCGTAAGTTGGCGATCCCATAGCCCGGTATTCTTAGCAAACTGGCATTGGAGAAATCGTCGCCAATTCGTTGAGATGAAATCAGCTGCGTCGTCACTTGCCATTGCTGTGTTGCGCTCATTGCGTAAGTCAAACGGGCGGTTAAACTTTGCGAAGGCACCAGCGGAATATCTTTGCCTGCATTCACGCCATCACGGAAAATTGCACGGCGCAATGCATATTGCAATCCCGCATCTACGGTTTTTCCTAAACGGGCATTGACATCAAATTCAAGTCCATCCCGACGCGTTGGATCAAAGTTGATGTTGGCAAATTGACTGGGCACATAAGCGATCTCATTCGTCAAGTCATGACGGTAATAACGAGCAGTCCAACGGCCATCCGAGAAATTTCGTCGATAGCCAAATTCCAGATCACGAGAAGTTTGAGGGCGCAAAAGATTTGCTGTATTCACAGGACAAAATTCACCGTCAAAACAGCTGAACTCATTGGCGTTCGGCAATCTGAAACTGGTGCCTGTCCGTGCAAAAATTTCCGCCTCAGCACCCACACGTTTAGCCGCCCCCATTTCCCAACTTGTGTTGGGTTGATCCAACGATCCCAAAGCAGATCCCGTAGCTTCTCGCAAGGCTTCGGTTCGTCTTGCGCCACCGAACATCTTCAGACCCTGCTCGGACAATTCGATTTCATGTCGTGCATAAAGCGCCGTTGACTCTTGTTCGATGTGGGTGCTTCCGTACGTGTTGTTATCTTGTTGATTCCAACGCTCAGAGTCCAGACCAATCAAAAATCGATGCCGTTGAGCACCCATTGAAAATTCATGCCACGTGCGCAATCCTGCACGGGTCGCTGTGGTTTTTGTATCTGAAATGTAGCTCGATGATTTCAAGTCGGTATCTTGTTGCGTAGCGCGGTGATTGACGTCCATCGCCATTCGCCACGTGCCCATCGGCAACTCTGCGCTCAGTAACAAATTGCTCATTTCAGAGTGATTTTGATCAGCGGTCTTGTAGGCGAATTCAGGACGTGTTTCAAAATCTGCAGGGGTAAGGCCACCAGGTTGATGGCTTCGGGAGGTCTGTCCCCCCAATTGAGCAGACCATGTGACGTCAGCCTCAGACCAAGTGGCCCTCACCAAGGCGTTACGCTGTTTGGTCTCATAACTGTTGCGGTGGTTATCGCTGTCAAAACTATTGGCATGCACCTGGAAACGCCACGGACCAGAAATCGTGTGGAGCCCCGCGCGTGCGTCTTGGGTACCAAATGATCCCAAAGTCAATGATGCAAAGCTGCCAGGGGCACCAGCGGACTTGTTGGTGATGATGTTGATCACGCCAGCGGTTGCACCTTCTCCATACAGAACAGCACCACTGCCACGGAGAATTTCAATGCGTTCGATGCCATCAACGGGGATCCAACTGAGTGTTGTTCCATTCATATCGCCTTCGTTTTGACGCACACCATCGATCAAAATGACTGTATTGCTTGCAGCAGTTTCACCAAAACCACGCAGATCAAGGACCGGTTCACGCCCTGTGGACGTATCCGTGCGAGTGACCACGCCAGCCAGCCAGCGAATGGCATCTCTGACTGTGGTGGCGCCAGAAGTTTTGAGGTCTTTGGCCGTGATCACATCAATGGCTTGCGGTTGTAAATCGAGCTTTTGAGGGGTTCTATAGGCAGTGATCTGAATTTCAGGCACTTCACTTTGTGCAACAGCAGCAGCTGATAAAGCAATAAGGGTCAAGGCAGGCGCAAAACGGCGTGCACGAAGGGAACGATTTTTCATAAGAAACAAACAAGTCAAAACGCCCTCACCGCCTTCCCCGACAGTGCTTGGGCTTTACAACCGGTCTTGCGACAGGTCACCTTGTTGGCCGGTATCCGGGCTGACAGAGCGACCTTCATCACCTTCCCAACCGCCTGTTTCAGGGCGGCCAGTGGTTTGAGATGAAAGTGGAGTCTTCACGCAAATGAAGATCCGTCTGCTTACCGTTGCGGGGGCAGCGCAGGTTAGGTGGGCCGTGTGGGCACATTCCTCCTGCTTCCCGTTGAACTGCGAACCGTGAACCGGTTTCGCGAGCACCAACAGCCGCTATTTTAGGGCGTAACCTGTCGGCCAACCTACAGAACTGCCCCACCCTCTACAATGTGAATCCTCTTTTCCTTTGTCTGCCATGGCCCATTCCGACACCATTGATCAAATTACCGAGCGTGTGGATCATTTGTTGCTGCGCCACGAAGAGCTGCAACGGACCAATGCGTTGCTGGCCCAGCAAGTTCAAGTGCTCACCCTGGAGCGCGATCAGCTCAAGTCCCGCCTGGCTGCGGCCAGAGCGCGCGTAGATGCCCTCATCGAGCGCTTGCCCGTCCCCAACGCCCCCGCATCTCCTGAGGCTTCAGCATGAGCAACAAACAATTGGATGTCCAGATCATGGGCCAAAGCTACATCCTCGGATGCCCCGAAGGGGGTGAAGCGCGCTTGCTGGCAGCGGTCGGCAAAGTGGACACGGCCATGTGCAAAATCCGCGATGCAGGCAAGATCAAGGCGCGCGACAAGATCGCCGTTCTGGCGGCATTGAACCTGGCTTTTGAATCACCCGAAGCCCCGTCCAGTCCGGCCATCGCTGACACGGCCACGGCCGCGACGGATATGCCTCAGGCATCCCAGCAGCGCTTGACGCAGCTGCTCAAGCGCCTCGATCAGGTTCTGGAACAAGACGGTCAATTGATCTGACCCCGCTCATGGCGGCCTGACCGGCGTGAAGAAAGACCTACAATCGCGCTGTCTGCGGTGCATGCCGGGCTTTATATTTCCTTGAACCAATGCTCTTAGAGCCCGGGCTTGGTACATTGGCTGGTGAGCGTGATCATCTCGCGTCAGATGAACCCAACGCCAGTCTGCCCTCGCCCACCTGAACCCCGGTTCAGGATGCCGGTCCGGTGGCACTCGCAGACACCTTCTGCCCTTTATTCCCCCATCCCCATGATCATCGAACCTCTGCTGTTGGCCGAATTGGCTGTACTTGGCCTGTGCACTGGCTTTTTGGCGGGTCTTCTGGGTATTGGCGGGGGCATGATCATGGTGCCCTTCCTCACCTATTTGTTGGGTGCGCGCGGCGTTGGCCCGGATTTGGCCGTCAAGATGGCGATTGCCACGTCCATGGCCACCATCATCTTTACTTCGGTCTCCAGTGTGCGGGCACACCACAAGAAAAAAGCCGTGCGCTGGGATCTGGTCAAAGGTTTGGCACCGGGCATTGTGATAGGCAGCCTGATCGGCAGCTTGGCCATTTTTGCGTTTGCCAAGGGCTCCACCCTGGCCTTGTTCTTCGCGGGTTTCGTCAGCTTCTCGGCCACGCAAATGTTTCTGGACAAAAAGCCTGCGCCGTCGCGTCAGGTGCCCGGGTTCACTGGCTTGCTGGGTGCAGGCGGGCTGATCGGCTTGCTGTCGGGCCTGGTGGGTGCGGGGGGTGGTTTCATCAGCGTGCCCTTCATGACCTGGTGCAATGTGGCCATTCACAACGCGGTGGCCACCAGCGCGGCCTTGGGTTTTCCGATTGCGCTGGCCAACGTGGCGGGCTACGTGGTGAGTGGTCAGAGCGTGCAAAACCTGCCCGACTACAGCTTTGGTTATTTGTGGTTGCCCGCGTTGGGGGTGATTGCGGCCTGCAGCGTGATGATGGCGCCTTTGGGCGCTGCCACCGCCCACAAGCTGCCCGTCAAACAACTCAAGCGCGTGTTCGCCAGCGTGCTGTATTTGCTGGCCGCGTACATGCTCTTCAAGGGCTTGTTGGCCTGATGGCCTGCAGGGCGTCGTTGCGCCTCCGGCCTCATTGCAGCTGAATGCTGCCTGAAATGTTGACCACCACCAGGGCCTTGCCCGCCAGCGTGGGCACGGGGGATGCCGAGGGGGCATCCATCTGGGCCATGGACACCCTGCGTGGCATGACGCCCTCGCTGGTTTCCTGCGCGCTGACGCGCACTTCCTTGAGTAAATAGCTGGCAAAGCCAAACTGCTTCGTCAGGGCTTGGGCTTTGCTCTGGAAGCGCTCGACGGCCTCCGCCTGGATGTGGGTTTCGGCCGCTTTTTTCTGCTCGGAACTCAAACGCCAGTCGATCTGCGACACCGCCAAATCCGTCAATTGGCCCGCCAGCGTGGCGATCTGCACGGCATCGCGTCCCTGCAAGACCAGCTGTGACGAGCCTTGCCAACCGCTGATTTTCCCGTCGCGACCGTAGCGGGGTGACACGTTCATTTCGCCTGTGCTGACCTCCACCGAGCCAGGTCGAATTTGCGGTGTGGCGGTTGCCAAGGCCGCTGCCAAAACGGTGTTCAACTGTTTTTGAACGCTCGGGGCGTGCAAGCCATCCCGTTGAAGCGACAAGACCATGACCAGCCAGTCTTGTGGCACCTCGGTTTGCGCCGATGCACTCAGGTGCAGCACCTGGCTGGAGGCCGCCGGCATCGCGGCATGGGCCATCGCACCGGATGACGGGCTTTGTGCCTGACTGGGCAAACCCATCAGCGCCAAAGAGACGAACAGGCCAGAGGCCAAGGAGGGGATGCGGATGTCATGCATGGCGGTCTTTCAAAAGATGCGGCGGGCCTGGTACGTTCGGCCTGGGGTGCCGATTGTGCGGGCCTGGCCAAGCCGCACAGGCTGGGGCCGGATTTGGGAGGTGTCAGGGTGTAACGCACCAAGGCGCCTGGTCGTGCACCAAGCCCATCCACAAGGCCCAGGCCGACACAGCCGCCAAGGCGAAACCCGCCACGCGCATGCCCCAGGCGCCATCTCCCAGGCTTTGCATGCGCAAAAACACCCACGGCCCGGCCCACAAACTGAGGCTGCTGCCCAAAGCAAACAAGGCCATGGTGGCCGCACCCTCCAGGGGCTGGCTGGTCAAGGCTGCGACCATCAAGGCCGAGTACAACAGGCCACAGGGCATCAAGGCCCACAGCCCGCCCACCATCCAGGGGGCCGCCCGGCCCCAGCGGGTGTTGAACGCGCGCACCCGTGCCCACAGGCGGCGCGCCGCACCATCGAGCCAGACGGGTTGCCGGGCCTGCAATATGAGCAAAAGCCCCAGAACGAAGGCGGCCAGGTGCAACAAAGTCCAGACCGGACGGATGGCGGCCGACTGCGTGGTCAACCAACCCAGGCCTTGCACACTGGCAGCCGCCGCAGCGCCCAGCAACGAATACCCGCCCAAGCGGCCCAGCTGAAAGGCCAGCAAGGCCTGGCCCCGCCGTTCACCTGCAGCCTGGCCCAAGCCTGCGCAGGCCGCGCCACACATGGCGACGCAGTGGGGGCCACCCAAGACCCCCATCATCAAGGCCGTGATGGCCAAAGAGCTTTGCATGGAATATTTGTTGGAATGTCGTCAGACGCATTGTCTGCGCTGCTGCTGGCCGGGTGGCCTTGTTCTGCTTCAGATGATTTTTGAAAATCGGGTGCGGTTGCGGTCGGCCTGCACATAACGGTCAAACACCATGGCCACGCCGCGCACAAAAAACCAGCCCATGGGGGTAACCTGGATACCTGTTTCGCTCAACTCAACCAGCCCTTGGTCTTGCATCGCTTGCAGTTGTTCCAGTTCTTTGACAAACAGGCTTTTGAAGTCCACCAGCCACGCCAGATTGATGGACTCGTACTGCAAGTGCCCTTGGCACATCAGCGCCATGATGACCGAGCGGCGAATCAGGTCGTCCCGGGTCAGCGCCAGTCCACGCACCACAGGCAAATGCCCTTGGTCCAGCAAATCGCAATACTCGTCCATGGTCTTGGCGTTTTGGCTGTAAGTGGTCCCAACGCGGCCAATCGAGGACACCCCCAGGGCGATCAAGTCGCAATCAGCTTGCGTGCTGTAGCCCTGAAAGTTGCGGTGCAAACGCCCTTGCCGCTTGGCCACAGCCAAAGCGTCATCCGGCAAGGCAAAGTGGTCCATGCCCACATAAACGTAACCGGCGTTCACCAAAGCATCGAGCGAGCGTGACAACATGGCCACTTTGTCGCCGCCTGAAGGCAGCTCTTGCTCATGGATGCGCCGCTGGGGTTTGAAACGTTCGGGCAAATGGGCATAGGCATACAACGCGATGCGGTCTGGGCGCAAACTGTTGATTTGCGCCAAGGTGCGGTCAAACGACGCCGGGGTTTGCAGTGGCAAACCGTAAATCAAATCCACATTCACCGATTCGAAGCCCAAACGACGCGCCGCTTCCACCAGCTCGAAGACCTGCGCCGCAGGCTGGATGCGGTGGATGGCTTTTTGCACCGCTGGATCAAAGTCCTGCACGCCGAAACTCAGGCGATTGAAGCCCAACTCGGCCAGCACGGCCAGGCGGTTGGCGTCCACGGTACGGGGATCCACTTCGACCGAATATTCGCCGCCCGGGACAAACTGGAAATGTCTGCGCAGCATGGCCATGAGTTGGCGCAATTCATCGTCACTCATGAAGGTGGGTGTGCCGCCACCCAAGTGCAATTGGCTGACCGATTGCCCTGACCCCAGATGCCGGGTGTGCAGTTCAACTTCTTTGCTCAGATAGCGCAAATAATCAGCGGCGCGCTCTTTGTGTTTGGTGATGATTTTGTTGCAGGCACAGTAGTAGCAAAGCGATTCACAAAATGGAATGTGAATGTACAAAGACAAGGGCGACTGCTTGCCGACCAAGCCCGATTTGCGCTGGGCCAAGGCCTGCACATAGTCAGCCTCACCAAACGCTTCGACAAAGCGGTCGGCCGTGGGGTAAGAGGTGTAGCGGGGGCCCGGCACATCGAAGCGTGTCAGTAATTCAGGCGTGATGACGGACATGTGGCGGCCCCTTGATGAGAGCGTATTCAGAACAAGGGGGGTACTTTGCCTTTGGATGTCAACCCGTGTTTTGACTCAGGTCAAATGCAATACTTGTTTTTGGTGATTTTTTGCACAGACAGGGTAAACCCGCGAATTCGCACGATATTTCGGTTTAAGCTCAAGGCTTGATCCAAGGCAAATCCATCGCTCAACCATGAGATAGACCATGAATCCCCAAGCCATCAAAGTCGCCTGCTCCAACTGCAACCTGCGCGAGTTGTGCATGCCCATGGGTCTGTCCGACCAGGATTTGAACCGTCTGGACGATCTGGTGGCTGTGCGCCGCAAGATCAAACGGGGCACCACCTTGTTCACGAATGGGGAAAAATTCACGTCGCTGTACGCCATTCGCACCGGTTTTTTCAAAACCTGCCTGGCCACCGAAGACGGGCGTGATCAGGTCACGGGTTTTCAGATGGCTGGCGAAATCATTGGGCTGGACGGCATTGTCAACGACCAGCACACCTGCGATGCGGTGGCCCTGGAAGACGCCGAAGTCTGCGTGATGCCGTTTGACCGGATCGAAGAAATCTCACGCGAAGTGACCGCCTTGCAACACCATGTGCACAAGATCATGAGCCGTGAGATTGTGCGCGAACACGGTGTGATGCTGCTGTTGGGCAGCATGCGGGCCGAAGAACGTCTGGCGGCCTTCTTGTTGAATCTGGTGCAGCGCTTGCACGCTCGGGGATTTTCCCAGTCGGAACTGGTCTTGCGCATGACACGCGAAGAAATTGGCAGTTACCTGGGCCTGAAGCTCGAAACCGTGAGCCGAACTTTTTCAAAATTTGTCGAAGACGGCATCGTCGAGGTCAAGCAACGGTATGTGCGCATACTAGACACCGAAGGTTTGCAGCGCCTGGTGAACAACAACCACTGCCAATAAAGAAATCTTGCGCCGTGGTAGGCACCCCGGTGTGCCTCTCGGTTCAGATCAGCAGCAACCATCACCTTTACGGACGCAGTCGCTGGGCCGCTCAGAACTGGGTACGGGGCAACGGTTAACCTCAAAGGGCGACATCGACAACAGCGTGGTCAGGCCGCTCGACACCATGGTCAACGCCCAGAAGGCAAAAAAAGCCAGCGTGTAAACCCCTTGCCGCGACAGCGCCAGGGGATGGCCAAACCAATGTAAATCCTGGGGATCAACCAGACCGAATACCAGCACTTCCAGCAAACCGGCCACCAGGAAGGCTGGCCATGCAATCCACATCATTCGTTTTGCCCACATATTTGTCTCCTGCAACCCGTTCAGGGTTTATTTTTTGGAATTGGGACCAGGCAACGCGCCCGTAGTGGCGTGGTTTCTGGCCTGCATGGCGGGTGCCAGTGTGGTGCGTGCTTCCGGCGTGCTGGCATAACTGTCCACGCTGGACTGCATCAAGACCGGGTCTTGCCCATGGGCTGCCAAATAATATGTGATGAACGAAGCCACCACCACCACCAAAGGACCGGCGATCACCAGCCAGACGTGACCATAGGACCACCAGGGGTGCTTCGCCGGTTTGGAATCGTCGCGCTGGGACATGCAAAAACCTTTGTAAAAAATTCAACGAGGGACCAGGAAAACCGATTTTTCCTGCAACTCGGACAGCACCTTGCCACCCTCTTGCACCGACTTGATTGTGAACACAATCGGATGCGAGCCGGGCGGGGCCGCGTCGTAGGGCAACTGCAAACGAACCGACACCCAAAGCGATTCCGTGGGGGCCACCCGCACCTCATGGTCGGTGACCAGTGACAAATTGGGCAGGCCCTGCGCCGTCAGCTGGAAATCCAGCGGCGTTTCAGCCGCATTCATGATTTGCAGTCGGTACACGTTTTCGATATGGCCTCCGGCCACAATCCGGGCCAATGAAGCGCGGTCGCGCACCACATCGACCTTGAACGGTTTGCGCAGACCCAGACTGGTTAGCAAGGCCGCCACCACCACCAGCAAAATACCGATGTAGAGCAAGACCCGAGGCCGGAACACATGGCGCCAGGTTTGCTCTGGCGTCCAGTGGTGGGTCATCGCGTTTTCGGTCGAATATTTGACCAGGCCACGCGGATAGCCCACTTTGTCCATCACGGTGTCGCACACATCGGCGCAAGCACCACAGCCAATGCATTCGTATTGCAAGCCTTTGCGGATGTCGATGCCAGTCGGACAAACCTGCACGCACAAAGTGCAATCGACGCAAGCGCCCAAACCCAGCGCGGCCGGATCGGCCTTTTTGGAGCGCGCACCGCGCGGCTCGCCACGCTCGGCATCGTAGGTCACGATCAAGGTGTCCTTGTCGAACATGGCACTCTGAAAGCGCGCATAGGGACACATGTATTTACAAACCTGCTCGCGCATGAAACCGGCGTTGCCATAGGTGGCAAAGGCGTAGAAAAACACCCAGAAAATTTCCCAGGAGCCCATGTCCCCCAGGAAAAACGCCATGCCCAGGTCCTGGATGGGCGTGAAATAGCCCACAAAGGTGAAGCCCGTCCACATGGCAATGGCCAGCCAAACGATGTGTTTGTAGATTTTTTTGACCAGCTTTTCGAGCGACATGTCGCCGCCGTCAAGCTTCATGCGGGCTGTCCGATCGCCCTCAATCTTGTGCTCCACCCACATGAAGATTTCGCTGTACACCGTTTGCGGGCAGGCATAGCCGCACCACAAACGACCGGCGATGGCCGTGAACAGGAACAGTGAAAACGCCGAGATCACCAAGATCGCGGTCAGGTAGATGAAGTCTTGCGGGTAAAGGACAAAGCCAAAAATATAAAAACGGCGTGCGCCCAGATCAAACAACACGGCCTGGCGCTGACCCCACTCGATCCAGGGGAGTCCGTAAAAAACCAACTGCGTGAGGAACACCATGATCCAGCGCCATTTGGCAAAAAGGCCATGCACGCTGCGCGGGTAAATTTTTTGTGTCGCTTCGTAAAGCGACACCATCTGCACCTCTTCCCCACGGCTTGGCGAATCGCTCACAGGAACGATGGGCACGATCTTGCGGGGAGGATTTTCTTTCGGATCCAAAACGCTTACCTTCCAATGCACAGGACACCCACAAGGGGTGTCCTGATTTGCTTACCGAACTTGAGTCTAGGTCTTATTTGCCAGCCGCGGTCGTCTTGTTAGACAAGCCCCAGACATAAGACGCCAACACATGGATCTGGCCTTCGGTCAACTTGGTGGCCTGTGCCGGCATTTGATTGACTTTGCCGTTGTTGATCATGTTCACGATGGCGTTTTCACCCCAGCCGTGAAGCCAGATGTCGTCGGTCAGGTTGGGCGCACCCAGGGCATGGTTGCCTTTGCCGTCCATGCCGTGACAGGCAGCGCAAGCACCGAACTTGGATTTGCCCAGCGATGCACGCAAGGAGTCGTGCGGGCTGCCCGACAGGCTGAGAACGTAATGGGCCACGTTGCGCACGTCTTCAGGCGAGCCCACCGCAGCCGCCATGGGCGGCATGTTGCCGTTGCGGCCTTGCGTCAAAGTGGCCTTGATGGTCTCGGGCGACCCACCGTACAGCCAGTCTGCATCGGCCAGGTTCGGGAAGCCCTTGCTGCCGCGCGCGTCCGAGCCGTGGCACTGGGCGCAGTTGTTCATGAACAAACGGTCACCAATGGCCTGTGCCTGGGGATCTTTGGCCACCTCTTCAGGCGTCATGCCCGAAAACTTGGCATACAAAGGCGCCACCTCGGCATTGGCCTTGGCCACTTCGGCGTCGTATTGCCCCGCAGAGGTCCAACCGAACTTGCCAGCCAGATTGCCCACGCCAGGGTACATCGCCAAGTAGAGAAAAGCAAAAACGATGGTGATGACGAACAGGCCCACCCACCAACGTGGCAATGGGTTGTTCATTTCGCGCAGGTCGCCATCCCAGACGTGGCCTGTGGTGTTGTCGTTGGCCGTCATGGCCTTGGCTTTGCCGCTGAACCAAAGCAGGATCAGACAGGCGATGATGCTGACCAGCGTGATGCCGGCCACAAACAAGTGCCAGAAATTGCTGACGAAGTCACTCATTTCGATTCCTTTGATTTTTTATGGGCTGAGGACAATTCAGTCGTCCTGACGAAACGGCAGTTGCGCCGCTTCGTCAAAATTAGCCTGGTTACGGCGTGACATGGCCCACCACACAATGCCCAGGAAGATGGCAAAGGTGAGCACGGTCACGATGGAGCGAAGGGTGTTGATGTCCATGGTCTGCTCCGTTCACTTGCGGTGAATGCCCATGCCTTGCAGGTAGGCGATCACGGCGTCCAGTTCGGTTTTGCCCTTGACGTCCTCAGCCGCTTTGGCAATTTCCTCGTCGCTGTAAGGCGCGCCCAGGGTGCGCAGACCTTTCATGTGGGCAGGCAAACTGGCGCCATCCACCGTGTTTTTTTCCAACCACGCATACGCGGGCATGTTCGACTCAGGAACCACATCACGTGGGTTGTTCAGGTGAATGCGGTGCCATTCGTCGCTGTAACGGCCACCCACGCGCGCCAGGTCGGGGCCTGTGCGCTTTGAGCCCCACTGGAAGGGGTGGTCGTATACAAACTCACCCGCCACCGAGTAAGAGCCGTAGCGCAGGGTCTCGGCGCGGAAGGGGCGGATCATTTGCGAGTGGCAGTTGTAGCAACCTTCGCGCACATAGACATCGCGCCCCGCCACTTGCAGTGCGGTGTAAGGCTTGAGGCCTTCGACGGGTTGGGTGGTGGACTTCTGGAAGTACAAGGGCACGATCTCGACGATGCCGCCAAACAGCAGCACGAGCAGGATCAGCACGATCATCAGGAAGTTGCTGGTCTCGATTTTTTCATGGGAGAGACCGCCCGATTTTTGGTTTTGCGCCATTTTCTATTTCTCCTCAGGCGTGGGCTGTCAGGCTGGGAATCTGGACTTCAACGGAACGACCCTGGGTCGCTGTCTTGATCACGTTCCAGAGCATGACCAACATGCCGCCCAGGTACAACAATCCGCCCAACAAACGCAACACATAGAACGGGAAGGTGGCTTTCACCGACTCGACAAAGGTGTAAGTCAAGGTGCCGTCGGCGTTGACCGCACGCCACATCAGGCCCTGCATCACCCCGGCAATCCACATCGCCGCGATGTAAATCACGATGCCGATGGTGGCGGTCCAGAAATGCAGCTCGATAGCCTTGACGCTGTACATTTTTTTCTGGCCGAACAAGCGGGGAATCAGGTAGTACATGGAGCCCATGGTCACCAGACCCACCCAACCCAAGGCACCCGAGTGCACATGGCCCACGGTCCAGTCGGTGTAGTGGCTCAAGGCGTTGACGGTCTTGATGGACATCATCGGGCCTTCGAAGGTGGACATGCCGTAGAACGACAGGGACACGATCAGGAAACGCAGGATCGGGTCATCACGCAGTTTGTGCCATGCGCCCGACAAGGTCATGATGCCGTTGATCATGCCGCCCCAGCTGGGTGCCAACAAAATCAGCGAGAACACCATGCCGATGGACTGTGTCCAGTCAGGCAAGGCGGTGTAATGCAGGTGGTGAGGACCCGCCCACATGTAAGTGAAGATCAGGGCCCAGAAGTGCACGATCGACAGGCGATACGAGTACACAGGCCGCTCGGCCTGCTTGGGAATGAAGTAATACATCATGCCCAGGAAGCCTGCTGTCAGGAAAAAGCCCACGGCGTTGTGGCCATACCACCACTGCACCATGGCGTCCTGCACACCGGCATAGGCCGAGTAGGACTTCATCATGCCCACAGGCAGCGCAGCGCTGTTGACCAAGTGCAACAAGGCCACGGCGATGATGAATGCGCCAAAGAACCAGTTGGCCACATAGATGTGACGCACCTTGCGGGTGCCCACCGTGCCAAAAAACACCACGGCAAAAGCCACCCAGACCAAAGTGATCAGGATGTCAATGGGCCACTCCAGCTCGGCGTATTCCTTGCCGCTGGTGTAACCCAAAGGCAAGGTGATGGCCGCCAGCAAGATGACCAGTTGCCAACCCCAGAAGGTAAAAGCGGCCAGTTTGTCGCTGAACAAGCGGACGTTGCAGGTGCGTTGCACCACGTAATAGGCCGAAGCGAACAAGCCGCAGCCGCCAAACGCAAAAATCACCGCATTGGTGTGCAGCGGACGCAAACGACCATAACTGAGCCATGGAATGCCCAAGTTCAGTTCAGGCCAAGTCAGCTGGGCCGCGATGATCACGCCGACCAGCATGCCCACCACACCCCAGACCACCGTCATGATGGCGAACTGCCGTACAACGGTGTCGTTGTAGGAAGTTGCCTGCATATTGGCAAATTTCATTTTCACCTCTTCTTTTTAAAAACTACTGTCTGAGTTTGACCGGGTATACACCGAGGTCACTTGATCAAAATCAATCGTTGCGCAAAATGCGCTCGCCTTCTGCCTCAATGTCCTCAAATTGGCCCCTGTGAATCGCCCACCACAGACCGGCCAGGATGAAAAACACCAAAGCGACCGACAAGGGAATCAACAAATAAAGAATGTCCATGGCTTGTTCCTGATGACCTTGTTCTGTGTCCGTTCGCTTAAATTCATGGCCTGACCCAGGTGGTGGGCGTGTCTTGTGCCAAGCGCAAGGCATTGAGCACCACCAACAGGGAACTGAGGGCCATGCCCAGGCCGGCAGCCCAAGCAGGCAACCAACCCACCAGCGCCAAAGGCACGCAGGCGGCGTTGTACACCGCGGCCCAGATCAGATTTTGCTTGACGATGCGCAGGGTTTGACGGCTGCGCAGCACGGTACCCACCAGCACCTCCAGCTGCCCGCCCATCAGCACGAAGTCGGCTTTGGACTGTGCCAGAGGCACGGCCTGGCCCAGGGCAAATGACACATCGGCGCCGGCCAGCACGGGGCCATCGTTCAAACCGTCACCAACCATGGCCACACGGTGCCCCTGTGCCTGCCATGCCTGGAGGGCCTGCAGCTTGTCTTGCGGCTGGCAATGGCCGCGGGCATCTGAAATGCCCACCGACTGGGCAACCTGTGTCACTGCGCTTTGGCCGTCGCCCGACAGGATTTTCAGCGTCAACCCCATGTTGTGCAGCGCCGCCACCACGGCGGCGGCCTCGGGGCGCACTTCTTCGGCCAGTTCAAACGTGGCCAACCAGCCTTGCGCATCGGCCAGGCTGACCTGCAAATGTGCGCCAGCGAAAACGGGGGACGCGCAAAATGCGGCCGAACCCAGCCGCAAGGGCATGGCCGCTTGACCGGGCAGCTGCAACGTGCCACGCACGCCCTGCCCGGCTTGTTCAGAAACATCCCGGGCCATCAACGCGTCGAGGTCCGCCATGTGGGCCGCCGCTTCGGCTTGGCGTCGCGCCTCGGACCACAAAGCCCTGGAAACCGGGTGCAAAGAGTGCCGCGCCAAAGCCGAAGCCCAGGCCAGGGCTTGCGCCGCACTCACGCCCGCACGGGTGTGGGTGCGGGCCACTTCGAAGGCGTCACGGGTCAAGGTGCCTGTTTTGTCGAAAATGACCGTGTCGATGGTGGCCAGATTTTGCAAGGCTTCCAGTCGCCGCACGAGGACCCCGCTGCGGGCCATGGCCCCTGCGGTGGCCAACATGGCTGCGGGGGTGGCCAAGGACAAGGCGCAGGGACAGGTCACGATCAGCACCGCCACGCCAACCATCAGGGCGCGGGCTGGATCGGTCGGCCACCAGTAAACAGCCGAAGCCAACGAAGCCAGCAAAACAGCGACCAGAAAGGGCTTGGCCCAGCGATCGACCAGCAAGGCCATGGACGGCTTGGACACCGACGCGCTTTCCATCAGGGCCACTATTTGTGCATAGCGGGTGGCCGCCCCCACCTGTTCGATGCGCACTTCGACGCTGCCGCTCAGGTTGTGGCTGCCCGCAATGACCCGGTCACCCGCTTGCCGAAGCAGTGGCAATGACTCCCCGGTGAGCAGTGCCTCGTCCACCTGGGTTTGGCCCGACAGCACACGGCCATCACCGGCAAAGGCTTCACCTGGCAAGACCTCGATCACATCGCCCACAGCCAGGCGGCGGATGGAAACGCGCACCCATTCGCCATCGGCCTGGCGCTTGCGCACGCTGTCGGGCAAGCGGTTGAGTACGGCTTCCAAAGCACCCGCTGTGCGGTCACGCAAGCGCAATTCCAGCCAGCGGCCCATCAGCAAAAAGAAGACAAACATGGTCAGCGAGTCGAAATAGACCTCAGCCCCAAAGGGCCCGTCTGGCTCGAACGTACCCAGACTGCTGACCACAAAAGTCACCACCATGCCCAGCGCCACCGGCAGGTCCATGCTGATCTGGCGCTCTCGCAAATCACGCCAGGCATTGCCTAAAAAGGGGGCACACGAGAAAAACATCAAGGGCAAAGACAACACCCACGAGGCCCAGCGCAGCAGGTGCATGGCTTCGGCCGAAATCTCGCCAGGCCCGGACAAATAGGCCGGGGTGGCGTACATCATCACCTGCATCATGCACATGGCGGCCACCGCCAAGCGCCAGACCATGCGGCGAGCTTCCTGACGCCGCCGTTCATGGGCATGGGCGTCGTTGGCGGGCACAGCCTTGTAGCCAAAGCGCTCGACCGACTGCATCCATTCAGAGGGCCGGGTTTCCTCGGGCGACCACACAATCTGCCCCCGGTGGCTGGCCGCGCTGATTTGCACCGAACGCACCCCCGGAACGGCGCGCAAGGCGTCTTCCAGGGTGATGGCGCAGGCAGCGCAATGCATGCCTTCAAACACCACACTGGAACTCCAGCAACCCGAGGCCGTGGGAGCGGACAAGCTGAACGCAGCCCACTCTTCAGGGACGTCCAGCAGTTTCAGGCGTTCAAGCTCTGCCATGGGCAACGCACCCGGCCCGGCCAAGGTGGCCGCAGGCAATTCAGGCAGCGATGGCAAAACATTGACGCGTGTCATGCGCAGACGATACGACAGAAGACGGAAAGAAATCTTGACATGCATCAATTGACAAGCTGCGTCACCCTTTTATGCTGGAGTTCTTTCCAATCAGCAGGAGCACTCCATGTACAAACGCATTCTCGTAGCCACCGACGGTTCCACTTTGTCCAAAAAAGCTGTGGCCAGCGCCATTGAACTGGCCGCGACTTGTGGCGCCGATCTGGTGGCGCTCAAGGTGGTGCCACGCTATCCACAAGCCTACTTCGAAGGCAGCATCCCGCTGTCTGCCGAAGAAATTTCGCGCGTTGAAACCCAATGGACAGAATCGGCCCAGGTGCAACTGGCGGCTGTTGAAAAGACGGCCAAAGCCAAAGGGGTCACGACCAAGGTGATCACGGTCAAGTCGGATGTGGTGTCCGATGCCATCATCGCGGCCGCCAAAAAGCAAAAAGCCGACCTGATTGTGATGGCGTCACATGGCCGCAAGGGCATCAAGCGTCTGCTCTTGGGCAGCGAAACCCAGCAGGTGCTGACGCACTCGCACGTTCCAGTGCTCGTTCTGCGCTGACACCAGCGTTCCGTTGCCGAGGGCCTGCCGGGCACTCGGCTTTTTTGAGGCCAAGGGGCGGGCAACCCCTTGCCGTGATCAGCTCAAAAACAAGCCCTTGTACTGTTCACGCAACAGGTTCTTTTGGACTTTGCCCATGGTGTTGCGCGGCAACTCGGCCACCACAAAACAGCGTTTGGGGATCTTGAAGTTCGCCAGCTTGGCCTTCAGATCGGCCACGATGGCTTCGGGTTTCAAAGTGGCCGCAGGTTTGGCAATCACCACCGCCACGCCCACCTCGCCAAAGTCCGGGTGCGGCACGCCCACCACCGCGCTTTCGGCCACGCCTTGCATGTCGTTGATGTAACCCTCGATTTCCGCCGGGTACACGTTGTATCCCCCGCTGATGATCAGGTCTTTGCTGCGGCCCACGATGGTCACGTAGCCGCGCTCATCGACCTTGCCCACATCGCCGGTCTTGAAATAGCCATCGGCCGTGAACTCTTCGGCGGTTTTTTCGGGCATGCGCCAATAACCCTTGAACACGTTCGGCCCCTGGACCTCGATGCCGCCAATTTCGCCCACCGGCAAGTCCTGGCCATCGTCGCCGCGCACCCGAAGATGCACACCCGGCAATGGAAAGCCCACCGTGCCGCCACGCCGCTCGGACTGGTTGGCGTAGCGCGGATCGGCGGCATAGGGATTGGAGGTCAGCATGGCGGTTTCGCTCATGCCGTAACGCTCCAAAATCGTGTGGCCTGTGCGTTGCTGCCATTCGGTGAATGTCTCGATCAGCAAGGGGGCCGACCCGGCGATGAACAGGCGCATGTGGCGGGTGTTGGCCTGGTTCAGTGAAGGCTCGGCCAGCATGCGCACATACAAGGTGGGCACGCCCATGAACACGGTGGCCTTGGCCATCTGGGCAATGGCGCGCTGGGGGTCAAACTTGGCCATCCAGATCATTTTGCTGCCGTTGATCAGGGCCCCGTGGATGGCCACAAACAGTCCGTGCACATGGAAGATGGGCAAGGCATGGATCAGCACATCGCTTTTTTTCCAGCCCCAATACGCTTGCAGCGTGCGCGCATTGCTGAGCATGTTGCCGTGCGTGAGCATGGCGCCTTTGCTGCGGCCTGTGGTGCCGCTGGTGTACAAAATGGCGGCCAGGTCATCGGCTTGGCGGGGCACGGCCTGGTGCTGGTCGCTGTGCTGCGCTGCACGCTCCAGCAAGCTGCCGGTACGGTCGTCGTTCAAGGTGAACACATGCTGCGTGCCCGCCTGGAAGGCGATTTGGCTGACCCAGCCAAAGTTGGCTTGGCTGCACACCACCACGGCAGGTTCGGCGTTGCCAATGAAGTACGCGATCTCGGCGCTTTGGTACGCGGTGTTCAACGGTAAAAACACATAGCCTGCGCGCAAGGTGGCCAGGTACAGGATCATCGCTTCGACCGATTTCTCGACCTGCACGGCCACGCGGCTGCCCTCGGGCAGGTCCAGCGATTGCAGCAGGTTGGCCACCATGGCCGTGGCACGGTCCAGGTCTTGCCAGCTGTAGCACAAGCCTTCGTCGGTTTCGACCGCCACCGCAGTCAAGTCAGCAGGGAAAGCAGCCCGCAAGGCCGAAAACAGGTTGTCGTGGGTCATGGGTTCAAAAATGGAAATATTGAAAAAGGCCTGCGCGCAGGCCCGTTGAAACAGCCAACCGCCTCAATCCAGTTTGGCACCGGAGGCCTTGACCACCTGTGACCACTTGGCCAGTTCTTTCTTGATGAACGCGTCAAACTGGGTGGTGGTCAGATTGGGAAACTCTGCGCCCTGAGCGGCCCACACGTTTTTGGACTCGTCGGTCAGGGCTGCGCGGCGGATTTCCTCAATCGCCCGCGCCTGGGCATCGGCTGGCGTGCCTTTGGGTGCCCACACGCCATACCAGGTGGACACGGTGTAATCGGGCAAGCCCAACTCGGCGGAGCACGGCACATCCGGAAAAGCCGGGTTGCGCTTGCTGCCAGACACCATCATGGCCTTGATGCGGCCGCCCTTGATGTGCGCGGCCGAAGAACCCAGGCCGTCAAACATCATGTCCACATTGCCTGCGATCAGGTCTTGCAAGGCAGGTCCAGCACCGCGGTAAGGAATGTGGGTGATGAAGGTGTTGGTCTGCAGCTTGAACAACTCGCCCGCCAGATGGTGGGAGGTGCCGCCACCGGCCGAGCCGTAATTCAAGCGACCAGGGTTCTTTTTGACCAGATCCAAAAACGCCTTGTAGTCGGCCACCTGGACTTTCTTGGGGTTGACCACCAGCACCTGGGGCACGCTGGCCACCTGAATCAGTGGGATCAGGTCACGTTCCAGGTCATAGTCGAGCTTGGGGTACATGCTGGGCGCAATGGTGTGGTGCACCGCCCCCATGAACAAGGTGTAACCGTCGGGGCTGGCTTTGGCCGCCAGCCCGGCACCCAGGGTGCCGCCCGCACCGCCGCGGTTGTCGATGATGAGTTGTTTGCCCGTCAGACGCGAAAACTGTGCCGACAGGGGGCGTGCAAACGCATCGGTGCCACCGCCCGCCGGGAACGGCACGATCATCGTGACGGGCTTGTTGGGCCAATTGGATTGGGCTTGCGCACCGCAGACGCTGGCCGCAGCGGCCGAAGCTGCCAACTTCAAAACAGCACGGCGATCGAACAGAGGGTGGGATGGGGTCATGGTGTGTCTCCTTTTTGTGATGAATGCCAATGAATGCGCTGAGCTAGAAATACAAGCGTTCCACGCTGTCTGAAACCGGCACCTTGCCTTGTGCCATGCCTTGGCGGTGCCGGTCAATTTTGCGCAAATCGTACAGATAATTGACCATCAGGCCAAACGACTGCTTGACTCCCTTGGTCGACAGATCGGCCGCCCAGTTGATTTGCTCGATGCGGGCACCGTTGCCCAGATGAAAGCGCGCCACCGGGTCGACGGGGCGCTCCTCGCTGAGCTCCTTGCCCAGGTAATGGGCGGCGCAACCCAGCAGCCACTGCCGC
Source organism: Burkholderiaceae bacterium (assembly GCA_919902775.1). GTDB lineage: Bacteria > Pseudomonadota > Gammaproteobacteria > Burkholderiales > Burkholderiaceae_C > Limnohabitans_A. Next base: position 146,124 of record CAKKRJ010000006.1, read on the forward strand.
AAAACCGAGCGCTCGGGCAAGTGGGACACTTGCTCCAGTGCCGACAGCAAATGGCCTGCGGTGGGTGGCTCGAAACCCACGGCGCGACCGAGTTGGGCCTGCATTTTTTCTGGCGTGGCTTCCAGCATGCGACCCGCGTTTTTGCCCAGCCAGGTCCGAAAACCTGGAATGGGGGACAAAGTAGCAAAGGTTTTGAGCTTGGGAAAGTCGGCGCGCAAGGTTTCGACCACCCGCTTGATCAGCGAGTCGCCAAAGCTCACGCCCTTCAAACCCTGCTGTGTGTTGCTGATGGAGTAAAAAATTGCGGTTGTGGCCTTGCTCAGATCGACCGCTTCCGCCGTTTCATCCAGCAAGGGGCTGATGTTGGCGCCGATTTCGTTCATAAACGCCACTTCCACAAAAATCAGTGGCTCATCGGGCAAGCGGGGGTGGAAAAACCCGTAGCAGCGGCGGTCCGAATCCAGCCGGTTTTTGACATCCCCCCAGCTCTTGATGTCGTGGACCGCTTCGTACTTGATCAGTTTTTCGACCAGACTGGCCGGCGAATCCCAGCTGATGCGGCGCAATTCCAAAAAGGCCACGTCGAACCAGGTGGTGAACAGGTTCTCGAGTTCGGCTTCCAGTGCCAGCAGGCGTTTGTTCGATTTGAGTGCAGGGATCAGCTCCTGGCGCAAATCCACCAGAAAACGCATGCCTTCTGGAAAGACCGCAAAGCGCTGCAACAAGCGCGTGCGCGGCGACACCAGCGCTTTGCGCATGCGGATCTCGGCCACCCCTTCGTCGGGGGTGCCCACCGCCGCTTCGTACTGCTCACGGGCAGCCTTCACCTTGCTGGCATCGGGGGCAAATTGTTCGCTCATCAGCAGCCAGCAGTCCTGGCGCTGCTCAGGCGTGGCCTTGGTGTACCACTGGGCCACGCCGCAGGCCCGCTTGCCGCCTTCGACCTCGCTCACGCTGGGGTCCACGATCGCCTGCAATTCGGTCAGGGTGCGCCGCAAAACGCGGGGTGACAAGGCTTCTTCCTTGTGGCGCAAGGTGGCATTGAGCCTTTCGCGTGAAGAACGTGCAGGCGCCTCTTTGCCCACAACAGCTTTCACTTTGCGCGCCTCCAGCTTACTGTCTGTGGTTGCCGTGGCATGGCCCCCCTCGCGTTTGCCTGATGGCAGCCAACCCGCTACCGTGCGGCCAATCCATTCCGATGTGTTCATGTTGCAATCCCAAGCTTGTCGTGTGGTGTGGCGACCGCGGCAATGCGGCTTTTGTGCTGGCGCGCCAGCTGGCGCAAGGCTTCGCGCTGCCGTGTCAAATGGGTGCGCATCGCCGCATCGGCCCCTTCGGCATCGTGCGCCTTGAGGGCGGCAAAAATCGCCATGTGTTCGGCCAGCGACTGGCTCAAACGCCCGGGCGCATTGAGTTGCTGCAGGCGTGCGAGTTTGAGGATCTTGCGCAAGTCGCTGATCACCTGAGCCAACCATTTGTTGCCAGCGATGGCGATGATGGCTTCATGGATCGCGTAGTTGGCGGCGTAGTAATCCGGAATGCGGCCCTGCGCCGCGCTGTCCTGCAGTTGACTGTGCAGGCCCGCCAATGCGGCAATGTCGGCATCGCTCACCTGCTGGGCTGCTTCAAAAGCGCAACGCCCTTCGAGCAAGGCGATGACCGGGAAAATATCGTCCAGGTCCTGTTCGGTGACCTCGTTGACAAAACAACCCCGCCGAGGCTCGTGCCGGATCAGGCCTTCTGCTGTGAGCACCTTGAGCGCCTCTCGCAGCGGTGTGCGTGAAATGGCCAGTTTTTCACACAGCCGCGTTTCATCCACAAACCCCCCCGGCAACAACTCACCCGCAAAGATCAGCCCTCGCAGCTGCTCTGCTACTTGGTCGTGTAGCGAATTGACGTGTCCAGCCATGGAAATATCTCTGTAATTTTTGATAATTATGTGTAATTACATACAATCGTGGTGGAGACTGTCGGCGAAAAACCACAGTTCAAGAGTCCAGATTAACCCTGACTGCAACCTGGCACACAGTCACAGACCGAGCAAGTTCAAGGCGCGCCGGTAAGAGTCGGCCGGCTGGGTTACATCGAACTGCACCGTCTGCCAGCCTCGTTTCATGGCACCCAGCACATTGCGGCTTTGGTCGTCCACAAACACACAGTCTGTTGCCGACACACCCAGTGCGGCGGTGCACATGTCATAGGCTCGGGGGTCGGGCTTGAGAACGCCGGTGTAGGTCGCGTCGATGATCACGTCAAAAAGATGCAACAAGGGCACGTGCTCCCGAAAGCTCGCGCCATAAAACAGGTCCAGCTCGTTCGACAACACCGCCAGCTTGCAGCCAGCCGCTTTGGCCTGGTGCACGGCAGCGATGGCTTCGGGCCGAATGACGGCATGCACATCGGCCCCCCTCGCACGCTGAACAAAGGTCTGCATGTCATTCCATTCTTCGCCCAACAATGCACCCACACTGCGGGTTCGGGCCAGCCAGTAGTCGCGCTCGGTGATGCGGTCGGCCTGCATGGCCTGCCACAGCGCATCGGTCTCGGGCGCAAAGGGCCCACGCCAGGTGAGCGTGCCGGGCGGCAAACCCAGCGCCACCTCGCTCAGCTCGTGCGTTTCAAACAGGGTGCGGCTGATGACCCCGCCAAAGTCGAGCACCAACGCTTTAAAAGATGGTGCGTTCATGGCGCGACCTTCTTCACCAGCCCACGCGACAGCCAGTCGTCAAACACCGAGAGCACCTGCTGCACAAACGCTGCGTCATTGATGTGGGCGTCGACGCGAGAGAGCTGCACAGCACCCCACTCGCAACGGGTCATTTCATCCACCAAGGCCGCCAGTCCTTCGGCATCGTGCAGCGGCCCACCAGGTCGGTCCCACTCTTCAATGCCTTGCAGGGGCAACACCAAATGCACCGGCCCTTGCGCCTGACGCAAACGGCTGGCCAGCTCGCGGGCCAATTCGCGGCGCATGTTGGCGTCAATGCCCACCGAGGCGATCAATCGGTTATGGTCGTGCGAGGGACGCCCAGCAAAACGCTCGGGCACTTGACCCCAGGCCGGGTAGTCCACCAAGTCGGTGGCCCCGGGGGCCACGATCATCGGCACGCCTTTCCGGCCCGCCCCCATCAAGCGGTCCGGCCCAGCACTCACCGCCGAGCCCCCCATCTGGTTGACCATTTCCTGCAAGCTGAAGTCCATCACGCAGGCGAATTGGCCTTGCATGGCCAGCGATTCAAATGCCCTGCCACCCATGCCTGTGGTATGAAACACCGCCAAGTCAAAACCTCGCTGATCGAGCTCGGGCTTGAGTTGCACCATGTATTTCAGGCAGCTCGTTCCCAGCGAGGTCATGCCCACCACAGGCCGCGCAAAACGCGGCGCACGCGCCACGCGGCAGGCCCCCACCACGGCACCTGCGGCTTGCGCCAGGGCCGACTTGCACAGGCTGTTGAGACCATACAAGCCCCCGGCCCACAGCACCATCATCAAATCCGGCGGCATGCGATCGGGGGGCAACAGGGGCGAAAACGCCACCGTGGACAGCACCACCTTGGGCACGCCCAGCGGCAAACTGCTGGCCACATCCAGCGCCAAGTCGGTCCCCATGGTGCCGCCCAAAACCAACAGGCCATCCATGCGGCCCTCGCGCTGCAGTTGGGCGGCCAAAGTGCTTGCACCCTGCGCCATCAAGGCCATAGCACTGTTTTCGTCCCCGCTGTCCATCACCTGCTGCAGCGTCACACCCGCCGCCTGCGCGACCTGTGTGTTGACGAAGTCCGCCACCACCTGCCCATTGGCCAGCACCCCCACGTCCATGATCAGCGCCCGCCCTCCAGCGGCCAGCACCTGCTCGCGCATGAAGTCGATCTCGTCGCTCTTGGTGTCGACTGTGCCCACAATCAGGATGACCGGGTGCTTCATGCACGACCCTCCTGCACAGCGGCAAAGGCGGTTTCGAGCACATCGCACATGAAGTCCACCTCCTCGCGGGTGATGACCAGTGGGGGCGACAGGATCAGGTTGGGGCCCGAAATGCGCACCATCAGGCCCGCCTTGTAAGCCGCTTTGGCCACGCGCGCCGGGATATCGCTGGTACGGGGCATGGGCGTGCGTTGGGCCTTGTCGCTCACCATCTCGATCCCCAGCATCAGGCCCACGCCACGTACATCACCCACAAAACTGCAGGCATCCACCAACTTGCGCAAGCGGGTCTGCAGGTGCGCGCCCACGCGGGCGGCGTTGCCTGGAATGTCCAGTGACTCGATCTGGTCAAGCGTGGCCAGCGCCGCAGCAGCTGCGATCGGGTGGGCGCTGTAGGTGTAGCCGTGCGAGACCGAAGCCATGCCCGTGGTGTCGGCATCAAACACATCGGCAATGCGGCCGTTGATGGCCGTGGCCCCCAGAGGGACATAGCCCGATGAAATGCCTTTGGCCAAGCACCACATGTCGGCGCGAATTCCACCCTGGCCCCACAGGCGGGTGCCGAACAGCTCGCCGCTGCGGCCAAAGCCGGTCACCACCTCGTCGGCAATCAGCAACACCCCGTATTTGTCGCAAATCTGGCGCACCAGCGGCCAGTAGTTGGGTGGCGGCACGATCACGCCACCCGCGCCCTGCACCGGCTCGGCAATGAAAGCGGCGACCGTGTCCGGCCCCTGAAACACGATTTCGCGCTCTAACAGTTCCGCGCAGATTTCGCCCAGACGGATTGGGTCATCGGTGTAAGGGTTGTGATATGCCCAGGGCGTGTCGATGTGAAAACACCCGGGCAGCAGCGGCTCGTAGGCGCGGCGAAAGTTGGTGTTCCCGTTCACGCTCATTCCGCCAAAGTGCACGCCGTGGTAACCCTGGCGCAGGCTGATGAACTTGAAGCGGTCGGATTGGCCCTTGAGTTTCCAGTATTGACGCGCCACTTTCAGGGCACCTTCCACCGCGTCCGAGCCACCGTTGGAGAACATCACGGTGGCCACGCCTTCGGGCTGCATCATCTGCACCAAGCGCTTGGACAGCTCGATCGCCCGCACATGGGTGGTGCCACGGAACACGTTGTAAAACGGCAGTTCGTCCATCTGCGCCACGATGGCATCGCGCACAGGCTTGTTGCTGTGCCCTAGGTTGCAAGCCCACAGGCCGCCCACACCATCGAGCATCTTGTGCCCGTCCACATCCCAGATCCAGCAGCCTTCGCCTCGGGCGATGATGTCCGGCGTCGACTTTTTCATCATGCCCGGGTGAGCCATCGGGTGCCACAGGTATTGGGCATTATCGGCCTTGAGTTGCGCATTGTTCATGTTGTTTACTTTCATCATCACAGCTGAATCCAGGCCGTTTTCAGGTCCAGGTATTTGTCCAAAGCGTGCATGGACTTGTCGTGTCCATTGCCCGACTGCCGCACGCCGCCCAACGGCACCGTCACGTCAGGTCCGCCGTAGGTGTTGACGTGCACCACCCCGGCCTTGATGGCACGCACCATGCGATGCGCGCGCGAAAGGTTGCCCGTCCACACGGCAGACGCCAAACCGTAGGTCGAATCGTTGGCCAGGTGCACGGCCTCGGCTTCATCGTCGAACGGCAACACCGCCAGCACCGGACCGAAAATTTCTTCGCGGGCCAGGGTCATGTTGGGCGTCACGCCATCGAACAAGGCGGGGGCCATGTAACTGCCACCCGCCACAGGCTGCAGCGCACTGCCGCCCACACGCAGGCGGGCACCCTGCTGCTGCGCGGTCTGCACCGCCGCCAGGTTTTTGACCAGCTGGCGTGCGCTGTTCAACGCGCCGATCTCGGTCGTTACATCGAGCGGGTCACCCACACGCAGGCTGGCGGCGATGGTGTACAGGCGCTCCACGAATTCGTCGTGCACAGAGCGCTGCACCAACAGGCGCGAGCCCGCCACGCACACCTGCCCGCTGTTGCGGTAGATGCCCATGGCCGATACTTTGGCGGCCTGCGCTAGATCAGGCGCATCGTCAAACACGATGTTGGGCGACTTGCCGCCCAGCTCCAGATACACCCTTTTGAGGTTGGACTTGGCCGAGGCCTTGAGTAGCATGCGCCCCACAGGGCCGGAGCCGGTGAAGGTCAAGATGTCCACATCCATGTGCTGCGCCAGCGCTTCACCCGCCTCTGCGCCGGTGCCGGTGACGACGTTGAGCACTCCCGGAGGCAAGCCCACGTCCAGACACAACTGCGCCAAGCGCAGCAAAGAAAGCGACGCGTCTTCGGACGGTTTGAGCACCACCGAGTTGCCTGCCGCCAACGCGGGTGCGATCTTCCAGGCACCGATCATCAGCGGAAAGTTCCACGGCACGATGGCCGCAACCACGCCCACGGGCTCCTTGTGGATCAACCCCAGCGTTCCGTCCGGTGTGGGGGCAATCTCACCGTTGATCTTGTCCACACACTCGGCGTAGTAGCGAAAGGTGCTCGCCGCACTGCCCGGCTCGGCTTTCCAGGCCATGGCGATTTCGGTGCCGTTGTCGCGCACACCCAGCACCGCCAGCTCGGCGTGGTGGGCTTCGATGCGGTCGGCAATGTGGTGCAACACCTTCTTGCGCTCGGCAGGTGGCATGCGCGACCAGACACCCTGCTCGAAACTGCGCCGTGCCGACTGCACAGCGCGCTCCACATCCTCTGTCCCAGCAGCAGCGATGGTGCACAAAGTCTGACCGTCGATGGGCGAGACCACGGGCAGCGTCTGGCCTGAGGCCGCAGCAGCCCACTGCCCGTCGATCAGCAAACCCTGATCGGGGATGGGCAAGTGGCGCAGCGCGTTGATCTGTTCCTGTTTCATCGTCGTTTAGTCCGGTACGTGCAACACGATGCCGTCGAGCGCACTCGACGCGATCAGCTGGCAGCTCAGGCGGCTGCCTGGCTGGCGTGGTGAAGTCACGATGTCGAGCATGGCGTTTTCAACTTCGTCCATGGGCGGACAGGCGGCCAGCCAGGCTTCGTCGACGTACACATGGCAGGTGGCGCACGAGAGGCAGCCCCCGCACTCGCCGGCCACGCCGGAGATGCCGTTGATTTGCGCAGCGTCCATCAGGTTGGTGCCGTCGTTGACGTCATCGCTCACGCGATCGCCGTTGCTCATGATCCAGTGCACTTGGGGCATGGTGTGGTCCTTTAGTTCAAATGAAACGGATGTAGTGGTCGCGCAGCGCGTCGCCTTGCAGGCTGGCCGTGCGTTCAATCTCGTGGCGCTTGATGCCCACATGGTTGGCCACCAGGCCTTCGCCCAGTGTCTGCGTCAACACGGTGTTGGCTTCCAATGCGTCCAATGCTTCGGCCAAGGTGACGGCCACGCTCTGGGTGGCATCCTTGTTTTCGAGGCAATCACCGGTTTCCGCTGGCTGCAAGGGATAAGCATGGACAACGCCCAGCCGTGCGGCCTGCAACACTGCGGCCGTGTGAGTGTAGGGGTTGGCTGCGGCGTCGCCCATGCGGTGCTCGATGCGGGCACCCGAGCCGCTTTCAGCCGACAGGCGCACCGTCACGCCCCGGTGGTCTACCGCCCAGTTTTGCCAAAAGCCCGACAGACTGGCCGGTTGCAGGCGCTGGTAGGAGTTGGTACTGGGGGCCAGCAGACCGGCCAGCGCCCGGTGGTGATGCATGAGCCCGGCGGTGCAGCCCAGGGTCAGCGCGTTGAACTGGTTGGCATCGCGGCCGCCCGAGATCGCGTTGAGGCCTTGGCCATCACGCAGGCTGAAGTTGATGTGGACGCCGCTGCCACCCACCGTGAGGATTGGCTTGGGCATGAAGGTCAGCACGATGCCATGCTGAAACGCCACCTCACGCGCCAGCAGGCGGAACAAAAAGATGTCGTCCACCGCCTTGACGGCACGGTCGTAGGTGAGCGTGAACTCAAACTGCGGCGCATCGTATTCAGTGTTCATGCTGTCGATGCGAAAGCCGGCTGCCGTGGCTTTTTCCCACAGCACATCGGTAAAACCGCGGGGATCGGCAAAAGGGCCCGTCGAATAAACATGGGCTGCGGGCGTGTCATAGGGTTTGAGCGAGCCATCGGGCTCGATCTGAAAGGCAAATGCCTCCAGTTCAATGCCCACCATCGGGTCATAGCCCATGGCTTGCCAGTCGGCCACAGCGCGCTTCAAGGCACTGCGCCCGCACATAGGCAGCGGCGTGCCGTCATTGGCTTTCAGGTCACCAATCGCCACCCGGGTGAAAGGCTGCCAGCCGGGGCGAATGTCCTCAGAGGTGTAGACGGCCTCCATGTCGGGCAGGCCTTCCAGGACCATCGCGCCGGGCGCCGGAATCAGTTCTTTTTCATAGCTCACGCCGAAGGTGCCACGGCAAAAGCGGGCGCCGCCGCCCTGGCCGGGTCGAAGTGTGACGTATTTGCCCCGAGCAATGGCCAAGTGGTCACAAAACAGCACCCGCAGGCGTTCTTGAACAGTCGTCATGGCGTTTCCCTTCAGATGAGGTGCATGCGCACGGGCAAACGCTTGATGCCCGAGACAAAGTTGGATCGCAAAAACGCGTGCGGTGCGGTCTGCTCGATGCGGTCGACCCGCTTGATCAGCTCCTGCATCAGAACGCGCAACTCCAGCCGTGCCAGCCACATGCCCAGACAGGCATGGGCACCGCCCTGCCCGAACGCCAGGTGGCGGTTCACGCCCCGGCTCAAGTCAACGGTGAACGGCCGGTCAAAAGCCCGCTCGTCGCGGTTGCCTGAGATGAACCAGAGCAGCACCTTGTCGCCCGCCTTGACCTGTTTGCCGTGGAAATCGAAGTTCTCGGTCGCGGTGCGGCGAAAGTGCGTGGCGGGTGAGGCCCAACGGATGAACTCATCGGCCACGCCCTCCCAGGCAGCCTCCCCCTGCACCGCCTTGAGCTGGGCCATGAGGCCTGGTTGGTTGGCCAGCGCGTGCAAAGCGGCGGCGATCGAATAACGCGTGGTGTCGTTGCCCGCAGCCACGAGCAGGCAAAAGAAGTTGCGGAACTCGGTGTCACTGATCACGTTGCCCTGGGCATCGGGCTGGGTGATCAGGTGCAGCACGCCGCTGCTGTCGCCCGCTGTGCGCTTGCGTTCCATCAGGTGGGCCGCGTAGTCGTACAGGTCGGCCCCGGCAGGCGAGCGAAACGGCATGAAACGGTAGGCCTCGGTGTCCATCTTGTCGACCACATGGCTGGTGAAATCGCTGTCGGTATTGGCCATGAGCGCATCGCCCTTGTCCACCAGCCATTCCAGGTCTTCCTCGGGCAGGCCGGCGATGCGCCCAAGCATGCGCATGGGCAGTTGGCGGGCAATTTGATGCGTGGCGTCAAACTCGCCCAGCGCCAGTGCCTGGTCGAGGATGCCCACACACAGCGCGCGGATCTGGTCTTCGTAGAGCGCCATCATGGGCTTTGAAAAGGCCTTGGCCACCAGCATGCGGGTGCGGGTGTGCTCGGGCGGGTCGGTCTCCTGAAAGGTGCGCCGCGCCATGTACTCCTCGTGCGTCTGGTCTTCCATGCGGATGCCCTGGGCTGAACTCAGGCGCTGGTGGTTGCGGTTGAGCTTCAAGATATCGGCGTGCCGCGTGACCGACCAGAAACCCTTGCCATCGGCCCAGTCGGACCAGGCCATGGGGTCTTCGTCGCGCAAGCGTTGGAAGGTGTTGTGCGGGGTGCCGTTCACATAGCTATCGTGGTCCGACAGGTCGGCGTGGCCATCGTCATTGGGTGTCCAGACGGTCATGGGTTGGTTTCCTTTGCGTGTTCAAAAAACTGCACCATCCACTGCCCAAACAGCGACACATCGGCGGCATTGGACAAGCTGGCGTGGGCGCGCGCCAGAGTGTCGGTATCGAGCTTGTCGGCCAGGTAGCCCAGCAAGGCCTGCATGAACACCAGCGGCATCTCGGGGTGGTACTGCGTGGTCCAAATGTGCTGGCCGATCTGCATCGAACCGATGGGGCAAAAATCGTTGCCGCCCAGGCACTCGGCCCCTTCGGGCATGCGGGTGACCTGCTCGTTGTGCGCGGCCATCAAGGTGGTGCGGGTCTGGCACGGCGTCATCCAGGGGCGTGCTGCCTGCCAGTGCGTGGGCGCGGTGCCCAGGCCCCAGCCGGCGGCGTTGCGCGCCACCTGCCCGCCCAGCGCACAGGCCACCGCCTGGTGGCCAAAGCACAGACCGATCAAGGGTTGGCGTGCGGCGTGAACGGACCAGATGAATTCAAGCAACGGCCCCACCCATGGCAGGCGTTCATCATTCACCGAGGCCGGGCTGCCGGTGATGACATAGCCGTCAAAGGCCTGCGCACTGACCGGGATCACCCCATCCTTGACCGGCACGACTTCGTAAGTCCAGTCGGCCCGCAGGGGTTGCATGAGCTGCACCACCTTTTGCCCATCGTTCGGAAAATGCGCTGCAAACGGCGAGGTATCGTCGTTGGTCAGCAAAACGGCAATGCGAGGGCTCATTCGGTGTCTTTCCAAGTCCCGCCAATGCTAGGCACAAGCCGGCCGGGTCACTATCAAGTTTGGGCACCGTGCACCCCGGGTTTTCACGACAATGTCCCAGGTCCCAAAGCAGGCACACTCAAAGGCATGTACCTGCATCGTGTTTTTCTTCGCCGATGAGCGCCCCCACCCCCGATTCGCCCTGGGTCCAAGTGCTGGACACCCAGGACATGGACCAACACGCCCTAGCGCAGCAGGGCTGGGCACTGCAATACGAGCAGCTCTCGCCCGGACAGTTCAGGGGTCACATCCATCAAGTGCAACTGCCTGAAGTCGCGCTGTTGCGCGAAGACACCAGCATCGCTTTACGTCAACGCGGGCGGCTCGACGACAGCGTGTACGGCTTTGCCATGGCGCTACAGGACTCGCCGGACCTGTTTTTCAACGGCCAGCGGGTGCCGACCCACGCCATCATGTGCGGCAAGGGCGATGAGGTGGACCTGACCACCCCGCCCCACTTCACCCTGATCGCGGTGGTGGTCGAGCGCAGCCTGCTCAACCCGCTGTGGGAGCGCATGTACCAAAAACCCCTGGCGCACTGGCTCGAAAAGCAGCTGGTACTGCAAACCACTGACATCAAGGCGCAGAACCTGCGCGACCTGCAGCTCACGGTGCTGGACCAGGCCAGCGCACTGGCGCTCCGCCAGCACGACCCGCAAGCCCTGCGCCAATTGCGCGATGAGATCCTGATGGAATGGCTCGAAGCCCTGCCCGCGCAGGTCGACACCTCGGAGCTGCCCACCCTGGAGCGGCGCAAGAAATTCGTGGACCGAGCCTGTGAACTGATGCTGGGCCACGCCGACGAGCCGCTGTCGATTCTCGAAGTGTGCAGCCGAGTGGGCACCAGCCGCCGCAAGCTCAATTACTGCTTTCAGGACGTGCTGGGTACCACACCGATCAAGTACCTGCGTTCGCTGCGGCTGAACAGCGTGCGGCGTGCCCTGCGCCAGGCCACCCCGGGCGTCACCATCCAGGACATCGCTTCGCACTGGGGCTTTTGGCATCTGAGCCAGTTCGCCCAGGACTACCGACACCTGTTTGGCGAGCTGCCCTCCGACACGCTTCACAAACGATGAGCGCCACCCGCCAACCCCAGTTCACAGCCATCTTGACCATGGTCGCGGCCATGGCTTGCCTGTCCACGCAAGACACCTTCAGCAAAAAGCTGATGCTCAGCGTGGCGCCGGTCATCATCATCTGGACGCGCTACGGTCTACAGACCGCACTGGTCAGCACTGCGCTCTGGCGCAGACGCGCCCCCGCGCTGTGACGCACACGGCAATGGCGACTGCAACTGCTGCGCGGCTTGCTCGTCGTGGGGGCCAGCGTGTTCGGCTACGGTGCTTTACAGCGTATGCCTGTGGCCGAATTCACCGCCATTTATTGCCTGGTGCAGCTGGCCGTGACTTTGGTGGCCCACTTCGTGATGGAGGAAAGCGTGTCCTGGCTGGGCTGGCTGTGCGTGGCAGGCAGCATGGCGGGGACCCTGCTGGACGTGCGCCCGGGCGGCCATGTGGAACCGACGGGTGCCAGCCTGGCGCTGATGGGGGTGGTTTGCTGCACCGTCTTTCAGACCCTGACGAGCGTCCTGGCGCGGCAGGACTCGCCGCTCACCATCCAACTGTGCAGCAGCGCGCTGGGCTTTGCGCTCATGTCGGCGGTGGTGCCGTTTTTCTGGCCTGCCCAGATGCCCTGGTCCGACTTGGCGCTGCTGGGCTTGGTGGCACTGGCGGGCTCATATGGGCAGTACTTCACCGTTTTGGCGTTTTCCAAAGCGCCTGCATCTGTCCTGTCCCCTTACCTGTACACAGCGATTGGGTTTTCTGCCTTGGGCGGCTAGTGGATGTTTGACCACCTGCCCGACGCCCTGGCCCTGTGTGGCATGGGCATGATCGCGGGCTTTGGCCTGGTGGCAGGCTGGCTCAACCAACGCAAGGCCACACCATGAGCACACCGCTGTTCAGCCCCAGCTACCGTGAGGCCCGAGCACGATTTGTGCAGGCCGCGCAAGCCTGCGACGCACAGTTGCACCGTTACGCCATGCCACTGCCAGGTGCAGATGGCGAAGAACTCGCCATGGATGTGGCCGTGCAAGGCCCGGCGGATGCGGCCCAAGTGCTGATGACCACCAGCGCAGTGCACGGCATCGAGGGCTTTTGCGGCTCGGCCATCCAGACCGGTTTGCTGCACAGCCTGTTGCTGCCGCCCGGTGTGGCCGTGGTGCATGTGCATGCGGTCAACCCGCATGGCTTTTCGCATGCGCGGCGGGTCAACGAAGACAACGTCGACCTCAACCGCAACTTCATCAACTTTGCTCAGCCCGTGCCGGTCAACGCTGACTACGCGCAGGTCAACGAACTGCTGCTGCCTGACCGGTGGCCGCCCAGCCCGGAGGCCCGCGCTGCCTTCCAGGCTCAGGCCGACGCCTGGGGCGAGCGCCGCATGCAGCGGGCCATCACCAGTGGGCAATACCAGTTTGCCCAAGGCGTCTGGTTTGGGGGGCTGGCCCCCACCTGGAGTCACCGCACATTCAGGCAAGTGCTGCAAAACCATCTGGGGCAAGCCCGACAGATCGCCTGGATCGACCTGCACACGGGCCTGGGGCCGCACGGCCACGGCGAACGCATCTTTGCCTGCACCGACAACGGCGAAACCCTGCAACGCGCCCGCCAATGGTGGGGGCCTCAAATTACCTCGGTGGACACGGGCACATCCCAAAGCGTGCCGCTGTCGGGGCCGATCCAGATGGCCATTTACGAAGAATGCCCTCAAGCGCAATACACCGGCATTTGCCTGGAGTTTGGCACCTTGCCTCTGACGCAAATGATCCAGTCCATGTGCGCCGACCACTGGCTGGCCCTGCACCCCGAAGCCCCGCCCGAGCAGCAAGGCACCATCCGCGCCGACATGCTGCAGGCCTTCAACCCGCCCTCGACCTTTTGGCAAGAACAGGTTTGGCAGCAGGGCCTGCAAGCAGCCTGCCAGGCGTTGCAGGGCTTGGCCACGCAAGGCTGAACCGCGCTTTTCTCGGGAAAACCCCGCGCAGGGTTTGCAATTTTTCGATACCTTCAAATTCGTATCTTGTTCAGACTGTGACACTGACCCGGGGTGGCAAGCACAAGCCCCCCCTCCAACAGGACATACAAGGACGACACCCATGATTTCACGCCGTACGATTTCACGCCTGCTCACCGGTCTGCTGGGCAGCCTGATGGTGCTCAGCGCCTCTGCACAGGGCTTCCCCAACAAAATGGTCACCGTGATGGTGCCCTACCCAGCGGGCGGCCCATCGGATGCGGTGGCCCGCCTGGTACAAGTCGAGTATGAAAAGAACCTTGGCCAAAAATTGATGGTCGAAAACCTGGGTGGCGTGAGCGGCGCCCTGGGCATTCAGAAGGTGCTGGCGTCACCCGCTGATGGCTACTACCAGCTGATGGGCACACCCATGGAGTTGGTCATGGCGCCACTGGCCCTGTCGGCCGTTAAGTTCAAACCCGAAGAAGTGCGCTTGGCCAGTTTGATGGGCCGCACATCCATCGGTCTGGCCATCCGCAAGGACATCCCGGCCAAAAACTTGCCTGAATTCCTGGCCTGGGCCAAGGGCAAACAAGTCAGCTACGCCAGCGTGGGTCAAGGCTCGCTCTACCACATCATGGGCGAGCGCTTCAAGACACTGACCAGCCTGGACCTGCTGCATGTGCCCTATAAAGCGGCAGTGCAGATCTACACCGACTTGGGCGGCGGCAGCGTAGACATGGCGTTTGTGCCGGTCGCAGGACCCATCATTGGCATGGTCAAGGACAACCGCTTCAAGATCATCGGCATCACCTCCACCGCGCCTCACCCCCAACTGCCGGAGGCCGCACCGATCAGTGCGCAGCGCGGCATGTCCGACTTTGTGTTTGACATCTGGATCGGTCTTCAAGTGTCCAAAAACACGCCCGACGCTGTGGTCCAGAAGCTCAACCAAGCCATGAATGAGGCAATCAAGTCCGAAGCCTTCGTCAAAGGCATGGCCACCACCGGCAGCCAAGTGCCTGCAGGCATGAGCCTATCCGAGTTGGACAAGTTCTACACGCAAGAGGTCGTCCGCTACCGCGCCCTGTTCAAGGCCGCCAACGTCGAGCCACAGTGAAGTCCGGAGTGATCAGTACCCCCCGCGCTGACTCTCTCTCCGCCCGGGACATGCTCACCCCACGTGATATGCCCGGGTTTTTCATTCCTGCTTTCCTCGTCCCACATGACCGATTTCAATTACAGCACCGCCACCGTACTGATGGCCCGCTTGCGCGCAAGCGAAGTAACCAGCACACAATTGCTGGAGCAGCACATCGCCCGCGTAGCGCAGTGCGATGGCCCCATCAACGCTGTGATGGTGCACACCTTTGAGGTCGCCCGCGAACGCGCCGTCCAAGCCGATGCAGCGCGTACCCGTGGCGAAGACTGGGGACCGCTGCACGGTCTGCCCATGACTGTGAAAGAGATCTTTCGAACTGCCCGGCACACCCACCTGCTGGGGATTTCCAAAGTACAAGGACGACATCGCGCCGCAGCGCGCCGTGGCGGTGCAGCGCCTGCTGGACGCCGGTGCCGTGGTCTTTGGCAAGACCAATGTGCCTGTGGCACTGGCCGATTGGCAGTCATTCAATCCGGTCTATGGCACCACGAACAACCCCTGGGGCCTGAGCCGCACGCCGGGCGGCTTAACGGTTGGCGCGCAAATCATCGGCAACATCTTTTCCGACCCGATGTGCCTAGACATGGCTCGCTGGCTCGAAACCGAGTGGTGCGGCTTTGTGCCGCCACCGCACCTGGCGTGAACTTCTGAATTCCCCCTTCCCATGACTGACCTCACCGACATTACCGACTTCAACGCCAGCGAACTGTCTGAGCGAATCCACCAGCGGCAAGTGTCTTGCACCGAAGTGATGCAGGCTTACTTGGCTCGTATCGAGCGGCTGAACCTGCGCTTCAACGCCATCGTCAACCTGGCCCCGACCGACACGTTGCTGGCGCAAGCGCGCCAATGCGACGCCGAGCTGGCCAGCGGTCAGTCGCGGGGCTGGCTGCACGGCATCCCGCAAGCCATCAAGGACACCGGGCACGCGGTGGGCTTTCCGACCACCTTTGGCAGCACGCTGTTGCAAGCGGCCCGGCCCCTCAAAGACAGCATCATGACCGAGCGCATGAAGGCCGCCGGGGCCATCGTGATTGGCAAGACCAACATGCCCGAACTGGGCCTGGGCTCGCACACCTTCAACTCCCTGTTTGGGGCCACGCCCAACGCGTGGGATACGGCAGTCAGCGCTGGGGGCAGCAGCGGCGGTGCGGCGGTCGCGCTGGCCCAGCGCCTGTTGCCCGTGGCCGATGGCTCGGACTTCATGGGCAGCCTGCGCAACCCGGCGGGCTGGAACCACATCTTTGGCATGCGGCCCTCGCAAGGCCGCGTGCCATTTGGGCCGGGTTCCGATGTATGGGTGGACCAGCTTGGCACCGAAGGCCCCATGGCCCGCAGCGTGCGCGACCTGGCCCAACTGCTGGCCACGCAGTCAGGGCATGACGCACGCCAGCCTCTGTCGATCAACGGCAGCGTGGATGTGTCGGTCCTGCAGTACACGCCCGATGCTTTGCGCGGACTGCGCGTGGGTTGGATTGGTGATTTGAATGGCCATCTGGCCATGGAAGACGGCATCCTGCCCGTGTGCGAAGACGCGCTGCGGGTGATGCAAGGCGCTGGTGCCGTGGTCGAGTCGCGCTCACTCGACTTTGACGCGCAAGCCCTTTGGAACTGCTGGCTGGTCTGGCGTCGGGCGCTGGTGGGGCCCAAGGTGGCGGCCTTGCTGCAGCTGCCGAGCGCCCGAGACCAACTCAAACCCGAAGCCCTGTGGGAGCACGAGAACTCGGTCAAGCTGTCCTACATGGACTTCATGCAGGCCAGCCAAACGCGCAGCGCTTTTTACCAGCACCTGCTGGGCGTGTTCAAAGACGTTGACGTGCTGGCCCTGCCCGTGGCGCAAACCTGGCCGTTTGCGATGCATGAGCGCTGGCCGCAAAACATCGGCTCACGCGCCATGGACACCTACCACCGCTGGATGGAGTGCACGATTTACGCCACGCTGGCGGGACTGCCCGCCATCAGCCTGCCCGCAGGCTTTCACCCGACGCAGGGCTGGCCCATGGGTATGCAACTGATTGGCAAACCGCAAGGCGATGTGGCTTTGCTAGAGGTGGCTGCAGCTTACGAAGCTGTACGCGGCGATTGGCTACAACGCCGCCCCACTTGATTCAAGTCTCAGCAGGCCTGCGGCCACACCAGGACCAAAAAACAGCACCCAGAAAGATCATCGGAAGGCACAACCACTGGCCCATGCTCATGCCCAGGCTCAAGAGGCCCAAGTGTGCATCAGGTTCGCGGAAGTATTCGGCCAGAAAGCGGAACACGCCATAGCCAAACAAGAAAGCAAATGCCACCTGACCCTGCGCCCGAGGCTTGCGGGCATACAGCCACAGCAGCACAAACAGAAGGACCCCCTCCATCAGGAACTGGTAGATCTGCGAAGGGTGGCGCGGCGCATCGCCTGCGCCACGAAACAGCATGGCCCAAGGCAAGGATGGGTCAGCCACGCGGCCCCAAAGTTCACCGTTGATGAAGTTGCCGATGCGGCCAGCGGCCAGACCCGTAGGCACACACGGTGCCACAAAGTCCATGACCTGCAGGAATGGCCGCTGGCGTGACCACGCGAACCAGACCATCGCCGCCATCACGCCCAGCATGCCGCCATGAAAACTCATCCCACCTTGCCAGACGGCAAAGACTTCGAGAGGGTGTTGCGCGTAATAGCCGGGCTTGTAGAACAGGCAATAACCGATGCGTCCACCGAGCACCACACCCAGCACCCCCATGAACAGAATGTCTTCGATATCACGGCGCGTCCATTCAGACAAGCGTGCAAACGGCAGATGTTTCAAACGCAGTGTGCCCAGCCAGTAAAACAGGCCAAAGGCCGCCAGATAAGTCAGGCCATACCAATGGATGGACAAGGGTCCCAGTTGCAGGGCAACGGGGTCAATTTGAGGATGGATCAGCATAGGTTACCGTGAAAGAACAGCCTTCGGCCGCAGGGGGGCCTCCCACAAAAACCCGAGCGCTGTGGGAGCGCGCCCCTGCGCGCGAATGGCCACAGTCCTCATCAATCGAGCAAAGACACATCGCGCACAGCCCCTTTGTCGGCCGATGTGGCCAGCAAAGCATAGGCTTTCAGCGCCGCTGAAATTTTGCGTGGACGTGGCAACGCAGGCTTCCAGCCCAACTGGTCTTGCAAGGCACGGCGGCTGGCCAATTCTTCGTCACTCACCAGCACGTTGATGCTGCGGTTGGGGATGTCGATGCGTATGCGGTCCCCGTTCTTGACCAAACCAATGGTGCCGCCCGCCGCCGCTTCAGGTGAGCAGTGCCCGATGGACAAACCCGAGGTACCGCCCGAAAAACGGCCATCGGTCAGCAAGGCACAGGCTTTGCCCAGGCCTTTGGATTTGATGTAGCTGGTGGGGTACAGCATTTCCTGCATGCCAGGGCCGCCCTTGGGGCCTTCATAGCGCACGACCACGATGTCACCCGCCTTGACCTTGTCGCTCAGAATGTTTTCCACGGCTTCGTCTTGCGACTCGACCACGTGGGCCGGGCCTTCAAACACCAAGAGGCTGTCGTCCACACCGGCCGTCTTGACCACACAACCGTCGATCGCGATGTTGCCGCGCAGCACGGCCAAACCACCTTGTTTGCTGAAAGCGTGCTCGAATGAACGAATGCAGCCCTCGGCGCGGTCGGTGTCCAGGCTGGGCCAACGGGTGTTTTGGCTGAAGGCCACTTGCGAAGGCACGCCCGCCGGGCCTGCCATGTAAAACTGCTTCACAGCGTCGCTGGGGTTGCGCGCGATGTCCCATTGGTCCAGCGCGTCCTTCATGGTCTTGGCATGCACGGTGGGCACATCGGTGTGCAACTTGCCGGCCCGGTCCAACTCACCCAAGATGGCCATGATGCCGCCAGCGCGGTGCACGTCTTCGATGTGGTATTTGTTGGTGTTGGGCGCCACTTTGCACAGTTGCGGCACGGTCTTGGACATGCGGTCGATGTCCGCCATGGTGAAGTCGATCTCGGCTTCCTGGGCAATGGCCAGCAAATGCAAGATGGTGTTGGTGGAGCCGCCCATGGCGATGTCCAGCGCAATCGCATTTTCAAAAGCCTTAAAGCCCATCGAGCGGGGCAGCAATGACACCTCGTCTTGCTCGTAATAGCGCTTGGCCATGTCCACAATCGTGCGGCCAGCCTGCTTGAACAGCTCTTCGCGGTCGGCGTGCGTGGCCACCACGGTGCCGTTGCCAGGCAAGGCCAGGCCCAGCGCTTCGGCCAGACAGTTCATCGAATTGGCCGTGAACATGCCCGAGCAGGAACCACAGGTCGGACAAGCCGAGCGCTCGACTTCGGCCAGATCAGCGTCACTCACTTTGTCATCTGCGGCCATGACCATGGCGTCGATCAGGTCGAGCTTCTTGAATTCGATGGTTTGTGTGGTGGGGTTGGCCAGGCGCACCTTGCCTGCTTCCATGGGGCCACCGGACACGAAGATCACCGGAATATTCAGGCGCATGGCGGCCATCAACATGCCAGGGGTGATCTTGTCGCAGTTGGAGATGCAGACGATCGCATCGGCGCAATGGGCATTGACCATGTACTCGACCGAATCGGCAATGATGTCGCGGCTGGGCAGCGAATACAGCATGCCGTCATGGCCCATGGCGATGCCGTCGTCCACGGCAATGGTGTTGAATTCTTTGGCCACACCGCCTGCGGCTTCGATTTCGCGGGCCACCAGCTGGCCCAGATCCTTCAAATGCACGTGCCCGGGTACGAACTGTGTGAACGAATTGGCAATGGCGATGATCGGCTTGCTGAAGTCATCGTCTTTCATGCCCGTGGCGCGCCACAGGGAACGGGCCCCAGCCATGTTGCGGCCGGCGGTGGAAGTCTTGGAACGGTAAGCGGGCATCAATTGCTCCTGTCAGGAATACATGAAAAGTTACAAGATTATGGCCCACGGCAATGTACCAAGTGACGCACAAGGGGACTCACCAAGTGCCTCACCAGTTGACACTTCAGACAAAGACATCTTGACCTGGCCGCGCCCATGGATGCGGCCCCGATGTCGGTACACTCTTTCAGGTGATCCATCTGGGGCAGACCTCACCTGCCCATCTTTAGTCCATGAGGAATTGACATGAAAAAAATCGTTTTGGCCTTGACCCTGACCGTGGCCGGTGCCGCCCCTGCATTGGCTGATTTGGCACTGGCCACATCAAAAAACTGCATGGCCTGCCATGCTGTTGACAAAAAACTGGTGGGTCCTGCCTACAAGGAAGTCGCCGGCAAGTACAAGGGCGACAAAACTGCGGTAGACAAATTGGCCAGCAAAATCATCAAGGGCGGCTCCGGCGCTTGGGGTGCCGTGCCCATGCCCGCCAACCCGCAAGTGAACGAAGCCGAGGCCAAGAAACTGGCCGCCTGGGTGCTGAGCGCCAAATAATCACCGCGCACCGCCATAGAAAAAGCCGCTTTCAAGCGGCTTTTTTTATGGACCTGGGCTTGTTCAAACCCCATGCGATCTGAACAGCCCCCACGTCACAGGGTCACAAGCCAATGGCTGCGATACCGGCTTTGGCAACTTGCGCATCTTCGTTCGATTTGACACCGCTCACGCCCACCGCACCCAGGCAGAAGCCGTCTTTCATGATCGGCACACCGCCTTCGAGCATGCCCTTGATGGTGGGCGCCGACAAGAACGAGGTGCGGCCACCATTGATGACGTCTTCGTAGCCCTTGGTTTCGCGACGCCCCAACGCGGCGGTGTTGGCTTTGGCGGGTGCAATGTGCGAAGAGACCGGGGCTGCACCATCCAGACGGGCAAAGTGCAACAAATGACCGCCTGCATCCACGATGGCGATGCTCACGGCCCAGTTGTTCTTGACCGCTTCGGCTTCGGCAGCCGCTGCAATGGCTTTGACATCGGACAGTTCGAGGGTGGCTTGTGTTTTCATGTGTCTTGAAACGCTGAGTTTGAAAACAACGAGGATACACGGCAGCGCCCCCACCATTGCACACCCCAGCGCAAAACTGCTTCACCCGGATAACCACACGGCAGTCCGGAAATGGGCCGACCCAGGCCGCCTGACCCTACAATGCAGATGCCCTGAAATCAGGGTTTGAACAGGAGACCCTCATGAGCGAGATTCGCACCATCAACACCACCGACTGGGGCCATGGCTCCGATCTGGCCACCCGCCACCGCGTTTTGCGCAACACCTATTGGCTGCTGGCCTTGAGCCTGCTGCCCACTGTTTTGGGTGCCTGGCTGGGCGTGACCACCGGCATCACCCGCTCGCTGTCGGGTGGCTTGGGCTTGGTTGTTTTCATGGCGGGTGCCTTCGGCTTCATGTTCGCCATCGAGAAAACCAAAAACTCCGCTGCAGGTGTGCCCGTGCTGCTGGGCTTCACCTTCTTCATGGGTTTGATGCTTTCGCGCATGATCGCCATGGTGCTGGGCTTCAAGAACGGCACCGACCTGATCATGACGGCCTTTGCAGGCACCGCCGGTGTGTTCTTCGTCATGGCCAGCTTGGCCAGCACCATCAAGCGTGACATTTCGGGACTGTCCAAGTGGTTGTTTGTGGGTGCCCTGGCCATCATGATCGGCGGCATCATCAACATGTTCATCGGCTCGACCGTCGGCATGATGGTGATCTCGGTCATGGCCATCGGCATTTTCAGCGCTTACATGCTGTATGACCTGAAACAGATCATCGACGGCGGTGAAACCAATTACATCAGCGCCACACTGGCCTTGTACCTGGACATCTTCAACGTGTTCCAGAGCTTGCTGGCCTTGCTGGGCATCATGGGCGGCGAACGCGACTGACCCCGGCTCCCCCCCGAAAGGGCGGGCACCATGAAGAAAGGCTCCAAACGGAGCCTTTCTTTTTGGGGGCCTGAAAACCAGCGAACGCTCAAGCCAGCTCGAACACCGCCATGCTTTCCACATGCGCCGTGTGCGCAAACATGTTGATCACGCCCGCACTCACGCAGCGGTAGCCTGCGCGGTGCATCAAAATGCCCGCATCGCGTGCCAAGGTGGCCGGATTGCAGCTCACATACACAATGCGCCGGGGCGGTAACCAGCCTTGGCGCAGTGCCTGGTTTTCGTTCAGCTCGGCCAGCGCCTTGCTCAGGGCAAACGCGCCTTCGCGTGGGGGGTCCACCAGCCACTTGTCGGCGGTGCCGTCGGCCACCAGCATCTCGGGCGTCATCTCAAACAGGTTGCGCGCCACAAACTGGGTGGGTGCCAAGGGCTGACCTTCGGGGCGCAACGCCTGGTTGCGGGCGTAGTTGTCGCGGGAACGGGCGACCAGGGTTTCCGCGCCCTCAATGCCCAGCACTTGCGCCGCCTGTGTGGCGATGGGCAAGGTGAAGTTGCCCAGACCGCAGAACCAGTCGATCACGCGTTCGGTCTTTTGCGCCTGCAGCAAGCGCAAGGCCCGAGCCACCAGGACCCGGTTGATGAACGGGTTGACCTGGGTGAAGTCGGTGGGCCGAAATGGCATGGTGATGCCAAAGTCGGGCAAACCATAGCGCAGCTGTGGGCCGCCCTCTTCCAACAGATGCACCGTATCGGGCCCTTTGGGTTGCAGCCACCATTGCACATTTTGCTGGGCAGCAAAGGCACGCAACAAGGCTTTGTCGCCTTCGCTCAAGGGCTCCAGGTGGCGCAGCACCAAAGCGGTGACGTCATCGCCACAGGCCAGTTCCAGTTGGGGCAAGGTCTCGCGGGCATCCATCTGGCCGATCAATGTCCGCAGTGGCATCAGCATGCGGCTGACATGGGGCGGCAACACCGGGCACACCTTCATGTCGGCGATGTAGCGGCTTTTGCGCTCATGGAATCCGATCAGCACTTCGCCCTTTTTGATCACATAACGCACGGACAAACGGGCGCGGTAACGGTAACCCCAGGTGGGCCCCTCAATCGGGCGCAGCATGGTCTCGGCCTTGACCTTGCCCAGGTGCCAAAGGTTGTCTTCGAGCACGCGCTGTTTGATGGCCACCTGCGCCGAAACCTCCAGGTGTTGCATCTTGCAGCCACCACAAGAGCCGGTGTGCAGCCCGAAATGCGGGCAGCCTGGGCGCACACGCTGTGACGACTCATGGTGAATCTGGGTGACGGTTCCCTGCTCCCAGTTGTTCTTTTTGCGGCCCAGCTGCACGGACACCACCTCAAAGGGCAAGGCCCCTTCGATGAACACGACTTTGCCATCAGGCCGACGGGCAATGCCCTGGGCCTCCATGTCCAGGGATCCGACGCGCAACCAGCCATCGGGCAGGTCGTCACTGCAGTGGCTGTCTTGGTCGGCGTGGGCTTGTGAAAGGGAAATATCTTGTTCGCTCATGCCCCGATTGTCTCAGGATGTGGGGGCCTCTTTGGCTTGGAGACACCACGCGGTGAGCGAAACATCAAGTCCAGGCGCGCAGGTATTCTTGCCAATGCGGCTCTTGCCCGGACAAGGCGGCCACGTTGTCTTTGACAAATTGGATTTCTTGCGCGTATTCGGCTTCCGTCAAGCCGCCGCGCATTTTCTGAAAGCGGCAATACAGCAGGTAGGTGTTCATGACATCGGTTTCGCAATAGCGCCGGATGTCATCGGTGTGGCCGGCCTGGAACTGGGCATAGACCTGCGATCCGTCCATGCCCAGCTTGCCCGGAAAGCCGCAGAGCTTGGCCAGCGCATCCATCGGTGCGTTGTTTTTGGGGGTGTATTTGGCCAGCAAATCCATCAGGTCCAAGTGACGCATGTGGTAGCGCGAGATGTAGTTGTTCCACTTGAACTCGCGGTCGCTGGCCTGACCACCCTCACCCATGTCCCAGTATTTATCGGCCACCACGCCATGCTGCATGCCCCTGTAGTGCAGCACTGGCAGATCAAAACCGCTGCCGTTCCAGCTCACCAGTTGAGGCTCGTGCTTTTCGATGGTGTTGAAAAACGCCTGGATGATCCGGCCTTCACCCAGGCCATCGCGGTCGACAAAAGAATGCACACGCAGCCCTTCGGCATTGCGAAAGACGCAGCTGATGACCAGCACCCGCTGCAAATACAAAGGCATGAAATCGCTTTGGCCTTGCTCGGCCCGCGCGGCTTTCCACTGGGCGTGCACTTGAGCGTCGCTCTGATCAGGCGGTGTCGGGTTCAGTCGGCGCCACCCGGCCACATCGGGCAGGGTTTCGATGTCAAAAACCAGGACGGGCCAAGGCATGGGCGGGTCGCCTGCGCTCAGCGGGCAGGCAAATACTTGGCGGGGTCCACCGGTTTGCCTTGCCTGCGCACCTCAAAGTGCAGCTTGACGCGGTCCGCATCGGATTTGCCCATTTCGGCAATCTTCTGCCCTTTGCGCACTTTCTGGTCTTCTTTGACCAGCAGCGCCTGGTTGTGCGCATAAGCCGTCAAAAACGTGTTGTCGTGCTTGAGAATGATCAGGTTGCCGTAGCCCCGCAAGCCTGAACCGGCATACACCACCTGGCCATCCGCTGCGGCACTCACAGGATCACCCGCCTTGCCCGCGATGTCGAGGCCTTTGTTTTTGGTCTCGTCAAATCCGGTGATCAGCGAACCATTGGCAGGCCAGACGAAGCCCAGACCATCGTCGCTGGCTGTCGTCGCTGGGGCCGCACTGGTTTCCGCTTTGGGCGGTGTTGCATTCGCTGATGAATTGGCCGACGGTGTGATCGGGCGAACCACCACGCCAGAAGTTTCGACCGCACCACCAGGTGGCGCCACGCGCAACACCTGGCCCACTTCGATCAGGTCCGGGTTGGTCAGGTTGTTCCAGCGCACCAAATCACGCCAGCTTTGCCCGTTGTCCAGACTGATGCGGGTCAATGTGTCGCCGCGCTGGACGGTGTAGTACCCCGGTTTGCCCGCGTTTTCACTGCCAGGCAAGGGCTTGGCCACCTCAGCCGCAGGCGGGGTTGCAGAGACGGACGAGCGGCCCATGGCGGTCCGGTCTTCCACAGGGGCAGGGACGCGCGGTGAAGAACTGCATCCGACCAGCAATGCGCTGAGCAAAGCCATCAAAACCAGAGGGCGGGAGTTAATAAATGAAGTCATAGGGTTTTACTTGTTCAGGCAACGCCAGATTTTAGAGGTACAAAATGCACCGCCTCGAGCACCTGGCGTTCAAAACCCTGTGCTGTTCTCAAAAACACCACCAGGGCTTGGTGACCCGCAGGGGTGATGGTCGGGGCAATCAAACGCCCACCCACAGCCAGTTGCGCCAGCCAGGCTTCGGGCACCGCCTCACCGCCTGCCGCCGAGATGATGCCCGCATAGGGTGCGCCCTTGGGATAGCCCAGCATGCCGTCACCAAAGATCAGGTGCACATTGTGCAGGCGAAAGGGCCGCAGGTTGGTTCTGGCTTTTTCATGCAAACCGCGCAAGCGCTCGATGCTGTAGACCTCGGTGGCCACATGGCTGAGGACAGCCGCCTGGTAACCACAACCGGTGCCAATTTCCAGCACGCGCCCCAATTTTCCCGGCGCATCCTGGCACAGCAACTCCACCATGCGTGCCACCACGTTGGGTTTGGAGATGGTCTGCCCCAAGCCAATGGGCAAACTGGTGTCTTCGTACGCCTGGTTGACCAGCGCGCTTTCAACAAACCGGTGCCGCTCGACCTGCCCCATGGCCTCAAGCACACGGGCGTCCTGCACACCCTGCTCGGCCAGTTTGCGCACCATGCGCGCCCGAACGGCCCCGGAGTCCAGCCCTAACCCCGAGACAGACACACTGCGCGGCACCACGGTGGCAAGGGGTGTGCCCGGGTTGGAACGGGCAGACAAGGCGACTGAAGCTTTGACGGATGGACCGGCCGCACCGGTTTGCGTCAGCTTGATCGGAAAACCCGGGCGCTGGCTCATGCTGGGTCCTGTGCGGTGAAACGGCCAAACGTGTCGGTCCAGGGGCACAGGTGCGCATGGTCGGTCAAGTCCACTTTGAGTGGCGTCACCACCACATGCCCACACGCTGCGGCATGAAAGTCGGTGCCTTCGCTATCGTCCATGGCGGCACCCGCATTGCCAATCCAGTACATCGTCTGGCCACGGGGGTCCACCTGGGTGATCACCGGCTCGGCGGCATGGCGCCGGCCCAGGCGGCACAGCTTGGCTGCCTTGATCTGCGCCAACGGCAAGTTGGGAATGTTCACATTCAGCAACCAAGGGCGAGTGGCCACCAAGTCACCCGACTGCAACTGCTGCACCAGTTCCCTGACTTTGACCGCTGCGGCGTCCACATGCGCCCAGCCTTTGTCAATTTGGGAAACGGCCATGGCAGGAATGCCAAACAGATAGCCTTCCATGGCCGCGCCCACGGTGCCCGAATAAATGGTGTCATCCCCCATGTTGGCGCCGTTGTTGATACCGGAAATCACCAGATCCGGGCGGTAACCCAACAAACCCGTCAGCGCAATGTGCACGCAGTCGGCCGGTGTGCCATTGACATAACGAAAACCGTTGTCGGCGCGGTGCACATACAAAGGGGTGTGCAAGGTCAAGGCGTTGGATTTGGCGCTGTTGTTGTGTTCCGGTGCCACCACTTCCACATCGGCCACGGTTTTCAGCGCCTCGTAAAGGGCCACAATCCCTTCGGCGCGAAAGCCATCGTCGTTGGAAATGAGAATTTTCATGGGAATCCCTGTCGTTGGGCCCAATTGTAGGCGGCAGCCCCTGTTCTTCAAGCCGTGCTCACCCGCCAAAATTGGTCGCTAGGGGGACATGGCTGACCCCCTCGGGCTGCCTAAGATGCCGGTTGATTTCATGACGCACCACACAAGGAGAAGTTGCATGCACGCCTGGCTTTGCGAGAACCCTACTGGGATTGACGCGCTCACCTGGAAAGAACGGCCAACGCCGATGCCAGGCCCGGGTCAGGTCCTGATCGAAATTCAGGCGGCCAGCCTGAATTTCCCGGATTTGCTGATCGTTCAAAACAAATACCAGATGAAACCCGAGCTACCCTTCGTGCCCGGCTCTGAATACGCCGGGGTGGTGCAAGCCATCGGCGAAGGCGTCACCCACCTCCAAGTCGGCCAAACCGTGGCCTGCCTGTCGGGCACCGGGGGCTTTGGCACCCACACCTTGGCGCCGGCCAAACTCTGCATGCCTTTGCCCGCCGGTTTTTCGGCCGTTGACGGCGCGGCCTTCATCATGACCTATGCCACTTCGCACCACGCCCTGGTGGACCGCGCGGCACTGAAAGCCGGTGAAACCGTACTGGTGCTGGGCGCCGCAGGCGGCGTGGGCACAGCGGCCATCCAGATTGCCAAGGCCATGGGTGCCAAAGTGATTGCGGCGGCCTCCACCGCCGAGAAATGCGCCCTGTGCACCTCGCTGGGTGCAGACGCCACCATCAATTACAGCCTTGAGAACCTGCGCGAAGCCCTGAAAACGCTGACCGAAGGGCGGGGCCCCGATGTGATTTATGACCCCGTGGGTGGGGATCTGGCCGAGCCGGCTTTTCGCTCCATCGCCTGGCGCGGGCGTTACCTGGTGGTGGGGTTTGCGGGTGGTCCCATCCCTGCCCTGCCCTTGAACTTGCCTTTGCTCAAAGGCGCCTCATTGGTCGGTGTATTTTGGGGTGATTTCGCCCGGCGCGAACCCCAGGCCAACACCGCCATGATGGCGGAGCTGGCCCAGTGGTACGGCCAGGGCAAGATCAAACCCGTCATTGACCGCACCCTGCCCATGAGCGAGTTGAAAGCGGCATACACCTTGATGGGCTCGCGCAGCGTCATGGGCAAACTGGTCATGGTCAACTGACCCTGGTGCGGTGCGCACAGCGACAGTCAAGCACTGTCCGTGTTTTCCATGAAAAAAGGAGACCTGAAAGGTCTCCTTTTTTGTTTTCCCTCCGGCACCAAGCCGACCGGTGTTCAGCTGGCCGTGGCTTCTTCGGGTTCGGTAGGCTCGGAACGCGAAGCGCGACTTTCCTTTTTCGGGGTGGGCGTGATGTCGAGCAAGACTTCGTCCTTGTCGTCGATGTCCACGTTCAGGCGCCCGCCTTCGGTCAGGCGGCCAAACAGCAACTCGTCGGCCAGCGCCTTGCGAATCGTGTCCTGAATCAGGCGCTGCATCGGGCGCGCGCCCATGAGCGGATCAAAGCCCTTCTTGCCCAGGAACTTGCGCAGCTTGTCGGTGAAGGTGACATCCACCTTCTTTTCGGTCAGCTGGGTTTCCAGTTGCAGCAAGAATTTGTCCACCACACGCAAGATGATCTGCTCGTCCAGCGGCTTGAAGCTGACCATGGCGTCCAGGCGGTTGCGGAACTCGGGCGTGAACAGGCGTTTGATATCGCCCATCTCGTCGCCCGCCTGGCGCGGGTTGGTGAAGCCGATGGTGGCCTTGTTCATGGTCTCGGCACCCGCGTTGGTGGTCATGATGATGATCACATTGCGGAAGTCGGCCTTGCGCCCGTTGTTGTCGGTCAGCGTACCGTGGTCCATGACCTGCAACAGCACATTGAAGATGTCCGGGTGGGCTTTCTCAATCTCGTCGAGCAGCAGCACGCAGTGCGGCTTCTTGGTCACCGCTTCGGTCAGCAAACCGCCTTGGTCAAAACCCACGTAACCTGGAGGCGCACCAATCAGCCGGCTGACCGCATGGCGCTCCATGTACTCGGACATATCAAAACGGATCAGGTCAATGCCCAGGATGTAGGCCAGCTGCTTGGCTGCCTCGGTCTTGCCCACGCCGGTGGGACCAGAGAACAGGAACGACCCAATCGGCTTGTCGGTTTTGCCCAGGCCAGAGCGCGCCATCTTGACCGCCGAAGCCAACACTTCGAGGGCTTTGTCCTGGCCGAACACCACCGACTTGAGGTCGCGCTCGATCGTCTGCAGCTTGCTGCGGTCGTCGTTGGACACGTTGGCCGGCGGAATGCGGGCGATCTTGGCCACGATGTCTTCGATCTCGGCTTTGCCAATCGTTTTCTTGCGTTTGGAAGCCACCTGGATGCGCTGGGCCGCGCCCGCCTCATCGATCACGTCGATCGCCTTGTCGGGCAACTGGCGGTCGTTGATGAACTTGGCCGACAACTCGGCGGCAGCTTGCAAGGCGGCGATCGTGTATTTGACGCTGTGGTGGTCTTCAAAACGGCTCTTGAGACCTTTGAGGATGTCCACCGTCTCTGACACGGTGGGCTCAACCACGTCCACTTTCTGGAAGCGGCGGGACAGCGCGGCGTCCTTCTCAAAAATACCGCGGTATTCGGTGAAGGTGGTTGCGCCAATGCACTTGAGTTGGCCGCTTGACAGTGCGGGCTTGAGCAAGTTTGATGCGTCCAGCGTGCCACCTGAAGCAGCACCGGCACCGATCAGGGTGTGGATTTCATCGATGAACAGGATGCCGTTGGGCTTGTCCTTGAGTGATTTGAGGACGCCCTTGAGGCGCTGCTCGAAATCTCCCCGGTACTTGGTTCCTGCCAGCAAGGAGCCCATGTCGAGCGAGTACACGGTGGCTTCGGCCAAGATGTCGGGCACCGTGCCCTGGGTGATGCGCCAGGCCAGGCCTTCGGCAATGGCCGTCTTGCCCACACCCGCTTCGCCCACCAACAGCGGGTTGTTTTTGCGGCGGCGGCACAGGATCTGGATGGTCCGTTCGACTTCGTACTCGCGACCAATCAGTGGATCGATCTTGCCGTCCTTGGCCGCCTGGTTCAGGTTGTTGGTGAACTGCTCCAGGGGCGATGCCTTCTCGTTGCGCTCAGCGCCATTGCCGGCTTCTTCGCCTTCGCTGTTGGCTGGGTTTTCGGCAGATTTGGCCGCTTCTGGCGGATCGCTCTTGCGGATACCGTGGGCAATGAAATTGACCACATCCAAACGGGTGATGCCTTGCTGGTGCAGGTAATAGACCGCGTGCGAGTCCTTCTCGCCAAAAATGGCGACCAGCACATTGGCACCGTTCACTTCCTTTTTGCCACTGCCTGTGGATTGCACATGCATGATGGCGCGCTGAATGACGCGCTGAAAGCCCAGTGTCGGCTGCGTGTCCACCTCTTCGGTGCCAGCGACCTGCGGGGTGTTGTCCTTGATGAAGTTGCTCAAGGCGGTGCGCAGGTCATCGATGTTCGCAGCACAGGCACGCAGAACTTCGGCCGCGCTGGGATTGTCCAGCAAGGCCAACAGCAGATGCTCGACCGTGATGAATTCGTGGCGCTGCTGACGCGCCTCGACAAAGGCCATGTGCAGGCTGACTTCCAATTCTTGGGCAATCATGTGAATTCCTTTTTGCCTTGCTGAGAGAGATAGAAACGATGTGGGGGGAATATCCCACTATTCAATAGGTTCACTGACACATTGCAATGGATGCCCCGCCTGCTTGGCGGCATCCAGTACCTGGTCCACCTTGGTGGCAGCCACATCACGGGAATAAACCCCGCAGACTCCTTTGCCATCCAGATGGATCTTGAGCATGATCTGCGTGGCCGCTTCGCGGTCTTTGCTGAAAAACTCCTGGATCACCATCACCACGAATTCCATGGGGGTGTAGTCATCGTTGAGCATGGCCACCTGGTACATCTGGGGTGGTTCAATTTTCTGGGCACGTCGTTCGAGCACCACCGAATCACCGCCATCGGGCGCTCGGGGCATCACGGTCGGCAGCGTGGGATGGGTGGGTTTTTTCGTTGCCATGAATTCATTTTATCGACGCTTTGAGCCATCTCTTAACGGCCGCGACAAAAGTCTTGAAAGGAAATGGTCATCCCAACAGGCATCGGGGAAAACCTTAATTTGACAAAATTAACAAGAACCATCCACACTGAGCCCAACAAGATGGGAGACATCGTATGCCCAGCGGAACGGTCAAATGGTTCAACGATGCCAAAGGTTTTGGGTTCATCCAGCCCGACGGAGGCGGGCCTGACGCTTTCGCCCATTTTTCAGCGATTCAGGCGGAAGGCTACAAAAGCCTGAAAGAAGGCGCTCGGGTCAGCTTTGAACTGACCCAGGGCAGCAAAGGCCTCATGGCCGCCAGCATCCGCGCTGAAGAGGCCAGTGGCATGGCAGTGGAAGTGCAAGAACCATCCAGCGCCCAACCCGAAACCTGAAAAAAACTTTGGCCACGAAGGCGTTCGCATGGCGCACCGTCGCGGGTCCGCAGTTATCCTCTCTGGCTTGACCATTGTTCGCCACCGCTTCAAACCATGACTTTTTCCGTATTTTTGAATTCCCGGCCCTTGTGTGATCTGCGCCGCGCTGGCCTGGTGTGTGTCGCCTTGCTGGCTTTTGCGGCCACGGCACAAACGGGTCCACAGCTTCAATTGCCACGTACCAAACTCAATGCAGGCATGCATGTTTTGGATGTTCAGTTGGCCCAGACGCCCGAACAGCGGCAAATTGGCCTGATGTGGCGCAAGGAAATGCCCCAACACGAAGGCATGCTGTTTGTGTTCGAGCAGCCTTCCACGCAGTGCTTCTGGATGCGCAACACCTTGCTGCCTCTGTCGGCTGCGTTCCTGGCGGATGATGGCACCATCGTGAACATCGCCGACATGAAACCCCAAAGCGATGACTCGCACTGCTCGGAAAAACCCGTGCGCTACGTGCTTGAAATGAACCAGGGCTGGTTTGCCAAGCGCCAATTCAAGGCGGGCTACAAACTGAGTGGCCCCGCGTTCATCCGCTGAAGATGCCCCTCAAACGCCCCAAACCACGTCAGCCTCTTCCGCCAGGCTGCGTTTGAGCATTTTGAGCATGGGCGCGGCGCGTTGCGACAAACGCACGCCATTCAACACGACAGGCTTACCGTCTTCGCCAGTCACCAGCGGCGCGACCTGTTCTGCACGTTGTTTCCTGTCCGCTTCATCCTGGGCGACTGCCAATTCCATTGCGGCAATGGCGCGCGGCAAGTCGTTGAATTGAACGATGCCTTTGGCGGCATCGTCGCCCAGCATGATTTGGAGCAACCTGCGGGCATCGGCTTCTAGCATGATGAGATCGCTGGTCGCCTTGGATTTGAATTTGAACAGCATGCTGTGCGCTCCACACGTGAACGATTCAGCGGCCGACCGTCTCCACGCCCTCGTCTTCGTCGGTATCGCCCTGAATCAAAGCCTTGAGTTTATGGCTGGCATGAAAGGTCGCAACACGACGTGCGTCAATGGGAATCAATTCTCCGGTGCGCGGATTGCGCCCTGGCCGTGCGGCCTTGGTTCGAATCTGGAAGTTGCCAAAGCCAGAAATCTTGACATCGTCACCGGCAATCAGGCTGTCCACGACCAGATCAAAAAAAGCATCCACCATGTCCTTGGATTCACGCTTGTTCAAGCCAATCTGCTCGAACAGCAAATCGGCCAGGTGCGCCTTGGTGAGCGCAGGCGTTTCCAGTGATTCAAAACTGATTTGCATGGCGAAGGTCTCAGGAACGCAGACGCGCAGCCACTTGCTGCGTCAACTGGGCCATCACGCTGTTCATGGCGGTTTCAATTTGTGCGTCGGTCAATGTGGCCTCGTCGCTGTGCAAGGTCAAGCGCACCGCCAGACTTTTCTCGCCCACCGCCAAGCCGCCGGCAGACTCTGCCTTGGGGCGGTAGATGTCAAACAGCACCGCATCACGCAACAAGCCCTGCGTGGGCGCGCTGTGGATGGCGTGCATCAATTGGGCGTGCGTGACCTGTTCGTTCACGATCACCGCCATGTCGCGCAGGGCCGACTGCAGCTTGGCCACAGGCTGGGCCTCGGGGACGGCACGCTGGGTCACCGCTTCCAGATCCAACTCGAAAACCATGGGCGCATGCGGCAAGTCCCAAGCCTGACGCCAGCGGGGGTGCAGTTCCCCCACATGACCGACCACACGGCCATTCAATCGCACCTGGGCACAGCGGCCAGGGTGCATCGCAGGATGTTCGGCCGCGACAAACTCGGCGCGTGCGGGTGCCAACAGGCTTTCCACATCGGCTTTGGCATCGTAGAAATCGACCATGCGGGACTTGCCCGTCCAGTTCAGCGGCTCCAAGGGCCCCCAGGCCATGCCCGAAGCCTTCATGGGTTGATCAAAACCCTGGACCGTGGTGTCACTGCCTTGCACGCTGGGGTCGCGCTTGAACACCCGGCCCAACTCGAATACGCGCACGCGGTCGGCCTTGCGGTCGGCGTTGAACTTGACCACCTGCAGCAAGGAACCAATCAGGCTTGAGCGCATGACGCTCATCTGGCTGGCGATCGGGTTGAGCAGGCGGATCGGTTCTGCGTTGCCCGCCAGATCGCGCTCCCAGCTTTCTTCGACAAAGCTGAAGTTGATGGTTTCCTGGTAGCCCAATGCGGCCAAACTGCGGCGCACTGTGAAGGGGCTGCGCGAATTTTCAGGACGAATTTTGGCCGTGATGGGCGCCAAAGGAGGGGTCGTGGGCAAGTTGTTGTAGCCCACCATGCGCGCCACTTCTTCGATCAGATCTTCCTCGATTTGCAGGTCGAAACGGAAACTCGGCGGCGTCACGGTCACCGTGCCCTCCCCCTCCGCCACTTGCAGACCCAGGCCGCACAAAGCGTCAGCACACTGCTGCTGAGTCAAAGGCATGCCGATGACCTTGTTGGCGCGCGCCACGCGCAGCGTGACGGGCTTGGCGGTTGGCACATTGAGCGTCTGGTCGTCGATGGGTGCCACCTGGGTCGCAGGTGTGCCACAAATGTCGAGCACCAACTGGGTGATGCGCTCGATGTGTTCCACCGTTTGCGCCGGATCGACGCCACGCTCGAAACGGTGACCGGCGTCGGTCGAGAAGTTGTAGCGGCGTGAACGGCCGGCAATCGCCGTGGGCCACCAAAAGGCGGCCTCAATGTAGATGTTCTGCGTGTCGTCAGACACGGCGGTGGCGTCTCCGCCCATGATGCCGGCCAGCGATTCGACCTGGCTGTCGTCGGCGATCACGCCCACCTTGTCGTCCACCGTCACCGTGTTGCCGTTCAGCAGCTTGAGTGATTCACCCGTTTGGCCCCAGCGCACCTGCAGGCCGCCGTGGATTTTGTCGAGGTCGAAAATGTGCGAGGGGCGACCGAACTCGAACATCACATAGTTGGAGATGTCCACCAAGGGGCTCACGCTGCGCTGGCCGCAACGGGCCAAGCGGTCAACCATCCACTGTGGGGTTTGGGCCTGGGTGTTCACACCTTTGACCACACGGCCACTGAAACGGCCGCACAGGTCGGTCGCCAATACTTTCACAGGGAGCTGGTCGCGGATCTGTGTGGGCACTGCAGGAAAAGTCGGGGCCAAAAGCGGCGCTCCCGTCAGGGCCGAGACTTCACGGGCGATGCCGTACACGCTCAGGCAATGCGCCAGGTTGGGCGTGAGCTTGAGTGTCAACAGTGTGTCGTCCAGATTCAGATACTGGCGGATGTTTTGGCCCAACGGCGCGTCGGCGGGCAACTCCAGCAAGCCCCCGTGGTCGTCGGCGATCTTCAACTCCTTGGCCGAGCAGAGCATGCCCTGGCTTTCCACGCCGCGCAGTTTGCCCACCTTGATCAAAAACGGCTTGCCGTCTTCACCCGGTGGCAGCTCTGCGCCCACCATCGCGCAAGGGATGCGGATACCGACGCGGGCGTTGGGGGCACCGCAGACGATGTTCAGCAGACTGCCCTGCCCCACGTCCACCTGGCACACGCGCAGGCGATCGGCGTTGGGATGTTGCACGGCTTCCTTGATCTCACCGATCACGATGCCGGTGAACGGCGGGGCCACGGGCTCGAGCTCTTCCACTTCGAGGCCGGCCATGGTCAGGGTTTCGGCCAGTTGCTGGGTGGTCAGGGGCGGGTTGCAGAACTCGCGCAACCAGGATTCAGGAAATTGCATCGTCTTGACTCTGTGGCGTAAAAGGCCTGCAGCGCCGGGCTGCAGGTGGTCATGGTCACTGGAATTGGCTCAGGAAACGGATGTCGCCATCAAAAAAGAGGCGCAAATCGTTCACGCCATAACGCAGCATGGTCAGGCGGTCCGGCCCCATGCCGAAGGCAAAGCCGATGAAACGCTCGGGGTCCAGGCCCATGTTGCGCACCACGTTCGGGTGCACCTGGCCGGAACCGGCCACCTCGAGCCAGCGGCCGGCCAACGGCCCGGTCTGGAACTGGATGTCGATCTCGGCACTCGGCTCGGTGAATGGGAAAAAGCTCGGCCGGAAGCGCAGCACCAGGTCGTCGCTTTCGAAGAAGGTGCGACAAAAATCGGTGAAGACAACCTTGAGGTCCTTGAAGCTCACGTTCTCGCCGATCCACAGGCCTTCGCACTGGTGGAACATGGGCGAATGGGTGGCATCGCTGTCCACGCGGTAGGTGCGGCCCGGTGCGATCACGCGGATCTCGGGCATGCCCTGGCCGGCATCGAGTTGATGGCGGTAGCGCTTGACGTGCTGCACCGCGTGACGAATCTGCATCGGGCTGGTATGGGTGCGCAGCAAATGACCGCCTTCAACGTAGAAGGTGTCGTGCATGGAGCGCGCCGGGTGGTCTTCAGGCGTGTTGAGCGCGGTGAAGTTGAACCAGTCGGTCTCGATCTCGGGGCCCTGGGCCACTTCAAAGCCCATGGAGCCAAAAATATTTTCAATTCGTTCCAGCGTCAGCGACACAGGGTGCAATCCGCCCGTCCCTGGGTTGCGTCCGGGCAAGGTGACATCCAGCGCTTCGGCTTTGAGCAAGGCTTGCAACTCGGCATCGGCCAAACCCTGACGGCGGTCATTCAGCGCGGCTTCGATGGCTTGTTTGGCCAAATTGATGGCAGCGCCGCGTGTTTTTTTGTCTTCCACGCTCAGAGCGGCCATGCCCTTCATCAGCTCGGTGATGCGGCCCGCTTTGCCCAGGTACTGGGCTTTGGCGTTTTCGAGGTCAGCAGGTGTCAGTGCCTGCACAAAACTCTGGCGGGCAGATTCAACCAGGGTGTCCAGCTCGTTCATGGTGTGGGATGGGTGAGTTTCAGAATAAAAAAGGGATTGAAGCTTTTGTGAGCCTCAATCCCTTTGATCGAGTGCGCGACATGGACCCGAAGGCCCACGTCACTCATGAACTCAAGCTGCGGCCAATTTGGCTTTGACTTGGTTCACGATACCAGCGAAAGCGGCCTTGTCGTGCACGGCGATGTCCGCCAGCATCTTACGGTCGATCTCAATGGCAGCCTTCTTCAGGCCGTTGGCGAACTGGCTGTAGGTCAGACCGCATTCACGCGCAGCGGCGTTGATACGGGCAATCCACAACTGACGGAACACACGCTTTTTGGTGCGGCGGTCACGGTAGGCGTATTGGCCAGCCTTCATCACCGCCTGTTTGGCGATGCGGAAGACATTGCCGCGGCGACCGCGGAAACCTTTTGCAAGGGCCAGGACTTTCTTGTGACGGGCGCGTGCCGTTACACCACGTTTAACGCGAGGCATATTTATTCTCCTTGTTCGTCAGTAATTACAGGCCAGCCATGGGCAGCATTTGCGCGATGTGACCCATATTGGTCTCATGCACAGCCACTGCACCGCGAAGGTGGCGCTTGTTTTTGGTGGTCTTCTTGGTCAGGATGTGACGTTTGAAGGCTTGACCGCGTTTAA
>CAKKRJ010000007.1 GCA_919902775.1 Burkholderiaceae bacterium
AGAAGATCTTGACGCAGTGGCCGAACACGATGGGGTGCGACACCTTCATCATGGTGGCCTTGACGTGCAGCGAGAACATCACGCCGGTTTTGTGCGCGTCTTCGATTTCTTTTTCGTAGAACTCGACCAGCGCTTTCTTGCTCATGAACATGCTGTCGATGACTTCACGGTCGAGCAGGGAAACTTTCGACTTCAAGATGATGGCCTTGCCACTCTTGGTGATCAACTCCATCTTCACGTCACGGGCGCGGTCCAGGGTGATGGACTTTTCACCATGGTAGAAGTCGCCAGCGTGCATGTGCGAGACGTGCGAGCGCGAGGCCTGGCTCCACTCGGCCATGCTGTGGGGGTTCTTGCGGGCGAACTCTTTCACGGCACGGGGTGCACGGCGGTCCGAGTTGCCTTCACGCAGCACAGGGTTCACGGCCGAGCCGGTGCACTTGGCATAGCGGGCCTTGAGGGCCTTTTCTTCATCGGTCTTGGCGTTCTCGGGGTAGTCGGGCAGGGCGTAGCCTTTGGACTGCAGTTCTTTGATGGCGGCGGTCAACTGGCCCACAGAAGCGCTGATGTTGGGCAGCTTGATGATGTTGGCTTCGGGCTTGAACGTGAGTTTGCCCAGCTCGGCCAGGTTGTTGGGGACACGTTGGTCCGGTGGCAACAGGTCCGAAAACTCACCCAAAACCCGGGCCGCCACGGAAATGTCGCTTTCGGCCACTTCGATGCCTGCCGGCGCCGTGAAGGTGCGGATGATCGGCAAAAACGCGGCTGTAGCCAACAAGGGGGCTTCGTCGGTCAGGGTGTAAATGATCTTGGATTTGTCTGCAGCCATGGGTACTCTCGCTATCAGGGATGTGAAAAAAGGAATACGTCGTCCGGCGGTGCGTCGAACGGATTCGGAAACCGCCCTTTTAAGGTGGTTTGACCCGAGACTTTATCTCAAATGCGCCCCTGTTTTGCTTACGTGGGCGCACCGATGAAGCCCCCGCAAGCTCAAACCGGGGGCGCGTGCAGCCGGGCGATTAAACTCAAGCCCCCCTCAGTCACACGCCAGGTCAGCCGACTTGGCGTCCCGTTACCCGGTCTGCGCCCTGGCGCGTGGCCACCAACCAAGGAACACACCCATGGGCGCGCAATGGAAAGCCAAAGGCAAAGCACAAGCCGCAGACGCCAGAGGCAAATTGTTTGGCCGCCTGGCCAAGGACATCATGATTGCGGCCCGCAACGGTGCCGACCCGGCCGCCAACTCGCGCCTGCGCCTGGTGGTCGAACAGGCCCGCAAGGTGTCCATGCCCAAGGAAACCCTGGAGCGCGCCATCAAGAAAGGCGCGGGCCTGTTGGGCGATGCCGTCAGCTTTGAACGCGTCATTTACGAAGGCTTTGCCCCGCACCAAGTGCCGGTGATGATCGAGGTGCTGACCGACAACGTGAACCGCAGTGCGTCCGAGATGCGTGTGCTGTTCCGCAAAGGCCAGCAAGGCACATCGGGCTCGGTGTCATGGGACTTCAACCATGTGGGTCTGATCGAGGCCGAGCCGACCCAGCCCGGGGCCGACCCGGAACTGGCCGCCATCGAAGCCGGTGCGCAAGACTTCGAGCCCGCCGACGAAGACGGCGTGACCGTGTTCATCACCGAAGCGACCGATCTGGACCTGGTCAGCCGCGCCCTGCCCGCGCACGGCTTCACCGTGGTGTCCGCCAAGCTGGGCTACCAACCCAAAAACCCGGTGAACCCAGCGAATCTGAGCGCAGAACAACTCGAAGAAGTGGAAGCCTTCCTGGGGGCCATCGACAACAACGACGACGTGCAAAACGTGTTTGTGGGTTTGGCGGACTGACGCCGCTCACGCCAGCCAAGGGCCTGACAGGTGATGCCTGTCAGGCCCTTTTGCTTGCAGCGAGGTTTTTAAAACACAGTGAACAGGCCCAAGCCTGGACGCGAGCCGCTACCGAGGTGGGTGCGCGCACGCACTGAGCCCTGCAGGCCCGCCCTCTAAAGTGGCCGTCTTTGATGCCACTTCAGGAGCAGGACCATGCAATTGTCCGAACTGTGCCAGCGCGACATCCTCACCCTGAGCGCCGAAGCCTCGGTGCGCAAGGCCGCCGAACTCATGCGCACCCACCATGTGGGCGTGCTGGCCCTGACCGACCCCGAAGACCCCGCGCGCGTGGTGGGCGTGGTGACCGACCGAGACCTGGTCATCCATTTGCTGGCGCAAGACCGCTCACCTCTGGAGCACAACATTGGCGCGTTCAGCACGGTTTATTTGATCCGGGTGCCCGGCACGGCCACGGTGCACGAAGCGGTTCAGGCCATGAACCAGCACGGGGTGCGGCGCATCTTCATCACCGAACCCGACGGGCGGTTGATGGGTTTGTTGTCCCTCGACGATCTGCTGGTCACGCTGGCCGATGAACTGAGCGGGCTGTCACAGGCCTTGCGCATTGGCATCGACCTGGAGAGCAGCCGCACCTCGCCCATGTTCAACCCCAATGAAATGTCCGGTGGCATGTACCTGGCACAGCACGAACCCTGATGAAGCCGGGCCGTGAAAACTCAGACTCCAAAAAACAAACCCGACCAGCGAACTGGTCGGGTCGATGGGTCGTCACGAGAGGATCGTCCCAAGGTTTGCCCAAAAGAAGAGTGTCGTTCTGATGGGCGGGGCGCATGAATGTGCCCCAGTGGATGCTTCGGTCAGTCACCCGACGTCAGCGATGCCACTTTAATCCCGCCTGGCGATGGCGGTCAAGTCGTTGTTACATTTTTCACGGACAGACCCAGACAGGCCGGTCAAGGCACCCCGTTCAAACCCAGCTCTTTCAAAAAGCTAAGGCACCAGCCTTGTTTGCTTGTCGCTCACGATGCGAGCCTCTTGATGTGGTGATCTGTCAGCAAGCTTCGCATTTGCGAGATGGCAATCTCGTTGAGCTTTTGCAAGCGCTCAGGCGCAGGCAGCCCTTGGCGGATGAACACGGCGTTCAGGCTTTCCAGGTTGGTGAGCACCACCAGCTGCTCCAATGTGGCGTTGTCGCGCTGGTTGCCTTGCCCGTCGGGGTGGGTGTTTTGCCACTGTTTGGCGGTGTGCCCAAAGAGGGCCACATTCAGCAAATCGGCCTCGCTGGCGTACACCTGGCTGGCCTGTACTTTGGTGATGGTGGGCGGAATCAACGTCTCTTTGATGGCGTCGGTGTGGATGCGGTAGTTAATCTTGGAGAGGGTGCGCTGCAAGTTCCAACCCAACTGGAGGCGGTTGCTTTCTTCATCCTTGAGGCGGCGGAACTCCTTGACCAAGTAAATTTTGAACTCTGGGCTGATCCACATGCCAAATTCAAAAGCAATGTCAGGGTGTGCGTAGGTACCGCCATAGCGGCCTGCGGTGGCCTTGAGCCCAATGGCGCCTGTTTTTTCCACCCACTCTTTGACGCTGATTTTGTAGCTGTTGAGACCAGCCTGACTTTTAATTGCGGCGAATTCGCCGTAATTGAAACTGGGGTTGTAGATCGACTCCCAGACGCCCAAAAACTCCACCGTATTCCGGTTGCGCAGCCAGTCTGAGATAAAAAACTCGCCATCTTTGGCGCGCAACATGTCGGTGAGCAAAATGGAGTCGCCATGAGGACCTGACACCACCGACACGCTCGTGCCTTGGATGTCGAAATGGAAACGAAAGCGCTATTGCGACTGCTTCAATGACAAAACAGCCCGGCGCTTTCGCACCGCCTGCGCCAACGCGTCCAGCACCGGCACCGTCTGTGCAAAGCTGATGCAAGCATCGGTGATCGACACACCGTGCACGAGCGGCTGGCCTTCTTTCAGGTCTTGCCGGCCCTCGTTCAGGTGGCTCTCGATCATCAGGCCCATGATGCGGCGGTCGCCCGCCGCCACTTGTGCGGCCACGTCGTGTGCCACCTCGATCTGTTTGCTGTGCTGCTTGCTGCTGTTGGCATGCGACACGTCCACCATGACCTGCGGCGCAATGCCTGAAGCGGCCAACACTTTGCACGCAGCATCCACATCGGCAGCGGCGTAGTTCGGGGTTTTGCCGCCACGCAAAATGATGTGCACATCCTGGTTGCCCCGGGTCTCGAAAATCGCGGCCTGGCCCATCTTGGTCATGCCCATGAAAGCGTGCGGCGCTTTGGACGCCACCACCGCATCGGCGGCGACTTTGACACCACCGTCCGTGCCGTTCTTGAAGCCCACCGGGCACGACAGGCCGCTGGCCAGCTGACGGTGGCTTTGGCTTTCGGTGGTGCGCGCACCGATCGCGCCCCAGGTGACCAGATCGCTGATGTACTGTGGACTGAGCAAATCCAGAAACTCGGTGGCCACGGGCACGCCCAGGTCAATGATGTCCAGCAACAATTTGCGCGCCATCTCCAGCCCCTGGTTCATGGCAAAGCTGCCGTCCAAGTGCGGGTCGTTGATGTAGCCCTTCCAGCCCACGGTGGTGCGCGGTTTTTCAAAATACACGCGCATCACGATCTGCAAATCCCGCGCATGCTTGTCGGCTTCGACCTTGAGCAGCTTCGCATACGCGATGGCCTGGTCGTGGTCATGGATCGAGCACGGACCGACCACAACCACCAGGCGGTCATCCAGGCCTTGCAACACGTTCGAAATGTCTTGGCGCGACGTCTCCACCAGCGCCAGATGCGCCGGCGACGCGGGCCACTGCTCTTCGAGCAGCGCAGGGGTCATGAGCGGGCGCACCGAAGCAATGCGGGTGTCGTCGATGCGGGTTTTGTCTTGTGTGGAAAGCATGAAAGTGACCTGATAATGTGCGCAAAGTGTAAAGGCTTGCCATGACCGAAACCCTGCCCCCACCGCGCCTTGAACACCTGTGCGACCTGGCCGTGACCATTGCCGCACCTGTGGAGGTGGGCCACACGCCCGCCGGTTTACGCCGCATGATCCCCATCACCGGCGGCACCGTCACCGGCGCCCAAATCAAGGGCAAAGTGCTGGCCGGTGGTGCCGATTTTCAGCTGATCCTGAATGGCGGCACGCAAGCCCACCTGGACGCCCGCTACGTGATCGAGCTCGACGATGGCAGCCGGGTGTTTGTGCAAAACACCGCCTTGCGCGTGGCTTCGCTCGAAAATTCCCAACGCATCATGAACGGCCAGCCGGTCAACCCCGACGAGATTTACTTCCGCTGCCAGCCCAAACTGGAAGCCACAGCACCGCAGTGGGCCTGGCTGAGCGAAAGCCAGTTCATCGGCAGCGGGCGGCGCGCGCCCGACGGCGTGTATCTGAGTTTTTACCGGGTGATTTAGAGCAGCGCCAAAATTCTTGGCATTCAATCGACCCGTGCCCCACTGGCGTCGACGGCACGCCTCCAACGCGCCAAGTCCTTGCGGAAATAGGCTGTGAACTCCTGACTTCCCTGCCCGATGACATCGGTCCCTTTGGACTGCATGGAGGCCCGGAAAGCCTGATCGGCCAGCAAGCGGGGCAGCTCTTGGTCGAGCCGACGGGCCACCTCGACAGGAAGCCGGGCAGGACCCGCCAAGCCAAACCACGACGTCACGCCGTAATCATTCACACTTTCCCCCACTGCGGGCACATCCGGCAGGGCAGGACTGCGCTTTTCACTGGTGACGCCCAACACCCGCACCTTGCCGGACTTGGCCAGTGGGATCACCGTGGCCAACGTTGGGAAGCCAAATGTCACATCTCCTGCAATGACCGATGTGACGATCTCGGGCGCTCCGCGATAAGGGATGTGCACCGCGCGAACACCCGTCATCGCCTTGAAGAGTTCGGCGGCCAAATGCGCACCCGTACCGTTACCCCCCGATGAGTAGTTGTACTTGCCCGGTGCGGCCTTCAGCAAAGTCACCAATTCCTGAACGCTGCGAACAGGTGAATCCCCTGCCACGATCAAGGCATGCGGCATATCGAACGCGAGGTTCAGGAAACTGAAGTCCTTGTGCACATCAAACGGAACCTGGCGATACAGGGAGGCATTGATGCCCAAACCGCTGGTGACCAGGCCCAAGGTGTATCCATCGCTGGGTGCTTTGGCAATGGCATCAAATCCAATGTTGCCGCCCGCACCTGGCCGGTTATCCACCACCAGACCTTGCCCCAACGCGGGCCCCAGTTTGTCAGCCAAAGCGCGCGCCAGCACGTCAGGCGCACTTCCTGCGATATAGGGCACCACCAGCTTGATGGGCTTGTTCGGCCAACTGCTCGTCTGCGTCCACCCTTCTCGCAGGATCGCCGTGCCCGCCAACGCCGTGAGCATTTGTCGTCTTTTCATGTTGTCTCCTTGCGATAAAAAATTTGATGCAACCGATATTTGTCTTCGGGGCTCATGCGGCACCCGTCCTGGCAGTCGGTGCAGGCGTTGCCCCAGCAGCCCCCATGCCGGAGGCCACCTCGATGCCCCCCATCCGATCGATCATGGCCTGCTGATCCTGCTTGGCCAACGCATCCATCGCTTCGGGATCGCAAATGTCGCGCAACGCGGCCTGCATGGCTTGCAGTACCGCCGCATGCGCTGGGTCAGAGGCCAGATCGCGCAACTCTTCAGGGTCGAGCGCCAAGTCAAACAATTCGGGTGCATGGCGCACGTAATGGATCAGCTTGTAGCGGCCGCGACGCAACATGAAGGCCGCCGTGTTGCTGCCCGCTGCATGGTATTCACTCAAGATCACACGATCGGCCTGGACCGGGGCTTGTGCCAACTGCCGCAACGACTGTCCAGGACGGGCTTGCATCTCCGGCGCAGGGTCCAGACCTACAGACTCCAGGATGGTGGGAAACAAGTCCAACAAATCCACCGGTGTTTCGCAAATGCCGGGCGCAATGCCAGGTCCGGCCACGAT
Organism: Burkholderiaceae bacterium; assembly: GCA_919902775.1. Classification (GTDB taxonomy): domain Bacteria; phylum Pseudomonadota; class Gammaproteobacteria; order Burkholderiales; family Burkholderiaceae_C; genus Limnohabitans_A. The sequence goes on from CAKKRJ010000007.1 coordinate 6,838, forward strand.
CATAGGAACGCGTGCAGACTCTTCGTACAGCGTTGATTTCCCCCAGAGACCACGCGATCCCAGGTTGTCGCCGTGATCGGCGGTGTAGACCACGGTGGTGTTGTCTTGCAACCCACTGGCTTGCAGCGCCTGCAGAATTTGGCCCACATTGTGGTCCAAGAAACTGCACAGCCCGTAATACGCGCGAAAGGCCTGCGCACGCTCTTCCGGGCTTTTGAAGGATTCTTCCACCTGTTCAAAATCGGCATAAGCCTGAATCCAGGGGTGGCGTTGATGACCGTCTTGTGGGTGCAGTTTGACCGGCGGGATCGGCATGTCTGCATACAGGTCATAAAACTGTGGCGGCGCAATCAACGGAAAATGCGGCGCGACCAAACCAACGTAAAGCACGAAGGGCTCAGCACGCCCACTTTGCGCGTGCAGCCAGTCCACAGCGGTGCGTGTCACTTCCTCGTCGTACTGGGTATAGGACGATTCGCCTCGCCCGATCTTTTCGCCCAACATGCGTTGACCGGCAAAGCGCAACAAATACGGATCACGGATCGAGGCCCAGACCATGCCATGGCCCCCCACCACATGCATGGGCAGGTGTTCTTTGTCGAAACCGACCGGGTCACCTTCGGCGCGGTAATGCAGCTTGCCGACGCTCTCGACTTGAATACCATGCTCCTGGAGCACATGGCCCCAGCCGCGAATCTGACCGTGGTAGGGCAAGGCGTTGTCCCACAAACGGGCCTGGTGTACACGCATGCCCGTGGCAAAAGCGGCACGCGCAGGCACACAAATCGGGCTGGGCGTGTAGGCACTGGAAAACCGCACACCGCGCGCAGCCAAAGCATCGATGTGGGGCGTTTTTACAAATTGACTGCCATAGCAGCCACTGTGTCTTGGATCGTGTTCATCCGACATGATGACGATGACGTTTTGGCGCATTGGTGTCTCCCATTTGAAACGGGCAGACCACGCTGTCCATCCCGAGAAGGCACATCCTTGAACAATTCCTGCACAATTTCAGTTCCCGCAGGAACAATCATGTTGCAAACCATCTTCAGCGCCAAACCCGAAAGCCACGGTCTGAGTCAACAGTTGGGCTTGGCGTTGGCCAAACGCATTCCTGAAACCCACAGCCCGGTCATGCGCATTGCGGTGGGCCAAACTTTGTTGCATTCAGGTGTCGCGATCACGCGGTTACCGTTGCTGCTGTCAGGCCGTATCGACTGTGTCGTGCACCTGAACAAAGGAGAAACCGGCGACATCATCCCCGTCTCTTTTGAAGCGGGTGAAGTTGTTTTACTCTCACAACTTTTTTGCAATATCCCCGTCTGGGTCGATCTGGTGGCGGCAGAAAACTGCACCGTCCGCTGGCTGGATGTGAAACACCTTGAAGTCCTGATCGAGACAGACCCGGCACTGCTGTTGTTATTGACACGGTTTCTTTCGCAACGTCTGCGCGAAGTGCAAACACGCGAACGCGGCTGGATTGAGCGAAGCGTGCACAACCGCGTGTGCGCACACCTCACACGGCTGGCGCAAAAATCCCAAGTTGACGCACAGGGTCACACCTGGATAGCGGCCACACATGAAGAATTGGCAGCGCGTTGTGGCGTCAGTCGTCCCAAACTGTCGCAAGAGCTCAAACGCCTGGAGCAAGCGGGTTGCATCCGACTGAGTCGTGGAAAAATCGAGATTCTTCGTCTGGCAGGTGTGCTGGAGATGTGAGCCGCCAACACGGATCACAGCGGCAAACCCGCCCCTGGCTTGATGTCGCGCAGCACGATGCTGGATCGCACATGCGCCACAGCGGGCAGCTTGAACAAGGTGTTCATCAGGAAGTGTTCGTAGGCCTCGATGTCTTGCGCCATGATGGTCAGCACATAGTCTGACTGACCGGTGGTCGAGTAGCAGTGCACGATGTGCGGCGTGGCCTGCACGGCGGCTTCAAATTCGGCCACGGTTTTTTCGGTGTGCTGGGTCAGATTGATCTCGGCCATCACCATCAAATTCAGGCCCACCTTTTTGCGGTCCACCTGCACGGTGTAGCCGGTGATGACCCCTTGCGCCTCCATCTCCTTGATGCGTTTCCAGCACGGCGTGGCCGACAACCCCACCCGCTCCGAGATCTGCTGCACGGTCATGCGCGAGTCCTCTTGCAAGGCTTCGAGAATTTTCAGGCTGTAAACGTCGTTCATTCTTCAATTTTAGACATGCAGAGAATTTCATCCTCCAAACTCAGCCATTCATGACATGAATAAGGTATTTATTCGCGGATGAGCGGCCTATTCTTACTCCTCTATTCAGGAGACACGAATGCCCCCAAACCAGCCCAGCACGGCCCCCAGCCTCGCCGATTTGCGCGACTACCAACTCAAGGACAACGTCTGGGCCACGCAAGGTGCGGTGTTTTTGTCGGGCACACAAGCGCTGGTGCGGCTGATGCTGATGCAGCGCCAAAGCGACGAGCGCCAGTCATGGAACACCCGAGGTTTCATCAGCGGTTACCGGGGCTCGCCACTGGGCATGGTCGATCAGGTGATCTGGAAACAGGGCGAAAAGTTCAAGGCCGCAGGCATCGAATTTGTGCCAGCCATCAACGAAGAGCTGGGCGCCACGCAAGTGCTGGGCACGCAGCGCGTGGAGTCCGACCCCGAGCGCACCGTGGATGGCGTGTTCGGCCTGTGGTACGGCAAGGGGCCGGGGGTCGATCGGGCGGGCGATGCGCTCAAGCACGGCAACGCCTATGGCTCTTCACCGCATGGCGGCGTGCTGGTGGTGGCGGGCGATGACCACGGCTGCGTGTCTTCTTCGATGCCCCACCAGAGCGACCAAGCGTTTCAGGCCTGGCACATGCCGGTGGTCTCGCCCGCCGATGTGTCGGAGCTGGTGAGCTTTGGTCTTTACGGCTTTGCGCTGTCGCGGTATTCGGGCGCCTGGGTGGGCATGACGGCTTTGTCTGAAGTGGTGGAAAGCAGCGCCACGGCGGATCTGGACGCCATCAACGCACAGCAAAACAGTTGGAAGAATCGGCAAGAAGTGCAAGCCCTGACCGGCCATGCCGAGCCCGCCGATGGCCTGCACTACCGCTGGCCCGATCTGCCGTCACTGCGCCTCGAATCGCGCCTGCAGGACAAGCTGAGTGCGGTGGCCGCCTTTGCGCAGGTCAACAGCATTGACCGCCAGGTCATCGTCAGCCCGCAGGCCCACATCGGCATCGTCACGGCGGGCAAGGCCCACCACGACCTGATGGAGGTGTTTCGCCGATTGGGCCTGAGCGCAGCCTCACTGGCCGCGGCCGGTGTGCGCGTGACCAAATTGGGCCTGACCTTCCCGATCGAGTCCACCCGCATGCAGGTGTTTTCACAAGGCCTGCGCGAGATCCTGGTGATCGAAGAAAAAGCGCCCATCGTCGAGCAGCAATTGCGCGACCTGTTTTACAACGCGCCTTCGCGCCCAGGCATCGTGGGCAAGCGCGACGCACAAGGTCAGGCCCTGTTGTCTGCGCTGGGCGAATTGCGGCCTTCGCGCCTGATCGTGCAGGTGGCCGAATGGTTGCAACAGCACACCGGCTCGGCGCTCAACATCCCGCACCTGTTGGTGCGCGACTTCGTCCCCGCCGAGATGCTGAGCAACGCCAGCGATGCGGTCAAACGGCTGCCTTACTTTTGTGCCGGTTGCCCGCACAACACCTCGACCAAGGTACCCGAAGGCTCCACCGCACGCGCAGGCATTGGCTGCCACTTCATGGCCAACTGGATGGAGCGCGACACGGAAGGCCTGATCCAGATGGGCGGCGAGGGCGTGGACTGGGTCTCGCATTCGCGCTTCACGCGCATGCCGCATGTCTTTCAGAACCTGGGCGATGGCACGTATTACCACTCGGGCTACCTGGCCATCCGGCAAGCGGTCGCAGCGAAGGCGCGCATCACCTACAAGATTTTGTTCAACGACGCGGTGGCCATGACGGGCGGTCAACCGGTCGATGGCGTCATCAGCGTGGACGCCATCGCGCGCCAGGTCGAGAGCGAAGGCGTGCAGGCGCTGGCCATCGTGAGCGATGACATCGGCAAATTCAAGGTGCTGCAAAAACGCTTTCCAGCCATCGCCACGTTTCACCCGCGTGAAGACCTGGACGCGGTGCAGCGCCAGTTGCGCGAAGTGACGGGCGTGTCGGTGCTGATTTACGAGCAAACCTGCGCCGCCGAAAAGCGCCGCCGTCGCAAGAAGGGCGAGTTGGCCGACCCGGCGCGCCGCTTGATGGTCCACGAAGGGGTGTGCGAAGGCTGCGGTGACTGCGGCGTGCAAAGCAACTGCGTGGCCGTGCTGCCGCACGAAACGCCCTGGGGACGCAAGCGCAAGATCGACCAAACCCATTGCAACAAGGACTATGCGTGCGCCAACGGTTTTTGTCCGAGCTTCGTCAGCGTGACCGGCGGCCGCCTGCGCCGCAAAACAGGCGCCTCGCCCGAAGCGCGCCAGCAATTTATGGCGCACGCTGCCCGCTTACCCGCCACCCACCCGCGCAACACCGACAGCCCCTGGGACTTGCTGATCACCGGCGTGGGCGGCACCGGCGTGGTCACCGTGGGGGCGGTCATTGCCATGGCCGCGCACCTAGAGGGCCAGCAGGCCAGCGTGCTCGACTTCATGGGCTTTGCCCAAAAAGGCGGCTCGGTGCTGAGTTTTGTGCGCATTGCGCCCACGCGGCACCTGCTCAACCAGGTGCGCATCGACACCCAGCAAGCCGATGCGGTGCTGGCGTGCGACGCGGTGGTGGCAGCTACAGCCGAAGCCTTGCAAACCATCCGCCATGGCCGCACGCGTGTGCTGGTGAACGTGCACGAGACGCCCGTGGCCGATGCCGTGCGCCACCCGGATGCGCCAATGCACACCGACTTGCTGGTGGACAAAATGCGCTTTTCTGCGGGCGATGCGCAGGTGGAAACCTTTGATGCACAGGCCCTGGCCGAACAGGTGCTGGGCGATACGCTGGCCGCCAACATCCTGGCCATGGGTTATGCCTGGCAGCGGGGTCTGGTGCCCGTCAGCCTGGCGGCGCTGGAGCAGGCCATCCGGCTGAACAACGTGGCCGTGGACGCAAACCTGCTGGCCTTCACGGTGGGGCGGCTGGCGGCCGCCGACCCGATGGCCTTGCGCCTGTCTCCAACCGCTGAACCCGTGCCCGAGGGCCTGCACAGCTTCAGCGAACAAGCAACCAGCCACTTGGCGGCTTACCAGAACGCACGCTGGGCAGAACGCTACACGCGCTTCATGCGCGATGTGCAACAGGCCACGCGGGCCGCCCGTTTACCCGATGACGGCGTGGCTTTGACGGTGGCCCGCAGCCTGCACAAGCTCATGAGTTACAAGGACGAATACGAAGTGGCCCGGCTGTTCAGCGACAGCGCTTTCCAGGCGCAACTGGACGCGCAGTTTGAAGGCGATTACCGGCTGGCTTTTCACATGTCACCGCCCGCGCTGTTCAAAGCCGCCCATGGCAAAACACCGCGCAAAGTCACCCTGGGGGCCTGGATGCGCCCGGTGCTGCAACTGCTGGCCAAGGGCAAGGTGTTGCGCGGCACGCTGCTGGACCCGTTTGGCCACACGCACGAGCGCCGCATGGAGCGCCAGTTGATCGACGCCTACACCGCACAAGTGCAGCAGTTGCTGCGCTTGGTCACGGCGGACAACGCCGCGCTGGTGCAGGGCATTTTGGCGCTGCCGCTGGCCATGCGCGGCTTCGGCCATGTGAAGGCCCGCAACGTGCGTGCCGCGCAGACCCAACAAGCCTGGTTGCTGCACCGACTCGACCCCACCCGTTACCCGCGTCCGCCAGAAGACAACCACTTGCAGCAGTTGCGCGGCATTGCTGTTCGCAGTGTCTGAGCGGTGTCAGCCAAACCGCGCAGGCGCATACGGGGTCGGGTCCACCCAGGTGGGTTCACCGCAGACCATCTCGGCGAGCAATCGACCGGCCACCGGCCCCAGCGTGAAGCCCTGGTGCGCGTGGCCAAAGTTGAACCACAGGCCTTTGTGGCGCGGTGCAGGCCCCATCACGGGCAGCATGTCGGCGGTGCAAGGGCGCGCGCCCAACCAGGGCGGCTCGGGCAGGGGCTCACCCAGATCGACCAACTCACGCGCCAGTGCTTCGGCCTTGGCCAGTTGCACTGGCGAGGGCGCTGCGTCGATGGGCGCAAATTCAGCGCCCGTGGTCAGGCGCAAGCCACGCTGCATGGGAGCCAGCACATAACCGCGTTCGGCGTCGAGCAGCGGCTGCTGCACCTGGGCAGGTGATCGGTAATGTTGGTGGTAGCCGCGTTTGATGAACAACGGAAAACGGTAACCCAACGTGCGGATCTGCCCGTCTGCCCACGGCCCCAGGGCCAGCACCGCTTGTGCGGCCTGCACACGGCCTTCGCTGGTCTGTACCGACCAGCCAGCACCTTGCGCCTGCAGGCTGGCCGCGTCGCCGGTCAGCACACGCCCACCCCGCGCCACAAACAGGTCGGCATAGCGCTGCACCAATGCGCCGGGGTGGTTCACCGCCCAAGGGTCCAGCCAATGCACAGCACCCGCCAAAGGCCTGCGCAAGGCGGGTTCGGCCTGCGCCAGCTGGGCGGAGTTTTCGGCCTTCGAGCGCACCCCAAAACGCGTGCGCAAATCTTCTGCGCGCTGGGCCGCCTCATCGAACGCTGCGGACGTGCGAAACACGAAGCGGAACCCTTCACGCGCCACCAAATCTTGCGCACCCGCAGCGGCGATCAGCAGGTCGTGCTCGTCTGTGGCGTGGGCGATCAAGCGGCTGTAGGCCTCGGTGGCCTGCGCATGGGCCGCAGGATGGGAATGGCGAAAGTAGCTGAGCAGCGCTCCAGCCATCTGCCACAGGCCACGCGCATGCCAATGCACTTCGGCGCCACGGCCCACGGCCGCATTGAACAAAAAACCCGGCTCGCGGGGAAAAGCATACGGCTCCACCGCCTCGCGCTGGATCAGGCCCGCGTTGCCAAACGACGTTTCCTGTCCCGGCGCACGGCGGTCCACCAGCACCACATCAAAACCCCGTTGCTGCAAATGCAAGGCAGTACAAGTGCCGACCATGCCAGCACCTAAAACCAAGATAGAGGAGGCCATGGCGCTTCAGACCGCGTTGCGGGTGTCGACCCGCGTGGTGCCCGACAGAACAGGCGGGTGCGTCACGATGCTTTTGAGCTCAGGACGGGCTTGCTGCAGCGCGGTCATGTCGGGCCGAGGCCGGCTGAAACCGGGCTGTGTCTGGCCCCATTGCTCCAGCGCTGCAGCCATGCGCAACAGCTGCGCATCGCGGTGCAGCGGGCCGATCAGCTGCAAGCCAAATGGCATGCCCGCTTCGTCGCAGCCCAGGGGTAAAGACAGCGCCGGGTTGGTGGCCAGGGTGACCATGTAGGTCAGGCTCAGCCACTCGTAATAGTTGCGCTGCTTCTGACCATCGACCACTTCGGCGTACAGCTGCGTCCAGGGAAACGGCGACAGGGGCGTGACCGGCGACAAGATCAGGTCGTAGTGCCCGAACGCCGCCTGGAATTGCCGGTTGATGCGTGTTTGCGCCAGGTGCGACCAGGCCCGGTCGGCCAAGGTGATGCTGGCGGCCATCTCCACATTGGCCCGCACATTGGGCCCCAGCGTCTCGGGCTGGGTGCGGTAAACCTCTTCGAAGGCGGCAAAAAAACTCTCGGCCCGGATCACGTCAAAGCAGCGATGCCCGTCGCTCAGGTTCCAGTCCAGGGGTTCGCACACCGCCACTTCACGCGACAGCGCTTGCACGCGCTCGCGAAACGCACGGCGGACAATCGGGTCCACCGCGCAAGCGCCAAAGTCTTCGGTGTAGGCCACACGCAACTGGCGCAAATCGGCCGGCTGAACCGGCCAAAAGGCCTCGTGCTGCACGCCCAGGCTCAAGGGGTCCATGGGGTGCGGGCCGACACTGGCCTGCATCATGAACGCGGTATCGGCGACATCGCGGCCCATGGGGCCCAGCACCGAAATCGCCGACCAGCCGAGCGGGCGCATGTCGTTGGCCACCAAGCCCGGCGAAGGCCGCAGCCCCACCACACCACACAGCGCCGAAGGGATGCGCAGCGAGCCCCCCGTGTCGGAACCCGTGCACAGCGGCAGCATGTCACACGCCAAGGCGGCGGCCGAGCCCCCCGAAGAACCACCGGCATTGAGCGCCGGGTTGAAGGGGTTGCCCGTGGCACCCCAAACCGGGTTGCGGCTGTTGGCCCCTGCGCCCATGTCGGGCGTGTTGGTCTTGGCCGTGACAATGGCCCCGGCCTGGCGCAAGCGCGCCACGTACGACACGTCCTGCTCCGGCACATGGCCACGCAAACGCACATTGCCACTGGTGGTCAGCAGCCCGGCGGTGGCCTGCAGGTCTTTCACCCCCAAGGGCAAGCCATGCAGCAGCGGCAAAGGCGCACCGCGCATGACCTGTGCTTCGGCTTCGCGGGCCGTGGCCAATGCGCGCTCGTAGTCGGTCGCGCAGATCGCGTTGACGGCCGGGTTGTAGGTTTCGATCTGGTCGATGCACGCCTGCATCAACGCGACCGGCGAGAGTTGCTTTTCACCGATCTGGCGGCGCAATTCAACCGCGCTCAGTTCCAGCAAAGACATGGCACTCACTCCACCGGAATGTTGGCGCGGTGCACATAGGCCCGCAGCAGCGGCAGCTCTTGCGCCACTTTCGTGTCATAGACGCTGCCAGGCTGGAACAACACGTCCAAGCCCACTTTTTGCAAATCGGCTTTGACGGCGGGATCGTTCAAGCTGTCCTTGAGGGCTTGGGTCAGCTTGCCACTGACTTCGGCGGGCATGCCACGGCGGCCGACAAACCCGATCCACGGCACCATTTCATAGTCAGGAAAACCCGCTTCGGCCACCGTGGGCACTTTCGGCATCTGTGGCGAACGCAGGCGTGTGGTCACGGCAATGGCTTTGACCTTGCCCGTGGCCATCTGCGGCATGGCGGCCACGCTGGTGTCAAAGCTGAGCGGAATCTGGCCGCCGATCAAATCCGTCATGGCCGGCGCGCTGCCGCGATAAGCCACATGCACCATGTTGGCACCGGTCATGACCTTGAACATTTCACCCGCCAAATGCGCCGACGTGCCCACACCAAACGAGCCAAAGTTCAGGCCTTTGGAGTCACGCCGAGCCAACTCCAGCAACTCCTTGACGCTGTTGGCGGGCACTTTGGGGTGGGCCAGCAACACCAGCGGCGAGCTGCCGATGAGGCCAATCGACTCAAAGTCCTTTTGCGGGTCGTAGGGCAAATTCTTCTTCAGTGCGGCATTGACCGTGAAGGTGGTGTTGGACGAAATCAGCAAGGTGTAGCCGTCTGGTGCCGACTTGGCCACCAACGTGGCCCCGATGGCTGTACCGGCACCGGCCTTGTTTTCCACAATCACCGTCTGCCCCAGACGCTGGCCCAATGGGCCCGCCAGCTTGCGCGCCAGGATGTCTGTGGCCCCGCCCGGCGGGTAGGGCACCACCAGCGTGATGGGCTTGTCTGGATAGGCGGCGTGGGCCAACAAATTGACACCGCACAACAGCGCGGCCAACAAGGTCTTTTTCATGTCATGTCTCCTGGGTCTGAAACGATTGAAGGTATTGCGACAACACCTGCAGCTGCTCGGGAACAGCGGCTGCCGGGGAAAACGGTGCGACCAGCCCCATGCCGCGCAAGGCGGACAAGACAAACTGGACGCGGGCCTCGGCCTGGGGGCCACGGCACATTTCTGGAAAACTCTGGCCCATGCGTTGCTGCAAGCTGGCCGTGAGCAGGCCTCGGCGCGCGACGATGTGAGCGACCATGCCTTCGTCTTCGCGCGCGGCCAGATAGGCCGACCAAGCCACGGCGAAACGCGGATGCCCATACAACGTGGCCCACGCCTGCTGCACAAAATGGTCGGCACGCCGCTGCAGGGGCCAGTCTGCGGGGGGCCAGAAATCACTGGCTTCCTCCAGCTGCGCGATCAAGCGGGTGATCACCTCCAGCATCAACGCCGCCTTGGACGTGAAGTGGTGCTGCACCGCCCCAGCCGTCATGCCAGCGGCCCGGGCCACTTCGTGCACCGACAGTTGCCCGTGGCCCTTGGTGTGCATCAGATCCAGGGCCGCACCCAGCAAACGCTCACGCGTCTGTTCGCTTTTGATTTGGTGCAGAGTGCGGGTCATGTTCGGTGGTTGGAAATTGCATTATGGTCGTATTGCAATTTATTCCCACCCGTGCAAACCCTCAAAAGCAACCCCCTCCACTCCTTTTGAACCCCAGTGCGCTGTGATGGAAAATCCACGCTTCACAAGGACCCTGCCATGCCCGACATCCCTCTCCGCCGCGAAGCCCTGCAACAAGCCCTGTCCGACTTGTTCGCCCCTTGGGTGCAAGCGCTGGGCTTGCAAGTCGAGCGCTTTGACGCCGACAGCGTGACGCTGCGCCTGCCGCAAAACGACCAACTCGTGCGGGTGGGTGGCATGCTGTGCGGCCAAGCCATGATGGCGGCGGCCGACACGGCCATGGTGTTGGCACTCATCCACCACTTTGGCCAGTTCAGGCCCTGCAGCACGGTGCAGTTGTCCAGCAGTTTCATGAAGCCGCTGTCAGGACAAGATGCGCTCATCACCGCCCGGCTCTTGCGCGTTGGCAAGGCCATGGCCTTTGGCGAGATGGATTTGTCGGGGGCCGAAGACGGCAAAAGCGTCTTTCGGGCCAGCACCACGTATGCGCTGATGTGAGACCAGCCCACCAACGGGGGTGGTGAACAACACCGCCCCCACGCCCTCGGACCAGGCTGTCAGCCAGCCATGGCCTGGCTTGGCTACAATACGCCCATTCTTGTTTTGAGGTTCCCCATGTCTGCTCACAACGACACACACACATCCGACGATCCCGTGGAAAACGTGGTCAAGCACATTCCCGTGGTCATTCCGGCCGCTGGCGCCTTGCTGATTTTCTTGCTGGCCTTCATTGCCGTGTACATGGGCTGAGGCTTTCGCGCAGCTTCGCGCCCCCAATTGGCCGTCTTTTCAGGCGGCAACCCAGCACAACCCGCAACAGCTTCGGCTTTGCGGGTTTTGTTTTTGGGCCCTTCCCAGCCTGCACCTCCCGGGTCATGCGGCGGCTTCGCGCACCGGCATGATGTGCAGCGCCCCCGGGGCGATCAGCAATTGAATCCACCCCCCGGCCCCCACTTGCAGCCGCGCCAGCAGCCGGGTGGTCAGGTTCAAGGTGATGGTTTGGCCGGGCAAGGTCTCCGGGGTGAGCGTGCACAAACTGATTTCCCCCAAAGACAAGACTTCGGCCAGGCAACAGCGCAAACGGGTCCGGCCCTGACCGGCCACGGGCAGCGGCGCCCCATCGGCCAGCACATCCACCTGTTCGCCATTCAGCACCCAGGTCACGGGCGTGCCATCGCCGATCTTGTTTTTATCGACCACGGTCAGGTCGATGCATTGGTCGGGCTGGGCCGGATCGGTCCAACGCAAGCGGCCCCAGCCAGGCTGGTCCTTGAAAAAACACCCCGCAAAATGGTTTTGAATGCCCACCAACTCGGCCACCCGGGCATTGCGGGGGCTGGCAAACACGCGGGCGGGCTGGCCCGTTTGCAAGGTGTGACCGGCGTCCACAATCACCACCCGGTCAGCCAGGCGGCGGGCTTCGGACAAGTCGTGCGTGACCAGCACCATGGGCACGGACACGTTTTGGCGCAAGGCGGCCAGCTCACGGTAAAGCGCCTGGCGCGTGGGCGCATCGACGGCAGAAAACGGTTCATCAAGCAGCAACACCCCCGGCCATGTGGTGGCACCCGGTGCAGCGGATGTGGTTTGTGGCGTGGGCATGACGCGCACCAGCGCCCGCGCCAGCGCCACGCGCTGCTGCTGGCCACCCGACAATTGCGCCGGCCTGCGTTGGCTGAGCACACCCAGCCCAAGGCGGACGAGCAAGGCCTGCACGTCGGCCGCCGTCCAGCCCGGACCGGCGGCCAAGGCCACATTGGCCTGCGCGCTCATGTGCGGGAACAAGGCGTAATGCTGAAACACCAGGCCCGCCCGGCGCTGCTGCGGGCTGAGCTGCACGCCCGACGCGGTGTTGAGCCAGTCCTGCCCCGCCACCCGGATGTGGCCCTGCAGATCGGCAGGCGTCCACAAACCGGCCATGGCACGCAGCATGCTGGTTTTGCCGCTGCCCGACGGCCCGACCAAGGCCACCAATTCACCCGCGCCGCAGTCAAACTCGGCTTCCAGTCGAATCGGACTGGCAGAACGCAACCGCACTTGCAAGCCCGACATCAGCGCTCCTGCAGGGCTCGGCCACGCTGGCCCACCCGGTCAAAGGCCAACACCAGACTCAGCGCCAGCAAGGAGACGCCCACCAGCGCCAGCGCCATCACATGGGCCGACTGCAAGTCCATGCCCTGCACCTTGTCGTACAGCGACACCGACAGGGTGCGGGTTTCGCCCTCGATGTTGCCGCCCACCATCAGCACCACGCCAAACTCACCCAGCGTGTGCGCCACCGTGAGCGCCATGCCCGCCAGCAAGCCCGGCCAGGCCAGCGGCAATTCAATGCGCCAAAACGTCTGCCAACCCGACAGGCCCGACACCCAGGCCGCTTCGCGCAAGCTGTGCGGCACCGCCGCAAAAGCCCGCTGGATGGGCTGCACCATGAAAGGCAGGTTGACCAGCACACTCACCAGCAGCAGGCCTTCCAAGCTGAACACCAGTCGCCAACCCGATGCCGCCAGCCAGGCCCCCAAGGGGCTGCCTTGGCCAAAGGCCACCAAAAAATAAAAACCGATGACGGTGGGCGGCAACAACAAGGGCAACAGCAGCAACGCCTCGATGAACGCACGCCCGCCCCAGGCCGTGACCGCCAGCCAGCGGGCAAGCGCCAGGCCCAGCGGCAACAAAACCAAGGTGGTCAAAGCCGCCAAAGTCAGCGAAACGGTGAGTGCGGGCCAATCCATGGGGCGTGCGGTGTGCGGGGGTTACGGTGCGTGGGTGTGGTGTGGGCCTTGATTATTGCGGCAAGGCGTAGCCGTGCCGCACAAACACCGCCTGCGCCTGCGGGCTCAACAAAAAGCGGTGCCAGGCCACCGCGGCCGGGCTGGCGTTTTTCAACAAAACCATGCGCTGGTGCAAAGGCGCGTGCACATGTTCTGGCAAAGGCAAGACCTGCAGACGGCGTGCGATGTCGGGCACCGTGCTCAGCGCCAACGCGGTGATGCCCGCTTGCGCGGCCCCCGTGGCCACAAACTGCGTGGCCTGGCCGATGTGGTCGCCCAACACCTTTTGCCCGGCGGGCAAGGGCCCCACGCCTGCGCGCCGCAAGGCCTCCTCTGCCGCCACGCCATAGGGGGCCAAGGCCGGGTTGGCGATGGCGAATGTGTCGCCCGGTTTCAGGGCGCGCACCACGGCAGCCAGGCCCTGGGCCAAGGGCAACGTTGAATTTGCAGGCACCACCAAGGCCAGGCGGCCTGTGGCATAGCGCTGGCCAGCATCCAGCGTGCGGCCCGCAGTGGCCAGTTCAGCCACCCGGGCTTCGTCGGCCGAGATGAATTGCTCCACCGGCAGGCCTTGCAAAATCTGCCGAGCCAGGTTGCCCGAAGCCCCCAGAGTCAGCTCCACCTGAACACCTGTTTGTTGCCTGTATTGGCGCACCAAGTCAGCCAGCACAAACTTCAGGTTGCTGGCGGCTGCGATTTTGATGCGCGGCTGCACCTGCCCCTGCGCCCACCACGGAGTGGCCCAGGCCAGTCCCCAAGCCGCCCGCAGCAGCCGACGGCGGCCCTTTGCTGGAACCGGGGAAGCACAATTGCGCATAACGTCATGCATCTTTTGCATAGATTTAACAGGGGTTTTGTCGCAAATGACAGGCAAGGAGCAGGCAGGCTCCCTAAAATCGAACCCCCAAGTTACCACGCGGTTACGGCGGGCGATGACACGCCCACCACCGCACCAGTATCTCAGCCACCAGCCGTTTTTTCAAAGTCCCTGCGCAGGGTTTTTGAAAAGACGATTTTTAAACTTGGAGCCAGCCATGAACTCACCTGTGATGCAGGGCCTGAACCTGAACACGCCCGCCTACGTCAAGAACGCGAAACTGATCGCCTGGGTCGCCGAAATGGCCGCCCTGTGCAAGCCCGCCAACATTTACTGGTGTGACGGCTCGCAAGAAGAATACGACCGCCTGTGCGCCGAACTGGTGGCCGCGGGCACCTTCAAAAAGCTCAACCCCGCCAAGCGCCCCAACTCGTTCCTGGCTTGCTCGGACCCGTCCGATGTGGCCCGCGTGGAAGACCGCACCTACATCTGCTCGGCCCAAAAAGAAAATGCCGGCCCGACCAACAACTGGATGGAACCCGCGCAGATGCGCGCCACCCTGAACCCCTTGTTTGACGGTTGCATGGCTGGCCGCACGATGTATGTGGTGCCGTTCTCGATGGGCCCACTCGGCTCGCACATCAGCCACATCGGCATCGAGCTGACCGACAGCGCCTACGTGGCCGTCAACCAGAAAATCATGACCCGCATGGGCAAGGCCGTGTTCGACGTGCTGGGCACCCACGGCGATTTCGTGCCTTGCATGCACACCGTGGGCGCGCCTTTGGCTGCGGGTCAAAAAGACAGCACCAGCTGGCCTTGCAACCCCAGCACCAAATACATCGTGCACTTCCCCGAGACCCACGAAATCTGGTCTTACGGTTCGGGCTACGGCGGCAACGCGCTGCTGGGCAAAAAGTGCTTTGCGCTGCGCATCGCGTCCAACATGGGCCGCGAGCAAGGCTGGCTAGCCGAACACATGCTCATCCTGGGCGTGACCAACCCCCAAGGCAAAAAATACCACGTGGCCGCCGCTTTCCCCAGCGCCTGTGGCAAAACCAACTTCTCGATGCTGGTGCCACCCAAAGCCTTCGAAGGCTGGAAGGTCACCACCATCGGTGACGACATCGCCTGGATCAAACCGCACGACGACGGCAAGATGTACGCCATCAACCCCGAAGCCGGTTACTTTGGCGTCGCCCCCGGCACCAACATGAAGACCAACCCCAACTGCATGCTGAGCCTGCACAAGGACGTGATCTTCACCAACGTGGCCCTGACCGATGACGGCGACGTCTGGTGGGAAGGCGTGGAAAAGGACACCGGCAAACTGCCCGATCACCTGATCGACTGGCAAGGCAAGGACTGGACACCCCAGATCGCCAAGGAAACCGGTGCCAAAGCCGCCCACCCCAACGCCCGCTTCACCGTGGCCGCTGCCAACAACCCTGCGCTGGACCCTGCATGGGACGACGCGGCGGGCGTGCCGATCGACGCCTTCATGTTCGGCGGCCGCCGCTCCACCACCGTGCCCTTGGTCACCGAAGCGCGCAACTGGACCGAAGGCGTCTACATGGCCGCGACCATGGGCTCGGAAACCACCGCTGCCGCCTTTGGCGCGCAAGGTGTGGTGCGCCGCGACCCCTTCGCCATGCTGCCGTTTTGCGGCTACAACATGAGCGACTACTTCCAGCACTGGCTCGACACCGGTGCCAAGGCGCAAGCGGCTGGCCACCAACTGCCCGCCATGTACTGCGTGAACTGGTTCCGCAAGGGCGAAGACGGCGCATTCGTCTGGCCTGGTTACGGCGACAACATGCGCGTGCTCAAGTGGATGATTGACCGCTTGGAAGGCAACGCCCAAGGCGAAGAAACCATGTTCGGCGTGGCCCCGACTTACGGCGAAATCACCTGGACCGGTCTGGACTTCAGCGCCGAGCAATTCAAGTCGGTCACCAGCATCGACAAGGCCGCCTGGCAAGACGAGTTCAAGCTGCACGACGCGCACTTCAGCCAGCTGAGCTACCACCTGCCCCAGGCCTTGCTGGACACCAAGGCCGCGCTGGAAGCCCGCTTGGCTGCTTAAGAGCAGGTTCTGCGCCATGCACTGGCGCAGATGCAAAAAAACCGCCCCAGGTCACAAACCGGGGCGGTTGTTTTATTTGCCGCGCAAAGCAAAAGGCCTCCCGAAGGAGGCCTTGCGTTGCACCCAGGCCGGCCGGATTTCAGATGTAGTACATGCGGCTGTTGACCATGCGGGCAACGCGGCGAGCCTTGTAAGTGGCCAGGTCAGCGGCAGGCGTGCCGTGGGTTTCAGCGCGGTCCATGGCGGCTTGCAGGTCTTGCATCAGGCGGCCATCTTGCTGGGCCATGGCCCACAGGCGTTCGTCAGCGCGGCGGCGGGCCAGATCGGCCGACCAAGCATCGAGCCCGGCCATCAGGCCTTGTGCCAGCATGCGGCTCACGCCGCGCAGTGCGGCAATGGCCATCACAGCCACCACCCAAAGCGCCAGCCAGGCAGCCACCACATGCGTTTCGGCCCAGTCGTCGATCATGTGGTCGGCCATCACCACCAGGGCGGCCACGCCGGCGGCCAACATCCCAGTGGCCAAGCCAGAGGCCGAGGTGACAGGTGCAGTGCCCGCAGCCGACAGTTGGCTCAGGACAGATTTTTCAGTAGTTGTGTTCATTTTTTGTTCCCTTGATTCGACTTTGCATGTTTTGGCCATCCAAATCATCCAAACCATGGCTGCGATCATAGGGTTTTCACGCATACGACTCAACTTTATATTCATGATGCACTCCATTCATAATGGTGATAGATAACGGAAATTTGCATGCAACCCTCCATCCCGGCCTCTTTCCGCACACTGGACCTGAACCTGCTTCGGGTTTTTGACGAGGTCATGGCCGAACGCAGCCTGACCCGGGCCGCACGCAACCTGTCCCTCACCCAGCCTGCGGTCAGCAATGCCTTGCGCCGCCTGCGCGATGCGCTGGACGACGAACTGGTGCGTCGGCACGGCCATGGCATAGCGCCCACGCCACGGGCCCTGGCCCTGTGGCCCAGCGTCCGCGAGGCCCTGCGCCAGCTGCAAGAGGCCATCGTGCCCAGCCCATTTGTGCCGCAAGAAGCCGGTCACACCTTCATCCTGGCCATGGCCGATGCCACGGCCGCCGAGTTGATGGGCGGTCTGGCCCGGCAAATGCAAACTGAAGCCCCCGGCGTCTCGTTGCGGGTGGTGCCGCTGACCACGCGCGATCCGCGCAGCCTGCTCAGCGATGGTGCAGCCGACATGGCCTTGGGCTACTTTCCCGCCGTGCTGACCGATTTGACCGGGCGTGCCCAGGCCGGCGAAGCCGTGTCGTTTGAACACCAGCGCCTGTACGCCGGTGAATATGTCTGCGTGATGCGGCAAGGCCACCCTTTGGCCGACCAGCCCATGACGCTGGACGCCTACTGCGCGGCCCGCCATCTGCTGGTGAGTTTTTCCGGACGCCCCTATGGTTTTGTCGATGAGGCGCTGGCCTCAATCGGGCGACGGCGGCGCATCGTGCTGACCGTGAACCAGTTTTTCACCGCCGGGCAGGTGGTGGTCAACTCCGACTTGCTGACCGTCCTGCCGCGCCACTTTGTGCCCACCACGGGCATGGGCGATCAACTGCTGTTGCGCGATCTGCCCTTGGACGTGCCACCCGTCCACGTCGAAGCGCTGTGGCATCGGCGGCTGCAACACGACAGTGCGCACCAATGGCTGCGCGAACAATTGCTGCAAGTGGCGCAAGCCGCATTCGCGGTGGAAGGTCTGAAATGAAAATCCAATTGCTTTCGGACTTGCACCTGGAGGCCAACCCGGACTTCGTGCCCAGCCCGGCACCGGCAAGCGACGTGCTGGTGCTGGCGGGCGACATTGGTTCGTACCAAACCGGTTCGGCCCTGGCCACAGCGGGCGACGGCGACTTTGGCCTGGCGCGCTTTTCGCCCCTGCACGGCTGGCCCACGCCCGTGTTGTTTGTCCCGGGCAACCACGAATACGACGGTCTGGATTTTGACGAAACCCACACCCGTTTGCGTGCCACCTGCACCCGGCTGGGCATCACCTGGCTGGAGCGCACAATAGAGCACCTGAACGGCGTGCGCTTTGTGGGCACCACGCTCTGGAGCGACTTTGACGCACTGGGCCCGCTGGCCGGCCAAACCCTGCCCGACCCGACATCGGCCAAATTTCCGGCCCACTTCAATCACCCCAACAGCCAATACACACGCCAGCTCAAAGCGCGCGACAAGGCCTTTCGCGCCGCCAACTATTACCTGCGTAAAACCGGCACCACCCGCAACGGTGAACCCTGGCTGGCCGAGGGCTTGCGCGAACAAGCCCTGCTGTGCCAGGACTGGTTGCGCCAGACCTTGAACGAAAGCTTTGACGGCCCCACCGTGGTCATCACCCACTTTGCGCCCAGCCTGCGCAGTACCGACCCGCGCTATGGTCAGGTGCCGGGCACGGCGGGGTTTTGCAATGCGCTGGATGACTTGCTGCCCCACGCCCGGCTCTGGCTGCACGGGCACCTGCATTGCCCCAGCGACTACACCGTGCACGACTGCCGGGTGGTGGCCAACCCCTTGGGCTATGCGCGCAAAAACGAACAAGTGCGTTTTCAGGCGCAACAAGTGCTGAGCCTCAACTGATGCCCATGTCGGGGCTGAAGCCACCGACGAAACCAGCGGCCCTGCAGGTCGGAGCTTCAGCTCCGAGGCTTCAGACTTCGTCCCAGTCCGACAGGGTGGCCTTCAGTGGGGCACCTCGATGGCCCCGGATGGTTAAAAGCTCGCAGACAAAGCGCGATACAGCGCCTGAAACCGCGCATGGCGCAGTGACAGCGCTGTGTGCCGCGCCGCATCGGGCACAAAAACGCGACTGACCGGGGGCATGGTGCACACCTCGTCCAACGAAGCACCACAGGCCAACCAGGCCAGCCGCGCGGCGCCCAAAGCCGCGCCCGTTTCAGCGCCCTCGTGCAGCGTCAACGGCAGGCCCAGCGCATCGGCCAGCAATTGGGCCCACCACGCATCGCGGGCGCCACCGCCCACCAAAGACAAGCTCTGCAAGGCCGGCTCGGGCGTGCCCAGCGTCTGCAAGCCATCGCGCAAGCCAAAGGCGACGCCTTCGGCCACGGCGTAGGCCAGCGCTTCGCGGCCATGCGCTGCCGTCATGCCAAACCAGGTGGCCGTGGCCAGCGGCTGGTTGTGCGGCGTGCGCTCGCCACTGAGGTAGGGCAAAAACAGCGGGGCCGTGCGCCTGTCTGTTTCGGGCAGTTGCGCCGCAGCGGCCAGCAGGCTGGCCTCGTCGGCAAACGCCAATTGTTTGGCGGCCCAGGTCACAGCACTGGCCGCGCTAAGCATGACCGACATCTGGTGCCAGCGGTCTGGCAAGGCGTGGCAAAACGCGTGCAGCCCCTGCGCCGGGTTGGGCGCAAAGCGCGCCCCGCTGACAAACACCACGCCCGAGGTGCCCAGCGACACAAAGCCCTGACCAGGCCGCACCAAGCCCATGCCCACCGCACTGGCCGCGTTGTCGCCCGCACCGCCGGCCACCGGTACTCGATCGGGCAGTCCCCAGCGGCGGCACAGCGCGGGCGTCAAATAGGCCGAGACCGCACTGCCCTCCACCAGCCGCGGCATGTGGCTGCGGTCCAGGCCGCAAGCGGCCAGCACCGCGTCTGACCAGTCACGCCGGCCGGTGTCCAGCCACAGCGTGCCGGCCGCATCGGACATGTCGCTGACCGCTTCGCCCGTGAGCTGCAGACGCAGCCAGTCTTTGGGCAACAGCACGCGACGGGTTTGGGCGAACAACGCGGGCTCGTTCGCCCGCACCCACAACAGCTTGGGCGCGGTGAAACCCGGCATGGCCAGATTGCCGGTGATGCGCGCCAGATCGGGCACTTGCGCGGTGAGCTCTTCGCACTGCGCACCGCTGCGGCCGTCGTTCCACAATATGGCCGGGCGCAACACGGCGTCTTGCGCATCCAGCAACACCGCTCCATGCATCTGTCCCGACAAACCCACCCCCTCCAAACGCGCCAGCGCCTGGGGCTGCTCGCGTTGCAAAGTCTCCATGACGTGCTCCAGCGCTTGCCACCAGCTGGCGGGGTCTTGCTCGGACCACAGGGCCTGCGGGCGTTGCACCGTGAGCGGCATCCGTGCCGTGGCCAGCACCTGGTGCTGGTCGTTCAGCAGCAAGGCTTTCAGTTCGGAGGTGCCCAGGTCGAGGCCAAGAAACATGTCAAGTGCTTTCAAAAAAACGTCTGGCTATCTGGCTTGCGCTCAGTGCGCACGGCACCTGCGCCCCCAGGCTCAATCAGTGCGCTCCGCGAAACCGCGTGAGCGACTGACGCCGAAAATCCGAGGGCTTCATGCCCTTGATCTCCAGAAAGCGCCGGTTGAAATTGGCCACGCTGTTGAAGCCCACTTCGTAGCAGATGTGGGTGATTTGCTGGTCGGTGTCCATCAGCAACTGGCAGGCACGGCTGATGCGCACACGGTTCACAAAGTCGGTGAAGGTGTTGCCTGTGGCCTTGCGAAAAAATCGGCTGAACCGGCTTTCGCTCATGTTCAATTCGGCCGCCAGCGCAGCAGCGGAATGCGACTCGGCCAGCTGCTCGGTGATGCGGCTGACCACGCTGTTGATGAGGTCGAGCGAAGTGTCGTCGTCATCGCTTTGCAGCGGGGCACTGGAGAGCAAGCGGTAATCGTTGCACGCCGCCAGATCGGCCATGAATTCACAAAACGCCGTGAAACGCCGCAAGCCGTGGGCACGCTTGACCTTGTGCCAGTGTGCGTGCGCGGTCTCGGACACGCCAAAAAACTCGATGCCGTGACGGGCCCGCTCCAGCAAAGGCAGGATGTCGCTCAACTCGGGGATGGTCTGGCTGGCCTGCACCAGCGGATCGTGCGCGAACTGGATCACCAGATCGCGCTCAACCACGCCACCCTCCGGCGAGTCCATGGTGACCCAGTTGTGCGGCAGGCGCGGCCCCGTGAGCACCAATTGCCCCGGCTGGAAAGGCCCGATCCAATCGCCCACAAACACCTTGCCCGAGGTGGCCGTGATCAGGTGCAGCTCGTATTCGTCGTGGTAGTGCCAGCGCGCCAACGGGGTGGGAAAACCGTGCGCCAGGCAACGCACAAAACCCACCTCGCTGGACGGCTCGTAGCCCATGTTGGGCGAACGGACCAGTTCATGCTCCAGCTCGGGCTTGATCTGGCGGGGAACGGTGCGGGGGCGAACGGTCATGGCACGGTGCAGGGCGGTGGTTGGATGCCCGTCAGTTTGTCACAGCCGCATGGGTGCTGACAAAGTGGGCCACCCGATCATGTGCACGGCGCACCGCATTCACCAGCCGCGCGTCGCTGGCCAGCTCGCCCCACAAGTTGGCGTCGGCACAAAAAGCGGCCACCGGGTCGGCTGCCGCACACATCGCGTGCGCGACCTCGGGCTGCATGGCCTGGTCCTGGTAGGTGTAAGGAATCTGCCCGGCATGCCAGCGTTGCAAATAAGCCAAAAAGAGCGCCGGCAGCATGGCCACGCTCTCGATAGAACCGCCACGGGCCAGGCGTTCGCGGATGGTGGGCGCAATGAAGCCGGGCAGCTTGCTGAAACCGTCCATCGCCACGCGCTGGTTGGTGTCCTGAATGGCGGGGTTGCTGAAGCGGTCCAGCACCACATCGCGGTAACGGGGCAGGTCCAGCGGGCAAGGGTTCTCAGGCGTGTCCAGCACCGGGATCACGTCGTCGGTCACGTAGTCATAAGCGAAGCGGCGGATCACCGCGTCTTGCGTGCCTTCGTGGATGTAGGCATAGCCGACCAGCGTGCCGGCCCACGCGATGCAGCTGTGCGTGGCGTTGAGCAAGCGGATCTTGGCTTCTTCATAGGCGTCCACCGAATCCACCATTTCGACGCCAACGCGCTCCCAGTCAGGGCGGCCAGCGATGAAGCGGTCTTCGATCACCCACTGGATGAAGCTCTCGGCCATCAGGGCGGCCGGGTCATCCTGGCCGGTGGCGGCCTTCACGCGCACCGCCACATCGGGTGTGGGCCGGGGCGTGATGCGGTCCACCATGGCATTGGGGCTGGTGGTGTTTTCCTGCACCCACTGCATCAGGCCGCTGTCGCCCAAGGCTTCGATGAATTGCAGCAAGCCGCTGCGTGAACGTTCGCCGTTGTGGCGCAAGTTGTCACAGTTCATCAGCGTGACCGGGCCCGCGCCCGCTTGCATGCGCGCACGCAACAGAGTGACCAGCCCGCCATACACGGTGTGGCCGGCACGGCCTGCTTTGAGCGCGTCCAGATCGGCACGCAAATCGGGGAAGCTGGCCCAGTCGAGCCGGTTCTGAGCGTCCAGGTAATAGCCCGCTTCGGTCACGGTGAAGCTGATGATGCGGGTGGCCGGATCGGCCCCCACGGCCACCAGGGGTGCCAGGTCGTCTTGATACGCCATGACGTGCTGGATGGACGTGATGCGGGTGTAGCTTTTTTCGCCCTGGGGCGTCACGGTCTCCAGCGTGTAAGCGCCGCCTTGGGCTTGCAGCGCGGCAATGGTGTCGGGCATGTCGGGACGCAAATTGCCCCCGGCGATGCGCCAGCCCAGATCGCCCAGTTGGCGCAACTGGTGCACGTAAACGGCTTGGTGGGCGCGGTGAAACGAGCCCAGGCCCAGGTGCAGGATGGTGTTCATGGTATGCAAATCAGCAAAAAAGGAAAAAGGCCTGAACAACAAGTCAGAGGTCGAACTGCGTGGGCATCATGACCACGTCGCGGATGGTCATGCCGCGCGGGCGCGTGAGCATGAACAACACGACTTGCGCCACTTCAGACGCCTCGAGCAAGCTGCCTTTGGCCTTGGCTTCGGCCAGTTTTTCGGCTGGCCAGTCGGCCAGCAAAGAGGTGATGACCGGCCCTGGCGAAATCGCGCCCATGCGGATGCCGTGCTTGAACACCTGACGGCGCGTGGTCTGTACAAAGCAATCGATGGCCCATTTGCTGGAGGCGTAAACGGGTTCCCAGGGCGTGGGGAAATGCGCCGCCAGTGAACTGGTGACGATGATGTCGCCCGCACCGCGCGCGATCATGTGCGGCAACACGCCGCGCACGTTCTTCATCACCACGTTGATGTTCAGGTTGAGCATGCGGTCGATGGCGTCGTCTTGCGCGTCCACCAGGTCACCGCCGACATACAGGCCCGCATTGGCGTGGAAGATGTCCAGCCGCCCGGCCAGCGCCAGGATGCGCTCGGGCAAGGCCGCGCATTGCGCCGGGTCCAGCAGGTCCAGCACCAGCGGCAAGGCGCTGGCCCCCAGGGTGGCGCAGGCTTTGTCCAGCGCCTGGGTGTCGCGGTCGATCAGCACCACGGTTGCGCCAGCGTTGACCATGGCCTGCGCGCTGGCCAAACCAATGCCCGATGCCGCGCCAGTGACGGCGGCCACTTGGCCGCTCAAAGCTTGTGTGAAATGCATGGTGTCGTGTTGTTGAAAGGGGCAAAGGCTCAAGCCAGGGCGGCACTGTGCGTGTTGCGGACCACGCGGCCGCTGTTGTCAAACCAGTGCGCGTGCTCGGTGGCCACGTCCAGCGTGACGGAGTTGCCCGCCACCAGACTGGTGCGCTCGCTCAGGCGGGCCACCAGCGTGGCGCCTTCGGGCGTGCTGATATAGACCAAGGTTTCTGCGCCCAGCGCCTCCACCAAGTCCACACGGCCCGTGATGGCGCCTTGCCCTTGGGGACGAAGCTGCACCGCTTCGGGACGCAAGCCGATGGAACCACCCACTGCACCAGCCGGGGCCAACTGCACCACCACGGGCGGCAGCTGCGCCAACGGCACCACGTTCATCTGCGGCGTGCCGATGAACTGCGCCACAAACTGGTTGGCCGGGCGGTCATACAGCTCCAGCGGTGTGCCCACTTGCTCGATCTGGCCGTCACGCAGCACCACCACGCGGTCGGCCAAGGTCATGGCTTCGACCTGGTCGTGCGTCACATAAATGGTGGTAGCGCCCAGGTCGCGGTGCAGCTTGGCGATTTCCACGCGGGTCTGGCCGCGCAGTGCAGCGTCCAGGTTGGACAACGGTTCGTCAAACAAAAACACCTTGGGCGCGCGCACGATGGCGCGGCCGATGGCCACGCGCTGGCGTTGCCCGCCCGAGAGGTCTTTGGGCGTGCGTTGCAGATACGACGTGAGGTTGAGAATTTTTGCGGCACGCTCAACTTTGTCTTGGATGACCGCTGGGTCTTCCTTGGCCAGCTTGAGCGCAAAGCTCATGTTCTCGAACACGCTCATGTGCGGGTACAGCGCGTAGCTCTGAAACACCATCGCCAGGTCGCGCTTGCTTGACGGTTGGTGTGTGATCTCGCGCCCGTCCAGATTGAGTTGACCACCATCGATGTGCTCCAGGCCCGCAATGAGGCGCAGCAGCGTGGATTTGCCACAGCCCGAAGGCCCGACAAACACGACGAACTCGCCTTGCTGAATGTTCAGATCAATGCCCTTGATGGCGCGGTGGTCACCGAAGAATTTCTCGATGCCTTGAAGTTGCAGGTAAGCCATGGGATGTTCTTTTGAAAAAGGTTTACTTGACGGCACCAAAGGTCAGGCCTTGGACCAGTTGTTTTTGGCTGAACCAGCCGAAGATGACGATGGGCGCAATGGCCATGAGCGAAGCCGCCGAGAGCTTGGCCCAGAACAGGCCTTCGGGGCTGGAGTAGCTGGCGATCAGCGTGGCCAGCGTGCCGCCGTTGGCCGCCGTCAGGTTCAGGCTCCAGAAGGCTTCGTTCCAGCTCAGCACCAGACACAACAGGCCGGTGGACGCCATGCCCCCCATGGCCAGCGGCAGCAGCACCATGCGCACTTCTTGCCACAACGTGGCACCGTCCATGCGGGCGGCTTCCAGAATCTCGTGCGGAATGTCCTTGAAGTGCGAATACAGCATCCACACCATGATGGGCAGGTTGGACAACGTGAAGACAATGATCAGCGCCAGCTGGGTGTCGAGCAACTGGCTCTTTTGCGCCAACACGTAAATCGGCACCAACGCACCCACGGCAGGCATCATCTTGGTGGACAGCATCCACATCAAAATATCTTTGGTGTATTTGCCTTTGATGAAGGCCATCGAGTAGGCCGCAGGCGCGGCGATCATCAGGCCCAGCAAAGTGGACACCACGCTGGTGATGACCGAGTTCTTCGCGTAGAGCAAATAGTCGCTGCGCTCTTGCACTTCGTGGAAGTTGTCCAGCGTGGGCGTGAAGAACAATTCGGGCGGGATGGCGATGGCCTGCAACTCGGTCTTGAACGCGGTCAGCAGCAGCCAGCCCAGCGGAAAAAACAGCAACAGGGCAACGCCCCAAGCGCCCAGCGTGCGCAGGGCGTAGGCGGGTGTGAAAGTGGATTGACGTGCCATGGGGGTGTGCTCACTTGTCCAGGTTTTTGCCGACCATGCGGATCATGAAAACGGCGGCGATGTTGGCCAGCAGCACAGCAAACAGCGCACCGGCCGAGGCCACACCGGCATCAAAGTTCAGCAGCGCTTGCTTGAAGATCAGGAAAGCCACGTTGGTGCTGGCGTCACCCGGGCCACCGCCGGTGGTGGTGTAAATTTCGGCGAACACGCTGAGCAAAAAGATGAGTTCGATCATCACCACCACCGCCACCGAGCGGCCCAGATGGGGGATGTAGAGGTAGCGCAATTGCTGTCCGTAGTTGGCACCGTCCATGCGCGAGGCTTCGAGCTGCTCGCGGTTCATGCTTTGCAACGCTGTCATGAAAATCAGCGTGGCAAAGGGCAGCCATTGCCAAGACACCATGATGATCACGGACAACAGCGGAAAGTCGGTCAGCCAGTCCACCGGCGTCGCACCAAAGAACATCCAGACCTGCGCCAGCACGCCGTACAGCGGGTTCATCATCATGTTTTTCCACAGCAAGGCGTTGACGGTGGGCATGACAAAGAAAGGCGAAATCAGCAGCACGCGCACCAAGCCGCGGCCTGCAAAGGGCTCGTTGATCAGCAAGGCAATCGCCACGCCCAACGCCACGGTGATGGCGATCACGCTGCCCAGCAACACGAGGGTGTTGCCCACCGCTGTCCCAAACGATGGGTCGGTGATGAAGTATTCGAAGTTGTCCAACCCGACAAAACCGCTTTGATCAGGCTGCATCAGGTTGAAACGGATGACGCTGAAATAAATCGTCATCACCAGCGGAACGATCATCCACAGGAAAAGCGTGGCCACGGCGGGCGTCAGCAGCAAACGGGGAAGCAGGCGGTTCATGGGGAGGTCTCGAGGCAGTCGAAAGTAGGGGCACGCAGGGGCGCTTAATTGTCATGGGGCTGGGCGCCGCCCCAGATGATGAAAGGCGCATTCGTGCGCAGGGGCGCACTCCCACAAAGTTCGCGTTTTGTGGGAGGCCGCCCCTGCGGCCGATGGCTGTGCTTACTTGTAGTAACCGGCTTTCTTCATTTCACGCTCGGCTGCCACTTGGCTGGCCTTGAGGGCCGCGTCCACGGTGGACTTGCCTGCCAAGGCCGCGCTCATTTGCTGACCCACGGCAATGCCAATGGCCTGGAACTCGGGGATGGCAGCGAACTGCACACCCACATACGGGCTCTTAGGCAATGTGGAATCGTTGGGGTTGGCCGAGTCGATGGCGGTCTTCTCAGCCGAGGCAAAGCGTGCGGCCTTCAAGAAGTCGGCGTTGGCATACGTGCTCTTGCGCGTGCCGGTGGGCACGGTGCCCCAGCCGTTGGTCTTGCCAACCAAGTTGATGTAGTCCTTGGAAGTAGCCCAGCTGACGAACTTTTGTGCTGCGTCCACTTTCTTGGAACCTGCGGGAATGGCCAACGACCAAGCCCACAACCAGTTGGCGCCTTTGGGCGTTGCCATGGTCGGTGCTTGTGCAAAAGCCATCTTGTCGGCCACTTTGGACTGCTTGGGGTCGCTCACAAACGAGGCGGCGATGGTGGCGTCAATCCACATGCCGCACTTGCCAGAGTTGGTCAATGCCAGGATTTCGTTGAAGCTGTTGGCCGACGAGCCGGGAGGGCCGTAGTTTTTCAGCAAGTCCACGTAAAAATTGATCGCGTCTTTCCAAGGCTTGGACTCGAGCTGGGGTTTCCAGTTCATGTCAAACCACTGACCGCCAAAGGTGTTGACCAAGGTGGACAGGAACGCCATGTTGTCGCCCCAGCCTGGCTTGCCACGCAAGCAGATGCCGTACACGCCGTTTTTAGGGTCATGCATCTTGGCTGCCAGATCTTTGATCTGTGGCCAAGTAGGGCGCTCGGGCACTTGCACGCCGGCTTTGTCGGCCAGGTCTTTGCGGTACATCAGCATCGAGCTTTCGCCGTAGAAGGGCGCGGCGAACAGCTTGCCGTCCACGCTCAGGCCATTGCGCATGGCGGGCAACAAATCGTCCACGTCATAGCCAGCGTCGGTCTTGAGTTCTTGCAACCAGCCTTTTTTGCCCCAAATCGGGGTTTCGTACATGCCGATCGTCATCACGTCGAACTGACCGCCCTTGGTGGCGATGTCGGTGGTCACGCGCTGACGCAGCACGCCTTCTTCCAGGGTGACCCACTTGAGTTTGATGTCGGGGTTGGCGGCTTCAAAGTTCTTGCCGAGTTTTTGCATCTCGATCATGTGCCCGTTGTTCACGGTGGCGATCACGAGTTCGGTGGCCGCTTGGGCCATGCCTGCGCTGAACAGCGCGGCCGAGAGAAGGGAAGCAAAACGAAATTTCACAATGGTCTCCTGGAGGGGAATGTTGTTGGCACACGGTTGCACTCAACCGTGGTCACGAATTTTGATGATGTCTTGATTCGGGATTTATACAAATTTGGACCAAACCTGTACGCACTTGCAGCAGATGACTAGGACTTTCCCCCATATCTGGTTGAAAGTTTGTGAAAATGGACCTTCAACATTTCGCGGCCTACCAACACCCGCCGGCCTGCGTGAACCCCATGACCTGAGTCAAGAACAGCGCCCAGGATTTGGGTACAGTCGAAGCCTGTTTGTTCTCATTTAGGAGCCCCCATGAAAATCTTATTGGCCGTTGACGGCAGCGACTACACCAAAAAAATGCTGGCTTACCTGACCACACACAGTGACTTGTTCAGTGCCAACAACAGCTACACCTTGCTGACCGTGCAAGCCCAGTTGCCCCCCCGCGCACGCGCCGCTGTGGGCAAGGAAACCGTGGAGACCTTCCACCGCGAAGAAGCCGAAAAAGTGCTCGGCCCGGTCACCAAGTTCTTGCTGCGCCATGGCATCGACGCCAAAACCGTGTCCAAAGTCGGGCACGCGGGCGAGATCATTTCCAAAACCGCCGACAGCGGCAAGTTTGACCTGGTGGTGATGGGCTCACACGGCCACGGCACGCTGGGCAACCTGGTCATGGGCTCGGTCGCCACCCAGGTGCTGGCGCACTGCAAAACGCCTGTGCTGCTGGTGCGCTGAAAAACCGGGCGCTCAGCCGTCGCTCAGCGCGCGCTCAAACCCTCGAAACAGGTGCTCATCACCAGATCGAGGATTTGCGCTTCGGTGTGCTGCTCGCCCATTTTGAGAAACTCCAGCACCGGGTCGCACGCCCGTGCGTACAGGGTGTAGAGCACCGCCACAGCGGGCAAAGCCGGGTTGATCCGGCCCTGGGCCTGGGCCGCTTCGATCCAGCCGCCCAGTGCATCGCTGACTTCCATCAAGGTGTCCATGTAGTCTTTGCTGGCCATCAAGGTGGCGCGCAGACTGGAGTTCTGGCTGGGCAAGGAGGGCATCAGGCCTTGCAACTTGAGGGCCATGGTCCAGCGGGTCACGGCCTTGAGCTTGTCCATGGCCGGCTGGTCAACCGGCAAGGACTGGATGAACGCTTGCGCCTGGCGCATGGCGCTCACCATGGCCGCGCAGGCCAGGGCTTCTTTGCTGGTGAAATGCTTGTACAAGCTGGCTTTGGCAATGCCCACTTCGGCAGCGACTTCATCCACCGTCATCGCGTCAAATCCTTTTTCGGCCAGCAAGCGGTTCACCGACTGGATGATCGCTGTCTCCCGGGCGGCCAGCATTTGGATCTTGAAGGACTTTTTGGGCGGGGTCTGGGCTGGGCTGGTCATGGCCAGATTTTAGCCTTGCAGATCAAAAAAAGACCGTTCAGTCGCGCCCTAGCCCCGTGCATCAGGCTTTCTGCACCCCCGCCACCCCCGAACGGATGGCCCATTGCGCCTGCGTTTTGAGCGTGGCATCGGCTTGCGCCGGGAAGGTGGTGGTTCTGAATTCGGCGTGGATGCCCCCGGCTTGGACCTCCAGCAAGGTGTAGCCCCGCTCGTCTGAACGGGCGTGCACGATGTCGGGGTTGCTGCCCGTAATTTGCGCCAGCAGCTTTTCACCCATGCCCCGTGACGTGACCGAGGTGGTCACGATCTCGCTGGCCACGACGGGCGAGCGCTCGTCGTTGGGCTGCACGCGCAACTGGGCCGCCACGTTCATGTGCACATCACCGCCCAACACGACGACGTTGTGCAGACCGGCTTGCGCCACCGTGCCCAGCAGCCGGGCACGGGCTTGCGGATAGCCGTCCCAGCCATCGGTGAACGCGCTGCGTCCCAGCGGCGTGTGAATGCCGGTGGAGCTCATCTGGGTCGACTGGGCCACCAGTTTCCAGCGCCGGGTGCTGCGCGTCAGCCCGTCTGTGAACCATTGTTCCTGGGCCTGGCCCAACAAGCTGCGCGACGGATCGGCCAAGGCGTCACAGCCCACCACCACACGGCCACCGCCCCGGTTCGGGTCGGGACAAGCCTGGTGGTCGCGGTATTGGCGGCAGTCCAAGGTCCACAGATCGGCCAGCCGCCCCCAGGCCATGCTGTCGTGGATGCGCATCTGGCTGCGCTGGACGGGGTCGGGCCCCAGGCGCAGCGGCATGTGCTCGAAATAGGCCTGGTAGGCCGCGGCACGGCGGCGCAAAAACACCTGCGGGTCGGTGAAATGGCGGTCCAGGTCGTTGGCGTAATCGTTCACCACTTCGTGGTCGTCCCAGGTCATGGCCCAGGTGTGCGCGGCATGGCAGGCTTGCAAGTCAGCGTCTGTTTTGTATTGGGCGTGGCGGTCCCGGTATTCGTCCAGCAAGGTGGGCACGCCCCCCAGGTGCTGGCGCAGCCTGTACTGCGGGTTGGAGCTTTCATAGATGTAGTCGCCCACAAACAGCACCAGATCCAGCTCGCGCTGGGCCATTTCGCGGTGTGCCGCAAAGTAGCCCTGCTCGTAATGCTGGCACGACGCCAGCGCGATGCGCAAGCGGTCCACATCGTCATTCACACCGGGGCTGGTGCGCGCACGCCCCACCGGGCTGCTGGCATTGCCGCACACAAAACGGTACCAATACGGGCGCCCTGACTGCAAACCACTGGCCACCACATGGACGCTGTGGGCGCGCGCCGCATCGGTCTGCACGCGCCACTGGCGCACGGGCTGGCGCAGGGCCGCATCGGCAAACACCTCGCACACCACCGCAATCGGTTGCGCCTGCAGGGCCGCATCGGCCTCGGTGATGCGCAAACGCGTCCACAGCACCACGCTGCCTGGCTGTGGCTGACCACTGGCCACGCCCAAACTGAAAGGGTCCACCTGCCAACGTGGGCCTGTGGGCGCACCCGGCAAACGGGTCAGCGGCTGTGCCTGAGCCTGCGCCGCCGGCGTCAGCCAAGGCGACAGCGCCCATGCCAAGGCCACGCGGTGCCAATCGCGCCGGCTGAGCCCGGCCCGGGCGGCTGCTTCCTCTTCAAGTGTGTTCATCAAAATGGGTGCGCACCAAAGCGCAAGTTGCCGGGATGTTACCTGGGCCTGCCCGCGTCCCCTGGGTGCAGGCGGTGCCTGCCGGGCACGGCACAATGCCGGACATGAATTTGCGCAACAACCATCTGGACGGCTTGGCCGTGGGCATGCTGCTGGCGTGCTGCATGTTTTGGGGACTTCAGCAGGTGCTGGTCAAAGCCATCATGTCGGAGGTGGCCCCCCTGTTTCAGGCCAGCCTGCGCTGCATCGGCGCCTGCGTGCTGCTGCTGATTTGGTGCCGGGTGCGCGGTGTGCGCCTGTTTGAGCGCGACGGCAGCCTGTGGCCCGGTCTGCTGGCAGGCGGACTGTTTGCAGCGGAATTTGCCTGCATTTATCTGGGACTGCTGTACACCTCGGCATCGCGCCTGACGGTGTTCCTCTACACCGCGCCGTTTTGGGTGGCCGTGCTGCTGCCGTTGTTTGTCAAATCCGAACGCCTGCGCCCGGTGCAATGGCTGGGCCTGGCTTGCGCCTTTATCGCGGTGACTTTTGCCATGCGCGAAGGCCTGGGAGCAGACACCCCTGGCAACGACCACCTGGGCGACCTGCTGGGCCTGACCGCCGGGGCCATGTGGGGCCTGACCACCGTGAGCATTCGGGCCACCCATCTGACCCGCATCGCACCGGAAAAATTGCTGTTCTACCAAATTGCCACAACCGCTTTGGCGGTGCCTTGGATCTCGCTGGCACTGGGCGAAAGCTGGAACTTCCAGTGGAGCGCCCTGGCCTGGGGCTCGATGCTGACGCAAACCGTGATCGGTGCCTTCGCCAGCTACCTGGCCTGGATGTGGATGCTGGGCCGCTACCCTGCCACCAAGATTTCGGTGTTCGTTTTTTTGACGCCGCTGTTTGCACTGCTGTTTGGCACTTGGCTGCTGGGCGAGGCCGCCACCCCCACCTTGCTGTCTGCGCTGGGGCTGGTGGTCATCGGCATCGTGCTGGTCAACCGCAAACCGGGGTGACGGTGCAAAGCCCCCCCGACGCCATCACCAGGCGCTCGGCGGTCCAGGTCTCGCGGATAATCACGGCTCCCAATTGACAGCACCGGCCGCCGCCTGGCGGGCCGCCCCTACGGAGCAACACATGAGCACTTTCCAAACCACCGGCGCACGCGCCACGGGTCTTGCCACCCTCGCCGCTGACAGCACCGTGCTGGACACCTGGTTCCCGGCCCCTGAGCTGGCCAGCGACATCGCCGCCAGTGGCACCACGCGTCTGAGCGCTGCCGAAGCCGTGGCCGCCCTGGGCGCAGACGCCGCCCAAGCGCTGGCCGCTTGCGCCGTGCGCAACGTGACCGTGGTCGCCGTGCGCACCGAAATCAAATCGCTGGCCGACGCGCCCACCGACACGCACGACGCCTACCTGCGCCTGCACCTGCTGAGCCACCGCCTGGTGCAGCCGCACGGCGCCAACGTGACCGGCATCTTCGGCCTGCTGGCGAATGTGGCCTGGACCAACTTTGGCCCTTGCGCCGTGGCCGACGTGCCCGCCGCCCGCCTGAAAGCCCGCGCCAGCGGTCGCGTGCTCGAAATCAAAGGCGTGGACAAGTTCCCGCAAATGACCGACTACGTGATCCCCAGCGGCGTGCGCATCGCCAACGCCGATCGCGTGCGCCTGGGCGCGCACCTGGCCAGCGGCACCACCGTCATGCACGAGGGCTTTTGCAACTTCAACGCCGGCACCCTGGGCGCCAGCATGGTCGAAGGCCGCATCAGCGCCGGCGTGGTGGTGGATGACGCCAGCGACATCGGCGGCGGCGCGTCCATCATGGGCACGCTCTCGGGCGGCGGCAAAGAAGTCATCAAGGTCGGCAAGCGCTGCCTGCTGGGCGCCAACGCCGGCATCGGCATCTCGCTGGGCGACGACTGCGTGGTCGAGGCCGGCTGCTACATCACCGGCGGCAGCCGCGTGCAAATGCCCGACGGCAGCCTGATGAAAGCCAAAGAACTCTCAGGCCAAAACGGCATCCTGTTCCGCCGCGATTCACAGTCAGGCGCGCTGCACGCGATTCCGCGCAACAAGAGCTGGGGCGAGTTAAACGCCGAGCTGCACAAGAACTGATTTTGGGTCATTTCAAATAAAAACGGCGTGCCTGCGAAAGTGGGCACGCCGTTTTTCCTTCAGACCAACACATCGGCGGCCAGCGTTTTGCGCATCACGCCAGATGCACTCGGCATGGCGACTTGGGGACAGTTTGGCTCCAGGTAGCCACCCAACTCCGCATCACGTTTGCGGCGCTTTTTCAGGTCACCCGTCGGATTGGTGGCATCCGTCATGCACATGTTTTCGAACTTGACAACATGCCTGCCACACTGATCACCCGCTTCAAGAACGTCACGCCCGGCGGCGATGTGATTGGGCTGATCGTCTGGTGGCGTGCTCTGCCCTTACTCGTCCATGCACATCGACATGCATCTCCAGGCTGCTTGAGAAACTCCCAGGCGAGGCAAAGAATTCCAAAACAGGGTCCGCCCAACCCCGCCTTAAAAGACGCTAACACGTGGCTGTCCAAGGACATTCGCTGAAGTTGAATGCATCAGGGATGACCACTTACGCATGTTGTTTCAGCCTCACGGCCCCACGCCGCCAGTCCATTCGAGAACGCATGCGCCACCGCGATCTGAACATCGTCCAAGCCACAAGCTGGCCCACGCTCGTCGAGATGTTCGGAGCGAGAACCGAGTGGGGTTGAGGCGAACCCTGTTCAGGATCTCAGGCCGAGCTTTGCCATGAGTTGGGTATCGGACTCCAGCGAGCTTTTCAGGAACGCTTCGAATGCTTCTGGGGACTCCTGAGGCATGACGTCAGCGCCGCTTTTGACCACGAAGGACTCAAAATCCGGCCTGGCCATGATCTTGTAGATCTCGCTACGCAGGCTGTCGCGCAGCGCAACAGGCAGGCCAGCCGGGCCGAAAATGCCCCCCCAGCTCGAATAGCTGAAGTTCTGCACACCGGCCTCGGCCATGGTCGGCACGGCTGGCAGCAGCGGCGTGCGTTTGTCGGCCACAATGGCCAATGCACGCAGGGCCCCCGTGCTGACCTGGGCGATTACGGACGAAGTCAGCCCCAGAACGAAGTCAAGGTTTTTTCCCTGCAACGCGTTAAAGGCTTCAATGACGCCTTTGAATGGCACATGCAGCGCGTTGATTCCGGGTACCGCCAACTTCAATTTTTCGAAAATGATGTGGGCTGGCGAACCGTTTCCACCTGAGCCGTAGCTCAACTTGTCGGGTGAGGTCGCCATCGCCTTGAACAGGTCATCCAGCGTTTTGTAGGGCGAGTCCGGATGCACCACGACTAGGTAGGTAGACGACTGTATGCGCCCAACGATCGGTGTGAACTGCTTTTGCATGTCAAGCTTGCCGCCCATCGCCTGCAGCAAAACCATGCCAGAGTAGAGGTAGCCGAAGGTCGCTCCATCTGCCGGCGCAGCCGCAACCGCTTTGGCACCGATCAGTCCGGCCGCTCCAGCCTTGTTGTCGACGATGACGGTTGTGCCCAGCTGCTGTGTCAATTGCTCGGCCAATTTGCGGCAAAAGATGTCGACGCCGCCTCCGGCGGGCACCGGAGCGATGATCTTCACGGTGCTGGTGGGCCATTTGACTGTCTGGGCACGCAGTCGTGTGGGCACGGCGAGCAGGCCCGTTCCGGCCGCCATGGCAGAGAGCAGCGTGCGGCGATGGATCATGGTCATGGAATGTCTCCGGTTGTGAAAGAGAAGTCGAGGCAAGTGTTCAGCCGTCCAGGCCCCTGGAGCCCGGTGCGCGTTCACGTGAATCGATGGTCAGCACGGAGATCGTGCCGGTGTAGCGGAAGTTGCCGCGGCGCTCAAACAGCGCCCAGTCCACCGGTCCGCGCCGGTCGATGCCGATGTCCAACCCTTCGTGAAAGCCCCCCATGAGGCTGGGGCTCAGGTCCTTGCGCTCACTGGCCGGCTGGCCATTCAACAGCAGGCATCCCTGGCCGCGGCGCTGCCCGGTGGCGCGGTAGTCGATGGCTACGGTGTGGCTACCAGGCGGCATCGGGACGGGCTCCAGCCGGTGGTGCTCGCCGAAGCCGTTGTAGAAGCAATGCAGCAAGCCGGCCTCGATGTACAGCACCATGCCGCCCGTGATGTCGCCGATCGAGAACAACACCCCCTCGTCCGTGGCGCGGTGCGCCAGCGCGACGCTGATGGTGTAGCTGCGGTCGGCGATGAGCGGGACGATGCGGCTGCGGTTGACGGTCTGCGCACCCGGCAGAAAACGCCGCACGCCCTGTGCCGGCGGCTGCTGGTGTGGCGGGATCTGCTGGAACTTCTGCACGCGGTCGCGGTTGTCCAGCGGATAGACCATGTTGGCCCAAGCGTCGCTGTCGAAGGCGGCAACCAGCTCGGCAAGCCGGTCGGGAAACTGCGCACTCAAGTCAATGCCTTCCGCGAAATCGCTCGCGTGGCGGTGCAGCGTCCAGTTATCGAAGTTGATTGTCTGCCCAAGCTTCTGGATTGACACCGCCACCCAACCGTCGCGGTAGTAGGCGCGGTTGGACCAGCATTCGTAGTACTGCTCGGTGCGCACCGGGGCCACTTGAGCCCCCGTCAGCACGGGCAACTGGCTCACGCCCTGGATCGGCAACGCCGGTCTGCCGTGGGATTCGGTCGGTGGGGCGACGCCCGCACATTCGAGCAGTGTGGGCATCAGGTCGGTCACATGAGCGAGTTGCGACAGCACCTGGCCCTGCGCGACCAAGCGTGCCGGCCAGGACGCGATGCAGGCCACGCGTCGGCCGCCGCCGCCGGTTTGGGTCTTGTAGGTGGGAAACGGCGTATTGCTGACCTGCGCCCAACCTGATGGGTACAAAGGGCTGACGCGGCCGCTGCCCAGGTGCTGTTGTTCGGCCAAGCTCGCCGACAGCGGCAGACGCGGCAGGCTTGAGAAGCGGCGGTTGCTGTTCACCTCGCCTTCGGGGCCGGCCGCCGAGGTGCCGCCGTTGTCAGAGGAGACGATGAAGATCGTGTTGTCCAGTTCGCCAAGCGCATCGATCAGCGCCACCAGACGCCCGGTGTTCTGGTCGACGCAGTCGAGCATGCCGGCGTAGGTTTCCATGTGGCGCGCGAACAGCGTGCGGTGTTCCGCTGGCAGGCTGTCCCAGGCCGGCACGGTGAGGTCGCCGGGCGGCAAGCGCGTATCGGCCGGGACGAGGCCCAGAGCCTTCTGCTTGTCCAGTCGTTGCTGGCGAATCACGTCCCAGCCCGCGTCGTAGCGGCCGTGGTACTTGGCGATGTCCCCGGGCTTGGCCTGCAGCGGGCTGTGCATGGCGTTGTGCGCCAGGTAGAGGAAGAACGGCCGCTGCGGCTCGTCGTGCCGGATCTCCTTGATGAAGCGCACCGACTGGTCTGTCCAATCGTCGGTGGAGTAGTAGCCCTCGGGGTAATTGTCAATCGGCAGCACCATGTTGTTCAGCATCAGTCGCGCCGGGTGGAAAAAACTGGTCTCGCCCTCCAGAAAACCATAGAAGCGCTCGAAACCTCGCCCTGTGGGCCAGCTTGCGTTGGGTACGGTGCTGTTGTTGGAGTTGTGCCACTTGCCCACGCCGATGGTGGCGTAACCAGCATCGCGCAGCACCTCGGGCAATGTGGCGGCCTCGAAGGGAATGTCCCCGAAGTAGCCTGGGAAGCCAGGGTTGTTGTTCGACAGCCAGCCGGTGGCCACCGCATGGGCGTTGCAACCGGTCAGAAGCGCGGCACGCGCCGAGGAACATATGGGGTGTGTGGTGTAGTGGTTGAACCGCAGTCCGCGCTCGGCAATCGCGTCGATGTGCGGCGTGGCGATCTCCGAGCCATAGCAACCCAAGTCTGAATAGCCCATGTCGTCCAGGTAGATCACGACGATGTTCGGGCTGCCCGGGCGGGCGCGAACGGGTGGCACCCAGGCCGGCGTCGACTCCTCGCGCGTACGGCCGACCACCCCGTCGAAGCCGGGGTAGGTGCGGATTTGCGGATCGGACGGTTCGGTCACGGCGGCGGTCTCCTGTAGGAATCAGCAAGCAGGGTGATTTTCCTCTCTGGCTGGCAAAATTGTTAACGAGATCAAAAATCGTGTCAATGAAAATAACGGGTAAATCTCACACTTTCTTTTGAAAATTGTTTGCGTTAACATTCGGGATCGCCACAGTGGCGATCCCGAACATTCATCAACCAGGAGATGGAAGATCATGGAAATACGTGCAAACAGGGTTCTGATCACCGGCGGTTGCGGCGGCATCGGCCTGGGCGTGGGCGAATATTTCGCCAAGCTGGGCAAACACGTCGTGCTGGTGGATCGCGTCATATCGCCAGCGCGAGAACTCGCCCAGCGTTACGACAACATCCACTGCATCGAGCTCGACTTGGCCGACCACGCGGCCGTGGACAAACGCATCGGCGCACTCGCCGCCAGCGAAGCACCCGAGATCCTCATCAATGGCGCCGGCTGGTCTCCGAAGTACGACGCCGAGGGCAAGCCCTGGAAGCCATGGACCATGCCCATGTCGCACTGGAGCGCTGTGATGGCCGTGAACATCGACGCCACATTCAACATGTGCCGGCTGCTGTTGCCAGCGATGATCGAGGCCAACTACGGGCGGATCGTGAACATCGCTTCGCTGGCCGCGCGCACAGGCGGTGGCGTTGCTCCGGTGCATTACGTGACCAGCAAGGCGGCCATGCTGGGCCTGACCAAGGGCATCGCGAAGGACGTGGGCCAGTACAACATCACGGTCAACGCCATCAACCCTGGTCGCATTGACACGCCGATGATCAGGGACGTGCCTGACGAAGTGAACCAGGGCTATGCAGCGCGCATTCCGCTGGGCCGGCTGGGCACGCCGCTGGACATTGCCCACACCATCGCCTACCTGTGCTCGGACCACGGCGACTATTTGACGGGCACCACGATCGAGGTCAATGGCGGCCTGTACATGGGCTCCTGAGACCGGCCCGCACTCATTCCCCCAGGAGACCACAAATGAAAATGCGCGTTGCTGACGCCATCGTGCGCGTGCTGGCCAATGCCGGCGTGCGTCACATCTTCGGGCTGCCCGGTGACCACGGCGCCTTCTACGACGCGATGCGCCTGGACGGCCGCATCCAGCACCTGCTGATCCGCCACGAACAGGCGGCGGCGCATGC
Organism: Burkholderiaceae bacterium; assembly: GCA_919902775.1. Classification (GTDB taxonomy): domain Bacteria; phylum Pseudomonadota; class Gammaproteobacteria; order Burkholderiales; family Burkholderiaceae_C; genus Limnohabitans_A. The sequence continues at coordinate 44,704 of CAKKRJ010000007.1, forward strand.
CGCCGATGGGTATGCGCGCGCCAGCGGCAGGTTGGGCGTGTGCGACGCGTCCTCGGGGCCCGGCGCCACCAACCTCATCACCGGCATTGCCGAGGCTCATGCCTCGTCGATCCCCGTGCTGGCCATCACCTCGTCGGCGCGCCTGGCCGTGCGTGGCCGCAATGTCTTCCAGGACTTGGACCAGGTCACGCTGTTCAGCAGCATCACCAAGGCCAGTTACGACCTGGTCGACCCAACTCGGGTGGCCGAATGGACGCGCCGCGCCATCGCCAAGGCGGTGTCAGGCCGGCCCGGCCCTGTGCTGCTCAGCGTGCCTTCCGACGTATTTGGCATGGAGGTCGATTTCCCCGACCGTGAATTCAAGATCGCGACCGACGCCGATGTTTGGCCCAGCGTGCGCCTGCATGCCAGCCCAGACGATGTGCGCAAAGTGGCCGAGCGGCTGCAGGCGGCGCACAAGCCGGTGATCTGGGCGGGTGGTGGCGCCATCGCCGCTGGCGCCTGGGGGGAGATCACAGAATTGGCCGAACTCACGGGGGCGGCCGTTGCCACCACCTTCATGGGCAAGGGCGCCATCGCAGAGGACCATGATCTGGCCATCGGCCCCGTGGGCGCCTTGGGCCGGCCGATAACCAACGAGTACGTTCGAAGCGCCGACCTCGTGCTGGCGCTGGGCAGCCGCTTCACCAACCTCGACACGGCCGGCTGGACGGTGCCCGCGCGTACGGCCCAGGTGATCCAGGTAGACATCGACCCTTGCGAATTGGGCCACCAGCAAAGCATCGCGATGGGCATCTGCGCCGACGCGCGCAGCTTTGCCGCTGCGTTACTGGCGCACTGCAAGTCCTTGCCATGGCCCTGCGCACAGCGCCGCCCCGAAGTGGCGAGCCTGCGACAGCGGTGGCTCAAGGAGCGCGGCACACAAAGCCCCGGGGCAGCTTGCACCGGCGACGGCCCGGTGCATCCGCTGCAGGTCATTGCTGCGCTGCGTGCGGCCATGTCGCCCAAGGACACCATCGTGAACGACTCCGGCTTCAACCAGATCTGGGGAGGCCAGTACTTCGAGGTACAGCGGCCCGGCCGCTCCTACATCGGCCCGCGTGGCATGGGTGTCATGGGGTTCGGACTGCCAGGTGCGTTGGGCGCTGCCGTGGCCAACCCCGACGGCGGCAAATGCGTGCTGCTTGTGGGTGACGGCGGCTTCATGATGGTGATCCAGGAACTGGAGACGCTCAAGCGCCTGAATATTCCTGTGGTGGTGGTGGTGTTGAACAATGGCAACCTGGAATACTCCAAGGCCGGACAGACGGCACGCTACAACGGCCACACCACGTCCTGCGACTTCTCCAAAACCGATTTCGCAGCCATCGCGCGCGCCTTCGGTTGCGACGGCATGGTGGTTAACCAGCCAGCGCAACTGCAAGCGACTTTCGAGCAAGCGCTGCGTTGCCCCGGACCGGTATTGGTGGACGTGCGCACGGTGCCCAGTGCATTGCCGGATGGTCTGAGTTTCTAAGCGCGTGACCGCAGCCCCAGCGTGGCTGGCAATCCAGCGCTAAAACGGGTGCGGTAGGATCAAGCATGCGAAGAAATTCAGGGCAGATACTGCGCCCCACCATCAAGGATGTCGCCAAGCAGGCAGGCGTGAGTGCCATGACCGTATCGCGTGTCGTGAACCAGCATGACAACGTGAGCGAAGCCGCACGCCGGGCCGTGAACGACGCCATCGCTAAGCTGGGCTACCTGCCCAACAAGGCGGCAGCCAATTTGCAATCGGTCAGCAGCCATACCGTCGCGCTTTTGCTGCCAGACCTGTCGCACTCGTTGTTCCATGACATGTACCGAGGCCTCAACAGCGTCATGGAAGAGGCAGGATATCTGGTACTGATCGGCGAGAGCCATTACGACATCGCACGCGAGGCGGCGATGGCCAAGTCCATGCTTGCGTGGCGCCCGGACGGTTTCGTGTTTTCGAACATGCTGCGCGACTCCACCACGCTGCGATTACTCAAGGAATCTGGTGTTCCGGTATGTCTGCTGTCGGACCCGGAACTGGGCAGCGACAAGATGGTGGTCGGCTACTCGTCGTACCGCATCGGGGCGGCTGTCGCACGTTTCCTGTTCCGCATGGGGCGCAAGCGCCTGGGGTTTGTGCGATCCACCCAGCCCTATACCCGCAATACCGAGCGGATGCTGGACGGGGCGCGCAGTGTGTTGGCAGAGTTTCCAACGCACGCCATCGAAATGATCGGCATGCCGAAGACCAGCCCGCTGACCTTTGAAGACGGCGCGGCCGTGGTGCGATCACTGCATGACGGCACCCGTACGGCCTGCGACGCGCTGATGTTTGCGAACGACGTGCCTGCAACGGGTGCCGTGCTGGAGTGTTTGCGCCGAGGCATCCGCGTTCCGGACGAACTGGCCATCGTGGGTTTCGGCGATTCGGAACTGGCGGCACAGATCAGCCCGGCGCTAACGACGGTCCACATCGACTCGCAGAGCATGGGTCGCGCGGCCGGCCGATTGCTGCTGGCCCACATGCACCAAGATGACTGGAAGCCGCGGGCGGAGGAAATCGAGTTCCGGCTGGTGCTGCGCGATACCACATGAGCCACTGGGGCTTCATGGACCCCAAGCCCTGGTACGCTGACCGTCAGCGCACTAGCCCAGCAGCGGCCCGACCTGGGGCCAGCTGGCCACCTGCCACAGCGCTTCGACAACGCGCATCTGCGCACTCTGAATCAAGCCCATAAGGAGTTCCAAAATGGCAAGAAAACTCGATGATGTGATGAAAGCGCTGCCCAAAGACCGGCAAGAGCGGGTGCAAGCACGCGCCATGGAGTTGGCCACTCTCAAAGCCCCTGCGCCAAGCTGCTCAACAAACCCAAGCGCAAATGGCTGCAACCCTGGGCGTGCGCCAAGACACCATCTCTCGGTTGGAAAAGCGCAGCGACATGCTGCTCTCGACGATGCGTCAATACGTGGAGAGCATGGGAGGGAAGCTGGAATTGGTCGCCAAATTCCCTGACCGTCCACCGGTGGTCATCGATCACATTGGGGTGAATTGAATTGCAACTGCCCGACGGCAGCCTGTTCCATCGCATCTCACAAAGCGGCGCGCGGAACGATTTCGTTGGTCATGAATTAGGGATGACCGTGCGTTGAGATGCATGTTGCGTCCAAGGCAGTTTGGGCGCAGGCATGCGCGGTCCCTCTGCTTCACCTTTGACCTTCGGGAAACGACCGGTTCCTGATTCCCAATCGCTTTGCGCCTGGATGACGTACGCGCGGTGGAGTCCGACAAAGTTCCACCACATGGTGATCGGTGGCGCAAAAGGTTCACCGCCGATCAGCAGCAGCCGGGTGTTGGCGGCAACACGCAGATCCAGTGAGGACGACCCGGGCGCAAGATACGCAAATTCGTCAGTCTGAAAGACTTCACCATCGATTTGGATCTGGCCCTCCAGGGGCAGCAAACCATATTCAAACTGCGGGTTCAGTGGCAAGGACAGTTGGCGCGCAACCGTACTGAGCACATCGAGGCCCACCAAGGGCGTGTGGACCTGCGTGGGGGCGCTTTGCCCAGCGAATTCACCTGCCAGCAGGGTGAAGGTGCAATCTTCCAAAGACCATTGCGGCAATTCGGGGTGGTGTTGAAAAGCGGGTGCGCAGTCTTCCATGTGGGGCGGCAAGGCAATCCACAACTGGGCTGCGTGCAGGCGAGGGGTGAGTCCATCCTCTGTGTGCACCATGCCGCGCCCGGCGGTCATGAGGTTGACTTGGCCTGGGCGTATCACCTGTTCGCTGCCGATGCTGTCGCGGTGCAGCACTTCCCCCTCAATCAACCAGGTGAACGTTTGCAAGCCCGTGTGCGGATGGGCATGCACATGCATCTCATGGCCTTGCGCGAATTCGACCGGGCCCGCGTGATCGAGAAAACACCACGCCCCCACCATGCGTCGCTGCCGCGTGGGCAGGACGCGCCGGACCAGCATGCCGTCGCCAAGATCGGCGTTGCGCGCTTCAATGCGTTCAGGTGTTGGCATGGTGTTCTTTCTGGTTATTCGGTGAGGGCGGTCTGGATGCGAATTTCGCCCAGCAGCAATTTGTGCATGGGGCAGGCGTTGGCCGTTCTCAGCAATTGCGCACGTTGCTCTTCGGTGAGCGGACCTTCCAGGTGGATTTGGCGCACGATGTCGTTGCCACTTTCTGGCTTGCCATGCGGGTTGAGTTGCACCTGAACCCGGATGCCCGTCAATGGCCACTGCCTGCGTGCAGCCACCATCTTGAGCGTGATGGCGGTGCAGGCACCCAGGCCAGACAGAATCAGCCGATCCGGGCTGGTGGCGGTGTTGCCGCCGCCAAGTTCCGTGGGTTCGTCGGCATGCCAGGTGTGGCCCAGATCATCTTCGAACACCACCTGATAGGGCGTGTCCTGCAAGGTGGTCATGACCGTGGAGGTTGTGGACATGTCGTCTCCTTCAATTGTCGTGTGATGTATTTTGTATTCGGCGATCCGGAATGCGTCACAACCAAACGCGCTCAGTCCGCGATTTCCCCAAAATGCCCGCTGTTGAAATCAGCAATCGCTTGGTCGATCTCGTCCCAGTTGTTCATGACGAATGGGCCATGGCCCACCACGGGCTCGTTGATCGGCTCGCCACTGAGCAGCAGCACAGAGGCATCGGTGGAGGCTTCGATCAGCACATCGGCGCCCTGGGCGTCCAGCACGACCAATTGACCCTCGTGTGCCGCGTGCTGGCCATTGATGCGCACGTTGCCGTGCAGCACCACCAGCGCGGTGTTCCAACCCTCGGCGGCGGGCAGCTCGACCATGCGGCCTGCGTTCAACTTCACGTCCCACACCTGCATGGGCGAAAAGGTATGCGCCGGGCCTTGGGCCTCGCCGTATTGACCCGCAATCACGCGGACCTGGCCGCTCCCATCGGCAAGGGGTACTTGCGGAATGTCGGCATCCACGATGGCTTGGTAACCGGGGGCGGTCATCTTGTCTTTGGCCGGCAGGTTGACCCACAGCTGCACCATCTCCAGCGTGCCGCCTGAACGGGTAAACGCTTCGGAATGGAACTCTTCATGCAAGATGCCCGCACCTGCGGTCATCCACTGCACGTCGCCGGGGCCAATGGTTCCGCCCTGGCCGGTCGAGTCGCGGTGAGAGACCTCGCCTTTGTAGACGATGGTCACTGTTTCAAACCCACGGTGGGGATGTTGTCCCACCCCGCGTGGCTTGCCCGTCGGCGCAAATTCTGCCGGGCCAGCGTAGTCAAGCAACAAGAATGGGCTCAGTTGCTTGGCGTGCGTGGCATACGAAAACAGCGAGCGAACAGGAAAACCATCGCCCACCCAATGACCACGGGGGTTGCTTTGAATGCCGAGTACTTTTTTCATGGTGATCTCCAATCTGTGGTGTGTTGCGGATGGAGTAATGATATGCACGGAACAATACATGCGGTAGATGCAGATTTTCACTTTCATCGTTCTAAAAATAGAACTACGATGGCGGCATGCAAGATCTCAACGACCTGTATTACTTCGTTCAAGTGGTAGACCATGGCGGCTTCGCACCCGCTGGGCGCGTGACAAATATCCCCAAGTCCAAGCTGAGTCGGCGCATCGCCTTGCTGGAAGAGCGGCTGGGGGTGCGCTTGATCCAACGCTCCACCCGCCATTTCTCCATCACTGAAATTGGCCAGTCCTATTACCAACACTGCAAGGCCATGCTGGTAGAGGCAGAGGCCGCACAAGATGCCGTTGAGGCGGTGCGTGCGGAGCCGCGCGGGCTGGTCAAGCTGTCTTGCCCCATTGCTTTGTTGCACGCCCAAGTGGGTGACATGCTGGCGCGATTCATGGTGAAGTGCCCACACGTCACCCTCGCGCTGGAAGCGACCAATCGCAGTGTTGACGTCGTGGGTGAAGGCATGGATTTGGCGATTCGGGTCAGGCCGCCGCCACTGCAAGACAGTGACTTGGTCTTGAAGATATTGGCCAATCGGGGACAGTGTCTCGTGGCCAGTCCGGCCTTGGTGGCTGCATTGCCCAGCGTCGTTTCCCCGGTCGACCTGGCCGCCTGGCCTTCGTTGGGACTGGGCTCAGGGCGAGGCGAATATTCCTGGAATTTGCAAGGCCCCGACGACATGCAGTCCGTTGTGCTGCATACGCCCCGCTTCATCACCACCGACATGACCGCCTTGCGCACGGCGGCGGTGGCTGGCGTGGGGGTGGTGCAGTTGCCGATGTTGATCGTGAAAGAGCAGCTACATCGGGGCACCTTGGTGCGCTTGCTTGCCCACTGGGCGCCCAAGCCGGAAATCATTCACGCGGTCTATCCGTCACGGCGGGGGCAACTGCCTTCGGTGCGTGCGCTGCTGGCGCATTTATCGGAAGAATTCAATGCCCTGCTTGAGGACCAGTGATCTTTGTGGAAGGCCGCCCCTGCGGCCGAAGGCATTCGCGCGCGGGGGCGCGCTCCACAGGACTCAGGGTTGATTCTTTGTTCGCACGGTCATTTGTTCACCGCCCGAGCAACTCAAAGCGCCTGCACCAAGCCCGCATTGACCCGGGCCACCGCACGAAATGCGTCACTGATGTGCGCATCCGCCGCTGCGATTTGCCAGAACTGCAAGGCCAGTGCCCGCGCTTGCGGCCAGACACCTAAGGTGTGGGCATTGGGGCGCGGCAACTGGCTGGACCAGTCGCGTGCCACCACCTCGCCAGCCACCGGGGCGTAGTACATGGGCAGCATGTCGTAGGCCGGCGCCAATTGCCAGCGGTGCTGGTGCAACAGCAAAGACACATTGCCATGGTGGCGGTCGGTGTTGGCGATCAGGGCGCCAAAGGCATCGAGCAGGCACAGGGTCTGGATGTCGTCAGCGCTCAGTCTTTCGGCACCCGCGCGCCCGGTCTGCATGGCCGTGGCCGCCCATTGGGACCCGATGCCGATGTAGTGTGCATCGTACATCTCCAAAGACACCATGCCCACGCGGCCTTGGGGCTTGCGGTCAAAGCGGCGGCTTTGCAAAAAGACGCGACCACCCGCCTGCACGATGTCGGTCTGCGCGGCGGCAATGCCTGCGGCCTGCAATGTTTGCAGCGCCAGCGCCTCGCACAACAGCAAATCGCGCCAACGCTGGTCGGCCGGGGCCGTGCCAGCGGGCGAGAACTTGACCAGCACCGGCACACCGCCTGTCACCGCAGCAAACTTGGGTTGCTCGCCGCCCGCACTGGAGCCCGGCGCAGCACTGCCCAAGGCTTGCAACGCCAAGCGGGGGTAGTCCTGCGCGGGGTCGGTCACCACCTTGGCGGCGCTGCGACTGGGGGGCAAGGCCAGGTAACGGTCCAGCGATGCAGCACCCACCAGCAGATTGCCCGGCAGGTCTTCACCGGCACGCACCAGCGCCAACAGGATGTGGTCATCGCTCCAGTGCGCCAGATGGGGGGGCAAGGCCAGCTCGGCATGGGCTTGTGCAAAAGCGCGCCCCAGAAAACCCTGAGGGCGGGTGTCCATCAAGAACCAGGGCATGCCGGGGTGAAAGTCACTGCGGCCATGGACCTTGTCGGCTTCTTCCATCCAGAAGCCCCCACCGACCAGCGGGTACAGCGTGCCAAAGCTTTCCAGCGCACCACCGGGCTGCACCTGGTGGATGAGCACCTGCCGACCCACGCCCGGCACATCGCGCGGCAGCAAATAGCGCTGCGCCCGAGCGGCCCCCACCTTGACCACCTGGCCCGACGCCAGCAGCGGCGCGAGCAAACGCGAAACCGTGGGCTGGCTCACGCCCAGCTGCGCCTGCAGCTCAGGGCTGCTGGCATGGCCGTTGTGGCGTCGCAGGGCAGCGATCAGGGGGTCGATGGTGCTCATTGAATGGATATCTGAATAGATATTTCAATGGTACATCGTGTTCAATGACTTGTCGTGCAATAGATTTTTAGCAAACTCTTCCAATTTCAGGCAATTCATTGAATAGTTTTGGATCGCCGCCATGCCGACCACAACCTCAAACGCGTTGTTCACGTCACAACGTTTGCACGGCCTAACCGCCATTGAATTTAAATCCATTGAAATTCATACTGTTGACCATTGAAGGGATGGACATGTCTGAACGCTCGGTATGGATGGTCAAGCTGCTGGTCTGCGGCGTGGTGGTTTCGGCTGCCATCGGTTTCATGGTGCACCTGCTGTGGCCTCAACTGGGCCTTTGGACGATGGCCCTGTATGTGCTGGCGGGCTGGGGCATGCTGGGCGGGCTGTTCTTGGTGCTGGTGGCCAACACCGCCATCAGCAGCTGGGTCAACCAGTGGATTTTGCGCAAAGGCGGCACAGACACACAGTGGCTTTGGTACCCGGCAGACCCGCCCGGCATGCAAGGAGACCGCAAGCCCAAACAGCCCTGAGAGGTTGAAGCCCTCAGGGCAGGGGAGGCATTGTCACACCTTGGCTAAATGCTGCTGGGCCAGGCTCTTCAAGCCGCCAAGCCCCTCAAATAGTCAGGGGCCGCCGTGATCTGAATATCCCCCAACGTGTAGCTGTGCCGCGCATGGCGAACCACCTGCACCGCTTGCACGGGGGCTTTTTCCAATGCAAAGCGGCGCAAGGCGCGGTGTGGTTTTTCGTCTGAAAGCTTGCATTCGACCAGCTGGGTGAGTTGGTTTTTTTCGCTCAGGGCAAAGTCCACCTCGGCACCGTCTTTGGTGCGGATGTAATGCAGCCCCACCTCCTTGCCTTGCACATCGTGCTGCCACTGCACCTGCTTGAGCAGGGCGGTGGCCACCAGGTTTTCAAAGCGCAGGCCTTCGTCGCCCTCCACCAGGCCGGTGTCATAAAAATACACTTTGGGCGTCTGCAGGGTTGCACGGGCAATGTTGTCGTGGAAGGGGCGCACCACAAAGACAATGTAGAGCGCCTCCAGGATGTCGAGGTACTTCTTGAGCGTGACGGGTGACACCGCCAGATCCCGCGCCATGCTGGCCAGTGACAATGGCGATCCGACCCGCGAGCGCAACATTTGGGCAAACAGGCGAATGGCGTTGACCTCCTGAATGCGTGAAAACTCCAGCACATCGTTGCGCACCAGACCGTCAAAGTATTGCCTGCGCCAGCGCTCAGCCTGGTCGTTGTCGGGGGCCAGGCAAGGTTCGGGAAAGCCGCCGCGCGCCAGCAGGTGGGTCAGTGCGGCATCGGGCTCAGCGCCCGTCTGCTCACACCATTCACGCACCGAAATCGGGTGCAAGCGCAGGCCAAAGAACCGCCCAGCCAATGACTCCCCACTTTGCCGAAAGGTGTCCATGCGGGCACTGCCGGTCACCAGCAGTTGCTGTGCAGCTGGTTTGCCGTCAACCACCCCTTTGAGCCAGGCTTTCCAGTCGGGCATTTTGTGGATTTCGTCCAGTACCAGCAGCGGCGCTTGCGGGCTCCAGCGCTGGTGCAGGATCAGCGCCCGGTCAGCCGGCACATCGTAGTTCAGGTATTGCCCACCTTGCCCAGCGATGAGTTGGTGGCTCAACGTGGTTTTGCCGACCTGACGCGGGCCGGTCAGGAATACCATTTTGTGGGCCAGATCGGACTTCACACGGTCATCAAGATAGCGTTTCATAGCGCTATTTTGCGACTTTTTTAAATTGCTTTGTTATTTTGTCGCGACTTTTTAATAATGCCATTCACAAAAGTTGCATTTCCTCCGCAAAAGTACCTGAAGTTAAGCGCCTCAGGCCGGGTGATGTGGGGTCACACTTTGGCCAAATGCTGCTGCGCCAAGGCCACATACCAGTCCAGGCACCCCGGGTTGGCCATGGCGTCTTTGTTGACCACTTTTTCCAGCGGCTGGCCGAGCATGAGTTTCTTGATCGGCAGTTCCTGCTTCTTGCCAGACAAGGTGCGCGGGATCTCGTCGACCTGAAAGATTTCATTCGGGATGAAGCGCGGGCTGAGCGCCACCTTGATGGCGTTGTTGAGTTTGGCCTTGAGTGCATCGTCCAGCACCATGCCCGGGCGCAGCACCACAAACAGCGGCATGTAGCTTTCCTTGCCCAGGTACTCCAGGTCCACCACCATCGCGTCCATCACTTCGGGCAGGGCCTCCACGGCGCTGTACAGCTCGCTGGTGCCCATGCGCAAGCCGTGGCGGTTGATGGTGGCGTCGCTGCGGCCAAAGATGACGCAGCCTTCGCCCTCGCCTTGCGCGTTGCCGATGCGCAGCCAGTCGCCGTGCCGCCAGACGCCGCCCATGCTGGCCGGGCCGTCGCCGCCACCGGGCTTTCGACCATGGCCTGCGGGGTACATCTCGAAGTAACTGGCCAAGTAGCGTGCGTTGTCCTTGTCGCCCCAGAAAAACAGCGGCATGGACGGGATGGGCTGGGTACAGACCAGCTCACCCACTTCGCCCTTGACCGGCTCACCGGCTTCGTTCCACGCCTCGACGGCCGCGCCCAGCATGCGGCACTGCATGACGCCGGGCTCTTGCGGCAACTCGCGGTGGCCGCCCACAAAAGCGCCCGCAAAGTCGGTGCCGCCTGAAATGTTGCACCACCAGATGTCGGTGCCGATGGCTTTGAATTGCGCGACACCCCATGTTTGCGTCTCGGGCGACAAGGGCGAGCCGGTGGTGCCCAAGGCACGCACCCGCGACAAGTCGCCGCAGCGTGCAATGTCGACGCCTGCCTTTTGGCAGTTGGCAAAGTAGGCCGCACCGGCGCCAAAAAACGTGACCTGTTCTTGCGCCGCCATGCGCCACAAAATGCCCCAATCGGGCTTGTCCTTGCTGCCGCCGGGGTTGCCGTCGTAGATCACGCAGGTCACGCCATTGAGCAAGCCCGCCACCTGCGCGTTCCACATCACCCAGCCGGTGGAGCTGTACCAATGAAAGCGCTCACCCCAGCTGTTGGGGTGGTAGCTGCAGCCCACGTCGTTGTGCAAAATTTTGTTCGCCAGCGCCACGATCACGGTGCCGCCGTGGCCATGCACGATAGGCTTGGGCAGGCCGGTGGTGCCGCTGGAATAAACGATCCACAAGGGATGGTCAAACGGCAACCACAAGGGCTCGAAAGCCTGCACCTGGGCATCGTCACGCGCGGTGATGGTCGCCATTTGCACGCTGGCGGCCACGTCGCAGTTGGCCAGATCGAGCGTGCCCAGGTTCTCATGCACGATGACGTGTTGCACCGTGGGCAAGGCGTCTTTGAGTTCCTGCAGCACGGCCATGCGGTCAAAGTCACGCCCACCGTAGCTCACGCCATCCACCGCGATCAGCACCTTGGGTTCGATTTGTTTGAAGCGGTCGAGCACGGCATGGGTGCCCATGTCGGGGGCGCAAATGCTCCAGACCCCGCCAATGCTCACAGTCGCCAGGAACGCCACCATGGCCTCGGGAATGTTGGGCAGGTAGGCGGCCACCCGGTCACCAGGCTGCACGCCCTGGGCCTGCAAGTGCAAGGCCAGGGCGGCCACCTGGCGGCGCAGTTCGGGCCAGCCCATTTCGCGTCGCAAGCCTTTTTCGTTGTGGCTGATGACCGCCAGAAAACCCGCCTCGTGCGCGGGCTGCACATGGCGCAGCACCTGGTGCGCGTAATTGGTCTGCGCGCCGGGAAACCATGAGGCGCCTGGCATGACGTTGTGGGCCAGCACCGCGCTGTGCGGCGTGGGCGACTGAAAGTCGAAGTAATCCCAAATGCTTTGCCAAAAAGCATCCAGCTCGGTGACCGACCAGCGCCACAGGTCGTTGTAGCTGTCAAAACTCAGGCCACGCGCTTCGCGCAACCAGTTTTGGTACAGCCGGATCTGAGGCAAATAGGCAGGCGTATCGGAAGTGCGTGTGGCAATGTTCATGCTTGGCAGCGTAGCAGCGGCCATGCACCACTGTCACGCGCAACAACCCTGAAATGTGCGCCTTAAGTGACAGCAGCGGATGCGGCTCAGTCCGGGGCCGTCGTGCAGCGGCCACGGCCCGTGGCCAGCCCCCGAAAATCACTTTGCCACTGCCGCGCACTCAGTTCGATCTGGATGCGCTCGTTGTCCACGGCCGTCACCACGCCATGGGGCACCAGCGAAAAACCATACGGCTCCACGCCGTCGATGCGCAAACGGCGAATGGCCTTGGCGTCCCAATCGATGCGCACCTCGCGCACCCAGGTGCTGCGCTGCGGCAGGTAAACCACGGCGCAGTTCAAAACGACCGAAGACGGTGCGGCCAGCACGGGGTTGAACACGGCAAGGGCCAAGCCCACCCAGCCCAGCGTCCTTTTGCGCGGGGTGCATGGGCGCCAAAACACGGCCACTCAGCCCACCGTGTCGGGCGGGTTGTCTTGGGCCATGCGCTGGCTTTTCCAGTACACGTCGTCACCACCGTTCATGCGGTTGAGCACGCGGGCCAGCACAAACATCAGGTCCGACAGGCGGTTCAGGTATTGGCGTGGCGTTTCGTTGATGGACTCTGTGTTGCCCAGCGCCACGCAAGCGCGCTCAGCGCGGCGGGCCACGGTGCGGCAGACATGGGCTTGCGCGGCACCGCGTGTGCCTGCAGGCAAGATGAACTCTTCCAGCTTGGGCAACTGGGCGTTGTACCTTGCCAAGGCGGCATCGAGTGCGGCCACGGCGTCTTCCTTGAGCAGCTCAAAGCCCGGGATGGACAACTCACCGCCCAGGTTGAACAGCTGGTGCTGCACTTCGACCAACAAGTCGCGCACGTCAAGGGGCATGTCTTCGCACAGCAGCAAGCCCATGTGGGAGTTCAGCTCGTCCACCTCGCCCATGGCGTGCACGCGCAAACTGTTTTTGGACACGCGCTGGTTGTTGCCCAGGCCGGTGGTGCCGTTGTCGCCGGTGCGGGTGGCGATTTGTGTGAGTCGTTTGCCCATGGAAATGTCCTCTTTTTTGCTGCGTACATTGTGCGTGCAGATTGTCGGCCCAGCGGCTGCAACTTGTCTGACGCCGGACAGCCTGGGGCAGATTTGCGGCGTAAACTGCGTTTTCACATGTTTGGTGGCCCATGCACGCCACCCCCAGGAGACCCCATGAACGCCCCCTCCCCAGCCGCCCACCTGGCCCCCGAAGTCACCCAACGGGCCGTGCCCGAGGCCTTTTTGGCCGCCCTCAAGGCCCGCTTTGCCGACAACTGCTCCACCGCCCTGGTGGTGCGCGAACAGCATGGGCGCGACGAGTCGGCCTTCACACAGGTGCCGCCACCCGCCGCCGTGGTGTTTGCCGAATGCACACAAGACGTGGCCGATGCCATCCAACTGTGCGCCGAATACAAAGTGCCGGTGATTCCGTTTGGTGTGGGCTCCTCGCTGGAAGGCCATTTGCTGGCGGTGCAAGGCGGTATCAGCATCGACCTGATGCGCATGAACAAGGTGCTGGCCATCAACGCCGAAGACCTGACGGTCACCGTGCAGCCGGGCGTTACACGCAAACAGCTCAATGACGAGATCAAGTCGACCGGCTTGTTCTTCCCGATCGACCCGGGTGCCGATGCCACGATTGGCGGCATGAGCGCGACACGCGCCAGCGGCACCAACGCCGTGCGTTACGGCACCATGCGCGAGAACGTGCTGGCCATGGAGGTGGTCACGGCGGCGGGCGAAGTCATCCGCACCGGCACCCGTGCCAAAAAGTCCAGCGCCGGCTACGACCTGACGCGCTTGATGGTGGGCAGCGAGGGCACACTGGGCGTGATCACCGAAGTCACGGTGCGCCTGTACCCCTTGCCCGAGGCCATCTCGGCAGCAATTTGCTCATTTCCCAGCATCGAAGCCGCGGTGCACACGGTCATCCAGACCATCCAGCTGGGCGTGCCGATTGCCCGGGTGGAGCTGATCGACCAGAACACCGTCCGCTTGGTCAATGCCTACGCCAAACTGGACCTGCGCGAAGAACCCCTGCTGCTGATGGAGTTTCATGGCTCGCCTGCCGGCGTCAAAGAACAAGCTGAAACCGTGCAGGAGATCGCCAGCGAATTGGGCGGCAACGCTTTTGAATGGGCCACCACCCCGGAAGAGCGCACCCGCCTGTGGACGGCCAGGCACAACGCCTACTTTGCCGCCGTGCAAAGCAAGCCCGGTTGCCGCGCCATCAGCACCGACACCTGCGTGCCGATCAGCCGACTGGCCGACTGCTTGCTCGACTCGGTGGCCGAAACCGATGCCAGTGGCATCCCCTACTTCCTCGTCGGCCATGTGGGCGACGGCAATTTCCACTTCGGTTATTTGATCGACCCGAACAACCCGCAAGAGTGCGCCACCGCCGAAGCCTTGAACCATCAACTGGTCAGCCGCGCCCTGCGTCTGGGCGGCACCTGCACCGGCGAGCACGGCATCGGGCTGCACAAGATGGACTTCTTGCGCACCGAAACCGGCGAAGGCGCGGTGGACATGATGCGCACCATCAAGCGGGCGCTGGACCCGCACAACATCATGAACCCGGGGAAAATCTTTGCGATGTGACGCGCTGGCTTGCCGCGCCCTGGATGCACCATCTGCAGGCCCACGCGCCGTTCACGCCTGACGCTGCAGCAGCAGTTGCTCCACCTTGGCGCACAGTTGGGCCGGCTCAAAGGGTTTGAGCATCACATCGCTCAATCCGGCGGTTTTGAAGGTGTCCAAATCCACCGGGTTGACGTTGGCGGTCAAGCCCAAAATAGGCACCGAACAGATCGGCTCGGGGCATTCGTGGCGCAGCTTCTGGGTGGCCACGCTCCCGTCCATCACCGGCATCACCATGTCCATCAGGACCAGGTCGTAGCCAGCGTCGGTCATGGCCTTGATCGCCTCCAGACCATTGCTGGCCTCGCCCACCTCACAGCCAGGCCAGGCGTTCTTCAACACCTGCTTGACCAACAAGCGGTTGACCGGATGGTCGTCGACCACCAAAAATCGCCACAGCGTCTGCGTTGTTTGAACCACCGGCTTGGTGTCTGCTTTTTTCACCGGCGCGGGTGCTGCGGTCAAGGGCAATAAAAACCAAAACCGCGAGCCTCGGCCTTGTTCGCTTTCAAAACCGATCTCGCCGTGCAACAAATCCACCAAGCCCTGGGTGATGGCCAGACCCAGGCCGTTGCCACCGTAGCGTTTTTGAATTTCCCCTTGGGCTTGAACAAAACGGGTGAAGATGTGCGCCTGGTCGGAGACGGGGATGCCAATGCCCGTGTCCTCCACCGAAAACAGCACCCCCTTGGGGTGTGACTGCACACGCAAACACACACGGCCCTGGTGCGTGAATTTGAGGGCGTTGCCCAACAGGTTCACCAGGATTTGCATCAAGCGATGGCGGTCGGTGATGACCCACTCAGGCACCGTCGGCTCGATCTCGCAACGGTAGTCCAAGTGCATGCTTTTGACCTTGGGGGCAAACAAGTCAAACGCGTTGTCGATGGTGGTGCGCAAGGCAAACGTTTCGGCCTGGGCGGTGAGCCGCCCGGACATGAACTGTGAATAGTCCAACACGTCGTTGATGACGGTCATCAGGTGGTCGGCCGATTGGCGCGTGTGGTCCAGGATTTGCCGCGCTCGGGGCTTGTGCTGGGTCCGCTCCATGAGCAAGCTGTTGAAGCCCAAAATAGCGTTCATGGGCGTGCGCAATTCGTGGCTGACCGAAGCAATGAAGTTCTCGCGCATTTGCAGTGTCTGCTCCAGCTCGCGCTGCTTTCGCTCCAGCTCTTGCTGCCGGTTTTTGCTCTCTTGCAAGGCCGCACGGTGCAAGCGGTCGTAGATCATCGGAATGATCACCAGCATCACGGTGACCATCGAAAAGGTCGCAAACGCGTACACGCTTTGACCATCGCCAGGCGGCAAGGGTTGCGCCACCCACCCCTGCGCCGTGAGCACCGCCAACAAGGCTTGCAATGCAAACACCACACCCAACCAAGCGCTGCCTGCGGCAGGACCAATGATGTAAAACGGAATGACCGGAATGACGAGCAACCAAGCCAGGCGCGGCGACAGCACACCACCAGAAACCCAAACCGCATTGAACAGGTAAACCGCCCCGATCAGGCAGGTCAGGTGAATGGCTGCAGACAATGACATGCCACGGCTGATCAGCACCAACTGAACCATCAACGCCAGACTGAAAGCAAAGGACACCGCCCTTGGTTGGTCATAAGGGTTGAAGAAGGGGAAAACCAGCAGCGCCACGATGAGCAGCACTTCGAACAGCAACAGGGAGGGCATCTTGCCCTCCCGGAAGGCCGCAGGCAGCAGCGGAACGAAGCGCTGCCCCATCCAGGCTTTCAGGCGAGCGAGGTTCATGGCTGTCCGCTTTCAAAGGCCCGGTGAGACAACGCATCGGTCAAGGTGGCGACCAAGGCCTGGGGGTCCATCGGTTTGTAAAGCACTTGGTTCATGCCCGCATCCAGACAACGTTGGCGGTCTAACGGGTTGGTGTTGGCGGTCAAGGCCACCACCGGCAAGTGGCGCATCGGCGCGGGCAACGCGCGCAAGCGGCGCGTCACCTCCAGGCCATCCATGTCGGGCATCACCATGTCCAGCAACACCACGTCGAAATGCTGTGTCAAAAGCAAGTCCAGCGCCCGCTGCCCGGTGTCTGCCGTGGTGACCCGCACACGGGGCCAGGCATTGCGCAATTGCAACTGCGCCACCATCAGGTTCATGGCGTTGTCGTCCACCAACAGCACGTCAAAAGCGGTCTCGGCCGCCAGGGCCGGTGGGGTGCTGAGCACCTCCTGTGTGGGCACGGCGGACTGTTGCAACGGCAACTCCAGCCAGAACAAGGCACCTTGGCCTGGCACACTTTGCACGCCGATGCGCCCACCCTGCAAGACCACCAAGCGCTCGCAAATGGTCAAGCCCAGGCCTGTGCCCCCGAAGGCCTGATTGGTGGCCACGTCGGCCGATTCGAAACGGTTGAAAATTTGCTCATGCCGCTCCCGCGCAATGCCCCGGCCCGTGTCTTGCACTTCCACACGCAAATGGTGGTCACGTTGACTCAAGCGCAAGCTCAGCGTGCCCGTGGCCGTGAACTTCAGGGCGTTGTCCAGCAAGTAACCCAGGATTTGTGCCAAGCGCTGTCGATCCACCCAAATCACCTTGGGCACATCGGGTGCCAAGTGCTGTTGCCACACCAGGCCCTTGGCCTGTGCCCGCGTTCGGTAAGCGGCCACGGTGTTCTCCAGCCAAGGCGCCAGGTCGCAAGTGTCCGGAAAAAAGCCCACCCGGCCGGCCTGCAACTGGGCGAAGTCAAGGATGTCGTTGACCACGTGCAACAGGTGTTGGGTCGAACGGCGAATGTGCTCCACGGTTTCCACCTGAGCCGGGTCGTCGGCCAGCTCTTCTCGCAACAGGCCATTCAGGCCCAGAATGGCGTTCATGGGCGTGCGCAACTCATGGCCCACCGCCGCCACAAATTCGTCCTTGTGGGTTTGCGCTTGCAACAAGCTGGTTTGGGTGTTCTCCAATTCTCGGTTGCGCAGGTCCAACTCCTGCAGCTGGGCCTTGTGCAGTCGGTCATACAGACTCAAGACCAGCACCAGACTGCCTGCCGCCAAGACGTGGTTGGACACCGCCCACAGCACCAACCACGCCCCGGGCGGGGGTTGCACCACGCTGCCATCGCGTAAATTGTTCAGCAGCAAGGCCAAATTCATGCAAAAGATCACACCGATCCAAAGCAAAGAACCTTTTGGTCCCAAGAAAAACAAAGCGGGCACTGCCAGCAAGGTGCTCCACACCAAAGTAGGCGACTGGATACCGCCTGTTTGCAAAGCGATCGTCACCAGCAAGGTGAGCACCACCAACAAGGCCCCATTGACCAAATACGGGTACAGGCGGCGGGAAAAGGCCCAAGGCATCATGCACCACAACACAATGGCGGCCACCAGATTGGACCGCCGGTCGTACCCGGCGTAAGGCAAGAAATAAAAAACCAGCGCGTTGGCCCCAACGATGAACATGCACACGGCCAGCAACTGGTGGCGACTGAAGATGACCGACCGACCCGTGCCCAACTCGGACTGCCACCAACGAAGCAAGGTCTGGCGAATCATGGCGCGTCCTGACGCTCAGCCACGCAGTTTTTCGATCAGGCCATTGAGTTCATCCAGCGAGCCGAACTGGATGCTCAACTCACCCTTCTCTTCCAGTTTGCCCAAGCGCTTGACGCGCTTTTTGACGCGCACCTCGACCTGGGCCATCAGCAAGTCCGACAACTCCTCTTCGACACGGCGCACATCGCGTGACTTTTCCTTTTTGGGCTGTTGCGTGACCAAATTGAACTCGGCCCCCAGCTTCTTGGCCAGGCTTTCGGCCTCGCGCACCGACAACTTTTTGGCCGTGATCTGGTTGGCCGCCGTGATTTGGGCGGCCTTGTCGAGCGACAACAACGCGCGGGCGTGGCCCATGTCCAGGTCACCGGCCATCAGCATGCTCTGCACCGCTTCGGCCAAATTCAACAGGCGCAGCAAATTGCTGGCAGCGCTGCGCGAGCGGCCCACGGCTTGCGCAGCCGCTTCGTGGGTGAGCCCAAACTCTTTAATCAGGCGTTGCAGCCCCTGAGCCTCTTCGAGCGGGTTCAGGTCTTCGCGCTGGATGTTCTCAATGAGCGCCATGGCGGCGGCGGCTTCGTTGGGCACATCGCGCACCAACACAGGAACCGAGTCCAGGCCAGCCAACTTGCTGGCCCGAAAACGGCGCTCGCCCGCGATGATTTCGTATTTGCCGGCGTTTTCGCCTTCGGTGAGCTGGCGCACCAAGATCGGCTGCATGATGCCCTGCGCCTTGATCGACTCGGCCAATTCGTACAAAGCGCCCTCGTCCATGCGGGTGCGCGGCTGGTACATGCCCGCCACCATCTGGTCGAGTTTGAGCTGGCTGGGCAAGCCGCTTTCGGCAGTCGAGGCGATGTCTGGTGCCTCTTGGACTTTGGGGCCCAACAGGGCTTCGAGTCCGCGGCCCAGGCCTTTGGGTTTTTTGGTGACCATGGTCAATCCTTCAAAAGTGTTTGCAAAAGCGCCTGGCCTTCTGGCCAAT
Source organism: Burkholderiaceae bacterium (assembly GCA_919902775.1). GTDB lineage: Bacteria > Pseudomonadota > Gammaproteobacteria > Burkholderiales > Burkholderiaceae_C > Limnohabitans_A. The sequence goes on from CAKKRJ010000007.1 coordinate 63,694, forward strand.
CGCCCAGCGATGAATCGGCGTTGATGTGCCCGGCTGCGCCCAGGTCGACCCATTGGGCCCCCCAGTCATGGGCCAAGGCTTGGGCCCGCCCGGCCGTGCAATACGGGTCGTTTTGGCTGCCCACCAGCAGGCTGCGAAACGGCAGCGCTTGGCGAACAATGGGGGACCAGCCGGGCAAGCGGTCTTTCAGATCGGCGGCTTCGGTGTCCCCGGGCGCGACCAACAACGCGCCTTGCACGCGGGCGGTGTGCCGAGAAACGCTGGCCCACGCGGCCACCAAAATGCAGCCCAGACTGTGTGCGACGAACAGAACCGGGCCTGGGGCGTCGATCACGGTTTCGTCCAGCCGGGCCAGCCAATCACCGCGCAGCGGGTGCAGCCAGTTGTCCTGCTCGACCACGGCATAGCCATGCAAGCGTGCCCAGTGCATTTGCCAATGGCCAGGGCCGCTGCCCTGCCAGCCGGGCAAGATCAACACCGTCGGCACAGGCTGTGCCGAGGCGCTTTCTGGGGTGGCGACAGGGGAATGGGGCAAAACCGTCATGGTGCGCAGCGCGGCCAATGCTCAGAGCGTCGGCGCACGTTGCACCAACTCGCGGGCAAACTCGACATAGGCTTGGCTGCCCTTGGCTGAAGGGTCAAACACCACACCAGGCAAACCGTAACTGGGCGCTTCGGCCAGGCGCACGTTGCGAGGAATCACGGTGTCAAACACCTTGTCGCCGAAATGCGCCTTGAGCTGGTCACTGACCTGCATCTGCAAAGTGATGCGCGGGTCGAACATGACGCGCAACAAGCCGATGATTTTCAGGTCTTTGTTGAGGTTGGCGTGCACCTGCTTGATGGTGTTGACCAGGTCGGTCAGGCCTTCGAGCGCAAAGTACTCGCACTGCATGGGCACGATCACCCCGTGGGCCGAGCACAGGCCGTTGAGCGTGAGCATGGACAGCGAGGGCGGACAATCGATGAGCACAAAGTCGTAATCGGCATCGACCACGCGCAAGGCATTTTTCAGGCGCTGGTCGCGGTGTTCCAGCTGCACCAGCTCCACCTCGGCACCGGCCAATTCGCGGTTGGCGCTCAGCACGTCGTAACCGCATTTTTCGGCCTTGACCACGGCCTCGGCAATTGAGGCCGACTCCAGCAACACGTCGTACACATTGAGCTCGACCGTGCGCTTGTCGATGCCCGAACCCATGGTGGCGTTGCCCTGCGGGTCCAGATCAACCAAGAGCACGCGTTGCCCGACTTTGGCCAGACCAGCGGCCAGGTTGACGGTGGTGGTGGTTTTGCCGACGCCACCCTTTTGGTTGGCAATGCAGAAAATGGTGGCCATGAAAGTCCGTCCCGGTTATTTGGAAATGGCCAGCTTGATGCCGAAACCCACAAGGAAAACACCCGCCAGCTTCTCCAGCACGCGCCCGATCACAGGGTTCGCACGCATGCGCGCGGCCAGGTGGTGGGTCAGCAAGGTCATGCCCACGCCATAGAGAAAGGTCAGTCCGGCAATGGTCGCGGCCATCACGCCGAAGCTGACCCAACCCAAGTGGGTTTGGGGGTCGACAAACAGCGGGAAGAACGCCATGTAAAAAACGATCGCCTTGGGGTTCAGCAGCGTGATGACCAGCGCTTGTTGCAGGTATTGACGAGGACGAATGTTCAGCACGGGCCTGTCACCCGGTTTGGCCGACAACATCTTCCAACCCAGCCACGCCAAGTAGACCGCGCCCAACCACTGGATGGCGGTAAAGGCGGTGGGGTAAGTGGCCAGCACCGCCGCCACACCGGCCACGGCCAGCCACATGAGCACCTGGTCACCCAGAATCACGCCCAAAGTGGCCATCAAGCCCCCGGCCAGACCGCCCTTGCTGGTGGAGGTGATCAGGGCCAGGTTGCCAGGGCCGGGAATGGCCAGAAACAACACGATCGCCGCCACAAACGCGCCATAGTCAGAGATGCCAAAAAACATGTGAGGGACTTTCAGAAAAATGATGCCACAGCCTGGCCAAAGCTCATTTGGCCACAACCAGCTTGAGACCAAAACCGATCAGGCACAAACCCGCCAATTTTTGCAAAAAGCCCGTGGCACGGGGGCTGGCGCGCAGGCGTTCGGCCATGAAGTGGGTGATCAACACCACCCCAAAGCAATAAACAAAACCCAGCACCGCGATGGTCAACGCCATCGCCACAAAAGTGAGCCCGCCTTGGTGATGGACCGGGTCAATGAACTGCGGGAAAAAGGCCAGGTAAAACATGATCGCCTTGGGGTTGAGCAAGGTGATGAACAGGGTTTCACGAAAGTAGTGCCCGGGGCTGATTTGGATGCTGGGGCCTTCGCCGGCTTTGGCTGTGAGCATCTTGAAACCCAGCCACGCCAGGTAGGCCGCGCCCGCCCACTGCAAAGCCGAGAAGACGGGCGGATACGCCTGCAGCACCGCCGCCAAGCCGGCCACGGTCAGCCACAACAGAACCTGATCGCCCAAAAGCAAGCCCAGCACTGAGGCCAGACCGCCGGACAAGCCGCCCTTGCTGGTCGAGCTGATCAAGGCCAAATTGCCAGGGCCCGGCAAAAACAACAACAGGACAAAGGCCGCCGTGAATGCGCCGTAATCCGAAATACCAAACATGCGTGAACTTTCAATGCAATGGGCGAGTGTAAGTGATGCACTGCCCCGCTCCGCGTTGGGCAACCCCTTGCACGCCCGCTTCAACACCTGGTCAAGGCGTGTTTCACGTGAAACACGTGCCGCTCAAGCAGGCTGGGGCTTCATCCAAACCATGCAGCGCTCGACATCCAGACCAGGAACCGTCAACGGTTCCACGTGAAACACGTTCACATCTGCGGGCAAGGCGGCGATTTCATCTTGCGGGTGCTTGCCCTTCATGGCCATCCAAACCCCACCCTCTTTCAGCGCCGAGCGCGACCAAGTCACAAAGTCCGGCAGCGAAGCAAAAGCCCGCGAACAGATCACGTCATAAGGATCGGTCAAAGACTCCACCCGGGCATGGATGCCGCGCAAGTTGGGCAGCTTCAGGCTCGCCGCCACTTGCTGCACAAACGCCGCTTTCTTGGCCACCGTGTCCACGCAGCGCACCTCCAGCTCGGGCATGCAAATGGCCAGCACCACACCAGGCAAACCGCCGCCCGAACCCACATCCAGCACCCGAGCGGCCTGGCCTTGGGCATGCCGAGTCAAGGGGGCCACCGCCGTCAGGCTGTCCAGCAGGTGGTGTGTCAACATGTCCGCCGGGTCGCGCAAGGCCGTGAGGTTGTACACCTTGTTCCATTTTTGAATGAGCGCCACGTAATCCAGCAAGCGCTGAATTTGTTCATCGGACAAGCCCAGCCCCAAGGTCTGCGCGCCCGCGCGCAAGCCGGCTTCCAGATTCACGCTCATGCCTGCGTCCCCACACCAGCGCCCTCTTCGGCGGCGTGCATGAAACCCTTGAACCCGCCCTTCTTCAAGTGGATCAACAAAAGCGACACGCTGGCGGGCGTGATACCGGAAATGCGCGAAGCTTGGCCCAAGGTTTCGGGCCGGTGTTTGGCCAACTTTTGGCGGGCCTCAATCGACAAGGCCGACACCTGCATGTAATCCAGGCTTTCGGGCAGACGCAGGTGTTCATAGAATGCGGCCCGCTCCACCTCGCCTTTTTGGCGGTCGATGTAGCCGGAATACTTGGCTGCAATCTCCACCTGCTCAATCACGGACGGGCTCAACTCGCCCAAGGTTTCACGTGAAACATCGGCACTGGCCATGCGGCCTTCGTCCAAAGACATCAGCGCCTGGTACGTCACATTGGGGCGGCGCAACAAGTCGAACAGGTTGTGCTCGTGTTCAATGGCTTTGCCCAACACCCGCTCAGACTCGGTGGCTGGCAAATTGCGCGGGTTCACCCAAGTGGACTTCAGGCGCTCTGTTTCACGTGAAACAGCATCGCGTTTACGGCTGAAAGCATCCCAACGTGCATCGTCCACCAAGCCCATTTGCCGCCCCACTTCGGTCAAGCGGGCATCGGCGTTGTCTTCGCGCAGCTGCAAACGAAACTCGGCCCGGCTGGTGAACATGCGGTAGGGTTCGGTCACGCCCTGGGTCACCAAGTCGTCCACCAACACGCCCAGGTAAGCCTGATCGCGTGCAGGCGTCCAGGCGGCTTCGCCCCGGCATTGCAGCGCGGCGTTGAGGCCTGCAAACAAGCCCTGTGCCGCAGCCTCTTCGTAACCGGTGGTGCCGTTGATCTGCCCGGCAAAGAACAAGCCGTTGATCTGCCGAGTCTCAAAACTGTTCTTCAGCGCCCGGGGGTCAAAGTAGTCGTATTCGATGGCGTAGCCGGGCCGCAGGATATGACAGTTTTCCAGGCCCTTCATCGAGCGCACCAGGTCGTACTGGATGTCAAAGGGCAAGCTGGTCGAGATGCCGTTGGGGTAGACCTCGTGCGTGGTCAGGCCTTCGGGCTCCAGAAAAATCTGGTGGCTGTCCTTGTCAGCAAAGCGGTTGATCTTGTCTTCCACGCTCGGGCAGTAGCGCGGGCCCACGCCCTCGATCTTGCCGGTGAACATGGGGCTGCGGTCGAAGCCAGAGCGGATGATCTCGTGCGTGCGGGTGTTGGTGTGGGTGATCCAGCACGGCACCTGGCGCGGGTGCATGGCCGTGTTGCCCATGAAGCTGAACACCGGCACCGGCTGGTCGGCGTTCATGCCGCCGGGCACACCGTCGCCGGGTTGCTCGGTGCATTGGGAGAAGTCGATGGTGCGGCCATCCAGGCGCGGCGGCGTGCCGGTTTTCAGCCGGCCCTGCGGCAACTTCAACTCTTTCAGCCGCGCCGACAGACTCACAGCGGGGGGATCACCCGCCCTGCCCGCCGCATAGTTTTGCAGACCCACATGGATCTTGCCGTCCAGGAAGGTGCCTGCCGTCAACACCACCGTGCGGGAACGGAAGCGGATGCCCACTTGTGTGACGGCACCCACCACCCGGTCGCCTTCGACCATCAAATCATCGACGGCCTGCTGAAAGAGCCACAGATTGGGCTGGTTTTCCAACATGCGGCGGATGGCGGCTTTGTACAAAATCCGGTCGGCCTGGGCCCGCGTGGCGCGCACGGCCGGGCCTTTGGACGAGTTGAGAATGCGGAACTGGATGCCGCCTTCATCGGTGGCCAGCGCCATGGCCCCACCCAAAGCGTCCACCTCTTTGACCAGATGCCCTTTGCCGATGCCACCAATGCTGGGGTTGCAACTCATCTGGCCCAAGGTTTCGATGTTGTGCGACAGGAGCAAAGTTTTGCAGCCCATGCGCGCCGCAGCCAACGCCGCTTCTGTGCCGGCATGGCCGCCACCGACCACGATCACGTCAAATTCTTGAGGGTAAAGCATGAACAGGGGTCCGTCTGGGGGTGAGTCAAGTGCAGGGGGCTGGGCGCGAATGACAACCCTGCCATGGGTTGCGCTGAACCGCTGATTTTACAGTCCGGCCCTGCATGGCGCGTTCAGCAGCTTCCCGATCAACCACAGAAGGCAAGGCGTGGCGCGGCCCAAAGAGAGGTGAACGACTGCAACAATAATTGCAAACCTATATATACAATAAGCTGTCAACAACCAACGAAAGTGCCAATATGAAACTCAAAGCCATTTTTTCAACTGTTGCCATGGCAGGGATGCTTTTATTTTCAACCGCCTCCCAGGCAGCGCCCGCGCTGGACGACCCCAGCACCGTGCTCACGGTGATGCAGTTCACGCTCAAACCGGGCGCATCGCGCGAAGAATTGCTCAACCGCATGACGGCGATCCGTGATTACGGGCGCAAGCAACCGGGCATCATCGACAACGCCATCATGGAAAACCGGAACACCGCCAATTCCCCAACATTTGTGGGCGTGACGCGCTGGAAGAGTTTCAAGGCGTGGGAAGCCATGTGGACCAGCGACGAGTTCAAAAAATTGGTCGCACGCGTCACGGAAATTGGCGACATCAACCCCGGCACATTCGCCCCCGTCCCCGCGAAAACCAAGTAAACCTTCGCCGCCTGGTCTCGCTTTCAGCGCCCAATGCACCCAGCTGCATTGGGCGTTGCCACTTTTGAGCCGCGGCACGAGGCCCGCCCAACACGGATCACGCCACTAAGGCAAAAGAGCCAGCAAGCAGCCCCCACCATGTACGAACACGTTATGCGTAAAACACATGACCTGACAGCCAAGCGGCCTTGGACGCGGCCGCAGGCCCGCCCTAACATTTGCGGCACTGACAAATCGTCAGGTTCAAGAAAGGCGTCCGCACATGTCCCATTCACCCGCAGGCATTCCCGCCACAAGCCCCCATGCCCTGCCCTCTTATTTGAACGCTGAACACCTCGGCCCCTGGGGCATCTACCTGCAGCAGGTGGACCGCGTCACGCCCTATCTGGGCACTTTGTCGCGCTGGGTGGAGACCCTCAAGCGCCCTAAGCGTGCCCTGATCGTGGACGTGCCGATCGAGCTGGACAACGGCACCATGGCCCACTTTGAAGGCTACCGCGTGCAGCACAACACCAGCCGTGGCCCTGGCAAAGGCGGCGTGCGCTTTCACCAAGACGTGACTTTGTCCGAGGTCATGGCCCTGTCGGCCTGGATGTCGGTGAAAAACGCCGCCGTGAACCTGCCGTTTGGTGGCGCCAAGGGCGGCATCCGGGTCGATCCCAAAACCTTGTCGCGCGGCGAGCTGGAGCGCCTGACGCGCCGCTACACCAGCGAGATCGGCATCATCATCGGCCCCACCAAGGACATCCCCGCCCCCGACGTGAACACCAACGAGCAAATCATGGCCTGGATGATGGACACCTACTCCATGAACGAAGGCGCCACCGCCTCGGGCGTGGTCACGGGCAAACCGATTGCCTTGGGCGGCTCGCTGGGCCGGCGCGAAGCCACCGGGCGCGGCGTCTTCACCGTGGGCCAGGAAGCCGCACAACACATTGGTCTGGACATCGCAAAAGCCAAAATTGCGGTGCAAGGCTTTGGCAACGTGGGCGGCATTGCGGCCAAACTGTTTGCGCAGACCGGGGCCACCGTGGTCGCCGTGCAAGACCACGGCGGCACGGTCTACCAGGCGTCTGGCCTGGACGTGCCGGCCCTGCTGCAGCACGTCAACACGCATGGCAGCGTGAAAGGTTTTGCGCCAGCAGAAGTGCTGCCCGATGCGCAGTTCTGGAGCGTGGATTGCGACATCCTGATCCCGGCAGCGCTGGAGCAGCAAATCACCGCGACCAATGCCCACCAGATCCAGGCCCGCATGGTGATTGAAGGGGCCAACGGACCGACCACGCCCGAGGCCGATGACATCCTGCACGAACGGGGCATTCTGGTCGTGCCCGACGTGATCGCCAACGCGGGCGGCGTCACCGTCAGTTACTTTGAATGGGTGCAGGATTTCTCCAGCTTCTTCTGGAGCGAAGACGACATCAACACCCGCCTGGTGCGCATCATGCGCGAAGCCTTTGCGGCCATCTGGCAAGTGGCTGACGAACACCAGGTGAGCCTGCGCACGGCCACCTTCATCGTGGCCTGTTCACGCATTTTGCAAGCGCGTGAATTGCGTGGGCTCTATCCCTGAAAGCGTTTCCAGCGGGTTCAAAGCGGTCAACTGCAAAGCACTGAATAGGATGACGGGTTCTGAAGTTGAGGGCGCTGGCCGGGGCTCAGAGGCGCTTCGCTTTGCCACATCGCCCCAGCCAGCGCCCTCAGCTTCAGGGTGGTGTCGCTTTTCTTCTGTAACCGGTTTTTTGTGGGAGGCCGCACCTGCGACCGAAGGCTGTTCTTTCACCGTCACGGCTGCCAGCATGACCGCCGCTCTCAGCACAGAAGGGGTGGGCCTTGGCAGGGGTGATGTGGCAAAGCGAAGCGCCTCTGAACCTCTGTCAAGGCCCACCCCTTCTGACCAACCTTCTAGGCTTAGGCTCAGGGCTTCAGGGGCAGCGCCCCTGCGGCCTTGACCTCGCCCAGCGAAAAGCTGGTGTGCAGGTCTTTCACGTTGGGCAAATTGATCAGCACATCGCGCGCAAACTGGCTGAAGGTATTGAGGTCTTTGCTGACCACCTGCAGCTCGAACGTGCCGGTGCCGCTGATGTAATGGCAAGAAATCACTTCCGGGATCTTGAGGATCTCTTCTTCTAGCTGGCGCGTCACATCGCCCCGGTTGCGCTCGGCATCCAGCCGCACAAAGGCCAGCACGTCCAGGCCCACTTTCTGGCGATCGATTTCGGCCCGGTAACCTTTGATGACACCCGACTCTTCCAAAGCCCGCACTCGCCGCCAGCAAGGCGCTGCCGACAAGCCCACACGCTGCGCCAATTCGGCGTTGGTCAAACGTCCGTCTTTCTGCAATTCATTCAATATTGCCCAGTCAAATTTATCAAACGTTTCCAAAATCGTTCCTTTTAAGCAAGATTCTTTCAAATCATAGGGCAAATCCTGCTACAGAAAGAAAGCACCTGTCAGCCAGGCCGTCCTACACTGTGCTTCCAATTTCAGCCGCAGAGCACACACCATGAACGCCCCCTTGCCCGAATCAATTCGCCAGGCTTTAGAGACGGTGACGCTGGATGACAAATACAGCCTCGACGTGGGTCGCGCCTTCATGAGCGGCGTGCAGGCCCTGGTGAAGCTGCCCATGCTGCAACGCCAGCGCGACGCCCTGCAAGGCAAAAACACGGCCGGCTTCATCAGCGGTTACCGGGGCTCACCGCTGGGCAGTTACGACCAGTCGCTGTGGAAAGCCAAAGACCACCTGAAGGCGCAAAACATCGTCTTCCAGCCAGGCGTCAACGAAGAGTTGGCAGCCACGGCCCTGTGGGGCACCCAACAACTGGGCTTTGCGCCCCCAGGCTCCAACAAATTTGATGGCGTGTTCGGCATCTGGTACGGCAAAGGCCCCGGCGTGGACCGTTGCTCTGACGTGTTCAAGCACGCCAACATGGCAGGCACCACGCCCTGGGGCGGCGTGCTGGCCGTGGCGGGCGATGACCATGTGGCCAAAAGCTCCACCGCCGCGCATCAAAGCGACCACATCTTCAAGGCCTGTGGCCTGCCGGTGTTTTTCCCAACCAATGTGCAAGACATCCTTGACCTGGGCCTGCACGCGATTGCCATGAGCCGCTTTGCGGGCATCTGGTCGGGCATGAAGACAATCCAGGAAATCGTCGAATCCAGCAGCACCGCGCACATCGACCCCGAGCGCGTGCAGATCGTGCTGCCCGAATTCGCGATGCCCCCGGGCGGCTTGCACATCCGCTGGCCCGACACGGCACTGGAACAAGAAGCACGCTTATTCGACTACAAGTGGTACGCCGCCCTGGCCTACATCCGCGCCAACCGGCTCAACCACAACGTCATTGAAGGAAAGAACGACCGCTTTGGCCTGATCGCCAGCGGCAAAGCCTACAACGACACCCGGCAAGCCTTGATCGATTTGGGTCTGGATGATGCGCGTTGCCAACAGTTGGGTATCCGTTTGCACAAAGTGGCGGTCGTTTGGCCACTCGAAGCGCAAGCCACCCGCGAATTTGCCACCGGCTTGCGCGAGATTCTGGTGGTCGAAGAAAAGCGCCAGGTCATTGAATACCAGCTCAAAGAAGAGTTGTACAACTGGCGTGACGATGTGCGCCCCAACGTTCTGGGCAAATTCGACGAAGCCGATGGCGATGTGTCAGGTGGTGAATGGTCCATTCCCAACCCGACGGAACGCACCTTGCTGCGCGCCAATGCCGACCTGACACCGGGCCTGATCGCCCGCGCCATCGCCAAACGCTTGAAAAAACTGGGTGTCGATGCCGACACCGCTGCGCGCATCGATGCGCACCTGGCGGTGCTGGATGGCAAAGACCAGGCCATGCAAACCCTCACGCTGGGGGCCGCAGCCGAACGCCAGCCCTGGTTTTGCTCGGGCTGCCCGCACAACACGTCCACCAAAGTCCCGGAGGGCTCACGCGCCATGGCGGGCATTGGCTGCCATTTCATGAGCATCTGGATGGACCGCAGCACCGTGGGCTTTACCCAGATGGGTGGCGAAGGCGTGCCATGGACAGGACAACAAGCCTTCAGCAACGAGCAGCATGTTTTTGCCAACCTGGGTGACGGCACCTACTTCCACAGCGGCATCCTGGCCATCCGCCAAAGCATTGCCGCAGGCGTCAACATCACCTACAAGATTCTGTACAACGACGCCGTCGCCATGACCGGTGGCCAGCAAGTGGGCGAGCGCCCCGAAGGCCACAGCGTGGTGCAAATTGCGCAAAGCATGCGGGCCGAAGGGGCCCAACGCATCGACGTGGTGACCGATGCACCCGAAAAGTACGAGGGCATCGCATTGGCCGAAGGCGTGCGCGTGTTCCACCGCGACGAACTCGACCGCATCCAGCGCGAAATGCGCAAGATAAAAGGCACCACCGTCATCATTTACGACCAGACCTGTGCCACCGAAAAACGCCGCCGTCGCAAGCGCGGCACCCTGGTGGACCCGGCGGTGCGGGTGATGATCAACGAAGAAGTCTGTGAGGGCTGTGGCGACTGCGGCGTGCAATCGAACTGCCTGTCGGTAGAGCCCCTGGAAACAGACTTGGGCCGCAAACGCACCATCAACCAAAGCACCTGCAACAAGGACACCAGTTGCCTCAAGGGCTTTTGCCCCAGCTTTGTCACCGTCGAAGGCGGCACGTTCAAGAAAAAATCATCTGCGGCTGCCACCTCCCTGACCCCTGCCCAACTGGGCAGCTTGCCCGAACCTGAATTACCGGCCATCACGCAGCCCTGGGGCATGGTGGTGGCTGGCGTGGGTGGCACGGGTGTCATCACCATCGGCCAGTTGCTGGGCATGGCCGCACACATGGAAGGCAAGGGCATCGTCACGCAAGACTCGGCCGGTCTGGCGCAAAAGGGCGGTGCCACCTGGAGCCATGTCTTGGTGGCCAACACACAAGAGGACATCCGCACCACCCGCGTGAGCATGGCTGCGGCCGACCTCATCATCGGTTGCGACCCCATCGTCAGCGCCTCCAAGGAAACCACCTTGCGCATGCGTGCAGGCCGCACGCATGTGGCTTTGAACAGCAACAGCACCCCCACCGCTGCATTTGTGAAAAACGGCAACTGGCAAAACCCGGCCGAGCAGTGTGTGGCCGAAATCACGGCGCAAGTGGGTGTGCAGGGTGTGAGCAGTTTTGACGCCGACACTTTGGCCAAACAGCTCATGGGCGACACGATTTATGTCAACCCAATGATCCTGGGTTACGCCTGGCAAAAGGGATGGGTGCCTTTGCGCCGCGAGTCCCTGGTGCGTGCCATCGAACTCAACGATGTGCAGGTCCAAAACAACCTGGCTGCATTTGAATGGGGCCGCCATGCCGCACACCAGCTGGACGCGCTGATGCAGAAAATCCAGCCAGTACAGGTGATCCAGTTCAAAAAACGCGAGACCCTGGACAGCCTGGTGGCCGACCGGATGACCCGTTTGACGCAATACCAAAATACCGCCTACGCCAAGCAGTACCAGTCATTCGTTGAGCGTGTCCGGTCTGCCGAAGCCCCCTTGGGCAAAACTGTTTTGGCCGAAACCGTGGCACGCCATTTGTACAAATTGATGGCCTACAAAGACGAGTACGAAGTGGCACGACTGCACACGCAAACCGGTTTTCTGGAGCGCATTGCGAACAGTTTTGAAGGCGACTTCAAGGTCCATTACCACCTGGCCCCACCGCTCTTGGCCAAGCACAACAGCCGAGGTGAACTGGTCAAGCAAAAGTATGGTCCTGGCATGCTGACAAGCTTCAAGCTGCTGGCCCGACTCAAGGGCTTGCGTGGGACAGCCTGGGACATTTTTGGACGCTCACAAGAGCGTCAAACCGAACGCGCCCTGATCGGTGAATACATGCAGCACATGGTGCAGGCCATTCAACACCTGAGCCAAGACAACCACGCCCATGCCTTGAACGTGGCCAAAGTCCCTGAAAACATCAAAGGTTTTGGCCATGTCAAAGAGCGCAACATCCTGGTCGCGCGTCGGCAATGGCAACAGCTGCAGACTGCATGACACCCACCCCACCCTTCGATGAAATCAGGAGGTGGGGGAAGCATTCACCGCTTGGATTCAGCGCGCGTCGGGCAACTCGATCTTGACTTCCAGCACTTCCAAGTTGTCTTGGCGTTCCAGATTGACCTTGATGTCCTCGGGATTGATCTTGATGTATTTGCTGATCACCGCCACCAACTCACGTTGCAAGTCTGGCAGGTAATCGGGTTCAGCGGCGTTGCGACCACTGCGTTCGTGGGCCAAGATGATCTGCAAGCGTTCTTTGGCCACGCTGGCGGTTTTCTTCTTTTCGCCCAAGAGGAAGGAAAGAAACGACATGGCTCACTTGCCTCCAAACATGCGTTTGAAAAAACCGGGCTTGACCGCTTCGGTGAACCGCATGGGTTTGTCTTCCCCCAGGAAACGGTCAATCACATCCTTGTAAGCCTCCGACACATCGCTCTCGGCCATGTGGATGGCCGGTGTGCCCTGGTTGGATGCCTGCAAGACGTTGTCGCTTTCAGGAATCACACCCAGCAACTTGATGCGCAAGATGTCCTGGATGTCCTGCAACGACAACATCTGACCGTCTTCCACCCGGTTGGGGTTGTAGCGTGTGATCAAGAGGTGCTCCTTGATCGGGTCCAGGCCTTCAATGGCCCGTTTGGTCTTGCTGCCCAACATGCCCAGAATGCGGTCTGAATCGCGCACAGAAGACACTTCGGGGTTGGTGACCACCAAAGCCTCGTCGGCAAAGTGCATGGCCATCAAGGCCCCTGTTTCGATGCCCGCTGGCGAATCGCAAACGATATACTCAAAACCCATGTCGTTCAGATCGTTGAGTACTTTTTCAACGCCCTCTTGCGACAAGGCATCCTTGTCGCGGGTTTGAGAAGCCGCCAACACAAACAGGTTCGAGCACTGCTTGTCCTTGATCAAAGCCTGGTTCAGGTTGGCCTCGCCCTGGATCACATTGATCAGGTCATACACCACGCGGCGCTCACAGCCCATGATCAGGTCCAGATTGCGCAGGCCCACATCAAAGTCGATGACGGCCGTTTTGAAGCCTTTGAGTGCCAGACCCGTGGCAAAACTGGCGCTGGTCGTGGTTTTACCCACACCGCCTTTACCGGAAGTCACAACGACGATTTTTGCCATGGGATTTTCTTTCTTTGACAAGAGATCAATACAAATTCAATTTTTCAGAGCTTGAGAGGCGACACCAGCAACTTGTCACCCTCAGGACCTGATTGCAAACAAACCTGGGCCGCTTGCCCCAACACGTCTTTGGGCAAGGCATTTTCACTGGTGCGGTAAATGCCGGCGATGGAAATCAGCTCTGGCTCCATGGCCTGCGCAAAGATGCGGGCTTGCGTATTACCACGCGCACCCGCGATGGCCTTACCACGCAGCGTGGCGTAAATGTGGATATTCCCATCGGCAATGACTTCAGCACCCGCGTTCACCATGGCCAACACAATCAGGTCACGGCCTTTGGCATACACCTGCTGACCTGAACGCAAGGGCTTGTCAACCACCATGGGCCCCAGTGCCACAGGGGGTGCCACCACGGGTTCAGGTTGGGGTGGTGCCTGAACAGGCTCAGCCAGTGGCACAGAACGGCGAATGCGGGCGTCGCTGGCATCCACCAGCCCCAGACCCTTGGCTTGGGTCAAAAATGCGCCCTGGGCCCCTTTGATGGCCAAAGGCAACAAGCCTTGTTCACGCAAGAGAGGCAACAAGGCGGCCAGCTCGATCGGGGTGTCGTTTTCTTCAACATTGAGAAAACTGACATCAATGATCACCGGGTCCTGGTCAAAAAACCCTGGACTCTCTGCCAATTGTTGGACCAGCGCTTGCGAAATGGCTTGGATGTCGGTGGTTTTGAGCACCAAGGCCAACAAAGACAGATCAGCACTTTTGATGTCGTAACAGTGAGAAAGAGGGGCTTCTGAAACGATCGCCATGGTGCCATCAGGGGGAGGAAAGGGCCAAATCTTAACAGTGCAGTTGTTCTTTGTTATCTGTCTATAGATTTATATCTTTAAATAGTGGTAGTAGATAAGGCCAGCGTGTTGGTGTGGACAAGCTGGTTTTTTTCAATCCCGACAAGGACTTGTGTCCTGTGTGAAGGTGTGTGCTGCTCTGGTTTTTTGGTGTTTCGCCAAAATGAACAACTTTGGATCAAGACCTCAAGCTGTGGATAACCAGGGGTTTGTTCGTTTTTTATCCACAGGCTTATCCCGCATGAAGATCACGCGTCAATGACCCACTGAATGATCCCTTTGGCGACAAAACCCAGCATGCCAAACGCCAGCCCCAGAAAAATGACAAAGGTTCCAAATTTACCGGCTTTGGATTCCCAGGCCAGTTGGCCAATGATGAACAGCATGTAGAGCATGAAGGCGCTGACACCGACCGTGAGACCAAACCAGGCGAATTGTTCTTCGTTGAATCCGAACATCACAGTTCACCTTGCCCTGAGATGCGTTCTTCGAGTTCGGACACATCGACCAGGTCCCGATAGGCGTGCCAGCTGCCATGGCCCAGCATGGGCACGATGAAAATCAGACCTAAAAACAAGGAAAAAATGCCCAGCAGACTGAAACCAATGATCAGAAAAGCCCATAAGGTCATCTGAAACGGGTGGGTCAATACGGCCTTCCAGCTGGTCAGCACCGCTTGCAGCACCGTGACGCGGCGGTCCAGCAGCAAGGGCATGGACACCACACTGGAGGCAAATACCGGCACCGCCATCATGCCGCCCAGGCCCACCCACAATTCAAACAAATGCCCTTCCTTGGCCAGCACCACATGGCGGATGAAATCGACAGGGGTGTGGATGGGCACAGGCGCCAGCAAGGTGATCAGGGCCGACGAGGTGAGCACCCAACCGGTTGCGGTCAGTCCCAGCAAGAGGCCAAAGCGGATCAGGCTCCAGTAACTGTCGGGTTGGTGGCGCAGGCGCAGTTGCCACTGTGTCCAGGTTTGAACCAGCAAATCAAAATCAACGTTTTCACCCCGTTCTATGGCGCGGCTCATGGCATACAAACTGGTGGCCAGCACGGGAGAAACTACCATGAAGCCTGACAAATACCCGACCAGCAACCAGAACTGGTCGTGGGCCAACAAAGCGATGAAACCACCCGTCAGCGCCAGAATGACACCGTGCATGATGCTGAGCACAGGGGCTCGGGCCATGTCTTTGAACCCCAGGGCCAACCAGTGCATGGGTTGGTCGGTCATCAGGGGCAAGATGGGTGGCAGATAAACGGCAGAACGTGTCTGACTGGCATCGGAGCGGGGTGTTTGGGGCATGCGCAAAGCTTAACCATGTGCCACGGCGCTGTCCTTGATGTGTATCAAGTTGAAAAATGCAACAAAAAGGCCGCTCAGAGAGCGGCCTGGTGGTCAATACAAGTGCAACTTGCCGGTGTCGTCAATGGTGCTGGTGTTGGCCTTCACCGTGGCGCATACCGCCGTGCATATCCCCACCCATGGCACCCATGCCACCCATCTTGCCCATACCGCTATGCATGGCCCGTGTGGTTTCGGCATCAAAGACTTTCTTTTGTGTCGCATTCAATGCGGCATAAAAGGTTTTGGTCGCGTCTGCGTGCTTTTGCATCTGGGCATCGCGCTCGGCTTTGTGGGCTTGCATTTGGTCGATGCGTTCGGGGGTGGTCATTTTTTCCATGGCGGCCCGGTCAGGACGTGCCATGGGTTTGGCGGGCGGCTTCATGCTTTGTTCAAAAGCGGTCCAAGCCGACTCTTGGCCCGCGTCGAGTTTCAGTTTGCCTTTGAGTTCGGTCAGGTGTTTGGCGCGGTGCTCGCCCATTTTGGCGAGCATTTTGTCCATGCGCTCAGCCCGTGGGCTGTTGCTTTTGGCCTCGGGCGCGGTCTGGGCCAAGGTGAGGCCGCTCAAGCCGGCCAGCAAGCTGGCGGCGATCAAGGTGGTGCGAATCGATTTCATGGAAAACATCCTTTCAGTGATGGGATGTCGTCAGTGTGATCTGTCCATGTGTCTGCGGCGTGGCCCGTGTGCAGCGATTTGTAAAGATGGATGAAGACCTGGACACTGGGCGGATGCTTTTTAAAAAACAAACGCGGGCCGTGCCCAGGTGGGTCGATCAAACTTTCGGAGTCTTGCAGGTGTTGATACCCAGCAGGCTGTAAGGGGGGCACCAGCCCATCAGGCCTGTGGCCAAGGGCACCAGGCCCAGCCAGCCCCACCAGCCAACGGTGCCCGTTGCGGCCAATGCGATCAGCACAAGCCCTGCCACGATGCGGATGACGCGTTCGATGCTGCCAATGTTTTTGTTCATGTGAATGCTCCCTTGGGTTAAAAAATCAGTCCGCAACGCGGTAGCCTTCGCCGGCAATGGCTTGGGCCAGGGCTTCGCGGGGTTGCTCAGAATCGACCTGCACTTTGTTTTGTGTGCGGTCGATCATGATTTTGGCTTGTGCATCCAGGGCCAGCAAGGCCTTAGTAACCGCTTTTTCGCAGTGGCCGCATGTCATGCCTTCAACGTTGAAAATCTGGTTCATGATGTCACCTATAAATAAACCTTCACGGATATATTCTAAGCATAGTCCAGCATGAAACAACCGACATGACACAGATCAATACCCATCTTCCCAGCAGTGATACCGAGATGGACATCGGCATTGGCGGCATGACCTGCGCTTCGTGTGTGGCGCGGGTAGAAAAAGCGCTCAACAAGGTGCCAGGCGTGGTCTCGGCCAGCGTGAATCTGGCCACCGAAACCGCCCGCATTCGCGTGGCATCTGCCGAAACCACCGATGCCCGTTTGCGCCGTGCCATCCGCGATGCTGGTTACGAGCCGCGTGCGCTGGAAGTGGCGGAGGCGGAGGCCAACAATGCCTCGCCTTGGGCCGGTTTTGCACCTGTGGGGTTCGGCTTGCTGTTGTCCATCCCGTTGGTGTTGCCCATGCTGGCCGATTTGTGGGGCCAACACTGGATGCTTCCTGCCTGGATGCAATTTGCGCTGGCCACCCCCGTGCAATTCATTTTGGGCGCGCGTTTTTACAAAGCCGGCTGGTATGCACTCAAGGCGCTGACAGGCAACATGGATTTGCTGGTCGCTTTAGGCACCACGGCCGGCTGGTTGTTGTCGGTGTGGCTGTGGCTCACGGCGCACGAAGGCCATGTTCCGCACCTGTACTTTGAAGGTTCGGCCGTGGTCATTACCTTGGTCATGCTTGGCAAATGGCTGGAGGCGCGTGCCAAACGCCAGACCACTGAAGCCATCCGTGCCTTGCACGCCCTGCGGCCCGATAAAGCGCACTGGATCAGCGAGGAAGGCGAAGTCGATGTGCCGGTGGACGAAATCCTGACGGGGGACCTGATCGTGGTGCGCCCGGGTGAGCGCATTCCACTGGACGGGGAATTGGTCGAAGGCCAGACCCAGGTCGATGAATCCATGCTGACCGGTGAGCCTCTGCCCGTGTCCAAAGCCGTGGGTGCGCAGCTCACGGGTGGTGCCATCAATGGCGATGGTCGCGTGCTGATGCGCGTGACTGCCGTGGGACACGAGACTGTGCTCTCGCGCATCATCCGGCTGGTGGAAGACGCGCAAGCCGCCAAGGCCCCCATTCAACGGATGGTGGACAAGGTGTCCGAGATTTTTGTCCCGGTGGTGCTGGTGGTGGCCATGGCCACGCTGGCCGCCTGGATGTTCACAGGCGCTGACTTTGAAAAGGCCCTCATCCACGCCGTGGCGGTGCTGGTGATCGCCTGTCCTTGCGCGCTGGGCCTGGCCACACCCGTGGCCATCATGGCGGGCACCGGGGTAGCGGCCAAATACGGCATCCTGATCAAAGACGCGCAAGCGCTGGAAATGGCACACCGCGTGCAAACCGTGGCCTTTGACAAAACCGGCACCCTGACCGTGGGCCAGCCACGGCTGACCCAGCAGGTGGCGGCCCCTGCACAGGACCTGGACACCGTGCTGACCTGGGCCGCCTGTGTGCAAAGCGGCAGCGAACACCCGCTGGCCCGTGCGGTGGTGAGTGCGGCCAAAACGCAAGGCCTGAACCTGTCTGCTCCCACCGATCTGAGCGCGGTGCCGGGCCGTGGCGTGCAAGCCACGCTGGCAGGTCGTCAACTGCTGTTGGGCAGCCTGCGCTGGTTGCAGCAAGAAGGCCTTGACACCACCTTGTGGGCCGCCGAAGTGCCTGCCTTGCAAGCGCAAGGGGCGACCTTGTCGGCGCTGGCCGAACGCACCGCCACAGGCGTGCAAGGCCTGCTGCTCTTGGCCTTTGGCGACGAGCCCAAGGTGGGGGCTGCCGAAGCCCTTGTGGCTTTGCGCGCGCGCGGGCTGAAACTGGTGATGATTTCAGGCGACAACCTGGCCGCGGCCGAGGCCATGGCGCGTCGCCTGGGTCTGCGTCCGGAAGAAGGTGAAGTGCGGGCCGATGTGCTGCCCGGTGACAAGGCTGCACAGGTGCTGCAATTGCGCGAAGGTGGGCGTATCGTGGCCATGGTGGGCGATGGCGTGAACGACGCCCCCGCACTGGCCGCCGCCGACGTGGGCCTGGCCATGGGCAATGGCACCGATGTGGCCATGCACGCCGCAGGCATCACCCTCATGCGTGGCGACGTGGCGCTGGTGGGTGCGGCGCTCGACATTTCGGCGCGCACGGTGGCCAAGATTCGGCAAAACCTGTTTTGGGCTTTCGCGTACAACGTGGCGGGCATTCCGCTGGCGGCGTTGGGTTACCTGAACCCGGTGATCGCCGGGGCGGCCATGGCGCTCAGTTCGGTCAGTGTGATGAGCAACGCCCTGTTGCTCAAGCGCTGGAAGCCTTGAGGCGCGGCTGAAAAACCAGCCATCCTTGACATGCGTCATGGTGCGCTGGGTCACAAAACGGCAGACTGAAAACATCCATTCACCGGAGTTTTTCCATGCCACGCCACAGTGC
Organism: Burkholderiaceae bacterium; assembly: GCA_919902775.1. Classification (GTDB taxonomy): domain Bacteria; phylum Pseudomonadota; class Gammaproteobacteria; order Burkholderiales; family Burkholderiaceae_C; genus Limnohabitans_A. The sequence goes on from CAKKRJ010000007.1 coordinate 82,676, forward strand.
CCTTCAAATCATCCGCGACGAACACGCCTCTTTGGCGGCCATGCTGCAGTCCATGCGCATGCTGGTCCAGCGCGGTCCAGCGGACGATCGACGCCAGTTCTTTGATGTGGTGCGCGCCATGCTGTTTTACATCGATGAATTCCCGGAGCGCCTGCACCACCCCAAGGAGTCGGACCTGTTGTTCCCCAAGGTCGTGAAGCTGGCGCCGAAAGTGATGGGCGCCATTGACAGGCTGGAGCGCGACCACCAGGTTAGCGAAAAAGCCGCCCGCGACCTGCAACACCTGTTGCTGGCTTGGGAGCTGTTGGGCGAGGGGCGGCGTGTGGCGTTTGAAGAGGCGTTTGAGAAATACGTCAGCTTCTACCTGGAGCACATGGGGCTGGAAGAAAGCGCCATCCTGCCTGAAGCCGTGCGTTGTTTTTCGCCCGAGGACTGGCGTGAGCTGGACGAGGCGTTTGCGCAAAATGCCGACCCGCTCACAGGCCATTACCCGCCCACGCAAGAATTCGAAAAACTGTTCAGCCTGATCGTGACCCGCGCACCCTCACCCATTGGCTTGGGTTGAGGGTCTCACGGTTTTCAGAACATCCATTTGGTCCCGAGGGTCACCAGGTTTTGACCGGCCTGGCGACCCACGCTGGCATCCAGTTGCAGCTTGGGCAGGATGTTGGTGCGCACGCCAACGGCCCAGGTGGGCTTGTCGTGCTCTTGTCCGTAAGTTTCCACATGCGCGGTGATTTCACCGAATGTGCGTTCCCAAGCCAAGCCCCAGGTGCCGACGCGTTGACGGCTTGAAAAATCAAGCGCCCCCAGATTGGTGTGCAGGCTGCCCAATGTGGCGTGGTTGCAGGTGAACAAGGCATTCACGTAGCCCTTGGACGACTCGCCGCTGGTGCGGGCCGTGCCCAGAACCGCGCCCCAATTGCAGCCGTTGTCCTGTGCTTCGGTGAGGCGGAATTTGGCTTGAACATTCGTTGTTTCAAGCCCCGTTTTCTGCTCGCGTGCGATGCCCGCGCCCAGTTCCAGGTTCTTCATCGGCGCATAGGCGGGTGCCACGGTCCAGCTGCGTGAGCCGTCCGGGGCTCACGTCCACCAGCCCTCCACATGGCCTTCTCCCACCTCGTTGACATTGGCGTCGTCCACGGTCAAAGGGCGGCCGGCTTGAGCCTGGAAGGCGCACAACAGGCCCATCAAAAGGAAAACGGCTTTGTATTGGTTTGACATGTGTCTCATAAAACAGTGCTTGTAGGAAGAAAAGGATAGTCGGTATAGCCCGTGTCATCGCCACCGTAAAAAGTCTTGCGATCAGGGGTGTTGAATGGGCCGCCTTGCCGCAAACGTGCAGCCAGATCGGGATTGGCGATGAAGGGGCGACCAAACGCCACCAGATCGGCGCCTTCTGCCAGCGCTTGCTGGGCCATGGGTAAATCGTAGCCGTTGTTCAGCATCCAGGCACCGTGCCCACCGGCGCTGCTGTAAGCCTGGCGCAGCGCCGCGTAATCAAAAGCCTGTGGGCCTTGTTGGTGGTCACGGGCTGCACCGGTCGAGCCCTCGATCACATGCACATACGCCAGCCCCATCGGGCCCAGCAAACGGGCCACGTGTTCAAACAAGGGCTGGGGCTGATCATCGTGGGCATCGTTGGCCGGCGTCACGGGCGAGATGCGGATGCCGGTGCGATCACCGCCAATTTCGTCGACCACGGCGGCCATCACCTCGTGCAGGAAACGGGCACGGTTGTCGATGGCACCCCCATAAGCATCGCCGCGCTGGTTGCTGCCGCTGCGCAGGAACTGGTCGATCAGGTAGCCGTTGGCGGCGTGCACCTCGACACCGTCAAAGCCGGCGGCGATGGCGTTGGCGGCCGCTGCGCGGTAGTCCTGCACGATGCCGGGCAACTCGTTGGCTTGGAGCGCGCGCGGGGCCGAGGTGTCCACGAACTGCGCTTTGCCGTCGATCAGCAGCACTGTCTTGGTCTTGGCGGTGAGGGCCGAGGGTGCCACCGGTGCGCCGCCGCCCGGTTGCAAACTGGTGTGCGACACCCGGCCCACATGCCACAGCTGCATCACGATTTGGCCGCCTTCGGCGTGCACCGCGTCGGTCACCTGCTTCCACGACGCGACTTGCGCCTGGCTCCAGATGCCCGGCACATCGGCATAGCCCTGGCCTTGGTGGCTGATGGCGGTGGCTTCGGTCACGATGAGTCCGGCCCCTGTGGCCGGGTTGGCGCGTTGCCGGTAATAAGCGGCCATGCGGGCATTGGCCAGCGCACCGGGCGCGCGGTTGCGGGTCAGTGGGGCCATCACGATGCGGCTGGCCAGATGCAGGCCACCGGCCTGGCAGGGATCAAACAAAGTGGTCATGGGGGTGTTCAAAAATGGACATTCAAAAGCGTGGATCAAAGGGCGTAATCAGGACTTTCGCGCTGCAATTTTCGCAGCAAGGACGGCCACACAAAGGCCCCGCCCAGGCCCCCGGTTTGTACGCGTGAGGCATGAGCCACACCGTCCAGGATGCGCGGGTCCACGGCGGTCAGGCCCTCTGCGCCCGCTTGCCCGGCCAAGGCATCGACCTGGATGCGGCAGGTGTTTTCGAACGTGTACATCGACAGGAAGGCATCGGCCACCGTTTGGCCCACCGTGAGCAGGCCATGGTTGCGCAGCATCAGGAAATTGGCGTGGCCCAGATCGGTCTGGAGGCGGGCTTTCTCGTCGTCGCGGATCGCCACACCTTCGTAGCCGTGGTAGGCCAGTGACGCCAGCACAAACATGCTTTGCTGGCTGATGGGCAGCACGCCCTGTTTTTGCGCGCTCACCGCCACGCCAGCGCGCGTGTGGGTGTGCAGCACACACCCGGCATCAGGCCGCACTTCGTGCACCGCACTGTGAATCACAAAGCCCGCTGGGTTGACCGGAAAAGGGCTGTCGTGCAGTTTGTTGCACTGCATGTCCACCTTGATCAGGCTGGACGCGGTGATCTCGTCAAACATCAGGCCATAGGGGTTGATGAGGAACTGGTGTGCATCACCCGCCACCGAGTGCGGCAGCTTGGCACTGATGTGGGTGAAGACCAGATCACTCCAGCCATACAGCGCCACCAGGCGGTAGCAAGCGGCCAGGTCCAGGCGCAACTGCCATTCGTCGGGGTGAACGCTGTCTTTCAAGCCAGGAATTTCAAACGTCATGACAGGCTCCGGGGCAAAAAATTGGAGGCACCAGCTTAACCATTGGCGGGGCAAAGAATTGACCTGTTGGAGACTGGGTTCGGCATGTCGCATGCATTCGCGCGCGGGGGCGCGCTGCCACAGCGCTTCGGGGGGCAGGGTTCAGGGATTTTTGTGGGAGGCCGCCCCTGCGGCCGAAGCTTGTTCTTTCAAGGACAAGGCAGGGGTGCCGTCACAGGGCTTGCAATTGCGCCTGGGCCGCTTGCTGCACCACGCGGCTCAGGCCGTCCAGCAGCGCGGACGCCACCCGTGTTTCCTGCCAGTACAGGGGCACGTCCAGCGGGGTGTCCGGCACCAGCGCGATCAGTGTGCCGTCGGCCAGCAGCGGCGCGATCAGGTCTTGCGGATGCAAGCCCCAGCCCATGCCCGCCAGGGCAGCGGTGACAAAGGCCTGGGACGATGGCAGGGTGTGCTGCGGCAGGTCCACATGCCGATGGCACAGGCGCCGCACCCAGCGGGCCTGCAACGCGTCCTTGTTGTTGAACACCAGGCTGGGCGCCAAGGCCAGGCTGCCGGGCGTCACGCCCCCTTGAAAGTGGCGCGCCCAAAACGCCGGACTGGCCGCCGCGATGTAGCGCATGGCGCCCAGTGCCCGGCTGTTGCAGCCGGTGGCCGGGCGGGCGGTGGCCGTGACGGCGGCCAGCACCGTGCCACGGCGCAGCCATTCGGTGGTGTGGTCTTCGTTGTCCACCGACACGTCCATTAAGACCGGGGCCTGGGCGGCAAAGGCCGACAGGGCGGGGGCAAACCAGGTGGCCAGACTGTCGGCGTTCACCGCAATCGGCAAGTGCACCCGGGCGGGCCCTTCAGGGGCCAGTGCGGGCAGTGCGCCCTGCAATTCCTGCTCTAACAACTGCACCCGGTCCACGTGCTGGCACAGGCGCCGCCCCATGTCGGTGGCCAGGCAAGGCTGGCCGCGCACCACCAGCGCACACCCCACGCGCTCTTCGAGCAGCCGGACGCGTTGAGAGATCGCCGATGGCGTGACATGCAGTGCGCGCGCCGCGCGTTCAAAACTGCCCTCGCGAACAACAGCACAAAGCGCAGACAGCGCAGCGTAATCGAGCATGAAGTTAATTTTACTAATGTGAATGAAGTAAAGACAGTTTGCCTTCATGTGCTCGGGCTGGCAAGCTCCCGTCCCATGAACTTCTTTGACACACTTTCTCCCGCCTGGCCTGTGTTTGCCCAGGGCTTGGCCCTGAGTCTGGGCCTGATCGTCGCCATTGGCGCACAAAACGCCTTCGTGCTGCGCCAAGGCCTGCGCCGGGAACATGTGGTGGCGGTGGTGGCGTTCTGTGCGCTGGCCGATGCCTTGCTGATCGCGGCGGGGGTGTTGGGCATGGCACAGGCCTTGGGCGAGCGCCCCGGACTGGCCCGCGCGTTGGCGTTGGCCGGTGCGGTCTTTTTGGCGGTGTATGGCTGGCAGGCCTTGCGTCGGGCCCGGCATGCACACCAGCTGACCGCCTCCGAGGGCACGCCGGGCCTGAGCTTGCGTGCTGCTGTGCTGCAGGCGGCGGCGTTCACCTTGCTCAATCCGCATGTTTATCTGGACACGGTGTTGCTGGTGGGCAGCATCGGTGCGCAGCAGCCGCCGGCTTTGCAAGGCGCGTTTGTGGCGGGGGCCAGTGTGGCCAGTTTGATGTGGTTCAGCGCACTGGGCTTGGGTGCCCGCTGGCTGGCCCCGCTGTTTGCCCGGCCCCGGGCGTGGCAGGTGTTGGATGCGCTGATCGGGGCGACGATGTGGCTGTTGTCCGGCCTGTTGGTGCGCCACGTCTTGGCGGGTCTGTAACTGTATTCATGTGGCTGGGCGAGGCCCCGGAGCATGAAAAACTGCAGGGTGCATTCGCGCGCAGGGGCGCGCTCCCACAAGGCGCCCGGTTTTGGTGAGAGGCCGCCCCTGCGGCCGAATGCTGTTCGGGGCCCGTCAGACCCTGCTCAGACTGCCCAGAATCGCCAGCAGTTGGGTGGTGTTGATCAGAATGGCCGACTGGTGGATTTTGCGGAAGGCCGGAATGGCCGCGACTTCATTGGCCAGGATCTGGGGGGCGAGTTGCTCCATCTTGGGGATGAATTGGTTGCGCAGCAGCAGGGTCAGGGCGGCGATGGCGCACGCGCCAATGGCCAAGGCGGGGCGCCCTGCCAGTGCGTAGCTGATGGTCGTGCCCACCGCGGTGGTGAGCGCGATTTTGTAATAGGTGAGGTAGAACGACCGGATGAACCGCGCATCCACGGGGTTGTCGTGCTTGAGGGTGAGCAGCGGGATCGATCCGAGTAAAAAATAAGCGGTGACCGCCAGCAAGGCGACGGTGAAAAACAGCGCGATATTCTGAGGTTGGAGCAGCATGGTTTGGTACGGGGATGAGGTGCGTATGTTCGGACATCAGTCCGGCCGAGTCAACGCCTCCAGTCGCATCAGATAAGCGTGGGCAAACAGCCCGCCGTCGTCGTGCGGGCCGCACATGTCCCATGCGGCTTGCAGTTGCCCGCACACCGCCGGGCGGTCGGCTTGGCCAAAGATTTTGCAACGCCGTTGCGCATCCAGCTGCACGCAAGGCACGCCCGCAGGTTTGCCGTCAGGCATGCCTGGGATGGGCGAGGAGATGGACGGGGCAATGCAGCACGCGGCGCAGCCCGCACGACAAGCCAGCACGAGCGGCGGGCGCAAATTCATCGGGGCCACAGCGCCCACAACTGCAAGGGTTGTTTCATGCGTCCGGCCATTTCCCCGGCCGCAGGGCCCGAGCCGGCGTAATAGTCGGCCCGTACCGCGCCCACGATGGCGGAGCCGGTGTCCTGGGCCAGCACCAGGCGGTCCAGTGTGGTTTGCGGTCCGGCCGACTTCAGCCAAACCGGGGTGCCATAGGGAATGCTGCCGCGGTCCACCGCGATGGACCGCTCGGCCGTCAAGGGCACGCCTTGCGCACCTTTGGGGCCCGGCGGCACCCCACCCACAGGCAAGGGCTCTTCCTTGAAGAACACCACACGCGGGTTTTGCCACAGCAATTCGTTGAGCCGTGTCGGGTTGCGCTCGATCCAGGCTTTGATGCCTGGCCAGGACGCGTCACGAACCAGGTTTTGATCGAGCAGCCAGCGGCCAATGCTTTTGTAGGGCTGGTCGTTGGTGCCGGCAAACGCCAGCCGCACCAGGCGTTGTTGGCCCTGGGGTTCGCGCACATTCACCAGGCCCGAGCCTTGAATGTGCAGCACCATGGCCTCTACCGGGTCGGCCAGATACACCAGCTCTTTGCCCCGCAAGGCGGCGCGGGCCTGGGGTTGGGTGTCCATTTCCTGCCGGGTGTACCAGGGCTTGCGCTGGGCCAGGCTGGCTGGGGGGGCGTAAAGCGGCACCTGGAAGCCGGGGCGCGCCTGGCGCTCGGCGTTCAGCACGGGTTCGTAATAGGCGGTCAGCAAACCCTCGCTGGGCTGGCTGAGCGATTCCACCCGGTAGGCTTGCAGGTTTTGGCGCATCCATTGGCGTTGTTCGGGTGCCGAGGCGTTGGCCAGTTGCCGCACTTGCGGACACAGGGCGGCCCAGGTTTTGTTTGGGCGTGTGCAGCTTTGCAGCCAGGCGGGCCAGGCTTCGTGCAGCGCGTCGGTGTCCAGTCCGGGCAGATCGGACCAATGCACCGGGACCCAGCGGCTTTTGGCCTGCAGAATCACGGGAGGCAGGGACGCTGGCTCGGCCCTTTGTGCCGAGGTCGATGGGCTGGGTGAGGCGGCTGGCCTGGGGTCATGGCGCACCGGGGCGACCGAGCAGCCGATCAGGCTGCCTACAATCGCGGCCAACATCCCACCGGAACACCTCCGGCCAACAGAAAGAAACGGAACTTTGCGCATGGCCCTTATTTTGCTGGAAGCTTTGCTGGCCCTGGTGCTCTTCGTGGCGATCGTGTGGTGGACCATGTTTGCAGGTCGATCCAAAGGGGAACTGCCGCCGGTGGACTCCCCAAACGAGGATGACAAAACCCCCTGACCGGGGCGGCGCGGACCGGCTTCAGTCGAGCAGGGTCCCCGCGCCTTCAAAGCGTTGCGCGTAGTAGCGGTTGCTCAGCTGGTCCACGCGCACGCCGGTGCGGGGGTTGCTGGCATGCACAAAACGGCCATCGCCGACATAAATGCCCACATGCGAATGGCGCGCCCCCAGGGTGTTGAAGAACACCAGGTCGCCGGGTTGCAGGCGTGCGCGGTCAATGGGCCGCGACTTTTGTCCCAGCTCGGCCGAGGAGCCTTTGACCGGCAAGCCCGCAGCTTCCCGGTAAACATGCGAGACCAAGCCCGAGCAGTCGAACCCGGTGGCGGGGCCTCTGCCGCCCCAGGCATAACGGGTGTCCAGCAAAGACAGGGCAAACACGGCCAGGTCGTTGCGCTTGGGGTCGTAGGCGGTGTTGTTGGGTGCGGGTGTGTGCGCGGCACCGGCGCTGGGCGGCGATCCGGGCACTGGCCCTGGCCTTGGCCCGGCACAGCCGGCCAGCAGGATGGCCAGTCCCATGACCCACCCGAGCCAGATGGGGTGCGGGTGTGGGTTGGCGTTGAGGCCGGCCGCTGTTCCCGGGGTCTGGCTCATGTCAAAGTCCGCAACAGGTTGGCCAGCTCCACGGCCGATTTGACTTCCATCTTGTCGAAGACGCGTGAACGGTGGACCTCGACGGTGCGCACGCTGATGTCCAGTTGGTCGGCAATCAGTTTGTTGGGCAAGCCTTCGACCACCAGGCGCATCACGTCGCGTTCACGCTCGGTCAACTCGCCCAGGCGGGATTGCAAAAAGTCTTGTTGGGTGCGAGCCATCAGGCGCTCTTGCGACAACAGCAAGGCTTGCTCCACGCGGTCCACCAGGGCGTTGTCGGAAAACGGCTTTTCGCAAAAATCAAAGGCCCCGCGCTTGACGCTGTCCACGGCGGTGGGCACATCGGCGTGCCCGGTCAGGAAAATCACGGGCCAGGCCTGCGCCATGCCACTGGCCTGCAGCTGCTCAAACAAGGCCAGCCCGCTCATGCCCGGCATGCGCACATCGAGCAAAATGCAGCCCGCTTGCTGCGGCAAAGGGGTGGCATGGGCTTCTTGTGCGGCACTGTGCAGCATCGCCAGAAAGGCTTCGGCGCTGTCATACGAGGTGCTCAGCAAGCGCCGCGTGCGCAGCAACCAGGCCATGCCTTCACGCACGCCAATGTCGTCGTCAACGATGTAGACCATGCTGTCAAAAGGGGGGTGCATGGGGCGATTTTAGGCCGTGTCTGCTGTGGCGTTGTGGCCGGCGGCGGGCAGCGTGAAACGGAACACGGTGCCTTTGGGGGCGTGGGCCTCGAAGCCCAGCTGACCGCCGTGTTGCTCCACCACGGTGCGGCACAGGCTCAGGCCCAGGCCCATGCCTTCGGCCTTGGTGGTGAAGAAGGGGTTGAACAGTTGCGCCGCGACTTCGGGCACGATGCCCGCGCCCAGATCGGTGACTGTGAATTCGATGCCCGCCGGGTCTTGCGGTGAGGTGGAGCGCAAGACCCGCAAGACCAGCACCCGGTCCCGGCAGGACGGCGTGTCCATGGCCTGCATGCCGTTGCGCGCCAGATTGAGCAACACTTGCTCCACCATCGTGCGGTCGCACCACACCAGGGGCAGGCGCGCATCCACCCGGATGACCACCCGCACCTGCAGCTTGCGTGCCTGCAGGTTCACCAGCGGCGTGATGGCGTCCAGCAGCGCTTGCGGGTGCACCGCCTCACGGGCCTGGTCGCGCCGGCGCACAAAGTCATGCACGCTGTTGATGACGCGCCCTGCCCGTTCGGCCTGCTCGGCAATGCGGCGCAGCGCCATGTGCACATCGTCCAGGGTTTGAGGCACGGCTTGTGGGTCTTGCAGCAGGTTGAGCGAGCCGTTGGCGTAACTGGCGATGGCGGCCAATGGCTGGTTCAGTTCGTGGCTGAGCAAGGACGCCATCTCGCCGACGGTGGCCAGGCGTGCGGTGGCCTGCAGGCGTTCCTGGCTGGCGCGTGACAGTTCTTCGATGCGGCGCTGCTCACTGATGTCGATCACCGCGCCCATCCAGCCGGTCTGTTCACCCCGCACACTGATCAGTGGCGCCTCGATGATCAGCACCGGAAACCGCGTGCCGTCTTGCCGCATGAAGACCGATTCAAAACCTTCCCGTGGCGGTGCATTGCCGGCCATGCGGATGGCCTGTCGCTGTTGGTATTCGTCCACCATCTCAGGTGGCCAATACGGCATGGGGGCGTTCTGGCCCATCAGGGCGTCGGCTTCCCACCCGACCATCTGGCAAAACGCCGGGTTCACATACGTGATGCGTCCTTGCAGGTCGCGGGCCCGCAAGCCGGTGACCAGCGAGTCTTCCATGGCTTTGCGAAAAGCCAGGGCATCGGCCAGATCGTGTTCGGCCTTGAGGCGGCGTCGGGCATCCTTGGCCAGCAACACCATCACCGTGATCAGCGCAATCGACATGCCCGTGACCAGGGCCGTGAGCACGTTGGGGAACAAGTCGGGCTCACCGCGCCGCCCGTCCATGCGCAACAGCAAGGTGTTGCCCGGCAAGTCCACCAGCTGCTGCGTGGTGAAGACGCGCCGTTCGCGGCGCTGGGCGCCGGCAATGGCCAGCCGTGTCCCGTCGGGCTCGATGAAAGACAACTCGTTTCGGCGTCCGAAGGTGCTGCCCAGTCGTTCGGTCAGCAGCTCTTGCAAGCTGTAAGTCACGACCATGTAACCCGCCAGCTCTCCGGCCTGTGTCACGGGCATGCACAGCTCCATCACCTCCACGCCCAGACCGTCGTTTTGCGGCAAGAAATAGGTGCTCGAATAAGCCGGGCCATTGAAGCGCTTGGCCCGCTGGCAGGCCTGGTTGGCTTCGTTCAAGGTCTCGGCGCGGGCGATGCGTTCAAAGGCGGATGCACGCAGCGGCGAGTCGGCAAACGACAGCAAGTGCCATTCCTTGTCGCGCCATTCCAGGCGCAACCAATCCCGGTTGCCGCGCAGCAGACCCAGGGCTTCGGGTTGCCATGTCTGCGGGGTGAAGTGGCCCGATTGCAGGGCCTGCAAAGCCTGGACCTGGCGTGACAGGCTGCTGCGCAAGTCATTCACCGCGTCGGCGGTGTCGCGTTCCAGTTCGGCTTGCACCTGGCTGGCTTCGTAGCGTCCGGCCAGCCAGACCAGGGTGACCAGAACCGCCAGCACCAGGGCGATCAGGGCCGTCCACAACGACCGCCGCCCCGCACCCCAGGGCAACTTGTCGACCTGTCTGGCCAGGGCCCGGCGCAGGCGCTCTGGCCATGTGGCCGTCAGGCGGGGGTCACCAAGGGTTTTCATGCGGGGTCAGGGCGGGGTGTTGCCCGCAGGCGCCACTTTGTCATCGTGGTTGATTTTGGTGACCCTGGGGGCGGTCCAGCTGCCATCGATCAGGAACTCCTGGGTGGAGGCTTTGGCCAAGGGGTTTTGCAAAAAGAGTTGGGCCAAAAATGCCGTCAGGCCCACCACCGGGTTGACGGCGATGCCGGCCAGCAAGGAGGTCGTGCTGGCATCCAGGGCGGGCAAGATCAGCACGCGCAGTTTTTGTGTTTCCTGGGCGATGTCGGCCGAACCATCGAGTTGCACCTGGGCATTGACGCCCTTGATTTGCAGGTTGCGTGTGTGGGCAATGCCTTGTGCGATGGCGACATCGCCGTACACCGAGTCAAAGGCAAAGCCCTCGTAAAACACGTCGCGGAAGTCCAGCAACAAGCGCCGTGGCAAGGCCTGCAGGCTCAACACCCCCAGCAACTTGGCGGCGCCCGCATCGGCTTTGAGGAATTGGCCGCGGCCCATCTTCACCGTGAACTGCCCCGACATGCTGGGGTAGTGCAAAGCCAGGGGCGAGCCCTGCCAGCTCACCGCCCCTTCGAGTTGCCCTGTGCCGTCCCGCAAGGCATCGGGTGTGCCCAGCCGCGTCAGCAAGGCCCCGGCATCGTGGACATCGAGTTTGAACGTCATCTCGGTTTTGCGTTGCTGGCCACCCTCGGTGGCGGTCAGCCAGCGACCGGTGCTGCGCAAGCTGGCCTCGGGCAAGGTGATGTTGAACTTGTTCAACTGCCACTCGGGGGCGGTTTTCAGCCGTGTTTTTTGTTGTTCGGTGTTGAGGGCTTCGATCTCGATGCGGCCGAGCTTTTTGCCCCGCAGCTCCAGCTGGTCCACCACGATGTCCAGGGACGGCAAATTGGCCGGCGGGGCTTCGAGCAGACCTTCCACCTCGGCGACGCTGGAAGGCGGCAGGTTCAGCCGCGACAGGCGCGCGTACAGGTGACCCAGCTGCTCGCCGACGGGCTGGCGATAGACCACATGCCCATTGAGCTCACGGGCATCGACGTTGACGCGCCAGGTCGCGCCTTCGCGAACGCCACCGGCCACCACCTGGTGCAAGGTGCGGTCATCGGCGGTGAGGGTGTTGGCTTTGAGGCCAAAGCGTGTCGGCAGGTAGCCAGACCAGGCCGGCTGCACCCCACCGGGTGGCTTGGCTGTTGCCGGGCTGGAGGGCAGCAGGCTTTGCCACTCGTCCAGCGAAAAACGGTCCAGCACCACCGAGGCCGACACCCCTGTGGCGGGCAGGGCGGGCGCCTGCGTGCTGGGCAGCCCCAGGGTGAGGCTGCCGCGCAACACCACGGGCTCTGGGCCCGACAGATCGCGCACATACTGGGCCGAGGCGATGCTGCCCCAGTCCAACAGCCACTGGTCACGCAACACGCCGCCCGAAGACTGCGTCAACGTGCGCAGGGACACCGGGGCGCTGGTGGCCGCGGGTTTGCCCAGCGGGGCGGGTAATTTCAGCGCCAGGCCTTCCAGCGTGCTTTGGACGCTGAACTCGGGCTGACCTTGCGGCCAGCTCAGCTGCGCGGTATAGGTGGTGGCGCCGCTGGCGTGTTGCGCCCAGGCATTCAGGGGCGCGAGCTCGCTGGCCAGGCGAAGCCCTTCGGCGGTGATCTGACCTTGCGCACGCAATTGCACGGGGGATGGCACACCGGTTTCGGCCGGGGCGGCGCCGGGGATGGACCGCATGCCCCCTTCGATGCGCACCGGCCCGCCCAGCAAATGCGCCTGGGTGCCGTTCAAGCTGAAACCGGTCTCGGTGAATTGCACGCTGCCCTGCACTTTTTCCAGCAACGGTGCCGCGTCCATCATGCGCACATCGTTGCCTGCCAACACCACCGACCCTTGCACCTTGGTGTTGTGCGCGGCCAGCAGAGGAATCGCCAAACTGAAGCGGGTTTGCACGTTGCCCGTGGCCTGGGTTTGGCGCAGTGTGCCCGACAGCAGGGCGTCCAGTGGGGACTGCTGCACCAGCGTCAGCACCTGCGCGGCCGGCCCCTTGTTTTCAGCACTGACCTGGAGGATGGGGTTGTTCACCATGTCCGCGATCTCTGCCTGGCCCGCCGTCAGGCTCAGGCCGGTGCGTGCATCCGTCGCCCGTGCGGAGGCCTCGCTCAGTTTCATGCCCAGGCGGTCAAAGACCAGCACACCGGTCAACTTGTGCAGACGCGGCCAGGGCAGGCTTTTGGCGGGCAACAAGGGGGCGGGCATGTAGTCCAGCTCCACATCCTGAACGCGCCCGGCAAAGCGGAATTCGCCATCCTTGGGATTGGCAAAGGGCAATTTGTCCAGATCGCCCTTGATCTTGACTTGCACATGCGCATAAGTGCCTTTGAGCACAGCCGCACGCACATACTGGCGCACCTCGGCGGGCAGCACCGTGGGCAGGTAGCGGTAGGCCCGAGAAGCATCGGCGCGCTTGATCTGGCCTTGCAGGTCCAGCGCACCCAGCCCCGTGCCGTTGGGCGAGGCACGCCACTGTCCGTGCCACTCGCCTTGCAGGTCGGCATTGGCCAACTGGAGCTTCCATTCGGGGACGTGCCACTGTTGGTCGTCGCGTTTGAAAACCGCTTGCGCATGCAAGGCCTGCACAGGCACTTCGGGATTTTCCAGAATACCGGGCAAAAACACGGCCCCGTCTGCGCCCATGTCCAGCTCAATTCGGCCGCCGTCCTGGTTCAGGGTCAGCCGGGTTTGCGCGCCACGCACGCCGGGCCAGAGGGGCGCGTTGTCGGCTGCACGCCCTGTGGGCGGTGGCAGCGTCAGTTTGTGCACACGCAATTGCGCGTCGTAGCTGACAGGCGCGCGCCAGTCGCCTTGCCAGCGCCACTGCAACGTCTCGACTTGCCCGCTGACCGCTTGCTGCTGAAGGCGTTCACGCCAGGCCTCGGGCAGGGGCATGCGCAGCGCCATTTCACGCAGCGCCACCAGGTCCAGATGGTCGGCCTGCAGGTGGCCGCGTGCCGCATTTTTGCCTTGCGGGTGGGTGTAGCTCAGCGCGACGTTGCCCCCAGGCCAGGCCAGGCCTTGCGCGCTGACGAACGCCAGCTGTTGGGTCGAGACCTCAAAACCCAGTGGGCTGACCTTGGCACCCCAACGGCCCGACAAACGCGCAAAGGCCAAGGGCGGTGTGTCGGCGGTCCATGCCGTTTGCAGTTCGGTCAGGTCCACGTCCGCGACGCCCCCGGCCCACTGCCCGTTGTGCACATCGCTCCACATGCGCAGGCGACCTTGCCCTTTGGCCAAGCTCACGCCCAAGGGCACATGCGTGCTGAGCTGCGCCACATCGACATGCGGGAAGTAGGCATACACCTGGCCCGTCCAGTCGGCCCATGTCCCAGGGTGCAGCGACAACAAGCCGCGCTTGAACCGCCCCATGGTGACAAAGCGCTGGCCCCAGGCATCGGGCGGGGTGGCGTCCAGCCGGACATCGTGGTGCCTGGCCGAATTGCGCAGCACCAAGTCCACATCGCGCAAGGACACCGTGCGCGGGTCTTGGGGGGCTGCGGCGGGGGTGGGGGCCAGCAGGCCTTGCAGGTGCGCCTGCGCAGGGCGTTCGTGCGTCCAGTGCAGCGTGCCGCCCCGTACGATGACTTCGCGCTGGCCAAACAACCAATCGGCGGCGGCGTTGTTGTGGTCACGGCTGTTTTGCGCCCAGGCAAATCCGGCCACGCGCCAGGTGCCATCGGCGCTCAGGCGGACGTCGAGTTCGGGCGCGTCCAGCACCAGTTGTTCCAGTTTCAGGCCCAGCACCGAACGCACGCTGATGGCGATCCGCACTTTGGGCAGGCGCAAGGCCGTGCGGCCTTGTGGGTCGAGCAATTCAATCTCGCGCAGCTCAAACGAGGGCGCCCAGCCGGTGGATTCGGCCGAGATCTGGCCGATCCGCACCGGTACCCCAAGGGTTTGCCGGGCCAAGCGTTCCAGGGCGGGGCGGTGGTCACCGATTCGCGGCACAATCCAAAAATGCAAGGCGCCCCAGGCCATCCCCAGCAAAACGCCCAGCAACAGCAAGCACCAGGCCCCGAACCGCAGCAAACGGGACAGCCAAAGGGTCAAGCGGCGGGGAAAAGTGGGCAAGGACTGCACAAACATTTGAATCAGAAAGTCAGCAGGAATTATGACCCGCAGCCAGCCCACGGACGAGGCACCCGCCGCAAATCCTCCTCACCCCGCCGATTTGCCTTTGTATTCCCGTTTCCTGCAGCGCCTGCACCGCCGTTACGCCGATGTGCTGCCCCTGTTGCCGCCCGGCGCACCCACCCGTGACAGCCTGAGCGCCGCCTTCGCGGCGCTGCAGGCCACGGGCCTGGACACCAGCGCCGCCTTGCGCGTGTTGCGCCAGCTCACCCTGGAGCGCCTGGCCCAGCTCGACTGCCGCGGGCAAGCGCCGCTGGAGGGGGTCACCCATGGCATGACCTGGCTGGCCGAAGTCACGCTCGACATCGCCTGGCAGCAGGTCATGGCCGATCTGGATGCGCTGCATGGTGTGCCCACCAAGGCCAGCGGCCAGCGTGCCGAGATGTGGGTCATCGGCATGGGCAAGCTCGGGGCCCGCGAGTTGAATGTGTCCAGCGACATCGACCTGATTTATGTCTACGACGAAGACGGACAAACGCTGGGCAACAGCGAGGGCCGAAACAAGGTCTCGTGCCAAGAGTATTTCAGCCGCGCCGTCAAACGCATGTACGCCCTGATCGGCGACACCACCGAGCACGGCTTTGTGTTCCGGGTCGATCTGGCCCTGCGCCCGAACGGCAATTCGGGCCCCAGCGTGGTGTCGCTGGACGCACTGGAAGAGTATTTGCTGGTGCAAGGCCGCGAGTGGGAGCGGTTTGCCTGGATGAAAAGCCGCGTGGTCGCGCCCCGCAGTGCGGTGGCCAATGGTTCGGCCCAGGCCTTGCGCGCGGTGGTGTTGCCTTTTGTGTTTCGCCGCTACCTTGACTACAACGTGTTCGAGTCGCTGCGCACGCTGCACCAGCAAATTCGGGACCACGCGTCCAAGCGCAGCGCAGGCCACCCGGAACGCGCGAACGATGTGAAGCTGTCGCGCGGCGGCATCCGCGAGATCGAATTCACGGTGCAGCTTTTGCAGGTGGTGCGCGGCGGGCAGTTCCCCGAACTGCGCACCCGCCCCACGCTGGACGCGCTGCAGCGCGTGGCCAAAGCCGGGCTGATGCCGCAGGCCACGGCCGACGCCTTGAGCGCGGCGTATGTGTTTTTGCGTCAGGTGGAGCACCGCATCCAGTACCTGGACGACCAGCAAACCCATGTGTTGCCCACCCGCGACGACGATTTGGACTGGATGGCGCAGACCTTGGGTTATGCCACGGCGTGCGCCTTTTTGACCGAGCTGGACGCGCACCGCGAAGTGGTCGCGCAAGAGTTCGACACCTTGCTGGGCGGCGACCGTGGCTGCAAAACCTGCAACGGCAAAGGCGGCCAGCGTGACACCACGGAACTGGATGGCATCGCCGCCGTTTTTCAGGGCCGCATTGGGGAACGCCTGGCCGAATGGCCCGCGAACCCGCGCGTGCAGGCCTTGCGCGACGATGCCCGTGGCCGCCTGATGCGGTTGTTGCAACGCACGGCGCAGTGGCTGGAAGCTGGCCGCATCAGCGAAGAAGCGGTGTTGCGCATGGTCGACTGGATCGAGCCGCTGCTGCGCCGCGAAAGCTATTTGGCGCTGATGCTGGAACGCCCTGCGGTGCACGAACGCCTGCTGCGCCTGCTGGGCGCGGCCAGATGGCCTGCCCGTTATTTGCTGCAACACCCCGGTGTCATCGACGAGTTGGCGGGCGGCAACCTGTTTCAAAGCCGCTTTGACGCCCCCGAGTTCGAGGCCGAGTTGCAAGCGCGCCTGGTCGCCCTCCAGCGCACCGGCGAAGACGACGAGGAAAGCCTGCTCAACTTGCTGCGCCGCGCCCACCACGCCGAACAGTTCCGCACCTTGGCGCGGGATGTGGAAGGTGTGCTCACCGTGGAGCAAGTGGCCGACGACCTGAGCGCCCTGGCCGATGCGGTGCTGCGCGTCACGGCCCGTTGGTGCTGGGACCGGCTCAAAACCCGCCACCGCGAAACGCCCGCCATTGCCATCATTGGCTACGGCAAATTGGGCGGCAAAGAGCTGGGCTACGGCAGCGACCTGGACATCGTGTTCGTGTACGACGACGAGGACGAACGCGCCCAGGAAATCTATGCCAGTTACGTGCGCAAGATGATCAATTGGATGACGCTGAAAACCGCCGACGGCGACCTGTATGAAATCGACACCGCACTGCGGCCCAATGGCAACTCCGGCTTGCTGGTGACCCGGTTTGAGGCCTACGCCGACTACCAGCAGCAACGCGGCAGCAACACCGCCTGGACCTGGGAACACCAGGCCATGACCCGCGCCCGTTTCGTCATAGGCATGCCCAGTTTGGCGCCGCGTTTTGACGCGGTGCGCCACGCCGTCATCAGCGCCCCGCGTGACGCCGCGAGCCTGAAGGCCGAAATCGTGGCCATGCGGGAACGGGTGCGCCAAGGCCATCCGGTCAAAGCCGACCGTTTTGATGTGAAGCACAGCGCCGGGGGCATGGTGGATGTGGAGTTTGTGGTGCAGTACCTGGTGCTCACCCACACCGCCGCGCACCCGAGCCTGGCCGACAACGTGGGCAACATCGCCCTGCTGCAGCGTGCCGAGGACGCCGGTCTGCTGCCCCAAGGCATGGGCCGTGCGGCGGCCGACGCCTACCGTGAAATGCGCCGCCTGCAGCACCGCCTGCGTCTGGACGAACAAACCACCCAGCTGCCCATCGACCAGCTGCACGGTGCGCAGCAGGCGGTGTTGGCTTTGTGGCAGTGCGTGATGGGCTGATGCCCGCACTCAAAAACGGGCCGTCAGGCCCAGCTCGATGACGCGGCCCCAGGCGTTGCTGTAGATCGGGTTGATGCTGTCGAACTGGTGGGCCAAGTTGACGAACGACAACGGTGCTTCGCGGTTGAACACGTTGCGCACATTCAGCCGCACATCCAGGTCACTGCGCACGGTGCTTTGGAGCACCAGGTCCCAGGTGGTGAAGGCAGACACCTGCCGCTGTACGGTTTCGAGCTGGCCCGAGGCCAGCGCGATCGCCTGGATGGGAACGTCTCGGTAACTGCCGGTGTGGTTCATCACGGCATTCAGACTCCAGCCCGCCCGCGTCAGTCCACCGATGATGCGCCCGCGCCAGCGGGGCGAAACCGTTCCGATGTTGTCGTTGTACTGTCCCAGGTCTGACCAGGGGGTGCCGCCAACGGAGGTTTGCAAGCGTGAGCGCAGCAGGTAGGTCACTTGTGCCTGCAGGTGCCACATGCCCCAGTCGGAGGGCTGACGCCATTGGCTTTCGAGGTCCAGTCCTGCTTTGTCCTGGGTGCCCATGTTCTGCATGGTCATCAGCAAGCCGACGCTGCGAGGGTCCGCGCCATAGGCCTGGGCAAAAGCGGGAGGCAGCAGGGTGTAGTGCGCTGCGTACTGCGCGGGCGATGACACGATGGAGCCTCCCGAGAGGGTCTGCATCATGTTGTCGATTCGCACGGCCCACACATCGGCGGCCAGACGCAGGTTGCGATGGGGCACAAAGGTCAAGCCCCAATTGAGCTGGGTGGACTTTTCCGGTTTGAGGTCCGGGTTGCCATTGCCCAGCGCGTACAGGGTGGCTGTCGGGTCGCACACACCGTTGTTACCGGTGGCGGTTTTGAGGGATCGGATGATGGCTTGCTCTTCAGCGTTGCATGTGAGGATGGGGTTGATCGTGCCCCACACGAAAGGGGCGTCGGCTTTGTGGGTCTGTGCCACTGAGGGGGCCCGAAAACCGGTGCCAATGGCGCCACGCATGCTCCACTGGGCATTGATGGCCCAACGTGTGGCCAGTTTGGCATTGGTGGTGACGCCCAAGTCCTGGTAGTGGTCGGTGCGCAAGCCCAACAAGGCTTCCCAGCTGGGCGTGATGGGCAGCTGCAGCTCGGCAAAGCCCGCGAGCACTTGCCGACGCGCGAAGAAGCTGGGCGGACCCACCAGCGCCAGCGTGCGCTGGTTGCGGTAGTCGGTCTGTTCCTCGCGCCAATCGAGGCCCAGGCCCAGCAAGATGTCTTGGCCTTCTCGCTCTGCCAAGGGACGCGAGCCGCGCACTTGCAGGCCATACAGGGTGTTGGTGCCCGCGCTTTCGGGCGACAGTTTGCGCAGCGCGGCGGCTTGCGTGGTCAGGGGGGTGTTGCCGTCCAGTGGGCTGAGCACCAGCGCATTCGTCCAGACGGCGTTGCTGCTCAAGCCCAAGGAGCCGTAGTCGATGCTGGAGAAGTTCATGGATTGGCGCGCCTGGCTTTGCGCCACGTACAGTTGGCTGCTGTGCTCCCAACCCAGGCTTTGACCTTTAAGACCTACGCTCAGACGGCCATTGGTCTGCTCGCTGACCAGGCGCAAGCCTGGTAAGTTGGGTTGCCAAACCAAACGGGTGTTGCTGGGGTCCAGGCCCGCTTGCAGGGCCTGGGTGTAGGCGGCAGACCCCGGTGTCAGGCCATAGGCGCTGGCGACGCTGGGCCAAGCGCTGTCGCCCAGGCTGCTCACGCTGCGGCTCAGCAGCAGCTCGTTGAACAGCGTTAAATCGTTGTCGATGAGGCGTTCGCCACGGGCATGCAAGCGCAGGTTGTCTTCGTCGGGATAAAGGCCCAGGTTGCGATTGGGGTTGCTTAGGCAGGCGTTTTGCTGGGCCATGGGCACGCCGCCTGGGCACTGGCCATTGAGATAGGCGCTGTTGAACCAGCGCACGGCCTCCCCTGTCGCATTGCGCTGCTCGAATGTGGCGGGGCTGCCGTTCAGCGACAGCCAGGGCACATCGTAGAGGTAGGCCCGTCCTTGGTGCGTGAAGGTGTAGCGCCCCTGGTTGACTGCGGGGCGGTCCGTGCCCAGCAGCTCCTGGCGTCTGGAGGCTTCCAGCGTCATCAAGAAGCTGTGCCCATCGCGTTGCAACTGGCCTTGGCCCCAACTCAGGCTGCTGGACCAGCCCATGCCTTTGCCGCCATCAGGGTGAGTGCGCTCGGCGTGGATTTCCACGCCTTTGCGCTCGGTGCGCAAGATGATGTTGACCACCCCCGCGATGGCGTCAGTGCCGTAGAGGGAGGAGGCGCCATCGGTCAGGACCTCGATGCGCTCGACATCGGCCAGGGGCAGGGTTTGCAGGTCCACGCTGGAGCGCTCTGGACCGACCATGGTCGGTCGACCGAACGTGGCCATGCGCAGGCCGTTGACCAGCACCAGGGTGCCGGTGGGCAAGCCATGGATGGCGGTGTTGGTGTAGCCCCCCGCGATCATGCTGATCTGGCTTGGTTCCACGAAGTTGCCCATGCTAGGCAGAGCTTGCAGCACCTCGGTCATGGAGGCGAGCCCTGTGCGGCGGATGTCCTCGTGTGTGAACACCATCACCGGCAAGGCCAGGGTTTGTTCCTTGCGGACGATGCTGGATCCGGTGATTTCGACTTTGTCAAACTGGCGGTAAGGCTGCACCGGGGCGGTCACCTCGATGGCGGTTTCGGTCAAGGCGGGGGCCTGCGCCCAGGCCCCGGTGGACAGGCTCCCGGTGAGCGACCAGCTGGCCAAGCAAAATATCCAACGGGTCTGACCAAGCAAGGGCATGTGGATATAGAGAAAATAATTCAGAGGATTTGATTTATATCATCAAAAAGTATTGTTTTTTCAAGAAAAGCACCGTCAAGCCCCAGGAGCGGCGTGTGGGCAACATGGGCATTGAATGAAAACTAAAGTTTGATTTATGTCAAAATTCGACCTGTTTGAGTCACGCGCAGACGCACCAGGAAAAGGGCATGCATACACCGCCGTCATCGCCACGTTGGCCACAGATCGCCGCTCTGTTGGGGTGTCTGCAGCCTGTGTCGGGTGCCTGGGCACAACACAGTGACCCCGCCACCACGGTGTACCCCGGGGTGCAGATTCTGGAGATGGCGCAGGACGATCGGCAATTTGACAAGACAGAGGTCACGGGATCGTCCATCCTTCGCAAAGAGCAGACGACGGCTTTGCCGGTTCAGGTGATCACCCGCGATGACATTCGCCGCGCGGGCTCGAACAGCATGGCCGAGGTGCTGCAAAACCTGCCCATCATGTCGATGGTGGTCACCAGTGCCGCCATGAGCGCCACCATTGGGGGCTACAGCACCGCATCCCTGCGCAGTTTGCCTGCGGGCACGTTGCTGCTGCTGAACGGCAAACGCTTGGCTGCTTATGGCCGCCAAAGCGTTGCGGGGGCGGACCGGCCCAGTGTGGACATCAACACCGTGCCCCTGTCTGCGGTGGACAGAATTGAAGTCTTGTCTGACGGTGCTTCTTCGCTGTATGGCTCCGATGCGATCGCCGGGGTGATCAACATCATCACGCGCACCCAACAAAAAGGTGTCGAGATCATGGTGGAAAAGGTGGCCACGTCGCAAGGCGGGGGCGCGGGCCAGCAAGTCACGCTGAACGCTGGTGTGGGGCAATTGAAAAATGAAGGTTACAGCCTGCGCTTGACGTTGGAGGCGGCCCAGCGGGATGCCTTGCAAGCGCAAGACCGTCCGCAATACGCCCAAGGCCGTTACCAGGTGGCGCGTGATGGGCAAAACTACGCCATTGACGGTTCAAAACTGACCTTGTATGCCACGCCGGGGGTGTTTTACATCCCCGCAGCCTCAGGGCAAGCCAGCCAAGCCTACAGTGTGCTTTACCAAAACGGACAATGTCCCAGCACCCATGTGCCCCAGATTGGGCGGCCCTCGTGTCAGTACAACGGATACGCCGACATGACCATTTACCCCCGGCAAGACAGCCAAAAGCTGCTGCTGGCGGGTGAAAAGTTTTTGGGCCGCGGTGCGACGGGCTATCTGGAGTTTTTGTACACCACGCTCCAAGACAGTGATTTTTCTGCGAACGCGTGGCCGCAACTGAGTTTCAAGTTGGGCACAACGCCCACATCTGTGGGTGTTCAAGAGGCGGTGAGCGCGGGGCTTGACCCCCGCAAAGTCCAATTTTTGTGGGCGCCCAGTGGCCTGCCGAATTTGAGCCGCACATATCAGCAGCGCAATGCCCGCTTGGCCATGGGCCTCAAAGGGGAATGGGGCGCGTGGGACTACCATGCCGCCCTTTACCAAGCGCAGGCCCGGGTCCAACGCCGTTTGGAGGTGGCGGATTTTGCGAGCGTCGGGTGGGTGAGTGGCGCAACGCTGATCGATCCCAACATGCTCAGGCCCTTGACGGCGGACAACCCGTTGACGTCCCAGATCAACGCGTTGCGCCAGGTCTACAAAGATTGGGACGAGGGGAGCACCCAAACCACATCGGCCAATTGGAGGGCATCGCGGCCCCTCATGGAAATCGAAGGCCACGATGTCATGTTGGGTGCGGGGCTGGAATGGCGCCGTGAGTCCACCGACTACCGGATCTTTTCCTTTACGGCATCTCAGCCGAATTTTCGGGCGGATCGGGATGTTCAGGCCGCCTCTTTGGAACTGCTTGCGCCCCTGGCCCCGCAATGGGATGTGACGCTGTCGACCCGAGCCGACCGGTACAGTGACTTCGGGGGCACCCACAACAACAAGTTGTCGTCCCGTTTTGACTTTCAAAATGGCTGGTCTGCGCGAACCTCCTGGGGGACCGGTTTTCGGGCGCCCGCCTTGGCGCAAATGCAAGAGCTTGATCAGCTGTATCTCATTGGTCAGACCACATACCTCGCGACGTGCACAGCGGACATGTTGGCTGCGGCAGCACGGTTGACTCAGTCCACCCAACGGGCGACACGGTGCGTCAGCAATACAGCGATTGGCCTGTATGGCAATGGCAACCCCGATCTGAAACCCGAGTTGTCGACACAGAAGTCCATCGGCTTGGCGTTCCGGCCTGACCGCAATGCGTCGATCACGGTCGATTGGTGGTCGATTCAAATGCGCGATGTGATCGCGACCTTTCCCGATGCTTGGGTGGTTGCCGACCCCTTGCGGTACCCGCAATATTGGGTGCGGCAAGGCAATGGGGTGATGGGGATGAAATTGCCCAACTTCAACATCGGCCGCCGCCAGAAATCCGGCATCGATTTCGATGTCCGTTGGCGGGCCCCCACCGACATGGGGCAATGGAACCTGTCGGTTCAAGGCACCTACAACCTCAAGTCCGAAGACCAGACCGATCCGAGTCAACCCGCCGTGTCGGATCTGGCCCGCTACAGCAGCCTGACGGACAGCATCACCCCGCGCCTTCGCATGCGTTGGATGGCGGGCCTGACCACACCGGGCTGGAGCCTGCACGGTGTGTTGAACCACACATCGGCTTATGCCGATCAGGACTCCATTGGCGTGAATGTGGCCACGGGCCAAAGTGTCCAACTCACCGGCTTCAAGGTGCCGGCCTTTACCACCTTGGATGTCAATGCGTCGGTCCAGCTGCACCCTGCACTGAGCTTGCGCGCCAGCATCGGCAACATCCTGAACCAACAGGCGCCGCAGTCTTTCGCCGCGACCGCCATTCAAGTGTTTGGCTTCAACACGCGGGACCACAACTTGTGGGGCAGAACCCTCCGTGTGGCCCTGGAGGGCAAGTTCTGACAGCGTTAGGGGCGGGTGGTGCAAGGGAGCCATGGGCCCCTAAAAGGACATCTGTCGGCTGCCGCCGCGCACGTTGAAGGCTCACCGTAAACTCCCCCCAATATTTTTCTGAGCGAACGCCATGAACAAGCCATTTCGAATTTTGGGTCTGCTGTGTGGGCTGGCCTTGGCCGCGAACACCCCAGCGCAAGACAAACCGC
Source organism: Burkholderiaceae bacterium (assembly GCA_919902775.1). Taxonomy (GTDB): domain Bacteria; phylum Pseudomonadota; class Gammaproteobacteria; order Burkholderiales; family Burkholderiaceae_C; genus Limnohabitans_A. Next base: position 106,043 of record CAKKRJ010000007.1, read on the forward strand.
CAGCCACCGCTGCCCCCAAGCCAGCTTTGACCGTGACGGTGGTGTCGCCGCAAACCGGCAACATGGGCCAAAAGATCAGCGCCAACGGCAACCTGGCCGCCTGGCAGGAAGCCATCGTCGGGGCCGAGGCCCAGGGCCTGAAGATCACCGAAGTGCGCGTGAACGTGGGCGACCGCGTGCAGCGCGGCGATGTGCTGGCTACTTTGCAGGCCGACACTTTGCGGGCGGAACTGGCGCAGGCGGAAGCCGCGCTGGCCGAAGCCACCGCCAGCGCACAAGAAGCCAAGGCCCAGGCCGAGCGCGCGCGCAGCCTGCAACAGCAAGGCTTTTTCAGCAATGCGCAACTGAGCCAGGCGCTCGCCGCCGAGGCGGCGTCTGTGGCGCGCGTGCAGTCGGCCCGCGCCCTGGTGCAGCTGCAAGGGGTGCGCCTGTCGCAAACTCAGGTGCGTGCGCCCGATGCGGGCATCGTCGCGGCGCGTCAGGCCACGCTGGGCAGCGTGGTGGGCGCGGGCACCGAGTTGTTTCGCCTCATCCGGCAAGGCCGCATCGAGTGGCGTGCCGAAGTGACCGCGGCCGAGATGGGCCGAATTCAGGTGGGTGCGCCGGCGCACATCAAAGCCGCCAGCGGTCAGGTGTTGCAAGGCAAGGTGCGCATGGTCGCGCCTGCGGTGGATGCGCAAACCCGCAACGCACTGGTTTATGTGGACTTGCCCGCACACATCGGCAGTGCCCGCGCAGGCATGTACGCCCAGGGCGACATCAGTTTGGGCCAAAGCCAGGCCCTCACCGTGCCGCAAACGGCGGTGGTGGTGCGCGACGGTTTCAGCTATGTGTACACCGTGGGGGTGGGCCAAAAAGTCAGCCAGCTCAAGGTGCAAACCGGCCGCCAAAGCGCAGGCCGTGTGGAGGTGCTGGGCGGCCTGAAGGCCGACGCCCAGGTGGTGGCCAGTGGCGGTGCCTTTTTGAACCAGGGCGACACCGTGCGCGTGGTGGACGCGGCCGTGTCCGCAGCGGCCAGCAAATAAAGGGACGCCATGCTCAACGTCTCTTCTTGGTCGATCCGCAACCCGATCCCGGCGGTCATGCTGTTTGTGCTGCTGACGGTGGCGGGCCTGATCGCGTTTGGTTCCATGAAAGTGCAAAACTTTCCGGACCTGGACGTGCCCACCATCACCGTCACGGCCAGCCTGCCGGGCGCTGCGCCCTCGCAGCTGGAAACCGATGTGGCCCGTAAACTGGAAAACGCGCTGGCCCCGCTGCAAGGCCTGAAACACATCACCACCAAAGTGCAAGACGGCGCGGTCTCGATCACCGCCGAGTTCCGCATGGAAAAGCCCACGCAAGAGGCCGTGGACGATGTGCGTTCGGCCATTCAGGGCGTGCGCGCAGACCTGCCGGGCGACCTGCGTGACCCGGTGGTGCAAAAGCTCAACCTGGCGGGCACGCCGGTGCTGGCTTACACCGTGCGTTCTGCGCGCATGGACGACGAAGCCCTGTCCTGGCGGGTGGACAACGACATCACCCGCAAGCTCTTGTCGCTGCGCGGGGTGGGCGCGGTCAACCGCGTGGGCGGTGTGATGCGCGAGGTGCGTGTGGCGCTCGACGTGAACCGCCTGCAGTCGTTGGGCATCACGGCGGCCGAGGTGTCGCGCCAGCTCAAGCAGGTGCAGCAAGAAGGTTCGGGTGGCCGCATGGACCTGGGTTCGGGCGAACAACCCGTGCGCACTTTGGCGACCGTGAAAACGGCGCAAGAGATTGGCCAGATCGAGTTGGCCACCGCACGGGGCGTCAGCGTGCGGCTGGACCAGGTGGCCACGGTGAGCGACACGCTGGCCGATGCCCGGTCGGCCGCCAGCCTGAACGGCACGCCCGTGGTCGGCTTTGAGGTGGTGCGCAGCAAAGGCGAGAGCGAAGTGGCCGTGGGCCGCTTGGTGCGTCAGGCGCTGGCCGACTACCGGCTGCAAAACCCCGACTTGGAGATCACCGAAGCCTTTGACTTTGTGACCCCGGTGGAAGAGGAATACAACGGCTCCTTGGTGCTGTTGTACGAGGGCGCGATTTTGGCGGTGCTGGTGGTGTGGCTGTTCTTGCGCGACTGGCGCGCCACGTTCGTGTCGGCGGTGGCGTTGCCGCTGTCGGTCATCCCGGCGTTCATCGGCATGGCCTATCTGGGCTTTTCCATCAACGTGGTGACCTTGCTGGCGCTGTCTTTGGTGATTGGCGTGCTGGTGGACGACGCGATTGTGGAGGTAGAAAACATCGTGCGCCATTTGCGCATGGGCAAGTCGCCTTACCAGGCCGCCATGGAGGCGGCCGACGAGATCGGCCTGGCCGTGATTGCCACCACGTTCACGCTGATCGCGGTGTTTTTGCCCACGGCCTTCATGAGCGGCATTCCCGGCAAGTTCTTCAAGCAGTTTGGCTGGACGGCGTCGCTGGCGGTGTTCGCCTCGCTGGTGGTGGCGCGGGTGCTCACGCCCATGATGGCCGCTTACATTCTGAAGCCCATCGTCACGGCCGCGCACGAGCCCGGCTGGCTCAAGCGCTACATGGTCTGGGCCAACTGGTGCATGAAGCACCGCCTGGCCACCATGGTGTTGGCCACGTTGTTTTTCATCGGCTCCATCTTGCTGGTGCCGCTGCTGCCCAAGGGCTTCATTCCGCCGGATGACAACTCGCAAACCCAGGTCTATGTGGAGTTGCCCCCCGGCTCCACCTTGGCGCAGACCCAGGCCAGCGCCGAACATGCCCGCACGCTCTTGATGACGGTGAACGATGTGAAAAGCGTCTACACCACCATCGGCGGCGGCAGCGCAGGCAGTGACCCGTTTGCCGGTGGCGGCGCGGCCGAGGTGCGCAAGGCCACGCTGACCATCCAGCTGACCGAGCGCGGCACGCGCCCGCGCAAGCAAGCAATCGAAAACGACATCCGTGCAGTCCTACAGCAACTGCCCGGTGTGCGCACCAAGGTGGGCCTGGGCGGTTCGGGTGAGAAATACATCCTGGTGCTCACGGGCGAAGACCCGCAGGCCTTGCAAAGCACCGCCATGGCTGTGGAGAAAGACCTGCGCACCATCCAGGGCCTGGGCTCGATCGCCTCCACCGCCAGCCTGGTGCGCCCCGAGATCGCGGTGCGCCCCGACTTTGCCAAAGCCGCTGACCTGGGCGTGACCAGCGCGGCCATCAGCGACACCCTGCGCGTGGCCACACTGGGCGACTACGACGCGGCCCTGCCCAAGCTCAACCTGTCTGAGCGGCAAGTGCCCATCGTCGTCAAGTTGGGCGATGACGCACGGCAAGACCTGGCCACGCTGGAGCGCCTGCTGGTGCCCGGCAGCCGTGGCCCCGTCATGCTGGGCCAGGTGGCCCGCATCGAGGTGGCGGGCGGCCCGGCCGTGATCGACCGCTACGACCGCCAGCGCAACGTCAACTTCGAGATCGAGTTGTCGGGCATGCCGCTGGGCGATGTGACGCAAGCGGTGCAACAACTGCCCGCCCTGCAAAGCCTGCCGCCGGGCGTGAAGATCGTGGAGGTGGGCGACGCCGAAGTCATGGGCGAACTCTTCGCCAGCTTTGGCCTGGCCATGATGATTGGCGTGCTGTGCATCTACATCGTGCTGGTGCTGCTGTTCAAGGGCTTCTTGCACCCCGTCACGATTTTGGCGGCGCTGCCGCTGTCGCTGGGCGGCGCGTTCGTGGGCTTGCTGATCGCGCAAAAAAGCTTCTCGATGCCCTCGCTGATCGGCCTGATCATGCTCATGGGCATCGCCACCAAGAACTCGATCTTGCTGGTGGAATACGCCATCGAAGCGCGGCGCGGACACCCCGCCACCGACGGCCACCCTGCCGTGCCCGGCATGAGCCGCTGGGATGCCCTGCTGGACGCCTGCCACAAACGGGCCCGACCGATTGTGATGACCACCATCGCCATGGGCGCGGGCATGCTGCCCATCGCCGTGGGTTGGGGTGCGGCCGACGCCAGCTTCCGCTCGCCCATGGCGATTGCGGTGATTGGGGGCTTGCTCACCAGCACCGTGCTGAGTTTGCTGGTGGTGCCGGTGGTGTTCACTTACCTGGATGACCTGGGGCAGTGGACAAAGCGCATGGCCACACGTGTGACGGGACGGGGCGCCAGCTGATTCGCTCCTCATCGAGGCCTTTGCGGCCTTTGCACCCTTTGTGCGTGGCATCCGCTGGCTGCTGAATCTGCCCTGACCCGCGTGGTCATGGGGCAGGCCGCAGGGCGCTCAATTTGTTGGCCCGGCAGCGGTCGCTGCAATACAAAACGCTTTCCCAGTTTTTGGCCCAGCTTTTGCGCCACGCCATGGCACGTCCACACACAGCGCAGGGTTTTTGCGGCAAGTCTCGTTTGTTCCCTTTGAAAGCCGAGGGGTTGGGCATGGTTTTCTCCTGTGAAAAGGGACGACCGAGACAAGCGCGGTAAAGACGACTATACTAACCAGTCACAAAACAGGTTTTAAAGTGCAAATGAAAAACTCATGGGTAAGTCAGTGGCTTGGTCGTCTGGCGCTGGTCTTGTTGGCGGCCGGTTGGGGCTTGATCATCCCGCTGGTGCAGGCCGGCCCCGCTGTGGGTTTGTTGGCCGCTGCATCCGCCAGTCCGGCCCACTGCCCGGTCCTTTTGAACCACACGTTCGAGCGACTGCAAGATGAAAAACCGCAGTCGCTGTGCCAGTACGCAGGCAAGGTGGTGCTGGTGGTCAACACCGCCAGCTTTTGCGGCTTCACCGGGCAATACAAAGGCCTGGAAGCGCTGAACACCCGCTACAAAGACCAGGGTCTGGTGGTGTTGGGTTTCCCGTCGAACGACTTTTCTCAAGAAAGTGGCAGCAACCAGCAGATCGCCGATTTTTGTGAAAGCACCTTTGGTGTGCAGTTTCCGATGTTCACCAAAACCCAGGTCACGGGCGAGAACGCCTCAGCCCTGTTCAAACAGCTGACCGCGCAAACCGGCCAAAAGCCACGCTGGAACTTTCACAAATACCTGATCGGTCGCGACGGCAAAGTCATTGACCAGTACAGCAGCCTGACCGGGCCGGACAGCAAAACCCTGCTGTCTGCCATCGAAAAAGCACTGAAAGCCAAACCATGAGCCGCCGCATGAAACTGGCCATCGTGGGTTCGGGCATTTCAGGCCTGGCCGTGGCCCATACCTTGAAGGACCACGCCGACATCACCGTGTTCGAAGCGGGCGATTACTTTGGCGGCCATACCCACACGGTCGACATCACCCTGCCCATACCGCAGGGCCCGGTCACGCACGGCGTGGACACGGGTTTTCTGGTCTTCAACGAGCGCACGTATCCGAACCTGATCAACCTGTTTGCGGAATTGGGTGTGGAGACCGCGCCGTCCGACATGTCGTTCTCGGTCAAGGTGCCGGGGGCGCTGAATGGCAAAACCCTCGAGTGGAGCGGCACCGACCTGAACAGCGTGTTCGCCCAGCGCGGCAACCTCGTGAACCCGCGCTTTTGGCGCATGCTGGCCGATGTGCTGCGCTTCAATGCGCTGTGCACCCGCATCGCACAAACGCAGCGTGAACAAGACCTGCAGCAGCCGCTCGCCACCTTTTTGCGCACGCACAAATTCAGCGACGCCTTTCGCGATTGGTATTTCCTGCCCATGCTGGGCTGCATCTGGAGTTGCCCGACCGACCAGATGCTGCAATTTCCGGTGGCCACCATGATCCGCTTTTGCCACAACCACGGCTTGATCCAAGTGACCCAACGGCCGCAGTGGTTCAGCGTGGTGGGCGGTGCCCGAACTTACGTCGAGAAAATCCTGGCCGGTGTGCACGACAAACGTTTGAACACGCCTGTGCGTTTGATCGAGCGCGACGAACAAGGCGTGCGCATCGTCACCGATGGCCATGCCGAACGCTTTGACCAGGTGGTGATGGCCACCCACACCGACCAGGCGCTGGACTTGTTGCGCGCGCCCAGCACAACCGAACGCACCCTGCTGGGGGCCATTCGCTACCAGGACAACCGCGCCGTGCTGCACACCGACGCCCGCGTGCTGCCCGCCAACCCCAAGACCTGGGCCGCGTGGAACTACGAACGCGCCAGCAGCAGCGTGCGCGAGTCTTCGCGCGTGTGCCTGCACTACCTGCTGAACCGCTTGCAACGCATCCCGTTTCAGCAACCGGTGGTGGTGTCGCTGAACCCATTGCAAGACATCGATCCGGCCACCATCGTGGGCACCTACGACTATGCGCACCCGGTGTTTGACCTGGCCGCCATCGCAGCCCAAAAGCGCCTGCCTTTGCTGCAAGGCCAGCAGCACACCTGGTACGCCGGAGCCTGGACGGGTTATGGCTTTCACGAAGACGGGCTCAAGTCCGGCTTGCAAGTGGGCCGCGCCTTGCTCAAGCAAATTCACGAGCAGGGCAGCGTTGCCCCAGGCCAGCAGGCGGCATGAGCGCCGCGACCGCGCTCATGGGTTGGGGCCAGGTGCGGCACACGCGCCACCGCCCGGTACGCCATGCGTTTGTTTACCCCACGGCGTTTTTGTTGTTGCCCATGCGCCAGGTGCAAGCGGGTCGCTGCGTCACAGACCTGGCCATCAACCGCCGCGCCTGGTTCGCCTTTCATGATGCCGACCACGGCGATGGCCGCCCCCCTGCACAGGGCGGTGCGCTGGCCTGGCTGGATGAACTGTTGACCCAGGAAGGCATCCACGATGCGTGTGGTGAAGTCTGGCTGCAGGCCTTTCCCCGGGTGTTGGGCCATGCCTTCAAACCGGTGAGTTTTTGGTACGCGCACCGAACCGATGGCAGCTTGGCCGCCATCGTGGCCGAAGTGAACAACACCTTTGGCGAGCGCCATGGCTATTTGCTGCCCGCGCCGCAATACGGCCGCACCCTGCTGGCCCAAAAGGTGTTTCATGTCTCGCCTTTTTGCGCCGTGCAGGGCGTGTACCGTTTTCGCTTCATGCGTGTGGCACATGACGGCACGGAACGCATTGTGGCGCGTGTGGACCATGCCGACGAGGACGGCCCCCTGATCGATACCAGCTGGAGCGGCGTGCTGGAGCCTGCGACAGCCGCTGCTTTGCGCCGCGTGACGTGGCGCTTTCCCCTGTTGACCTTGGGCGTGGTGGCACGCATCCACTGGCACGCACTTCGGCTGTGGCTGAAAAAAGTGCCGTTCTGGCGCAAGCCCGAACCCCCGCGCGAATTTTTGACCCGATGAACACTGGAGCCCCCGCATGGCCTGCACGATGAAAACCCTGGGCACCGCCGCTGTTGCGGCGGCGTTGACCACCGCAACGAAGATCCCGCATGCCCGTTTGCCCCCGGCGGCCACACGCTTGCTGGGCCTGCTGACGCGTTTGAAGATCGGCACGCTCACCCTGCACGCGCCGGACGGCAACCACCAGGTGTTTGGCACACACGAAGCGCCCTTTGCGGCCTTGCACATCCACCACTGGGCGGTGTGTGCCGAGGTGCTCAAGTCGGGCGACATCGGCTTTGCCGAAGGCTACATGTCGGAAGACTGGACCACGCCCGACCTGACCGCCCTGCTGCGCCTGTTGATTGCCAACCGCAAGCACATCGAAGGGGCGATTTACGGGCACTGGCTGGGACGCCTGGCTTACCGCGTCAAGCACCTGCTCAACCGCAACAACCGCAGCAACAGCCGCAAGAACATCCACGCGCATTACGACCTGGGCAACGCGTTTTACGCGCTGTGGCTGGACCCGACGATGAACTATTCATCGGCCTGGTTTGACGGCGACCCGACCCAGCCCATGGCCGATGCGCAACAAGCCAAGGTGCGTCGCGCCCTGCGCATGGTGGACGCGCAACCGGGTGACCGCGTGCTGGAGATCGGTTGCGGCTGGGGTGCGTTGGCCGAAGCGGCCACCACCGAGCGTGGCGCCCACATCACGGGTGTGACCTTGTCCACCGAACAATGGGCCTTTGCCAACGCCCGCATGCAGGCGCTCGGTGTGCAAGCGCAGGCCGACTTGCGCTTGCAGGACTACCGCGACATTGCCGATGCACCGTTTGACGCGATCTGCTCGATCGAGATGGTCGAGGCGGTGGGGCAGGCGTACTGGCCCACGTACTTCCAGACCATCAGCCGCTTGCTCAAACCCGGTGGCCGCGCCTGTGTGCAGAGCATCACCATCGACGACAGCCTGTTCGAGCGCTATGTGCACTCGACCGACTTCATCCAGCAGTACATTTTTCCGGGCGGTTGTTTGCCCAGTCCCAGCGCGTTCCGCAAGCAGGCGCAGGCGGCAGGTTTGCAGGTGGTGGATGAACTGCACTTTGGCCCCGATTACGCCGAAACCCTGCGCCGCTGGCGTGCGCAGTTCATGGCGCAACTGGACGCGGTGCGCGCGCTCGACTTCGACGACCGTTTCATTCGCCTGTGGGCGTTTTATCTGACGTATTGCGAAGCCGCGTTCGATGAGGCCAGCATCGACGTGGTCCAGTTCACCCTGGTCAAACCAGCCTGAACCGCATGCACGCGCACTTCAACACGACCTGGGCCGGGCTGGTTCGCGCCCATCGGGCGAGATGCTGGCTGCGCGCGGCCTTGCTGGGCGCGGTGCTGGGCAACAGTTGGGTGCAGGCCCATGCGCGGCCCGATGCCGAGCGCAACCACCCTGAAGTTGCGGCCCTGAAAGGTGCTGTGCCGACCGCGCCTGTGCGCTTGCGCGTGTGGGGGTTTGAGGTGTACGACGCCCGGTTGTGGCGGTCTGCGGGGTTTCGGTATGGCCAATATGCGCAGCACCCTTTTACATTGGAGCTGCAATACTTGCGCCGCCTGGAAGGTGCCGCCATCGCCAGTCGCTCGATCGACGAGATGCGCCGCGTGGGCCGTTTCACCGAAGTCCAGGCCCAAAGTTGGCAGGCGGCCCTGCGGGCGCTGGTGCCGGATGTGGGGCCGGGCGACCGCATCAGCGGGGTCAACCTGCCCGGTGTGGGTGCCGAGTTCTGGGTCAATGGCCAGCGCGTGGGTGCGGTCCATGACAGCGTGTTTGCGCGCCTGTTTTTTGGCATCTGGCTGGACGAGCGCAGCTCCGAGCCCAAGATGCGCAGCCAGTTGTTGCAAGGTCTGACGCCATGAACGACGGACCTGCACCGCTGACCCGGTTGCACACCCCGGGCACGGCCCTGGTGGCGACCTCGGTGCAAGCGACGCTGCCCGCATCCACCGTCGCGGCGTATGGCTTGCTGGGTTTGCCTTTGGCTTTTGTGGCGTTGCCGGTGTACGTGCATTTGCCCCACCTGTATGCCCAGCAATACGGCGTGCCGCTGGCGGCGCTGGGTGGCGTGTTGCTGCTCAGCCGCAGCATCGATGCGGTGGTGGACCCGTGGCTGGGGCGCTGGGGTGACCGGTTGTACCGCCACGCTGGGTCAGCGGTGTGGCAGGCGGCGGTGCTGTTGGCGCTGGCGGTGGCGCTGGGTTTTGCGGCCTTGTTTTTCCCACCTGCGAGCCAGCTGTCACCCGTGGGTTTTCTGGTCTGGGTGGGCGGCGCCCTCACCCTCAGCCACCTGGCTTACAGCGGGCTGGGCATCTTGCACCAGGCCTGGGCCGCCCGGCAAGGCGGCGGCGCTCTGGCGCAAAGCCGCTGGGTGGCGTGGCGTGAAGGCTTTGCCCTGGTGGGCGTGTTGCTGGCCTCGACCTTGCCCGCCCTGTGGGGTTGGGGCATGACCACGGCGTTGCTGGTGCTTTTGCTGGGCTCGGGTTTGTTCAGCTGGCGGCACACCGCTGCGCGGGTGACGGCCCTGCCTGTTGCACGACAAGGCGCAAGTCAAGCTGCAGCGCAGGGCGCTGTCAGCCTGTGGCAACCCTGGAAGCATGCGGGCTTTCGCCGCTTGTTGATGGTGTTCATGCTCAACGGTCTGGCCAGTGCTGTGCCCGCCACGCTGGTGCTGTTTTTTGTGCAAGACCGCTTGCAAGCGCCCCAGGCAATGGCGTCCTTGTTTTTGGCTTTGTACTTTGCCGCCGGGGCGTTGTCGTTTCCGCTGTGGCTCAAGGTGATCGACCGCATTGGCCTGCTGCGGACCTGGGCGCTGGGCATGGGCTTGTCGGTTCTGGCCTTTGGCAGCGTGATCGGGTTGGGCGCAGGCGACAGCGCCGGCTTTTGGGTGGTGTGCGCGCTGTCGGGCATGGCGCTGGGGGCCGACCTGACGGTGCCCGGGGCGCTGCTCAACCAGTTGATTGACAGCTGCGGCGAGCGAGGCCGGTCAGACGGCGCGTTCATGGGCTGGTGGAATTTGGCGACCAAACTGAATCTGGCCTTGGCCGCAGGTTTGTCGTTGCCGCTTTTGGGGCTGTGGGGCTATGTCCCGGGGCGGCAAGACGCCGATGCCCTGCTGGCGCTGGGCTTGGCTTATGGCTTGCTGCCTTGCGTGCTCAAACTGTTGGCCGGACTGGCTTTGTACTGGGATTTGGTGCGTGCGCCAGCGCCGTCAGTTGCGGCGCAGGCCTGACCTTTTTTGACCTTGTTGAGACCACCGGAAACGTCCATGAACCCCATCCATCGCCGCACTGCCCTGACCCGTTTGGCTGCCCTGCCCGTTTTGCCTGTGGTGGCGGCAACGCCCTTTCTGGCGGGCTGCGCCGGGCCGCAGGTGCAAAACTACGCGCAGGAAAAACCGCAACTTGACCTGCGCAGCTACTTCAACGGCACCCTCGATGCCTGGGGTGTTTTCACCGACCGCAGTGGCCAGGTTGTCAAGCGGTTCAGCGTGGTGATGGACTGCCGCTGGCAGGGCAACGAAGGCGTGCTGGACGAAGCCTTTGTGTACTCGGACGGCACCACGCAGCGCCGCATCTGGCGGCTCCAGGCCGGGGCCAACGGCGCCTACACCGGGCGCGCAGACGATGTGGTGGGTGAGGCCTCCGGCCAGGTCAGCGGCAACGCGTTTCGCTGGGGCTACACGCTGGCGCTGCCGGTCGATGGCCGTGTCTGGCAGGTGGACTTCGACGACTGGATGTACCTGATGGACGACCGGGTGATGCTCAACAAGGCCACCATGCGCAAGTGGGGTGTGCGCTTGGGTGAAGTCACCTTGTCGTTCACGCGCCGCACGCCGCTTGCGGCCCAGCCGGCTTGAGCCCCATGCGCGCAACCCCTGGCACTTCGGCCCGCCTTGCGCCACGCCGCTGGCGGCAACTGAACACCCCCATCACCGATTGGTCCGGTCGCCGGGTCTGGTTGGTGGGGGCATCGACGGGCATTGGCCTGGCCTGCGCACAGGCCTTGCGTGCCGCCGGTGCGCAGGTGGTGTTGTCGGCCCGCCATCCGCAAGGCGTGTCAGACTGGGCCGCGCAAGATGCGGGGGTGCAGTGGCGTGCGCTCGATGTGTTGGACCCGGCGCAAGTGTTGGCCACGGCCCACGCCATTGAGGCCGAAGGCCCGCTTGACTTGGTGGTGTATGCCGCCGGTTACTACCGCGCGCAACGCGCCACCGCCGTTGACCTGGAAGACTTGTTGCAGCACGACAAAGTCAATTACCAGGGGGCGTTGCAGGTGATCAACGCGGTGCTGCCGGGCATGCTGGCGCGCCAAAGCGGGCACATCAGCCTGCTCAGCAGCGTGGCGGGCTGGCGTGGTCTGCCCAACGGGCTGGCCTATGGTCCGACCAAGGCGGCCCTGACGCACCTGGCCGAAACGCTGTACATGGATTTGCAGGACCAGGACATCGGCGTGAGCGTGGTCAACCCCGGCTTTGTGGCGACCCCGCTCACGGCGCAAAACCCGTTCACCATGCCCGCGTTGATCAGCCCTGAACAGGCCGCGCGGGAAATGCTCAAAGGCTGGGCCCAAGGCCAGTTCGATATCCATTTCCCCAAGCGCTTCACCTTGTGGCTGAAATTTTTACGCCTGCTACCCTACCGCCTTTACTTTCCGCTGGTGCGGCAGTTCACCGGTTTGTGAGCGTGCATTGAAAGCCCCCATGGACACACGAAAAGCCACGCAAAATTTGGCCACGTTTTTTGAAACCTTGACACCGCAAAGCGTGGCGCAGTTGCACACGATTTACGACGCGCAAGCCACGTTCAAAGACCCGTTCAATGAGGTGCAGGGCCTGGCCGAGATCGAGCGCATTTTCCGCCACATGTACGTGGCGCTGGACCAACCGCACTTCGTCATCACCGGCCAACTGGTTGACGGGGCGCAGGCTTTTTTGACGTGGGAATTCCGTTTTCGCTTCAAGCGTTTTGACACCCGCACCGTGCAGACCGTGCGGGGCGCCAGCCATGTGGTGTTCAACGAACAAGGCCTGGTGACGCTGCACCGCGATTACTGGGACGCGGCCGAAGAGGTGTATGAAAAATTACCGGTGCTGGGCAGCGTGATGCGTTGGCTCAAACAACGCGCCAACAGCTGATCTGCCCAACACACGTGGCCGTCAAATTGGGCACGTCTTTGACGACGATCGGCAATGGTTGCAAGACACCCTCACGCCGGAACCTCAGCCTTGGATTCAAGTGCTTGCGGCAGTGGTAAATCTTGTTGTATAGTGAAATCGCGACAAAAATCAAAATTAAACACCGTTTGAGCGACAAATTACCCCGTGACTGGCCCACTGAATCTCAAAAACGCGACAACGGATACAACTTTGATTTTGTATGCGGAGATCAGTCCTGCTCAAAAGCGCGCTGTTCAGCGAGAGATTCAAGCCGGGAACTTGACGCGAATCGCCACGGGTATTGTCAGCAGCTTGCCTGCATCCGACTGGCCTCAGGTGATCGCACGCGAGCGCTTGCGCGTGCTGGCTGCCATGTTTCCAGGTGCTGTGCTCAGTCACCGCACGGCGTTCAGCGGTGGGCAGCCCGAAGACGGCATGGTGCACTTAACGCACAGCTTCAAACGTACCGTCCAGCTGCCGGGATTAAGCGTCATGCTTTGGAAAGGGCCACCTGTAGCTCCCGGTGATGCACCCATGTTGGGGCGTGATCTCTACTTCCCATCCTTGCCTCGCTTGTTGCTCGAAAACTTGCAGCCCAGTCGTGCGCCTCATCGTCGCTCAGTCGGGCGCGAGGCGGTTGAAAAACGGCTCCTCGAAACCTGTGATGCCCGCGGCGAAGAGGCCCTTTCGCAACTGCGCGAACAAGCACGCAGCTTGGCTCCTGTTTTGGAGCTAGAGGCCGAGTTCAGAGTGCTTGATGATTTGGTTGGCAGCATCTTGGGTACCCGCGCTTCGCAGCTCACCACCCCACAGGGCATCGCACGCACCGCGCACATGCCCTACGACCCTGAGCGTTTGGCGCTCTTTGAACAGCTCGCGGCTCAGCTGCGGTCTACCCCTTTGGCGCAGCCCCCTGCCGTGGTTCAAACCGAAACAGCCCGAGCCAACTTTGCCTTTCTTGAGTCGTATTTCAGCAACTTCATCGAGGGCACCGAGTTCGATGTGCAGCATGCACGTGCCTTTGTGCTGCAAGGCCAGCCCATCGCTGAGCGTCCCAAAGATTCGCATGACATTCTGGGTGTGTTTCAACAGGCGCTGCAGCCTGGCTGGGCATTGCAAACACTGGCCAGTGGCGAACCTGTTTTGAACCAATTACGCGCTCGCCATGCAGATCAAATGCAAGAGCGCCCAGAGGTTGGCCCGGGTGAATTCAAGGTCTTGGCCAATCGCGCAGGCAATACCGAGTTTGTTGCCCCTCAGTTGGTGCGTGGCACCTTGGTTCAAGGCACGCAACTGCTGCCCAGCGTTCCTGCAGGCACGGCCAGGGCATTGCTGGCCATGTTCATCGTTTCAGAAGTGCACCCCTTTACCGACGGCAACGGGCGACTGGCTCGCTTGGTGATGAACGCTGAACTCTCTGCTGTAGGCAGCTGCCGCATCATCGTGCCAACACTTTTTCGCGAAGAGTACTTGGACAGTCTGCGTGCGCTCAGCCGTCAAGGCGATGCGGCACCTTTCATGGCTGCGATGCAAAAAATTCACCGCTGGACCGCGGCATTTCGCTATCAGGATTTGGACGACACCATTGCCCAAATGGCGCAATGCCATGCGTTTGAACGCTCTCCCATCCAGTTCAAGCTACTCACGCCATCTGCCAACAGCCCCACAGCGGCTGGATCTTAAACAGGCTTGTGCTTGACGCTGTCCAAACTTTCGCTGGCATGGCGACTGGCCGCATCAGGCGGGCAAACTGTCGATGAAGCTTTGCCGCTGCGCCAGTTTGTCGTACAGCTTGTGCAGGTTCGGATAAGGCGTGCGCCAGTCGATGTGCGGGAAACGGAAATCCAGATACCCGACGGCACAGCCCACGGCGATGTCGGACAGACTCAGGTGGATCCCGGAGCAAAACGGCTTGTCGCCCAGGCCGTGGCTCATGGCGGCCAAAGCGTGCTGGATTTTGTTCAGTTGGCGATCGATCCAGGCTTGGCAGCGTTCGCTGTCCGCGCGTTCGGTCCACACCGCTTCCATGCGCGCCAGCAACGCGGCGTCCAGCAGGCCGTCGGCCAGGGCTTCCCAGGTTTTGACTTCGGCACGTTCACGCCCGCCAGAGGGGATCAGCTTGCCCACCGGCGACAAGGTGTCCAGGTATTCCACGATGACCCGGGAGTCAAACACGGCCTCATGGCCTTCCATGATCAGGCAAGGCACTTTGCCCAAGGGGTTGGCGGTGTGGATGCTGGTGTGTGCGGACCACACGTCTTCGGTGGCGAATTGGTAGTCGAGCTTCTTCTCGGCCATGACGATGCGCACCTTGCGGACATAAGGACTGGTGACGGAGCCGATGAGTTTCATGGTGGAAGTGGTCTGAGCAGAATGGTTTCGATTCTAGGGGGTCCGCCGGTGCTGGCCCTGACGGGGGGCGTTGATCTGCGGGCGCATCTGCGGGCCTGGGCGTTGGGGTCGTGGGAATTACAATCGACGGATGAATTTCACCCCCATTTCCGCCCTGTCGCCGCTGGATGGCCGTTACGCCAGCAAACTCAACGCCTTGCGACCGCTCATGAGCGAGCAAGGTTATATGCACCGCCGCGTGCAGGTCGAAATCGCTTGGTTCATCGCTTTGTCGGATGCGGGCTTTGACGAATTCAAGCCCTTGACACCCGGCGCGCGCAGTTACCTGACGGCGCTGGTGAAGCATTTCTCCGAGGCCGACGCCGTCGCCATCAAGGAGTTTGAAAAGGTCACCAACCACGATGTCAAAGCCGTCGAGTACTGGATCAAGTCCAAATTCAAGGACCGCCCCGAGCTGGAAAAAGCCGCTGAATTCGTGCACTTTGCCTGCACCAGCGAAGACATCAACAACACCAGCCATGCCTTGCAAATCAAGGGCGCGCGCGCCCATGTGATCTTGCCCGGGCTGGATGGCCTGATTGCTAAGCTGCGCGAGATGGCCCATGCGTTTGCCGAAGTGCCCATGCTCAGCCGCACCCACGGCCAGACCGCCAGCCCCACCACCGTGGGCAAGGAAATGGCCAACGTGGTGATGCGCCTGAACGGCTGCCGCGAGAAAATCGCGGCGGTCAAGCTCATGGCCAAGATGAACGGCGCGGTGGGCAACTACAACGCCCACCTGTCGGCCTGGCCCGACTTTGACTGGGAAGCCTTTGCCAAGAAAGTGGTTGAAACCCCTGAACTGGGTGAAGGCCAGAGCGCGGAGTGGGGCCTGGGCCTCACCTTCCAGCCCTACAGCATCCAGATCGAGTCGCACGACTACATGGCCGAGTTGTTCGACGCCGTGGCCCGCACCAACACCATCCTGATTGACCTGTCGCGTGACATCTGGGGTTATGTGAGCCTGGGGTATTTCAAGCAGCGTCTGAAAGCCGGCGAGATCGGTTCGTCCACCATGCCGCACAAGGTCAACCCGATTGACTTTGAAAACGCCGAAGGCAACCTGGGTCTGGCCAACGCCGTGCTCAAGCACCTGAGTGAGAAGCTGCCGATCAGCCGCTGGCAGCGCGACCTGACCGACTCCACCGTGCTGCGCAACATGGGCGTGGGCCTGGGTTATACCGCGCTGGCCTATGCCTCCTTGATGACCGGTCTGAACAAGCTGGAACTCAATGAAGAAGCCCTGGCGGCCGACCTGGACGCTGCATGGGAAGTGCTGGCCGAGCCGATCCAGACCGTGATGCGCCGCTATGGCGTGCAAGGTGCCTACGAAAAGCTCAAGGAAGTCACACGCGGCAAGACTGTTTCTGCGGCCGACCTGCACGGTTTGATTCAGGCCCTCGAGATTCCGCAAGCCGACAAGGACCGTCTGCTGGCCATGACGCCGGGCAGCTACGTCGGCAAGGCCGCCGAGCTGGCGCGTCGCGTTTGATCGGTTCACATGGCCCTCAAATCCACCATCTACAAAGCCAACTTGTCGATCGCTGACATCGATCACAGCTGTTACGAAGACCACCAGCTCACACTGGCGCGCCACCCTAGCGAGACCGACGAGCGCATGATGATCCGCCTGCTGGCGCTGGCCATCAACGCGTACAAACTGCAGGCCGTGTGCCATGGCGATGGCAAGCTGGCCTTTGGTGCGGGCCTGTCCGATCCGGACGATCCGGACGTCAGCTTGCGTGACTTCACGGGCCGCACCCGCCTGTGGATCGAAGTGGGCCAGCCCGAAGACAAACCCATCATGAAAGCCTGTCAAAAGGCCGATGAGGTGTTGTTGTACTGCTTCAACCATGCGGCCGAAGTCTGGTGGAAAGGCATCGAAACCAAGCTCACCCGACTGGACAAGCTGCAGGTCTGGCGTGTGCCCACCGAACGTTCACAAGAGTTGGCCAAGCTGGCTGAACGCAGCATGCAGCTGCAAGCCACCGTGCAAGAAGGTTCCGTCACCTTCAGCAGCGACAAAGGCAGCGTGCACATCGAGTTGATCCGCTGGAAGTGACCCGCTGAACGGGCTGGCCTGGTAGGTCGGTGGCTTCAGCCCCGACGTTTTTCAGTCACTTCGCGAAAGGTTGGATGTCGGAGCTGAAGCTGACCTACAAATCCAGCTTGGCCTGGGCCAGCGCCGCCGCTTTCGCCCATTGGCGGTCTTCGGCCGCACGTTCGGCGTATTTGTTGAACCGCCACGATGTGCCGTCCACCGTGATACGCTGCCACACGGCGCGTTTTTCGCCGGGGGTCATCTCGGTCCACAACTGCACTTCTTCAAAACTGCGGCCACAGCCTTTGCAGGTGTCATCGCCCTGGCTGGTCGAACAAATCGCAATGCAGGGGGTGTCTGGTGTGGTGGCATACCAGTCCTGCCAGGCTTGCGCAGCGGCCACAGGCAAGGTGAATTCGTCGGCCAGATCGTGCTGGTAGTAAACCATCAGCGCATACACCTCGGCCAAGGCGCGCAACTCGCGCGGCAACGCCACCCCGTCGGGTGAGGGGTTCTTGTCGCGCCAGTGGTTGATGGCGGCTTCGATGTCGGTGATGTGGATTCCGGCCATGGTGTGTGAGGAACAGGACGGCGATCATAGCGCCTGCATCCTGCCCGACAGGGCGTGGGGCGAACATTCAATGTCCCCAAAATTTCCAAGGGTAAGCCAAAACAAGGTTTAATCACCCCCTGAAGGGGAGTAGCTCCCTGTCGCCGTGGCCTGCCAAGCGCCCCGGTTTTGATGAGCCGTCAATACGTAGCGAAAGCTTCCGGTTCATCAGGCACAAGCCCCGCTTGTTGCTGAGCAAGACCTTCGATCCAAGCCTGTCCGGGTGGGTCGAACTTGCTGCAAGCCATGCCCATGGCCCACGCATTCTTTTGCCCATCTCCGCCAGGTTCAACACATTGAACCGGAGTCTTCTATGGAATTTTTATCGGCACCCTGGTGGTCTGCATTGTTGGCCATCATCTTGATTGACCTTGTGCTGGCGGGTGACAACGCCATCGTGATCGCCCTCGCGGCACGCAGCCTGCCCCCTGATTTGCAAAAGAAAGCCATTTTCTGGGGCACGGTCGGGGCCATCGTTGTGCGGGGCCTCATGACCATTGGCGTGGTCTGGCTCTTGCAAATTCCGGGTCTCATGCTGGCCGGTGGTTTGGGTCTGCTTTGGGTGGCCTACAAACTGTTGGCCGATGCCGGCCATGAAGATGACCACGGCCCCATGGCCAGCACCTTCTGGGGCGCCATGAAAACCATTGTGGTGGCCGATGCGCTGATGGGCGTGGACAACGTCCTGGGCGTGGCCGGTGCCGCGCACGGGGCCTGGGATCTGGTGATCCTCGGTTTGTTGATCAGCGTGCCGATCGTGGTGTTTGGCAGCTCGGTGGTGCTCAAAATGGTGGAACGCTTCCCGGTCATCATCCAATTGGGTGCGGCGGTGCTGGCTTTCACAGCGGCCAAGATGGTGGTGGGCGAGCCTTTGCTGGACGGCCTGTTTGATGCACCATCGCAGGCTGTTTGGCGTTGGGCCACCTACCTTGTGGCCATCGTGGTGGTCTTGGGCACGGGCTGGTGGCGTACCCGGAAGTCGCCAACGGTCGCCTGATCCAGGCTCAGCGCTCGGCCTGCATCTCCCGCACCAGGGTCTGGGCCTGTCGCAGCCGGGTGTCCACTATCGAGGCCTCGATGTGGTCACCGGCTTGCAGGCGGTTGTTTTTGGCCCAGTCCTGCGCTGCGCGAAAGCGGTCCACGGCACCGCTCCAGTCCATACGGGCCATCTGGGCTTCACCTTCGGCGCGCAGCGATGGCAACGTCTGGCTTTGCAAGGCCAGCATGCGGGACAAGGTGTTCCAGGCTTGCGCATCGTGCGGTGCTTGCGTGACCAGTTCGCGCAGTTGTCGCGTGATGGCGGCACTGGCCGGGTGGGGCGGCAAGCGCAGCAAAGCCTCTGCCGTGGCCATCAACTCCGGGCGTTGCAGCGCTTTGCCGGGCGGGGTTTCCAGCAGCTGCAAGGCCAGACCAAAGCGTTCTTGCTTGGCGGCCACTTCGGCTTGCAGCAAGCTCGTCAGGCGCTTGGCCTGTGGTGACTGCGCCGTCAAACCCGACAGGGCTTGCCAGCTGCGCTCGGCAGCGGCCGCGTCCTTCAGTTGCAGGTGGGCCAAGGTGGCTGCGTACAACGCGCCCGCTTTTTGTGCCGGCGTGGCCTGCGCTGAGGTGGCTTTGCTGTCCTGTGTCCAGGCTTTCAATGCCTCCAGGCTGTTTTGAGACAGGACCCGGGCCCGCGCGGACAACATGGCTTGTGCCATGTCGGAGGGGGCACGCGGGTTGACGCTGTTCAGTTGCAAGCGCGCTTGCATGTCGGCGATGCGCTCGGTGGTCAATGGGTGGCTGCGCAGGTAGGGGTAAGCGCCGTTGTCGTTCACGCCAGCGGCTTGCTGCAGTTTGGCGAACATGCCGACAAAACCCTGCGGGTCATAACCCGCGTCGGTCAGCACCCCATAGCCCACCCGGTCGGCTTCGCGCTCCATGTCGCGTGAATAACTCAGCTGTGACTGGATGGCGGCAGCCTGCCCGCCGACGATCAGACCTTGTGCCGCTTGCGGATTTTTGCTGATCGCGATGGCCCCCAAAATCATGGAGCCAATCACCCATGGGGTCATTTTGGATTGCTCGTCCATGGACCGTGCGATGTGGCGTTGCGTGACATGGCTCAGCTCATGCGCCAGCACCGACGCAAGTTCGTCGCTGGAACTGACCACCGCGATCAGGCCCAAATGCACACCCAGATAGCCCCCTGGCAGCGCAAACGCATTCACGGACCGGTCACGGCCCAGCAAGATGCGCCAGGCAAAACGCGCTTGCAATTCTGGCGACAGTTCACCGCGCGCAGCGGCCGCTTTCACCAGCGGTGCCCACAGGCGCTGGATGTATTCGTCCAGCACAGGGTCTTCTAGATAATCCGGGTCGCGGTACAACTCACGCGCAATGCGGTCGCCCAATCTGCGCTCTGCACCGAGTGAGATGCCCTCGCCGTTGCCCAAAGAAGGCAAGGCGTTGGACTGGGTCCAGCCCGGCTGCAAGCCCAGCGTTCCCAGCAGCAAAAGGCACAGCAGTTTGGAAGGACGGAAGATGTTTTTCAAGGTGATCGATGACCCGTTGAATGACCTGTTGATGGCCGTATGATGCGCCATTCTTGTCAATCTTTTGTAAATGGTACCAAGCCATCACAACCATGACCCAGTCGACCGATGTCCTGACCCATTTTGATGCCCAAGGCCAGGCCCACATGGTGGATGTGGGCGGCAAATCCAGCACACGCCGCATCGCGGTGGCCACCGGCCGCATCGAAATGCTGCCCGCTACGCTGGCGCTGGTCCAGTCGGGCACCGCCAAAAAAGGCGATGTGCTGGGCATCGCCCGCATCGCCGGCATCATGGGCGCAAAAAAAACCAGCGAGCTGATTCCGCTGTGCCACCCGATCGGCCTGACGCGTGTGGCGGTCGAGTTTGAAGTGCTGCCTGCCGAATCGACCGTGGTGTGCAACGCCACCGCCGAAACCATCGGCCAGACCGGTGTGGAGATGGAAGCCCTGACCGCCGTGCAAGTCGCCCTGCTCACCATTTATGACATGTGCAAAGCAATTGACCGGGGCATGACCATGACAGGCATCACGCTGCTGGAAAAGCATGGGGGCAAGAGCGGGAGCTGGAGCGCTTGAAAGCGGGCGCTCACAAATTAACGATGGAGTCGCCTTCGGATTGAGGCTTTGGCCCATTTCTGTCTCACTCAGGAGCAGAGATGGCATCGTTCAGACAACATGGTAATGGCTGGCAGGGCCGCGTCCGACGCCGAGGCTACCCAGATATCGTTAAGACATTTCAAACCAAGGCCGACGCTGAGAAATGGGCGCGGTCACTTGAGGCTGAGATAGACAAGGGGCAATTCGTTAGCGTCAGCGAAGCCCAGCGGACCACCTTGGGCGATCTGATCGCCCGCCATTTGGTTGAGGTCACACCCTCAATGAAGGGCGCAGCGGAAGACACGATCCGGCTGAAAGCCATGATGCGCAAACCAATCGCACGGTGGAGCATGGCGAATCTGAGTGCCGCTCGGATTGCAGATTTTCGAGATGAGCGGCTCAAGGAGGTCAGCGGGGGAACAGTCATCCGGGAACTGGCGTACCTGTCGGCCATCATCAACCACGCCCGCAGGGAGTGGGGAATCAATGTGCCGAACCCAGTGCAAATGGTGCGCAAGCCACAAAGCCCACAAGCACGGTCACGGGTACTGACCGACGAAGAGGCGGTAAGACTACTTGAGGCTCTGGAGCCAACAGGCCGAAGAAGTCACTGGACCAAGCCGGTAGTTCAGCTTGCTCTGGCTACGGCGATGCGTCGGGGAGAGTTGTTGTCCCTTCGCTGGGAGCATATTGACCTGCAAGGCAGGACAGCTTTCTTACCCGATACTAAAAACGGCGAGTCCCGGACCGTGCCGCTTTCATCAGTAGCAGTGAATCGCCCCGGGTTTCGTGGAGGCCAGTTGGTTTAAGTTGAGACCTCGGTCTCGTTCTTCCCGGCAAGTTGCCGGTAGTAGTTCGCCTCTGCTTCAGCAGGTGGAATATACCCAATCGAGCCAAGCAGTCGGTGATGGTTGAACCAAGCCACCCATTCAAGGGTTGCCAGTTCCAGTGCTTCCTTGGTTTTCCAGGGCGCACGGCGGTGGATCAATTCGGCCTTGTACAGCCCATTGATCGTCTCGGCCAAGGCGTTGTCGTAGCTGTCGCCACGGCTGTCATCGCCCGGACGGGCAGGGTATGCGGTGCTACAGCAATTGAGGGTCGCCTGAAGTGCGCCCAGCACGGCGGCAAGTCCACAGGGCCCAAGACGTCAGAGGGCCGACAGCGTTGTGCCGAGGTCCGAACCGTCCACGGCAGGGAAACGACCACCATGCGCATGGAACGCAGCCTAGCCAGTGCACGGTTGGCGGTGCTGGAGTCGGTCGGCTTTGGTCTTGGTTTGATGACTGGGAGCCGAACCTCCGGTCGCCGCCCGAATCGCATGAGGGATGCCTTTCCCGAGCTACAAGCCTTGTATCAGGAATTGATCCTTAGACAAACAAAGCATGGTGCGTAGAAAATTCATCGGATGCCGCAATTGCTGGGCTCGGGAACCCTAAAATTTCTTACATGAATTATTTGCATCCAGTGTTTGCGCTTTGCTTGTTTCTCGAAGCGTTCGCAGTTCTTTGGCTTATCAACCAATGGTTCAGGATCGAGCCTGTGTCGGGCCACGCACCCGAGATCGATGGCTTGCGAGGGTTGCTCGCTTTTGGGGTGTTTGTTCACCATGCCAGCATCTGGTATTTCTTTCTACAGACAGGGCGTTGGGTGGTGCCCGAGTCCAGACTTTATACGCACCTAGGGCAGTCGACCGTGTCGCTATTTTTCATGATCACGGGATTCCTCTTTTTTGGGAAGTTGATGAACAGCAGATCTGTGCCGATCGATTGGCTGCGTCTGTATGTTTCGCGTTGTCTGCGTATCTTGCCCTTGTATTTGTTGGTGATGTTGATGGGCGCTGTGCTGATTGCTTTCATTCGTTACAGCGGTTGGTTGGAGCCTATGGCGCAGCCATGGAATGAAAAATCCCTTATCGGTTTGTTTACAGCGGGTGTGACCTGGACGCTGAGCTATGAGTGGAAGTTTTATTACGCTTTACCTTTGTGGGCGCTACTGTATGGACGTGTGCCTTTGACATGGCTGATGTTTTCTCTCGGCATGCTCTTTATCTCAGGTATCAGTAAGGCACTTGACATTCATGCGCTGACTTTTCTTTCTGGCGCTTTGGCAGTAGCGTTAAAGCGGTTGACATGGTGGCAACAGCTATCCCGTTCAGTCCTTGGCAATCTGCTGGCTCTATTCGCGTTAGTTGCAGCAGTGGTCGAATTTGACAGCGCTTATGCCTTCTGGTCACTTATCTTGTTGACCGTGTTTTTCTGCCTTATTTCAAATGGCGCCGGATGCTGGGGCTTGCTGAGGACGACTTTGGCGCGCGTATTTGGTGAAATAACTTATAGCATCTACCTTTTGCATGGTCCGGTACTTTTTGTATTTTTTAGGTTTGGGCTTGATTTCCAAGCAGCAGCGCAACTTACTCCTTTGGCCTATTGGCTGACGATTGCTGCTCTGGTGCCTGTGTTGTTGCTGGTTTCGGTGTTGTCTTTTCGATGGATTGAACAACCTTCTATGCGCAAGGTATCGGCTTTGACGGCGTGGATCCAACGCACCGTGGCCTGACGCAACAATGATGTGATTGCAGACCCTTAATCGTTTGTGCAGAACATGGTTCAAGGGCAAGCTGGAGGGACCCAAATCAATTTAAGGGGGGGGGTCTTGACCCCGTAACCCAGTACCGTCGGTATGTTTAATTTACCGCTCGTTTTTCCCTGAACAGCTTGGCGGGCAGGTAGCCCAACGCGCTGTGCGGGTGGTAAGAATTGTAGTCATCGAACCATTTTGGGAGCTGCTCCATCACCGTTTGCGAGTCCGGCCGATCGGCCAGTTTGGCGTAGTCCCTTTTCAAGGTTTTCACGAAGCTCTCCGCCATGCCGTTGCTTTGTGGGCTTGTCACGGGCGTGGTCACCGGCTTGAGTCCCAATTGTTTGGCAAAGCTCTCACTGCTCGCCCCCGGGCAATACTGGCGAGCGCGCAATCCACTTTTTTGCTCTGACGAAATCCACTGCCTCCTTGAGAATTTCGTTCTCCAAAGTCTTGCGCCCGAGTGCACCTTCCAGTTGTTTGATGCGGCGCATGGCCTCTTGAAGCTCCGACGCTGGCACAACGGTTTCGTTGGCACCAACCGCTACCAGTGAGCCTTGGAGGTAAGCCTTTCGCCACTGAAAGAGTTGCGCTGCAGTGATGCCAAATTGCCTGGCGACCATCGAGACGGAGCTGCCAGGTTCGTTGGTCTGTTTGACGATTTCAAGCTTTTGCTCGGGGGTCCAGCGCCTGCGGCGCTGAACGCTTGTCACCACTTCCACCCGTGAAGGGGTTGCTGAAGACATAGTCATATCCATGGTCGTATTCCTGTTTCTTAGTTTAAGGAATACCGACGGGACTGTGTTTCAGGGGGCTAACTCAGGTGGGGGTACGGTGGGGTCGGTCGTATTGCAGTTTTTTACCCAGTATCGGCATGGTCAGCGACATAAACAAACACCGTGATCAACGTACACTGGCAACGGGCAAGAAATCTTGTCCCAATTTTGTCCCACTAACCCGACAGAAAACGGGTCAAGGCTCACAGCCTGTGGTGGCTAAGTTGTTGATTTGTATGGCTCCCCAAGTCGCCCTGCTCACCATTTATGACATGTGCAAAGCCGTGGACCGGGGCATGACCATCAACGGCGTGACCTTGCTGGAAAAGCACGGGGGCAAGTCGGGGAGCTTTGTGGCGGGGCAGTAAACGCCAACTTTTCGCCAACATTGGGGCTGTCTTCAAGCTCTCAATGCGTGGGCACGGGTTCAGTCGGGAAGGCGGCTCGCCACCGCGCGGTGTGCAGATCGACCACATCCTGGCGGCCCAGCAGGTGCGCACTCAGAATCAGTTGGCGCACCACCTGGGGTTCTGGCGAGTAATGCAGCATGTCCAGGCTGGTGGCCAAAACCCATTCGGCGTTTTGCGGGTTCACGGGGGTCGTGGTCAGCTCGGCAAAGGTGGCGGTGCGTCCAAAAAACCAACTGCTGCGTGCGGCCCCCAAGGGGTCGTGACGCCAGACCGACCAGCGCTGGTCGGCAGGCAGGTAGATCTGCCGTACGCGGGCATAGTCTGCGCCCACCACACAGACGGTGGCCAGGATCAGCCCACCTGCCAGCGAGAGTGTGGGTGATATGCGTGTTGGGACGCGGGATGCGGGGGTTGCAAGCAGCACCCCGCACAGCAACACCGCCATTTGAAAAGGACCGTACCAAAGCGGAAATTCCAGCAGGCTGTGCAGGCCAATCACGGCCAGCACCGACCAGGCCAAGGCGTGGTGGAGGCTACGGCTGTGCCATGGGCGCGCCCAGACCACCCCGGCCAGCAAAGCCAGACCCAGTGCCCCCGTGACAGGAACGCCCAAGGTCACGGCCATGTGCAAGGGCAGGTTGTGGGCATTGCCCAAAATAGTGCAAAACCGGGCTTCGGGGCCCCCGGCAAAGGGCGTGATGTAGTGGGCGTATTTGAGTTCGTCCCAGCCCCAGCCTGTCCAGGGTTTTTGCCCGATCAGCTCCAGCACATTGGCCCACAGCACGCGCCGACTGCCGCAGCCTTCGTTGTCGGCCATGCGCATCAGGGCGCCGGTGATGTCCTGCCCCGACAGGGCATTGAACAACCAGGGCAAGGCCGTGTTGCCCAGCAGATAAAGCGCCAGGGCCCAGCCCGCCAGCGCGGGCGACAGGCGTTGCGTTTCAGTGCGGCTTGGGCGGGACCAGAAAAGGGTCAGGCCCGTGACCAGCCCCATGTGCAGCAAACCCGTGCGGGAGGCTGTGGCCGCATTGCCCATGGCCAGCAGGGCCAGCATCCACAGCGCATGGCGTGTCTTGAGTCCGTGTGCCTGCCACCACAGGACAGACGCCATGCCGATGGCCAGCAAGGTGGCCAGCTGGTTGCGCTGCCGTAAATTGGCATTGGCCTCGCCCAGCCCAGGCACATGCAGCCACGGGCTGAACGCAGCTGCTGCGCCGAAGTACTGCACCAACCCCATGAGGCTGCTGATCAAGGCGGCCCAGGCCCAGGCGCGGGCGATGTCCAGGGGCTGGATGCGTTGCCCCCACAACAGCAGCAAGCCGATGCAGGCCCAAGTGGTCAGCACCGGCACGGTGTTGGGTTGTGGCGAGGGCGACCACGGGGCCACCCAAGGCAACACCAGCAGCGTGCCCAACAGCAGACCGCGCCAAGCCGTTGGCGCGTTGACTGTGGTGGCTTGGGTCTGGCTCAAGCCCACAAGGTGCGCACCATGAAAAACGCCCTGGGTTCAGCAGGGCGTTGGCGGGTGCAAAAAATGCTCAGGATGCTTTGCATGAAGCGGGTAAGTACTTGACCGGCAAGCCGTTGCTGCTGGCAGGGCCGCAGCGCCAGCCTGCAATTGTTTTGCCACCATCGGTGCTGCCATTGACCGGGGTGTTGCCCGTTTGCAGGGGCGTCAAGGCGATCGTGTTGGCCGAGGCACTGGTGTTGCCGCGCAGGGCTTCGTGCTTGCCCACCACCGTGATCACGCCGTTGCCATCCACGGCAACGCTGGTCACGTATTGACTGGTCTGGCTGTCGCAGACCTTGGGCAAAGCCGCGGCCACATTGGCGTCGGACGATGAGCTGACGGCTTCGTTGACGGCAGTTTTGCAGCCATTGGCGGCCAGCAGCATTTCGGAGACTTTGGCTCGGATGGTGTAGTCCTGGTAGGCCGGCAAGGCCAGCGCACCCAGAATGCCGATGACCGCGATCACGATCATCAGCTCGATCAATGTCAAACCGCGTTGGTTTTTTGTCATGCTTATGTTCCCTGGGTGAAAGGCGTTCGATGGTAAATCATTCATCGTGCGAATGCGACCCAGGGTATCCCAGACAGATCAGGCCGTTGGTGCTGCTGGTTCCTTGGCGCTGGCCATTTTGCCAATGCCCAGAACGAGAGCGGCCCCCAATGC
This sequence comes from Burkholderiaceae bacterium, assembly GCA_919902775.1. Classification (GTDB taxonomy): domain Bacteria; phylum Pseudomonadota; class Gammaproteobacteria; order Burkholderiales; family Burkholderiaceae_C; genus Limnohabitans_A. The sequence goes on from CAKKRJ010000007.1 coordinate 132,551, forward strand.
GGGCGCCACATAGTGCAACCAGCCGTTGGCTTCGACGACGGACTTGAGCGCCACATCGCTGACGATGGTTTCGCCGGCGACCCAACCGATCAGGCCCGCGCCCAACCAGATGATGATCGGGAAACGGTCCATCAGTTTGATCATCATCTGGCTACCGAAGATCACCAAGGGGATGCTGATGGCCAGGCCGAGAATCAACAGCGTCATGCTGCCTTTGGCGGCGGCGGCCACGGCGATCACGTTGTCCAGGCTCATGACCAGATCGGCAATCAAGATGGTGCGGATAGCGACCCACAGACCTGCTTTTTCGCCACCGTCTTCATCGCCTTCATCTTCTTCGTGCAGCAGTTGTGTGCCGACCCAGAGCAACAACAGGCCACCCACAATTTGCAGGTAGGACAACTCCAGCAGTTTGGCGGCAATCACCGTCAAGCCAATCCGCAGCAGCACCGCGGCACCTGAGCCAAACATGATGGCTTTTTTCTGCTGTTCGGCGGGCAGCGAACGGGCTGCCAGTGCAATGACAACCGCGTTGTCGCCCGACAAAATGATGTTGATCCAGATGATCTTGATCAGCCCGATCCAGAAGTCGGTGTTTTGCAACAAATCCATTGTTTTCTCTCCGTAGGTATAAAAGACCAAAGCGCTGGCAACCTGCGTTGACAGCGCTTTGAGTGCAGGTGCCCGAGTTTAACGGGCAGCGCCTGCGTTGGCGTGCGTAATTGCCCTTATGGGATTACTTCAGCTGAGCCTTGAGCAATTTGCCCAATTCAGATGGGTTGCGTGTGACGATGAAGCCGCACTCTTCCATGATGGCCAGTTTGGCATCGGCCGTGTCGGCACCGCCAGAGATCAGGGCACCCGCGTGGCCCATGCGCTTGCCGGGAGGGGCAGTCACACCGGCGATGAAGCCGACCACGGGCTTCTTCATGTTGGCCTTGCACCACATGGCGGCTTCGGCTTCGTCTGGACCGCCGATTTCACCGATCATGATGACGGCATCGGTGTCTGGATCGTCGTTGAAAGCCTTCATCACGTCGATGTGCTTCAAACCGTTGATTGGGTCGCCACCGATACCGACAGCGCTGGACTGGCCCAGGCCCACTTCGGTCAACATCGCCACGGCTTCATACGTCAAAGTGCCCGAGCGGGACACGACGCCAATGCGGCCTTTGCGGTGGATGTGACCGGGCATGATGCCGATCTTGATTTCGTCAGGCGTGATCAAACCAGGGCAGTTGGGGCCGAGCAGCAAAGTGCGCTTGCCGCCAGCGGCTTCCTTGGCCTTCATCTTGTTGCGCACTTCCAGCATGTCACGCACTGGAATGCCTTCGGTGATGCAGATGGCCAAATCGAGGTCGGCTTCCACCGCTTCCCAGATGGCCGCTGCTGCGCCTGCTGGAGGCACGTAGATCACGGACACGGTGGCGCCAGTTTGGGTGGCGGCTTCTTTGACCGATGCGTAGATCGGGATGTTGAAGATGGACTCGCCAGCCTTCTTGGGGTTCACGCCCGCGACAAAGCAGTTTTTGCCGTTCGCGTATTCCTGGCACTTTTCAGTGTGGAATTGACCGGTTTTACCGGTGATACCCTGGGTGATGACTTTGGTGTCTTTGTTGATGTAGATCGACATTTTGGATTCCTAATCAGATGCGGACAGCGCTTTCGGCGCTGCCCTGCAAAGTCATTACTTAACGGCTGCGACGATGGCTGTCGCGGCTTCGGCCATGGTGTCCGCAGAGATGATCGGCAGACCGGATTCGGCCAGCATCTTCTTGCCCAGCTCGTCGTTGGTGCCCTTCATGCGCACGACCAATGGCACGGACAGGTTCACCGCCTTGCAAGCCGTGATCACGCCGCTGGCGATGGTGTCGCACTTCATGATGCCGCCGAAGATGTTGACCAGAATGCCTTTGACTTTCTTGTTCGCCAACATGATCTTGAAAGCCTCGGTGACTTTCTCGGCGGTGGCGCCGCCGCCCACGTCCAGGAAGTTGGCAGGCTCGCCGCCGAACAACTTGATGGTGTCCATGGTGGCCATGGCCAAGCCAGCGCCGTTGACCAGGCAACCGATGTTGCCGTCCAGGCTGATGTAAGCCAGGTCAAATTTGGAAGCTTCCACTTCGGCTGGATCTTCTTCGTCCAGGTCGCGGAAGGCCACGATGTCGGGGTGACGGAACAAGGCGTTGGCATCGAAGTTGAACTTCGCGTCCAAAGCCATCACATTGCCCTTGCTGTCGCGGTTCAGCGGGTTGATTTCGACCAACGACGCGTCGGTTTCCATGTAGCACTGGTACAGCTTCTTGAAGATGTCCACGGCCTGGGCGGTGGAATCTGCGGGCATGCCGATGGCGTCAGCAATCTTCTTGGCTTGGGCGTCGCCCAGACCGGTCAGAGGATCGATGAACTCGGTGATGATCTTCTCGGGTGTGGAATGCGCCACTTCCTCGATGTCCATGCCGCCTTCGCTGGAAGCGATGAAAGCGATCTTTTGTGTGGCGCGGTCGGTGACCACGGACACGTAATATTCTTTGTTGATGTCAGCGCCGTCTTCGATGTACAGGCGGCGGACTTTTTGACCTTCTGGGCCGGTTTGGTGGGTCTTGAGTTGCATGCCCAGAATTTCGCCAGCCAGACGCTTGACATCGTCAATGGTTTTGGCCACTTTGACGCCGCCGCCTTTGCCACGGCCACCTGCATGGATCTGGGCCTTGACCACCCACACCGGACCGCCCAGTTTTTGAGCGGCTTCGACCGCCTCTTGAACGGTGAATGCTGGAATGCCACGTGGGACTGGCACACCGAATTGACGCAAGATTTCCTTGCCTTGGTACTCGTGAATCTTCATGAGGTCTTCTCTCAGAGGGGTGGAAATTCGACCGGTCCGCCGGGGTTCCTGGTTCAAGGTAAGCCCGCCAGCAGGCGCTGGACACTGCAGCCTGCGACTGTATCATGCTGCAATGCACCAATCCTGAGCTTCGCGTCTTACATTCACATGACGTGGCGCCAGGAACTTCATCAGAAAGTACTGCCCATGGCCAAAATATTCATCGATGGCGAAGCCGGAACAACCGGTCTGCAGATCCGCGAGCGCTTGGCGCTGATGCCCCAGATCGAGGTGCTGAGCATCGATCCCGCCCGCCGCAAAGACCCCGAAGCCAAACGTGAACTGATGGCGGCAGCGGATTTGGTGGTGTTGTGCCTGCACGACGACGCGGCCATCGAATCGGTCGCCATGATCGACAGCCTACCTGGCCGCAAGCCGCGCATTGTGGACGCCTCGACCGCGCACCGCTGCCACCCCGACTGGGTGTTTGGTTTTCCGGAACTGGCGGCTGACCAGCAGGCCGCCGTGCGGCAGGCCCAGCGCGTGGCCAACCCGGGCTGCTATGCCACGGGCGCCATTTCCATCTTGCGGCCTTTGGTCGATGCGGGGTTGGTGCCGCGTGACTTTCCGGTCTGCCTGCCTTCCGTGAGTGGGTACTCCGGTGGGGGCCGCAGCATGATCGAAGACCATGAGGCGGGCCGGGCACCCTTGTTTGAAGCCTATGCCCTGGGCCTCAGGCACAAGCACATCCCTGAAATCATGCGCTACACCGGGCTGACCTGCCGCCCCTTGTTTGTGCCCGCTGTGGGCAATTTCCGTCAAGGCATGCTGGTGCAGTTGCCGTTGCACCTGGACACCCTGCCCGGCCAACCCACCGGGGCCGACTTGCACGAGGCCTTGCGCGCGCACTACGCGGCCAGCCGGGCCGCGGGTGGCTGGGTCAGTGTGGAGCCCGCGACGCCAGATGCCAAGCTGGACGCCACCGCGCTGAACGACACCAACAAGCTCGAAATCAGGGTGTTTGCCAACGAAGAGGCCCGCCAGGCCGTGGTCATTGCACGCTTGGACAACCTGGGCAAAGGGGCCAGCGGTGCGGCCGTGCAGAACATCCAGTTGATGCTGGGCCTGTGACGCCTGTTTGCTGGTGATGTGGATGTGTTCAGCGTGAATGCGCAGTGTCGGCGCTGAAGCGCTGACCCACAGGGGGCTGCGATGGTGCATTCGTAGGTCGGCGGCTTTAGCCCCGACGTGGGCCTGGCAGGAGGGGCCGATCTTCAAAACGCGTCGCCGCCTTGCACCACGCGGCGGACCACTTCGGCAGCAAAGCCCCGGGTGAGCAAAAAGCGCATTTGCTTGGCCCGTTCGGTGGCATCGGCAGGTGGTTGACCGAATTTCTTGCGCCAGACTTCCTGTGCGCGGTTCAGCTCGGTTTCGCGCAAAGTTTGCATTGCTTCGGTCACCGCTTCGCCTGACAAGCCTTTGGCGGCCAGCTCTTGCCGGATGCGGGCAGCGCCCAGCTTGCCGGCACGGCGGTGGATCACCGATTCGATGGCCCGCCCGTCGTTGATGAAGTCCTTGGCCTGCAAGGCATCGAGTGCCTTGGCCAGTTCGCCGGGCACCTCTTCATGCACGGCCAACTTGCGTTCCAGCTCGGCGCGGGAGTGTTCGCGCTGGCTCAAAAGGCGCAGGGCGCGGCCTTTGAGCGACGGTTGAAAGCCGGGTTTGTTCATGCGGTGGGCCGGGTCTGTCTGGGCGGGTCAGGTTGGGCTCAGTCGCCCTTGGCTTCGGCAATGGCCGATTCCAGCAGGCGGATGCCCAGCGATTCGCGCACCTTGTTTTCGATTTCGCGGGCCAAGGCGGGGTTTTCGCGCAGGAACTCGCGGGCGTTGTCACGGCCCTGGCCGATTTTTTCGCCCTGGTAGGCGTACCAGGCGCCTGACTTGTCCACGATCTTGGCGGTCACGCCCATGTCGATGACCTCGCCTTCCCGGCTGATGCCTTCGCCAAACAAGATGTCAAATTCGGCGGTCTTGAAGGGCGGCGCCACTTTGTTCTTGACCACTTTGACCTTGGTCTCGTTGCCGATCGCATCGTCGCCCTTTTTGATGGTGCCGGTGCGGCGGATGTCCAGGCGCACCGAGGCGTAGAACTTGAGCGCGTTGCCGCCGGTGGTGGTTTCGGGGCTGCCGAACATGACGCCGATCTTCATGCGGATCTGGTTGATGAAGATGACGGTGCAGTTGGTTTTCTTGATGGTGGCGGTCAGCTTGCGCAGGGCCTGGCTCATCAGGCGCGCTTGCAGGCCGGGCAGGCTGTCGCCCATGTCGCCTTCGATCTCGGCCTTGGGGGTGAGGGCCGCCACCGAGTCGATGACCACCAGGTCCACCGCACCGGAGCGCACCAGGCTGTCCACGATTTCCAGTGCTTGTTCGCCTGTATCGGGCTGGCTGACCAGCAGGTCTTGCAGGTTGACCCCCAGGTTTTGGGCGTACTGCACGTCCAGGGCGTGTTCGGCGTCGACAAAGGCGCAGGTGCCGCCCAGGCGCTGCATTTCAGAGATGACCTGCAAGGTCAGGGTGGTCTTGCCCGAAGACTCGGGGCCGTAGATCTCGATCACGCGGCCACGGGGCAGACCGCCCACGCCCAGTGCAATGTCCAGGCCCAAAGAGCCGGTGGAAACGACCTGGATGTCGGCGATGGCTTCGCCCTCACCCAGGCGCATGATGGTGCCTTTGCCAAATTGTTTTTCAATTTGGGCCAGGGCAGCTTGCAGGGCTTTGGACTTTTCGCTGTTGTCGTCGCTCATGGAAATCTCCTTGAATATCAATGGTTTGGAACATCTGGTACAGCGGGGAAGTGCTGTTGACTGGATGCGTAGACAGTACTGTAAACGCACTGTATAAACCTGTAAACACTATTTTTGGTCAGTTTGCCTTATCATTTGCCGATGTCTGAAACCCCGTCCAACCCCACCACAACGGCCCCTCATTTGCAGGATGACCGTTGGCGTCAAGCCCATTTGGGGCGCTTGCTGGGCCATGCCATGCGCCGCTTTGACGAGCGCGTGCTGCACCTGATGGCGGGCAACGAGGGGGTGCCTCTGGCCTTGGCCAATCTGGCATCACGCGATCAGATCAGCGCGGCCCATGTGCACATCACGCGGCACCTGGCTTTGGGCGGTTCGCGGCTGACCGATCTGGCCCGCGCCGCCGGCATGAGCAAGCAGGCCATGGGCGATTTGGTGGACCAATGCACCGCCTGGGGCCTGGTGCAGCGCGAGAACGACCCGCTGGACGCCCGTGCGCGGCGGGTGGTGTTCACCCCCGTGGGCCTGGCCTGGCTGCAGGCCTTCAAGGACGCGGTGGCACAAGCCGAGGCAGAATTTCGCGAGGCGGTGGGCCAGGATGTGGCCACCGTGGTCGCTTTGGGGCTGGAGGCCTATGCCGCTTGATGTGTTGTCGGCTGCGGCGGCCCGGACCGCGCCATCCGCGATGCCAGCGCTTTGGCCCGGCGGGCCGATGGGCAGACACTAGAATCACCACAGGTGCCCCCCTGCCAGAGGGGACGGCACACAGCACAACAACAGGAGACAGCCATGCGAATTCTGATAGCCGAAGATGACCAGGTGCTTGCCGATGGCTTGTTGCGCACTTTGCGCAGCGCTGGCGCGGCGGTGGACCATGTGGCCAGTGGCAGCGAGGCCGATGCGGCCTTGATGACCAACAACGAATTCGATTTGCTGATTCTGGATTTGGGCCTGCCCAAAATGCACGGACTGGAAGTGCTCAAGCGCCTGCGCGCCAGAGGCTCCACCTTGCCGGTGCTCATCCTCACCGCCGCCGACAGCGTGGAAGAGCGCGTCAAAGGCCTGGATTACGGTGCCGATGACTACATGGCCAAGCCCTTCAGTCTGCAAGAACTTGAAGCCCGCGTGCGCGCCCTGACCCGCCGGGGCATGGGCGGTGCGACGTCGCAAATCAAACACGGCCCGTTGATTTATGACCAGTCCGGGCGGGTGGCCACGATCGAGGGCAAGATGGTCGAGCTGTCTGCGCGTGAACTTGGCTTGCTCGAAGTGTTGTTGCAGCGTGCCGGACGGCTGGTCAGCAAGGACCAGTTGGTGGAGCGTTTGTGCGAATGGGGCGAAGAGGTCAGCAACAACGCGATCGAGGTGTATATCCACCGCTTGCGCAAGAAGATCGAAAAAGGCCCGATCCGCATTGCCACCGTGCGGGGTTTGGGTTACTGCCTTGAAAAAATCCCGGGCTGAGAGCCCGGTGATTTGACGACCCACGCCACAGCACGCAGGACCAGGTCACCATGAAGTTCCGCGGCTGGCAGGTGCGCATTTTCAGGCGGGAACAGCGGTCCTTGTTCGGGGAAATCCTGGACTGGATGCTCACCCCGTTGCTGTTGTTGTGGCCCATCAGCCTGGCGCTGACCTGGCTGGTGGCGCAAGGGCTGGCCAACAAGCCGTTTGACCGCGCGCTGGTCTACAACGTGCAGGCACTGGCCCAACAGGTCAAGCTCGGGCCGGACAAACGTGTGCATTTCAACCTGCCCCAGCCGGCCAGCGAGTTGCTGCGCGCCGACGAGACCGACCTGGTTTATTACCAGGTGCGTGGCGGGCACCAGGAGCACCTGAGTGGCGAACGCGATTTGCCCCTGCCGCCCGTGGAAGAGGGAAAAAACAGCAGTTATGAGGTGCACATCCGCGACGACGAAATGCGCGGTTTTGAAGTGCGCGTGGCCTACACCTGGATCCGCCTGGACGCCGAGGGCAAGCACCCCGCTTTGGTGCAAGTGGCCGAGACGCGTGAAAAACGCTCCGTGTTGGCGGCCGAGATCATCAAGGGCGTGATGTTGCCCCAGTTCGCATTGTTGCCTCTGGCCGTGCTGTTGGTGTGGCTGGCGCTGGTGCGCGGCATCAAGCCGCTGTCCGAACTGGAAGAGCGCATCCGTGCGCGCAAACCCGATGACCTGAGTCCGCTGGACGACAAGGCCGTGCCGATGGAGGTGGCGCCGTTGGTGGTGTCGGTGAACGATTTGCTGGAACGCTTGAAAGACTCGATCGTCACCCAAAAGCGTTTTTTGGCCGATGCCGCACACCAACTCAAGACGCCCTTGGCGGGCTTGCGCATGCAGGCCGACCTGGCGCAACGTTCAGGCTCCAGCGAAGAGGAACTGAAAAAATCTCTGAAGCAAATTGGCCGCGCCAGCGTGCAGGCCACGCACACGGTGAACCAGTTGTTGTCACTGGCCCGCGCAGAAGGCGGTGGTGCGCATCTGCCCCAGCAAAGCTGCGACATGGTGGTGCTGGCCAGCGAAGTCTTGCAAGACTGCCTGCCCCGCGCGATGGACAAAGGCCTGGACCTGGGCTACGAGGGCGTCGACGCCGGCACGCCGGGCGCACGTGTGCAGGGCAACCCGACCTTGCTGAAAGAAATGGTGCGCAACCTGGTTGAAAACGCCGTCCACTACACCCCCAGCACGCCAGAGCGCCAGGGCGTGGTCACCGTGCGTGTGTTGGTCGACCCGTACAGCAAAGCCTTGGTGATGCAGGTGGAGGACAACGGCATGGGCATCCCCGAGGCCGAACGCGATCTGGTATTTCAGCCGTTTTACCGGGCGCTGGGCACCAATGTGGACGGTTCGGGGCTGGGCCTGCCCATTGTCAAGGAAATCGCCCAGCAGCACGGTGCCACGGTCACGGTGGATGCGGCCTACCCCGGCCAAACCCCACCGGGCGCCTGTTTCACGCTGCGCTTCAGCGCCTCGGGTTAACAACCCATTGGCCCATCCGCCTCAGGCAGGCTGACCCATGTTGAGCTGCAAACGCTCCCGTGCCATCACACGCGCCACGGCCGGTTCGGCGGCCACTTTCTCAACGAAGGCCCACAGCGCTGGGTGCTCTTCGGGCGTGATGCCGGCAATCGTGCCCCAGCGGGTGAGCGTCAGGCTGTAGGCGTCCAGCGGGCCAAAATGTGCGCCGCTCAGCCAGGGCTGGCCTTTGGCGGCAGCGGCCAACACCAGCGCTTGCAACTCAGCCAGCATGCCGCGGAACAGCTGGGTGTTGTAGGGCTTGAGCGCCGCCTGCACTTCGGGCAGGTCGGAAAACTTCTGCGGCATGAAGATGTGCGTGAAAGTGGGGTGCACGGTGTTGTTCATCCAGGCCAGAGTCGAGAGGGCCTGGGCACGGGCCAGCGGCTCTGTGGGCAAAAAATGCGCTTGCGCAAAGAGCTGGTCCAGGTGCAACACGATGGCCACGATTTGCGTGATCGGCTGGCCGTTGTCCACCAGCACGGGCACCTGACCGCGCGGGTTGATGGCTTTGTAGTCGTCGCTGTTTTGCTCGCCCTTGTGCAGTTTGACCAGGCTGGGCTCAAATTCGGCACCGCTCATTTCAAGCAACACATGGGGCACAAAAGAACAGGCACCGGGGGCGAAGTAAAGTTTCAGGCTCATCAGACAAGTCTCCGTCAAAAGAGGGTCAAGGGGTTGCGCTGGGGGGGCGCCTTGCTGGCAGGGGTGGATGGGAGTGGGAGTGAGGGCGCGGGCGCGGGCGCATCGGGTGCGGAAGATGCCGCTGCCGTTGCACTGTCCGAAGCGGCGGCCTCCGCGGCCATGCGCTGCTTGAATGCCGCAGGGGTTTCGATTTTCAGCGCTTCGGGCCGCAGTTGGTTCAACACGCGTTCAGGCTCGCGTGCGGTATGGGCTCCCCAGCCCCAACGGGCAAAGGCATCCCATTGCCAGGCCAGCGTGGCCAGGTTGAGGAGCAGCAAAACGGCGATCAACCAACGCATCATGGGGACAGACCTTCGACAGGAAAGGGGCGCACGCTGACTTCGGCGCTGTGGATTTCTTGCACGCCCGCATCGGTCTGCAGCCGCAAGGCCCCGCTGGCGCCCACGCCCAGTGCCAAGCCGACTTGGCCGTCGCTGGTGTGTACGCGTCGGCTCTTCAGGACATCGCGCGACGAGAACCGGGTTTGCAGTGGGGCGAAACCGCCACGTTCAAAAGCCAACAGGGTCTTGATCAGTGGGGCCGCTACCCGTGCCAGGCAGGCGGGTGCCGTCAAATCGGGCAACAACTCGGTCAGGGCCGCAGGCGGCGTGTTCAGGCCGTCTGCTGGGCGGGGCCGGATGTTCAGGCCCACCCCCACCACCACCTGGCTGCGCCCGCCCATGCTGGCCGCTTCCATCAGGATGCCGCCGAGCTTGCGGTCTTGCCACCACAAATCGTTGGGCCACTTCAGACCCACATCGGGGTGCAGGCTTTCGGCCAGGCTCAGGCCCACGGCCAGTGACAGGCCCGACCAGTCTTTGGGTGTGAGGGAAAGGCTGATGGAAAAAGTCAGCGAGTCGCCCGGTTGGCTTTGCCAGACGCGGCCCATGCGGCCCCGCCCCGCCGTTTGGCGCTCAGCCACCAGCAGCGTGGCCTCGTGCTGGCCAGCGCGGGCGCGGCGCATGAGCTCGCTGTTGCTCGAATCGATTTCGGGCAATACCTCGACCGTGAAGTCGGGCAGCAGCGGGAACACCTGTTCCCAGACAGCTTCAGCAGGCCAGGCGGTGGGCGAGATCATGGTGGCGGTGGCTCAACGTGTGGGTTGTGGGAGCGAGCCCCTGCGCGCGAATGCCCGTTGTCTTTCATTGTCCGGGGCGTCGCTCTGGATTCATGACGGTCCACGTTGCAGGGTGGCATGGGTCAACGCTTTTTGGTGACCGCCTTCTTGGGCTTGGCCGGCACCGGCTTGGCTTTTTCCGTTTTCACGGGTTTGGCCTTGGCTTGGTTTTTTAGCTTGGCCTCAGACTTGGCTTGGGGCTTGTCTTTTGATGGGGCCTTGGCTTTTTTCTGGCTTGGGATCTTGGGCGTTTCTTTGCGCTCTTTGGGCGACAGCAGGGTGCCCCGGCAATTTTTGCTGCCGCACCAGCAGGGGTATTCGGCCTTGAGCTTCTTGGTGTAGGGCTCGTCGATGATCAGCCCGTAGTCGTAGTTCAGTTCTTCACCCGCCCGGATGTTGCGGATGGCCTTGATGAAAATGCGCTCGTTGTCTTCGTCGGCTTCGCAGTTCGGGTTGCAGCTGTGGTTGATCCAGCGCGACGAGTTGCCGCCGTGCAGCGCGTCGATCACCCGGTCTTCGTTCACATGGAAATAGAAGGTGTGGTTCGGGTCTGCGGGGTCGTGCGGGTGGCGGTCTTGCGCCTCGTCCCAGCTGATGACCTCGCCCACGTATTCGATGAGGGTCTCGCCTTCGGCGATGTCTTGCAATGCAAACACGCCTTTGCCATGCACGCCGGAGCGACGCACCTGGATGCGCTTGCCGGAGGTTGCGGGCGCGCTGCGGCTGGGGGAGGAAACAGGGGGTTTGGCCACGGCGTTCAAAAATTTGTTATGGTGAATTCATGTGGGCGTGCGCGTGAGCGCGCCCGGGCGCGTACGTACACGCGAGACAACGGATTGTAATGACATGAAGACCTTGGTAATTGCAGAGAAACCTTCGGTGGCACAAGACATCGTCAAAGCCTTGACCCCGACATCGGGCAAGTTTGAAAAACACGACGACCATTTTGAGAACAACCACTACGTGGTGACCAGTGCGGTGGGTCACCTGGTGGAGATCCAGGCGCCGGAAGAATACGACGTCAAACGCGGCAAATGGAGCTTTGCCAATTTGCCGGTGATCCCGCCGCACTTTGACTTGAAGCCCGTGGACAAAACCAAGAGCCGCCTGTCTGCCGTGGTCAGGCAGGCCAAGCGCAAAGACGTGGATGCGCTCATCAACGCCTGTGACGCGGGGCGCGAGGGCGAGCTGATTTTCCGTCTGATCGAGCAATATGCCGGGGGCACCAAGACCCTGGGCAAGCCGGTGCAGCGCCTGTGGCTGCAGTCCATGACGCCACAAGCAATCCGTGATGGCTTTGACCACCTGCGCAGCAACCAGCAAATGCAGGGCCTGGCCGACGCCGCCCGCAGCCGTTCCGAAGCCGACTGGCTGGTGGGCATCAACGGCACCCGCGCCATGACCGCGTTCAACTCGCGTGATGGCGGCTTCTTCTTGACCACCGTGGGCCGGGTGCAGACCCCGACGCTGGCCGTGGTGGTCGAGCGCGAAGAGCAAATCCGCAAGTTCATCAGCCGCGACTATTGGGAAATTCACGCCGAGTTTGCCGCCGCTGCAGGCACCTACCCCGGCAAGTGGTTCGACCCCGCCTGGAAGAAAGAAGAAGACGGCGAAAAGAAAGCGGACCGCCAATGGACCGCGCAAGAAGCGCAAGCCATTGTTCAGGCGGTGCGCGGCCAGACCGCCAGCGTGACCGAAGAGGCCACCCCCACCACGCAAGCCAGCCCCGGCCTGTTTGACCTGACCAGCTTGCAGCGCGAAGCCAACGGCAAATTTGGTTTCTCGGCCAAAACCACGCTGGCCCTGGCGCAAAGCCTGTACGAGCGCCACAAGGCCCTGACCTACCCGCGTACCGATTCACGCCACCTGCCCGAAGACTACGTGCCTGTGGCCAAGCAGACCTTTGAAATGCTGGCCGACAGTGGCATGCGCCACCTGGCCCCGCATGCGCTCACGGCGATCAACCACAACTACGTGCGCAAGATCCCGCGCGTGTTCGACAACAAAAAAGTGTCGGACCACTTCGCCATCATCCCCACGCTGCAAGCCCCCAGCGGCTTGTCCGAGGCCGAACAAAAGCTCTATGACCTGGTGGTGCGCCGCTTCATGGCGGTGTTCTTCCCCAGCGCTGAATACCAGGTGACCACCCGCATCAGCGTGGCCGCTGGCCACAGTTTCAAAACCGTGGGCAAGGTGCTGGTCAAACCCGGCTGGCTGGCCATTTACGGCAAAGAAGCCGCCGCTGAAGTGGAAGATGCCAAAGACGGCGACAAAGGCCAAAACCTGGTGCCGGTGCAAGCGGGCGAACAGGTGGGCGTGGCGTCGGTCGAAGCCAAGGGCCTCAAAACCCGTCCCCCCGCACGCTATTCAGAAGCCACCTTGCTGGGCGCCATGGAAGGCGCCGGCAAGATGGTGGACGACGACGAACTGCGCGAAGCCATGCAAGAAAAAGGGCTGGGCACGCCAGCCACCCGCGCTGCCATCATCGAAGGCCTGATCAACGAAAAATACATGCTGCGCGAAGGCCGCGAGATGATTCCGACGGCCAAGGCCTTCCAGCTCATGACGCTGCTGCGCGGGCTGCAGGTGGAAGAACTGTCCAAACCCGAACTGACGGGCGAGTGGGAATACAAGCTCGCCCAGATGGAGCAAGGCAAGCTGAGCCGCGCCACCTTCATGGCCGAGATCGCCGCCATGACCGAGCACATCGTCAAAAAGGCCAAAGAGTACGACCGCGACACCGTGCCCGGTGACTACGCCACGCTCACCACGCCCTGCCCCAACTGCGGTGGCGTGGTGAAAGAAAACTACCGCCGCTATACCTGCACGGGCGCAGACGGTGCCAGCGAAGGCTGCGGCTTCTCGTTTGGCAAGTCACCCGCTGGCCGCACCTTTGAGCCAGCCGAAGTCGAGCAGTTCATGCAAGACAAGAAAATCGGCCCGCTCGACGGCTTCCGTTCCAAGGCGGGCTGGCCTTTCGTGGCCGAGATGGCGCTGAAATACAACGAAGAAGAAAAGAACTGGAAGCTTGAATTCGACTTTGGCGACGACAAGAAAAACGAAGACAGCGGCGAGATTGTCGAACTCACCGACGAGCCCCTGGGTGCCTGCCCCAAGTGCGGTAGCCCGGTGCACGAGCACGGCAGCAACTACGTGTGCAGCAAAGCCGTGCCCACGCATGAACAACCCACACCCAGCTGTGACTTCAAGACCGGCAAGCTCATCTTGCAGCAACCGGTGGAGCGCGAACAGGTTGTCAAATTGCTGGCCACCGGCAAGACCGATGTGCTCGACAAGTTCGTCAGCAACCGCACGCGCCGCAGCTTCAAGGCCATGCTGGCCTGGAACCCTGAAGAAGGCAAAGTGACGTTCGAGTTTGAGCCACGCGAAGGCGGCAAGAAGTACCCGCCACGCAAGACGGCGGCCAGCAAGACGCCCTTTGGCAAAGTCGCCGCCAAAAAGACAGCGGCCAAAACGGCCAAAGCCCCTGCGGCCAAAAAAGCCGCCAAGACCGCTGCGCCCAAAGCGCCGCGCAAAGCCGCTGTCGGCACTTTGAAGCCCAGTGCTTCGTTGGCTGCCGTGATCGGCGATGGCACCTATGCCCGCACCGAAGTCGTCAAGAAAATCTGGGACTACATCAAAGCCAACGGCCTGCAAGACCCCGCTGACAAACGCTCCATCAAGGCCGATGGCAAGCTGCAGGCGGTGTTTGGCAAAGAACAGGCCACCATGTTCGAGCTGGCCGGCATCATTGGCAAGCACCTGAGCTGAGTGCACCGGGGTTGAGGGTGGCGGTATACGCCCATCGGTCAATGAAAATTGACCGATGGGCGAATTCACGAGCGCACTTTGTTTTTGCAGACTGTGGCTGTCTATCTACTGCAAAAAACCAAGGACCGCCCCATGACCCTCCGACGCATCAAAACCATTTCAATGACCGCAGCCATGGTGCTGGCGGCCACCAGCTTCGCGGCCCTGGCCCAAGGAGCCGGGGGCGGCGCAGCGCCGGGTCCTGGAGCAGGAGCAGGAGCCGGTACGGCCTCCGGTTTGGGGGCCAAGACGGAGCAGTTCATGGAACGGCAGAAGGTGGCCATTTACCACCAGGCGCAAATCCGCACGCAAGAAAAAACCTTGTCAGACACACGCGCCCAGATCAAGGCGCAAGACAAATTGATCAAGCAAACGCGTGACCAGATCAAAAGGCAAGACCAGGTGTTGACCCGCACCCGCGCTCAAATTCAGGAGCACGCGCAAGACAAGCCCGAACTGCTGGACCAACTGCGCAAGCAAGAGCAAACCCAGGAGCGCATGCTGTCGCAAATGAAAACCCAGGAACAAAGCCTGAGTCAGACCCAGGCGCAACTCAAGGCCGAAGACCTGCAGCAAACCCAATTGCGCGACCAGCTCAAAAATCGGTGATCACGGGCGCGGCGTTCATGCGTTGAAATGCAACGCCAAGCCTGGCACCGGCCAGTCGTCCACCGCGATCAATCGCCCTGTCGCTGACAGCGTGATGTAGGCGGTGCGGTGGCCCGGGCCGCCAAAGCAGATGTTGGTGGTGAAGGGGTCGGGCAATGGCACGTGCCGTACGTGCTGGCCATCGGGGCTGACGATGGAGATGCCGCCGTGCAGCAGGGTGGCCACGCAAATGTTGCCCTCGGCATCGACGGCCATGGAGTCAAAGCGTTGGTAATGTCCGCCGGGTGATGCGGTCACCATGCGCGCGCCTTGCGGCGATGGCCAGGGGTCTTTGCGCACCTGGCCGGGGGCGGTGACATCAAAGGCCCACACGCGTGCGCCTTCGGTTTCGGCGTAGTACAAGGTTTGGCCGTCGGGCGACAGCGCGATGCCGTTGGGCGTCATCACGGGTCTGGCCACGGCGTGCACGCCCGCGCCGTTGGGCTGCGCATAAAACACGCCGCCCCGGTCCATCTCGTGGTGGCGCACTTTGCCCAGGTCGGTGAAATAAAAGCCGCCATGCGCGTCAAACACCAGGTCGTTGGGGCCGCGCAGACCGATGCCGTCCACCTGTTCATATATGCGTTCAAATTTGCCGGTGTTGAGGTTGACGCGCTCGATGCGCCCGCCCGAGTAGTCGTGCGCTTGGCCGATGGGGCGTAAATAGTTGCCCGGCTCGCGCGTCCATTCAAAGCCCCCGTTGTTGCAGACGTAGACCGCGCCATCGGGGCCGATGGCCGCACCGTTGGGGCCCGCCCCCAGCTCGGCCACCACCTGCACACGGCCGTCGGTGGTCACGCGGCTGAGCGTGCCGCGTGCAATTTCGACCAGCAGCACCGAGCCATCGTCCAGCGCCACAGGGCCCTCGGGAAACTGCAGACCGGTGGCCAGTTCTCGGATCTTCATGTCGGTGCCTCGGGTCAGGGGATGCCACCAATGTAATGAGGCACAGGCCGCCCACAAGCGGGGATTCCCTAGGGCTTGCGCGCCCCGTTGGCTCAGAGACTCAAGGTCATCAAACTGGCGTTGCCACCCGCAGCGGCGGTGTTGGTGCTGATGCTGCGCTCGCTCACCAAACGGACCAGCGGCACCGCCGCATCGCCCGGGCGCAAGGCCGTGAGCGTGACGATGGCCCCGGGACGCTGAGCCAGTTGGGCTTGCCAGTGCAGGGTGGTGGCCGCAACGGCGTGCAGCAGCGCGGCATCGATGGATGGCGCGTGCGCGGGGTCTTCCAGCGCCACCTGGCCTTGCACCCTGGCCGGCAACTGCGCACGCAGCGCTTGGCTGTGCAGCGGCCACACGGCGTGGCCGCCCACTGCCAGCACGGCGGCCAGTTGCGTCAAGCGGTCGGCGTCAGCGCCTGGCTGCTCACCCGTCAGGCACAGCACCCGCGCACGGGCTTGCACGCGGTAGACGTTGCGCTCGCCGGTGGGGCCGCTCAAGGTGGCTTGTAAACCGGCCGGGCTGGTGGCGGCAAATTGCGCGCAGGCGTGGGCCAGGGGCAAGTGGTTGTGCGTCACGGCCCAGTCGTGCAAGGCCTGCAGCGCGGGGGTGGCCTGCGGCAGCGCAGCGGCCCCGCTGGCTTGCACGCTGCGCAAGGCTGCGGTGGGTGGGCAGTGCGCCAGCAGGCGCAGCAAGACCAGCGGGCCACCGGCTTTGGGGCCGGTGCCCGACAGGCCATCGCCACCAAAGGGTTGCACCCCCACCACGGCACCCACCATGTTGCGGTTGATGTACACATTACCCGCGTGGGTGTTGTCCGTCACCTGCGCGATGGTTTCTTCGATGCGCGAATGCACGCCCAACGTGAGCGCATAGCCCGTGTCGTTGATGGCCTGCAGCAAGCTGCCCAGTGCGTTGCGGGCATAGCGCACGATGTGCAGCACCGGGCCGAATACCTCGCGCTCCAGCTGGGCGATGTGCTCGATCTCGATCAGCGTGGGTTGCACATAAGTGCCGGTGGGCAAAGCGTGAGGCGCATTGCGACTGATGCGGTGCACCTTGCAGCCGCGCTGTTGCATGGCTTGCACATGCGCCTCGATGCCGGCGCGTGCGCGCTCGTCGATCACGGGGCCCATGTCCACGTTCAGCTGGGCGGGTGTGCCCAGCGTGATTTCGGCCATGGCGCCTTGCAGCATGGCGATCATGCGGTCGGCCACGTCGTCCTGCACGCACAACACGCGCAGCGCCGAGCAGCGTTGGCCTGCGGCTTCAAAGGCCGAGGCCATGGCGTCTTGCACCACCTGTTCCAGCAAGGCCGATGAATCGACCACCATGCAGTTTTGCCCGCCGGTTTCGGCGACCAGCGGCACCGATTGACCCTGCAAATTCAGGCGTTCGGCCAATGCGCCTTGCAGCACGCGGGCGGTCTCGGTGGAGCCGGTGAACAGCACGCCCTGCACACGCGCATCGCGCACCAGCTGCATGCCCACTTCACGGCCCTGGCCTGGCAACAATTGCACCACGGCGGGCGGCACACCCGCTTGCCACAGGGCCTGCACCGCCAGCGCAGCGATGGCCGGGGTGGATTCGGCAGGCTTGGCCAGCACCGGGTTGCCCGCAGCCAGCGCGGCGGCCACTTGGCCTATGAAAATCGCCAGCGGAAAGTTCCACGGGCTGATGCACACCACCGGGCCCAGCGGCGTGTGCGTGTGGTTGTCAAAGTCGCGCCGCACCTGCGCGGCGTAGTAGCGCAAAAAGTCCACCGCCTCGCGCAGTTCGGCCACGGCATGGCCCCAGGTTTTGCCGGCTTCACGCACCAGCAAAGCCATCACGCGTGCTGCATCGGCTTGCAGCAGATCGGCGGCGCGCTCCAGCATGGCGGCGCGTTGTGCGGGAGGTGTGGCGGCCCAGCTTGGTGCGGCATCGCTGGCCGCTTGCAAGGCGGTGCGCACATCGTCGGCACTGGCGTACTGCACGCTGCCCAGCACGTCGCGCTGGTCGGCCGGGTTGATCAGCGCATGGCGTGGCCCGCCCACGGCCGCGTGGGCCAGCATCGGGCGCACCTGCAGGGGCTGCTGCTGTGCCTGCATGTCGGTGGCCAGCTGGCGCAGGGTGGGTTCGTGGGCCAGATCGGGGCCGCTGGAATTGCGCCGCGCCGCGCCATACAGCTGCGCAGGCAATGCAATCTGTGGGTGCGGCTGGCCGGGGCTGGCGTCTTCTTGCAGCGCGTCTTGCTCTGTCCGCTGCACCGGGTCTTGCACCAGGTCGCTGATGGACACACTGGCGTCGGCCATGCGGTTGACAAACGAGCTGTTGGCCCCGTTTTCCAACAGGCGGCGCACCAGATACGCCAGCAGGGTTTCGTGCGTGCCCACGGGCGCGTAAATGCGGCAGGGCCGCTGCAGTGGGCCAACCACCTGCCGGTACAGCGGCTCGCCCATGCCGTGCAGACACTGGAACTCGTATTGGCCCGGGGTGTAGTCGCCACCGATGTCTTGCGCCACTTGCACGATGGCCGCCAGCGTGTGTGCGTTGTGCGTGGCAAATTGCGGGTACACCGCCTCGGGCGCAGCCAGCAGTTGTTGGGCGCAGGCCAGGTAGGACACATCGGTGTGGTGCTTGCGCGTGTAAACGGGGTAATCGCTTTGGCCGTCTTGCTGGGCGCGTTTGATCTCGCTGTCCCAATAGGCGCCCTTGACCAGGCGCACCATCAGGCGGTGGCCGGTGCGGCGCGCCAGATCGATCACCCAGTCGATCACGCAGGGGCAGCGCTTTTGGTAGGCCTGGATCACGAAACCGATGCCGTTCCAGCCTTGCAAGCGGGGTGCGCGGCACAGCGCTTCGAGCAGGTCCAGCGAGATGTCGAGTCGGTCCACCTCTTCGGCGTCGATGTTCAGGCCGATGTCGTAATGCTTGGCCAACGCGGTCAGGTGCAGCACACGTGGCAAAAGTTCGTCCATCACACGCTGGTGCTGGGCGCGGCTGTAACGCGGGTGCAGGGCCGACAGCTTGATCGAGATGCCTGGGCCGTTCAGCACGCCCTGGCCACGCGCGGCCTTGCCAATCGCGTGGATCGCGGTTTCGTACGACCGCAGGTAGCGCTGCGCATCGGCCTCGGTCAGTGCGGCTTCGCCCAGCATGTCGTACGAATAGCGAAAGCCCTGGGCTTCCATCTCGCGGGCGCGGTGCAGGGCCTCGTCAATCGTCTCGCCTGTGACGAACTGCTCGCCCAGCATCTGCATGGCCAGTTGCACGCCCTGGCGAATCAGCGGTTCGCCGCTTTTGCCCAGCAGACGAGTGAGTGAGGCCAGCATCGCGCCCTCGCTGTGCGTGGCCACCAGCTTGCCCGTGAGCAACAGGCCCCAGGACGCGGCGTTGACAAACAGCGACGGGCTGCGGCCCACATGCTGGTGCCAGTCGCCCTGGCCGATCTTGTCGCGGATCAGCGCGTCGCGCGTGGCCGCATCGGGGATGCGCAACAGCGCCTCGGCCAGGCACATCAGTGCCACGCCCTCTTCGCTCGACAAGGCGTATTCCTGCATCAGGCTTTGCACGCGGCCTGCGCGCCCGCCCAGTTGTGGGCCTTCGCGCATGCCTTGCACCAGTTGGCGCGCCAGCGCGTCGGTGCGCTGGGCCTGGGCAGGTTGCATGCGGGCCGCAGCCAGCAGCGGCGCCAGTGCCTGGGCTTCGGGCAGGCGGGTGGCGCGGGCCATGGCCTCGCGCAGGGCGCTGCGCTCGGGCAAGGGGCCGCCGGGGGTGAAGTGGGCGCCTTGGGCATGGGCGAGTTCGGCTGGGGTCATGGGGGTGTTCATGGCGAGGTCCTTTGGGCAGGGGTCGGCGGCTTCAGCCTCGACAACGGCCTTTGTGTGGCATGAATCGCTATCATCCTGATAAGGTGATGAATGTTTCACCAAAATTCAATCAATACACCGAACAAAAATCAGCATGAGCATCGACATACCCGACATTGATCGCACAGATCGCCGCATTCTGGATTTGCTGCAGCGCGACGGCCGCATCAGCAACCTCAAGCTGGCCGAAAGCGTGTCGCTCTCGCCCACGGCGGTGCTGGCGCGGGTGCAGCGCCTCACGCGTGAGGGCTACATCCTGGGTTATGAGGCGCGCCTGAACCCGCTCAAGCTGGGTGCAGGGATGATGGTGTTTGTAGAGGTGCTGCTCGACCGCACCAGCCCCAATGTGTTTGACCAGTTCAAAGCCGCCGTGCAGGTGCGCCCCGAGATCATGGAATGCCACATGGTGGCGGGCGGCTTTGACTACCTGCTCAAGACCCGCGCCGCCGACATGAACGCTTACCGCGAGTTTGCGGGCACGGTGCTGTGGCAGCTGCCCGGTGTGCGCGAAACGCGCACCTATGCGGTGATGGAAGAAGTCAAAAACACGACGGCGCTGGCGTTGTGAGGACGCATCGCGGCCATGACCACGGCGTCAATTTTGTGGCCGTGCCACCGACAAATGCAATCCGGTTGCGTTCAACACGGCCAGCCATGTTTTGAGCGTGGGATTGCCACGCGGACCGAGCGCCCGGTACAAACTTTCACGCGGCATGCCCGCTCTTTCCGCCACCGCAGACATGCCTTGCGCTTCGGCGATGTGCCGCAAAGCAGCCAATAAAGCCTGCTGCCCCCCGGTTGATCGGCTTGATCCAATGCGACGGCGAGGTAGTCGTTGGCAAACTCAGGATCGGCTTTGAGCACCTCGACAACGGCGTCGTCATGCGGGCGGCTGGTTGTGATGGTCATTTGAGCGTTCTCCAAGTTTCACGAAATAAATTCCGAATTGGGAAACTGTCTCTACATCATTGCTTCGTCATGACCAGCATGACAACATCATTCACCGTCTGTAGGTTGGAAGTTTGATTGACGTTGATTTGTTTTTTCAGTTGATCTTCAAGCAAGAAGAACAGCTCAGCCAAGTCGAGCGAATCCAAATTCAAGTCATGAAAGTTTGTGTCAAGTTGAACCTTGTTCACGTCAATGTGCAGCCGTTTGGCAATGGTTTGCCGAACTAATAGCTCGATAGATTCGACGTTCATAGGCAAGGGTGAATTAGTCATGGTTTCTGAAGACGAGTGAGACATTGGTTCCCCCAAAAGCAAAACTGTTTGTAAGAAAAACGCCAGTCCCGTTGGACTGTGTTGGGTTAGTCAGCAACGCAAAATCAATGCTGGCATCTGGTTCTGAAACACCAACCGAGGGTGAATAAGCGCCAACTTGACGCGCCTCTATGCACAAAATCGTTTCCAGCACGCCAGCGGCCCCCATCAAATGTCCTGTTGCGCCTTTGGTGGAACTGACCAGCGTTGATGCATCCTCAAAAACCTCGTTCAGTGCTTTGATTTCAGACGTGTCGCCCGCTCGCGTACCTGTTGCATGGGCGTTCACATACGCCACCTCATCCGCTAGGACGTCTGCATTTTGAAGAGCCATTTGCATGGCTTTCACCTGTGGGGCAATGTGCGGGAGGGTTAAGCAATTGGGATCATTCGTTTGTGCATAACCCAAGCATTCCGCCAATATATGAGCGCTTCTGCGCGTGGCATGGGTTTTACTTTCCAAAACAATACAGCCAGCGCCTTCGCCCAAAACTAATCCATTGCGCAATGCGTCAAAGGGACCTCTCCACAGCCCATTCTCATCGGGCTTGGCAAGGGCGCCCAGCGCCTCCCATGCTCTGACGACACCGGGAACAATCAACGCTTCTGCGCCCCCAACCAAGGCGACATCACAACGACCTTGTTGAATGGCAAGATAAGCCTCACCAATGGCGACTGCGGATGAAGCACACGCGCAGGAATAAGTCATGACAGGACACGACAAATTAAGCCATCCTGCTACACCTGCGGCGCTTGCATGTGTCATGGCTTTGGGCACAGTCAGAGGCGAAACTTTTCCAGTCAGGTCATGCTTAGCAAACAGCCATCGCGTATAGGCCTCGTCCATCGTCGCGGCACCACCGTAACCCGTTCCCCAGCCAACCAAGCCAATCGTGTCGGTGGCAATATCGGACATGGTCACAGCTTCGTGGGCTGAGTAAATGGCCATTTGCGTAACGCGGTCGGCATCCTCAACACGGCGATCGAAAACGCCCGTGGGCAAGTCCGTCTCTAGCCGCGCTGCCAATATTTCAGATGCTCCCGGCAAATCACCTAAACGGTGCAACCTGATGGCAGTTGCACCACGAAATACAGGTGCCAATTCATCCACGCCCCAGCCAAAAGCCGATACCGCTCCCATGCCCGTGACCACAACTCGGCGCTTGTAATGTTTATCCATCAAGTGACACTGGCACGCTGAGGTGCGGATACTGGCTTGGCGGCTTGCTCTGCGCGCCTAGCCGCACCTTCTAGATCAACGGCTGGATTGAGCGTTTCATCTTGTGCTTTTACAGCTGCATTGGCACCGTGAACATAAATGATCTGCATTTCATCCGAGTCTGGTTTGACGCGCAAAGCGCGCCCCACCTCGTCTTTGAAGATGCCTTCACGCAAATCTTGCATCACAGCAGCGCTGTCACCAAAAGGTGCAATCCAATCGACCAACCAACCTTTGTCGCCACTGGTCCAATCTCTGGGTTGCAAACTCTTGGGGTTCAGTACATAGGCTTCTTCCACCTCTTTGGACATTCGCGCCCAAGCCACATAGGCTACTGGACGACCATTACGTCGATACAAGCGGCATTGTTTGTGCATCAAAGCAGGCATAACCCACTGAAAAATGCTCGCAATGGGCCACTCTTGATGCAGCTTTGAATGGGCCATCAGCCAAACGATCTCCCCCAGCATAGACATGTTGGTCACCTCGCCCTGAGTTTGATCAGGGCTGGTGGCTTGCTTTGATTCTTCTGTCATGTTTGTCCTTTATGCTGCCGTTACCCAAGCGCTGTTGACAGCAGATTTCACAGCACTGGGCAGTTCTGCTGATGTCACTCCATAGGCAGTCTCGCCATCATTGGGCGTCAAGCCATTCATTGCACTGACCAAACTGTTGACCTTGTTGTAGGACAACATGTCGTCACCTGCTTGAAAACCCATCACAACCCGTTGTGGGGCATTGGCTGTGGCCCGTTTGATCGGGTCATCGCTGTAGTACCAGTTCTTGAACGACATGCTGTCTGTCGAGCCCAGCAAACGCATCACCAAGTCGTTGCCCACACGTTCAAACCACAAGGAGTCTTTGCTGATGCCACTCTCCAGCATGATCACGTCGGTGCCATTGATGCCTGCTTGTTCGCTGCCAATGTAGGTGTCGTTGCCATCACCGAAACCAAATCGGTAAATGTCCTGCCCAGTGCTGGCCTGATAGGTGTCATTGCCGGTGTCGCCGATGATCACGTCATCGCCTGCCCCAGCATCAATCCAGTCGTCACCAGCTCCACCAGCCATCACATCAGCCCCGGCTTCACCGTAGAGGGTGTCGTTGCCTGCATCACCTGCAACCACATCATCACCATCTCCGCCATAAACCGTGTCATTGCCTGCACCACCAGAAAGCAGGTCATTGCCAGCCTCTCCCCAGAGCGCATCATTGCCGGTTCCGCCCAGTACAAAGTCTTTACCGGCACCCGCACGAATGGTGTCGTTGCCAGCAAAACCATCCAGCCAATCGGCGCTGGATGAGCCTGTGAGGTTGTCGGCCACATCTTGGCCGTCACGCCCCAGATAAGTGTTGGTTAATTCGGAGACATCAAAATCTTTGCCATCGAAAAACTGGAACACTTCCACGCGATTGCTCGTGTTCGCCCAGTTGCGCACCGTGATGGAATTTTCCAAAGTGGACAAGGCCCCCTCTGGGTTGGCACGGTCACGCAGATAGATGACCATGTCCGACCCTGAGCGCTGAAGCACCAAATCATCCATCGTGATGTCAGTGCCAAACAGAAGCTTGTCACCCCCTGGGCGGTTTTTGTCGGTACCCACGCCTGCGCTGCCGCTGTCGTTGAGCACATCTTTGCCGTCTCCTCGCGCAAAAATGTAAATATCATCCCCTGTGCCGCCATTGAGCGAGTCATTGCCCGCAGCACCATGCAGCGCATCTGCTGCGTTCGAGCCATTGAGTGTGTCATTGCCTGCACCACCACCTAACCAAGTGGCATCCGCTGCGTTGGCCGTCAGCACATCGTTGCCTGCTGTGCCTTTTCGGGCGTCCACAATGTCGCCAATGTCCACTGCGAAATCGTTGATGAAGCGCAGGTTTTCCACGCGGTATTGCGGAGTTGTCCAGCCTTTGACTGTGATGCTGTCGGTCACCTCTGTGCCACTTACAGGAAGCAAAGAAATCAACAAATCGGAACCCACACGCTCCATCATGATGTCGTCGATGTCAATAGCGCGGCCAAACTGGACCGTGTCTTCACCACCGTCCACAGCACGCACCGCTGTGCGATAGCCTGTGCGGGTTTCATTGACCCAGACCTGATAGCTACTCTTGCCGCTGGTGCGCGTTTGCAGAACTTGTGCGGTATAGGTGTAGGACTCTTGGAAAGTCTCTGTCCCCAGCGCTGCCTCATCAATGGTGTCGCGTCCATCCCCACGACTGAAGTGGTAAATGTCGTTACCACGCCCACCGTTGAGGGTGTCGTTGCCTGCACCGCCTGTGAGCACATCGTTGCCATTGCCACCATTGAGGGTGTCATTGCCCGCGCTGCCCATCATGTAATCGACGCCATCACCGCCTTCCAGTACGTCATCGCCAGCGCCTGCAAACATGTCGTCGTCACCGGCACCACCGTCCAAGCGGTCATTGCCCGCACCGCCCACAAGGTAGTCGTTACCGGCTAAACCATTGAGGGTGTCGTTACCGTCTCCACCCGACAGCAAATCACCCCCTGCATGCCCGGTGAGCACATCGTTTGCGCCGTAGCCGCTGGCCACCTGAACGATGTTGCCCATGTTCAGGGCCAAACCATCCACAAAGCCAAAGGTCTCAATGCGGTTCATCGCATTGCTCCACTGGCGAACCTTGATTTGGTCATCCATGTCAGCCAACAAGGTGTTGGCGTCCTCGCGCAAGCCCACCACCAAGTCGTCACCCGTCATCTGGAAGAATAAGTCTTCGAGTGAGATGCCTTGCCCAAACTGCAAGCTGTCTTTGCCGCCATCGTCCTGCACCGTGCGCACAAGCGTGTCGGTTCGGTACTGGGCCACCCAGTTGCCTGATTTGCCGCTGCGTTGGTAGGCACTGCCGGTGTACACCTGCACTTGGTAGTTTTCTTGGTGTTCCTTGTTGTCAAAAATTTCATCCTTACCGTCACCACGGAAGTAGAAATAGGTGTCGTCGCCACCACCGCCTTGCAGCAAGTCTGCCCCTTTGCCACCCAACAACTTGTCACTGCCTTCCCCGCCAGAAAGCGTGTCGTTGCCATCCATGCCTGCCAGCACATCGTCGCCGTTGCCACCATCGAGCATGTCATTGCCTGCGTCTGCAATCAGGTAGTCATCGGCTTCACCACCGCTTAACGTGTCGTTACCTGCACCTGCAAACAATAAATCCTTGTCTGCACCGCCATCGATTCGGTCATCGCCTGAGCCTCCGACCAACACATCTTTGCCCGCATTACCCGTGAGCGTGTCGTTTCCGCCACCACCTGACAAGAAGTCACCTTCGGACGTGCCAGTGAAGGTGTCGTTTCCAGACATGCCGTTTTGACCGTGGATGATCTGGCTGAAATCCAATGTGTTGCCATCGACAAACGAAAAATTCTCTACGCGGTTCTTTTGGTCTGCCCAACCTTCCACTGTCACACTGTCAGTGGACAAGGTGTTTTCGTTGTCGATGGCACGCAAAGTCACCACCATGTTGTCGCCCGAGCGAGACAACACCAAGTCTTGAATGGAAATGCCCACCCCGAACATCAAGGTGTCAATGCCGCCATCCACTTCGCCATACACATCACGGTAGCCAATGCGGTCTTCCATGCGCGTTGCTGCACGGTAGCCCGTGCGCAATTCATTGACCCACGTGGCATTTTTGCCAGAACCACGCTGCACGCTCTGGTAGTAGTTGTACTGTTCGCTGTACGACACCTGCTCTTGGTAGGTGTATTTTTCTTTGTACCAGTCCTCGGCATAGTCCAAGATGCGGTCTGCGCCATCACCTCGGTTAAACACATAGGTGTCGTTGTCTGCGCCGCCCTCCAAGCGGTCAGTCCCCGCACCCCCAGCCAAAATATCATCGCCCTTACCTGCGCGTAAAACGTCATTGCCTGCACCACCGAGCAGTTGATCATTGCCAGCGCCAGAATCCAGTAAATCATTTCCAACACCTGCTAACAAGATGTCATTGCCGCCAGCAGTAATGAGCGTATCGTCTCCGTCTCCACTGTCAAACACATAGCTCGTTGCATCACGCGTCCCCGTGATTCGATCGTTTCCTTCACTCGTCTGGACAGCTTCAACATTGAAACGATCTGCATCAATGTTTTTACCCTCATGCCCTGTCACGATCAATTGATCGAAACCATCCCCCCCATCTAAAGCGCCTGTGCTCCCTTGGGCAACGACGAGGTCGGCTTCATCGGCCAGCAGAACATCGTCTCCTGAACCGCCTCTCAACTGATCTACGCCATCTCCGCCCATGAGCCAGTCGCGACCACTCCCGCCGAGGAGTGTGTCATTACCTGCGCCACCGTCAAGCACCACGTCCCAAGTGGCAGCGCTGGCATCGAGTTGGTTGTCGAGGTTGTTACCCACAGCCCCAATCCAGCTTGCGTCAGATAAAGTGAAATTGGTTTCGCCTGCTCTTAGTCGTCGTTGTTTGAGTACATCTCCGCTTTCCAGATGAAAAACTGTATTGCCTTGTGCGTCTGTTTCTTGCCGAACCCCCCGAGTGGAATAGGCAAAGGCCACGTCTGCACCATCGACCAACTTGCCGTCGGTGCGCTGCACTTTGAACAGGCCTGCAATGCTTGTGCCATCGCTCAAGTCCAGCGCTGTGCCGTCTTTGACGGTGGTTGAAATGCTGGCAATACCTGCGGCTTGCAGCGTCATCATCTCGCCCGCGTCGGCCACGC
Source organism: Burkholderiaceae bacterium (assembly GCA_919902775.1). GTDB lineage: Bacteria > Pseudomonadota > Gammaproteobacteria > Burkholderiales > Burkholderiaceae_C > Limnohabitans_A. Next base: position 159,427 of record CAKKRJ010000007.1, read on the forward strand.
CGTTGCTGTTGGCGTCCTTCCAGATGCGGAATTCGGCAAAGCGTGCATCGCGGCTGTCAAACGTACCGTCTTTGTTGCTGTCAAAAACTTTGGCCAGAGCTTGTAGGTCGGTGTCTTGCTCGGTGGTCCATTCACCAAACGCCATTTCTTTGCTTTGGGTAACTTGTCCATCGCCACCCAAGTCAATGACCAACATGCCGTCATCTGCACCCACCCATGCGGTGCGCTCTTTGTAACCATCGTTGTCAATGTCAAAAGTGGTGGTGCTGCGGTCCAGTGGTTTGATCTCTACGCCGTCACCGTCTAGGTCAATGACCAATGGATACCAGTCACCACCGCCGTAGTCGTAGGAGTAGTCATACGAATTGTCGTAGTAGGGGTCATAGCCACCGGAGTTGTCATATCCACCTGCGTCGTAGCCACCCGAGCCATTGTTATTGGAGCTGTCGCCAAAAGCATCTTCTAAGCCTTGGTATGCGCCCGGGTCAGTGGGAAAAGTGCTGTTGGTGCTTTCGTCAGCGCTCCAGTTCCAGTCGGGGGTGCTTTCTCGCATGTCAATCAACGATGGAGACTGTGTGACTGGTGTTCTGATTTCTGAACCACTCCATACGGGAGTCTGTGTGAATTCCGCTTGGATCTTTTCTGCTGCTACTTGCAAGATATCGGTGGTTGCAATCTTGGTGGCAAAGGTGAAGTCCATCAGTCTTGCATAGGTTTTTTCTGTACCGTTCAAGGTATTGAAATCGAGTGTTGAAATCTCACGCCGCAATTGCATATCGGCTTCAAGAATCTGCGAAGCTTCGTTTGGTTGGCCTTCGGCAGCGGTGTAAGCCTGATCGTGTGCCTTGCAGATCGCATCAACGGGGCTTTCGCGACCATCAATTTTGATCGGAGGCTCTCCATAGTCTGGGCTATCCGTTCGTTTACCACTGGACCATCCGGGCCCGCAGTAATTGCCAAATACAGGCACCCATGTGCTGGGGGTAGTGAGGCTGAATCCTTCGATGCTGATGCTGGTGCCCATGGTGTATGTGCTCCTCAATCAAGAAGTGAATGCGTGTGCTTAGGGGTTGATGCGTTGTGCAGGGCCATTGGCCGGTATTTCCCGCCAAGTACCGTCTGTCAAATCGAGTGCAAAAATGCCGTTCAGGTCGTCGTCAAGCGCAGGTCGTGATATCTGAACCCATAACCGACCGTCTGGCGAAATTTCATGAGACCGAGGTTGTAGGTGTGGCGTTACGGCCCAAGACTCCAATCCTCCGTCTGGAGCAGAGCGATACACGCGTGTCCTGTCTTGTTTGCTCGGCTGTGCTTCGAAATACAAATTCCCAAGTGCATCAACAGCCACATTTCTTGCGTAATAAAAAGGATCAATGAAGAGCGGCTGTAATGTTTGCACTTGGGGATTTGCGTGGAAGCGGCGTACTTCACTGCTATGGTTTTTCGCTTGCATTTGACGCATAGATTCCCACCAGTCCTTGGATTCCTCAACAGTCATCGGTCCACGTGTCATAGGCGTATCGGCGTTCACCACAAACTCTTTGTCCCCGGGTAAATAGCTGGGCCGCCCCATCTGGAAAAATTCGAAATTTGTGAGTTGCCGAGTTGCGCCTGTCTCTACGTGAATTTCATGCACATCGTTGTGAGTGTCCAGCGTTTTGCTGCCCGGCTTACGCAACTCGGCCTTGACAAAGATCACTTTTTTGCCCGACCAAGAAAAATTCGGTGCCTTCTTATAACCAGGGCCTTGGGTGAGCATGCGCACGTTCTTGCCGTCTGCATCCATGATGGCGATCTGGCTGTTGGCATAGTCTCGGTTGCTTCCTGTGGCTGGCAAGTCTTTAGAAAACAACGGGACCATTACAAAAACCATCTGCTTGCCCGAGGGGGAAAATTTCCCGCTGAACCACATCTGCCCCGCGGGCGGTTCGTAGTAGGTCAGTGCATTGGTTTTGAGGTCAAGAACGTGAATGCGCGGCTCACCACTTTGTGGATAACGGTCAAACACCAGCTTTTGGCTATCGGGCGTAAAGCTGGGGGCTCCATATGTGAATTCGAGTTTTTCTTTTGCAGTCGCTGGTTGTCCGAACATGAGCATTCCCCAAAAAAATGTTTGAAATAAAAAAGTCAAGCAATGTTTAAAGCACAAGGTGGGATTTGATTTCTTAGAAACTTTTGAGCCCTCGGAGGTTACGGATGATGAGCGAACTGCTTTCATGCTTTTCTCTTCCAGATCGCGTCATTTTCTGCGCTGGCGTCAATGCGGTTGTTCAGCACATTACCTGTCACCCCAATCCAGTTGGTACCCGAGTTATCAGGCAGCGTGACGTTGGTTTGGGTGGCGCTCATCATCATGTGCTTGTACACATCGCCGCCTTCAAAGGCGAACACCTTGTTGCCTTGCGCATCCACCGTTTCTTTGACGCCGGTTTTTTGATAAGCAAAGGCCACGTCAGCCCCGTCCACCAATTTGCCGTCAGTCCGCTGCACTTTGAACAAACCTGCAATGCTGCTGCCATCGCTCAAATCCAGCGCCGTGCCGTCTTTGACCGTGGTTGCAATGCTGGCAATGCCTGCGGCTTGCAACGTCATCATCTCGCCCGCATCGGCCACACCGTTACTGTTAGCGTCTTTCCAGATACGGAACTCGTTGAAGCGCGCATCACGGCTGTCAAACGTGCCGTCCTGGTTGCTGTCAAATACTTTGGCCAGCGCTTGCAAGTCAGTGTCTTGCTCGGTGGTCCACTCACCAAACGCCATTTCTTTGCTTTGGGTGATTTGACCGTCGTTGTTCAGGTCAATGACCATCAGGCCATCGTCAGCACCGACCCATGCGGTGCGTTCTTTGTAGCCATCGGCATCGAGGTCAAAGTAGGTGGTGGTGCTGTCAAGGGGCTTGATTTCTACGCCGTCACCGTCCAAGTCGATAACCAGTGGATACCAATCGTATGAATAGTCGTAGTAGTCATATGAGTAGTCATATGAGTAGTCATAGTAATCATCGTATCCACCGAAGTCATACGAATAGTCCGGCTCAGAAGGTGTTTCCCAGTCATTGCCAAATGCGTCCTCTAGCCCCACGTAGGCGCCAGGGTCTGTGGGAAAACTGATGTAGCTTGGTTGAGTGCTGTAGGCATTGATCGCCGTGTCCCAGTCGCGCTCAAAAGCAGCGTTTTCTGCGGCTTGACTTGCGTACACGCCACTGTAGGTGTTCAGGCCACGGTAGCCACCTGAGTTGTCCAGAATGTGGGGGTCTGTGAAGCCGTTGCCTCGGTGGTTGGGGCCGAAGTTGTAGGTTGGGGTTTGGTAGTTGCGGCCTTCGTTGGAGTAGTTGGCCGTTGGATTACTCAAGAAGTTCAAGTCTTTTGCAACAGGCTGCCAGTTGGGCATCGTCTGCTGCAAAAGTTGATTTAGTGTGGTGTCCTGCTCTTGGAGTCTCGTAGCCACTCTCTGGTTGTACTCATTGATGTACAGACCATCTTGGATAGTGACATTTCGATTTTGTGCGGATGAAATAAATCCACTAGAGTCATAATTATATAAGACAGGGGCATTTGCTTCACCTATATAGGGTATGGTTTTCCTGAATGGATTTAATTGCCCAAAAATAATTTTTGAATAGTCCATTTTAAATCTTTCACATGAAGTAAATTGCAATCAGAAAAAAACAACCGGCAAAAAGAAGCAACGAAAATGCGGTTGCCATCTTTTTACTCCTTAGCAAATTAATTGCTGCTGACAATAAAATTTCTGCCATGGCTTGAAAAAAAATCCATATCATGTATCAAATCCTTTTTAAAGAATAAAACAATAGGAGAAAAGCCAGCACAAAAAGGAGTGATGCAATTAACCTTTTCCACTCTTTAAGTTTCTGAATGCCCAACTTGAAAAAGCCAATTGAAAGTTTCTGAAAAATCAGCCGCACATCAATTCTCCATAAATGAATGTGCCCACAAATATGCAACCACAACAAGAGCACTCTTCATGCCTGTGCCTGTATTGACCAAGCCCAGCTGACCGCCAAAGTTGCCCAGTACATTTGAAACTGCGTTTGAAGTGCTCATCTGTAGTTACCTCTGCTCATGCGAAAAAGAATAGATGACCCAATCAAGGGAAGGAAAAAAACACACCAATTGCAAATGGTCCGAGATTGTTCCGGCTCTCACTAACCACCTGCTGATACGACACAAAAAAAGGAAATTTCGTGCATTCCACTTGCCAAATCCGATACCGCGTCCACAGCGTGCCAACAGGCACGTCGTACCAGATGCGTCCGTCACACCCGACCAGATCTCGATTGAATTTGCCAAGTCCTCGGACACCTGGCGGCTGAGATTTCAGCGTATTCAAAAACACCGGAAATTCCATCTCCAGGTTCACCCATTCACGTGTCTAAAAATCACATGCGGGTTCTTCTTATACGTGGTGTGGATGGTTCCTTCCACCACTTTCAATTGAGCGAAAGGCGGTGGCTCACGATTGATGAAGGTGGTCACCCACGGGTGAAACGCAATCACCAACCACAACGTAAATGCAAATGCCACATGCTTGTAAAAACCCTTTGGTAATTTCTCTAGCGGCTGCGAATAGGCGTCACCGTATACCCACCGTTTCCAACTGGTCAGGCGAATGCGCCACGGTGGTTTGGGTGGCTTTTCTGTAATGGTTTGAATGTTTGTTGAAGTCATCGTTCTCCCACACTTTCGTCCAAAGTCTTTTGAATAGGGCTGAGCAAGTAGTCCATCACAGTGCGCTTGCCTGTCTTGATCTCTGCGGTCACATTCAGACCCGGGGTAATGGGCATTGTTTTGCCATCAATCTGAATGCTCGATTGCTTGAGCTGAATGAGCGCAGGGAAGTACGCCAACGGAGCCTGTCCATTGCTGGCTGGGTTGTTGGGGTTGCTGTTGTTCTGCGGATCACGCGTTAACGCATCTGCACTGACCCATGTGACCACGCCATCCAAGGTGCCGTATCGTGTGAAGCTGTAGGTTTCGAGCTTGATGCGAACGGTTTGCCCAGGCTGCACAAATCCAATGTCTTTGTTGGCCACCATGACTTCCGCCGCCACGTCATGTCCCGAGGGCACGATGACCATCAGGGCCTGAGCGGGGGTGACTACGCCACCTGTGGTGAATACGGCCAGCTGCTGCACAGTGCCGCGCACAGGAGACCGAAGCTCCAGCAAATGCAGTCGTTGCTCAGACTTGACCTGTTCCTGCATCAAACGCTCAATGTCTTGTTGGGCCGTAAAAGAGCGCTGAGAAAGGTTTTTCCGAACCTCAGCCCAATATGCGTTTTGTTCTTTGATGGCCTCATGGTGCGCAGCCATTGCAGTTTTGTGTTCTGCGCGTACCCGTCCCAGTTCGTTTTCAATATCGAGCCGATCACGGGTTCTGTCTTGCAGGCCATGCTGGCTGATGAAGCCTTGGGAGGCAAGTGCCGAATAATCGTGCTCTCGCTGCCGCAAGTTCGTTTGCAAATCCTGCAGACGCTTGATGCTGGCCTGGGCAACTTGAATTTGTCCTGCTCTGGTTTGCACTGTCGCGGTCAGTCGCTCATGCTTGCTGCGTATGTCTTGCCATTCCGTATCAAGTTGATGTTGCAGCATCAACCATGGTTCGCAGCGTTCAGGGTAGCCTGGTCCACACCACGGCGTAGCTTCTGCTGTAGTCAATACAGGCAATTTGCCCGAGGGCATTCCCACTTGAAGAGCATGCGCACGTAGCTTTTCTGACTGAGCGGCCAACCACTGCTGTTTGTTTTGTGCGTGCTCTGCCCCGACTTGGGTACTATCAAGCTCGATGAGTAACTGGCCTTCTTGCACTTGCTGACCATCTTTGACGTGGATGGCTCGCACGGTTGCCGCTTCTAACGGCTGAATGACTTTGCTGCGTTCACTGACAATGATGCGCCCCGGGGCAACCGCCACGACATCCAATTTGCCTAATGAGGCCCATAAAATCGCAACCAGGAAAGCCGCACAAATCAGGGCTATTGCTCGTCTCGGTGCAGGATGCGGTGGTGATTCTTGCAAGCTCAGGGCCGCAGGTAAAAAGGCGCGCTCTGTTGCCAGTCGTTTAGGCCCCGCTAATTCATCGCGTGTGGCCCATGCCAGCCGAAAGATTTGCTGGTAACGTTTGAGCAGCGCCTGAAACAGTTCAATTCGCGCTATCAAAAAGACAGGCAAGGTCAGTCGCCACTTCATGCGCTCGCTCCTTGTGTGTCCAGAGTACGAGAAGAGGAGCCGGACTGCATGGCCCACAAATGGGCATACAGAGCTTTTTTGCTCAGCAAGGCTTCATGTGTTCCACCCTCCACAATTCGACCTTTGTCCAAAACGACGATGCCATCGGCATGGCGCACAGAGCTGAGCCTGTGGGCAATGATGAGTACGGTTCTGCCTTTGCAGATGGCAGCCATGTTGCGCTGCAAAATTTGCTCGCTTTCATAGTCGAGCGCGCTGGTGGCCTCGTCAAAGATGAGGATACGGGGATGGGTGAACAAGGCTCTGGCAATGGCCAAGCGCTGTCTTTGACCTCCCGACAAGCTGCTGCCTTGTTCGCCCACCATCGTGTCATAGCCTTGAGGGAGTTCACTGATGAAGTCGTGAGCGCCCGCTAAACGCGCGGCCTGCATGATCTGATCCATGGACGCGGCGGGGTCAGTTACAGCGATGTTTTCTCTCACGGTGCGGTTGAACATCCAGTTGTCCTGCAATACAACCCCAATCTGACGTCGTATTTGGGCCGCATCAACTTGTGCAATGTCCACGTTGTCAATCAGAATCCGCCCCTGCTCCGGCACATAAAGACGCTGAACCAGTTTGGTGAGCGTGGATTTACCCGAGCCAGACCGCCCCACAATGCCAATAACCTGACCAGGTGCGATGTCCAGACGAATTTCACGAAGCACAGGGCTGGCGTCTGCGTTGTAGCGGAAACTAACCTGATCAAAGGTGATGTGCCCCTTGAGACTAGGCAGCTGCGCAGCAACATTCGGTGGCACTTCTGTTTGTGCATTGAGGATGTCGCCCAAGCGTTGCATGGAAATGCCCACTTGCTGAAAGTCTGCCCACAGTTGAGCCATGCGCATGATGGGCTGTGCCACACGTCCCGCAAACATGTTGAAGGCGATGAACATGCCCAATGTCAGCTCACCGGCCATCACCAACTGTGCCCCAAACCAAAGCGTTAAAGCCGTGACCAGTTTGCCAATCAGTCCAATCGACTCATGCCCCACGCTGGCTGTGATCTGACTGCGAAAAGCCGCAGAGACATAGGCCGCCAGTTGATCGTCCCAGCGCTTGGCCATCATGGGCTCTAGTGCGCCAGCCTTGACGGTTTGAACGCCTGTGATGGTCTCTACCAGTAAGGCTTGGTTTTCTGCACCACGCGCAAATTTCTCGTTAAGGCGCTGTCGGAGCACGGGAACAATCATGACCGTGACGGCGACATAGCAAGGAATGCTCAACAGTACGATCAAGGTCAGCATGCCACTGTACGCAAGCATGACCGCAATGAATAGGATGGAAAACACCACATCCAGCACGACGGTCAATGCTTGTCCGGTCAAAAAGCTACGGATGTTTTCCAGTTCACGCACACGGGCTACGGAATCGCCCACACGCCGGGCTTGAAACCAGTTGAGCGGTAAGCGAAGAAGGTGTCTGAATAGACGTGAACCTAGCTCGACATCAATCCTGCTGGTGGTATGTGAAAAAACATAGATCCTTAAAAAGGACAGTGCGCTTTCAAAGATGGAGATGGCAATCAAGCCGATGACCAATACATTGAGCGTTGATAGCCCTTGGTGTACCAACACCTTGTCCATCACCACTTGAAAAAACAAAGGGGTAACCAAAGCAAAAAGCTGCAACACAACAGATGTGCCCAGTACCTCTACCAACAAACGTCGATATCTGACCAGGCTGGGGATGAACCAGCTGAAGTCAAACTTGGCCATCTCCCCAATCAAAGAAGCACGGCTGGCCAACAACAACATCTGACCTTTGGTTTCAGCGGGTGTACCGCTTTCGTTCAATCCCAGCCATGCGTTGGCAAATTCATCCAGCGTGAGCTTGATGGGGCGATTTTGTCGTGCAGCTTCTGCTGACAAGTCACCAGCTGCCTGTGCATGTTGCAACACCACATGGGTGGCATTGGCTGCAGCAACGATGACCCACTGACCGTTTTGTAGACATGTCAATGCAGGCAATGGGGTTAGGTGAAGACGACCAAGCGCAATAGTTTCTTGATTGGCTTTAAGTCCCAGTTTGCTGGCAGCCCGTTGCAGTAGATCAAAGTTTTCAGGGGTTTCAGACGTGAGCGCCAGTTGATGCGTGAGTGAATTCACATCCACGGCAATACCGTGCAACTGGGCAATCAAGCAGAGCAACAGCAATGAGGTATTGCTTTCAACGGAATCCTCTACTTCATGCAAGATGAGGCTCCGTAGTATGGGCGCTTGAGGGTTTCAATTTGAATAATATGAATGGCAACAAGGGAGGCAACTCTACCATCTATTCAATTTAAATTGAATACCAAAATTATCAAAATGTTGTCAAACAGAAGAGGCTGTTAAGTTTTTGAAATTTTTGTGTTTGCTTATTTTGTGAGCATGGTTTGACTCGCCAACATGGACGTATCGGTAGTGATCTAATCAACAGGCTGTTCACAACGCTGCGCTCAACGGTAAGTGGCCAGGTGGATGTTGGTCTCGGTGCTGCGGATGCCGCTGATCAGGCGCACGCGTTCCAGCACATCGGACAACTCTTTCATGGACGAGGCTTCGATTTCGGCCAGCAAATCCCAGCGGCCATTGGTGTCGTGCAGTGCGACCACACCCGGTTCACCCAGCAAGCTGGCAATCACCTGGCGCGAGGTGTTGCCCTCGATCAGCACGCCCATCCAGGCCTTGATGCGTTCGGGCGCGGCGTCGGGGCGCAGCTTGATGGTGTAGCCCACGATGACCTGCTTGTCTTCGAGTTTGCGCAGCCGGTTGTTGACGGTGCCGCGCGACACCCCCAACTTGTGTGCCAGGTCGGCGATGTTCATGCGGGCGTTTTGCCGCAGCAGGCTGATCAGTTGTTGGTCAATTTCATCCATGCGTCAAATTGTCATTCATAACTGACGTTATGCCAAACAAATGCACAGAACAGCATATTTTTGGCGATTTACATTGCCACGCGGCCCGAAGAAACTGCTTGCATCGACAAACAAGGTCTGCAGGACCCGAAAAGCCAGCGCATGCACAACACCCAAAACACCACCCCCCTCTACCTGAGCGCCCCCGACGCCGTGGCGCTGGTGCGCCGCAAGGGCCTGAAAAACTGCATCGCCGGTATGGCCGAGCACATCCGGGCCGACTTTTTGCGCTGGCCAGAGTTTGACAAATCGGCCCGTGTGGCCAACCACTCCAAAGACGGTGTGATCGAGTTGATGCCGATCTCGGACGACACCACGTACAGTTTCAAATACGTCAACGGCCATCCCAAAAACACCGCGCTGGGCCTGTCCACCGTGATGGCGTTTGGTGTTCTGGCCGATGTGGCCACGGGCGCGCCCACCTTCGTGAGCGAGTTGACGCTGACCACCGCCATGCGCACCGCCGCCACTTCGGCGCTGGCCGCCCAAACGCTGGCCCGACCCGGCAGCCGCGTGATGGCGCTGATTGGCAACGGCGCGCAAAGCGAGTTCCAGGCGCTGGCCTTCCAGCACCTGGTGGGCATCGACACCGTGCGCTTGTTTGACCTGGACCCGCAAGCCACCGCCAAACTGGTGGCCAACCTGAGCGCAAGCGGCTTGACGCTGGTGGTCTGTGCCAGCATCGCCGAGGCGGTTCAAGGGGCCGATATCGTGACCACCGTGACCGCTGACAAGGCTTGCGCCACCATCATCACCGCCGACATGCTCCAGCCCGGCATGCACATCAACGCCGTGGGCGGCGACTGCCCCGGCAAGACCGAGCTGGCCGCAGGCGTGCTCGCGGCCGCCAAGGTGTTTGTGGAGTTCACGCCGCAAACGCGCATCGAAGGCGACATCCAGCAGATGCCTGCCGACTTTGCGGTGACCGAGTTGTGGGAAGTGTTGAACGGCACGCGGTCAGGCCGCGACAGCGCGGCACAGATCACCGTGTTTGATTCCGTGGGCTTTGCGCTGGAAGACTTTTCTGCCCTGCGTTTCATGCACGATGCCGCGCTGGCGCTGGGTTACGGCGAACGCCTGGCATTGATCCCGCAAATGGCCGATCCCAAAAACCTGTTTGGCACCTTGCTGTGCAACCAAGACCTTGCCGCCCAGCCACGGGCCGAGCGTGTGGCGGCCTGATGCCCGCCGTGCCCCCAAAAGGAACCCCTATGCGTTATGCCGTTCAAGCCCCCGGTGCAGTGGTGATGATTCGCCCACATGCTTTTGAATCCAACCCCGAGACGCAAGCGGACAACGCGTTTCAGCAAGCCAGCCAGACCGCCGACAAAACCGACACGGCCAGGCGGGCATTTGAAGAAGTCACGCAGGCGGCGCAGACGCTGGAACAGGCGGGCGTGCGGGTGCATCTTTTTGAAGACGAGGGCCTGCGCGGCACGCCGGACTCGGTGTTTCCGAACAACTGGTTTTCTACCCATGCGGGCGGCCACATCGCGGTGTACCCGATGTATTCAGCCAACCGCCGGCGCGAACGGCGCCAGGACGTGATCGAGGCGCTCAAAGTCGGTTACCGGGTGCAAGACGTGATCGACTATTCGGGCCTGGAGCCCGATGGCTTGTTCCTCGAGGGCACGGGGGCGATGGTGCTCGACCACATCAGCCGTGTGGCCTATGTCTGCCAGTCGCAGCGCGCGCACCCCATCGTGTTGGAGCGGTTTGCCACCCACTTCAATTTTGAGCCCATGGCTTTTGATGCGGTGGATCTGCAGGGCCGCGCGATTTACCACACCAATGTGCTGATGTGCATCGGCACCGACTTTGCGCTGGTGGGCTTGGCGTTGATTCCGGATGCGCAACGCCGACAGCAGGTGCGTGAACGTTTGGCGGAAACCGGGCGGGAGGTGATCGCCTTGAGCGCGCATCAGATTGCCGAGTTTTGCGGCAACGCGATCGAGCTGCAAACCCCCACCGGGCGCGTGGTGGCTTTGTCCTCGCGGGCCATGGCGGCTTTGCTGCCTGACCAGATCGAAACCATCGAACGCAGCGCCCGCTTGCTGCCCCTGCACATCCCCACCATTGAACTGGCGGGTGGTTCGGTGCGCTGCATGCTGGCAGGCATCCACCTTGCGGCGCGCCCGCCGATGGACACCCAGGCATGAACCACCGCGCAGGGCGGCGTTTCAGCGTCCGACCACGCGCGCCATTTCAAGGCACTTGTTCGAGTAACCCCACTCGTTGTCGTACCAGGCCACCACTTTGATGAAGGTGCTGTCCAGCGCGATGCCCGCATCGGCGTCGAACACGCTGGTGCAGACCTCGCCACGGAAGTCGGTCGAGACCACTTTGTCGGTGGTGTAGCCCAGCACCCCTTTGAGCGCGCCTTCGCTTTGTGCTTTCATCTCGGCGCAAATTTCGGCGTAGGTCGCGGGCGTGTTCAGCTCAGCGGTCAAATCGACCACCGACACGTCCGACGTCGGCACGCGAAACGCCATGCCCGTCAGCTTGCCCTTGATTTCTGGAATGACCACGCCCACCGCTTTGGCCGCGCCGGTGCTGCTGGGGATGATGTTTTCCAGAATGCCGCGCCCGCCGCGCCAGTCCTTGTTGCTCGGTCCGTCCACGGTTTTTTGGGTGGCGGTGGCCGCGTGCACGGTGGTCATCAGGCCGCGCTTGATGCCCCACTTGTCGTTGAGCACCTTGGTGATGGGGGCCAGGCAGTTGGTGGTGCAACTGGCGTTGCTGACGATGGCTTGCCCGGCATAAGTGCTGTGGTTCACGCCATAGACAAACATGGGGGTGTCGTCTTTGGAAGGTGCCGAAATCACCACCTTTTTGGCCCCGGCGGCCAGGTGCTTGCCCGCGCCTTCCTTGTCCAGAAACAGGCCTGTGGCCTCGATCACGACATCGGCACCGACCTCGTTCCACTTCAGGTTGGCCGGGTCACGCTCTTGCGTCAGGCGGATTTTTTTGCCGTTGACCACCAAGTTGTTGCCTTCGACGGCCACACTGCCTTGGAATCGGCCATGCACGCTGTCGTAAGTGAGCATGTAGGCCAGGTAGTCCGGCTCCAGCAAGTCGTTGATGCCAACGATCTCGATGTCATTGAAGTTCTGCACTGCGGCGCGAAAAACCATGCGGCCGATGCGGCCGAACCCGTTGATACCGATTTTGGTGGTCATGTCTGTCTCACTTTCGTTGGTGGTGGCTGAGGCGGTCACCCCTCAAGCAGGGCAACCACCGATGTAACCATCGTATGCGAATTTATGAAACTTTGTTACATGATCCGTGCCCTGTAAGGGTTTGTTCTGGTTTTGTAACTGGTGTGGAGCGTCACTGTAGTTGCTCTTTTGCGTCACTCAAGATGCTACTTTTCAGTGAAATTCAGTGTTCTACAGAGCGAGGCCTCTCAATCGACGGTGGTGAAAGTCGGGTAGAGGCTGTTATGTACATCTCTGTATAACAGCCTACCTCAAACAGTGCAATAAAAAAGCCAATGTGTCGTTTGGGAAGTCAGATTGTCCATATCGTTTCGTTATGAATCAATCACAAGCCAATAATTGATTTATTTGCCATAGTGCAGACAATTGCCGGCAACCCTTTGTCGGAAAACGCCTCATGACAATCCCAAGTTTTGTCCGTTGGATGTGCCTGCTACCCCTGCTTTGCCTGTCGATCGCTCATGCCGTAGAAATCGGCCCCGCAAAGTTTTTTGACATGAAGGCACTGCTGGATGAAAGCACGCTAGAGACTGTTATCTCTAAGGATCGCGTACAGCCAAGCAAAGTGCGCCCGGGCAAGAACGTTCGCGTCATTGAACTCAAATTCACCAGCCAGAACTGGCATGGCATGGTCTGGAAACATCCCGCACGCATCTACGTTCCCGATGGCTACAAAGGGGGTGGCAATGCGGGCATCTATGGCACCCACCAACTGTCTTTCAATGCCCCTTACTCCGCTCAGCAAACGATTCCGGGTACACAACTGAACAACGAAGAGCAGTTTGGCGAGGCCACGGCCCTGGACCTGGACATGCCCATCATGTTTTTCAGCAACCCGTCCGAAAATCTTCAGGGCATGAACGAGGATGACCTCATGGGCTTTGCGATGAAGAAAGCCCTCACGACTGGCGACCTCACTTGGGATGGCTATTCGGCCATTGCCACAGGCTACCTGCGCGCGATCACGCTCATGCATTCGCTGCCCGGTGTGCAAACGGAACGTGCAGTGCTTATGGGTTGCTCCAAACGTGGTGTGGCGGTCAGTTTGGCTACAGGTGTTGATCCGCAACGGATCGCGGGCGTCATGTCGGCCTGCTACCAAGGGGGCAACCAACTCTACGCCATCGCCAGCAAGTTTGCTCAGTTTGGCCCCACCGTGCGCGGACCAGCCAAAGTTTCCAATGGCCCGGGCTACCAGCCAGCAGAGGGTTTGCTGCGGGCGTTCAACAGCCCCATGGGACTGGCGTACCTGACCGCCTTTGATCCCTATTTGTGGCGCGGCCAGATCAAGTCCAACTACCTGGTGACCCTGGGCACCAATGACGAGTTTTTTGCACTGGGCGCGGCCAACAGCATGATGAAGGAAATGCCTGGCGACAAGGCATTTCTGGCGGTTGATAACCTACCCCATACCGCGGTATCGCAAAAACACCTGGCCGCTTGGCGCATGTGGTTGGCACACACTTTCTTGAAGCGCCCCGTTCCGAAAATCGAATCCAAGGGCGTGACAGAAGCTGACCAATTGGCCGTTTCCGCGAAGGTGACTGCCCCCACGCAGCCCGTGTCCGTGAAGCTTTATTACGCCTACAACCATGTCACTTCCGATTGGCGCGCTGCCAAATGGCAGTCCATGCCCATGGACAGCACCGATGGCGGATACGCTGCTCGCCTGCCCATCAAGGGCAACCAGAAGCTGGCCTACTACGTGGAAGTTGAAGACGCCGGCGTGGGTGGTGCAGGCTATGTCAGCTCACTCATTGAAATCGTCGAATAAGGCGCAACCATAAAAAAGGTTTCACTTCTTCCAGTTTTGCACTGAAGGCCCTGTTGCTCACAACACCCCTCACGACTTTTGCGCCCATCGTTATGGTTCGGCAGGTGAGCTTGGTGCGCTAACCTGGCTATAAAAAGGACTCGCCGATGCGGGTCTGCAGGTTGAAGAGCAGACCCTGAGTCAGACTCGCTCAAGCACCAGCGCAATGCCCTGCCCCACGCCGATGCACATGGTGCACAGCGCGTAGCGCCCGCCGGTGGCGTGCAGGCGGTTCACCGCCGTGGTGGCCAGGCGCGCACCGCTGGCGCCCAGCGGGTGGCCCAGAGCAATGGCGCCGCCCCAGGCGTTGACGCGCGCGTCGTCGTCCTGCAGGCCCAGCTGGCGCAGCACCGCCAGACCTTGTGCGGCGAAGGCTTCGTTGAGTTCAATCACGTCCAACTGCTCCAGCGTCAGACCGGTCAGCGCCAGCACCTTCTGCGTGGCCGGCGCCGGGCCGATGCCCATGATGCGCGGCGCCACACCCGTTGTCGCCATGCCGACGATGCGGGCCCTGGGGGTCAGGCCATTCTTCGCTGCAGTGGCTTCGTCGGCCAGCAGCAGAGCGCAGGCGCCATCGTTCACGCCGCTGGCGTTGCCAGCCGTCACGGTGCCGTCGGGCCGCACCACGCCCTTGAGCTTGGCGAGTGTTTCGAGGCTGGTCTCGCGCGGGTGTTCGTCAGTGTCCACGATGAGGGGATCGCCCTTCTTCTGCGGGATGCTCACGGCGCAGATCTCGCGCGCCAGGTGACCGGCCTTGATGGCGGCCACGGCCTTCATCTGGCTTGAGAGCGCCATGCGGTCCTGCGCCTCGCGCTCGATTCCGTAGTCGGTCGCCACGTTTTCGGCCGTCTCGGGCATGGAGTCCACACCGTACTGGGCTTTCATCAATTTGTTGACGAAGCGCCAGCCGATGGTGGTGTCGTAGACGACGTTGTTGCGCGAAAATGCGCTCTCCGCCTTGGGCATGACGAAGGGGGCGCGGCTCATGCTTTCCACGCCACCCGCGATCATGAGGCCGGCCTCACCCGATTTGATGGCGCGTGCGGCCGTGCCGATGGCGTCCAGGCCCGAACCGCACAGGCGGTTGATGGTGCCACCGGTCACTTCAAGCGGCAGGCCGGCGAGCAGGCTGCTCATGCGCGCGACATTGCGGTTGTCTTCGCCGGCCTGGTTGGCGCAGCCGTAGAGCACATCGGTGATGGCGGCCCAGTCCACGTTCGGGTTGCGCGCCATCAATGCGCGCAGCGGAATGGCGCCGAGGTCGTCGGTGCGAACGCTGCTGAGCGCGCCGCAGTAGCGCCCGAAGGGGGTGCGGATCGCGTCGCAGATGTAGGCGTCGTTCATCTTGGTGTCTTGTGGTGAATCAGGGCTGGATGGGCAGACCCACGAGGCGTTCGAGTTCGGCGAGGTCCAGCCCGTCGACCTTGTCGATCAGCGCCAGTCCCTCTGGGGTGCAGGCCAGAGTGGCCAGATCGGAATAAATGCGCTTGACGCAAGCGAGGCCGGTCAGCGGGTAGCTGCACTGAGCCACTACCTTGCTTTCGCCCTGCTTGGTGAGCAAATCCATCATCACCCAGGTCTGCTTGGCGCCGATGGCCAGATCCATCGCACCACCCACGGCCGGAATGGACCCGGGTTCACTGGTGCTCCAGTTGGCCAGGTCGCCGGTGGCAGAGACCTGGAAGGCACCAAGCACACAGATATCCAGGTGGCCACCGCGCATCATGGCGAAGCTGTCGGCGTGGTGGAAGTAGGCCCCTCCGGGCAGCAGTGTCACAGGCTGCTTGCCGGCGTTGATAAGGTCATAGTCTCCCTCACCTGGTGAGGGTGCCGGGCCCATGCCCAGGATGCCGTTCTCGCTGTGCAGCACCACCTCGATACCGGGGGGCAGGTGGTTGGCCACCAACGTGGGTTGGCCGATGCCCAGGTTGACATAGGCCCCATCATGGATGTCCTGCGCCACGCGCCTGGCGAGTTGGTCTTTGCTGCGACGTTGGTAGTTGCTCATGGGTGCTCCGGGATCAGGCGGCCTGCTTGAAGCCACCGGCCTGGGTGGCGACATGGGCGATGCGAACAATCTTCGAGACGTGGATGCCCGGCGTGACGATGCTCTCGGGGTCGATCGTTCCGAGTTCGGCGATCTCGTGCACGGTGGCCACGGTGGCTTTGGCGGCGGTGGCCATCACAGGCCCGAAGTTGCGCGCGGCCTTGCGGTAGACCAGGTTGCCCCAGCGGTCCCCGCGCTCGGCCTTGATGAGGGCCAGGTCGCCGTGGATGGGGTACTCCAGAACGTAAGGCTTGCCGTCGATGACGCGGGTTTCTTTGGGGCTACCATCGGCATGGCGCGCCAGGTCGGTGCCGTAGCCCGTGGGCGTGAAGAAGGCGCCGACACCGGCACCGGCGGCGCGCAGGCGCTCGGCCAGATTGCCTTGAGGGACCAGTTCCAATTCGATCTTGCCGCTGCGATAGAGCGCATCGAACACGTGCGAGTCGGCCTGGCGCGGGAAGCTGCAGATGATCTTGCGCACGCGCCCGGTCTTGAGCAGAGCTGCCAGACCGGTGTCGCCGTTACCGGCGTTGTTGTTGACGACGGTAAGCTCACGAGCGCCTTGCTCGATCAGGCCGTTGATGAGTTCGCTGGGTATGCCCGCTGTGCCGAAGCCTCCGATCAAAACCGTTGCTCCATCCTGAACTCGGTGCAGCGCTTCGCTGATCGTTCCTGCTATCTTGTCTATCACTGGGTACTCCCCAATACGCTGTGCCAATTGCCTTCAGATATTTGTCCCTAAGTGGTTTGTTGAAACCACTTGGCAGCCAATGCGCCGGCACCGGTTGTGACCGAGCGCGTTGGCTATGGACTGAGTCGCTCAGTCGAGCTGTGCACCCGAACTGGTGATGATGGTCTTGGACGTTTCGCGATGACCGTCCAGATAGCGGGCAAATTCGGCTGGTGTGTCCAGAATGGGTTCAAGAGCAAACTTGTCCAGGTAGTCACTGCGAAACTTGGCATCAGACACCACACGTTTGACGTCAGCCGCGATCTTGTTCTTGATGTCGGCGCTGACCCCAGACTGGGTAGCCAAGCCGAAATAGAAACTGGCCTCGAACTTCGGAAAGCCTGCCTGGGCGAAGGTGGGAACGTCGGGAAGAGCCGCAGCCCGCTTGGGACCGGAGATGCCCAGAACCTTCAGCTTGCCATTGGTGGCAAATGGCGCAATCACCGACACCGCACCAACGGCCGCCTGAATGTTGCCGGCCATCATGTCTTGCAAGGTGGGTGCCAGTCCTTTGTAGGGAATATGTACCATCTCCACATTGTTGTCCTTGGAGAAGGCCGCCATGGCCAGGTGCGTTCCGTTGCCGATGCCTGACGAGCCGTAGCTTACTTTGCCGGGATTTTCCTTGGCATATGTCACAAAGTCCTTCATGGAGTTCGCCGTCATGGTTGCAGGAACGACAAATGCCATGTTGGATACCGCCACACGGGTGATGGGTGCAAGCTCTTTGACGGCATCGTAGCTCAGCTTCTTGAAGAGAAACGGATTGAGCGACAGCGTTGGATCGGTCGCAAGAATCAGGGTGTGGCCATCGGGGTCCGATTTGGCTACGGTGGTTGCACCGATGACTTCGTTGGCCCCCGGCTTGTTGTCAACAATCACGGGCTGATTCCAGATCTCACCTAGCTTCGTGCTCAAAGCGCGGGCTAGGGTGTCCACAGGACCGCCAGCGGTATATGGCACCACGATCCGTACGGGTTTCGTGGGGAAGGATTGTGCATGGCTACCCGCGCTGAGAACGCTGAGTAGTGCGGCGGTTGAAAGGACTCCAATGAGGTGGTTGCGACGGTTGTGCATGGGAATGTCTCCAGTGGTTAAGGATGGGAATTTCAATCGAGAAAGCTGGTCTTAGGCGCCAAGCTCGGATACAAACTTCGTGGTGAGATAGGCCTCCAGGCCTTCGGTGCCGCCTTCGCTACCGTGACCGCTGTCTTTGACACCGCCAAACGGTGTTTCTGGCAGGGCCAGGCCAAAGTGGTTGATCGAGACCATGCCGCTTTCAAGATCCGCAGCGCAATCCACGGCTGTCTTGTGTGATAGGGTGAACACGTAGGCGGCCAGGCCAAACTCCAACGCGTTTGACCGTTCGATGGCCTGGGCATAGGTGTCAAAGCGGTAGAGCGGCGCGATGGGGCCGAATGGTTCTTCATAAGAAACCCGCGCCTCAGGCGAGACGTCGATCAACATCGTGGGTGCGAAGAAATGGCCTTTGTCTCGCAGGCGGGTGCCTCCCAGTCCAACGGTGGCACCGTGCGCGACCGCATCGGCAACAAGGCTCTCCATGGCTGCGACGCGCGCACCCTTGGTCAGCGGGCCCATCTGGGTGCTGATTTCCCACCCGCACCCGACAACCAGCCTGGATGCTCGCTCACGGAACGCTGCTGCAAAGGCATCGTGTACATCGGCGTGCACATAGAAGCGGGAGGGGGCCGCGCAGACTTGCCCCGCATTGCGGTGCTTGAGCGCAACGGCCACAGTCGCTGCTGCCTGGATGTCTGCATCGGCAAACACGATGAACGGGGCATGGCCACCCAACTCCATCGTGGTGCGCTTCATGTGCTGTGCAGACAAGGCGCCGAGCTGTTTACCAACCGGAACAGAGCCTGTGAACGACACCTTGCGAATCACCGGAGAGCTGATCAGGTGAGACGAAACTTCGGCAGGCCGGCCAAACACCAGATTCAGCACGCCATTCGGAATACCCGCATCTACAAAGCAGCGCACCAGTTCGATACAGGAAGCGGGTGATTCTTCGGGTGCCTTGATGATGATTGAACATCCTGCAGCCAGGGCGCCCGCAATCTTGCGCACGGCCTGATTGATCGGAAAGTTCCAGGGCGTGAAGGCGGCGACCGGTCCCACGGGTTCGCGCACGACGGTTTGCCGGACCGAGGGTAAACGTGCGGGAATCACGCGTCCATAGCCACGGCGAGCTTCTTCGGCATACCACTCGATGTGGTCCGCTGCAGCTTTGGCCTCCATGCGGGATTCCTGGATCGGTTTGCCTTGATCCAGTGTCATGAGTTCGGCCAAGCGTTCATGCCGCTCACGCACCAGTTGGGCGACCCGCCGCAGAGTCTGGCAGCGATCCCAGGCAGAGGTCGCCTTCCAGATCTTGAAACCGCGTTGGGCTGCATCAAGCGCTCGGTCCAGCTCCGCAGCGCCTACGAGAGGCAAATCACCCAAACGTGTTTCGTCTGCAGGGTTTCGAACTTCGAGGGTGCCGCCTGAAGTGTTCGTGATCCACTCGCCATCGATGTGGAGTGCTGGTTGGATGTAGGTGTACATGGTTGTTTAGAGGTTTGTGGGAAAGGTCGGTGTTCGGGTCCAACGAGCTCAGGCAAGCAACATATCGGCGCACTTCTCGGCGATCATGATGGTGGGGGCGTTGGTGTTTCCGCTGACGAGCGTCGGCATGATGGAAGCGTCTGTGATGCGCAGGCCTGCCACCCCCTTCACACGGAGTTGGGGATCTACGACAGCCATTTCATCCACACCCATCTTGCAGGTCCCCGATGGGTGATAGACCGTCTTGGCCACGGCTTTGGCATGGGTGCGAAGCTCGTCCAAGGACATCGATTCGGATTCGCCAGGCGCAAGCTCGGTGAAGCCCAGCGCACGAAGTGCAGGGGCACGAAGAATTCGGCGACATACCGCGATCCCTCGAAGTAGCGTTTCCATGTCCTCGGGTGCGCTAAGGTTGTTGGCAATGCACATGGCGGGGTCTGCCGCATTTGGACTGCGCAGTTGCACTCTGCCGCGGGAAACCGGTCGAAGCACGCAGGGATTGATGGTGATTCCGTGGCGGTTCATGGGCTTGCGCTCTGCGTCGCCTACCAGTGCGGGCGTGACGTGAATCTGGACGTCGGGACGACCCGAACCAGAGGTGTCCACGAATGCCCCGCTCTCCACCACGTTGCTGGTCAACAGTCCGGACCGAGTCAGCATGTACTGCAAACCATGACGCATGGCAGCGATGCCTTTGTCTGCATGCAACAGTGAAATCGGCTTGTCAGCCACGCCGTACACCGGTGCGGAAATGTGATCCTGAAAATTGGCGCCTACTCCTGGGAGTTCGCACTGAACGGGTATGCCCATACTCTGAAGGTGCCCACCTGGCCCGATGCCGGAAAGCATGAGCAGCTTGGGTGTCGCAAGTGCGCCAGCGGCCAGCACAACCTCTTGGCGTGCTACAGCTTCCTGCTCAACACCATTCGCCATACGGAAGACGACGCTGTGCGCGCGACCGTCTTTGAGCGAAATACGGACGACCTCGCAGCCAGTCATCACGGTCAACAGGGAACTTACTTTCACCGGGTTCAGATAGGTCACCGCTGCCGACCCTCTCCGGCCAGAAAAAGTGGTTGTCTGGAACAAGCCCGCGCCATCCTGCGTGGCGCCATTGAAGTCGTCGGTGTGCGGGATGCCACATTGCTGTGCGGCCCGGACAAACGCTCGACTCAAAGGGTGGGTGTAACTGAGATCTGAAACTTTCAAGGGACCTTCTGTCCCGTGCAACTCGTTCGCCAGACGCTCATTCCCTTCGGAGCGCCGGAAGTAGGGAAGCACATCGTCATGCCCCCATCCCGTGCAGCCCAGGTCTCGCCATTGGTCGTAGTCCTGTGCCTGGCCTCGGATGTAGATCATCGCGTTGATCGCGGAGCCCCCACCCAGCGTTCTTCCCTGAGGAATGGCCAGCGACCTACCACCAACACCTGGATCCGGCTCTGCCCTGTACATGAAGGAACGCTTGGATCCGATCATGCGGACAAACGTGGCGGGTATGTGAATGAATGGATGGTTGTCAGGTGGACCGCACTCCAGCATCAAGACCCGTTTCCCCGCGTCGACAAGACGTCTGGTCACCACACAGCCGGACGAGCCGCCACCGACAACCACAAAGTCAAACGAGTGTTCCATCACAGCTCACCCACCATGACTCTGCGACCAAAGAACACCCAGCAGTAAAGAATGGATACAGGGCAGCTGTTTTTCATTGGGCTTCCTACTTTTGAAAAGATTTTTTTCGATCAACTGGTTGCAATCATCCACTATATTGATTACGATTGCAACTACTTTCTGAGGATCACATGAAAAATCGCCTGACCGAACTCCTTCACATTGAGCACCCCATCATTCAGGCGGGCATGAGCTGGGCGTCTTCCAGCCCGGCGCTGCCCGCAGCGGTGTCCAACGCTGGCGGGCTGGGCGTTCTGGCTGCCGGTCCGATGTATCCCGACAAATTTGCCGAAGCGCTGGACCAGCTCAAGGGCATGACGGACAAGCCCTATGCGGTCAACATCCCCCTTTACCGACCACACATCGAGGAGATCCTTGAGGTGATGCTGGATCGCCGCGTTCCGGTGGTGGTGGCTTCTCAGGGCGGACCTCGGCAGCATCTCCCGCGCTTCCGGACGATTGGCAGCAAATGGATCCATGTGGTGTCCACGCTGGAACACGCCCTCAAAGCGGAGGCTGCGGGGGCTGATGCGCTGGTGGTGGTGGGTGCCGAAGCCGGGGGTCATCCACCCGTGAACGGGGTCAGCACGCTGGTGACCGTACGGCAGGTCCTGCGGCAGGTGTCGATCCCCGTGATCGCAGGTGGTGGTGTGGCGGACGGCTGGGGCATTGCTGCTCTGCTTGCTTTGGGCGCAGAAGGTGTCCAGCTGGGGACCCGCTTCCTCATGACCAACGAAGCCACGGTGCACGCCAACTACAAAGCCGCAGTGCAAAAGGCACAGGCAGCCGACGTTGTTCTGGTGGGCGCCCGGTCATTGCCCATCCGCATGCTGCGCAACCGTTTCGCGCAAAGCATTTTTGACGCTGAATCCCATCAGGTCGACCAGTCCGCCTACGAAGACGTCTTCAAGTCCAGCTCGCTCAGGCAGGCGGCCCTGGAGGGCGACATCGAGTGGGGAAAGGTCGAAGCCGGCCAATCGGCCGGTCTGGTCGATGCGGTGCAGCCCGCAGCGGTTGTGATGCAAGAGCTGATCGCAGAACTCGACTGCGCAACCCGCAGGTTGGCAGACATGGCCAGCGAGGCCGTCCCGGCGTGAACGCATACCTCACGGATATTCATTGCAGTTTCATCTGCCCAACCAGGAAACCAACCCCATGACATTCTTGATCTCAGAGCGTAACGGTCTCGTTCAGGTGCTCACCATGAACCGTCCGGAAAAACACAATGCGCTGAACACAGGCCTTACCGAGGAGCTGGTGCAGGCGCTGAAGGACGCTGACGCGGACGACGGCGTGCATGCCGTCGTTCTGACGGGTGCGGGCAAATCGTTCTGTGCCGGCGCCGACACTACCGAGTTCTCGGCACTGGTTCCCGATGATCCGCTCGCTGTCAATCGGCGCGCAGACCTCACCACGAACTTGCACCTGAGTTTTTCCAGGATGTCCAAGCCGGTCATTGGCGCGGTGTGTGGGAATGCACTCGGGGGCGGCGCAGGTCTGGCGATCGCATGCGATATGGTGGTTATGGCCGACGATGTGCGCTTCGGGTACCCGGAGCTTCGGCACGGGATCGTCGCCGCCGTGGTGCTGGCGAATCTGGTCCGCCAGGTAGGTCGCAAGCATGCGTTTGAGCTGGTGTCCATGGCTGACCCTATAGACGGACAACGCGCCCTGGCGCTGGGTTTGGCGAACCGTTCGGTGCCCAGGGAAAAGGTGCTGGAAGTCGCGATGGAAATGGCCAGCCGTCTCGCCCAATGGAGCCCGTTGGCCATGGAGACGACCAAGCGCACCTTCCATCGCGTCAGCGAACTGCCGCTGGCTCAGGCACTGGACGTGGGCCGTGATGCCAACGTGATGATGCGCGGCTTTCGCAAGACATCCCAAGGTGCTCAACCATGAGGCCGCTGGAGGGGGTTACGATCCTCGATCTTTCGCGGGTCCTCGCTTGCCCATTCGCCTCTATGATTCTGGCCGAGATGGGGGCCACCGTCATCAAGGTGGAGCAACCCGAATCAGGGGACGAAACGCGCAGCTACGAGCCGATGGCCCGTGGCGATGAGGGAGACGCATCGGCGTACTACCTCGCGTTCAATAGGAGCAAGCAGTCGGTTACGGTCAACCTACGGTCGCCTCAGGGCCAAGACATCGTGCGCAAGTTGGCCACCCAGGTCGATGTGCTGCTAGAAAACTTCCCGGTGGGCACGCTCAAGAAATACAGCCTCGACCATGAAACGCTGACAAAGGCCTGCCCGGATCTGATCTATGTCTCCTGCACCGGGTTTGGCAGCACCGGGCCGTACGCACATCGAAAAGGGTACGACACCGTCTTTCAAGCCATGGGGGGCATCATGAGCCTGACGGGCGAACGTGGTGGAGGTCCGGTCAAGCCTGGCTTGCCCGTGGCCGATCTCAGTTCAGGCTTGTGGGTCGCCATCGGCATCCTGTCCATGTTGCTCGGTCGCCAGCAATCGGGAAAGGGCGGCTGGCTCGATTTTTCCATGCTGGATGGACAGGTGGGCCTGCTGTCGCTCGCCGCCGCGCGGTACTTTGCGTTAGGCGAAGTGCCGCCCCGCATGGGGACAGAGCATCCCGGACGCATCCCCTCGGCGGCCTTCGTTTGCCGGGATGGCAGGTGGGTTCAGATCACAGGAGCCGATCAGCATTGGGCACCGCTGTGCAATCTGCTGGGCCTGGAGCGGTGGGCCACGGATCCCGAACTCGCCAAAAACTCAGCACGGGTTCAGCGTCGAGAAGAAGTGATGGCGGGGTTGTCGAAGGCCATCGCGCAGCTGGATCGGGACGAACTTTGCCGGCGATGCGACGCGGTCGGTGTGCCCGCTGGTCCGATTCTGGACGTTCAGGAAGTACTGACCAGCGAACACGCCGCAGCGCGTGATCTGGTCGTGGACTACGACCACCCTCACCTGGGCTCCTTCAAGGGATTGCGGGTTCCGTTCAGATTCAGTGGTTTCGATGACCCTGTAGCCTCACGACCCCCGTTGCTCGGAGAGCACACCGAACAAGTTCTCTCGTCGCGCTTGGGTCTGACGTCAGAAGACATTGAAGGTCTTCGCGCAGCTCGCGCCATCTGAAATTCAACACCTCAAAGGGGACATGATCATGAAAATTTTGACCGCCATCTCAATGGTGCTCCTGGGCTATTGCTCGCAAGTGGCAGCCGAATCCCCGGTGTTTCCGACTCGCCCCATCATTCTGGTGAACCCCTATGCAGCGGGTGGGCCCGCAGATCTGCTGGGGCGCGCGTTGGGCAAAACTCTGGCAGAGCAGTTGGGGCAACCCGTCGTGGTGGAGAACAGGCCAGGGGGCGGGGCATCGATCGGTGCTGCACACGTCGCCAAGTCGGCTCCTGATGGGTACACCTTGCTTTTGGGAACAGCAGCGGCCCACACCGTGACACCATTGGCCACCAAAGTGCCCTACGACGGGATCCAGGACTTCGAGTTTGTGGGCTTGGTTGCCAACGTTCCTAATCTGCTGACCGTGCACCCCTCTTCCACGGCGAACACGCTGAAAGAACTGATTGCACTGGCAAAAGCACAACCCGGTAAGCTCAGCTATGCATCGGCCGGATTGGGCAGCTCCCCACATGTGGCTGCCGAACTCTTCAAGTACCGCGCCAAGGTCTTCATGACCCACATTCCCTACCGCGGTGCCGCGCCGGCAGCCAATGACCTCGTGGCGGGGTATGTGCCGGTGGGCCTGCTGAATGTGTCGGGCGTTCTGCCGTTTGTGAAAACGGGGCGCCTGAAGGCCCTTGCCATCGCAGGAGCTTCCAGGTCTGCGCTGTTGCCCGATGTACCGACTTTTGCAGAAGCCGGTCTGCCCAACTTTGTGGCCGGTAGCTGGTACAGCCTGGCCGCACCAGCCAAGACGCCGCCAGCCGTGGTCGACATGCTGGCCAAGGCGTTGGCCACGGTGCAGGCCCAACCTGAGTTCTTGGCCATCACAGCCGCTCAAAGCGCGGAAATTCTGAAACTTAACCGGGCAGAGACCCGAAAGTTCGTGCAAGACGACGCAAAAGCCGTCGCCGAACTGATCAAGGCAACTGGCCTCAAATTGAACGATTGAACGGAACAACCCATGTACGAAACCATCACGCTTGAAACGGCGGAACACATTGCCTGGCTGACACTCAACCGCCCCGAGAGCCGGAACGCGCTCAACCAGAAGATGTGCAAAGAGATCACTCGGGCCTGTGAGGAGATTTCTTCCGACCCGAACGTGCACGTTGTGGTCATCCAGGGTGCAGGCCCCGCGTTCTGCGCGGGCGCCGACCTGAAGGAGCGCCAGCACATGTCCGTTGAAGAGATGTTGGCCCGTCGCGTGGAGGGCTTTACCGCCTACGCAGCCATTGAGGCGCTTCCCATGCCGGTGGTGGCAGTGGTCAACGGACCGGCTTACGGTTCTGGCGCAGAGATCGCAGCCAGTTGCGACTTTGTCATCGCATCCGAGAGGGCATCGTTCAAGTATCCCGAAGTGGGCTGGGGAACCGTTGGCGCAACGCAGCGCCTGCCGCGCATCGTCGGCGCCCGCATGGCCAAGGAGTTGTTGTTCACAGGCAGAACGGTGGATGCAGCAGAAGCCAAGTTGCTGGGGCTGGCCAACCAGGTTTTTCAAGCGCAGGAGTTGATGGAAAAGGCGCGGGCAATCGCCGCGGGAATCGCAAAGAACAATCCGATCACGACCCGCTTGACCAAGCGCAGCATCGACAACGGCTTGGAGGGCACCCGTCAGGGGGCCATGGCCATCGAGCTGCTTGCCATCCAGGAGAACCTGCGACACAGCGACTGGAAGAAAGCCATTGCTGGGTTCGGTCAGAAAACCGAGGAGGCTGGCCGTGGCGCTTGATCTGACCTCCCTTCCTCACAACACACTGGCGGCCCAGCTTTCAGAAACCGCGCACTACTTTCCAGACCAGGAGGCCTTCGTGGCACCGGGTGAGCGCCTGAACTGGCGCGATCTGGAATCTGCGGCATTGCGCACGGCAAAGGCATTGATGGCCGCGGGCGTACAGCGTGGCGACCATGTTGGCATCCTGATGGGCAACGGTGGCCCATGGCTGGAGTTTTTCTTTGCCTGTGCTTGCATCGGCGCGACCACGGTTCCGGTCAACACCCGATTCAAAGCGGAAGAACTGGGCTATTGCCTGAAGCAGGCGGATGTGTCCTGCCTGGTTTTTGCGAGCAGTTTCCTCGGCATCGACTACTGCCACATGCTGGAAGAGGCGGAACCCGGTATCAAGCTGGCCGGCGGGCTTCCAGGATCGCATCTGCCCAGGTTGCGTCTGGCCATCATGACAGGCTCGGGCGATCTGCCAGCTGGCGCCATGTCCTATGAGAACCTGCTCGCCCGAAGCGATGCCACGGACGACAAGGCACTGATGGCGAGGGCCCGGACCGTGACATCAGAAGACGTGCTCCTGATCCAGTACACATCAGGAACAACGTCCTTCCCCAAGGGCGTCATGCTCTCGCACGCCAACATGCTGCTCGATGCCAGGGCTGCCGCGGTACGCATGGGCGTGCTCCCCTCAGACCGCTATTTCAGCATTCGCCCCTTCTTTCACGTTGCGGGCAGCACGCTGTCTATTCTTGTCGCCCTGAGCACCGGCTGCTGCCTGCTGACGCTACCAAAATTCGACGTGAGCGAGAACCTGCGGGTGTTGCAGGACGAACAGTGCACCTTGATTTCAGGCAACGACACCATCTTCCTCATGCTCATGGCACACGAAGATTTCGCCCGCACCCGGCTGCACTTGCGAGGTGGGTGGGCTGCTGCTGGTCCTGAAGTGATGCAGAAGATCCATGATGTGATGGGTGCCACCGAAGTCTGCAATGCGTACGGTCAGTCTGAGGCATCGCCCAACGTTCTGATGTCCCATCGACGCGATCCGATTGAGCTGCGCGTCTCCGGATTTTCCTATCC
The DNA here is from genome assembly GCA_919902775.1 of Burkholderiaceae bacterium. Taxonomy (GTDB): domain Bacteria; phylum Pseudomonadota; class Gammaproteobacteria; order Burkholderiales; family Burkholderiaceae_C; genus Limnohabitans_A. Next base: position 186,566 of record CAKKRJ010000007.1, read on the forward strand.
ACACCCCGGCATTGACGTCCGTCTGGCCGATCCGAACACCGACGAACCGGTCGAATCCGAACAACACGGTGAGATCCAGGTCAAGGGCTGGAATGTCATGCGGGGCTACTACCAGCTGCCCGAAATGACAGCCAAGGCCTTTACGTCAGACGGCTGGCTCAAGACGGGAGACCTGGGTGAGCGCGACGAACAGGGGCGCTTTCGCATGGTGGGTCGGCTCAAGGATCTCTATCGGGTGGGTGGTGAGAACGTGGCTCCCGCAGAAGTGGAGGAAGTCCTTCACGCCCATCCGGCAGTCCAGCAGGCGCAAGTCATTGGTGTTCCGGACGCGCGCCTGGGCGAGGTCACCGGTGCATTCGTGCTGCTCAAGCAAGGGCAGGCGGCCACCTCCGAAGATCTGGTTGATTGGTGCCGCCAGCGCTGTGCCAATTTCAAAGTGCCTCGCTATCTCGCGGTGGTCGATACCTTCGAGAACATCGGAATGACCGGCAGTTCGAAGATCCAGAAAAACAAACTGCGCGAACACGCCATCGCGCTTTGGCAACTGGACCAGACATCCTCAAAAGCCTGAGAGCGCTCCCATGAAATCATCCCAGTCACCTGAACCCGAAGTGGTCCTATGCGAGTGCTTCGCCCGCGATGGACTCCAGCATGAGGCGGTCCACCTGTCCACGCAGGCCAAGGTCTCTCTGATTGATCGTTTTGCCACGCTGGGCTTTCGTCGCGTGGAGGCCACCTCGTACTCCAACCCCAAGGTGATTCCCCAGTTCGGTGACGCCAGCGAAGTCTTGCGGACCTTGCCGCGGCGAACCGACGTTTTCTACAAGGCCACATGTGCCAATGTGCGGGCCGTTGAGCGCGCCCTGGCAGACAAGACCCAAGGTCATGGCGCCAACGAGATCAGTTTGCTGGTTTCAGCAACGGATACACATTCGCTCAAGAACCTGGCCCGTTCCAGGGAGGAGCAGTGGCGCAACATCGCCGACATGGTGGTTGCAGGCACGGGCCACTTTCGACTGGTGGGCACCATTTCCATGGCCTTCGGTTGTCCGTTCGAAGGACGGGTGTCTGAGGCTTCGGTCTTGCGGGACGTTGATCGGTTTCTGGAGCTGGGGGTAGATCTCGTCACGCTGGGAGATACCACCGGAGTCGCGACACCCGTCAGCATCAAGAGACTTTTTAGAGACATGCTGTCAAACCGCTCTGGTGTCACGGCCATTGCACATCTTCACGACACCCGAGGCACAGCCCTGGCAAACAGTGTAGCTGCGCTGGAAGCAGGAGTCCGTTACTTCGACTGTGCGTTTGGTGGCGTCGGCGGCCACCCGGTCAAGGTGAAGTACGGTGGAGGCTACACGGGCAACGTTTGCACGGAAGACCTGGTCGATTTGTTCGAGTCGATGGGGGTGCACACCGGAATCGACAGGGCGGCACTGCTTGAAACAGCCCTGGCATGTGAAGACGCGTTGGGACGCGAACTGCAGGGACGCGTTACGCGAAGTGGGCTGAATCCATTGTTCGCCGAAGCAGGGACGGTATGACAGAAGCACCGCCCCCACAACGCCGCCCCTTGGAGACAGCGCCATTCACGGACTGGATGGAAGTTCACGAGGTGAAGGGAGATGGACGGCAGTTCTGTCTGCAGGTCAGGCAACGAAAGGAGCTGTGCAACCGCCATGGCGTCGTGCATGGAGGTGCTGTGGCCACCTTGCTGGACAGCGCCATGGCCCGCGCGGCCAGGTCGATGTCAGGCGTCGGTGAAATCGCAGGAACGGTTGACATTCAAGTTCAGTTTCTGCAGCCAGCGTCGGGATTGCTGACGGCCATCGGGCACGTTGAACACGCATCGAAGTCCCTCGCGTTTTGTCGTGGAGAAGTCCGCAACGAGGCGGGCGAGGCTGTCGCATTGGCCAGCGCGACCATGAAGCTGCGCCGGGCGTTCTCCTCTGCTGGCCATCAGGGCTGAATGCCTTCGGCGACATGGCTGCCTTGCTCCCATGACCACAGCAAGTTTCAACAAACTCAATGGCACAATGTTATTGTGGACAAAATAAACTTATCCTCTCGAGAAAAACCGGGCAAACGCGCGCAGAAGCCGATGATCATCACGGATCTTCTTTCTTCACGACTGCATACCTTGGCGGCGCTCTCTGCAGCGAGCACGTCTCTCCGGGTGGAGCGCAAATTTTCTTTGACACTGCTTGAATGGCGTTCACTGGGGCAATTGGCAGCTTTTGCACCGTTGTCGCTGAAGGATCTGGCCCATCGAGCGGGCATGGACAAGAGCTATGCGAGCCGCACAGTGTCAGGTCTCATTGAGCGGGGATTCATCGCCAGCGAGCGCAACGATGCGGACGCGCGGGGCGTCATGTTGACGTTGACGGCGAAAGGTCAAGCACTGTATCAACAAGTGATTGTGGATGCTGAGGCGCGCAATGAACGGCTGCTGCGACCGCTCAGCAAAGAGGATCGTCAGCGGTTGATGACCAGTCTCACGGCCCTGACGGAAAGGGCACGACAAGTTCTTGATGAGGAGCGGCTGATTCAGGCTGGAAAGCTCAGCGATGCAGATGTCGAACCCGTGCTCGAAGTGCCTTTGTCTGCCCGTGACGTAGAAGCACAGATCGATATCGTTGAACTGCGTGGCTTGATAGATCGCCTTGGTCAGATTGTTCGCCCCTTTGGTTGAGGATCGGTTCGAGTTCCAGTGAAGCGCACTTTGGAGCCGCTGCAACTCCAATTTGGTGGTTGAGCCCCGCGAATGATCAATGTTGCGGGCGCTGATTGCACGACATGGTCGACGAACGGTCATTCCCAAACTGGACCTGTCATTCGGCTGAAAAGCGCCATTGGCATCCGCTAGGTTTTGAGTGGGGATCGTCACTTTTCGACTGACGAGCATCAGTGATGCTGTTGGAATGGTGTTGCCACTGGTGGAGGCGGCTCCCCACCTGCCACTGGTGGAGGCGGCTCCCCACCTTCTGGTGTGCCATCAAGTCATGTTGAAATCTCGCGAGCCACGTCTTCCCCTATTCTTCAGCCCTCAAGAGGATAGCTTTGTGAACCGCGCACCACTGTGAGTCCATGGAACGGCTGCCTCCGTTCGCGTCGAAGGGCAGCAACGATTCGGCACAGGAAGTTCAGGAGAGGGTGTGCAGAAAGACCCAATCTGGGTCCTTAGAAAAATTGCAACTTCAATGACGTTCCGCAACTGTGGAATGTGCCGCTCAGCGCTTGAGCGGTGCCTCCACCCCGGACATCGCCATCACGGCTGGCGGCAGTCGCGCTCCCTGGATGTTGATGGCCACCACATCGGCATTGAGTTGCTTCAGTTCGTCTGCGGTGAAGGTGATGGATGCCGCGCCCAGGTTTTCTTCCATGTGGGCGATCTGGGTGGTGCCGGGGATGGGCACGATCCAGGGCTTTTGCGCCATCAGCCAGGCCAGGGCCAGTTGCGCCGGCGTGGCGTTCTTGCGTTCGGCCCAGTTTTTGACCACGTTGACCAGGGCCATGTTGGCCGGGAGGGCCTCGGGTGCAAAGCGCGGCACGACGGCGCGGAAGTCCAGCACCGGGGCCGAGGCAAAGCGTGCTTCGGCCTTGACCGCGCCGGTGAGAAAACCCATGCCCAGCGGGCTCCAGCAGACAAAGCCAATGCCCAGCTCCTCGCAGAGGGGCAGCACTTGCGCCTCGGGTCCGCGCCACAGCATGGAATATTCGTTCTGAATCACGGTCAAGGGCTGGACCGCATGGGCGCGGCGTATCGTCTGCACGCCGGGTTCGGACAAACCCCAGTGCAGCACCTTGCCCTGGGCCATCAGGTCTTTGACGGCGCCGGCCACATCCTCAATGGGCACGGCAGGATCGACCCGGTGCTGAATCAACACGTCGATGCGGTCGGTGCGCAGGCGGCGCAACTGCGCCTCTACCACTTGGTTGATGTGTGCAGGGCGGCTGTTGAGCCCGCCCAGGCGTTTGCCGGTTTGCTGGTCCAGGTCCATGCCGAATTTGGTTTCCAGCACGACCTTGTTGCGAATGCCTTGCAGCGCCTCGCCCACGATGTCTTCGGAGAGAAACGGGCCATACACCTCGGCGGTGTCGATGAAGTTGACCCCCAGGTCCACGGCGCGCTGAATCAGCCGCACCGCGGCCGGGCGATCGAAGCTGCTGCTGTAGGAATCGGCCACCACGCCGGGCGTGGCACCCGGGCGCCACTGGCAACCCAGGCCGACCGGGAAGACCTCCAATGTCCCCAGCTTGCGGCGCTGTCCTGCGGTGAGCTGGCGGATCGCCGCCTCGCCCTGGGCAGCGCTTGGCGTCGGGCTGGCGCAGGCCGACAGCAGCCAGGGCGCGATACCCAGACTGGCAGCGGTGGCCAGCAGCTGGCGGCGCTGCAGACCTGAGCTTGCAGGGGAGGTGCGGGTGTCTTGCTGGGTCATGGTGTTTTCTCCGGGGGTGGAAATAGAAACGAAGTAGCTGGTGCTGCGGGTAGCGGTGCTCAGGCCGGGAGGCGGCGCTCGCTCATCCACTGCACCATGGCCGGGTCGCGGTGCGAGAAGAAGCTGCTGGTATTCGTGTCCAGGGTGGCGATGCGCGCCATGTCGTCGGCATCGAGTGCGAAGTCAAACACGGCCAGGTTCTCCACCATGCGTTCCTTGCGCACCGTCTTGGCCAGCGTGGCCACGCCGCGCTGGATGAGCCAGCGCAGCACCACCTGGCCGACCGACTTGCCGTAGCGCGCGCCGATCGACACCAGCACCTCGTTCTGGAACAGGTTGTTGCGGCCTTCGGCAAACGGCGCCCAGGCCTGCGCCTGCACCTTGATGCCTTGCATGAAAGGCACGCTCTCCAGTTGCTGCTGAAAGGGGTTCACCTCCACCTGGTTGACGGCCGGGGTGATCTCATTGAAAACCTTGATGTCCATCAGCCGGTCCGGATGAAAATTGCTCACGCCAATGGCGCGCAGCTTGCCCTCTTTGTGCGCTTGTTCCATGGCGCGCCAGGCGCCGTGCACATCGCCAAAGGGCTGGTGGATCAGGTACAGGTCCAGGTAGTCAAGTTGCAAGCGCTGCAGCGATTTATCAATGGCCTGTTGCGTGCGCTCAAAGCCGGCGTCTTGCACCCACAGCTTGGTGGTGACAAACAGTTCCTCGCGGGGCACACCGGCCTGGCGCAAGCCCTTGCCCACGGCCTCCTCATTCATATAAGCGGCGGCAGTGTCGATCAGGCGGTAGCCGCTCTGGATGGCGTCGATGACGCTGCGCTCGCACTCCTGTGCGTCCGGGATCTGAAAGACACCAAAGCCGAGGAGCGGCATCTGGGCGCCGGTGTTCAAGGTGACATGTTCCATGGGGGGCCTTATGGGTTGGTATAGCCCAGACTGTAAGCAGTCAACTGCCATCTGAATAGCTGCAAAACCATTGTTGGATTGGCATCTGAAAAGGGATAATCGGCAGGAGGAGATTCCCCGCTATGGCCATCAATGAATTGCGTTCCGTGTCCACCTTCATCAAGGCGGCCGAGCTGGGCAGCCTGCGCAAGGCCGCAGAGGACCTGGGCATCAGCCCTCAGGCCGCCAGCAAGGCGCTGGCGCAGCTGGAAAAACACCTGGCGGTGCGGCTGTTCCACCGCACCACCCGCGTCATGTCCCTGACGGACGCCGGCCAACGTCTGCTCGAAGAGGTGCAACCGGCCCTGCTGGGGGTGCAGCGCGCGCTGGCAAAGGCCAGGACCACCAGTGACGAAATTGCCGGTCCGCTGCGCATCGCCGGGCCGCGCACCACGTTTCAACCCATTCTCTGGTCGCTGATTGAGGAGTTTTGCGATCGCTATCCCGGCATCCAGCCCGATGTGCTGCTGGAAGACCGGGTGGGCAACTGGGTGGAGGACCGGGTCGATGTGGGCTTTCGCCTGGGGCCTTCAGCGGATGAGGGCGTGATTGCGCGTCGGTTGTTTCCGCTGCAACTGGTGATCTGTGGCGCACCGGCTTATTTCGAACGCCATGGCGTGCCGGAATCGCTATCGGCGCTTTCTGGTCACCGCTGCAGCGTGTTTCGCCATCCGGCCACCGGTCGGATTGCGCCCTGGCATGTGATGTTGGACGGGCAGCTGGTGGAACAGCCGGTGGTGCCGGCCATCATCAGCAACGACGAGGTGCTGGAGTTGCATGCGGTGGTGGCAGGCAAGGTGCTGGGGCAGCTGGCCGGCGCCACGGCCGCACCCTACATCCGCACTGGCCAGTTGCTGCCCATTCTGCTGGACCACATGCCCGATATCGCCAGTTACTTTGTCTACTTTGGCAGCCGCAAAGCGCAGCCGGCACGGGCCCGCGCCTTTGTCGACCTGGCGGTCGAACGCTTGACGAATTGCCCGCAGTACACGCTGAGCAGCAAAGAGCTTTCCCGCGCAAAGAGCCAGCTACCCAGCTTGATTCGCTCGCGTACATCCACACATGGCAAACAAGGCACGAAATCTCAATAGATTGCGGTCATCGGCGCTGACACCCTGGGCGAGCGACGGGTCAAGAATGTTGTAAGCGTCCGCGCCATGCCGTTGTCTCCACCGAATATTGGGGCCGTCTTTTGGTGGTCGTGCAGATGGTCTCAGAAGTAAGCCTTCTCGAGAATTTCAGGCCGGGCTTTCAACTCGCTGGCCAGGCCCGAATACTGAACCTTTCCTGTTCTCATCACCGTGACCGAAGTGGCAACCGATAACGCGACCTCGGTGAATTGTTCGACCAGCAAGACACCGGTCCCTTTTTCCAAAAGAAGTGCAAGGGTTTTGACCAAGCGTTTGACGATCAGTGGTGCCAGGCCGAGTGACATTTCATCGATCAACAGGTAGCGCGGTTGCGCCATCAGCGCGTGACCGATGGCAAGCATCTGCTGCTGTCCACCTGACATGGTGCCGGCCAACTGCCGTTTGCGTTCCGCCAGTTCGGGAAATAACGCATAAGTTTCGCGCATTGTGCGGTCAAGTTCAGCTCCACTGAGCATCGAACCCGCCACGCGAAGGTTGTCATGGACCGAGAGTCGTGACAAGACCCTGTGACCTTCTGGCACGGCGGCCACACCGGCGAGTCGAACGGCATCGGGCGTGCAACCGTGAATGGAGCGTCCGTCCACCGTGACCGTTCCTCGAGCGATGGGCAACATACCGGCGATGGCCAAGACAAGCTCGGATTTGCCGGCACCATTTGCACCGAGCACGGCCGTCACTTTTCCTGGATCGACCGTGACCGATGCGCCCCTGACCAGTTCCCTGCCGCTGCTGAAAACGGAAATGTCTTCCACCACAAGTGCCATCAGTTCACCTCTTCCATTCCCAGATACGCCGCTTGGACATTGGGGTCTTCCAACACCGTCTGCGTCGGGCCTAACGCAATACGCCGGCCAAAGTCGAGCACCAGCGTTTGTTCGCAAATGCGGGAGATCAAGTCCACGTCGTGGTCAATCAACAAGGTTGAGGCCCCCGTGAGCGGGTGTATTTTCAAAATCAGGTCGCCGAGATGCTGGGTTTCTTCCTGGGTGAGACCACCAGCAGGTTCATCCAGCATGACGATCTTCGGGCTGCCAACGAGGCATCGCGCCACATCGGTGAGTCGACGCTCATAGGTGTTCAAAGTAGCAGCCAAAGTATGGGCGCGACCTTCCAGTCCACAGACACGCAGAGCATTCTCGGCATCGGCCCTTTTTTGGCTAGAGCTTCCTGGCAGCGTGTCGAGCATCACGCGCAGGTTGTCGATCACGCTCAGGTCATCCGCGATTTGTTCACGCTGAAATGATCGCCTCAAACCCCAGCGGGCACGCTGGTGTGGCGATAGACGCGAAATAACTTCGCCGTTGTAGAGAATGCTTCCTGCGGCCGGCAAAAAACCGGAGACCACATTCATGGTGGTGGTCTTGCCGGCACCATTCGGTCCAATGATGCCGGAGACGGGGGCGGTGAACACGGCGGAGACCGCGTCCAACGCCGTCACACCTCCGAAACGCACCGTCAGGTCTTTGAGTTCAATCACGACTTTTGCCCTCCGCGCCCGCGCAGCAATCCGTGTATTTGCCCGGCAATGCCATCGGGGGCCGTCATCAAGGCATGCAATAGTGCGGCACCAAAGAAGACCAACGTCAGGTCCGCATCCCAGCCCCAGTTATTGAACAAACCTGGCAGCACACGGTAGAGCACCCCAGCAAGCACGGCACCGAGCCAGAAACGTGCGCCCCCCACCACCGCCAGCGCAAAGAGCATGATGGACTCCGATGCTCGAAAGGTGGCTGGATCGAGCAGGCCCAATGCACCCGCCAGCAAACCGCCTGCCGTTCCGGCGAGCAGTCCTGACAGGCCAAAGGCCCAAGCTTTGTAATACACCACGCTGACGCCTGAGGACATTGCAGCGGCTTCAGAGCGGCGAATCATGGCCCAGGCACGCCCGGGTGCCGATTGACGGTGCCACTCGATCACCGCGAAACCCAGTACCAACATACCGATGACATAGCGCAAGTAATCGGCATCGCTCTGGGCCAGCAGAGGACGCCTAAATGGTGCAGCCACTGACGGCAGCACACCCCAGAAACCCTCACCTCCGTTGGGAAATCGAAAGGTAGAAAAGACGATTTCCAGTCCACTGGCGGCCATCAGGGTGATGAGTGCCAGGTACAGCCCACGCATACGCAAAGCGGGCAGCGCGAGTACCCAACCAAACACGGTTGTGACCGCAGCAGCAATGGCCAGATTGATTTCAAATGGCCAGTCAAATCCGTGGTTGAGACGCAGCACCACCCAACCGCCCACGCCCATCAAACCCACTTGGGCCAGCGAGACCATGCCTAGCCGGGCATACATGAACCCGGCCCCAGCCGCAGCGATTGAAAAGCACACAGCTGACGTCAATATTTTGATCCACTGCCCACCGAGAATCATGGGAAGAAACGCCATGATCGCCGCCGCGGCCATCAACAGCATGGCGGTGCCAAACGTCACACGCGGTTTCATTCATCTCTCCCAAAAAGAAGTCGATTCCCGCTTTGTAGAAGAACAAGCATGGCGATGGCAACGACAAACGGTGCCACCGTACGCACCGATTTCAGCCACGGCGACAAGGTGAGCAACGATTCCAGAACCCCGATGAAAAGACCGCCGATCAACACCATGCCGAGACTGTCCAGCCGTCCGCAGATCGCAGCGGCAATAGAGGGAATAACGACAAAGGTGATGATGTTGGGCTCGAGGCGAACCAGGTCGCCGAACATCAAGCCGGTGAAGCCAGCGATGAATCCGGCCATGCCCCAAGCGATGGTCTCTACCTTCAAAATCCGCACACCGATCAGCGATGAAATATGGCGATCGTTGGCCAAAGCGCGCATTTGCAAGCCCATGCGCGTGTGTTCCAGATAGACCCATATGCCGATGACCAGTGCCACTGTGGTGAGGAAAACGATCAGTCGCGTGACCGTCACGCGAAGTCCCAGCAGACGAATCGCCATCTGGTCACTTGGCAAGGTGAAGGATCGAACATCGTCATCCCAGACAAACGATGTTGCACCAAGAACAATCAGCGCAAATCCCAGTGTGGCAACCGCCTTGACCACCGTGTCCCTTGCTGCCAGGTGGGGTGCGATCAAACGCCCATAGAACAACGAAAGGCCAGTGGCAAGCGCCAGACCGGCAACCCATGTCATCGGTTCATACCAACCCCACTGCCCCAGCTGCCACGCCAACATAACGCCTGCAGCCCCCATGGCCCCACTGGCAAAGTTGAGCACGCCGGTCGTGCGGTACAACACCACCAGACCAACGCCGCCCAATGCGTACAACGAACCAACCGCCATCCCGGACACAACAAACAGGCCAATGACGGCAAGCGGTTTGCCCCATGCCACAAGGGTGCACGCCAATCCCATTGCCAAGATAAATGTGGCCTGTTTAGATTTCATAGTTCCTCACAACCGCGGCATGCAGACCTCGTGAGCAAGCCCACCAAGCCGCATGCCGAGGCATTGGGTCAGCGAAGTTTGAGAGATTTTTCAGTGACCATCAACGGTTGGAAATACGGGCCTTCGTATTCATAGCAGCTACGCACCACCTTGAATGCACCGTCTTTCACAACCACCATGGTCCCGGCGTGGTTGGGCATGTGCTGTTTGCTGTCGCCAACGTAGTAAGGGCCGCAGGTCAGGTCAGAGCGATAGCCCGCAATCTTTTTGATGGCCGCGGTCACAGCAGCACGATCATCCAGTTTGGCAGGGTCCATGGCCCGCAAAGTCTGTGTGAAGTATTTTGCTGACAAATAGCCTGACTGGCTAAAAGTGTCGCGTGGACTTTTTGCCTTGGCGTAGGCATTCATCACGCTCCGCCAGTGCTGGTTGTCAGCCCCTTTGCCGTCCAGGGGCGTCAACTCGGCATTGATAAACATCTTGCCGTCCCAGTACTTGCCCAATGCTTTTGGAACCGACTCGTCATAGAGCGGTGTGGACGATGTCCATTGGTATTTGTCTCGCAGATCTTGTTCCTGTGCGGCGCGCAGGAAGGCGATGGCCAGTCCCGCTGGCAGATTCACCAAGATGGCATCTGCGCCGGAGGCCACAGCTTCCAACAAGCCGGCATTCACGTCCGGTGCGCCAGGGTTGAGCAGAACGGAAGATCCCTTCAGCCCTTTGGATGCCATGTATTTCTCCACCGCGCCACATGACCAATTGCCCACGGAGGGAATGGCCAGTCCAATGCAGGAGACGTGTTTGGCCTTCTGTGTCTCAACTGCGTACATGGCAGCCCCAATGGACGAGGCCAGCGGCCCCTGATTGGTCGAGACGATGTTCGAGCTCTCAAAGCATTCGGACACCGCGCAGGCCGAAGCCATGGCCATCACATTTTGTTTTGCATAGAACGGCGCATTGACACTCATCTCAACGAAAGAACCATTGCCCACAAGGGCGATGACCTTCTCGTCTTGCACCAGTTTGGACGCTGCCTGCCCCGCTAACTCCGGATTCCACTGGTCGTTTTCAACCATGTATTGCACCGGACGCCCATGTATGCCGCCGGATGCGTTGACGCAGGCGAAATAGGCCGCAGCCGCATCGGTGGAAGAAGAAAAATCGCCAGGGGCCGCATTGCCATGTATGCCCCCCACCTTGATAGGCTTTCCGGTCGCAGCCTTGCCGTTGGCAGTGCCGCAACTGACTTTGGCTTCACCGGCCGCCATGGCCATACCCGGCAGTGCCAGAAAGGCCAGCGCCGCGATACCTGATTGAATTTGTCTCCGCATTTTGTGCTCCTAGTTGTTGGGGTGTTTGAAAAAATCCGGCTCACCCGCGTCCGGCAATAAACCTTGCGGCGCGCTCCGCAATCATCATGACCGGGGCATTGGTGTTCCCGGAAACCAAGGTGGGCATGATCGATGCGTCCGCGACCCGCAGCCCTTGCGTGCCATAAACCCGCAACTGCTGATCGACCACCGCCATGCGGTCAGATGGCTGACCCATCTTGGCGGTGCCCACTGGATGAAAAACCGTCTTGGCGGTCTGGCGCACATAGTCGCGCAGTCCGGCCTCGTCATTCTCAAGACCCGCTTGAGGCAGCACACGACGCTGAATGATGCGAGCCAGCGAAGGCGCTTCAAGAATTTCAATGGCTTTGCGAACACCCTTGACAAGCACCGTCAAGTCGTCTTCGTGGGTCAGGCTGCCTGCATCGAACAAGGCCGCATCTTTCGAATCAGCAGATCGCAAGCACACCGATCCGCGTGATTTGGGTCTCAGAAAGCAAGGCCCGATGGCAATGCCATGCTCTTGAATCGGCTCCCTGTCGACCCACCCCACCAGAGAAGGCAACACATGGAACTGAAGATCAGGCCGTCCAGCATTGGACACATCGATGAACCCGCCACTCTCGACCACGTTGGAGGCCAGCAGGCCCGTGCGGTACATCAGGTACTGCACCATGTGCATGGCCGCCTTGAGCCCGATGTCTTCCCGGAACATGGAGATGGGATCCCGTGTGACCGCTTGAACCGTTGTTTCCAGGTGATCCTGATAATTCTGGCCAACGCCGGGCAAGTCCGAGACCACCCCAATGCCAAACGACTGGAGATGTTGCGCGTCGCCCACACCCGAAAGCTGCAGCAACCGTGGCGTTTCAATCGCACCAGCACACAAGATCACTTCAGCCTGCGCCTTGATCTGCGTGCCGTTTTCCAATGCCACGCCGACCGCGCGCTGGCCTTCGAACAACACCCGCGCAACCCGCGTGTCGGTCATGATCTCCAAGTTGGAACGCCCTTCGGCCTTGCGCAAAAACGCCTCCGCCGAAGACCAGCGACCACCGTTGTGCGTTGTGGTTTGGTAAAAGCCCGTACCTTCTTGTTGTGCGCCATTGAAGTCTGGGTTGTAGGGGATGCCCGTTTCCTGAGCTGCACGAATGAAGGCACGACTCAGCGGGTGGTGATAGCCCGTCTCAGAGACGTGCAATTCACCTTCGGTCCCGTGAAAACCATCAGACAACTCCATGTTGCTCTCAAGGTCCTTGAACACCGGCAAGACGTCCTGGTAGCTCCAGCCCGGATTGCCGGCACGCTCCCAACTGTTGTAGTCTTCTGCGTGGCCCCGGATGTAGAGCATGGCGTTCACCGACGAACCGCCGCCGATCACCTTGCCCTGAAGCACCACATTGGGTCGCCCGTTGAGCTGGGCTGAAGGCTCGCCAACGTAGGCAACGATGTCCTGCCCCTTTTCAATCACCTTGAAAAAGGTGGCGGGAATCTTGATGTAGCGCGCGTCGTCCCGACGTCCGCCCTCAATAAGGAGCACCTTGTTCTTCGGGTTCTCGCTCAAGCGGGATGCCAACACGCACCCGGAGGAGCCACCACCCACAACGATGTAATCAAACTGTTTCATGGGGTCTTCTCTCAGTTGAAAACGACTTGAATGTCGGTGTATTCGGCAAGGCCTTCCTCGCCAAATTCGACACCGCAGCCGGAGGACTTCACACCGCCGAATGGCGCATTGGGCTGAATGGCCCCGTGCTTGTTGATCCACACAGAACCACACTCCAATCGGCTCGCAATGGCTTTGGCTTTGGCAATGTCTTTGGACCAGACCGACCCACCCAGTCCGTTCGGGCTGTCATTGGCCTGTGCAATGGCATCTTCCAGATCGCTGTATTTGATGATGGGCAGTGCGGGTCCAAACTGTTCTTCGAAGACCAGCGGATCGTCCGCGCCCAAGTCCGCGATCAGCGTCGGTGGGAAGAACAAGCCCTTGCCCGGCTCCCCTCCCAACAACACGCGTCCCCGCTGCTTGCCGGCATCGACCAGGCGCTTGACTTTGTCGAATTGCATCTGGTTGGCAATCGGCCCCAGGATGGAGGTTTCATCCTGACCATCGCCCACAGGAATATTGCGTGCATAGTCGGTGAGCGCACTGCACACATCGTCGTAGACGCTTTCATGCACATACAGACGCTTCATCGCAGCGCAGGTTTGCCCGTTGTTGATAAAGGCGCCCCAGAACAGCCCCTCGGCAATCGCTGCAGGGTCAACGTCGGGCAGAACGATGCCAGCGTCATTCCCTCCGAGCTCCAATGTCAGTCGCTTGACGGTGTCTGCAGCCGAGGCCATCACTTTCTTGCCCGTGTTGATCGATCCGGTGAAAACGATTTTCCGGATGTCAGGGTGCGCCGACATGACGCTGCCGATGCTGGACAGTCGGTCGTCAGAAGTCACCACGTTGACCACACCCGCAGGCAAGACCTCGTTCATGAGTTCCACCAAACGAATCGTCGACAAAGGGGTGAAGGGGGATGGTTTGATGACCACCGTATTGCCCGTGCGCACCGCAGGCAGGATGTGCCAGACGGCAATCATGACAGGCCAGTTCCATGGCGTGATGGATCCCACAACCCCCATGGATTTGCGATGCAATTCAACGCGCCCTTGCTCGTTATCCTGCAGCGTTTTGACAGGCAGCGACAAACTCGCCGTATGTGCGGCCCAGGCCTGTGCGCCGCCCAGCTCAAACCGGGAACCCAGTCCGTTCAGCGGCTTTCCCTGCTCCTGGGTCAACAGCTGCGCGAGTTCTTCCGCATGCTCGCCAATCTTCTGGGCAATGTCCGAGCATGCCTTGGCACGATCCGCATCCGATTGCCTGGACCAGCCTTCATACGCCTTGGCTGCCGCTGCAACAGCGCGATCCAGATCGGCTGCACTCGCGTTGGGGGCCTTGCCAACCAACTCTCCCGTTGAGGGGTTGGTCACCTCAAATTCAGACGCAGCGCGCACATGCTCGCCACCAATGATCATCGCAAATTCAGTCATGTCTCCTCCAGTGGTACCTTGTTTTGGTGAGCGATGGTAGGGCTGGGGAATCACTTGGGTCTTGGACTGGTGCGACATGCGAATTGGACAGTTGCGACACCGCTGCACCTGGCTTGGCACAGTGCAAAACGGACGCGGGTTTCCACCAATGTCAATCCTTCCGCGCTCAATCGGAGAATCAAGCATGCTCACAAAAATCCCCGAATCCCGACTTCCCGTTGACCAATTCCAAAGTGATCTGCGATCCATCTGCGGATCATTCCAGGTACACCCTGTCGCGGGGCAGTCCACATTGCGTGGCGGAATCGGCACCGAAGATCGTTGTGGATTTCAGTTTGCCCATGTTGCAAAAAATCTCCAGAGCATTCGCCGCACCAAACGCAATGTCGTCCAGGATGACGCAGAACATTTTTTCCTGATTCTTCAGGAAGAAGGCCGCGCTCTGATGAGTCAGCGCGACACGGCCAGCCTGTTGCGGCCTGGCGATTTCATATTGATTGACAGCACGGAACCCTCCGAGTTCACTTTTTTCGGCGACTACAGCCGACAGTTGTCGGTACACCTGCCACGTACCGAACTGCATCAGCGGTTTGGCGACGTGTTGCGCGGGGGGCTGTTTCTGCCCAGAACCGATCACACCGCGCAAGCCATTTGCGCGGTGCTGGCCAAAGCATTCGAACCCGGCAGCAATCAGAGTCAGTCCAACTACCTTGGGGAAGCCATGTACGGACTGCTTGGCGCGATGCTGTACGCCAGCGGGGAGGGAACGAATTCCAGGCACATCGATGCCGAAGTAGGTAGCGCGCAGTTGCTGGAGCGTGCCTTGAATTATTTCGAGACCAAATTTCTGGACAGCAACCTGTCCATCAGCCAGATGGCCGCTGACCTCAATGTGTCCAGTCGACAATTGCAGCGGGCTTTTCTCGCCATGAATACAACCCCCACCGACTACTTGGTGCAAAAGAGACTGGCAATGGCCTGTCAGTCCCTGAAGTGCCGACAATCAGCGATGAGCAGACCACTCATCTCCACAATTGCCTACAACTGTGGCTTTAACGATTTGTCGTATTTCAACCGACTGTTTCGCAACACTTTCGGGTGTACGCCAGGTCAATACGCATCCTCAATGGAAATCGAAGTCAGCTGACTCTTCAAGCGGTTTCAATACACCCGAGGCGAGGGCTCGATATCGCTGCCATGCATGGCAGGTGATATGCCTAAAGCGGACAGTCTTTAAGACCACTCCAGGGTGGCGACACGGGCTGCTTCCAGAAGTTCATCACGACTCATCTGCCAATAAATCCGGCCACGGCGCAGGAAAACGTGGCGAATCAGTCGGCCCCCGCGAGCCGCCACTCGCTTGGCGAACGCATCCATCTCGGTTTGCTCAAAGCGACTGTTGCCAGTCGTGAACAGCACGATTTCTTTGCCTGTCAGGTCGGTCTGCTCGACGTAGGCCCAAAGAGGTGTTGCAGGCCGGAACAGCCAGGTCGGTGACACCAGATAGACGCGTTCAACGGGCTGCAGGTCGATTGGCTCCGCTTCAATGGTTGGTAGAGCGTTAGCTCTCGCATCTGCCAGCGCTTTGCCTTGCCCTGAAAAACTCAATGGATAGTCCGCAGTAATCTGCGCAATCGGCGCATTGAACAACCGGGCAATCTCGCGGGCCACCGCCTCAGAATGACCGGAACGCGAGTAATACACAACGGCCGCTTGGCGGCTCGGCGCACCCGTCGGGGCGTATTCCGGGCTTGGCACATAGCGTTGGTCCTTTGCCGCCATGGCAACAAAAGCGCTGACGCCCAGCGCAACAGGCAGCAATGCAAAAAGAGTCATGCTTTGGCGTCTGTTCATGGTTGGCATGGAGGGGCTGATAGGCCGTGCAACAGCGGTTTCACTCACGCCTCTTCGTGCGCCAGAGACGTCGACAGTTCACGGTGCGCGGCCGCTTGAGCCTGCAGCGCTTGGGCCTTCGCCTCCAACACACCCACCGCATCCGCGCCACCGGCAAAGCGCGTGGGGGGTACATCCAAGCCGGCCAATTGAACGATGGCTTGAGCCAGCTTGGCAGGGTCGCCACCTTGCTTGCCGCTCATGCCACTCCAGGCGTCAATGGTCGCCTGGCTGCGGTCCGCATAGTCCGCGATGCTGGGCTTGGCAAAGGTTGTGGACTCTGCTGTCAGCAGCTCCGTGCGGAAGAAGCCGGGTTCGACCAGCATCGTCTGGATGCCAAAGGGTGCGATTTCGGTGGCGAGGGACTCTGTCCAGCCTTCAAGGCCGAATTTTGCGGCTGCGTAAGCTGTGCAGAACATGCCGCCCGAGATGCCCGCAGTGGACGAGATGTTGAGCAGCAAGCCGCCGCGCTGCTTGCGCATGCTTGGCAGCACTGCACGGGTCACGTTCATCGGACCGAACAACAGGGTTTCAATCTGATGGCGCACCTGCTCTGGGCTCAGCTCTTCGAAGAATCCAGCGTTGAAGTTGCCAGCGTTGTTGACCAGTACATCAATGCGTCCGAACTTGGCCAGTGCGGCGTCGACGGCAGCGTTGGCTTCGTCCATGACCGTGACGTCAAGCTTCAGACACAACAGGTCTGCGTGCTCACCGATTGCAGCCGCGACCTTTGCCGGGTCGCGGCCGGTCGCCACAACGGCGTGACCTGCGGCCAGAGCGGCCTTGACCAGGTCGACGCCGAGTCCACGACCTGCGCCGGTGATGAACCAGATTTTCTTGTTGTTCATGGGATGTTCCTTTTCAGTGGGGTAGAAGTGATGTTTGGTGTGGCAATGCCAGTAGCAAACTGATGCCAAATTGTTGCGCAGGGGCTCTGAAAATGCTTGCCTGAAACATCACAGTTATTGCCTGATTCGGCAAGTTTGAAGGCCGCCAACTGACTGCGACCTACTTTCTCGATAAAGTGGGGGGAAATATTCAATCCAAGGTGACACTGCGTGGAACAAGCCAAATCAATCACTGAGCCAGCAAAAATTGAAGTATTCAGGCTGGCTCGAGCCATAGAAACGATTGCCCAATCCGATGGGGATTACTGGACGGACATTCCTGCACTCTCCCTGCACAGGCGGAGCCTTCCCACCGAGCCATTGCACTGCATCTTCAACCTGGGCCTGGGTGTCGTTGCACAGGGACACAAGCAAGCGCTGGTCGATGGGCATGTGAACACCTACGGTCCTGGCCAATCCATGGTGACGACCATCGACTTGCCCGTGATTTCACATGTGACCCAGGCGTCTTTCGTGAAGCCGCTGCTTGGGATGATGCTCACCCTGGACCCACGCTTGGTTCAGGAGGTGGCTGCTGACATGAAATTGCCCTCGCCAAGCCGGCGGCAAGAATGCCGCACACTGTCCATTGAGGCACTGGATGCGCCTCTGGCTTCGGACCTGGTCAGGCTCGTTTCCCTGCTGGGTGAGTCATCCACCCTGGTATCTCGCCTTGCACCGTTGCTGCAGGAGCAAATCGTTGTTCGGTTGCTCTTGGGGCCGCACGGGCCGCAACTTCAACATCTGGTCTCTGACGGAACCCCCAGTCAGCAAATTTCGAAGGCCGTCAGTTGGTTGAAGCAGAACTTCGCACAGTCGCTTCACATTGACACATTGGCAACGCAGGTTCACATGAGTCCCACCTCGTTTCGTCAGCATTTCAGAAAGATGACCGGTACCAGCCCGCTGCAATACCAAAAGAGATTGCGCCTGCAAGAGGCCAGGCAGTTGATGTTGAGCCAGCACCTCGACGCGGGCAGTGCAAGCGGCCTCGTGGGATATGAAAGTCCTTCCCAATTCAGCCGGGAATACAGCCGTTTGTTCGGAGCCCCTCCACAAGCCGATGTTCGACGCTTGCATCGGCTTTGAGCAAACGCTGCCGCTGCGCGACGCGTTGGCGCACGCGCCGTTAGCTTTGAAGCATCGGCGGGCCGCAGTCGCTCAATAAGCTGGTCAACTGCTCGGCTGGGATGGCCCAGTCGGAGTCCTCGTTGATGGACTCTTTCAAAAAAGCCCTCTGGCTGTCGGTCCAGATCGACGCATCGGGCAGCGCGCAGATCTGGCAGACCCCCGCATGCTCCTCAATGAAGGCCTCTATCGACGCGGCATCGGCCGGCAGGCCGAGCTGCAGAAACAAATCGGTCATGGTGTGGATATGGCTCTGCATGGGGTGTTCCTTTCTCCAGAGTGCCACCTTAGCGCTTTGGCAGGCATGGCGCCATACCCATTTGGGGGTGCTGGGTTTGCACAGATGGCGAAAAAAGAATGGAGTCCGGGCTTTGGGGTCGTTGACCTGGCGCCGCAAACCCCGTGAAGTGGCGGCTTACGCCGGCGTGTCACCTTCCGACAAACCCAGGTTGGCCTTGAGCATGTCAAAGACCTGCCGCGTCGTTGGGTTGATCACGTTGTGGCGGATGTACAGGTAGTAGGTGACATCGGGCAGGCGCGGCAAGCCCTCGCTCTCGCCCAGCACGCGCAACTCGGTACCCACCAATTCGATGCCGCGCGCGGCCACGCCAAGACCCGCACGCAGTGCGGCCTTCATGCCCATCAAATTGCGGGTGGTGTAGGTGGCCAACCATGGCAGTTGGGCGGCCTCCAAGGCCTCGCGTGCCAAGCGGTGAAACAGGCTGGGGCCATCGATCATGATCAAGGGGATGGCGGCGCTGCGGTCAAAAACATAGTTGGCAGAACACAGCCAGACGGTGGGTGTTCTGCGCAACACGACCCCCTCGTGCTGTGTGTCGTGCCGATTGGAAATGACCATGTCGATGTCGCCCCGCTGGAGTGACTCCATCAGCAGGGGGCTGCGCCCGACTTCAATTTCCACTTGCAGGCGCGGCGAGGCTCGGGCAATTTGCGTGAGCACCAAAGGCAGCAAGGTGTCGGCGACATCGTGCGGTGCCGCGATGCGCAGGCTGCCAGCGAGCTGCCCTTGCGCAAAACTGCGCAGCGCTTCGTCGTTGATGGAGAGCAAATGGCGGGCGTAGTCCAGCAGCTTTTTGCCATGCGGGCTCAGGCGCTTTTGCCGGCCTTGCTTTTCAAAGAGGGGGTGCCCGATTTGATCTTCCAGTCGCTGCATTTGCTGTGTGACGGCAGACTGCGTCAGTCCCAGATGGAGCGCTGCCAGCGCAAAGCCCCCCTGCTCTTCGATGCAGGTCAGTGTGCGCAGCAGGGTCAGATCCAAGGCGTTATACATAAGAGACTCTAATGTATTCGATTGGCAATCTGGTTTGATTGTTCGGGGTGTCGGCACTACATTCTTCGGAAGAATTCAACCGTCTCACAAGGAGCAATCGTCATGTCAGCCCAGGAAACCGTTCAAACAGAAGTGGTTCAAGCCATTCAAAGCATTAAAGATGCTGTCGCGCAAGGCGTTGACCGTGATGCGCTTGAACAGGTGCGTCAGCACTTGATGGCGCTGGCGGCCAAGCGCGAACTGTGGACGCAGGCCAAGTACGCCCCGCCAGAAGACGGCGAACTGCAAGCGCGCTACATGATTTGCGAAGACGCCGACCAAAGCTTTGCGCTGTACCTGAACGTGATGCGCGCGGGCAAGAAGATCGTGCCGCACAACCACACCACCTGGGCCTGTGTGGCCGCAGTCGAGGGCACGGAAATCAACCGTGTTTACGAGCGTGAAAGCGACGGCCCAGTCCCCGGCCCGGCCACCCTGCGTTTGACCCAGACCGTGATGGTGGAGCCGGGCAACGCCGTCGCCCTGATGCCCGAAGACATTCACTCGGTGGAGATCCCAGCCGGTCAGGTGATTCGGCATTTGCACATGTACGGCCGTGCGCTGGAAACCCTGAACCACCGCACCGCCTACGACATGGAAGCGGGCACTTGCCACGTCATGTCCATCGGTGTCGCCACCCGCCGCTGAGGACGCCTGATGAGCGAATGGATTGACCCGCGCCAACTCAAGGCCTGGCTGCACGACGGCCAGGAAATCGCCCTTCTGGATGTGCGTGAACAAGGCGAGTACGGCGAGGCGCATCTCTTCTTCGGCGTGCCGCTGCCCTACAGCCGGCTGGAGCTGGACATTGCCCGCATGGTGCCGCGTTTGTCGACTCGGTTGGTGGTCTACGACGCAGACGGCGCGGGCGTTGCAATCAAGGCGGCGCAGCGACTGACGGCCATGGGTTATTCGCAAGTGCGTGTTCTGCAAGGCGGCACCGCCGCATGGCAGGCTGCAGGCCACGCGCTGTTTGCGGGGGTGAATCTGCCGTCCAAAACCTTTGGCGAGCTGGCCGAGCATGCCTACGCGACACCCAGCGTGTCGGCCGACGAACTGGCGGCCTGGTTGGCGGCCAAAGAAGATGTGGTGGTGCTGGACGGCAGGCCCTTGGCCGAGTTCAAAAAAATGAGCATTCCGGGTGCCACTTGCTGCCCGAACGGCGAGCTGGCCTACCGGGTTCGGCATTTGGTGCCCAGCGAAAAAACACGCATCGTGATCAACTGCGCAGGGCGCACGCGCAGCATCATTGGTGCGCAGACGCTGATCAATTTGGGCTTGCCCAATCCGGTCTTCGCTTTGCGCAATGGCACGCAAGGCTGGTATCTGGAAGACCATGTGCTGGAACACGGCAAGACGCAAGCCTATGGGCCGCCCGCTGATGTAGAGCGCATGCAGGCTGCGGCGTCCAGTCTTGCGGCGCGTGTGGGTGTGCAAAGCGTCAGCGACGACACCGTCATGGTCTGGGCCGAAGACACCACGCGCAGCCTCTTTTTGTGCGATGTGCGCACCCCCGAAGAATTTGCGCAAGGCAGTCTGCCAGGCGCGCAGCACACGCCGGGCGGCCAGCTGATGCAGGCGATGGACCTGTATGTGGGGGTGCGAAACGCCAGGTTGGTGCTGTTCGATTCTGACGGTGTTCGCGCATTGACCGTGGCCAGCTGGCTGGTGCAGATGGGGCACGATGTTCATGTGCTCGAGAAGGGCCTTCAAAGCGGTGTGGTGCTGGCGCGGCGTGGGGCATTTCCTGTGCCGTTGCTTGAGCCCATCAGTGCCGCTGATTTGAAGCAACAGCTGGCCTTGAACAAAATCCGTGTGCTGGATGTGCGTTCGAGCATGCAGTACCGAGCCGCCCATATTCCGGGCGCACAGTGGTCGATTCGTCCGGTGCTGGATCAGGCGCTGGCCCAAGAAAACCGGCCCGTGGTGTTCGTCGCCGACGATTCCCTGATAGCGGCGTGCGCTGCAACTGAAATGGCGCATGTGGCTCAGTCATATTGGCTCGATGGTGGTCTGCAAGCCTGGCAGGCTGCGGGCTATCCGGTCGAGGCCACGCCCGACACGCCACCCGATTCGGCGTGCATTGATTTTCTTTTCTTCGTGCACGACCGCCACGACGGCAACAAAGCCGCCGCGCGCCAATACCTGGCTTGGGAAACCCATTTGGTGAGCCAGCTCGACGCGCAGGAAATCGCGTCTTTTCGATTACCCCAACCCACACAACTGGAGATGCACCCATGAACAGCCCACGTCTTTCTGTCCTCCTGGCCCTCTGCGCGGGCCTGCTTGGCGCGTCGCTGTCGGCATCGGCTCAGCCGATGCCGCAGGTCAACGGCTATCCGAATCAGGCGATCAAATTTGTCTCGCCGTTTCCGCCAGGCGGCGGCAACGATGGCAATACACGCTTTGTCACCTCACGCCTGCCCGATGTCACCGGCCAGGCTGCGGTGGTGGAAAACAAAGGGGGTGCCGGTGGCAACATCGGTGCCAAGGCCGTGGCCGAGGCCAAAGCCGACGGCTACACCGTGTTCACCGGGCAGGTCTCCATCATGGCCGTGAACCCCAGCTTGTATGGGTCTGCAGGTTTCGATCCACTCAAGGACTTTGTGCCCATCACGCAAATCAACGCGGCACCACTGGCCCTGGTGGTGGCGGCAGACTCTTCCTTCAAAGGCTTCGCGGACTTGCTGGAGGCCTCCAAAAAACCGGGCAGCAAGCTGACGTTTGCGACACCCGGCAACGGCACCTTGTCGCACCTGGTGGGGGTGGTTCTTGAAAAAGACGGTGGCGTGGCCATGACCCATGTGCCCTACAAGGGCGCCGCACCGGCCATCACCGATTTGCTGGGCAAGCAGGTCGATTTGCTGATCACATCGACCTCATCGGTGGCCAGCTTTGTGCAAAACGGCAAGATGCGTGTGCTGGCGGTCACCAGTCCGCGCCGCGTGGGCATATTCACCACGGTACCCACGCTGGAAGAGCTGGGCATGAAGAACATGACGTTTGACGATTGGTATGGTTTCTTCGCGCCAGCCGGCACCCCGCCGGAACGCGTGGCCTACCTCAATGAAAGCATTGTTCGCACGATTCGCAGCCCCGAGGTGACCAAGCTGATTGCCGACAGTGGCAGCGTGCCCATCGCCAACAGCAGCGCTGCATTTGCCGCGCAAGTCAAGGAAGACATTGCGCGCTGGTCGCGTGTGGTGAAGTTGTCAGGTGCCAAAATTGACTGAGCGATCCCTGCAGACCCGCTTGGTGCACGGCGGCAAGCAGCCTGCCTACGAGGGCGGCCAAGCCGTCAACCCGCCCATCGTGCGCGCCAGCACGGTGTGCTTTGACTCGGTTGCTGAGCAACAAGGCTTCAGAGCGCGACGTGAGACGGACCGGCTCTTCACCTACGGCGCGCGCGGCACCCCTACCAACTTTGCGCTCGAAGACGTGGTCAGCGAATTGGAGGGGGCTTACCGCACGCGTTTGTTTCCGACAGGCTTGGCCGCTGTGGGCATGGCCTTGCTGGCCTACCTGAAGCCGGGCGACCATGTGTTGATGGCCGATGGCGTCTATGAACCCGTGCGCCACTTGGCACACAGTTTCCTCGCACCGTACAACATCGGCTGCACGTTCTTTGCCGCCGATGGCAGCGATGTGGCAGACAAGTTTCAAGCCAACACGCGCATGGTTTATGCCGAGTGCCCTGGCTCGCTGCTGTATGAGATGTGCGATGTGCCCGAGCTGGCACGGCAGGCACACGCGCACGGCGCGCTGCTGGCGTGCGACAACACCTGGGGCTCGGGCGTGCACTACCGCCCCTTGGCCTTGGGCGCCGATGTCTCCATCATGGCCGCCACCAAATACCTGAGCGGGCATTCGGATGTGATGATGGGCTGCGTGGCCACCACGCAGGCCGCCTGGGCGCCACTCAATGAACGCTGCGATGCCTTTGGCATGACCGTCAGCCCTGACGATGCCTATCTGGTTTTGCGCGGCACGCGCACCCTGGCCGCGCGCCTGCAGATGCATGAACAGCACGGCCTGGAAGTGGCCCATTGGTTGATGGCGCGCAGCGAGGTGGCGAGCGTGTTCCATCCGGCCTTGCCGCACCACCCTGGGCATGCGCTGTGGCAGCGCGACGCCACGGGCAGCAATGGTCTGCTGAGCTTTGAGCTGCACCCGCGCTATGACAAGGCGGCCGCGATTCGGCTGATTGACGCCCTGAAACTCTTTGGCATTGGAGCCTCATGGGGCGGCTATGAAAGCCTGGTCACGCTGTGCAACGTGAAGGCGGCACGCAGCGTGGCCAAGTGGGAGGGGCGAGGCGAAATCATTCGCCTGCACATCGGCTTGGAAAGTCCGGAAGACCTGATGGACGATCTGCGTCAGGCCATGGCCGCGATGGTGTGATCCATCAAGGTGGCCGCATTCACCCATCCTCCAGCTCGAAGTTGAGAAGATCAAATGCGGTCATTCATGACGCCGTCAGATCAAGGCGTTGGCGTATCGGCCGGTGCCGTCATTTGACCGTCCCAGCCGGCGACGGTTTCTTTGATCAACTGCGAGACGATTCGGCTGGCTTGCGTCAGTTGCCCTTGTTTGGGGTGCGCGAGCGTCACATAGCGCTTGAGATCAGGACCCACGATCTTGGCCGCTTGTAGCCTGCCCGTGCGCAGCTCCTGATCAACGGAGAAGGGACCCAGCAAGGCGTAAAGGTGCGGGTTATCGGCAATGAGTTCCTTTTGAACCCTCAAGGAATCTGCCTCCAATGCGGCCAGCAGATGAAATCCTTTGCTTTTGGCTGTTTCATCGAGGATGGACCGCCAGTGCGCTGGGCGGCGTGGAAGCACCAGGGGCAGTCGTTCGAGCCGTCGGAATTCGACAGTGTCTGCATTCGTCAAGGGCCGTCCTGGGCTTGAAACGAGGTAAGTGCTCGCAGTGGCCAGCAAAGTTTCGTCAGGGTTGTTGGGCTTGTCGTATCTGAAAAGAATGGCCATGTCCACGCTTCCCGAATCCAGCATGGCGTCCAGCTCACCACCTTGGCCTTCACGGATGTTGAGCGTGATTTTGGGGAACTCATGGTGCAAGCGCTTGAAGACGTGTGTCATCAAAGGATGTGCGGCCGAGGGCAGGATGCCCATGCGCACCTCCCCCATCGGAACGCGTGCCGTTTGCTGAATATCCGCCAAAAACGCCTCGGTTTCCCGGACCCATTGACGTGCTTTCAACGCAACGTGGTTGCCGAACTCGGTCAAAGCCACACCGCGGCCCGTTCGCCTGAACAATGTCCCGCCGCATTCCTCCTCCAAGGCGCTGATCTGACGGCTGATGTGTGATTGCACGGTTTGACGCTGCGCAGCCACCTTGGTGAAGCTGCCCATTTCGGCCACTTCCAAAAAGAGTTTGAAGTCTTGAATCTGCATGACCATCCTTTGACATGCCAATTTTGGCATATCTGAAATCTTGAATTCGGTTCTATGCGGATGGCACTCATCTGCCTAGACTCCATTTTCATCGCCATGGATGCACCAAGAGACGGTGCGATTTACCAAAGGAACATCATGAGATTTGTCAGTTTTGAGACCCAAGGGAAAGCCAGCTACGGTCTTTGGAAGGATGAGCACAGCTGGTTGAATGCACCCGCAGCATTCCTCGCTCAATACCCCGATTTGAAATCGGTCATCGCTGCCAATCAACTGGATGCGCTGGAGGCCGCTGCCGTTCAATCTGGAGAAACGGTTCGTGCCAGTGATGCCCGACTGCTGCCCGTGATTGCCAATCCTGGAAAAGTGTTTTGCGTGGGTCTGAACTACAAGTCGCATGTGGCTGAGATGAAACGCGCGGACAGTGAACACCCTGCCATCTTCACCCGTTTTGCCGACAGCCTGAGTGCGCATGGCGCTGCGCTGCCCAAGCCCGCTGCAACCCAGCGTTTTGATTTTGAAGGTGAGCTGGCGGTGATCATTGGCCAAGGGGGCCGCAACATTTCCCAGGCCGATGCCTGGGATCACATTGCGGGGTACGCCTGCTTCAACGATGGCACTGCGCGCGACTGGCAGCGACACACCCACCAATGGACACCCGGGAAAAACTTTCCTGCCACAGGGCCTCTGGGGCCCTTCATGGCAACCCGCAAGGCCATACCTGACGTGAACCAACTCACGCTGGAGAGTCGCCTGAATGGCCAAGTCATGCAGCACGCATCCGTGGCGGATCTGATTTTTACCTTGCCCGTCATCATCGAATACCTCTCTGGCTTCACCAATTTGTCGCCTGGCGACGTCATTGCCACAGGCACGCCGGGCGGCGTGGGAGACAAGCGCGAGCCAGCGGTTTACATGCATGCAGGCGACGTCATCGAAGTAGAAATCACCGGGCTGGGCACGTTGCGCAACGTCGTGACAGACGCTGGCATCTGAAGGAAAAGCATGACTGCCCCCAAAAAATCACAACGCATCGCGGTGGACATCGGCGGTACTTTCACCGACATGGCCTGCTTCGATGAGGCCAATGGACACATCTCATTTGGCAAAGCACTGTCTACGCACGGGCATTTGCATGACGGCATCCAAAACACCCTGGACGGGGCAGGCATTGATCTGACCAACGGCTACCTGTTTTTGCATGGTTCGACCATCGTCATCAATACCTTGCTGGAGCGCAATGGGGCTAAAACGGCCTTGCTCATCACTGAAGGTTTTCGTGACATTTATGAAATCGGGCGTGTCAATCGCCCGGACGCTTACAACCTGTTTTTCTCCAAGCATGTCCCATTGGTGCCGCGTTCGCAACGCCATGAGGTGAGTGAGCGTTTGCGTGCAGATGGGTCTCAGCACAAACCGCTGGACGAAGCCCGTGTCCGTGCACTGGCGCGGCAGCTCAAGGCTGAAAACATCGAGGCCGTGGCCGTTTTGCTGCTGCACTCCTACCGAAATCCCGACCACGAGCGCCGGGTCAAAGCCATCTTGCAGGAAGAAATTCCGGGCGCATTCATCTGTGCCTCGCACGAACTGTCGCAGGAGTACCGCGAGTTTGAACGCGTCTCCACGGCCGTGGCCAATGCGTATGTGGGCCCCCGTGTTTCAGCCTATCTGGGAGAACTCGAAGAACA
Organism: Burkholderiaceae bacterium; assembly: GCA_919902775.1. Lineage (GTDB taxonomy): Bacteria > Pseudomonadota > Gammaproteobacteria > Burkholderiales > Burkholderiaceae_C > Limnohabitans_A. Next base: position 213,208 of record CAKKRJ010000007.1, read on the forward strand.
CCTGGAAGAGAAGGGTTTCGTCGGTGATTTCTATGCGGTTCAATCGACGGGTGGCTTGTTCCCGCTGGAGCATGCACGACGCGAATGTGTGCGCATGCTCGAATCCGGGCCTGCTGCGGGTGTGATCGGTGCCCAAGCCATTTGCGCACAACTGGGACTGCCTGACGCCATTGCTTTCGACATGGGTGGCACAACCGCCAAGGCGGGTGTGATCAGTGAAGGCCGGCCACTCACCACCGGCAGTGCGTTGATTGGTGGCTATGAAAAAGCCCTGCCCATTCAGATCCCGATGATGGACATCTTCGAGGTGGGAACAGGCGGCGGCTCCATCGCACGCGTCGAGTTGGGCCATTCACTGCGCGTGGGCCCCCGATCCGCAGGCTCCATGCCGGGTCCTGTTTGCTATGGCCGTGGCGGCGAAGAGCCGACGGTGACCGATGCCAACTTGATCTTGGGGCGCCTGGACGAGCACCATTTTCTGGGCGGCGAGATGCCGCTTTACCTGGACCGCGCACGTGAGGCCATGGACAGCAAAGTGGCTAAACCGCTGGGGCTGGATGCGACCCGTGCCGCGGATGGCATTTTGCGCATTGCGGTGACGCAGATGTCACACGCGGTGAAGGCCGTGACCACGGAAAGGGGGCTGGATGCCGGCAGCTTCACCATGGTGGTGTATGGCGGTGCAGGCCCTCTGCATGCCTCTGCCATTGCCAGAGAAATCGGTATCCGCAACGTGCTGATCCCTTATGCACCGGGTTACTTCTCAGCCTACGGCATGCTGTTTTCCGATCTGCGTTATGACTATGTGCGCTCGGTCTTCCGACGTCTGGATGGTTTGTCTTTCGATGAAATAGAAGCCATCTACAAGGAGATGGAGGACGAGGGCCGTGCAGCGATTGGGGCATCGCAAATTCGTCCTGAAGTCGTTGTCTTCGAGCGTGCCGCCGATATGCGTTATTTTGGACAAGAGCATGCCGTGACCGTGGACCTTCCGCAAGAATACTTTGAGCGCAAGGACCGCGCAGGCATCAAGAACCACTTTGATGAAGTGCACAAAGTGCGTTATGGCACTGCGGCACCCAAGGAGCCTGCCGATATTGTGAGTTTGCGCGTGACCGTGATGGGGCGCATGAAAAAGCCGCCGCGCAATGCCGTGGCAGCAGGGCAAGAAACACCCGATGCCCAAGCGCTTCGCACGCACAAGCCCGTCTACTTCCGCAGCGCCGGTGACTACGTCACCACCGCGGTCTACAAGCGGGACCTACTCAAGAACGGCAACCTGATCCAGGGCCCAGCGCTGGTTGAAGAGCATGCGTCCACGACCGTGGTTCAGCCGGGCGACAGGGTCCGCGTTGACCCATTCGGCAATTTACAAATTTCCATCGGGAGCGACCGCTCATGAGCACCCACGACCTTCAATGCCCCACACCACCGGTTGATCCCGTCATTGTCGAGATCATTCGCAACGGCCTGTTTGCCGTGACGGAGGAGATGAAAACCAACCTGATGCGGACGGCCTACAACCTCATCATTTACGAAGCGCTGGACTTCACCGTCGGACTTTTTACCAAGGAGGGGGATACCGTTTCCATCGGCCTGGGTCTGCCGATGTTCATCCGCGGCATGTCGGAGACGGTCAAGTCCAAAATTCGCCACTTTGGCTATGACGGCATCCACCCCGGTGATATTTTGGTGACCAACGATGCCTACACCACGGGCAGCCACTTGAACCACTTCACCTTCACCATGCCGGTGTTTCATGAGGGTGAATTGATTGGCTTCACCTGCTGCATGGCCCATTGGTTGGATGTGGGTGGAAGCCTGGGTCAAATCACCACAGACATTTTCTCTGAAGGCATTCAGATTCCGATTGTCAAATACCAAAGTGCTGGCAAGGTCAACCAGGACTTGATCGACATCATCGCGATGAACGTTCGGATGCCTGAGCGCGCATTGGGCGATTTGCGTGCGCAGATCACGGCCATCACCACGGGTGAGCGACGTTTCCTCGAACTGGTGCAGCGCTATGGCAACGATGCGGTGCAAGCGTCGATCCTTGAAATCATGAATGCCTCGGAAACCCTGGCCAGGCAGAACACGCTGACCATCCCCGATGGCATCTACGAAGCCGAGTCGTTCATGGACGACGACGGGCTGGATGTGGGCAAGCGCATTCCGATCCGTGTGAAGGTCACGGTCAAGGGGGACGAAATGGAGATCGATCTCTCCGATGTCAGCCGCCAAGTCAAAGGCTTTTACAACTCGGGCTTCACCACGGGCATCGCTTGTGCCCAGGTGGCCTATAAATGCCTGACGACACCGACCGACTACCCGGTCAACGATGGCAGCTTTCGCCCACTCAAGGTGATCATGCCCATGGGCACGGTCATCAGTGCTGAGCGTCCCTACCCCATGCGGGTCTGGATGACCTTTCCGATGACGGTGATTGACACCATTTTCAAAGCGCTGGCCCCCGCGATTCCTGACCGTTCCATTGCGGGTCACCACGCCGATCTGGTGTTTCCAAATATCCATGGGATTTCGCCCGAGGACGGTCGTCTCTTCATCGTGGGCATTGGCCCACTGGGGGGTGGTTGGGGTGCCAAGAGCCGCGAGGACGGCGTTTCAGTCACGGTCTGTATCAATGACGGGGACACACACAACAGCCCCACCGAACAGCTTGAAGCGAAGTACCCGGTGCTGGTTGAGAGTTACAGGATTCGGGAAGACAGTGGCGGTGCCGGTGAATTCCGTGGCGGCCTGGGTGCCGAGATGGTGGTTCAGGCGCTCTCGCCGTTTTCAGTCACGACGCGCATCGACCGCATGCATTGCAAGCCATGGGGACTGGATGGTGGCGGTGAAGCCGCCGGAAACGGCATCGCCATCCGTCACAAGGATCAATGGGAAGAGGATCTGCCCAACGCCAAGATTTTCAACGTTCGCCTGGAGCGCGGGGATGCCTACAAGATGCTCTCCGGCGGCGGCGGGGGATTTGGCAACCCGTACCAACGCGATGCCCAAAAAGTGGCGGAAGACGTTCGCGAGGGCTATGTGAGCAAAGCCGCGGCAGAGAAGCTTTATGGCGTGGTGTTGGATGACCAATACCGCGTCAAGGAAACAGAAACCTCCGCATTGCGAGCCCATGTTTGACGTCATGGAAGCAAACACCAGCCATGCCCAGGCCGTCTATCTGGCGGATCTTTGGCATCGGCTGTCTGCTCAGCACATTGCGCTGGGCTGTTCCTGCAGCATGAGTGGCATCAGTGTCACGCTGGAAGATTTTGAGCGTGACATCGCTGACTACTTGTGGGCCGAGAGCGAGCGGCTTGGTGCGACCGAGGTGGTGGCTTTTTTGCTGGCTCCGGGCCCTGTCGCAGAACAAGCACAAGCCATCAGGGGCATCCTCAGACGCATCCAAGAGGGTGAAGCCGATGACGCTATTTCTCGCTGGCTGTTGCCCCGTTTGACCAAAACCCTTGAGTCCTACGCCAAGTTACACGGCCCTTCGGTTGAGGCGCCCCTTTTGGGTGGCTCAAGGGCTTGGCGGCCCGGCTATCGCAATTGATTTTTCACCATAACAGGAGACTTCACATGTATCAAATCACACGGAGAGTGGCGGCATGGACACTGATGCTGATGGGCTGTGCAGCCACAGCGCAAACCAAGTTGCCTGAAGGACCGATCAAAATCGTGGTGCCTTTCGCTGCCGGAGGCGGGGTGGACAGTGCGGCCCGTTTGATCGCCAGGCAATTGGGAACCAATTTAAACCTTCCCGTTGTTGTAGAAAACAAGCCAGGCGCCAATGGTTCCGTGGGCGGGAAATTTGTCCAGACGGCTCATCCAGACGGGCAAACCTTGTTGTTCTCAGCATCCACACATGCACTGGCCAAGCAAGTCATGGCCAATCCTCCTTATGATCCGCAAGCTGATTTTGCGGCCGTGGCCCGGGTCGGTGTCGCACCACTGATGATGGTGATCTCTCCTCATTTGCCGGAGACCAAGCTTTCAGAGGTGATGTCAGCCGCCAAGCAGAGCCCTGAAAAATGGACCGCTGCCTTGCCTGCACTCGGTGCTGCCAGCCATCTGGGAACGCTGATGTTTGCCAAACAGGGTCAACTGACGAATTTGGTGACGGCTGTTTACAAAGGCACGGCCCCAGCCTTGACCGATGTGGCGGGTGGGCATGTGCAAATTCAAATTGACGCCATCATTGCACTGCAGGGCATGGCCAAGTCTGGCAAGGTGAAACCCATCATGGTGACCTCGGCCAAAAGAAGTCCGGTCATGCCCCATGTCCCCACCGCGATCGAAAGTGGCTATCCCAAATTTGTGACGGAATCTTGGTATGGTGTTTGGGCGCCCAAATCCACGCCTGTGGACAGGGTTCAATTTCTGAACAAAGCCATCAACGAGGCCGTCCAGCAATTGACCAAGGCGGGTTCTTTTGAACAGATGGGCATTGAACCTGTGACCGAGAGCGTGGATGACTTCAAGAAATACACCGCTGGCTACGTATCAGAAAGCGCAGACTTGCTGAAGGGGGCTGGTTTCAAGCCAGAATAAAAAAGGGGTAGTGTGACGGGGGGCGCGCACGAAACCAGTTCAGCTTAGCGGGTGGCCAGCAGAGGCATGCGTTTCGTGGGTTTTTCGAAGCAGTCGATGCATGCCAACAGCTGATCGGGGCTGCCTTCGGTCAAGACCACCTCTTCTTGCGCCAGTTTCGGCCGCAGTCTGATGGGCCAAGTGGTGTGCAGGCGCAGCTCGGCTTCACAAATGTCTGGCTGTTGGCGCAACGCTTTGCGCAGGTGGCGTCCAGAAAATTCCGGATCGGTCAACACACTCATTGCGCTTCCAGCTTGGCCGATTTCATCATGCGCTCGGTCAAAGCCATTTCGGCCTGCAAGGCGTCTCGGTATTCTTCGGGCGAGGCAGGGGCCACGCTGCCGCCCTGGGCTTCGAGTCGGGTGCGCACCTCGGGCATGGCCAGGACCTGGTTCAGGGCTTCAGACAGGCGTTTGACCACCGGCGCGGGCGTGCCCGCTGGCACCGACAGGCCGCCAAACGAGGTCAGTTGCAGACCGCTCAAGCCCGATTCGGCCAGGGTCGGGGTGTTGGGCTGGCGCGCGTTGCGCTGCGGCCCGCTCACCGCCAGGGCTTGCAAGCGGCCGGCTTTGATGTGGGGCAGGGCCACCGAACTGATGGCCAGCGCGAAGTCCACCTGCTTGCCGATCACGGCGGTGGTCGATTCCGAAGCGCCCTTGTAGGGCACATGCAGCGCCTGGGCGCCAGACAGGCTGAGCATCAGCTCGGCGCCCATGTGGGCGGGCGAACCGATGCCGCCCGAGGCGTAGCTGAGCTTGCCCGGCTCTTTTTTGGCCCGCTCCATCAAGCCCTGCAGGTTTTTGATGCCCGCATCCGGGTGCACCACCACCGTCAGGTCCGAGATGGCGATGCGGCCCACGTGGGTGAAGTCCTTCATGGTGTCAAAGCCGGGCTTTTTGTACATGCGCATATTGGCCGCCATGGGCGCGGCCGAGTAGATCCAGGTGTAGCCGTCGGCCGGCGCACGGGCCACCAGCTGCGCGCCCAGGTTGCCGGCAGCGCCGCCCTTGTTGTCCACCACCACGGGTTGTTTGAGGAGGTTGCCCATGGCTTCGGCGACGATGCGAACGGTGTTGTCGGGCGCAGTGCCCGCCAGATAGGGCACGACCCAGCGGATCGGGCGCGTGGGGTAATCCTGGGCGCTGGCGCTCAGGCTCAGGCTGGCCAAGGGGGCGACCAAAATGGCGGTCAGGGTGCGGGCGATGTTCATGTTTGTCTCCTCTTTTTGAGGTGCAATGCTCAGCGGCCGGACGGCTGCAAGAGCTCTTTGGCGATGGTGTTGCGCTGGATTTCGCTGGTGCCCGTGAGCACGCGGTACATGCGCAGCATGCGGAACAGGAACTCGACACGGCGGCCTTGCACGATGCCCTCGCCGCCGTGGATCTGCACCGCCTTGTCGGCCACGCGGAAGGCGGTTTCCGAGCAAAACAGCTTGGCCATCGAGGCCTGTGCACGCCCGTCCGCACCCAGGTCGAGGCTGCGCGCCACCGACAGCATCAGGGCGCGGGCGGCAGCCAGCTCGGTGGCCATGTCGGCCAGCATGTGCTGCACCGCCTGAAACGCACCAATGGGTTGGCCAAACTGTTTGCGCTGACGGGCGTATTGCAGACTGTCTTGCAAGGCCAGTTGGGCCAGGCCCAGCATGGCCGGGCAGTGCAGCAGGCGGTTGACGGTGATGCGGCCCAGCGCCAGGCCCAGGCCCTTGCCGCGTTCGCCGATCTGGTTGCTGGCGGGGATGCGGCAATCGCTGAGCACGATGTTGGCGGTGTGCGACTGGCCGGCCATGGTTTTGTAGCCTTCTTCCAGCGAAAAGCCGGGACGGTCTCGCTCGACGAAAAAGGCCGTCGTTTCGCGCACTTTCGGGTCTTCGCTGGTCGAAGCGATGACGATGGCGAAGTCGCAAAAGGGCGAGCCCGAGATGAATTTTTTGGTGCCGTTCAGCACAAACTCATCACCCTCGCGCCGCGCCGAGGTTTGCAAGGCGCCCGCGTCCGAGCCGGCCTCGGGCTCGGTGATGGCAAAGCAGACGGCTTTTTCGGCGCGCGCCACCGGCAAGATGAAGCGTTGCATCTGCTCGGGCGAGGCCTGGCGCACCAGCGCGCCCAGGCGCGGCGGGCCGGTCAGCTCACCCAGGATGTGCGGCGCAAAAGGGGTGCCGCTGGCGTAAATGAATTCCTTGACCAGGGCATGGTCGAGCACCGAAAAACCGGCGCCGCCCATGGCCTCGGGCAGGGTCATGCCGTAAAAGCCCAGCGCCTGAGAGCGCTGCCAGACCTGCTGCAGCAGCGCCCGAGAGGGCGAGTTTTCGTGGTCGACGCCGTGCTCGTGCGCCAGTGGGCGCAGCTCGCCCTCGATGAATTCGCCCAGGCGGGCGATGAAGTCGCGCGCCTTGGGCGAACCTTCAAAGGTGTCGGGGTTGTGGGTCTTGTCCATGTTCAATTCACCTTTCTGTCGCGGCCTTGCCAGTAGCGTTCTCGCACGTCCTTGCGCGAGAGTTTGCCGTTGCTGTTTTTGGGAAGTTCGGCCACAAAATCGACCGAACGGGGCTTCTTGAAATCGGCCAGTCGGCCCTTGCAAAAATCAACCACTTCCTGCTCACTGGTCTCTGCGTCCTGGCGCAGCACCACCACGGCCTTGACCACCTCGCCCCAGTGGTCGTCGGGCACGCCCACCACGCAGACTTCGTAGACAGCCGGGTGTTGGGCCAGCACGGCCTCGATTTCGCTGGGGTAGACGTTGAATCCCCCAGAAACCAGCATCTCTTTCTTGCGGTCCACGATGTAGATGTAGCCTTGTGCGTCGATGCGGGCCAGATCGCCGGTGCGCAGCCAGCCCTGGGCATCGATGGCCGCCTGGCTCAGCTCCGGGGCGTGCCAGTAGCCGGCAAACACGTCCGGGCCACGCACACAGATCTCACCAATGGCATCACCTTGCACGGGTTGGCCCTGCTCATCCAGCACCAGGACTTCGGATTCACAGGTCGCGCGTCCGCATGAGGACAGCAGCTCGGGCTGGTCGCCGTGGATGGCACGCGCATGGTCAGCGATGGACAGACTGATCACGCCGCCAGTGGTCTCGCCCGCACCATAGCCTTGGGCCAGCACCGGGCCAAAGGCCGCCCAGGCTTCGCGAATACGGGCCGGTGACATGGGTGCTGCGCCGTAGCTCAGCAGGCGCAGGCTGGACAGGTCTCGCGTTTTGATGCTCGGCTCGGCCAGCAGGGCGTGGATCATGGCCGGGACCATGAAGGTCATGCTGACCCGGTGCTTTTCAATGCACTGCAGCAGTTCGGCCGGATGGAATCGGTCGAGCAGCAGGATGGTCACGCCTTGATAGAGCAGCGCTTGAATGAACATGCCGCTGGCATGGGTGATGGGGCCCACCAGCAGCATCACATCGTCGCCATTGCTTTGCATGCGGCCCATGATCACCTTGCGCAGCGAGGTCATTCGGTTGCCCATGGTCTGCATGGCGGCCTTGAGTTTTCCAGTCGATCCCGAGGTGTAGTGCAACACCGCCAAGTCGTCTGGCGAGAGGTCGATGTGGATGTGTGTGCTCGGGGCCTGGGCCATCAGTGCGGCGGCGTCGAGCCAGCCGGCCGCGCGGTCGGCCTCGGTGCAGTCCCAGGCCATCAGGTGTCGCAGGCTGGGCAGGCGTTCGCGCATGGTTTGCACCATGGCGCGGTGGGTGGGGGCCACCAGGCAGGCCAGGGGCTCGGCGTTGCCGAGGGCATCTTCCAGTTCCTGCGGGGACAGTCGCGAGTTCAGCGCCACCTTGACCAAGCCCAGTTTGTAGAACGCGCATTCGGCCACCACGATGTCGGGTCGGTTGGGCGCGATGATCGCGACCCGGTCGCCACGCTGCAGGCCCAACGTCTGCAGGGCATGGGCCAGTCGGTTGGATTGCTCTTCCAATTGGCGGTAGGTCAGGACCTCGTCTCGAAAGCGCACCGCGGCCTTGTCGGGCCAGTGCAGGGCGCTGCGCGCCACGTAAACACCAAAGTTCATGTCTCCTCCAGGGGCAATAGGAGGGCAGTCTAGAGCGCGGAGGCCGTCTTATGGATAATCAAACTGGCTGTCTTGATAACGGATGGTTATTCTTCAAAAAGGTGTGTGCATGGGCATCCAACTGGACGACATCGATTACTTTCTGGCCGTGGTCGAAGAGGGGCAGGTGCGCAAGGCGGCGCAGCGTCTGGGTATTTCCCAGCCGGCCGTCAGCAAGGCGCTGCAGCGATTGGAGAAAGAGCTGGGGTTCGCGCTTTTTGAGCGCAGCGTCAAGGGCATGACACCGACCAAAGTGGCTGAGCAATTTCGTCAGCGTACCGGTGTTCTGAGGGGGGCCCTGCGCGATGCCGTCAAAGAGGCCACCGACCTCCACTTGGGCGCGCTTGGCCTGTTGCGGGTAGGGGTGTCGCCGCTGTACGCCCAAAAGCTCTTTGTGCCGGCTTTTGTGCAGTTGCACCGTCAACGACCGGCGGCCACTGTGCGTGCTTCGGTGCACCTCAATGACGAACTCTGGCGCCTGCTGCGCCAGGGAGAGTTGGACATGGCCCTCAGTTCATTGCCAGCGCGGGTGCCCGATGACCTGCAAACGATCGCCTTGATGCAGGACGAGCTGTGCATGGTGGCGCGTGTGGAGCATCCGCTGCACCGCCAGCGGCGTCTGAAGCTGGCCGATTTGGCGCAGGTGCAGTGGATGCTGCCCGGGCCGGATGTCGCTGCGCGTCGGCATGTTGAAGCGCTCCTGGCTCAGGCGGGCTTGCCCCCGCCGCGCATCGCGCTGGAGGTCAGCAACACGGCAGGGCAAATGCGGCAGATTCTGCGTGATACCAATTTGGTGTCGCTCATGAACGAGTCCATGCTGGCGGGGGAGGCCGGCGAAGGGCTGGAGGTGCTTGCGCTGCCCCAGGCCAGGGTGCGGCGGGCCGTGGGCATTTCCATGCTCAAGGATGCGCAATTGCAACCGTTGGCTGCACGGTTTGTAGAGTTGTTGGGGCAGGCTGCCGTCGGCGCGGTCTGAGACCGTCTTTGGGGTGTCGGTGATCCCATGGCATTTCCCTGACGTGCCTCAGCCGCCGTGCACTGGCCGGGCTATATGATTTCAAACAGCACCATGCCAGGACCCACCACGTGAACACCGCACACCTCAATATCGACAACTTCAACCGTGAATGTTTTTGCGTCAGCCTGGACGAGCAGGCCCTGGCGCGCTCCATGGCGGAGGGCATTGGCCATGCGGCGCTGTTTGACTTGGTGCGTGACCGCTTGCCTTCGATGTTTTCAGCGCGCCCGGTGGTGCTGCCTCAGGCACAAGTGCAGCGCATGGCCCGGTTGATTTCGGCGTTGGAATCGGTGGTCGCCTTGCCCACTTACCGCGAAGAGGTGTTGTCGCGATCAGACGCGGTTGCGCGGCACCAGACACGCGCCAAAAGCGTGTTCATGGGTTACGACTTTCATGTGCACGCAGGCGACCAGGACCCGGGCGGCTTTGGGCTGATTGAAGTCAACACCAACGCCGGAGGGGCCTTGCTGAATGCCTTGCTGGCGCGTGCCCAGCGCGCATGCTGCCCCGAGATCGAGGCCATGGTGCCCACGGGGGCACAAGTGGATGCACTGGAAGCCACCTTTGTGGCGATGTTTCAGAACGAATGGCGGCTGAGCCAACCCGAGCGCCCCCTGAAAACGGTGGCCATCGTTGACGCGTCGCCCGAACAGCAATACCTGTATCCGGAGTTTTTGCTGTTTCAGAACCTGTTCAAACGCCATGGCCTGCAAGCCTTCATTGCGGATCCGGCGCAACTGGTCTGGCGCGACCAGCAACTGTGGTGCGAAGGTGTGGCGATCGATCTGGTCTACAACCGCCTGACCGACTTTGCCCTGACAGAGCCAGCCCATGCCCACCTGCGTGAAGCCTATTTGCAGGATGCCGTGGTGTTGACGCCTCACCCGCAAGCCCATGCCTTGCTGGCCGACAAGCGCAACCTGGCGCTGCTGTGCAACGCCGACACGCTGACGGCCATGGGCGTGCCCGAGGCCACACAAGCCGTGTTGCGCGAAGGCATTCCACACACCGAGGTGGTGACTCCGGCCAACGCCGAGCGCTTTTGGGCGCAGCGCAAACAGTTCTTCTTCAAACCCTTTGCGGGCTACGGCGGCAAGGCGACTTATCGGGGCGACAAGTTGACCCACCGGGTCTGGGGTGAGATTGCGGCGGGCGGTTACATCGCCCAGGCCTTTGTGGCCCCGGGCGAGCGCACCATCTCGGGCGGCGAATCGGCCCAGGTGCTCAAGTTTGATGTGCGCAACTACGTGTACGACGGGCAGGTGCAATCGCTGGCCGCCCGTTTGTACCAGGGCCAAACCACCAACTTCAGAACACCGGGCGGCGGTTTTGCGCCGGTGTACGTGGGGTACTGACGGCGCGAAGGCGCTTTGAAATCACAGCAGATGATGGCAGTCGCTGTGCGGTCGCCGCCGGGGCGATGTGGCCAAGCGAAGCGCCTCTGAGCCCCGGCGGCGACCGCGCAGCGGCACCACCTCAAGCCTTGCCCGCCACCCGCGACAGCAAATAGCGCCGCATGGCCACTGCCGGGCCGTCGGCGGCCACTGAAAATTCGTACAAATCATTGGCAGGGGTTCGGGCCAGCACCTCTTCTTGCAAGGCCAGGCCCGTCACGTCTTCCTGGAAAGCGACAAACAACTGCGCGTGCATGAACGCGGTCATGGCCTTGTCTTGCTGCGCGAAATCGCGCCCGTGCACCACAAAGTAATGCGTGCTGGTGGCGGTTTCCGGGGTGGGCAAATGTGCGGTGCGGATGCGAAAGGTTTCGCGCTCGGCTTCGGCCAGGGTGCAGTCGTAAAACGACACCGAGACTTCGTGCATGCCCGGGCTGCGGAACTCGGACCGCACAATGCGCGCCGCCTGCCCCTGCCCCTTGATGCCGGTCGATTCAGCCCACACCGGCGGCAGCGTGGTGGGCACCACATTGCGCATGAGGGCGAAGCGGCCGTCACCCATTTCCGTTTCATACGCGGCACTGGCGTAGTCGGGGGTGCCAAAACTCTTGGCGTGCAAGAAGCTCAGGTGCGTCAGGTCCATCAGGTTTTCATGCAAGCGCACATAGCTGGCCTTGAGGTGCAGATAGCCTTGCGAAGTCTCCCACTCGCCTGTGCCGAGCCAGGGTTGCGGAGGCAAGCGGCTGGGGTCGGCGCTTTCCTTGTCGCCCATCCAAATCCAGATCACCGGGCCGCGTTCGAGCGTGGCATAGGTTCGCACGCCCATGCTGCGTGGGCAGCTGCTTTGCGAGGGCACATGGACGCAATCGCCTTGCGTGTTGAAGCGCATGCCGTGGTAGGCGCAAATGATGTGGTCGTCTTTGAGTTCGCCGCTGGACAGCGGCATGGACCGGTGCGGGCAGCGGTCCTCCATGGCCACCACCTGGCCATCGGCGCTGCGGTACATCACCAGGCCGCGCCCCAGCAGCGTGCGCGCCAACAGGCCAGTGCCGAGTTCGTTGGCAAACGCGGCCACATACCAATCGTCGAATACAAAAGGCGATTCCCGGTCGGCCATCCTGGCCGACGCGGCTTGCGTCGCGGCAATGACGGATGCTGCTGGAAGGGTCATGGTCGAGGTTCCTCAAGTGTCAGTTGCGTCAGTGGCATTCTTGCAGGGTCGCGATGCCCGGCATCAGGGCTGGTCCACCCATTTGCCGTGTTCGATTTTGATTGGCGAACTGTCGGGCAATTGCTCGCCCACCCGTCGCTGTGCGGTCGTCGCCGGGGCGATGTGGCAAAGCGAAGCGCCTCTGAGCCCTGGCGGTGACCGCTCAGCGGCATCCCCGACGCTGTGTGCAGCAGCTGGCTCATGCCGCATTGAACTGCGCATCGTGCTGCTTCAAAAGCGTGACAAATTGGGTCATCACCCGTGAGGGTGATCGGCTTTTCAATTGGGTGATGCCAAAGCGGTATTCAGGTTTCGCACGTGCGCTTTGCAGCAGCACCAACTGGCCGGCGTTGACTTCTTCTTGCACCATGAACGGGGCCATGAAACTGATGGCATCCGATTGCATGACCAGTGTTTTGAGCACGCTGGCGCTGTCACACACGATGTTGAACATCTGTTCGGGTGCGCGTTGCGCGCGGAACAGTTGGGTCGGCATGGAGGGGCCTGCTTGTGCAAATGCCAAAGTCTGTTGCAAAGTGGGGGCCTTGTTTTTCAGCACAGGGTGTCCTGGACGACAGACGGCAAACACGGGGTGCTTACTCAGGTGATCGACCTGTAAGTCGTTCAGTTGTTCAACCTCCCGGACATCGGACACCATGGCGTCGATTTGGTGGTCGCGCAATTGTTCGGGCAGCTCTCGCCAGGCACTGATCCGAAGATCCACCTGCAATTTGGGGTGGTTGCGGCAGAGCTTGGCGATCACGGGGGCGATCAGCGAAGCCGCGCCATAAGGCCCAACGCCAATCGACAAGTGGCCGGTTTCCAGATTCTGGGCGAGCAGCAATTCATGTTCCAAATCTTGGCGAACCTGGATCAGTTTGCGCGCATGCGACAAGACCACGAGGCCCATTTCGGTGGGCTCAACGCCGCTGCGCTGACGGTCAAAAATTTGTACCCCCATGGCGGCCTCCAAGGTCTGGATGCTGCGAGTCAGCGCCGGTTGCGTGAGGTGCAGTGTCTGCGCGGCTTTGGCAAAACTGCGGTGTTCTGCCAGTGCCAACGCGTGTTTCAGGCGTCTAAGTTCCATGAATTAAATTTATTGAACTGTCATTGAAAATGCATTGGACACATTAACCAGCGCTGGTCATAGTTGTCAATCCGTTGATCCCCTGTACGAGATTGACTGTTGAAAGGTGAACCATGTCTTTGCTGCACGACCCCGAGTTTTCTGGCCGCCACTTGCGCGAGGTACTGCGCCAACGCCCGGATCTGTGCGAGATGGAAAACTACCACGATGGCTTGGAGGTGGTGCATGAAACGGGCGTGTTGTTGGCGTTTGAGGGCGAACACCCTGACGTGCCGGCCGCGCTGGCGGCGCACGCGCGGCGCATGCGCCAGCGCATCTACCGCGCGGGCGATCGGGTTTACTGTGCCGTCGGCTATGCGCTGGCGAATGTGATCATCGTGCGCGGCGACGGTGCTTTGGTGGTGCTGGACACGACCGAGTCGCACGACAGTGCATTGCAAATCTGGCAAGACTTCAAACAGGCCGTGCCCGAGTTGGCTGACTGGCCAGTGGCCGCGCTGGTCTACACCCACAACCACAGTGACCACATCAATGGTGCTCGCGCCTTTGTCGACGAAGCCGAGGTGGCCGCAGGGCGCACCCACATCATTGCCCACAGCACCCTGATGAAGGCCGTGGCCGACAACGCCTCGGTGGTGGCCCCCATCCTGCGCACGCGCAGCGCCTATTCCTTTGGTTCCATGCTGCCGTCGGGGCCGCAAGGCACAGTGAGTGCGGGCATTGGCCCCAAGCTGATTGGCGGGGCCGTGAGTTTTTTGCCGCCCACGCTCACCTTTGACGACACACTGGACATCACGCTGGCCGGTTTGCGCTTTGAGTTTCGCCATGCCCCGAGTGAAACCGACGACGAATTGGTGGCCTGGGTGCCTGAGCTGGGCGTGTTGCTCAGCGCTGAAGTGATTCAGGGTGAATGCCTGGCCAATGTGCACACCTTGCGCGGCACGCGCTACCGTGATCCGCAGCAATGGGTGGCCACGCTCGACGCCATTCGCGCGCGCCATGCGGGTCAGCCTGTGCAATGGATGGTGCCGGCGCATGGCAGGCCCGTGGTGGGGGCCGACAACATCGCTGAACTGCTGACGGCTTACCGCGATTCGATCGCCTTCATCCATGACCAAGCCGTGCGCTTCATCAACCACGGGGCCACGCCCGACGAGCTGGCCGATTGGCTGCCCGCTTTGCCGCCGCACCTGGCGCAGCACGCCTGGCTGGGTGAGTATTACGGCACGGTCAAGCACTGTGTACGGCAGGTTTTCAACGGCTTGCTGGGCTGGTTCGATGGTGACCCGGCCACGCTCGACCCCTTGCCCCCAGCCGAGCGAGCGCGCCGCTGGGTGGCGCTGGCCGGAGGGCGCGAGGCGGTGCTGCGGGCCTTGGGCGAGAGCCAGCAGAATGCCCAATCCAGCGCGTCAACGAAAGACGAGGCTTTGGACGCTTGCCGCTGGAGTGCCGAGCTGGCCAGTTTGCTGCTGCGCATCGATCCGCAAGACCAGCAGGCCCGACAAGCCAAAGCCGCGGCCTTGCGCCAGTTGGGCCTGGCCACGCTCAATACCAATTGGCGCAACTGGTACCTCACTGCGGCACGCGAGTTGATGGGGCATTTCGATGATTTTGAACCCAAGGGCAATGCGCTGGCGGTGCGTGACATTTGGCAGGCGATAGAGCCCGCACACTTGCTGCAATGGCTGTCGGTGCGGGTGCAGGCCGAACGCTGTTTGGACGAACACCGCAGTTTGACGCTGGACTTGACCGACCGTGAGCAGACCGCTGTGCTGGAGTTGCGCCGGGGCGTGTTGCAGGTGTCGATGCATCCCTTGGGCCACCCGTCTGCCCTGCCTGGCGTGCGTCTGCGTTTGCCCTGGGGGCTGTGGCTGGGTTTCATGGCGCAAGGCTGGACGGCCTTGCCCGATGCCTTGCGTGGTGGCCAAATTCAGCTCACCAATGGCAGTCTGGCCGACTTGCAGGCCTTCCTGGGCTTTTTTGAACCCCGTGCGACGCGGCTGCCTGCATTGGCCGTGCGTTGATGGCGTGACACACTGGTATTCACACAAGGAGACTCGCATGAACTTTTCACAATTTCGCCGACGCGCTGTTTTGGCCGGCCTGGCTTTGGCCTCGTTGGGGGTCATGGCCCAGACGCCTTTGCGCATCATCACCTCTGACCAGGCCGGCGGTGCCATGGACGCGTTGATTCGGCCGATGGCAGAAAAACTCGCGACCCAAGTGGGACGCCCTGTGGTGGTCGACAACAAACCCGGTGCGCAAGGGCGCATCGCCGGTGGTGCTTTGCTGGCAGCGCCGGCCGATGGCAACAGCCTGCTCATCACCGTGCAGGCCGGTGTGGTGATCAACCCGCATGTCTACAAATACCCTTATGACCCCCTGA
This sequence comes from Burkholderiaceae bacterium, assembly GCA_919902775.1. Classification (GTDB taxonomy): domain Bacteria; phylum Pseudomonadota; class Gammaproteobacteria; order Burkholderiales; family Burkholderiaceae_C; genus Limnohabitans_A. The sequence goes on from CAKKRJ010000007.1 coordinate 228,951, forward strand.
CCGATCTGGTGCCGGTGACCGATTTGGGCCGGGGCAGTGTGATGCTGCTCATGCCCAGCACCTTGCCTCCACGCAACTTCAAGGAGCTGGTTGACTGGGGCCGTGCGCAGCCCAAAGGCAGCGTGCATTACGGCACCTACAGCCCGGGCACGATCTCACACTTTGGCGGCATGTTGTTGGCGCAAGAGGCCCAGTTGGACTTGACCGCTGTGCACTACAAAGCCTCGGCCGACACGGTGCGCGACTTGTTGGCAGGCACGGTGCAAATGGCTTGGTCCGGACCTGCTGGGCCGGTGGCGCAGCTCATCAAGGCCGGACGCTTGCGCCCCATGGCCTACATGGGCCCCAAGCGTTTGCCGATGTGGCCCGATGTGCCGACGGTGCGTGAATTGGGGTATCCGGGGATCGAGTCGGATGGCTGGATCGGCATCTTTGCCGCCAAGGGCACGACGCCTGAACAGGTGCGGTATTGGCAGGCAGAAATCAGCAAAGTGCTGGCACGTCCAGAGATTCAGGCCTTGTATGCCAATTTTGGTTTTCAGCCCGGCGGGACGGGCAGTGCCGAGTTTGCCGACACCGTGAAGGCGGACTCCCCGCGCTGGGGGCAATACATCCAGAAAATTGGCTACAAGGCGGAGTGAGCCATGGACTTTGATTACATCATTGCAGGGGGCGGCTCGGCGGGCTGCGTGCTGGCCGCCCGGCTGAGTGAAGACCCTTCGGTGCAAGTGGCCCTGCTCGAAGCCGGTCCGCCTGACACCAGCGCGCTGATCCATTGCCCCGCAGGCGTGGCCTTCATGCCGCGGACCCAATCCGTGTCACAGCGGCTGAGCACGGTGCCGCAGCCGGGCTTGCTCGGGCGCATCGGTTATCAGCCACGGGGCCGTACCCTGGGGGGCTCGAGTTCGACCAACGCCATGGTCTACATCCGTGGCCAGCAGACCGACTACGAGACCTGGGCGGCGATGGGTTGCCCGGGCTGGGGCTGGCAAGACGTGCTGCCCTATTTCCGCAAAGCCGAACACAACGAGCGACTGAGTGACGCGTGGCACGGCCAGAACGGCCCGCTCAATGTGGCCGATCTGCAAAGCCCGAATGTGTTTTCCAAGCGCTTTGTCGAGGCCGGGGTGCAGGCCGGTCTGGCACACAACGTCGACTTCAATGGCGCCACGCAAGAAGGCGTGGGGCTGTACCAGGTCACGCAGCGCGCGGGCGAACGTTGCAGCGCAGCCAAGGCCTACCTGGCGCCGCACCGGGACCGCCCCAATCTGCATGTCATGACCGGCGTCACCGTGGACCGCGTGGGCTTGGTGGGCGGCGTGGCGCGGCAGTTGCATGTCTTGAACCAAGGCGTACCGCAAACGTTGCAGGCGCGGCGCGAGATCATCCTCAGCGCAGGCGCCTTCCAATCGCCTGCCATCCTGATGCGTTCGGGCATTGGCCCGGCAGCGCATTTGCAAAGCCTGGGCATCGCGCTGGTGCACGCCTTGCCCGGTGTGGGCGAGAACCTGCACGACCATCCGGATGTGGTGCTGGTGGTGGATGCACCCGGTCAATCCGAGTTGTTTGGCCTGTCCTTGAAAGGGGCCTGGTTGGCGTTGCGGGGCCTGCTGGACTGGCGCTGGCACCGCCGCGGGCGCCTGACCACCAACTTTGCCGAGGGCGGCGGGTTCTATAAAAGCGTGCCCGGTCTGGCGCAGCCCGACATTCAGCTGCATTTTGTGGTGGGCAAGCTGGTGGACCACGGGCGCAAACCCACGCGTGGCCACGGTTATTCCCTGCATGTGTGTTTGCTGCAGCCACGCAGCCGGGGCCGTGTCCAACTGGCCGATCGCGAGCCGAACCGCATGCCGCTGATTGATCCCCAATTCTTGTCGGACCCGCAAGATGTGCAGTGCTTGGTGGACGGCGTGCGTCAGGCGCAGCGCATCCTGGCTCAACCCGCCCTGGCGGCGTATGGCCGCACAGGGTCGGCCCCGGCTTCGGCCCCGTCGGATGCGCAACTTGAACAATGGATTCGCCAGAACGCCGACACGATTTACCACCCGGTGGGCACTTGCCGCATGGGACAGGACGACATGGCGGTGGTCGACCCCGAGCTGCGTGTGCACGGTGTGCCCGGCCTGCGTGTGGTCGACGCCTCGGTGATGCCACGCATCGTCAGCGGCAATACCAATGCGCCGACCATCATGCTGGCTGAGAAGGCCGCAGATTTGATCAAGGCGGCGCAGTTCGGCGCATGAAAAAAGCGCCCGAAGGCGCTTTGAGCAAAGTTCTATGGCCGAGTCAGGGCTCCTCGCCGGGGCGATGCGGCAAAGCGAAGCGCCTCTGAGCCCCGGTGGGGAGCCCTGACTCGGCCTGCCCCATCCAGTGCGCAAAGTCACTTCTTCTTGGCCACCACCCGCACCATCTCCAGACACTGCTTGGCATAACCCCATTCGTTGTCGTACCAGGCGACGATCTTCACGAAGCTCTTGTCCAGGGCAATGCCGGCGGTCGCGTCAAACACGCTGGCGCAGGGCTCGCCACGGAAGTCGGTGGAGACCACTTTTTCATCGGTATAGCCCAGCACGCCTTTCAGGGCGCCCTCGCTCTGGGCCTTCATTTCGGCGCAGATGTCGGCGTAGCTGGCATCGCTGCTCAGTTCCACGGTCAGGTCAATCACCGAAACATCGGAGGTGGGTACGCGAAAAGCCATGCCGGTGATCTTGCCCTTGATCTCGGGAATCACCACGCCCACCGCCTTGGCCGCGCCCGTGCTGCTGGGGATGATGTTTTCCAGAATGCCACGGCCGCCGCGCCAGTCCTTGCGCGAAGTGCTGTCAACGGTGGCCTGGCTGGCGGTGGCGGCGTGCACGGTGGTCATCAGGCCGCGCTTGATGCCCCATTTGTCGTTCAGCACTTTCACCACGGGGGCCAGGCAGTTGGTGGTGCAGCTGGCGTTGGAGACGATGGTTTCGCCGGCGTATTTCTTGTGGTTCACGCCATAGACAAACATGGGAATGTTGTCTTTGGACGGGGCCGAGATCACGACCTTTTTGGCGCCCGCAGCGATGTGCATCTGGCTGGTGGGCTCGGTCAGGTAGTGGCCTGTGCACTCCAGCACGGTGTGCACCCCCATCTCGCCCCAGCGCAGGTTGTGGGCGTCACGCTCGTGCGAGAGCTTGATCTTCTTGCCATTGACAATCAGCGCGTCGTCCGTGAAATCCACCGTGCCATCAAAGCGGCCGTGCACGCTGTCGTACTTGAGCATGTAGGCCAGGTAGTCCGACGGCTTGGGGTCGTTGATGCCGACGATCTGGATGTCGTCATAGCCGTGTTTGAGGGCGGCGCGCAGGGCCAGACGGCCAATGCGGCCAAATCCGTTGATGCCTAGCTTGATGGTCATGGTGAATGTCTCAGAGGAAGTTACGAAACCGTTACGTAACCGGATTTGAAACCAGAACCCTTGCACGGGCCTGATCCCGGACATGCTTTCAGCGCCGCTGGGCACTGGAGGGGTCCGACCGGTCAGTGGCTGACTGGCCTCGAAGAGCCCCAGGGGGCTCTTCGAACAGCGCGCAGGTCAGGCCTTGAGCAGCGCAGCGTGGACCGTGTCGGCCACGTTCTCGGCGGTGAAGCCGAAGTGTTTGAACAAAACAGGGGCTGGTGCCGACTCACCGTAGGTGTCGATGCCGACCACGGCGGCGCAGCCGTATTTCCACCAACCGTCGGTGGAGCCCATCTCGACCGCCACGCGGGGCAGGCCAGCGGGCAGCACGCTTTGTTTGTACTCGCTGTCCTGGCGGTCAAACACGTTGGTGCTGGGCATGGAGACCACGCGCACACCGATCTTGCGTTCGGCCAGCAGCTTTTGCGCGGCCAGGGCCAGTTGCACCTCAGAGCCGGTGGCGATGATCACGCCGTGGGTCTTTGTGATGCCCACGTGGGCTGGCTCGGACAGCACATAGGCGCCGCGGCTGATGTCGCCCAGATCGCTCTTGGGGGAGTAAGCCAGGTTTTGACGTGACAGCAACAGGGCCGATGGACGGTGGGCGTTTTGCAGCGCCACAGCCCAGGCCACGGTGGTCTCGGCCGTGTCGGCAGGACGCCACACGTCCAGGCCCGGGATCAGGCGCAGGCTGGCGGCGTGTTCGATCGACTGGTGGGTCGGGCCGTCTTCGCCCAGACCGATGGAGTCGTGCGTGAACACATGCACCACGCGCTGTTTCATCAGCGCGGCCATGCGGATGGCGTTGCGGCTGTAGTCGCTGAAGGTCAGGAAGGTGCCGCCGTAAGGGATGTAGCCGCCATGCAGCGCCACGCCGTTCATGATGGCGGCCATGCCGAATTCGCGCACGCCGTAGTTGATATGGCGACCGATCTGGCCGCCTTCGGTTTTGACCACATCACCGGCCAGGTCCACGCGGAAAGCGGGCGTGCTCTTGGTGTTGGTCAGATTCGAGCCCGTCAGGTCGGCCGAGCCGCCCAGCATTTCGGGCAAGGCGGCGGTGAAGGCTTCCAGTGCCAGTTGGCTGGCCTTGCGGCTGGCCACGGTCTCGCCCTTGGTGTGCGCGGCCACGACGGCGTCAAACGCCACTTGGTGGAAGTTCTTGGGCAATTCGCCCTTCATGCGGCGCACGAATTCCTTGGCTTGTTTGGGGAACGCGGTTTTGTAAGCGGCAAAGGTGGTGTTCCACACGGCTTCGCGGGCTTTGCCTGCGGCCTTGGCGTCCCAGTCGGCATAGACCTCTTTGGGGATCTTGAAGGCTTCGTGGCCCCAGCCCAGGGCTTCGCGGGTCAGCTTGATTTCTTCTGCGCCCAGCGGTTCGCCGTGGGCCTTGGAGGTGCCCGCGCGGTTGGGCGAGCCCTTGCCGATGGCGGTCTTGCAGACGATCAGTGTGGGCTTGTCGGCGCTGTGTTTGGCGGTGGCGATGGCGGCAGACACGGCCGCGGCGTCATGGCCGTCCACGGCGTCGATCACGTTCCAGCCACAGGCCACAAAGCGCTGGGGCGTGTTGTCGATGAACCAGGGCGCGACCTGGCCGTCAATGGAGATGCCGTTGTCGTCGTACAGGGCGATCAGTTTGTTGAGCTTCCAGGCGCCGGCCAGGGCCACGGCCTCGTGGCTGATGCCTTCCATCAGGCAGCCGTCACCCAGGAACACGTACGTGTGGTGGTTGACGATCTGGTGCCCGTCCTGGTTGAACTCGGCAGCCAGCATTTTTTCGGCCAGTGCCATGCCCACGGCGTTGGTGATGCCTTGGCCCAGTGGGCCGGTGGTGGTTTCCACGCCGGGGGTCACGCCCACTTCGGGGTGACCGGCGGTTTTGCTGTGCAGGGTGCGGAAATTCTTCAGTTCTTCGATGGGCAGCTTGTAGCCGGTCAGGTGCAGCACCGAATAAATCAGCATCGAGCTGTGGCCATTGGACAGCACAAAGCGGTCGCGGTTGGCCCAGTGCGGGTTGCTGGGGTTGTGTTGCAGGTGATCACCCCACAAAGCCACCGCCATGTCGGCCATGCCCATGGGGGCGCCGGGGTGACCGGAGTTGGCTTGTTGAACAGCGTCCATTGCGAGGGCGCGGATGGCGTTGGCCATTTGTTGCTGGTTTGCCATGTGGGCAGCTCCGGGGAAAGTATTCAGGAAACCCAGGATTTTAGCGGTTGTGGGCCACCTCCTTTGGCCGCTTGGGTTGTCCGGGGGCGTCTGGGCGCGACAACCAGAGTACGGAACATGGCAACATCGCGGCATGAATTTCCCCGCTTCCAAAGTGAAAACGTCCCCCGCTGCCCAGGCCATGGTTCTGGCGGCCGGCCGTGGCGAACGCATGCGCCCGCTGACCGACAGCACACCCAAACCCCTGTTACCCGTGCGCGGCCAGGCCCTGATGCAGTGGCCCATGCAAGCGTTGGCACGTGGCGGCTTCACCCGCCAGTTGGTCAACACCGCGTGGTTGGGGGAGCAGATCTCGGCGCATTTTGGTGACCTGATCGTTTGGCCCGGTTTGCCTGAAGTGCACATCACCTACTCCCACGAAGGCCAGGACTTTGGCCACGCGCTTGAAACAGCGGGCGGCATCGTGCGCGCCCTGCCCCAGCTGGCCGAGGTGTTTTGGGTGGTGGCGGGTGATGTGTTTGCGCCCGATTTTGTGTTCAGCGCCCAAGCCGTGCAGCGCTTCGTTGCCAGCGACACATTGGCCCACCTGTGGCTGGTGCCCAACCCTGCGCACAACCTGGGCGGCGACTTTGGCTTGTCGGCGTCGGGGCAAGTGCGAAACCTGCCCAAAGGTTCAGAGGGGTGCGTGTACACCTTCAGCACCATTGCGCTTTACAAGCAGGCCTTCTTTGCCCACTGTGGCCTGCTCGCAGGCAATCCCCTGGGGGAGGCGCTGGCGCTGGCCCCGCTGCTGCGTGCGGCCATGGACCGGGGACAGGTTTCGGGCGAGGTGTATGCGGGCGCGTGGACGGATGTGGGCACCCCAGAGCGCTTGGTCAGTTTGATTTGATACTATTCAAAAATCAATTAAATGGGTTAATTGGTTTTAAAAAATACATTTCAAACATGATCTCCAAATCCAAATGGGTCCTTGTGACCACTTCTGTGGCCCTCTTGGCGGCCTGTGCTTCCCGTCCGGAAAGCATTTCTGCATCGTTTGTGTCCCACGAAAAGTACGCGGGCCGTGATTGCACCCAGTTGGGCTTGGACATGTCCAATGCCCGTGCTGAGTTGCAAAAGTTCTCGTCGATGCAAGACACCAAAGCCAACATCGATGCGGCCACCGTGTTTTTTGCGCTGGTTCCCGCCAGCAAACTCTCCGGTGACCATGCCGGCGATGTGGCCAAGTGGAAGGGTGAAGTGGAGGCGGTGGACACCGCATCGACCAAAGCGGGATGCAAAAACGCGCGCCCCACCTGAGCGATCTCCGCCGCAGGGATGGGCGCCGCCGATCCCACGTGGGCCAGGCGTTTTCAGGTGTGCAGGCGGCGCTCCTACAATGCCTTCATGACCTCCCACGCCATCTACGCCCAACGCCGTGCCCGCCTTGCCGCCCAGTTGGGCGCCGGCGGCATCGCCATCATCCCCACCGCACCCGAACGACAGCGCAACCGCGACAGCGATTACCTGTACCGGCACGACAGTTACTTTTATTACCTGACGGGGTTCACCGAACCCCAGGCGAGCCTGGTGATCACCGCCGAGGGGGAGAGCACGCTGTTTTGTCAGGCCAAAGACCTGGAGCGTGAAATTTGGGACGGCATCCGCTTGGGGCCCGATGCCGCACCCGCTGCTTTGGGGGTGAGTCGTGCCTTTGCCATCGGTGAGATGGCGGCGCAAGTGCCCAAGTTGCTGGAAAACCGCAGCACCGTCTGGTATCCGTTTGCCACGCATCCAGGGCTGGAAGGCCGCGTGGACGGCTGGCTCCAATCGGTCCGTGCACGCGTGCGTTTTGGCGCTTTGTGCCCCGACCAGCAGCGCGACCTGTGCAGCCTGCTCGATGAGATGCGCCTGGTCAAGGACGCGCACGAACAGGACATCATGCGCCGCGCCTCGGCCATCAGCGCCCGTGCCCACATCCGCGCCATGCAGCGCAGTGCCGCCATGCTGCGTGCCGGGCAAGAGGTGCGTGAATACCACCTGGACGCCGAGCTGCTGCACGAGTTTCGCCAGCACGGCTCGCAATACCCGGCGTATGGCTCCATCGTGGCCAGCGGGGCCAATGCGTGCGTGCTGCATTACCGCGCAGACACGGCCTTGATTCAAAGCGGCGACCTGGTGTTGATCGACGCCGGTTGTGAGCTGGACGGCTATGCCAGCGACATCACCCGCACCTTCCCGGCCAATGGCCGGTTCACTGGTCCGCAGCGCGCGCTGTACGACCTGGTTTTGGCTTCGCAAGAAGCGGCTGTGGCCGCCACCCAAGCCGGCGCCCGTTTTGTCGATCCGCACGAGGCCACCGTGGCGGTGCTGGCGCAGGGGCTGCTCGATGTGGGCCTGCTGGACAAGAACAAGGTGGGCCACGCGCAAGACGTGGTGGCCAACCGCGATTATTTCCAGTTTTACATGCACCGCACCGGCCACTGGCTGGGCATGGACGTGCACGATTGCGGCAGTTATGTCGAGCCCTCGCAGGTGGGCCAGGTCAGCGAGCGCAAAGACCCGCTGTCGGGCGAGACCATCAAGGACCGCCCGAGCCGCATCCTGCAGCCGGGCATGGTGCTGACCATCGAGCCGGGCCTGTATGTGCGCCCGGCGCCGGGCGTGCCCGAACAGTTTCACCACATCGGCATCCGCATCGAAGACGACGCCATCGTGACCGAGACCGGTTGCGAGCTGATCACGCGGGGGGTGCCGGTCCAGGCCGATGAGATCGAAGCCTTGATGAAGGCTTGAGTCGCGTGCCGGTACCCATGACCGAGTTTCAAACCGGACGCGTGTTGTCGCTGCAGGTCGGGCGGGTGGCGCCGCTCTTGGTGGGTGGGCGCCAGCGGATGTCGGCCATTGGCAAAACCCCGCTGGCCGGGTCGGTCGAGGTTGGTGTTCTGGGTCTGACCGGTGACGAGCAAGCCGACCTCAGCGTGCACGGCGGTTTGCACAAGGCGGTCTATGCCTTGCCAGCGGAGCATTTGCCGTGGTGGCAGGCGCAACGCCAATTGCACGGTGTGGCCTTGTCCGAAGAAGCATTGGTCCCTGGCTATCTGGGCGAAAACCTCAGCTTGCAAGGCGTGCGCGAAGCAGACCTGTTCATTGGGGACAGTTTGCGTTGCAGCGAGGTGGTGTTGCGCGTGACCCAGCCGCGTGAGCCTTGCGGCAAATTCAACGCCGTCATGGGCTACGACCAGGCCGCCAAAGACATGGTGCAAAGCGGGCGTTGCGGGTTTTATCTGGCGGTGGACCGGCCAGGCGTTTTGCAAGCAGGGGCCACTTTTGAAGTGGTTCCGGGGCCGCGCGCCATGGGTGTGTTGCAGGCCTTGCAGTACAAGGCCCGCAGGCACCTGCTTTGAGGGCATTTGTGTGCAAAAGTCAAAAGCCAACTCACTTCACGTGAGGATGGGCATGGCCAAACCCCATGGATTGGCGGTCTACAATGAAACTGACGCCGAACTGTCATCTTTCAAATCGGCATATTTCACAATATTGAGACGCGCTGCTGAACCTCGGCGGCCTTGATAGCACCTTCCTACACCGGAGCACAACAATGACCAACAAGCTTCAAGCCGAAGAAAAACGCGCCCAACTGCGCAAAGCCGCACTGGAATACCACGAGTTCCCCACGCCCGGCAAAGTCGCCATCGCAGCCACCAAGCAACTGGTCAACCAGCACGATCTGGCGCTGGCTTACTCCCCTGGCGTGGCCGCACCGTGTGAAGAGATCGTCAAGGACCCGGCGGCAGCTTTCAAATACACCAGCCGGGGCAACCTGGTGGGCGTGGTGACCAATGGCACGGCGGTGCTGGGCTTGGGCGACATCGGGCCACTGGCCAGCAAGCCGGTCATGGAAGGCAAGGGCGTGCTGTTCAAGAAGTTCTCGGGCATCGACGTGTTCGACATCGAGATCAACGAAAAAGACCCGGACAAACTGGTCGAGATCATCGCCGCGCTCGAGCCGACCTTTGGCGGCATCAACCTCGAAGACATCAAGGCACCCGATTGCTTCTATGTGGAACGCAAGTTGCGTGAGCGCATGAAGATCCCGGTCTTTCACGATGACCAGCACGGCACCGCCATCGTGGTGGGGGCGGCCATCCTGAACGGCTTGAAAATCGTCGGCAAAGATCCCAAAAAGATCAAACTGGTGACTTCGGGCGCAGGCGCTGCGGCGCTGGCTTGCCTGGGCTTGCTGGTCAAGTTGGGCATCCCGCGCGAAAACATCTGGGTGACCGACCTGGCGGGCGTGGTCTATGAAGGCCGCACCGAGCTCATGGACGAAGACAAAATCCAGTTCGTGCAAAAAACCGACCAGCGCACGCTGGCTCAGGTGATTGCAGGCGCGGACGTGTTCCTGGGCTTGTCCGCCGGCGGCGTGCTCAAACAAGACATGGTCAAGACCATGGCGGCCAAGCCCTTGATTTTTGCGCTGGCCAACCCCAACCCTGAAATCGATCCGGAAGACGTCAAGGCCGTGCGCGACGATGCCATCATGGCCACCGGTCGCACCGATTACCCCAACCAGGTCAACAACGTCCTGTGCTTCCCCTACATCTTCCGGGGGGCATTGGATTGCGGCGCAACCACCATCACGCTGGAGATGGAAATCGCCGCCGTGCACGCGATTGCCGAATTGGCGCAAGCCGAGCAAAGCGAAGTGGTGGCGGCCGCCTATGTGGGTGAGCCCCTGGCGTTTGGCCCGGAGTATTTGATTCCCAAGCCGTTTGACCCGCGCCTGATGATGAAGATCGCCCCTGCCGTGGCGCAAGCCGCAGCCGACAGCGGTGTTGCCTCGCGCCCCATCCCGGACATGGGCGCCTACCGCGAGAAGCTGCAAGGCTTTGTTTACGCCTCGGGCACGATGATGAAACCGATTTTCACGGCCGCCAAACGCGCCCTGAAAAAGCGCATTGCCTACAGCGAAGGGGAAGAAGAACGCGTCTTGCGTGCCGCCCAGATCGTGGTGGACGAGGGCGTTGCCCGCCCCACCCTGATCGGTCGCCCTGCCGTGATCGCCGAGCGCATCGAAAAATTCGGTCTGCGCCTGAAAGAAGAGCTGGATTACGACGTGGTCAACGTCGAGCTGGACCATCGCTACCGTGATTTCTGGCAGACCTACCACCGCCTGACCGAGCGCAAGGGCATCACCGAGCAGATCGCCAAGATCGAAATGCGCCGCCGCCTGTCACTGATTGGCGCCATGCTGCTGCACAAGGGCGATGTGGACGGCATGATCTGCGGCACCTGGGGCACCAACCCCATGCACCTGAACTACATCGATCAGGTCATCGGCAAGCGCGCAGGGGTCAACACCTATGCCTGCATGAACGGTTTGATGTTGCCTGGTCGCCAGGTCTTCATGGTGGACACCCATGTGAACTACGACCCAACCGCTGAGCAATTGTCCGAATTCACCATCCTGGCAGCAGAAGAAATGCGCCGTTTCGGCCTCAAGCCCAAAGCGGCCTTGCTCTCACACTCCAACTTCGGCTCCTCCAACCAGCCCAGCGCCGTCAAGATGCGGCAAGTGCTGACGTTGCTGCGCCAAAACGCCCCGTGGCTCGAAGTGGATGGCGAAATGCACGGTGACGTGGCGCTGGATGCGGCCGCGCGCCAGGCCATCATGCCCCACAGCAACTTGATTGGTGATGCGAATTTGTTGGTTTTGCCAAACATCGATGCCGCCAACATCGCCTACAACCTGCTCAAGACCGCCGCGGGCGGCAACATTGCGGTGGGGCCTGTTTTGCTGGGAGCGGCCAAACCGGTTCACATCCTGACATCCAGCACCACCGTGCGCCGGATTGTGAACATGACGGCCTTGACGGTGGCCGATGCCAACGCAGCCCGTTAAGCCACAAAACGACAGCGAGCGCTAACTTTAAGTTCGAATGCCCAGACAGGCCGTGCCTGTTTATTGGGCATTCGCTTGCTTTTTTATGTCGTTTGCCTCACACTAGCGCCTTCGAGTTTTCGGGTAAACCCGGGGGCTTCTGAAAGGTGTTTTCATGAAGGTGGCGCGACAAATCGCTGCCCTGCAGCGCTGGATGCCGGTGCTTTTGGGGCTGGTGTTATCAATTTGCACTGTTTTGGTGCAGGCTCGTCCAGCCGCCGATGCCCAAACTTCACCGACGCTGTCGGTGGCAGATTTGCCGCGTGAAGGCCAAGAAACGTACCAACTCATCCGCAAGGGCGGTCCTTTTCCCCACGAAAAGGACGGGACGGTTTTTGGCAATCGCGAGCGAATTTTGCCCCGCGAGACGCGGGGGTTTTACCGTGAATACACCGTCAGAACACCCGGGGTGAAGCACCGGGGAGCGCGGCGCATCGTTTGTGGTGGCCAGGTTCCCCGTCAACCACAGGCCTGTTACTACACACCAGACCATTACGCGAGTTTTCGCGTGATCGTCGACCAGCCTTGATTTTTTGACTTTAGAGAAAGACCACGGAGATGGACACGCCGATTCGTCACGACCAAGAGACGCCCCTGAAGGGCGTGCGGTCTAACATCGTGCAGTCGATCCGCGCCTACCGCGTGAGCGATTTGCAAGATGCTGCCCAAGGACTGGGCCACCACTTTCTGTATGCCAATCTGGCGGAAGCCCAGAGCAAACAGGATGTGCTGGACCTGATTGGTGCGCAATTCACACTGCCTTCGCACTTCGGCAAGAACTTTGATGCCCTGTACGACTGCATGACCGATCCGCTGCACAAGTCGGGCCCACAGCCTGGTTTCATCGTGGTGCTGGAGCAGATTCCTGCGCACGTCAAATTTGACAAGGAAGCCCGCGAGCAATTGCTGGACATCTTCCGTGACACCGCCGACTACTGGGGAGACAGGAAGATACCCTTCCGATGCTTCTATTCTTTTCGGTAGCCCGTTCTGCGCAAAACAGCCAAGCAGGACGGGCGAATGAGGCACAAACCGAAGACGCCGTGGTGGCCGAATCGGTCGAAGAAGGCGAAAAAATGCCCACCGACAAACTGGTGGACGTGTCGCCTTTGGCGCTGCGCATGAGCAGCCCATTCAATGCAGGTTACTGGCTCGCAGCCGCCTGACCTCGCATTGAGCCGCGCTGTATGCGGCACATGAAAAAGCCCGTCCATGACGGGCTTTTTCTTTGGCAAGCCCGCTTTGCGGCGGGCGCTGGCCAGCGCAGACTCAGACCGCTTGTGCCAACGCGACAAACTCCGCCACAGGCACTTCCTCGGCCCGGCGTTGCAAATCAAATGTGCCCGCAAAGCCTTTTTCGTCGAGCCATTTGCCCAAGGTGTTGCGCAAAATTTTGCGGCGTTGGCTGAAGGCCACTTGCACCAGGGTTTCCAGTGTCTTGACGTTGACCTCTGGTGGTGTGGCCAGCGGCACCATGCGTACCACGGCGCTGTCCACACGCGGGGGTGGGTCAAAGCTTTCGGGCGGCACAAACAGCACATTGGCCATGTCGTAGCGCCACTGCAGCATCACCGACAGGCGGCTGTAGTCCGACGTGGCCGGTTGGGCCACCATGCGGTCGATCACTTCTTTTTGCAACATGAAGTGCTGGTCTTCCACCACGTCCACTTGCGCGAGCAAATGGAACAGGATGGGTGTGGAAATGTTGTAGGGCAGGTTGCCGACGACACGAATTTTGGGTGGTGTCACGCGGGCGGCGTTGGTCAGCATCTGCGCTGCCAATGCGCGGAAGTCGACTTTGAGCACGTCCGACTCCACCACCGACAACTGCGGGTGCTCGCGCAAGCGCACGGCCAGGTCGCGGTCCAATTCAATCACCGTCAGGTGGCCCAGACGTTCCACCAGGGGCTGGGTCAAGGCGGCCAAGCCTGGGCCGATCTCGACCATCGGTTGGCCGGCTTGCGGGTGGATGGCGTCCACGATGGCATCGATGATGCCGCCGTCGGTCAAGAAATGTTGGCCGAATCGTTTGCGTGCGATGTGTTTCATTGGGGTGGCTCGCGCATCTCGACGTAGGCGCGACCACGAATGTCCTCGGCCCAGGTGGCGTAGGCCTCATCGAGTTTCTTTTCGCGCAGCAGGTTGCGCGCCATGCTGCGCTGTTCCTGCTCGGTCATGGGCGCATTGCGGCGGTCGGTGACCTCGATCAGGTGGACCCCAAATCGGGACACCAGCGGTTCGGCCACCTGGCCTGGGCGCAGACGGTTCATGGTCTGTTCGAATTCGGGCACAAACATGCCGGGGTTGGCCCAGCCCAGGTCCCCGCCTTGCTGGGCGCTGCCGTCTTGTGACATCTGGCGGGCCAGGACAGCGAAATCGGCTTTGCCGGACAGCACCGCCTGGCGAACTTCGCTCAGGCGTGCCACGGCCTGTGCTTGCGACATTTGGGCCGAAGGCCGCAGCAGGATGTGGCGGGCACGGGTTTGCGTCACGATGAGCGCGTTGGCCTGTTGGCGCTCCACGACTTTGAGGATGTGAAAGCCTGCGGCCGAGCGAACGGGCTCGGTGATTTCACCCGCCTTCAGCTTGTTCGTTGCGTCCAGGAACAGATCGGGATAGCGGTCAGTGGGGCGCAGGCCCATCTCTCCGCCGTTGGCGCCACGGTCGGTGGTTTGCGAAAAGGCTTTGGCCAATTCGGCAAAATTTTCACCGCCGCGTGCGCGCCGTGCGATGTCGGCGGCACGTTCACCCAAAGCCTGGATTTGCGCCGGGGTGCTGTTCTCGGGCACGGCAATCAGGATCATGCCCAGGTTCAATTGCCCGGGCGCTTGTGCCGCTTGCGTCTTGATTTGTTCGCGCAGGAATTGCTCGACCTCGACATCGCTGATGCGGATGCGGCCTTCCACCTCGCGCTCGCGCAAACGGCTGAGTGTCAACTGGGTGCGCAGTTGTTCGCGAAACGCAGTCAGTGTGAGGCCCTCTTGTTCCAGCCGTTTGTGCAAGCCCTCACGCGTCAGCTGGTTGCTGGCCGCCACGTTGAGTTCGGCTTGTTCAATGGCCTCGTTGTCGATTTTGATGCCCGCGTCCCGCGCCTGCTGCAATTGTGCTTTCTCGTTGATCAATTGCTCCACGGCCAAGCGGGTGAGCTCTTTGGCGTCGGGCGTGCTGCCGCCACGTGCGCTGGTCTCGCTGGCCAGACGTTGCCGCCGCACCTGGACATCGCGGTTGGTGATGGGCTCGGAGTTCACCACCGCGACGATGAAGTCGGCCTGGCGAATGGGCGCTGCCGCGGTGCTTGCCGCAGTTGCCGCGGTTTGGGCCATGGCGCCGAGCCCGCTGAACACAGCCAGAATGGCGCCGAGCAGAGCGGTGCGTGCAGGAGAGAACAAGTTATTCATAGTGCTGGAACCGACTGGGTTGAACCGTGCTGTCGCGCAGGTATTGGTAGCGGGGAATGTTGTCACTGAGGCTTTTGAGCGGGCTGATGCCCACGCGTGCAAGACCAATGAATTCAAGTTGAAACAGGATGCGGCTGGTCGCGCTGCCGGTGCTGCTGCTGGAGATGTTGGTGGGGCGTCGCTCGAAGGCGATGCGGCCAATCCAGCAGCCCGCATCGTATTCCAGACCCACCAGCGTGTCCACGAGGCTGCGCTCTTTCAGGCTGTAATTGAGCCGGCCCACCGTGTACCAGCGGTCCGGTCCCAGTCCTTGGCCTGGGGTGCGAGACCAGGCCGTTTCGGCTTGCCGGTCGGTGCGCCCCAGCAGATCGCTCAGGGGCCACTGCCAGCCGACATCCAGGAACTCGGAGTTGGGGGTCACCTGGTTGTTGGCGCGGTAAGCCGTATTGATGACGCGGTAGGGGCTGTGGCTGTAGCGTGCCTGCAAGGTGGTGCGGCTGAGCTCGTGCGTCTGGTTGTTGGCCTGGATGGTGGCGTCCAAAGACCAGCGGTCGTCCCAGCGGATACCGGCACCAAACAAGATGTCGCTCAGACCTGCCGCGCTGGTGGTTTGTCCCGGCAGCACCACCTGCTGGTCTGAAAACCGGATGCGTTGGGCGGCGCCCACCCGGAGCATTTCAGCGCCGTTGTGCGCATCGAAAAAGCGGCTGCTCACCCCCAGCGTCATGGCATCGTTGTCGGCCAGGCGGTCCTGGCCCACATAGGTGTTTTCGCTGTAAATGGTGGACAGGTTGAAATCTGTGGCCCCGCTGTCGTAGATCGGCAGCATGCTTTGATCTTTGTAGGGCGTGCGCGTGTAAAAAGCCCGTGGCTCCAGCGTTTGCAGCACCTCACGGCCAAACCACCGGGTTTCGCGTTCAAACACCAGACCAGAATCCAGACTGAAGGTGGGCAAGACCCGGTTCACCGACAGCGCGCCGTTGTCCAGCACGCGGTCCATCTGGTAGCGCGTGGCATGCAGTTGCAGCTTGGGCGTGATGAAGCCCCAAGGGCGGAGCCAGGGCCGGCTGACCTGGGCGTGCACCAAGCTGCGTTCGCCGTTGCGCGGCAAGACCCCTGCATTGACCAGGCTTGCAATGCGCGAATAGTCGGCTTCAAAGCGGGTGGTGTCGGCCACCACGGACCAGTCCAGGCCCTCGGCTTGCCACTGGCCATAGCGCATGGTGATCTGTGGGGCCCGGTCGTAAGGCGGGGCGGCTTCTTGCAGGTTTTGCCAGCGCTGCACTTGGGCGCTCATGCTGAAGTCGCCGCGCCCCCAGGACAACACACCCGTGGACGGCAGCACGCGCTGGGTCAGCGTCAGGCCCGAGCGGGGGAAATCTCGCCAGTAGTTGTCGTCGCTGACGCGGTTCAAGGTCAGGCCCAGACCGATGCGGCCCACGCTGTCCAGCCCGGTGTCAATGCCTCCACTGTGCTGGCTGGACAAGCCCCAGCGGGAGCCATCGCGCAATTTGTCCGACGGCATCAGGTTCAGGCGCAGCTGGCCGCTGTAGTCCCGCTCCAGATAACGGAATTCGGTGTCTGCCGCAATCCCGCGCTGGCTCATCACATGGGTCGTGACCGTGGCGTCGCGGTTGGGTGCGATGTCGAAATAATAGGGCTGCGCCACCTCCACGCCATTGACCGTGTCGATGCTGAACAGCGGCGGCAGCAAGCCGGATTTGCGTTCATCGGTCAAAGGCAGACTGATCGAGGGCGCCACCAAAATGGGCACATCCTGAAAGCGCAATTGCACGCCTTCGGCCAGGATGGTGGACTCTTCTTCGTCGATCGTCAGTTGTGTGGCCTTCAGCAGCCATGCGGGCAACCAATCCGGGCCCGGGGTGCGGCGGCAGGTCGAGTAGACGGCCTGGCGAATGAGGGTCCGCTGGTTGTCCACAAACTCGACTTCAGCCGCGTGACCATAGCCGCCGCTGCGGGCCAACTCAAAGTCAGGTTTCTCAAAAAAGCCCTGGAAGCTGTCCACTTTGAGCTTCAGGCGGGGGCCTACGAACACACTGGTTTCGGTGCTCACGCGCACCTGACCGGATGCATTCACCACATCCTGCGTCTGGTCGTAGTTCACCCGGTCGGCGCTCACTGTCAGGCCGGGGCGCCGGATGCTGGCCTGGCCCTCAATGACCAAGTCCATGTCGGGCCGGGCGGTGATGGTTTGACCTTGGACAAACACCGCGCCTTCGGACTTTTGGCGCTCGGTCACTTTTTCTTCCAGCAAGGGGCTGCTGCGCAGCGGCAAACCTGCCGACTGGGCCTGGGCCCAACCCGCGTTCAGGGCCAACAACACCGCGACAGCCACCGCATGGGGGGGCGTGCTGGCGATGGGGGGCAAGGGCAAGGACGGCGAAGCGAAAGGGGTGGCCACAAATTGGGGGTCGGGTGAAGGAAGCGGTCTGCCTTCGCCCATTCAGGGCAGCGGCAGGCTTTGTAGAATGCGATTATCCATGAGCCACCCCTCTTCTTTATCCCCCACCTTGCTGCCCACGTCTGTTTCGGAAGTCTGCTGGGCAGACCCGGCCCGCCAGGGTTTGTTCAACCACTGGATGGCGGGCATCGCTGCGGCGCACGGGCTGTTGCCCGAGACCCTGCGGATTGCCTCGGCCGATGCCAGTTTTCGCCGTTATTTGCGGGTCGACACCACGCAAGGCCACAGCCGCATCGTCATGGACGCGCCGCCTGAGCAAGAGAACTCAGAGCCCTTCGTTCGCATTGCGGCCCTGCTGAAAGACGCGGGCCTGCACGCGCCCGAAGTGCTGGACTGGCATGCCGCCCATGGCTTCATGCTGCTCAGTGACCTAGGCGATGCGACCATGATGTCGGTCATCGATGCGGAACGCCCGCAAGCCAACCATGGGCTGTACATGCAGGCGGTCGATACGCTGATCCAGTGGCAACTGGCCTCGCGTCCGGGGGTGTTGCCGCCTTATGACGAGGCCTTGCTCCAGCGCGAATTGAAGCTGTTTCCGGACTGGTATCTGGGACAGCACAAAGGCGTGCAACTGGGCGGCAAGCAGGGCGAAGTGGTGGACAAAGCCTTTGCTCTGATCGTGCAACGCAACCTGGCGGCGCCCCAGGTGTATGTGCACCGGGATTTCATGCCGCGCAACTTGATGGTGCCCGTGGCAAGCCTTGCAGACACCGGTGCCCGCAACCATCCGTTGGGGGTGCTGGATTTTCAGGACGCCGTGTACGGCCCGATCACTTACGACGTGGCCAGTCTGATGCGCGACGCCTTTTTGACTTGGGACGAAGACTTTGTGCTGGACATCACCATCCGCTATTGGGAAAAAGCCCGTCAGGTCGGCCTGATGGATTTTGAAGACTGGCACAGCGACTTTGGCGCGTTTTACCGTGCGGTGGAATGGATGGGCTTGCAGCGCCACCTGAAAGTGGCCGGCATCTTTGCCCGCCTGACCCTGCGCGATGGCAAGCCCAAATACCTGGCCGATGCGCCCCGCTTCATCCACTACATCCGCAAGGCCTGTGACCGTTACCGCGAGCTGGGCCCGTTGCTCAAGGTGATCGACGAGATCGAGGGCACCACGCCCCAAGTCGGCTTCGCTTACGGACGGATGTAAACACCCCATGCCCCGCTTTTATTGCCCTGCTCCCCTGGCCACCGGTCTGGCGTTCAGCCTGCCCGCTGGCGCTGCCCGCCATGTGCAGGTGCTGCGCCTTCAGCCGGGCGACGCGATGACCCTGTTCAACGGAGAAGGCGGCGAGTTTGACGCCACCGTCACCCGCATGGGGCGCAGCGATGTCGACGTGGAGATTGGCCTGCACCATGCCGTGGAGCGCGAAGCCGCCCGCGCGGTGCACTTGCTGGCGGGCATCACCGCCAATGAGCGCATGGACTGGCTGGTCGAAAAAGCCACCGAACTGGGGGTGGCCAGCATCACGCCTTTGGTGGCCGAGCGCAGCGTGCTCAAGCTCAAGGGCGAGCGCGCCGAGAAAAAGCTGGCGCATTGGCAAGGTGTGGCCGTGGCCGCGGCCGAGCAATGTGGCCGCAACCGTGTGCCAGTCATCCACCCTGCGCGCAGCCTCAAAGAGTGGCTGGCCCAGCCGATGGCCGATGCCGATCGCTGGGTGCTGTCGCTGGCGCAGGGCACGCAGGCTTTGGGCGCCGTGCACACCGGCACCCGGCCCGTGGTGGTGCTGAGTGGCCCCGAAGGTGGCCTGGCACCCGCCGAAGAGGCGGCGGCTTTGGCTGCGGGTTTTTTGCCCGTGACCCTGGGGCCGCGTGTGCTGCGCGCCGAAACCGCACCCCTGGCTGTGCTGGCCGTTTGCGCCTGAACGCCAGCTGTGTCATGGTCGTGACCTGTGCGGCCTGGTGTGGCCCAGCTTTATAAGCATTCGGCGATACACTGGATCGCATGAATGCCAACCTGATCCTCCTCACGCTCTGTCAGGGCCTGTTTCTCACCAACAACGTGACCTTCATCGCCATCAATGGCCTGGTGGGTCTGAGCATGGCGCCCATGGGCTGGATGGCGACTTTGCCCGTCATGGGCTATGTGGTTGGCGGTGCGTTGTCCACCGGTTTGGTGGCCAAAAGCCAGTCGCGTTGGGGGCGCAAGGTGTCGTTTCAGCTGGGTTTGGGCGTGGCCTTGTTGTCGGCGCTGTTGGCCGCTTATGCCGCCTGGAGCCACAACTTCTGGTTGTTGGTGGCGGCCACGGTGATCGCCGGTTATTACAGTGCCAACGGCCAGCTGTACCGTTTTGCCGCTGCCGAGCTGGCCGCTGACGGCTTTCGCGAAAAGGCGGTGTCGCTGGTGCTGGCGGGTGGCCTGATCGGCGCCATTGTGGGGCCCAACCTGGCTTCTCGCACCCGCACCTTGTACGAGGTGCCGTTTTTGGGCGCTTACCTGGCGCTGGGCATCGTGGCCGTGTTGGCCATGGGGTGCATGGCGTTCATTCGGTTCCCCGCGGTGCCCGCCAAAAAGCCTGGCGACAGCGCAGGGCGGCCTTTGTCCGAGATCATGCGCCAGCCCGAGTTCATCGTGGCGGCGGCGGCGGCCGCGCTCAGTTACGGCGTGATGAATTTGCTGATGGCCGCCACGCCGCTGGCCATGCAGGTGTGCGGCTTCAGTTTTGACGACGCGGCCCTGGTGCTGGAATGGCATGTGATCGGCATGTTTGCGCCGGGTTTTTTCACCGGTCACCTGATCAAGAAATTCGGCACACTGCCCATCATGGGGGTGGGCGTGGTGCTCAATTTGGCATGCATTGCCGTTGCGCTGACCGGGGTGGCGCTGCCGCAGTTTGTGCTCGCCTTGTTCTTGTTGGGCCTGGGCTGGAACTTTCTGTTCACCGGCAGCACCACCTTGGCCATGCAAGCCTGGACGCCCGCCGAAAAAGACCGGGGTCAGGCCGCCATCAACTTCTTTGTGTTCGCCACCATGGTGGTCACGTCGTTTGCCTCGGGCGCGCTGGTCACCACCCAGGGCTGGGTGTGGCTCAACATCGGTTCATTGCTGCCTGTGGCCTTGACGGGCGCGGCCTTGCTGTGGATGGCGGTCAAGCAGAAAAGCGCGCCAGCAACCAGCGCTTGAGGGCGCTGAACACCTGTGCGCGGTAGAGGTCGTTGAAGATCTCGTGGTACATGCCCTCAAAGCGGTGGGCCTGCACCACGTCCTGGGGCGCAGCTTCGGCGAAATCGGCCGTGGCCTGGGCGTTGACCAGGTGGTCTTGACCCGCGTAGAGCAGCAAGGTGGGGACCGACCACTGTGCGGCGTCTGCCAAGGTTTGGGCGCCATTGTTCAGAATCCACGCGGCCAGGCCCGTGGCGATGCGCCGGTGCACCAGCGGGTCGGCCAGATAGGCTTTCACCACGTCGGGATCGCGCGCCACGAATTCGGTCTTGAGGCCGTTGTCCACACGCAGATGGGGCAGCACACGGGGCAGTGTGGCCAGCAGCATCTTTTCGAGCAGGTTGGGAAACGCCCCGAAAGCGGGTGAAGACAACACCGCCGCATCGACCGGACGCCACTGTTCGGCCAGGGTGCGGGCCACCACCAGGCCACCCATGCTGTGGCCCAACAAAATGAGGGGAACCCCGCCATAAACCGGGTGTTGCCGGGTGTCGTCGATCACCCGGCACAAATCGGCTTGCAGACTGCCCGGGCGCAACAGGTCGCCACGCGCGCCGCCGGATTGGCCGTGCCCTTGCTGGTCGTAAGCGCGCACGGCAAAACCCCATTGGTGCAAATGCGCCGCCAACTCGCCATAACGCCCGGCGTGCTCGCCCAGGCCGTGCACCAAAATCACCGTGCCCAAGGGCCGCGTGGCAGGCAAGGCCCAGTCAAACACCGCCAGCGTGCCCGCTTCGCCGGGCAGGCTGGATGCCGTGGGCTTTGAAATCGACAGCCGCTGCATGGACGTCATGGCATGCGGGCCATGACTTCGGCCACGGCGGCGGTCAGCTTCTTGGCATAAGGCACATGCAAAAACTCGTTGGGGCCGTGCGCGTTGCTCTTGGGCCCGAGCACGCCGCACACCATCATTTGCGCCTTGGGGAAACCGGCGCTCAGCATGTTCATCAGGGGGATGGTGCCGCCCTGGCCAATGAAGCCCACGGGGGCGTCAAAGTGGGCCTGGCTGGCGCTGCTGAGGGCCTGTTCGAACCATGGCAGGGTGCCGGGCGCGTTCCAGCCGGTGGCACCGCCGTGGGGCTCAAACGTCACTTTGGCTTGGTAGGGCGCGTTGTCTTCGAGCAAAGCTTTCATCTCGGCGATGGCTTGCGTGGCGTCCACCAAGGGGGGCAGGCGCAGGCTGAGCTTGAACGCGGTGTAGGGCCGCAACACATTGCCAGCGTCTTTCAGGGCCGGAAAGCCGTCTGCACCGGTCACGCTCAGGGTGGGTGTCCAGGTGCGGTTGAGCAGGGCCTGGGTCGGGTTGGTGGTGGTGGGCAGGGCAAAGCTGGTTGAGCCGCCGCAGTCGTAATGCGCCCAGGGGAAGCGCTTGTACACCTCGTCGCCCAAAATCGCGGCCGTGGCCTGGGCCTGGGCCAGGCGTTCGGCAGGCACTTCGCAATGGAAACTGGCGGGCAGCAAGCGGCCCGTGGCGCTGTCTTCCAGGCGGTCGAGCACCTGGCGCATGATGCGAAAGCTCGACGGCACCAAGCCCGAAGCATCGCCCGAGTGGATGCCTTCGGTGAGCACTTGCACCTTGAGCGTGCCGCTGGCCATGCCGCGCAGGCTGGTGGTGAGCCACAGCTGCTCGTAATTGCCCGCGCCGCTGTCCAGGCAAATCACCAGACCCACATCGCCCAGACGGGTGCGCAGCGCGTCCACATAAGGCAGCAGGTCGTAAGAGCCCGATTCTTCGCAGGTCTCGATCAGGCCGACGATGCGCGGGTGTGGCGTGTTCTGGTTTTTCAGCGCCTGCACGGCCGCGATGCTGGCGTACACCGCGTAGCCGTCGTCTGCACCACCCCGTCCATACAACTTGCCGTCTTCAAGCACCGGGGTCCAGGGGCCGAGGTCGTTGCGCCAGCCGTTGAATTCGGGCTGCTTGTCCAGATGGCCATACATCAACACCGTCTGGCCCGAACCCTCTGCCGCTGCGCGTGTGGCCGCCACTTCAAAAAACAGCACCGGCGTGCGTCCCGGCAGCCGAATGACCTCCAGCGTCAGGCCGGCCACCTTTTGCGCTTCGACCCATTGCGCGGCGTTGCGCAGCACGGTCTCGATGTGGCCGTGCGCGGCCCAGTCGGCGTCGAATGCGGGCGATTTGGCCGGAATTCCAATGTATTTTTTCAGCTCGGGCAGGATGCGGCTGTCCCAGCTCTGGGTCACTTCATGCAAGGCGCGAACAGAGTCCAGCGCGCCAGGGGGCAGTTCACGGTGCAAGGGGGCGTTCATGGGCAAGCTCCAAAAAGGGCAACACAAGATAAATGACTGTAGCGCGTTTGCGGGGGTGTCCGGCTGAAGGGGTGGCCGCTGTGGCAGGATGGCCCCATTTTCAGGTTGTGGAGGCTGACATGGGCGGTATTGCCAAAGAGCCAGGCGGGAGGCCGCACCACGTCACCGTGGGCGCGGTGCTGTTGGCCGCTGGCGCGGCGTCGCGCATGGGTTACCGCCCCAAAAGCCTGCTGACGCTGGATGGCGTGCCGCTGATCCGCCGCCAGCTGGGTGCGTTGACGGGTGCCGGGGTGGACGAGGTGGTGGTGGTGCTGGGCCACCATGCCGACCCGATCGAGGCGGCCATTTTGGGGTTGGCGGGCACGCGGGTGCGCAACCCCGACCCGGATGCGGGGCACATTGCTTCGCTGCACTGCGGTTTGCTGGCGCTGCCTGCGCGCGTGGACGTGGTGCTGGTGGCGCTGGCCGACCAGCCGCTGATCCAGGCGCAAGACATCCGTGACCTGATCAGGGCTTACAACCAGCGCCCCGCAGGCACGCAGGTGGTGCAGCCCATGGTGGCTGGCCTGCCGGGTAACCCGGTCCTGTTCAGCGCCGACGTGCGCAACCAGATTCTGGCGGGCGGTGTCCAGATGGGTTGCCGTCAATGGCAGCTGGCCCACCCCGAGCAGGTGCATGCTTGGGCCACGGAGAACACCGCTTACCGCACCGATGTCGACACGCCAGAAGACATCGAGGCCCTGGCGCTGCGCACCGGCCACCGGTTGAAGTGGCCCGCTGAGGGGGCTTGAACCTGGGTGACGGTCATGAATCCAGAGCGACGCTCCGAATGATGAACGTCAACGGGCATTCGCGCGCAGGGGCGCGCTCCCACAAGGTTCTGTGGTTTGTGTGGGAGGCCGCCCCTGCGGCCGAAGGTTGTTAAAGGTAAGGCCGCGCCCAGTTCAGGCCCCGCGAAGTGCCGCCTGCGCTGGCATCGGCTGGGTTGTATTCGCAACCGATCCAGCCATCCCAGCCGCATTCGGCGCTCACGCGGTCGATGGTCTTGAAGATGTGTGTCCAGTTCACCTCGCCCGTGCCCGGCTCGTGGCGCGCGGGCACATCGGCGATCTGGACATGCCCGACCCGTCCGGTGGGCAAATACTGTGCGATGTGGGTGCTCAGATCGCCTTCCACAATCTGGCAGTGGAACAAGTCCATCTGCACTTTCACACGGGCCGCCCCCACAGCCTGCACGATGCGGTGCGCGTGGTCCTGGCGGTTGAGGTGAAAGCCCGGCACGCTGCGGCGGTTGATGGGCTCGATCAGCACATCGCGCCCGGCCTGGGCCGCCTGTGCGGCCGCCCATTGCAGGTTGCCGATGAGTGTGGCGTCGGCCACATCGGCGCTGGCCCCCTCGGCGCGCAATCCGACCATGGCGTGGATGCGCGGGCAATGCAGCGCATCGGCGTAGCGCAGCGCTTGTTCGAAACCGGTGCGAAATTCAGCTTCGCGTCCGGGCACGCTGGCCGTGCCCCGGCTGCCGCTGTCCCAGGCTTGTGTGAAGCTGGTGCTGTCGGTGCCGCCAGGCGGGGTGTTGAACAGCACCTGTTGCAAACCGTTGGCGCGCAAGCGGGCCGCCAGTTCTGGCGCGGGAAACGCGTAGGGAAACAGATATTCCACCGCCTTGAAACCGTCTTGGGCGGCCGCTTCAAAGCGGTCCAAAAAAGGCAGGTCGGGGTACATCATCGACAGGTTGGCGGCAAAACGGGGCATGGTGTTCTTTCGGTCAGCGTGTTGTCATCGCGGGCCTGGGTTTTGGTGAAGTGCGTGCCAGCACTGTAAAGGCTTTGGTGAAGAAATTTTCGGTGCCGAAGTTGCCCGACTGAGCGCGATGTGCAGCCCTGATGGGGCATGGCACCACGGCACACGCCGTGCCCAGCGGGCTTGAGGCCGTTACCCAATTACGCCATCAGCGAGTTCACTTTTCTTGCGCTATTCAAGTGTCAAACTGGCTCAGTTGAATTGCAATTTCTCACGAAGAAACTCAATGAAACGCTGGGTTTTTGCCGGAAGCAAACGGGTCTCGGTGATGGCATAGACCGAAGTCGGACTGCCCTGCCATTGCGGCAGTATGCGACGCAGCTTGCCATTGAGCAGCTCGTCCGCCACGATCTCCTGGGGCACCAAGATGATGCCCATGTCCAGTGCGGCAAGCCGGCGCATCATGCCCACGCTGTTGAGTGAAAACCGTCCACCTGTTGCCGTCACTTGGATGCTTTGCGTGCCATCGTGCAATGTCCAAGAGCCGACCCGGACCATATTCAGGCATTCGTGTTGTTCCAAGTCCGCAGGCTCATGTGGCTCGCCTGAGCGCTCCAGATATGCGGGAGATGCGTACAAGCAGGTCTGCAGCGAGGCCAGTTTTCTGGAAATCAATTGCGAGTTTTCAGACTCGCCCATGCGAATGGCCACATCAAAGGGCTCGCTCACCAAGTCCACACGCCTGGGTGTGAAGTCGAAATCAAAGCTGATGCCAGGGTAGCGATTGGCAAATTCCGCGATCACGGGTGCCAGGTAGGTCACCGCAAAGTCCACTGGAAACGAGGCGCGCAGCACACCACTGGGTTGCGCCAGTAACTCACCAAGCTGCTCATGTGCGAGCTTGGCCTCGTCCACGATGCGTTTGCAGCGCTCGAAATAGATCTGGCCGGCCTCGGTCAGTTCCACCTTGCGCGTGGTGCGGTTCAACAACCGCAGTCCGATGGACTTCTCCAGGGTGCTGATGCGCCGTGACAGCGTCGAATTGGGCATGCCCATGGCCAGAGATGCGCCGCGGAAGCCCTTGGCCTTGACCACTTCCACAAACAAGGCCATGTCGTTCAAATATTCCACGCCAACTGCTCCAAATTTGCACCAATGATTTCCAAAAAACCATCTTTATTCCACAGATGATAAGGAAGATGATACGCAGCTTGTAGCAACGAGGACCTTATTTTGAAGCGCAATCACCAATTGAAATGGCATCCGGCGCACACGTCCGGTACCGACTTCCAGGGTAAGCAAGTGGCCGTCATCGGCGGGACCGGTGGCATCGGACGGGCCCTGAGCCTTTACCTTGCAGCGCGCGGCGCGCGCGTTCTGGTGGTCGGTCAGACCTTCAGGGATGCGGGCGTTGCGGGCATCGAATTCATGCAGGCCGACCTGAGCCTGATGCGCCAGGCGCACAGTGTGGCGAAGCGCCTGCCTGCCGAAAGCCTGGACTTGGTCATCTTCACGGCCGGCATTTTTGCCGGCCCTGTGCGCCAGGAGACGGCCGAGGGTATCGAGCGCGACATGGCCGTGAGCTTCCTCAACCGCATGGTCATCCTGAACGCCGTCGCACCCCGACTGGGCACGCAACGCGTCGACCCCTCCGGCAAGCCGCGCGTGTTTGTGGTGGGCTATCCGGGCAGCGGGCAGATCGGCTCGCCCGATGACCTGAATGCCGAAAAATCCTACAAGGCCATGGCGGCCCACATGAACACCGTTGCCGGTAACGAAATGCTGGTGCTCGATGCCGCGCGGCAATACCCGGGCATCGCCATCTTTGGCCTGAACCCGGGCCTGATCAAAACCAACATCCGGGACAACCTGCTCGGTGGTGGTTCGCTCAAGTCGCGTGTGATCGAAGGGCTGATTGGTCTGATGACACCCACAGCCGACCAGTACGCCCAGCGCATGGGACCATTGCTGGCCAGTCCTGACATCGACGTTCACAGCGGCGCCCTGTTCAACAACAAGGCGCAGGCCATTCTGCCAACGCCCGGTCTGAACCGCGAATACACTGAACGCTTCATGGCGGCGTCTTGGGGCCTGGTGGCACGCGCCGGTATTTCTGCCCTGGCGGCCTGAGGCACTTTCGCATGCCAACCATTGTTCAATTGCAACGCGCCAACCACGGCGGTCACTTCCGGGCCTTTGGTTTGCGTGGCGTCGCCAGGCTGATCGACCCGTTTCTTGGCGTCGATCACGCATGGATGGGCGGGCCAACTTTTCCGCCCCACGCGCATGCCGGCTTCTCGGCCGTGTCTTATGTGTTTTTGGACTCCGAGACGGGGCTTGCCAACCGCGATTCCCTGGGCACGAACAACCTGATTCAACCCGGTGGACTGCACTGGGCAACGGCGGGCAGCGGCATGGTTCACGAGGAGGTCCCGGCCGAGCCGGGAAAGACGGTGCATTCGCTGCAGATTTTTGTGAACCTGGCGCCGCCACTGCGTCAGGTCGCACCCAGTGTCCTCAGCCTGGAGCCGCTGGATGTACCGGTGCTGCCGCAAGATGGTGTGAAGATCCGCATCCCTTTGGGCCACTTTGCGGGTCAGCGCTCGCCTCTGAGACCGCCAACGGAGGTCGCCCTGCTCGACATCTCCATGGAGGCCAGTTCCGAATTGCGCGTGCCTGTAGCCCCCGGTCAATGTGTGTTTCTGATGCCCATCCACGGAGCAACCCACATCGATGGCACTCCCTATGCGCTGGACGCACTCCGTGTCCCGGTCTACCCGGCACAGGCAGAGGAACATTGGATTCACCTGCGCGCAGAACAGGGCGCCAGCAAGATCGTGCTTTTCAGTGGCGCCCCACTGCAGGCATAGCGTCAACGCATTCCTTGCACGGGGAACGACAGCGATTCCATCTTCTGTTTGATCAGCGTGGAGTGACTGGTGAAACACTCAAAGCAGGCAAAGGAATGCATGACCTGTCTGTCAGCAGGCGGTCGGGTCCATGTGACATCCCCCGGAAATTTCCCCCAGGGAAGTCCGGACGATTTGGTTCAAAATCAAGCGTCACACGAAGTTTGAAGGCCCATGCATGCAATTGCCCAGCTACAACCTGGCTCGGTTTGATTTTGTTTCTATTCGGTTGGCTGTCCTCTGTGCACAGACTGGTAATCTGACAACGGCAGCACGCCAATGCAATCTGGTCGTGCCGGCTGCAAGTCGTCGCATCAAGGAACTGGAAACCGCACTGGGATGTCAACTGTTCGAACGCCATTCACGTGGTCTGGACGTGACTGCTGCCGGACGCGTGTTCATGCGACATGGGCTATCCCTGTTGCAAGAGATGGATGCCTTGGCAGCCGAGTTACATGATTTGCACCATGGGGTGATTCGCCATATACGGCTCTCGGCTGGATCAGCCGCCATCAACCAATTTTTGCCCCCATTGCTGGCTCACTATGAAGTGCTGCACCCCGAAGTGCAGGTCGATTTGACTGAACAGGTTTCCGAGCAGGTCGTGCTGGCCTTGCGGGATGGACGGGCGGATGTCGGTGTGTTTGTCCAGGGCCCACATACCGAAGGGCTGGACGTCGTAGAGTTCCGTCAGGATGAGCTTATTCTCATCGTGCCCAAGAAGCACCGGTTGGCGCACAGCTCGCCAATCGCTTTTGCGGACACGCTGGAGGAGCCCTGGATCAGCCTCAATTCGGGCGCGGCCTTGTTGCAGCAGCAACACAGCGCCGCATTGGCCTGTGGACGGCCTCTCAAACTGCGCATGCAAGTAGCCAGCTTGGATGCGGTGGCACACATGGTGGTTGCGGGTCTGGGCATCGGGATGTTGCCCAAGGCAGCCGCTATGCCCCTCGTGCGTGAGAAGAAACTGGCCTGGCGACCGTTCACAGATGCCTGGGCCCAACGCCGCTTGCAATTGGGGATACGCAAAGAGGCCGATTCGGTGGTGCAAGATTTTCGCAACCATTTGCGCCAGACTTCGCAAAACGCTAAGGCTGACTGAGCGAGCAACAAATAGACCCATCTCGACTTGCGCAGGAAACTGCGCAGCATGAATTCCCAGACTTCGTCGCTACAAAATTCACCAAGTCCCAGTGCTTTGGCCGGGCTGAAGGTCCTCGAGCTAGGGCAGCTCATTGCCGGTCCCTTCGCGGCCAAGACCCTGGCCGACTTTGGCGCTGATGTCATCAAGATCGAACCGCCCGTCAGCGGTGATCCGTTGCGCAAATGGCGAATGCTCAAGGACGACACTTCGGTCTGGTGGCAGGTGCAGTCGAGAAACAAGCGCTCGCTGGCGCTTGATCTGCGCACATCAGAAGGGCAAGCGCTGGTGCGTCAACTGGCGCAAGAGGCCGATGTACTCATCGAGAATTTTCGACCTGGGGCCATGGAGGGGTGGGGTCTTTCCCCCGACGAGCTGGTGGAGCGCAACCCGCGCCTGATCGTGCTGCGCATCAGCGGTTATGGCCAGACGGGGCCTTACCGCAACCGCCCGGGCTTCGGCGTGATTGGCGAGGCCATGGGCGGATTGCGTCACCTCACCGCGGAGCCAGGCCGGGTGCCAGTTCGCGTAGGCGTGAGCATTGGGGACACGCTGGCCGCCTTGCATGGGGTGATCGGGATTCTCCTGGCGCTGCAGCACCGCCACGCCACAGGGCAAGGGCAAGTGATTGATGTGGCACTTTACGAAGCCGTCTTCAACTGCATGGAAAGTCTGTTGCCCGAATACAGCGCTTTCGGTGCCGTACGCGGTCCGGCGGGCAGTGCGCTGCCAGGCATCGCACCGACCAATGCATACCTCTGCAAGGACGGCGCCTATGCTCTGATCGCGGGCAATGGCGACAGCATTTTCAAGCGGCTCATGGCGCTCATAGGGCGTCCTGATTTGGCCAACGCCCCGTCGCTGGCTGACAACGCCGGGCGCGTAGCGCGGGTGCAGGAGTTGGATGAGGCGATTGGTGCCTGGACTGCCCAGCATTCAGTTCAGGCTGTGCTCGATGCACTGGAGCAAGCCGCTGTCCCCGCTGGAAAGATCTACACCGTTGCGGACATTGCAACCGACCCGCATTACGCCTCACGTGGGATGCTGCAAGAGGTGCAGTTGGCGGATGGGAGTGCACTGACTGTGCCGGGCATCGTCCCCAAGCTCTCGCGCACACCTGGAAGTCAGCGCTGCAAAGCGCCAGACTTGGGGCAAGACACGCATCGGATTTTGTCGGAGATGGGTTTGAGTGCAGCGCAGATCGAGGATCTGCGTGCGCGTGGGATTGTTGGAGGCAAGGCATGAAGCAACGGATTTATTTCAACGAAGTGGTGACCCGTGACGGCTTCCAGATGGAGCCAGCGTTCGTGCCCACCGAGGCCAAGATTGCGTTGATCAACGATTTGAGTCAGTGTGGTTATGCCAAGATCGAAGTGACCTCCTTCACCTCGGCCAAAGCCATTCCAATGCTGCGCGACGCAGAAGAAGTGATGGGCCGGATTCAACGTGTCAGCGGGGTGGAGTACACGGTATTGGTCCCCAATTTGCGCGGCGCCGAACGGGCCATGGATGTGAAACCAGATGAATTCAATCTGGTGATGTCTACTTCGGAGACGCACAACCTGTCGAACCTGCGCATGCCTCGAGAAAACAGCTTTTCCACCCTGCGCGAAGTGATGGAGCGGTTTGGAACTCAGGTGCCCATCAATGTGTCTCTTTCGGCATGCTTTGGTTGCCCGATGGAAGGCGATGTGCCGCAAGCTGAAGTGATGCGCTGGGCTCAGCGCTTTGCTGATCTTGGCGTGCGCGGTCTGACGATCTGCGACACCACCGGCATGGCCCAGCCACGCCAAGTGGCGACCATGTGCGAGGCATTGCGTCACCGGTTCCCCGACTTGCAGCTCACACTGCACTTTCACAACACCCGTGGCATGGGTTTGGCCAATGTGCTGGCGGCGGTGCAGTCGGGCATCGACCGTTTCGATGGCTCGCTGGGGGGGCTGGGGGGCTGCCCCTATGCCCCTGGAGCCAGCGGCAACATTTGCAGTGAAGATGCGATCCACATGCTCGATGCGATGGGCTGCAACACCGGCATCGATTTGCAAAGCTTGTTGCTCATTGCGCGTCAACTTCCAGAGATTGTGGGACACGCGGTCCCTGGCCAAGTGGCGAAAAGTGGTCGAATCACCGATTTGCATCCCGCACCTGAATCGGTTGCACAACTTCAAAAGGAATTTTCATGATCGATCACCTCGACCATTTGGTGCTCACCACTGCGCGCGAAGCCGCCTGTGTGGATTTCTATACCCGTGTGCTTGGCATGCAACTCGAAACTTTCGTGGGCGGTACGCCTCCTGTGGAGCGCCGCGCTTTCAAGTTCGGCAACCAGAAGATCAACCTGCATGTGCAGGGAAACGAGTTCGAACCGAAGGCCCATCTACCCGTGCCGGGTGCACTTGATTTGTGCTTCATTGTGCAGATGCCTTTGGAAGATGTGGTTGCGCGACTGCAGGCCTGCAACTGGCCAATCATCGAAGGCCCGGTGGTGCGCACAGGTGCAAGCGCCAAGATCCGATCGGTCTATGTGCGTGATCCCGACTTCAATTTGATTGAACTGTCTGTGCTGATCTGATGGATTGAAATAAACGAGGAGACCCATATGCAACGACGTCAATGTATTTTCACAACGGCAGGCATCGCGCTGGTCATGATGCTGGGGCATGCAGCGCAGGCCCAGGGCAAATTCCCGGACCGCACCATCACCATCGTGGTCCCCAGTGCACCGGGGGGCACGACCGACTTCACCGCACGTCTGATTGCCGAGCCCTTGTCTCGCGCACTGGGCCAGGCGGTGGTGGTGGACAACAGAGCAGGCGCTGCAGGCAACATCGGCAACCAAATGGTGGCCAAAGCCAAGCCGGATGGCTATACGCTTTTGCTGGCTTACAGCGGCTACCAGGTGGGGAACCCCCACCTGTTCAAAAAAGCGGGCTGGGACCCGATCAAGGATTTCGCACCTGTGGCCATGCTCACACGTGCGCCGCAGGTGGTGGCGGCACGCTCGGGTTTGCCTGTGAACAACTTGCGGGAACTGGTTGCTTACGCCAAAGCCAATCCGGACAAACTCAACTACGCG
This sequence comes from Burkholderiaceae bacterium, assembly GCA_919902775.1. Classification (GTDB taxonomy): domain Bacteria; phylum Pseudomonadota; class Gammaproteobacteria; order Burkholderiales; family Burkholderiaceae_C; genus Limnohabitans_A. Next base: position 260,656 of record CAKKRJ010000007.1, read on the forward strand.
TCGTCGGGCAATGGTTCCATCCAGCACATTGCGGGCGAACTGTTCAAACAGATGACAGGGACGTCTATTGCGCACGTGCCCTACAAAGGGGCGGGACCGGCAGTGCAGGACTTGCTGGGAGGGCAAGTTGACTTGTTTTTCACCACGCCAGCATCGGTAGTGAATCACATCAAGGCTGAAAAGCTCAAGGGCTTGGCAGTGACCAGCCATGCGCGCCTCAGTTCATTGCCCAACGTACTCACAACGCATGAGTCAGACCTCAAAGAATTTACCCTCGATACTTGGTTTGCCTTGTATGCGCCTGCGGGTACACCCAACGAAGTGGTGCAGCAACTCAACAACGAAATTTCCAAGATCCTGGCTTCACCCGAGGTGAGGAAGAAAGCCGAAGATGCGGGCACCTTGGTGGACCACATGGGGCCTGCACAACTGGGTGAATACACGCGCAAGGAATTGGCCTACTGGGGTCGTGTGATCAACGAGGCCAAGATTTCAGCAGACTGATTGGGGGGCCGATTTTCAACCGGCGGCAACACCCAGGTGAATGCGCGTGTTCAGCGCAGCCCGTGCCGCCCCAGCAAGTGCGCCAGTTCCACCGCTGAGGCCACCCCCATCTTGGCGAACAGGTTGGCGCGGTGGAATTCCACCGTGCGCGGGGTGATGCCCAGGTGTTCGGCGATGTTCTTGTTGTAATGCCCGGCCAGCAACTCGTCGAGCACCTCGCGCTCGCGTTGGCTCAGTTGGGCCAGGGCCTCGCGCAATTGTTGCGCCTGGCGCGATTCGTCGCTCTGCACGGCGGCCAGGGCGGCCTCCACCTTGTCCACCAGCACGTTGTTCTGGAACGGCTTTTCCAAAAAATCCCAGGCCCCATCCTTGACCGCAGCCACGGCCATGCCGACATCGCCGTGGCCGGTGATGAACAGCACCGGCCACGGGCAGTTCAAGGCTTTGAGCTGCTCGAAGGTGCTCAAACCCGAGACCGGCGCCATGCGGATGTCGAGCAAGACCACGGCCGGTGGCCAGCCCGCGCCCGCAGCACCGGCACCGAGGGCCTGTAAAAAGACGTCGCCGCCGCTCCAGGTCTGGGTAGGCAGGCCGCGCGAGTCGAGCAGCCAGGCCAGCGCGTCGCGGAAATCGGGGTCGTCGTCGACGATGTGGATGATCGGGTTCATGGCGGCAGAGTGTCTGTGCTGGGGTCTGGGGTGGCAGGTTCGGTGGTCAGCGGCAGCCACAGCGTGAACAGGGCACCGCCCAGCACGCTGTCGGTGTCGACTTCGATGCGGCCGTGGTGGGCTTCCACCACCGAACGGCAGATCGCCAGACCCATGCCCATGCCGCCGTCCTTGCCGCTGTAAAACGCGCTGAAGATGTGCTCCCGCTGGGCTGGCGACACGCCCGGGCCCGAGTCGCCCACCGCGATGCCCACCTCGTCGGCGCGGCGCAGCAGGGCCACGCGCACGGCGGCGGCGCGCCCTGTGTCGGCCATGTGGGCCAGGGCCCAGTGCACGGCATTGCTGGCCACATTGCGCACCGCGTGTTCGAGCAGGTCGGGGTCGGCGTCAATCCAGGTGTCTTGCGGGCCCAGGCTCCAGCGCCAGCGCAACGGGTGGTCGCGCTGCAAAGGTTTGAGCACCCGTGAGAGGTAGCTGCGCAGCTCCAGCGGGGCGCGGCTCATTTCGCGTTGCCGCGCAAAGGCGTTCACGCGCTGGATGATGCGCCCGGCGTTGTCGGCCAGGCCTGCCATGCGGGCCACCACCGGGGTCACCTCGGGCAGGCCGATGCGGCCACCTTCGAGCCGATTGAGCAGGCCGGTGGCAAAACCGCTGAGCGCCCCCAGCGGCTGGTTGAGCTCGTGCGCCAAGGTCGAGGCCACCTCGCCCACCGCCACCAGCCGGCCCAGGGCTTCGAGCTTGTCGTGCTGCTGGGCTGCCAGGCGTTCGGCCCGTTTGCGTTCGCTCACGTCCAGCACCGAACTCATCCAGCCCAGTTGCACCTCATCGGCGTTGCGCAGCGGGGCCTGGTGCACCAGCACGTCGATCAGCTGGCCGTCGCGGTGCTGGAACTGCAGCTCGACTCCCCGGGCCTCGGTGCCCTGGCGCATCAGCTCGTGGTGCACCAGGCTCAGTTCGTCGGCCTGCTCGGTCGGCCAATACGGCAGTGGGGCACTGCGGCCAATGAGCTCCTGGGGTGCGTAACCCACCAGGCGGCAAAACGCCGGGTTGGCATACAGCAGGCGGCCGTGCAGGTCCCAGGCGCGCAAACCGGTGGTCACGGCGTTTTCCATGGCTTGGCGCAGGGCCACCTGGGCCTGCAATTCACGCTCCACACTTTGGCGTTTGACGATGTCACGCCACAGCGCCAGAACTGCCCCCAGCATGCCCAGCAAAAACAGCAAGGCGACGCCAAAGAACAAGCGCGGCAACCAGGGCGCGCGGGTGTGCAGCGTGTCCACATACAGCGCGACCTGGGTGCCCGGCATGGCCAGCTGGGCGTAATAAGAGCCATCGCGCGGACGCGGTGTGGCGGCGTCCTCGCTCAGGGCCGAGGCCAAATCGTCGATGCGTTCGATGCGGTGGGTTTGGCGAAACCAGTCGGGCAACACCGTGACCAAGCCGCGGTCCAGCGAGAGGCTGGCCAGGTAATTGCCGATGAACAGGCCGCGCTCAAACAACGGCACGGCCAGCCACAAGCGGTCGGTGCGCTGGCCCTGCGCGTCGAGCAAGGGGCCGGCGTAACTGGGGCGTCGCAAACCGCGCGCGGTGTCTTGCATGACGGCCAACACGGCGGCGTTGTGGGGGTCGAGTGCGGCGTCGGCTTGCAGTGCGGCGGCGATGGCCGTGTCCGGCTGCTCGGCCGCCAGCCAGCCGTGCGCCAGCAGCACCCCGGGCTGGTGCAGCAAGGCACCGCCACGCACCCGGTTGGCGCTGAGTGCGCTGAGCGTTTGGGCGGCGGGTGCGCCCCCCTCGCGGGCCTGGTGGTTCAGGTTGGCCAAGGTGGTCAAGTCTTCTTCCAGCCGGCGCAGGTGAAAGCGCACGGCGCGTTCGACCCATTGGCCATCGGCCACCCGCTGACGTTCTTCCTCTTCGCGCTCAAAGGTTTGCAGGTACAGCACCAACGCCACGATGGAGCCCAACGACAGCAACAGCAAGCCCAGCACCCATGCCAGCAAGCGGCGGTTGCTGCGTTCGGTGCGCAGGCCGTTGCGCTGCAGCAGCGCAAAATCCATGCGGGGTGGGGGAGGCTCGGGGGTCACGCGTTGGCTCGGGTGTCGGCAGGGACACGGTGCTGGTTTTGCCGATAGCATAACGGCATGCACCAATCTGAACGGGTTTGCACGCCAAGCCTTCGTCACCCCCTCACAGCGCCGCTGTGGCTGCGCTGTCTGCGTCTGGCCGCAGGGGTCTGGGCTTGGGGCTGGGTCTGGCTGGTGTGGGCGCTCGGTGGTGTGGCGACCACGGTGCAGGCCCAGGATGGCGCCGCGGTGCGCATACGCTTTGCCCATGTGGTGGCCGAAGACACACCCAAAGGCCAGACCGCTTTGCGGTTCAAGGCCTTGCTCGAAAGCCGCTCTGCGGGCCAGATACAGGTCGAGGTCTACCCCGGGGCGCAACTGTATGGCGACCGCGACGAGATCGAGGCGGTGCAACTGGGCGCGGTGGAAATGCTGGCGCCTTCCTTGTCCAAATTTGGCCCGATGGGGTTTGCCGAGTTCGAATTGTTTGACCTGCCCTTTCTGTTCGCCAGCGAGTCCGATGTGCACCGCATCACCCAGGGCCCGTTGGGCCAGGTGTTGTTGCAGCGCCTGCAGCGCCAGCAGTTGGTGGGCTTGGGTTTTTTGGACAATGGCTTCAAACACATGAGTGCCAACCGCCCCTTGCTGGAGGTGGCCGACTACGCTGGTTTGCGCATGCGGGTGCAGTCCTCGCGCACCATTGCGCGGCAAATGAGCGCCCTGGGCGTGCAGGCGGTGGACCTGCCTTTCAGCGACACCCGGCGGGCCCTGAGCCAAGGGGTGGTGGATGGCAGCGAAAACCCGGTTTCCAATTTCTGGACCCAGCGCATGCACGAGGTGCAGACAGATCTGACCCTGACGCGGCACGGTTTCATTGGCTACGCCGTGGTCATCAATGCCCATTTTTGGCAGCACCTGAGCGGCGCGCAGCGCCAGCAGATTCAGCAAGCGCTGGACGATGCCATTGCCTGGGGCAACAGCACGGCGGCCGGACAGAATGAAAAGGCACTGGGGGCTTTGCGCGCCGTGGGCAGCACCCGCATCCATCAACCCAGCCCGGCCCAGCGCGCGGCCTTGCGGGCGGCGGTGCAGCCGGTCTACGACGATCTGGAGCGCCGGATTGGCCGCTCCTGGCTGGCCGCGGTGCGCGACGCCCTGCCCGGCCAATAGGGTAAACCCAGCTGTGGAACGCCACAGTTGAGGCCATGCGCTGGCTTGCCTATGCTTGTGCCAGTTCGAAATGGTTTGAACCCCTTTGCCACTGGAGACCCCCCATGAAAATCAAACTGCTGGTTGCCGCTGCCTTGATGGCGGTGGGCTTGGCGGCCCACGCCGACCCGATCGTGATCAAGTACAGCCACGTGGTGGCCGATGTGACCCCAAAGGGCCAGGCCGCACTCAAATTCAAGGAACTGGCCGAGAAGAAACTGCCCGGCAAAGTCACGGTGCAGGTGTTTCCCAACAGCCAGCTGTTTGGTGATGGCAAGGAAATGGAAGCGCTGGTCCTGGGCGATGTGCAAATCATTGCGCCTTCGCTGGCCAAGTTTGGCAAGTACACCAAGAAGCTGCAGATTTTTGATCTGCCCTTCCTGTTCAACGACATCGATGCGGTTGCTCGTTTTCAGGCCAGCGCCGAAGGCCAGGCCTTGCTGTCCTCCATGGACAAAAAAGGCATCAAGGGCCTGGGCTATCTGCACAACGGCATGAAGCAGTTGTCGGCCAACAAGCCGCTGGGCACGCCGTCGGATGCCAAGGGGCTGAAATTCCGCATCCAGCCTTCGGACGTGCTGGAAGCGCAGTTCAAGGCGGTGGGGTCCAACCCACAAAAGATCGCTTTTGCCGAGGTCTATCAGGCCCTGCAAACCGGTGTGGTGGACGGCCAGGAAAACACCTGGTCCAACATCTATTCCAAGAAGTTCCATGAGGTGCAGACCTACATCACCGAGTCCAACCACGGCGTGGTGGATTACATGGTGATTTCCAACGCCAAGTGGTGGGATGGCCTGCCCGCCGATGTGCGCAAAGGCCTGAACGAGGCCATGCAGGAATCGATCGCGCATGGAAACAAAGTGGCCATGGACGAAGACTCCGCCTTCCGCGCCAAAGTGGTGGCCGACAAAAAAGCCAAGGTGCTGCTCATCAGCAAGGACCAACTGGGGCAATGGCGCACGGCCATGCAACCGGTGTGGAAGAAATTTGAAGACGACATCGGCAAAGACCTGATCGCTGCGGCCCAGAAGTCCAACCGCTGATCGGGTTTTGACTCTGCAAACAGTGGCCCCGGACGCGCTCCGGGGCTTTTTTTGATGTTGCCCGTGGAGCCCAACCATGAAAATTCTTGATCACCTGGAAGAGTGGATCATCTCCTTGATGCTGCTGGCCATGACCGGCCTGACCTTTGTGCAGGTGGTGCTGCGCTATGTGTTTGACTCGGGCCTGTCCTGGGCGCACGAGCTGACCACGGTGTTCTTTGCCTTCATGATTTTTGTGGGCATGTCTTACGGCGTTCGGGTGGGCGCGCACATCGGCGTAGACGCCCTGGTGCGCCTCATGCGGGCAGGCCCGCGTCGGGCCATTTCGGTGCTGGCGGTGGTGCTGAGTCTGGTGTATGTGGGCTTTGTGTTGACCGGCTCCATCCAGTACGTCAGCAAGATGCATGACGTGGGCATCGAGTTCGACGACATGCCCATCGAGCGCTGGCAGGTGCTGATCGTGATGCCGATTGGTTATGCCTTGATGGGTTTTCGTTTTCTGCAAGTGCTGTTCAATCTGCTGACCGGTCGCACCGACAGCCTGCACCTGGCCGATGAGGCCGCCGACGCCATGAAACTCAAGGCCGAAGGAGACGCCACATGAACACCGTTGTGCTGTTTACCACGCTGTTTGTCCTGATGGCCATGGGCATTCCCGTGGCCATCAGTCTGGGACTGTCGAGCCTGCTGACCATCTTTTTCTTTTCGCAAGATTCGCTGGCATCGATGTCGATCAAGCTGTTCGAAACCAGCGAACACTACACCTTGCTGGCCATTCCCTTTTTCGTGCTGGCGGGCAACCTGATGTCGACCGGCGGTGTGGCCAAACGCATGGTGCACTTTGCCATTGCGGCGGTGGGGCATTTGCGCGGCGGGCTGGCCATCGCCTCGATCCTGGCCTGCATGCTGTTTGCGGCGGTGTCGGGTTCAAGCCCGGCCACGGTGGTGGCTGTCGGCTCCATCGTCATCGCCGGCATGGTGAAAAACGGCTACACCAAAGAGTTCGCCGCCGGCGTCATCTGCAACGCGGGCACGCTGGGCATTTTGATTCCGCCCTCGATCGTGATGGTGGTCTACGCGGCCGTCACGGAGGTGTCGGTCGGTCGCTTGTTCATGGCTGGCGTGGTGCCGGGCATCATGCTGGGCTTGATGCTCATGGCGGCGGTCTGGTGGCGCGCCGGTCGGCTGAACATCGTGCCCCCGCCCAAGGCCCCTTTGCACGAAGTGTTGAGCGCCTTGCGTGACTCGCTGTGGGGGCTGATGCTGCTGGTCATCATCATGGGCGGTATTTATGGTGGCGTGTTCACGCCCACCGAGGCCGCCGCGGTGTCGGCCGTGTACGCGCTGGTGGTGGCGGTGTTCATCTACAAAGACCTGACCCTCAAGCATTTGCCCGAGGTGTTTCTGGAATCGGGCAAGACCACGGTGATGCTGATGTTCATCGTCGGCAACGCGCTCTTGTTTGCCCATGTGCTCACCACCGAACGCATCCCGCAGACCATCGCCGAGCAGATCGTGGCCTTTGGCATGTCACCCTGGGTGTTCCTGCTGGTGGTCAACCTCATCTTGCTGGTGGCGGGCAACTTCATGGAGCCCACCGGCATCATCCTGATCCTGGCGCCCATCCTGTTTCCCATCGCCACGCAACTGGGCATAGACCCCATCCACCTGGGCGTGATCATGGTGGTGAACATGGAGATCGGCATGGTGACGCCACCTGTGGGGCTGAACCTGTTCGTCACCAGTGGCATCACCGGCATGAACCTGGTGCAGGTGACCCGTGCCGCCCTGCCCTGGTTGCTGGTGCTGCTGGTGTTTCTGGTCATCGTGACCTATGTGCCGGCGATCAGCCTGGCGCTGCCCAACGCGATTTTTGGGGCATGAGCCCTGGGCACCGCGCGACCATCGCCAACCGCCATTGACTGTCTGTGCGCGGTGCTTCAGTCAAAGCCCCGCACCATCAGCACAGGCACGGGTGACATGCGCATGACCTGTTCGGCACCGCTGCCCAGCAAGACGCGTCCAATGCCGCGTCGGCCGTGCGTGCCGAGCACGATCAGGTCGGCGTCCCAGTCGGTGGCGGCATCGGCCACCGATTCCCCCAGGCGTTGCCCGGCCCGGTCAATCAGTCGGGTGTCGGCTTTGACGTGGGCCGCGCTGGCGAGGGCCATGCCGGCCTGCAAAGTCTGGTGGCCATTTTCCCGTGCCAGCAGGGCCATCTCGCCGGCGTATTCGTGGTTGCTGAGCAGTGACAACTCGTCAATGCAGTAGATGAGACGGATTTCGGCCTGGTCGGCCTGTGCCATCTTGAGCGCGCAGTCCAGCGCTTTGTTGGCGGTGGTGCTGCCGTCGATGGGCACCAGAATTTTTTTGAACAAGGACATCGTGGTCTCCACAAGTGAATGCGACCACCGCCCGATGTGGGCGCGTGCTTTTGGGCGCATGGGGTTGATACCGGCTGCTTGGTGACAAGCGGTCCCATGTTAAAAATTCAGCCGTCGCGTTGCCAGTGACCGATGGGTGAATTCGCCTCTGCCTGAGGGGCTATACCAAAGTGTGTGGCGTGCCTGCGCCATATGACAAAAGCCACCCCGGTGACCCGGGGTGGCTTTTGTCGCCAGCGCGGAAACCGGGCTTACGGTGCGATGGCTTCGATGGCGATGTCGATGCGCACGTCGTCACCCACGTAAGGCGCGAACTTGCCCGCATTGAATTCGGTGCGTTTGATGGTGGTGAAGGCGTTGGCGCCCAGAGCGGGCTTTTTCAGCATGGGGTGAGGCATGGCCTGGAAGCTGGTGACGGTGAGGGTCACGGGCTTGGTCACGCCTTTGATGGTCAGCTGGCCTTCGATGGCTTTGGGTTTGTTGCCTTCAAACACCACGTGGGTGGATTTGAACGTGGCCGTGGGGAACTTGGCTGTGTCCAGAAAGTCTTCGCCCTGGATGTGGCCGTTGAAGTCCACCGAGCCGGTGTTGACCGATTTCATGTCGATGCTGATGTCCACCGCGCCGGTTTTGGCTTCGGCATCCAGCACCACTTTGCCGGTGGTGTTGCTGAAGTTGCTCAACTGGGTCGAGTAGCCAAAGTGCGAGTACGAGAAACGCGGGAAGGTGTGCGAGCCGTCCACGTTGTAGGTCACGGGGGCGGCCAGGGCCGAGCCTGTGGCCAGTGCGGCGAAAGCCAAAGCGGTGGTGATTTTTTTGAACGGTGTCATGAGAAAGCTCCGGTGGATTGAAAAGTTGAAAAGGAAAAAACGGCAAAGAGGGCTGGGCTTATTTGCCCAGCGAGGAGGTCAGCGAGAAGTTGACCTGGATGTCGTTGGCCACCACATCGAACTTGGCCCACATGCCTTCGCCAATGCTGTAGTCGGCCCGTTTCAGGGTGAAGCCGCCGGTGAGCAAGCCGTCCTTGCCTTGTGCGGTGTGCTTCATCGGAAACTTCAGCTCACGCGTCAGGCCCTTCAGGGTCAGGGTGCCCAGCACTTCGTATTGGTTGGGCGCGGTGGGCTTGATTTGTTTGGCCACAAATTGGGCCTTGGGAAACGCGGCGGCGTTGAACCACGATTTGGTTACCACTTCCTGGTCGGCCTCGCCTGAACCGGTGTCCACGCTGGCCAGATCCACTTCAAAGCTGGCCTTGCCTTGTTCGGCTTTGGCCGGATCAAAACTCACCTGGGCGGCAAATTTCTTGAAGCGCCCGTCCATGGCCACGCCCATTTGCTTGTAGTGGAAAGTGACGCTGCTTTTGACCGGCACGATGGATTGGTAAGGCGCGGCCTGGGCTTGCAAGGCCAGCGCGGCGGCCGAGAGGACGAGGCAATTTTTCAAAACGGTGTTCATGGTGTTCCTGGAAAGTGTGCAGCGGTCAACGCGCAGGCCACATGCGGCGCAGCGTGTCGTCTTTGTGAAAAAAGTGGTGCCACAGGGCGGCCCCTGCGTGGCCTGCGATGAGCAGCAACAAACCGATGCTCAAGGCCTCGTGCATCTCGGCCAGGCGCAGGCCCAGTTCTTTGTCTTTGCCCAGCAGGTCGGGGAGGGGCAGCACGCCAAACCAGACGGTTTGCACGCCTTTGGCCGAACTCATCAACCAGCCGGACAGCGGGATGGCGATCATCAGCACATACAGCGCAAAGTGGCCTGCATGCGCAGCCCATTGCATGTGCGTGGGCATGCTGGCAGCCAACGCCGGTGGGCGGTGCAGAACGCGCCAGGCCAGGCGCAGCCAAACCAGCGCGAACACGCTCACACCGGCCCATTTGTGCCATGCGTAGAGTTGCAATTTGTCGGGCGACAAGGGCAGGTCGCTCATGTAAAAGCCCAAGGCGAGCAGGCCAAAGAGCATCAAGGCCATCAGCCAGTGCAGGGTTTTGGCGGTGCGTGTGTAGTGCGCGTGGTGCATGGGGTGTCCTTGAAAGGGGTTCAGTGGAAGGTGTAGCCGTCCATGGCGATCACATGGTCACTGATGCCCCTGAAAAAAGCTTCGGGTTGTGCATCGGCACCCGCCGCGCCCAAGGCGGTGAACAGGGGCAGCAAGTGGTCGTCGGTGGGGTGGGCGCGCTGGCCGCTGGCTTGTTGGCGGTAGGCCAGCAAGCCGGACACGTCGCGCTGCGTCAGGTGGGTGTGGACCCAGTCGGCAAAGGCCTGCACATACGCGGGGGTGCTGCCGCCATGCATGCGCACCTGCATCAAGTCGCGCAGGTTGTGCGTGATGTTGCCCGAGGCCACCAGCAGGATGTTGTGCTCCGCCAAAGCCGCCAGCGCCTGACCCACGCGGTAAGCGTGCTCTGGGCCCAGGTGGCTTTGCACCGACAGGGGCACCACGGGGATGTCGGCATCGGGGAACATCTGGCGCAGTGGAATCCAGGCGCCGTGGTCCAGGCCGCGCTGCGCGTCTTGCGCCACGGGCAGGCCCGCGTTGTGCAGCGCCGTCACCACCTGGGCCGCCACTTCGGGGCAGCCGGTGGCGGGGTATTGCATCTCGTACAGACGGGGGTCAAAGCCGCCGAAGTCGTGGATGGTCTCGGGCCGGGTGGCAAAGCCCACCGTGTGCACCGCAGTTTCCCAGTGGGGGCTGACCACCACGATGGCACGCGGGGTGTCCAGGCTGGCGGCGACCTGGCTCATGGCCGTGCCCGCAGCGCCGGGATGCAGGGCAAACATTGGTGAACCGTGGGGCACAAAAATGACAGGGCGACGGGCAGACATGGTGGTTTGGTGTGAGGTGGGTGTGGACAGTGGCAAGGGAAACGGCAAGCAGAGGCTGGCCGATGGGTGGAACTTTAGGGGGTTCGGTTGATTTGAAAAAGTAGCCAATTCACAAATAGTTGTTGCAAAATCAGCAACAATGGACAAACTCGATGCAATGCAAATCTTTGTGCGTGTGGCCGAAGCGGGCAGCTTCACCGCCGTGGCCGATCAACTGCAGGTGGCGCGCTCAGTGGTCACACGCCAGATTGCCGCGCTGGAAAAGCACCTGCGCGTCAAGCTGATCACGCGCAGCACCCGCAGCCTGACCCTCACCCCAGCCGGTGCGGCGTATCTGGAAAAGTGCCGTGTCATCTTGCACATGGTGGATGCCGCCGAGTCCAGCCTGGACGAAGAAAAGGCCGTGCCACGCGGGCGCATCCGGCTGGGTTTGCCGCTGAGTTTTGGTTTGCAGCGGCTGATGCCCGCCTTGCTCGCGTTTGCCAAGGCGCAGCCCCACATCGAATTGTTGCTGGACTTCTCTGACCATCGCGCCAACCTGGTCGAAGAAGGCATTGACCTGTCGATCCGCATCACCGCCAACCTGCAGCCGGGCGACATCGTGCGCAAGCTGGGGCATTGCCGCTTGCTCACGCTGGCGTCACCCGCCTACCTGTCTGAACACGGTGCGCTGCAGCACCCGGACCAATTGCGCCACCACGAGTGTCTGGTGTACTCCATGACCGCCAGAGGGGCCACCTGGCCTTACCAGGTGCAAGGGCAGGCGCAGGCCTTTGCGGTGCGTGGCCGCATCCAGGCCAACAACGGCCTGGCGCTGGTGCAGGCCGCCGCGCACGGCATGGGCATCACCTTGCAGCCCGACTTCATTGCCGAGCCTTTTTTGCAGCGCCACGAGGTGGTGGAAATCCTGCAAGCCTTCGAGGCCCCGCCGCTGGGCATTTACGCCGTGCTGCCCAGCAACCGCTACATCCCGCACCGGGTGAATGTGCTGATCGCGCATTTGGCGGGCTTTCTGGGCCAAAGCTGAGCGCTGCGGCAGCTGTCCCGGTGTTGACGGGGCCGGCGGCATTTCCCGCCACAATCTGCACACCTTTTGCAGACTGTTTTTCCAACCGGAACCCGCCATGACTTATCCCAACACCCAACTGTTCATCAACGGCCAATGGTGCGATGCCGAAGGCGGCCGCACCCTGCCCGTGTTCAACCCCGCCACCGGCACCGAAATCGGCCGCCTGGCCCATGCGGGTGTGCCCGACCTGGAGCGCGCGGCGCAAGCGGCCCAAGCCGGCTTCGCGTTGTGGCGCGATGTGCCGGCCAATGAGCGCAGCGCCATCCTGCGCAAGGCCGCCGCCCTGATGCGCGAACGCGCCCCGCAGATCGCCGAGTTGCTCACGCAAGAACAAGGCAAGCCCCTGGCCGAAGCCAGGATCGAAGCCCTGTCGGCCGCCGACATCATCGAGTGGTTTGCCGAAGAGGGCCGCCGCGTCTATGGCCGCATCGTGCCGCCACGCAACATCCACGTGCAGCAAAACGTGCTCAAGCAGCCCGTGGGCCCGGTCGCCGCGTTCACGCCCTGGAACTTCCCGATCAACCAGGCCGTGCGCAAGATGTCGGCAGCCCTGGCCACCGGCTGCTCCATCATCGTCAAGGCGCCAGAAGAAACGCCTGCAGCGCCAGCCGAGCTGATCCGTGCCTTTCACGATGCCGGCGTGCCCGCCGGTGTGATTGGGCTGGTTTATGGCACGCCCGCCGAGATTTCCAACTACCTGATCGCACACCCGCTGATCCGCAAGATCACCTTCACCGGCTCCACGCCCGTGGGCAAGCAACTGGCCGCGCTGGCCGGCCAGCACATGAAGCGTGTGACCATGGAGCTGGGCGGGCACGCGCCGGTGATCGTGGCCGAAGACGGGGACATCGCACTGGCCATCAAGACCGCAGGGGCCGCCAAATTTCGCAATGCAGGCCAGGTCTGCATTTCGCCCACCCGCTTTTTGGTGCACCACAAAATTGCCGACGAATTTGCCAGGCTGTTCGCCGCGCACGCCGAGTCCCTGCAAGTGGGCGACGGCCTGGTCGCGGGCACCAGCATGGGCCCGTTGGCCAACGAGCGCCGCTTGCTGGCCATGCAGTCCATCGTGCAAGACGCCCGCGCCAAAGGCGCCAAGGTGCTCACGGGCGGCGAGCGCATCGGCACGCAAGGCCACTTCTTTGCGCCCACCGTGTTGTCGCAGGTGCCTTTGGACGCTGACGTGGTGAACCACGAGCCCTTTGGCCCGATCGCCGCGATCCGCAGCTTTGAAAACATCGAAGACGCCATCGCCGAAGCCAACCGCCTGCCGTTCGGTCTGGCCGGGTACGCCTTCACCCACGCCATGAAAACGGCGCACCTGCTGAGCCAGCGCCTGGACGTGGGCATGCTATGGATCAACCAGCCGGCCGCACCTTGGCCCGAGCTGCCCTTTGGTGGCATGAAGGATTCGGGCTATGGCTCCGAAGGCGGCCCGGAGGCGTTGGAGGCTTACCTGAACACCAAGACGGTGTCGGTTTTTAACGCCTGAATACCCCTTAACGGGTAGTGCGCACACAGTAGGAGGTAAGCGGTTTAGCGCGATACCGCACAGATTTCGCGCCCCCTTGCGCCGATGATGGAGCTCAAATCAAAGAGGAGCCATCATGGACAACAACACCATCAGTCGGACGGTGATCGCCAGCCTGCTGAGCGTGACCGCCAACTCGTGGGCCCTGACCCCAGGGGGTCTTGGGCGTGTGGAAAACAGCGTCAAGCCCCGCGCCCTGATCCAGCGCAGAGATTTCCACGCGCCCATCCCCAAGCCGACCTGTCACACCACGATCGGGTTCAGTGCCCCGTCCATGCTCATGCAAATGCCGGTGACGTAACTGGCTTTGGACGAGGCCAGAAACAGCACCGCATGGGCAATTTCTTCGGGCTGCGCCAAGCGCCCCAAAGGAATTCGGCTCACGGCCTGTGCCATGGCTTCTTCGGGGCGGATGCCTTTGGCGCGCGCATTGGCGGCCAGGCCTTCTTGCAGGCGACCGGTCAGGGTCAGACCGGGGTTGATGGCATTGACCCGGATGCCCTGCGCGCCGTAGGCTGCCGCCAAGCCGGCGCTCACCAGCATCAGGGCCGCGTTGGCGGCACCACCCGGAAAAAGACGGGCCAAGAGCACAACTTGACTGTGCATTCGGCCTTCCTAAACAGTTTTTTTGCAGCGCCCAGACCCTTCTTCCGGCCCCCTGAAAATTACGGATAGGTAAACTGATTTATTTATAGTAAATTACGGGCTCTCGCACCGAGAGGTGCTTTTCTCATGGCCGGAGACCACGCATGGGTGCATATACCAATCCAATTTATCCCTACAAGTCGCCAGCCGACTTGATGTCCACGCCGCCGCAGCGCCGGCCCCTGATCGTCATTGGTGCCGGTCCGGTGGGTTTGGCGGCGGCCATCGACGCCCGCCTGCAAGGCCTGGATGTGCTGGTTCTGGACGACGACAAAACCGTCTCGGTGGGTTCGCGGGCCGTGTGCTATTCCAAACGCGCACTGGAAATCCTGGACCGCTTGGGGGTCGCCGATCAGGCCTGCGCCATGGGCGTGAGCTGGAACATTGGCCGCACCTTCCTGGAGCAAGAAGAGGTGTACCAGTTCAACCTGGTGCCCGACGCCGGTCACAAGCGCCCCGGCATGATCAATTTGCAGCAATACCACATCGAAGAAATGCTGGTTGCGCGTGCTTTGGCGTTGGGCGCTGACATCCGTTGGCAGCACAAAGTGACAGCCGTCACGCCAGCCGCCGACCACGCCACGCTCACGGTGGAAACGCCTGACGGCCCCTTCGACATCGAGGCCGACTGGCTGGTGGTGGCCGACGGCGCGCGCAGCCCCATTCGCCGCCATCTGGGCCTGGACATCGAAGGCCGCGTTTTCCAGGACCGCTTTTTGATCGCGGACGTGATCATGAAAGCCGACTATCCCGCCGAGCGCTGGTTCTGGTTTGACCCGCCGTTTCACCCCAACCAGAGCGTGCTGCTGCACAAGCAAAGCAACAACGTCTGGCGCATCGACTTTCAGCTGGGCTGGGACGCGGACCCAGAAGAAGAAAAGAAACCCGAAAAAGTCATTCCGCGCCTGCAGGCCATGCTGGGCGACGACCGGCCTTTCGAGTTGGAGTGGGTCAGCATTTACACCTTCCAGTGCCGGCGCATGACCGACTTCCGCCATGGCCGCGTGCTGTTCGTGGGCGATGCTGCCCACCAGGTCTCGCCTTTTGGCGCGCGCGGTGCCAACTCGGGCTTTCAGGATACCGACGACCTGATGTGGAAGCTGGCCCTCGTGATTCAGGGCCAGGCCAGCGATCAGCTGTTGGACACTTACGCGCACGACCGCCAGTTTGCCGCCGACGAGAACATCATGAACTCGACGCGCTCGACCGACTTCATCACGCCCAAGAGCCGCACCAGCAAGACCTTCCGCAACCAGGTGCTGGCGCTGGCCAAGCACCACCCGTTCGCGCGCAAGCTGGTGAATTCGGGTCGCCTGTCCGTGCCCTCGTTCCTGACCGGCTCGGCACTCAACACGCCCGACGCCGACACTTTTGCAGGCCAGATGGTGCCCGGCGCGCCGATGGACGATGCGCCCGTGCAAGTGAATGGCCAGGACGCCTGGTTGCTCGATCAGGTCGGCAAGGGCTTTCAGGCTTTGTTGTTTGTGGACGCGCAGCCCGCGCCGGAGGTGTTGGCCCAACTCGCTGGCTTGCAAGCGTCCGGTGGGAGCGCGCCCCTGCGCGCGAATGCCCAAGCGGTCAAAGTGACGCCGCTCATCGTCGCCTCATGCCCGCTGGAATTGCCCGGCATGCAGGTCATCGTCGATGCCCAGGGCCTGGTGGCTAAACGCTACGACGCCCAACCAGGCACCTGCTACTTGCTGCGCCCCGACCAGCATGTGGCGGCCCGCTGGCGCACGCTGCAGATGGCCCCGTTGCAAGCCGCGCTGGCCCGAGCCCTTGGCCACCACATTGGCCAAGCCTGAACTGCAGCAAGGATTGACATGAGCACCGACATGAACACCGCTTTGATCACAGACCTGAATTTCCATGAAGCAGGCCGCCGCTTCTTCCGCGATTTTTCACCCGGCGACGAGTTTTATGAACACCTGATCGAAGCCCACAACGGCCTGAGTGACGAACAAAGTGAAGCGCTCAACGCCCGCCTGATCCTGCTGCTGGCCAACCACATTGGCGACTTGCAAGTGCTGCGCGCAGCGCTGCAAGCCGCGCGCCAAGCCGCTTGAGCAGCACCCGCCAAGTGACGTGCTCCCACAAGGGTTCGGGTTTTTTGTAGGAGGCCGCCCCTGCGGCCGAGGCATTCGCGCGCAGGGGCACGCTCCCACAGGGTTCAGTTTTTTCGTGGGAGGTCGCCCCTGCGGCCGAATGCATTCGCGCGCGGGGCGCGCTCCAACAAGACTCAGCAGGCGAAGTCCGGGTCGCCAGGCCGCAGCAGCTTGGCCGCAGAGCAGCGCATGCCCGCCTGCGTGAGGCAGGCCACCAGATCGTCTATGGCGGCCTGCACATCCGCTGGGGCGCCTTCGTGCAGTGCCTCCACCACGATGAGTGCGCGCGTGGTCTGCGGTTGGATCACCGAGCGCGCGCTCTGACGGTGGCACCAGCGGCGCGCATGTGTGCGGTTGCCGGCGTCGGCGAAGATCACTTCGCCGGGCTCCGGGTGTTCGACGGCACCCGAAAACTCCAGATGCTCTTCGCTGCCGGTGGCCGCACGCACCGTCAGGTCGCCTTCGATGCCGTCGAGGTCGAGCACCGCCACTGGCAAGGCCCAGGCCACCGACAGCGCGTTGCACAGGTCCACCAGCGGATGCAGGCGCGGCAGTTGGCCGTCCTTGCGCAGCCGCCGCAGCAGGGCCTCGGCGGCGCAGCGGTATTGCGTGGGCTTGAGGCCCATGGCCGAGAAACCGCGGCGCCAGGCCTGGATGGGGACCGACTCGCCCTCGGCACCAGCCGCCAGGTGTGCCTTTGCGCGGGCCAGCAGGCGCTCGAACGCGGCATCGACGTTGGCGTCGGGTGTGACCCCCTCGACGCTCAGGACCATGGGGACGAGGCTCGGGAAACGCGACCAGATGTCGCTGCTGTGCCGGAAGTGCATAGGGGGTACTCGCGTCGGTTTAAAAAGAGTCAAGCGGCGGTGTCGAACATCTTGCCGGGGTTGAGCAGCGACAGCGGGTCCAGCGTGTGCTTGAGCTGGCGCATCAGGGCCAGTTCTTGCGGCGTGCGGCTCACGCTCAGCCAGGCCTTCTTGGACAGCCCCACACCGTGTTCGGCCGAGATCGCGCCGCCGAGTTCGCGCAGGGGTTCGTAGACCAGCGTTTCGATGTGCTTTTGTGTCAGCGCATCGCCGCTGCCCACCGCCACGGCGATGTGCAGGTTGCCGTCGCCCACGTGGCCGAAGATCCAGCAATGGCCTGCCGGCCAGCGCGCCTTCACCGCAGAGCGCACGCCTTCGGCATAAGCCGCCATGTCGGCCAGTGGCAACGACACGTCGAATGCGAAGTCGGGGCCGTGCTGAAAGGTCAGCGAGACGCTTTCGCGCAGGGCCCACAAGGCGCGCCGCTGCGTCAGTGACTCGGCCAGCACCGCGTCATCAAAATACCCCAGGGCCTGGGCACTTTCGAGGGCGCTCTGCAAGGCCTCGTCGTCCGTGTCGACCACTTCGACCAGCACCTGGTAGGCGGCGATGTTCTGCAAAGGTGAGCGCCCCGAGGGGCTGCCCTTGACGGCCAGTTCAAAGTAGTCGCGCCACATCACCTCGAAGGCGCTCAGCCTGCCGCTGAAGGCTTTGTCGAGGTGGCGCAGCAGGGCCAGCACCTGCTCGAAGCGCTCGCAGGCGAAGAGCATGGTGCGCGGCGTGTCCGTGGCCTCGTGCAGGCGCAGCACCGCGCGCGTGACCACGCCCAGCAGGCCTTCGCTGCCGATGAACAAGTGCTTGAGGTCGAAGCCAGAGTTGTTCTTCAACATGCGGTTCATCGACGAAAGCACGGTGCCGTCCGCCAGCACCACTTCGAGCCCCAGCACCGACTCGCGTGTCATGCCGTAGCGGATGACGCTGTTGCCGCCTGCGTTGGTGGCGATGCTGCCGCCGAGGGTGGCGCTGTCCCTGGCACCGAAGTCCACGCCGTATTGCAGGCCGTGCGCCTGCACGGCCTCGCGCAAGCGGCCCAGCACAACGCCGGCCTGCACCGTGGCCGTGCGGCCAACGGGGTCGATGGCCTCGATGCTGCGCATGCGCTCGGTTGAAATGATCAGTTCATGCGACGCGGCATCGGCGCCATGCACCAGGCCACTGAGCCCACCCTGCGCCACCACCGGCTGGCGATGCGCATGGCACAGCGCCATCACGGCGGACAACTCTTGCGTGCTGCTGGGCCGCACCAGCGCGCAGGCCTGCAGCCTGTCTTGGCGAAAGACACCGGCACCCCGCTCGGCCACGGCAGCGGCGTCCAGCAGCCCTTCGGTGCCAACGCAGCCGCGCAGGGCCTGGATCAAGGTGTCGTTCATGGCCTGCCCCAGGATGTTGGCATGCTCAAGCCCGCGAAACCCGATGGCCTAACTGCCACGCTTGGCGCTCAGGTAGCCCAGCGAGACATCGACCATGGCTTTGACACCGGTTTTCAGGGCCTTCTCGTCGATCGTGAACAGTGGCGAGTGGTTGGGCGCACCCGCTTTGTCGGCGTGCGGGCTGGCGTTGAGGAACCACATCACGCTGGGTGCCGCGCCCGAGAAAGCACCAAAGTCTTCTGCGCCCATGCCAGATGGCGCCTCGCGCACCATGCCCTTGCCGGCGGCGCGCTCGAGCGACGGCAGCACGCTGGCGGTCAAGGCCGGGTCGTTCCTGAGCACCGGATAGGCCTGGATGATTTTCACATCGGCCGTGAGGCCCGAGGCTTCGGCCGTCTTCTGCGCCATGCGCACGATGGATTCATGGACCAGCTGGCGCGTCGGTTCGTGCAAGGTGCGGATGGTGCCGCCCAGCGTCACCGACTCGGGAATGATGTTGTTGCGGTTGCCGCCGGCAATCTGGCCCACCGAGACCACGACCGCGCCTTCCGAGAGGTTGGTCTGGCGGCTGACGATGGACTGCATATTGGTCACGATCTGCGCGGCCGTGACGATGGGGTCCTTGGCTTGCCAGGGCATGCCGCCATGGCCGCCCGCGCCCTTGACGGAGATCTGAAACCCGTCACCACTGGCGAGCACGGCACCGCGTTGCAGGGCAATCGAGCCAGCTGGAAATCCCGACGTGATGTGCTGCGCGAAGACGGCCTCCACCTTCGGGTTGTCCATCACGCCAGCGGCCATCATGGCAAAAGCGCCCGAAGGCGAACCCATGGCGCCCCACTCCTCAGCGGGCTGGAACAGGAAGACGATGGTGCCGGCCAGCTGCGCACGCATGCTGGACAAGACCTGCGCCGCGCCCAGCAGCATCGCCACATGCGTGTCGTGCCCGCAAGCGTGCATGACGCCGGTTTCCTTGCCCTGCCACAGGGCCTTGGCCTGGGAGCGGAAGGGCAGGTCGTTGCGTTCCTCGACGGGCAGTGCGTCCATGTCGGCACGCAGCGCAATCACCGGCCCCGGTTTGCCGCCTTTGAGAACGGCTTTGATGCCGGTCTTGGCGATCCCGGTCTGGACTTCGATGCCCGGCATCGCCCGCAAGGCCTGCGCCACGTACGCCGCTGTCTTTTCTTCTTGGTAGGAGAGCTCTGCATTCTGGTGCAGGTGGCGTCGCCAGGTCAGCACCTGCGCATCGACCGCGTCGATGAGGGCGTCGACCTTGGGTTGCGCCATGGCGGGCGACCCGCTCAGGCCGAGGGTGAGCGCCAAGCAGGCTGCTGTGAGGGTTTTGCGGTTCATGGTGTTTCCGTTCTAAAAGCGCATTCGCGCGCGGGGGCGCGCTCCCACAAGGGTGTGGGGTTTTTGTGGGAGGCCGCCCCTGCGGCCGAAGCATTCGCGCGCAGGGGCGCGCTCCCACAGGGTTCGGGGGCTGGCTGGGCGTGCTCAATCGGCCTTGAAGCCCGAGGCTTTGACCACCGGCTCCCAGCGGGCGCGGTCGGCGGCATGCACTTTGGCGAACTCGGCCGCGTTCAGGCCCGTGGCTTCCAGGCCCAGCGCGGCGGCCTTTTGCACCACGTCGGGATGGCGTGATGCTGCAGCGATGGCCGCCCCGATGCGCTGCACCGTGGCCGCAGGGGTCTTGGCGTGCATATACGCGCCGTACCAGGCGTCGCCCAACACGGTGGGGAAGCCCTGTTCGGCAAAGGTGGGCACGTCGGGCATCACCGGCGAGCGCTGTGCGCCCGATGTGGCCAGCATGCGAATGCGCCCGCTCTTGTGCAGCTCATACGGGAACTGGTCGATGCCAGCGACGATTTGCCCGCCCATCAAATCGTTGTTCAGCGGTGCGCCACCCTGGTAGGGCACGTGCGTGAGTTGCACGCCCGCTGCCTGGCCCAGCAGCATGCCCAGAAAGTGCAGCTGGCTGCCTGCTGCAGCGGTGCCGAAGTTGGCTTGCTTGGGGTTGGCCTTGTAGAAGCTCAGCAGATCGGCCAGGTTTTTGAGGGGGGCATTGCCGCCGGTGGCGATGGCCAGGGAATAACGCACGATTTGCGCGACCGGCACGAAATCGGCTTCGGTGTTGTAGGGCAGCTTGCTGAAGGTGAAGGGCGCAATCACGATGGGCGCCGGTGGTGTGATGAGCACCACGCTGCCGTCGGCGGCGGCGTTCTTCAACGCTTCAGCGGCCACACGCCCACCCGCGCCAGGCTTGTTCTCGACGACGACGGTGGCGTTCAAAGCCGTGGCCATCTTCTCGCCCACCAGGCGCGCCATCACATCGGTGCCGCCACCGGGCGGAAAGCCCACCAGCAGGCGGATGGTGGGCTTGTCTTGGGCCAAGGCCGCAGCGGCGCAGAACCATGCGGCGGTGAGGCCGAGTGCCCATTTTTTCATCGGGTGTTTGATAGCCATGTTGTTGTCTCCTAGGGGGTGGTTGATTTTGTGAACGGGGAAAACTTCTGCTTCAGGTCACGGCCTTGCGCGCCGTGAATTCCGGGCGGTCCCAGGACCGGGTGTGCATCACATCCTGGAGCACCGCCACGGCGTCCCAGATGTCGACATAACGCACGTACAGCGCGGCAAATCCAAAGCGCAGGATGTTGGGCGCACGGAAGTCGCCCACCACGCCGCGCGCGATCACCGCCTGCATGATGGCGTAGCCGTTTTCGTGGGTCAGCGCCACCTGGCTGCCGCGCTGTGCACCTTCGCGTGGACTGGCCAGGCCAAAGCCGTAGTCACCCAGTTGCTGGTCCACCAGGGCGATGAACAGGTCACCCAGCGCCATGCCCTTGGCGCGCAATTGCTGCAGGTCCACGCCGTCAAATGCCGTCAGCGCTTCTTCGAGTGCGATCAGCCCCAGCTGCGAGGCCGTGCCCACCAGCATGCGGTCGATGCCAGGGTGGGCCTCGTACTCGTGCGTGAATTCGAAGGGCCGGGCATGGCCGTGCCAACCGGCAATCGGCTGGCGCAGGTCGGCCAAATGGCGCTCGGCCACGAACACAAAGGCCGGCGCACCGGGGCCGCCGTTCAGGTATTTGTAGCCGCAGCCAACGGCAAAGTCGACGCCACAGGCGTTGAGCTGCACCGGCAGCGTGCCCGCGCTGTGCGCCAGGTCCCAGGCCACGAGGCCGCCCACGCGCTGCGCGGCGGCGGTGATGCGCGCCATGTCGTACAGGCGGCCGGTCTTGAAGTTCACTTCGGTCAGCGTCACCACGGCGAGTTGATCGCCGGCCTGCGCGATGGCCTGCTCCACGTCCTCGGGCGCCACGCAGCGCAACTCGGCGCCCATCAACTCGGCCACGCTGGCGGCCACATACATGTCGGTGGGGAAGTTGCCCAGCTCGCCAATGATCACGCGCCGCCCGGGCCGCAGCCGCAGCGCCGCGCCCAGCACCTTGAACAGGTTCACCGAGGTGGAGTCGCACACCACCACCTCGTGCGCCTTGGCGCCCACCAGGCGCGCGATGGTGGCGCCCACACGCAGCGGTGCCGGGTACCAGTCGGCGTCGTTCCACGAACGGATCAGCCCGCGCCCCCATTCGTGCTCGATGGCATGGGTCATGCGCGCGGACACGCTCTTGACCAGCGCGCCCAGCGAATTGCCGTCCAGGTAGATCTCGCCCGCGGGCAGCTGGAACAGGTCGCGGCGCGCGGCCAGCGGGTCTTGCCGGTCGCGTTCGATCAGGGATTCACGGGTGATGGGGTTCATGGGTTGCTCAAATCAAGGTTCAGAGCTGGGTCCGCAGGGACCACAGTTCGGGGAAGAATCGGTGCGAGGTGACGTGCTGCAACCAGCCCACGCCGGCCGAGCCGCCGGTGCCCGGCTTCATGCCGATGAGGCGTTGCACCGAGACAAAGTGACGCCAGCGGTACTGTGTGAGGGCATCGCACAGCGCCATCAGCGCTTCGGCCAGCTGGTACAGGTCGTTGTGCGGACCGGGGTCGGCGTACACGGCCAGCCAGGCTTTCTCCACCGACTCGTTGGGCACATAGTCTTCCGACCAATCGCGCTGCAAGGCCGCAGCGTCGATGGCGTGGCCGCGCCGCGCCAGCAGCGCGATGGCCTCGTCATACAGGCTGGGCGATTCGAGGGCGCTTTGCATGCCGGGCCACACATGTGGCATGTTGCTGAAGGCGCTCGCCAGCCGTCTGTTCTTGTTGCCGAGGATGAATTCGACGTGCCGGTACATGAAGGACAACTGCCCCGAGGCCGTGCTCAGGTGGTCGCGAAACTGGTTGAAACCCTCGGGGCTGATGGTGTTGAGAACGTCCCAGGAACGGCCGATGTATTCGCCCATCGCGCGTGCCCGCACCAGGATCTCCAGCGCGCTGCCGGTGTCGTCCTGGCGCAGTTGCTGCTGCGCGTTGTAGAGCTCGAAGTGCATCGCCTTGAACAGCAGCTCTTTCACCTGACCCATCATGTAAAAACAGTGCTCATCGTAGGCGTCGCTGCGCAGGTGCTGCAGCGACAGCAACAGGTCAATGCTCTGGTAGTCGTTGTAGGGGTTGCTGCGACCCTGGAAGTCGACCAGCGGCTGGCCGCCGGTGGACTGCACCATCTCGGCGCGCGAGGCGTCGCTGGTGGTGCCCATGGGGCGCGGGCCGATGCCCGGCTGCACGCCAGAGGGGTCGATGAGTTGCGGGTGTTGGCGCTTGTAGCGAGGCATGGGGTGGTCTCCTTTGATGACAGTGCAATGTGTTGTGGTGTGGTCCGCGCTCAGCCAGCGTCCAGCTGGGTCAGCAGGGCCAAGGTATGGCGCCCGATGGGGCTGTGTGGGCGGGTCAGTTCCAGCGCCACGTCGAAATGGTTGCGTCCGGCAATTTCCATGCTTTGGCAAGTGCTGCCGGCCTGGGCCAGCAAGGCGGCGAACTCGGTGCTCTGCGCTTTGAAGGCTTCGGTCTCCACCTCGCCCCAGCACAGCAGCGTGGGCGGGAAACCCTGCAAGTCCAGCAGGGCCGGGCTTTGCGCCCGGGCTTGTGCGGCATCCATGCCCAGCGCTTCGTTGATGGACGTGCCCAGCAGCGGTTCCAGCCAGTAAACGCCCGACATCAAGACCGCTGCGCGCGGTTGCCAAAGCGGCTGAGTGGGTGTTTGCCAACCCGGCAGGCAGACCATGGCCGCGAGGTGGGCGCCCGCTGAACTGCCGGCCACGACGATGCGTTGCGCGTCGATGCCCAGTGCTGCGGCCTGTGCGACCAGCGCGAGCAAGGCCTGGCGGCACTCTTGCACGATGTCGCCCACCTGAGCCGCAGGCGCCAGGGTGTAGTCCAGCGCGCAAAAGGCCACGCCGCGTTCAATGCAATCGGCGGCGGCAAAGAGCGAATCGCGCGCTGCCAACTCTTGCCAATAGCCACCGTGAATGAACACCAGCAGCGCGCAGCCCTGCTCGCTTGTGGCGGCCGAGTCTGTTACGGCAGGTGGCAGGCACAGGTCGGCACGCTGGGCGGCAGCGCTGCCGTAGCGCAGTTCCAGCCAACGCCCGCCCAGTGCCTCGGCGCGTGCGCGGGCGAGTTGGCTTTGATGCCCGTAGTCGGCGATGAAGGGCTGGTAGTTGCCGCCGATGCAGGAGCTGGGCGAATACGCGCGTTCGCGCTCGGCGAGGTTTTCGATGGTGATGGATGGATGCATGGGCTTCATCGGCTTCATCTGGCGGGCATGTTGGCGGCGGTGTACGCCAGGGTGACGCTGGCGTCGTCGGGCACCGGCGGCATGGTGGCGTTCCAGGCCAGCCAACGTTCACGCATCTGGGCTAGGCGCTCGGGTTCGCGCGAGGCCAGGTTGGCGCGTTCGCGCGCATCGGCATCGATGTCAAAAAGGTATTCGTGTTCTTCCACCTTCAGGTACTTCCAGCGGCCCGCACGCAGGGCGCGCTGCTGGCGGTGGTTCATGCGCCAGAACATGTCGCGCGGCACGCGTTGCGCCGGGTCGTGCAGCATGGGCAGCAGCGACACGCCATCGATCGGATGCGAGGGCGCGGGCGTGCCACCCCCGGCGGCCAGCATCGTGGCCGACCAGTCCATGGTCAGGCAATGCTGGTCGGTGGTGTGGCCGGCCGGGATCACGCGCGGCCAGCGCGCAATCCACGGCACGCGGATGCCACCTTCGGTGAGGTCCATCTTGCCGCCCACCAGCGGCCAATTGTCGGAAAAGCGTTCACCGCCGTTGTCGCTGGTGAAGACCACCAGGGTGTCCTCGCTCAGGCCTTCGGCATCGAGCGCGGCCATCACCTGGCCGATGCCCTCGTCCATGTGGTGGATCATGCGCAGGTAGGTCTGCACGTTGCCACCTTCCAGGTGCAGCAGGTTGGGCAAGGCGCGCGCCACGGCTTCGTCGTCGCGCGTCTCCCAGGGCCAGTGCGGCGCGGTGTAGTGCAGGCTGAGAAAAAACGGCTGGCCCTCACGCGCGGCGGCGGCGCGGCGGTGCACATAGTCGGTGGCACGGTGCGAGAGCAGGTCGGTGAGGTAGCCGATCTCGTGGTGCTCGACCTCGCCTTCGAAGAAGTCGTGGTCGCCCCGGGACGAGGCGTGGGTGAAGTAGTCCGCCGCCCCGGCCATGATGCCGTAGAACTCGTCGTAGCCCGAGCGCTGCGGGCCAAAGTCCGGCGGGTAACCCAGGTGCCATTTGCCCACCAGCGCCGTGGCATAACCGGCCTCGCGCAGACGCGAGGGCAAGGTGGGCCAGTGCGGCGGCAGGCCCAGGTGGGGCTTGCCACGCGCAGCGCTGTTGAGGGGTTCTTCCATCGCGCCGCGCAGGCGGTACTGGTAGCACATGCTCATCAACGCAAAGCGCGTGGGCGAGCACACCGGGGAATTGGCGTAGCCCTCGGTGAAGCGCAAGCCTTGCGCGGCCAGGCGGTCCAAGTTGGGCGACACTGCGCCAAACTCGGCGGGCCGCCCGCCATAGCAACCCAGGTCGGCATGGCCCAGGTCGTCGGCCACGATGAAGATGATGTTGGGGCGCGTTGGGGTATTGGCTTGCATAGGTGTACTGGGGGAACCGTGAACGATCGTCGAACCTTCTTCACTGCCGTTGACCAGGAAAAATGCAGCAGATAAGCTAAGGTAGCAGCCCGCAACCCAGTTGTTGAAAACAATCATGCCCGTCCCTAGTGAAAACCCCGATCCGCTGGCCGATCCCCGGCGCGTCGCGGACCTGTTGCTTTACCGCATGTCCGTCATCACACGCAGCACCAGCTTGCCGCTGGTGCGCATTTTCGAGGGCGAGTTCGGCATCACACGGCGTCACTGGCACATGCTGTCCTTGCTGGTGGAACACGGGGCCATGCCCTCTTCGCGTCTGGCCACCTTGTGCTGGCTGGACCGCCCGAGCATCTCGCGCGCCGTTTCTGGCCTGGTCCAGAAGGGCCTGATCACGCGACGGGGCAGTGCCAGCCATTCCCGAGAACTCGAGGTGACCGAGGCCGGCCAGCAGCTGTACGAAAGCGCCATGCAGCGCGTGGGTGCCTTGAATGGTGAACTGGCGCGCACCCTCAGCCTGGCCGAGCGCCAGTCGCTGAACGGCATGCTCACGCGCCTTCAGTCGTGCGTGGCCGACATCGCCGAGCGCGCGGCCCGCACAGCGCCCATCTCGGGCCGCAACAAGCGCCGCGGCTGAGCACGCCCTGCCTTGTGGCCGCCATTTCGCCGGTGCTGCGTCTCGCGCGTTCCGTGGGCATCGGACTGAAACCTGCTGAACCTGACGAGCGCGGGCGACCGCTCACAAATGGCCGTTAGGAGTCGACCCTTAGACGCCATACGGAATCGAAAAAATGTCATTTATAGCTACAGACGAGGGGTTGCCGAGTCACGGAAGGAGTTGGTAACTGGCGATCCGTCAGCCACGCTTGCTGTCAGCGTTTCATTTTTCAACCACGATGAGGACATTACAAGAGGCCTCCTCAACCAAAGACTTGGCCGTTGAACCTATCCACCAACGGCGCAACAAACTCTTTTCGTGTTTGTGACCCACGACGATCAGATCGGCCTGTTGTTCGGCGGCAAATCGAGTGACTTCTCTGATCACTTCACCTTTCAAAATTTCGCCATCGGCCTCAAAGCCCATTGATCGGAGTGTTTTGACACCTTTGCTCAGTTGTTCTTTCAGCTTCTCCTCGATCTCCGCACTGCTCGCATTGCCCAGGTAGCCCATTTCAATGGCGCCAATGTCCATTTCAAAAGTGGGGGCCACGGCGACCAAAGTGAGCTTGGGTCGATCCCAATGCGTCAGGTCTTTGATCCCCAAGAGTGCTTGCTGACCGCTGGCGGAGCCGTCGTACGCCAGGATGATTCGCTTGTACATGTTTTCTCCTTCGGTACACATGGCGGATTCAAGTACGAACTGCAACAGAGATGAACCCGGTAATGGGTGGCTGAGGATGTCAAGGCATCATGGCCGCTCAAACCGCCAAGTCCAAGTTGCCAGATGTACAAGCACCTCATCCGAGAAGAACGATACCAAATTCACAGCCTCTTGAAAGCCAAACAGTCCATCAATGAGATCGCCCGATTGCTGGGCAGACATCGCAGCACCATCAGTCGTGAACTCAGCCGTGGTCGTGGCCAGCGCGGGTATCGCGCCGAGCAAGCCTGCAACAAGGCGTCTGAGCGCGCTCAGCACAGCCGCAATGCCCGCCGTGTGGACCCCAAGGTCTGGGCCAATGTGGCTTTTTTCCTCGGAGTTCAATGGAGCCCCGAGCAGATTGCTGACAAGGTTGGGATCAGTCACGAGTGTGTCTATTTGCATGTCTATGCGAACAAGGCTGTCGGTGGCGATTTACACAAGAACCTGCGCAGCCAAAAGCCCCGGCGCAAACGCCACCTGAGCGGACGTGACAGGCGTGGGCAGATCCCTAACCGCCGCCCGATCAGCGAACGACCAAGCCGCATTGAGGATCGCAAGCAAGTGGGCCACTGGGACGGCGATACCGTCATTGGCGCAGCACACAAACAAGCCATCGTGACATTGGTAGAGCGCAAAAGCGGCTTTGCTGTGCTGGCCAAGGTATCCCACAAGACGGCTGATTTGGTGGGGCGTGCCATTGAAAAAAATAGAGGGTGTGAACGGCTTCTCGCGTCAATGGCTATGGCTGACCGCCGCCAAAATTCACCCCTCCAAATGCCCTGCTCAATCGCTTCCAGCGCACGCCTTGAGCGCCTGCGCCAGCAAAGGCGCCAGCGGCACCACGTTGCTGGCATGGGCAATGCTGTCGGTGCTCCAGAATTGCCCTGCACCTGCCTGGTGGATGCGTTGCAAGGCGTCTTCGGCCAGCAAGGCATGCGTCACCGCCACATCCACGCTGGCCGCGCCTGCGGCCAGGGCGAGTGTGGCGGCGGTGGCCAGCGTGTGGCCGCTGCTGGTCACGTCGTCCAGCAGCACCACCGCTTTGCCGCGCAGATCGCAGGGGGGCAGCGTGACGTCCACCGCACGGTCGCCGTGGCGCACTTTGGTGCACACCGCGTGCTCAAACCCATGGGCTGCCGCGGCTTGGGTGACCCACTGTGCTGACTCGCTGTCTGGCCCCAGCAAGAACGCGCCGGGCCGGTGCTGCGCAATCCACGCGCCCAGCAGAGGGGCGGCACTGAGCGTGATGGCCTGATGGGCCGGCACGGCCTCGGCCAAAGTTGCCACCCGGTGCAAATGCGGATCCACGGTGATGACCGCATCGAACAGCGTGGCCAGCCACGCACCCACGATGCGTTGACTGACGGCCTGGCCGGGGGCAAACGCCATGTCTTGCCGCATGTAGGCCAGATAGGGGGCGACCAGGCTCAGGTGCTGTGCGCCCATTTGGCGGGCGGTGGGCACGGCCAGCAGCAGCTCTGTCAGTTTGTCGCTGGGCTGGTGCAGGCCGCGCAGCAGCACCACGCGCGGCGGTAAGTGGGCGGGTAGTGTCAGCTGGATTTCGCCATCGGGAAAGCGGTGGCGCTGGATCGGTTGCGGCAGCAGACCTGCTGCGGCGGCCAGGTGCAAGGCGGCAGGTGCCTCGTCTTCAAAGTACAGCAGGACGGTGGCTTCAGGCATTTTTTCTCCAGATCAAAATTCCACGAACACATGCGGCATTTCATCGGCCTGACCCAAGGTGTAGCCACTCGATCTGCGGCACAGCTGCGTCGCAAATTCCAGGTCGCTCGGGTACGCGGCATGCACGCGGTACAGCGGCTCGCCCTGGGTCACGCTGTCGCCCAGTTTGTGCAGCAGGTCGACCCCGGCGCTTTGCACTTTGGGGGCGCCGGCCATGCGGGCCACGCGGGCGATTTGCAGGTTGTCGATGCCGATCACCACACCGTCGGAGGGCGCGCAAATCTCCAGCGTGAGCGCACCCAAAGGCGGGTTGTTGTGGTCAAAGGGGCGTGCGCCTTGCGCCGCAATGATGGCCTGCATGCGGCTCAGCGCGCGACCCGAGTCGAGGATGTCGCGTGCAATGGCAAAGCCGTCGCCGCCCCGCACGTCGGGGCTGGCCTCGATCAGGCGTCCGGCCAGGCGCAGCGATTTTTGCCGCAGGTCGTTGGGCGCACGCGGGTCGTTTTCCAGCACCCGCATCACATCGCGCGCTTCCAGCATCGGGCCCACGCCCTGCCCCACCGGCTGGCGGCCATCGGTGATGACCACTTCCAGAGACAGGTGGATGTGCGAGGCCACGTACTCAAACAGCCGCCGCAGGCGCTGTGCTTCGGGCATGGAGCGCACCTTGGCGGTGGGGCCGATCGGGATGTCCAGCACCAGGTGGGTGGAGCCGGCGGCGATCTTTTTGGACAGGATGGACGCGACCATTTGCGCGGGCGAGTCCAGCGAGAGCGGGCGCTCCACGGCAATCAGCACATCGTCGGCGGGTGACAAATCGGCGGTGCTGCCCCAGGCCAGGCAGCCCCGGTGGGTGCGCACGATTTCGGCCAATTTGTCGAAAGGCAGTTGCACATCGGCCAGCACTTCCATGGTGTCGGCCGTGCCTGCGGGCGAGGTGATGGCCCGCGATGAGGTTTTGGGACACAAGATGCCATAAGCCGCCAGGATGGGCATGACCAGCATCGAGGTGCGGTTGCCGGGGATGCCGCCGATGCAGTGCTTGTCCACCACCAGGGGTTCGTGCCAGTCCAGACGGCGACCGGCGGCCACCATGGCTTCGGTCAAAAAATACACCTCGTCGCGGTCCATCTCGCCGCGGTTGGTGGCGACGACAAACGCGGTGAGTTCGATTTTGGAATAGTGGTGCCCGGCAATGTCTTGCACGATGGCATGAAAGTCATCCTGGTTCAGGCGTTCGCCGCTGATTTTGCGGAACAGTGCCCCCATCGAGGCCGGCGGTTCGGCTTGCGAGACCGAGGCGGTGTGCCCGTCGGGAATGCCCAAATGCGCAAAAGCGTCCTCGGACAAGCCCACTTCGCCGCAGGCCACGATGTTGTTGTCGTCCACCACGTTCAGCGTGGCCAGCACATGCCGACCGTTGGCCCGCACGTCGATTTTGGACAGCGCCTGAAAACCTTCGGCGCGGACCACCGCACAGTTGCGGTTGAGGTAGGCCACGTTTTCGCGGTAGGTGTCGATGCCCACGCGTCGCAAGGACAAGGGCGAGGCCCGCTCAGCGGGGCTGGATGGGGATGCGGGAGGCGTTGCGGTGTTCATGGGCTTCAGGCTACACCCAAATCACAGACGCTGGCGGTGCCAAATTTTGCAGACGCGCAAAATTTGTACAGAAAAACGGAGCGTGCTCGCCAGTGGCTACGCGCGAGGTGCTGCGCGCGAAGACCTTCGGCCGCAGGGGCGACCTCCCACAAAAACCACCGAGCCCTGTGGGAGCACAAATGGAACCCTGTGGGTGCCGGCCCCAGCTGGGCCGGTGCGGGTGGCTATTGGCCGTGTTGCAATTTGTAGACGGCGGTGCCTGCCATCAGGTTGGGCAACAGCCGCACTTCCTGGCCGTTTTGCAGACCGAAGGCGTCCACCACCTGCAAGTTGTTTTTGCGGGCCAGATCGCCAAAGTCGGCAAAGGTGCCCACGCGGATGTTGGGCGTGTCGTACCACTGGTAGGGCAGGCGCTTGGTCACCGGCATGCGGCCTTGCAGCACGCTCAGGCGGTTGAACCAGTGCGCAAAGTTGGGGAAGGCCACGATGCCCACGCGGCCCACGCGCACGGTTTCGCGCAGCATGGTTTCGGCGTTGCGCAGGTGTTGCAGCGTGTCGATCTGAAGGACGACGTCAAACGATTGGTCGGCAAACAGACTCAGGCCTTCGTCCAGGTTCAACTGGATCACGTTCACGCCGCGTTGCACGCAGGCGTGCACATTGGCATCGCTCAGTTCCACGCCATAGCCGGTGCAGGCATTGTGTTTTTGCAAGTGGGCCAGCAAGGCCCCGTCGCCGCAGCCCAGGTCGAGTACGCGGGCGCCTTGTGGCACCAGACGGGCAATGGCTTGCAGGATCAAGGGGTCGCTCATGGGGCCTCCCCGTTCAGGGTCTGGGCGATGTTGTCAAAGTAAGAGCGCACCACATTCAGGTAACGCGCGTCGTCCAGCAAAAAGGCGTCGTGTCCGTGCGGTGCGTCGATCTCGGCATAGCTCACGTCACGGTGGTTGTCCAGCAGGGCCTTGACCATTTCACGGCTGCGGGCGGGCGAAAAACGCCAGTCGGTGCTGAAGCTGACCAGCAAAAATTTGCAACTGGCGCGGGCCAGCGCCGCCGACAGGTCGCCGCCGTGCTGGCGTGCCGGATCAAAATAATCCAGCGCCCGGGTGATCAGCAAATAGGTGTTGGCGTCAAAGTACGCGCTGAATTTGTCACCCTGGTACCGCAGGTAGCTCTCGATCTGGAACTCGACTTCTTGCGTGGAGTATTTGTAGCCGGTGGCGTTGTGGGTGACGGCCTCGCGCAATTGGCGGCCGAATTTCTCGTTCATCACGTCGTCGCTCAGGTACGTGATGTGGCCGATCATGCGGGCAATGCGCAGGCCGCGCTGGGGCACCACCCCGTGCGCATAAAAGTGCCCATCGTGAAAGTCCGGGTCGGTCACGATCGCGCGGCGAGCCACTTCGTTGAAGGCGATGTTCTCGGCGTTCAGGTTGGGGGCGCTGGCCACCACCACGGCGTGCTTCACGCGTTCGGGGTATTGCAGTGTCCAGGACAGCGCCTGCATGCCGCCCAGGCTGCCGCCCATCACGGCGGCCAGTTGTGCAATGCCCAAAGCGTCCAGCAAACGGGCTTGGGCGTTGACCCAGTCTTCGACGGTGACCACCGGAAAATCCGCACCGTACACGCGGCCGGTGTCGGGGTGGGTGTGCATGGGGCCGGTGGAGCCAAAGCACGAACCCAGGTTGTTCACGCCGATCACGAAGAATTGGTCGGTGTCCAGCGATTTGCCGGGGCCGATCATGTTGTCCCACCAGCCCACGTTGTGGGGTTGGTCCGCATACACGCCCGCCACGTGGTGCGAGGCGTTGAGTGCATGGCAGATCAGCACGGCGTTCGACTTGTCGGCGTTGAGCGTGCCGTAGGTTTCGTAGCTGAGTGAATAGCCACGGATGGACGCGCCGCTTTGCAAAGGCAAAGGGGCTTCAAACAACATGCTTTTGGGCTCGGCGATCAACATCGAAAGTGTTCAGGTATCAAAACAAAACCCGGCTTCGCAGTCAGCTGGGCCGGGCTTCAGTGATTGAAACACACGCCATTTAGCTGAATTTCGGAACCTGGCAGGTTCCGGCGCCCGCAATCGGGTTCAAATCGGCGCTCCGGGCAAGTATAAGGGCGGCGAAGTCATTAAAAATAACAGCCCTCGCGTGGTGCGTTTTGGTGGTGTCAGATGGTGGCGCATCCATTGAGGCCTATTTCTTGCTTTTGTTTGGTGCATTGAAGGTTTTTGGGCCTTTGATGCACCAATTTAATTCAAAAAATCTCAAGAGATGGTCATGGAAGCACTGAAACAGGGCGCAGACGCGCTATTTATATTGTTGGGCGGGATCATGGTGTTGGCCATGCACGCTGGGTTTGCTTTTCTGGAGTTGGGCACGGTCCGCAAAAAGAACCAGGTCAATGCGCTGGTCAAGATTCTGGTCGACTTTTCGGTGTCGACGGTGGTGTATTTCGTGGTGGGCTACAGCGTGGCTTATGGCACGGGCTTTTTTGTGGGGGCCGAGCAACTGGCGGCCAAGAACGGCTATGACCTGGTCAAGTTCTTTTTCCTGTTGACGTTTGCAGCGGCCATTCCCGCCATCATTTCGGGCGGTATTGCCGAGCGGGCCAAGTTTTGGCCCCAGCTCATCGCCACGGCGGTGATCGTGGGTTTTGTGTACCCCTTTTTCGAAGGTGTGGCCTGGAACCAGCATTTCGGCGTGCAGGCCTGGATCAAGGCCGCCACGGGAGACGAGTTCCATGACTTTGCCGGCTCGGTGGTGGTGCATGCCATGGGCGGCTGGATTGCCTTGCCCGCCGTGGTGCTGTTGGGCGCACGTTACAACCGCTACCGCAAAGACGGCGTGGTTTCGGCGCACCCACCGTCCAGCATCCCGTTTTTGGCTCTGGGTTCCTGGATTTTGATTGTGGGCTGGTTTGGCTTCAACGTGATGAGCGCCCAGACGCTGGACAAAATCTCGGGCCTGGTCGCGGTCAATTCCCTGATGGCCATGGTGGGCGGCACGCTGGTCGCTTTGGTGCTGGGCAAAAATGACCCGGGATTCGTGCACAACGGCCCCTTGGCGGGTTTGGTGGCCGTGTGCGCCGGCTCTGACTTGATGCACCCGTTTGGTGCACTGGTGACGGGGGCTGTGGCAGGTGGGCTGTTTGTGGTCATGTTCACCCTGACCCAGAACAAGTGGAAGATCGACGATGTCTTGGGCGTTTGGCCCTTGCACGGTGTTTGCGGTGCCTGGGGCGGGATCGCGGCCGGTATTTTTGGCACGTCCTCCATGGGCGGTCTGGGTGGGGTCAACCTGACCGCACAACTGTTGGGCACCGCCATGGGCGTGGCTTGGGCGCTTTTGGGTGGTTTCTTGGTTTATGGCTGCCTGAAATTGACTTTGGGTTTGAAACTCAGCCCCGAAGAGGAGTTTGATGGGGCCGATTTGACGGTCCACAAAATCAGCGCCACACCCGATCGGGAAGTGAGTTGGTAAATCCATCGGTGTGTGCTGCAAACCACATTCCAGCGGGTTT
This sequence comes from Burkholderiaceae bacterium, assembly GCA_919902775.1. Lineage (GTDB taxonomy): Bacteria > Pseudomonadota > Gammaproteobacteria > Burkholderiales > Burkholderiaceae_C > Limnohabitans_A. Next base: position 294,123 of record CAKKRJ010000007.1, read on the forward strand.
TGGGGGATTACCCCTTGCTGGTTTTGATGGTTTCTCACGCATAATGGCCGCACTTCACTGTCTGAAGCAGCGAAGTCATGTTTGCGGTGACCAGATCAGTTTCGCTTTCCTTCCGATGTTTTCAGGTTTGTCGAATGCGTTTTCGGAGCTCCATCGCTTTTATCTCTGTGTTTTGAGGAGTCCCTTTCATGGGCAACAAACTTTACGTCGGCAACCTGCCTTACTCGGTTCGCGACGGCGATCTGGAACAAGCCTTCGGTGAATTCGGTGCTGTCACCAGCGCCAAAGTCATGATGGAGCGTGACACTGGCCGCTCCAAAGGTTTTGGCTTTGTGGAAATGGGCAGCGACAGTGAAGCCCAAGCCGCCATCAACGGCATGAACGGTCAGCCTTTGGGCGGCCGCAACGTGGTGGTCAACGAAGCACGTCCCATGGAAGCACGCCCTCCCCGCACGGGTGGCGGTGGCTTTGGCGGTGGCGGCGGTTACGGTGGTGGCCGTCGTGAAGGCGGCGGTGGCTACGGCGGCGGTCGCGAAGGTGGCGGCGGCTTTGGTGGCGGCCGTGAAGGCGGTGGCGGCTACGGCGGTGGCCGTCGCGAAGGTGGCGGCGAAGGTGGTGGTGGCGGTTTCCGCAGCCCCTACGGCGCTGGCCCACGTGGCGGTGCTGGTGGCGGTCGTCGCGAAGGCGGCGGTGGCGGCTACGGCGGCGGTTACTGATTCACGCGAGGGACTGCTGATCTGAGACCCTCAGCCCTTGCGTTCTGACAAAGCCCTGCAATGCAGGGCTTTGTCGTTTCTGGTGCACCAGCGGGCGTTGGACCCGTCAGTTGGCAGGCATGACGGTCGTGCCGCTTCAGGGTTTGGGGGCCAGGCTGCCGCGCACGCGGCCTTGCAGCGCATAGGTGCCGGTGTTGCTGTTGAAGTCCATGGTCTCGCCGGTGAACACGTCGCCGCCACGCGTGATGTGTACCGGATCAGACGACACCAGCCGGTCTTCATCGGGCAAGGCCACCAGTCGGGCACCACGCAGTTCAAGCTGGGGCTTGGTGTCGTGGGGGTGCTGGATGGCGTAGGCATCGCCGAGCAGCGTGACCTGCGTCCCATCGTCGGTGGCAATGCCTTGCTTGGCCCGGGCGTTCATCCGGGTGCCGCTGTCCCCTTGGGCGTCAATGCGCACCTGTTCAATGTGCAGCGCTTTTGTGGCCGGATAGTGCTGTGCGGCGTCGCCAGCGATTTCACGGGTCAAGCGTCCGTTGGCATCGAAGGATTTGACGGAAAAATGGGCCAACCGGTAATCGGGCTCTTGCCGCACGGCTTGGTTGGCGGGCTGCGTCAGCAACTCGGGCGCGCTTCTGACCAGCCACCAACTGCCGGATGCCAGCAGCGCCATGACGAACATGGGCAGGTAAACACTCAGCTGGTCAAGCAGGCGTCGACCCCAGTTCATGCGGAAGGGCCGGTGTGTGCGTTGACGCCGACTTGGGCCAACAGGCGGGCGTAATGCCCGCTGGCCACCAGCAGCAGATCGCAAAATGCGCGGGCAGCGCCTTCGCCACCACGCTCGGCGGTGATGTGGTGTGCCAATGCTTTGGCTTGGGCGTGTCCGTTGGCGGGCGCACAGGCGAAGGCGGCGCGTTGCATGACGGGCAAATCGGGCCAGTCATCGCCCATGGCTGCCGCTTGTGCCCAAGTCAGACCCAGGCTTTGCAAAAATTCTTCGGCGGCAGGACGCTTGTCTTCCGTGCCATAGCGCGCATGCGTGATGCCCAAGGCCTTCAGGCGCAAGCGCAGGGCGGGCGAGTCGCGGCCGGTGATGACCACGGGGGTGATGCCCGCTTGCTGCAGCAATTTCAGGCCCTGTCCGTCCAGGGTGTTGAAGCGTTTGAGGGTTTCGCCCGCCTCTGAAAAGTAAAGCCCAGCGTCGGTGAGCACGCCATCCACGTCAAAAAAAGCGACGCGAATGCCTTGCGCCTGCAACAGCAATTCGGGAGGAAAATTCAAGGCGGGTGTCAGTGCTTGCATGTCAGATCACTTTGGCCCGCATCAGGTCGTTGGTGTTGATGGCGCCGCACAGGCGTCCGGCAGCGTCCAAGACCAGGATGCTGGTGATGCGGCATTGCTCCATCATCTCGGCGGCCTCGACGGCCAGCGCGTCCACGCGGATGGTGCGTGGGTTGGCGTGCATCACATCGCGTGCCTTGAGTTGGCGCAAATCAGCCCCTTTTTCGATCAGGCGGCGCAGGTCCCCGTCGGTGAAGACGCCAAGCACCTGGCCATCGGCATCGGTCACCGATGTGGCGCCCAGGCCTTTGCTGCTCATCTCGCGCATGAGTGCGGTGAACTCGGCGTCCGGTCCCACCTGCGGCACATCGGCGCCTTGGCGCATGACATCGGCCACATGGGTCAGCAATCGGCGGCCCAAAGAGCCGCCCGGGTGTGAGCGGGCAAAGTCTTCGGGTTTGAAGCCCCGGGCGTCGAGCAAGGCCACGGCCAAGGCGTCGCCCATGGCCAGTTGGGCCGTGGTGCTGGCGGTCGGGGCCAGGTTCAGGGGGCAGGCTTCCTTGTCCACCGCACAGTCGAGCACGATGTCGGCGTGGCGGGCCAGTGACGAGGTCAAGCCACCCGTCATGGCGATCAAGGGCACGCCCTGGCGTTTGAGCACCGGCAGGATCGCGACGAGTTCATCGCTTTCGCCACTGTTGGAGATGGCCAGCACGACATCGATGGTCTGGATCATGCCCAGGTCGCCATGGCTGGCTTCGCCAGGATGGACAAACATCGCGGGGGTGCCGGTGGAGGCCAGCGTGGCGGCAATTTTGCGGCCAATGTGCCCGCTTTTGCCCATGCCGGTGACGACCACGCGGCCTTGTGCTTGCAGCACCTTGTTGACGGCTTGGACAAAGCGATCGTCCAGGCGGGCTTTGAGTTGCAGCAAAGCGGTCGCTTCGATGTCGAGGGTCTCGCGGGCGAGTTGCAGGATGTGGTCTGAATGGGCGAGCATGACCCGCATTTTATCGGGTGCCGTGCCATGACAAGGCGCCCGGGAATTCAGGCTTGTAGCGCACCGTGTGCGCGGCGGTGGCGCGCCTGGTTTTGTCACATGCGCTTGTTACCATTGACGCATGAGCGCTTTGGAGTTGACCCTGTTGTACTTGCTGGCCGCCGTGCTGGGCGTGGTGGGCTGCCGCATGCTCAAGCTGCCACCCATGCTCGGCTATCTGGCCGTGGGCGTGGTCATCGGCCCCAACGCGCTGGCGCTGGCGCAAAACTCCGAGGGCGTGAGGCACCTGGCCGAATTTGGCGTGGTGTTCCTGATGTTCGTGATTGGGCTGGAGTTCAACCTGCCCAAGCTGCGTTCTATGCGCAAGCATGTGTTTGGCTTGGGTTTGTTGCAGGTGTTGTTGACCCTGGTGATGGTCACGATGCTCTCTTTGTTTGTGGCCACCTTGGCCCCGACGCTTTGGACCATGGAGTGGCAAACGGCCCTGGCGCTGTCGAGTGCCATGGCCATGAGCAGCACGGCGATTGTGATCAAGCTGGTGGCGGAACGGCTGGAGCTGGAGTCCGAGCACGGCAAACGCGTGGTGGGCGTGTTGTTGTTTCAGGATTTGGCCGTGGTGCCGCTGATCGTGATGATCCCGGCCTTGGGCGCCCCTGCAGAGGAGATGTTTTCCGCCTTGCTGCTGGCCGCAGCCAAGGCGGCGGTCTTGATCACGTTGCTCATGACCGGCGGGCAGCGTGTCATGCGCTGGTGGCTGACCTTGGTGGCGCGGCGCAAAAGCGAAGAGCTGTTTGTGCTGAACCTGCTGTTGGTCACCTTGGGCCTGGCCTGGATCACCGAGATGGCGGGCCTGAGCCTGGCGCTGGGGGCCTTCATTGCCGGCATGCTGATTTCCGAGACCGAATACAAGCACCAGGTGGAGCTGGACATTCGCCCTTTCCATGATGTGCTGTTGGGTTTGTTCTTCATCACGATTGGCATGCTGCTGGACTGGTTCATTGTGGTCGAGCGCTGGCCGTTGGTGCTGCTGCTGACCACGTTGCCTGTGCTGTTCAAGCTGGTGATGGTGACCGCGTTGGCCAAGCTGACAGGGGCATCGAACGGCGTGGCCCTGCGCACGGGTTTGTACCTGGCACAGGCGGGGGAGTTCGGCTTTGTGCTGCTCACGCTCGGCACCCAAAGCAACCTGATCCCGCCGACCTTGCTGAACCCGGTGCTGGCCAGCATGGTGTTGTCGATGCTGGCGACGCCCTTCATCATCATGCACAGCGACCGCTTCGTCCTGAAGGTCGTGGCCAGCGACTGGTTGCAACAGTCCCTGCAAATGACGACGATTGCGCGCAAGTCGATCAACACCAGCAAGCACGTGATCATTTGTGGTTATGGCCGATGCGGGCAAAACCTGGCGCGCATGCTGGAAAAAGAAAACATCCCCTACATGGCGTTGGACCTGGACCCGGACCGGGTGCGCCAGGCCGCAGCGGCCGGTGATTCGGTGGTGTTTGGCGATGCCGGACGCCTGCAGTCGCTGATGGCCGCGGGTCTGGCCCGGGCCAGCGCGGTGGTGGTCACCTACCTGGATGTGCCTGCGGCCATGAAGGTGCTGGACCACACCCACAGCCATGCGCCGCAGGTGCCGGTGATTGTGCGCACGCAGGACGACCTGGATCTGGAAAAGCTGCAGTTGGCGGGGGCCACCGAGGTGGTGCCCGATGCGCTGGAAGGCTCGCTCATGCTGGCCAGCCACGCCTTGGCACTGGTGGGCGTGCCCATGCGGCGCGTGATCCGGATTGTGCAAGACCAGCGCGATGCGCGGTACAACTTGCTGAAGGGGTATTTCCATGGCGCCGACGACGACACGCTGGACGAGATCGACCACGAACGCCTGACCACGGTGGGGTTGCCCATGGCCTCACCCTGGCTGGGCAAGCGGGTGAAAGACCTGGCGTTCCATGCCATGGGGGTGCGTGTGGTGAACTTGCGCCGCGCCAATGGTCACCCCGAAAGCGTGACGGACGACACCGAACTGTTCTCTGGTGACACCCTGGTGCTGTCGGGCCAATCCCAAACATTGGCGGTGGCCGAAGAAAAACTCTTGCGGGGTTGATGGCGAGCACCCGCTGGCGCGGCAAGCTCACTTGCCGATGCAAAAACTCGAAAAAATCACGCCCAGCAAATCGTCGGCGCTGAACTCGCCCGTGATCTCGTTCAGCGCGTTTTGCGCCAGCCGCAATTCTTCCGCCAGCAGGTCCAGGTTTTGCGCTTGTGCCGCCAGGTGCGTATCGGCTATTTCCAGGTGCTCGCGCACCCGGTGCAGTGCTTGAACATGGCGTTCACGGGCAATGAACAGGCCTTCGCTGGCCTGCTGCCAACCGGCTTGTTGCAGCAATTGCTGGCGCAGGGCCTGCAGCCCTTCGCCCGTGCGTGCAGACAGGGTCAGGCCGGTGCGCTGTGCCGTTGGGCTGGCAGCATCGGCCTTGTTCCACACATCGATCACCGCCACGCTCGCAGGCAAGCGCGCTTGCAGGGCGGCGGCGATGTCGGCATCGGCCTGGTCATGATCGGCTTGGCCCAGGCGCGTCAGGTCGTGCAAGAACAGCACCGCGTCGGCATTTTCGATCTGGCCCCAGGCACGCGCGATGCCGATTTGTTCCACTTCGTCCACGCCCTCGCCATCGCGCAGTCCGGCCGTGTCGATCACATGCAGTGGCACACCTTCGATCTGGATGGTCTGTTGCACCACATCGCGGGTGGTGCCCGCAATGGGTGTGACGATGGCCAGCTCGGCCCCGGCCAGTGCGTTGAGCAGTGAGCTTTTGCCCGCGTTGGGTTGCCCGGCAATCACCACCTTGATGCCTTCGCGGAGCAGTGCGCCTTGCCGGGCTTTGCCCAGCACCGTCATCAAGGCCGCTTGCAGCCGGGTCAATTGTCCTTGGGCATCGGCTTTTTGCAGGAAGTCGATCTCTTCTTCGGGGAAATCCAGCGTGGCCTCGACCAGCATGCGCAGGTGGATCAGCGCATCGCGCAGCACATGGATTTCTTTGGAAAAGTCGCCTGCCAATGAGCGGCTGGCGCTGCGTGCGGCGGCTTCGGTGCTGGCGTCGATCAGGTCGGCAATCGCTTCGGCCTGGGCCAGGTCGATCTTGTCGTTCAGAAAGGCGCGCTCGGAAAATTCACCCGGCTGTGCGACACGCAAGCCGGTCAGACGCGGCTGTCCTGTGGCGGGGTCGGTCTCGGCGGCTGCTTGCAGGCAGCGCGCCACCAGCAACTGCAACACCACCGGGCCGCCGTGGGCTTGCAGCTCCAGCACGTCTTCGCCGGTGAACGAGTGTGGTGCCACAAAGTGCAGCGCCAGGCCATGGTCGATCGGGCTGCCATCGGCATCGGCAAGGGGCAAGTAGGTCGCTTCGCGCGGCTTCAGGTTGCGCCCGCACAGGGCCTGGATCAGCGATGACAGCTTGTGGCCCGACACCCGCACGATGCCCACGGCACCGCGACCGGGTGCGGTGGCAATGGCAACGATGGGTTCTTGGTGTCTGGCGAGCATGTCAGCGTGAAATGAAGCGGAGGGGAATCACCCCGGGCTAGTCCCGGGGCTCATGCTGGCTCGGGCATGCACGCCGAAGCCAGTCCGGCATGGCATGCGCTGCGGTGGCTCAGTTGAACTTGGGCAGGTTGAACTGCGGTGGCACGCCCATGCGGGTGTTGATGACCCATTGCTGGGCAATCGACAAGATGTTGTTCGTGATCCAGTACAGCACCAGGCCGGCAGGGAAGAAGAAGAACATGACGCTGAACACCAGCGGCATGATCCACATCATCTTGGCTTGCATCGGGTCGGGTGGCGCGGGGTTGAGCGCGGTCTGCAGCAAGGTCGTCAGTGTCATCACCACGGGCAGGATGAAGAACGGATCAGGTGCCGACAGGTCATGAATCCAGCCCACCCAGGGGGCGTTGCGCATCTCGACGCTGGACAGCAGCACCCAGTACAAAGCAATGAACACGGGAATCTGGATCATGATCGGGAAGCAGCCACCCATGGGGTTGACTTTTTCTTCGCGGTAGATCTTCATCATCTCCTGCTGCATTTTTTGCGGATCGTTTTTCAGGCGTTCACGCATGTCCATGATCTTGGGGTTGATGGCTTTCATCTTGGCCATGCTCGAATAGGCCTTGGCATTGAGCCAGTAAAAAGCGATCTTGAGCAACAGCACCAGCGCCACGATCGACCAGCCCCAGTTCTGGATGAAGTTGAACAGCTTGTCCAACAGCCAGTACAAAGGTTTGGACAACATGGCCAGCCAGCCGTAGTCCTTCACCAGGTCCAGGCCGGGGGCCAGGGCTTCAAGGACTTTTTCTTCTTGCGGACCGCTGAACAGCTGGGTGCTCACGGTTTTGGATTGGCCGGGGGCCAAGTCGGCCACGGGCGTGATCATGCCCACGGCGTACAAGTTGGTGTCCACCTTGCGCACGAAGTTTTCGCGCTGAATGCCATCGGCCAGCAACCAGGCGGTTGCAAAGTAATGCTGCACCATGGCCACATAGCCGTTGGGCGAGGTCTTGTCGATGTCGGCTTTGTTCTTCTCGATGTCGCTGAATTCGACCTTGTGGTACTTTTTGGCTTCGGTGTAAACAGCCGGGCCGGTGAAGGTGGAATAGAAGGACGATTCGCCTGCGGGCTTGTTGCCATCGCGCACCAGTTGCAGATACAGCTGGGGTGCCACGGTGGTGGTGCCGGCGTTGACCACTTCATGCTTGACGCCGATGGCATAGCTGCCACGTTGCAAGGTGTAGGTCTTGACCAGTTTCACGCCGTTTTGCACGTCTGACTCAAAGCGCAGGGTCAATTCGTTTTGGCCATCTTTCAGGCTGCGCTCGCCGCTGAACTTCATGGGCGATTTGTGGGTCGGGAAATCGCCACCAATCAAGCCGGTTTGGGCCGTGTAGACGCGGCTGCTGCTTTGGTCCAGCAAGACAAAAGGCTTGTTGGTTTCCAGAAAGTCAGCGTGCCGGGTGAACTCGGTGCGCACCAGGGTACCGCCTTCGGTGTCAAAGCTGAGCTTGAGCACGTCGGTGGCCACCTCGATTTTTTCGCGTGGTGCAGCCAAAGCCGCAGGTGCAGACGAGGGCACCTGTGCAGGGGTGGCCGCAGCCGCTGCAGGCGACGCCGAAGGCACGCCACTGGCGCTGGCCGCAGGGGCTGCCGCCTGTGCCGAGGCCGTGGCGCCAGGCTTGGGGAAGAAGGTGGCTTTTTGGCCGTTGTAAAGTTGCCATTGGTCCCACAACAGGACCATGGAAAAACCAAAAATCACCCAAAGGATGGTGCGGCGGATGTCGTTCATGGGGTCTTCTTTGACGAAGTAGGAGAAAACAAAGCAGAGAACAAGCGGGGAGCTTGTGAGGGAACGGGGTCGTGGCCACCCTTGCACCAAGGGCCACAACGCACCAGACGGTGCACGGTGAGGTAGCTGCCTGCGGCTGCGCCGTGCTGCTCCAGGGCTTGCAGGGCGTAAGCCGAGCAAGTGGGCTCAAAACGGCAGGACGAACCCAGCCAGGGACTCAGGAGCAAGCGGTAGCCGCGCACCACACCCATCAACAAACGCTGAATGATCATGCGCGCACCTCCGAGCGGATGGCGCGTTCAAACAACTGCTCCAGCTCTTGTCTGACCGCGAGTTTCAGTGGCTCCGAGGTGGCGCTGATGAATTGTTTGCGGTCAAAACCGGTGCGCAGGCGCACCACATGGGCAGCCACAGGCAGGCGATCGCCAAAGCGCTCGCTCACGTTGTAGATCTGGCGTTTGATGGCGTTGCGGGTCACCGCACGGCGCGCCCAGCGTTTGGGCACCATGGCCCCCAGCCAAACGTCGAACAAGTCAAAAAGGGCCTGCTCCGGTGAAGGTGCAGGCCCAACTTGTTCAGCAGATGCTGCGGGCTTGTCTGTGGATGGCGTCAAGGTCAGTCGGTGCAACGCAAAATGCGCTGTGCGCGAGACCGTTCCACCCGCCAGGGCGGCCTGAAATTGTGGGCGTGTTTTCAAACGCTGCACGATGGCCAAGCCCTGGAATCAACCGCCTGCAGTGGCGTCAGGCCACAGCCAGACGGTCGAAAAGGCATTAGACAGCCAGACGCTTGCGGCCTTTGGCGCGGCGTGCATTGATCACAGCGCGGCCGCCACGGGTTTTCATGCGAACCAGAAAGCCGTGGGTACGGGCGCGACGTGTCTTGGATGGTTGGTAGGTGCGTTTCATAACTCTTCCTTTGTGCCCAAGGCCATGAATCAGCTTTGGGCGAAACCCAAGATTATCGCAAACTTTCGGCCTGCCGGCAAATAAACCATCTTTTAAAACGCAGGGTGTTTCTGCGCCCCAAGCAGAACCGATGTGGTTTATGATGCACTGCGCGCGCTTCGTGCATGTGGATAAGCTCTTGATAAGCCTGATTCCGCTGCCGTATTTTCTGTCAACTGTCCACAAAAAAATAAGTACAACATGTCCGAGGGACTCAACCCAGAATTTCAGATGGATGCCGGTCAGGCTTTGTGGCAGGCTTGCGTGGACGAGCTGTCCCGCGAGTTGCCCGAACAGCAGTTCAACACCTGGATCAAACCGCTGACGGCCCAGGTCTCGGATGACCAGCAGCGGCTCACCTTGTTTGTGGCCAACCGCTTCAAGCTCGACTGGATCCGTGCCCAATATGCGGGCCGCCTGGCCGCCATGCTGGAACGCCTTCAAGGCCATCCAGTTCAAATTGAGTTAGTGCTTACTCCTCGCGATGGCGGCATCAGGCCTGTTCGTCAATCGACGCCATCGTCGATGGAAAATGGCCCTGAACCCATCGAATTGCCCGAAGAGCCGGCGGCCAACACCTTCCGCAGTCGGCTGAACACGGCCCTCACCTTTGACAACTTGGTGGAGGGCACGGCCAACCGCATGGCGCGGGCTGCGGCCATGCATGTGTCGGGTTCACCGGGGCACTTGTACAACCCCTTGTTCATCTACGGTGGTGTGGGTTTGGGCAAGACCCACCTGATGCATGCCATCGGCAACAAACTGCTGGCGGATCGCCCGGAATCCAAGGTTCTCTACATCCATGCAGAACAGTTTGTCTCGGATGTGGTTAAAGCCTACCAGCGCAAGACATTTGACGAGTTCAAGCACCATTACCATTCGCTCGATTTGCTGCTGATCGACGATGTGCAGTTCTTCGCCAACAAAGACCGCACACAAGAAGAATTCTTCAACGCCTTTGAAGCCTTGCTGGCCAAAAAATCGCACATTGTGATGACCAGTGACACCTACCCCAAGGGGCTGGCCGATATCCATGAGCGCTTGGTGTCCCGCTTTGATTCGGGTCTGACGGTGGCCATGGAGCCGCCGGAGCTGGAAATGCGGGTGGCGATTCTGATCAACAAGGCCATCAGCGAGGGCAGTGAAATGCCTGAGGAAGTGGCGTTTTTCGTGGCGAAAAACGTGCGCTCCAACGTGCGCGAACTCGAAGGTGCGCTGCGCAAAATTCTGGCCTATTCGCGTTTCAACCAGAAAGAAATCTCCATCCAGTTGGCCCGTGACGCCCTGCGTGATCTGCTGTCCATTCAGAACCGCCAGATCAGTGTGGAAAACATCCAGAAAACGGTGGCCGATTACTACAAGATCAAGGTCGCCGACATGTACAGCAAAAAGCGCCCGGCCAGCATTGCCCGGCCGCGCCAGATTGCCATGTACCTGGCCAAGGAAATGACGCAAAAAAGCCTGCCCGAAATTGGCGAGCTGTTTGGCGGACGTGACCACACCACCGTGTTGCACGCCGTGCGCAAGATCAACGCCGAACGCCAGCAGATGACCGAACTCAACCAGCAGTTGCATGTGTTGGAGCAGACCCTGAAGGGTTGATGCTGCATGAGCCTGCACTTGCGCCCGGTTTTGAGCAATTTGACCCGTCTGGCGGCCGTTTTGAGGTCAAAAACCAGCGAAAATGCACATTGTTGTCAAAGTCACGCCCAGCCTTGGGCTGTGGCGTGAAAATCACCAAAGGTAGACACCCATGATCGTCCTGAAGGCCACCCAAGACAAATTGCTGTCGGTCCTGCAATCCGTGTCCGGCATTGTCGAGCGCCGTCACACCCTGCCCGTGCTGGCCAACGTGCTGATCCGCAAAACCGGTCATGCCGTTCAGCTGACCACCAGCGATCTGGAAATCCAGATCCGCACCACGGCCGAGATGGATGGCGACCCGGGCGATTTCACCACCACGGTGGGGGCTCGCAAACTCATCGACATCCTGCGCACCATGCCGGCTGACCAGACGGTGAGCCTGGAGTCTTCGCAAGCCAAGCTGATCCTCAAGGGTGGCAAGTCCAAGTTCACTTTGCAGACTTTGCCCGCCGAAGACTTTCCCTTGGTGCAGGAAGCGGCCAGCTTTGGCCCCGCGTTCAGCGTGCCGCAAAAAACACTCAAGCAATTGCTGGGGCAGGTCTCGTTTGCGATGGCCGTGCACGACATCCGCTATTACCTGAACGGCATTTTGTTTGTGGCCGAAGGCAACCGCCTGAGCCTGGTTGCCACCGACGGTCACCGCCTGGCTTTCACCGCCGCCACACTCGACGTGGAAGTGCCCACCAAACAGGAAGTGATCTTGCCCCGCAAGACCGTGCTCGAGTTGCAGCGTTTGCTGTCGGATGCCGATGGCGCGATCGAGATGCAATTCGCCAACAACCAGGCCAAGTTCAGCTTTGGCGGCATGGAGTTCGTGACCAAGCTGGTCGAGGGCAAGTTCCCCGACTACAACCGCGTCATTCCCAAAGGCCACAGCAACAACCTGACCCTGGGCCGTCAAGCCCTGCTGTCGTGCTTGCAGCGCACCGCCATCCTGACCAGCGACAAGTTCAAGGGCGTGCGCTTGAATCTTGACCCCGGCAGCCTGCGTGTGGCGTCCACCAACGCCGAACAGGAAGAAGCCGTGGACGAACTCGACATCGACTACGGCGGCGACAGCATCGAAATCGGCTTCAACGTCACCTACATCATTGATGTGCTGAGCAACATGAGCCAGGACATGGTTCGCATCGATCTGGCCGACGCCAACAGCTCCGCGTTGATCACGGTTCCCGAAAACGACAATTTCAAATATGTGGTGATGCCGATGCGCATTTAAGGCGAGAGCCCTCCAGGCACACCTTATCGAAACCCGCGACCTCTCGCGGGTTTCGGCCATTCAAGCGACAGAGAAAAACTCACATGACCGACGACATCATCCCCAGCGAAGACGCTTTCACCACCGCGCAACCCAAGATCGACGCCCACCAGGCGGGCGCATCGGAAGGCTATGGCGAAGGCTCGATCCAGATTCTGGAAGGCCTGGAAGCGGTGCGCAAACGCCCGGGCATGTACATCGGCGACACGTCCGATGGCACAGGCCTGCACCACCTGGTGTTCGAGGTGGTCGACAACTCCATCGATGAAGCGCTGGCCGGTCATTGCGACGACATTGTGGTCACCATCCACTCGGACAACTCGATTTCTGTGACCGACAACGGCCGCGGCATCCCCACCGGCGTGAAGATGGACGACAAGCACGAGCCCAAGCGCAGTGCGTCAGAAATCGCGCTGACCGAATTGCACGCGGGCGGCAAGTTCAACCAAAACAGCTACAAGGTCTCGGGTGGTTTGCACGGCGTGGGTGTGTCGTGCGTGAACGCCCTGAGCAAATGGCTGCGCCTGACGGTGCGCCGCGAAGGCAAAGTGCACCAGATCGACTTTGCCAAAGGCTTTGTGCAAAACCGCTTGCTCGAAACCGTGAACGGCGTGGAGGTCTCGCCCATGCGCGTGTCGGGTGCCACCGACAAGCGCGGCACCGAAGTGCACTTTTTGCCCGACACCGAAATCTTCACGCAAAACACCGATTTCCATTACGAAATCCTGGCCAAGCGTTTGCGCGAACTGTCCTTCCTGAACAACGGCGTGCGCATCCGTCTGAAAGACGAACGCAGCGGCAAGGAAGACGATTTCTCCGGCGCCGGGGGCGTCAAAGGCTTTGTGGACTTCATCAACGCCAACAAAAAAGTGTTGCACCCCAACGCTTTCCACGCCAACGGCGAGCGTCCGGCCGACAGCTACGGCGGCATTCCTGGCACCAGCATCGGTGTGGAAGTGGCCATGCAGTGGAACGATGGCTACAACGAAAGCGTGCTGTGCTTCACCAACAACATTCCGCAGCGTGACGGTGGCACCCACCTGACCGGCCTGCGCGCAGCGATGACCCGCGTCATCAGCAAATACATCGAGAAAAACGAGATCGCCAAAAAGCAAAAAGTCGAGGTCAGTGGCGACGACATGCGCGAAGGCCTGTGCTGCGTGTTGAGCGTGAAAGTGCCCGAGCCCAAGTTCTCCAGCCAGACCAAAGACAAGTTGGTGTCCAGTGAAGTGCGCGCGCCGGTGGAAGACATCGTGGCCAAGGCCCTGACCGACTTTCTGGAAGAGCGCCCCAACGACGCCAAGATCATTTGCGGCAAGATTGTGGAAGCCGCCCGCGCCCGCGAAGCCGCCCGCAAGGCCCGCGAAATGACGCGCCGCAAAGGCGTGCTCGATGGCATGGGGCTGCCCGGCAAACTCGCCGACTGCCAGGAAAAAGACCCGGCGCTTTGCGAAATTTACATCGTCGAGGGTGACTCCGCCGGTGGTTCTGCCAAGCAAGGCCGTGACCGCAAATTCCAGGCCATCCTGCCTTTGCGCGGCAAGATCCTGAACGTCGAAAAAGCCCGCTACGAAAAATTGCTGACCAGCAACGAAATCGTCACGCTCATCACCGCCTTGGGTACCGGCATTGGCAAAGCCAGTGCCGAATCCGGCAAGAGCAGCACCGACGATTTCAACGTCGACAAACTGCGTTACCACCGCATCATCATCATGACCGACGCGGACGTGGACGGTGCCCACATCCGCACGCTGCTGCTGACCTTCTTCTACCGCCAGATGCCCGACCTGGTCGAGCGAGGCCACATCTACATCGCCCAGCCACCGCTTTACAAAGTCAAGGCTGGCAAGGAAGAGTTGTACCTGAAGGACGGCCCGGCCCTGGACGGTTTCTTGCTGCGCATCGCCTTGAAAGACGCCAGCATCAGCACCGGTGGCGTTGCCTCGCAAGTGCTCACAGGCGAGACGCTCGAAGCGCTGGCCCGCAAGCACCAGGTGGCCGAATCGGTCATTGCGCGCCTGTCCAACTTCATGGATGCCGAGGCCCTGCGGGCCATGGCCGACGGCGTATCGCTCAATCTGGACACGCTCGAGCAAGCGGCCGAATGCGCGCCTGCGCTGCAAGCCAAGCTGCGCGAACTCAACACCACGGGCATCCCAGCCGAAGTGGCGGCCGAGTTTGACGTGCGCACCGACAAACCCGTCTTGCGCATCAGCCGCCGCCACCACGGCAACATCAAGAGCAGCGTGATCACGCAAGACTTTGTGCACGGCGCAGACTACGGCGCACTGGCTGAAGCCGCCGACACTTTCCGTGGCCTGCTCAGCGAAGGTGCCAAAGCCACCCGTGGCGAAGGCGAACGCCAGAAGGAAGAAAAAGTGGGCGACTTCCGCCAGGCCATGCATTGGCTGATCAGCGAAGCCGAACGCACCACCAGCCGCCAGCGCTACAAGGGTCTGGGCGAGATGAACCCCGCCCAATTGTGGGAAACCACCATGGACCCGACCGTGCGCCGCTTGCTGCGCGTGCAGATCGACGACGCCATCGAAGCCGACCGCGTGTTCACCATGCTCATGGGCGACGAAGTCGAGCCACGCCGCAACTTCATTGAGAGCAACGCGCTGCGGGCGGGGAATATCGATATTTGAGGCTGTAGGTTCTCAAAAGTCGTGCAAATTTTCTCAACTTTGCAAATAACCAAAAGCCCGGAACTCCGGGCTTTTTTGTGACTGTAAAAAGTAAGACCGCTATAGGCTGAGTGCTGTCTGTCAGATCTAAACGTCGAGAGACTGCTCCCCGCGAAACGTGACGTTGACTGTTGTCCAGGACTTGCGAAGATGGCGCCCACATATCAGTCGAAGCGATCGCGCTCTTCGTTGATTTCTTCTCTTTGAATCTCCCGGTCGAGTCGTTCGATCTCGGTTTCTATCCATTGCGCGACCTGAAAATCGAATCCCGCTGCAAGCCAGCGCCGCAGGATGTCTCTCTGATGCTTCAGATATTGGCTCATCGGACCTACCCATGACCCAGTGTGGAATGATGCGCTTATCTCGGAACGTACGCCATCAATATGCCCATAGCGTGTCAACAATTGCCGAGTCAGACTTCCGCCGCCTTCATCATCGAGCGTAGGAAGCGCTGCATGCGCGATCAGAGCAGCTCGGCCGTCGGGATCGGACTCGATCCAATCTAAGATGCTGCTCTCCGGAAGGTCTGCAATGGGGCCGCGCTGCACACCCTTCCCCAACGGACGGATGCCACCCTTCAGCCAGTCGCACACGTCGCTCCTCCATTTCGGCAATGCAGCCTCGAAGTGCTTTGCAGTGACCTGCCAGGCGCCTTTAGCATCGATACTGACCAACTCATTGCTTAATGCTTCGATGTCATGGTCATAGCTCAGCTGGTATACCTCTTCCATGGTAGTGAGGATTGCATCGAGCAAGGGCGCTGCAAATTCAGCATTGGATTTGACCAACCTTGAGCAAACGCGTTTCCAATTAAACCCAAAGGATTGTCCTGGGTGTCGTAAAAGGGGAATCGTATGTCGCGCGACATCGAAGGCGAAGTCTGGGCCGCAGGGCATGTGTCGCTCCGACGACATGGAACTCATCAACCCAATCAGCAGCTGCAGAGCTTCCGGCATCTCTCGCTGTCGAATTAGCCTGAATAGGCGCTCTGCTTTTTCTGTTGGCACTGAATCCAACGCCATGCCGAACTGCAACGCCCCAAACGGCGTAGGCTCGATCCATTTTTTCTCAAGGGCATCGAGACAGCGGTTGAATGCGTTTTCGTTGTAGGCGGATCGCAGAGTCATCTCCGCGCCCAGGATAGCCGTATCGCTGCTGTTCAGCATCTCTAGATGCCACAACTCAAACTGCTCGAATGACTGTGCTTTGATGCCAGTCAAATAGCCGTGCAGACAGGTGACGTTGCCGCAACTCCGAGCGATGTCTGTGAGCAAAGGAAGCAGGACGCGCTGCACGTCGCTCGCAGCTAGTTGCTCCCCGAAATTCCAAAGCGCTGGGCCATGACTCAATGGGGTCAGAAGGTGAGAAATCTCACTCAGGCGATCCGGGTTCGCCGCGACTCGTCGCGCGAGCGCTGCAACCAGCGTCTTTGCATGGGAAGCCGGCCGATCACGCCGATCTCGATACTCTTCCTCCCACTCAAGCCAATCAACATCAAGGACGTATCTCTGGAAACGGCTGGTCAGATCCTGGCGCGCATACCGGCGGGCGAGACGCTTGATTCGAATCCCTATTTCACGGCGCTGCTCGTCCTCGCAATATTCCGTCCAGTGCCAAAAAAACTTGTTCAGCTGGCTTGGGATCATGGCGCTGTCGGAGGCTAGTTTCTCCAGTACCTGCAGGGCAAGCTCTGTGCATGGTGGAGTGCGGATCTGATGTTCGACTGCTTTGAGCAGCGCCGAACAGACTTGCGGTCGGAGGGCTGCAGGCCAAGCCGAAGTCTCGTTGATCAGGGTTTGGAAGTATAAAAGGTGTGCCTGCCGCCATTCGCCGTAAGTTGATGGAATCCAAAGCTTGGCTCGCTCCTGTAGCCCTTGGTATTCCGGCCCCACAGTTCGAAAGCCCATACCGCGCGTGTCCAAGGCCGAGTCCAGTATCTTCAAACTGAGCAGACGTTCAGCATCGGTGCTTCCTCTCAGGAGCGCAAGCAAGGCCGGCAGCCTTTGCTCCGGACTCGCCTCGGTCGCAGCGGCTTCGGGACCAATGCGAAACAGGCTCACCAGTGTGCCAGTCGAATTATTGGAAAAGTCGGCGTTCTCATTGACAGCAAGCCGGGACAGCAGGCCTAAGGCCCGCACTGTTAGCAGCGGCCAAACAGCAATCTTCTCAAGTGCCCAGACGATGTTCTGGCGGTCTGACTTGAACTCCGCAAGATCGGCGTCAGGCCAGTTGCCGATCGTGCTCTCAAGCAGACGTAGGACAGCAGAGGAATTGGCCTCAGCGAGCGTCGACAGGAATCGCGATCCGGTCGACGAGGTCAGCATGTCGCGAGAGGAAAAGACGCCGTCTGGCTTAAGAATCTCGTCAACAACGAATGCTGTGTCTTTGCCGCCAGCGAATCTGAATTTGTTCAAAAACCAGGCATGGAGCGATGAAGGCATGGATTCGAAGGTGGCTACAAAGTCGAACCCGCGCCCATAGCGTGTCCAGAACTGTTTCCAAAGGAAGATGTGAAGCGCCTTGGGTACAAAAAACAGCGTCGTGCTGCCTTGCAGGACGCGTCGAGCCCGAAGACTCTGGACAATCTCTTGAAATCGGGCCCAGCCGATCGTTGGATCAACCTTGTGAATCAACTGCGCGACGTAGGTGGCCTCATCTGATACGGGATCTTCAAATCCGAACCGGCTGAACAAGGCGAGGTGGTGAGCCACACAGTCGACTTGTCGTGACGTCGCATCCTCTTGCGTGCCATATCCGTGCAAGAACCGAGTCCACAGCGGAACCGTCGCCGGCGGACGTAGCAAATCAGTGGGATTTGCATGAAGATTCTCTGCAACGGCATGTGCAACTCGTGGAGAGCCCTCGCAGATGGTGACCCAACGATCAAGGCCTTGGGATTCTCCGACCTGGTCGGCCAGGATGCTCCTGATGGTTTCGTCTGGAAGGCGGGGGACCTGCAGGCGGAGAATTTCGTCGTCGTGACTTTCATCACGCCCATGATCGAGAGTGATAATTTTCATTGCGCCACAGCGGTGCTTCAGATGCCGCCAGATATCGGACATCTCCGATTCGGATAGGTCATCAAGCACTAGTACCAGAGGCTTCGTCCAACCGGCCCGAAGTAGTTGCCTGAACAGCGATGTCTGACCGAACTTGGAGCCATGACGCAAGTAGAGGACCGAAGGGGCAATATGCGGCGCCCTTAACGCCTCTAGGACCATGCGCGTCTTGCCCAAGCCAGGCTCACCTAGCACCCGAATATGCTTGGCATCGCCTTCTATGCCTGCTCGAATCAGATCGATCAGTTCAGTTTGAGCTGGCGCCGGCTTGAATGAACTGGCCATGTGGGCATCGCGATCCCATTCGTCGAGTACCCAAGCCTCCTGAATTGAGTCATAGGTCAACTGTGCCGCGACGCCAGGGTAGCGCTCTGCAAAGTTTGAGAGCTGGCTTGCTCCCAGCACGTCAACTAGGTTGCGATAGTCCGTGACACCTACGGATTCGAGCACTCTGACAATTTGCTCGCAGGCGTCATTCCGTTGTTGGGGCGTGAGATCGTGTCCCGTGCAGACGACGACGTAGCGCCCCCTTCTCTCGATCAGACGCTCCACCTCCGGAAACAGCGTCCCTTTGCTGCTAATCAATTCGCCTCGGATGGACCCGTTGGTCCAAGGCCTGAACGATGTACCTGACTTCAACTGAATCCCTGTCAAGCCGGCAGCAAAGAAACAATCTGCTGGGATTTGAGCATCATGAGGCGCATTGATTTCAGCGTCGATGCCACCGTCTGCGATAGTCAGCCGGCTAGAAATCGTGATGACTGCAGAATTGAGCTTTGCGTAGTTCGACTCCGCCTTCAATATTCCAGTCATCAGCTCCACAGAAGCCTCGGCAGTAAGTGAAACGACCGTTGAGACAGGAACACGGATCAAGTGGCGCATGCAGAAGATCTCATTTTGGAAACTCCCGGTATTCTCGGGCAATCTTGCGACTCCAACGACTTCAGTCTCGCCGGACGATAGGAGCCCGCATTCGTCGCGAAACTATTGCTGGCAAGCCCTCAGGGGGGGCTAGCTGTTGAATTAGCATGCCAGACCGACCTTGCAAGCGACAAGTCGGTTGGGGTCAATTTCCGGTCTCTTGCACAAACCCAGTGTGAGACCGCAACCGCTGCATTGTCGCCACCGACTTTGTTGCTGGATTTCGAACGACCTATTTTTGTAGGATCGCAAATCGTTCTGCAGACCGACGGTACTAGGTTACGGGGTCAAGACCAATCCGCAGATAAGCGGTGGCTCCTGTCGTCACAAAAGTTTGATGATTGCCGGGGTTGAGCCGCAAACAGGCATGGTTGAGGCCAGCCTTGGGCGCATGTTCGTTGGCAGAACAGGCGCCTTGCCCTTCGCGCTGGGCCAGACGGCTAAACCCCCTCCGCCACCATTACCCCCCGCAGCCCCACCCCAAAGCTTTTGAAGCCCTGCGCCGCCCAGCGGGCGCTGCTGTCAATGCAATCGTGTTGGTGGCCGTGCACGGTCATGCGCACGCCCATGCGGCGGGCCAATGTGTCCAGGGGTTCAAAGCCGTGTTCGTGGTAGCCGGGGGCTTCGTGCGTGATCAGGATGTCGGCTTGCAGCGCAGACAGTTGATCGAACTCGTCAGGGTAGATGCTGGACCAGTGCCGCAGCGGCGCACTGCTTTGCCAGCGGTCCTGGCGTGGGGTCGCGCTGGCGTGTTCTGTCCGGTTGTAAAAATGTGCTGGGCGCTTGTTTTTGGGGTTCCATACCGTGCCACGAAACACGCCGCCCAGCCCGGCAATGCGCGTGCCGCAGGGCAAGGTGGCCACACGGCCGTGGAGGTTGCGTTCAGCCAGTTCGCTGTGCCAGACGTTGGCAAAGTTTTCCGGGTGGTCGGTGTCGTGGTTGCCGTGGATGAACCAGACGCGTTCGCGGATGGCCGCAAGCTCGATGTGCAACGGCCGCGCAGGTTCTAGGTCGCCCAGCAAGATCACGGCGCGGGCTTGGGTTTGCAAGGCGGCATCGATGATGTGTTGCCATTGGCCATGCGGGTCGCCGCAAAAAAGAAGGGGGCCGAGGGGCATGAGGTTGACCGGATGGATGCGTTCTTTCGCATTGTGCAGGTCTTTCAGCGTCTGCTGTCAGCAGGCGTTCGGGTAAGCTTTGGCGGCCCTTGCTCTTGCTGCCATCTTTTTGCCCATGCCACCCATCGCCATCATTGACTTCGAAACCACCGGGATCTCTCCCAACATGGGCGACCGCGCCACCGAGGTGGCCATCGTCATGCTGGACAACGGGCAGGTGGTGGACCGTTTTCAGAGCCTGATGAACGCCGGGGTGCGGGTGAACAGTTTCATCACCCAGCTCACCGGCATCACCAACGAGATGGTGCAGGCCGCGCCGCCTGCCGAGCAGGTGATGCGCGAGGCGGCGCGCTTTGTGGCGGGGCGGCCCATGGTGGCGCACAACGCGGCGTTTGATAAAAAGTTCTGGCAAGCCGAGCTGGCGCGTTGCGGTCAAGACGGCGCGCACCCGTTTGCCTGCACCTTGCTGTTGTCGCGCCGCCTGTACCCGCAAGCGCCCAACCACAAACTGGGCACGTTGGCGGCGTTGCACCACTTGCCTTCGTCAGGCCGCGCCCACCGGGCCTTGGCCGATGCCGAGATGGCCGCCCATTTGCTGGCGCAGATGCAACGCGACCTGAACGCGCGCTACGGCTGTACCCAGGTCGACCATGCGCTGTTGATGGGTTTGCAGCGTACCAGCCGCCATTTGGTGGGCAGTTACCTGAAGCAGCGGGTAAATCAAGCCTGAACCACGTCCAGATAAGCCTCGCGTGTTTCGGGGCTGACGGCGGCCAGCGCTTGCTCATAACGGGTCTGGTGTTGGGTCAGCATGCGGGCTGAGGCGATGGTTTTGGATTTGCAAAACCAGTGGCAGCTGTGCTGCATCAGGAACATCTCGGCCATCATCCGGAATGAGCGCTCTTTCGGGGCCAGGCCTTGCACGTTGCGCAGGGTGTGCTCGATGCCTTGGGCGTGCACTTCCAGCATGCGGCGCATGTCAAAGCTGGCTTTGGGCGAGAGTTGGTCGATGTAAGGCAGCGCCACCTTGAAGGCCCGCGTCACAGGGGCCGGCAGCTTGGCAAACTCGCGCGCCAGGTTTTGGAATTCGGTGGCCAGTTGTTGTTCGACCATGTCTTGCAACTGCCAAATTTGGTGTTGTCGCTCAGTGTCGGCTTCGCCCAGTGCCCGCATATAGGCCCCGGTGAGTTGTTCCATGTGTTTTTCAATTTGGTAGGGGCGCAATTGTTCGGCCAGCAAGGTGGTGCGTTTGCGCTGGCCTTGGGTGTTGAGCCAGTGGATGCCGGTGGCCAAAATGAACAGCAGACTGAGGAATTCCATACATGCAGTGTGTCTTGGCCGGGGTGGCCGTTGCACCAAGTGTAGTGAGGTCGCTGGGGCGGCTGCCAAAAGCCCGCTCAGGACAGCGCCTCAGCACATGCCTCAAGTCTTGTCCGGGTGGCAACGCACACAGCGGCCCTGCGGGCGGGCAATTGGAGGTTGGACTCTAAAGTGCGGGTTATCCCTTGCCTTGCCTGAGGGGTGGTGGTCAAATTGCTGCATTGCAACAAACCCTTCAAAGGACCTCACCATGAACTTCAACGCCGAACAATTCTCTGCCACCCAACAAGCCAACCTGACCGCCGCTGCCGATCTGACGCAAACCGCTTTTGCTGGTTTCGAGCGCTTGGTCGAGCTGAACATGGCCGCTGGCAAAGCCGCTGTGGGCGAGTCTTTCGCCAACGTGCAAGCCCTGATGGCTGCCAAGAACCCACAAGATCTGCTGGCTGTGCAAGCCGCTTTGTTGCAGCCCGCTTTCGAAAAGTCGGTGTCTTATGGCCGTCACTTGGCTGACATCGCCAACAGCACAGGCACCGAGTTCACCAAAGCCGTCGAAGGCAAAGTGGCCGAGTCCGAAAAAGCTGTCAAAAGCTTGGTGGAAAGCAGCCTGAAAAACGCCCCAGCCGGTTCCGACGCTGCCGTGGCCGTCTTCAAGACCGCTTACGAAGCCAGCCAGACTGCCGCTGAAACCCTGAAAAAAGTGGCCAAGCAAGCCGCTGACACCGCCGAGACCAACATCAAGGCCGCCACAGCCCAAGCCGAAGCTTCGGTGAAAGCCGCCATGTCCAAGGCCAAAACCAAGGCTTAAGCTCAGGCTTGATCGGCTGGCCGCCAAGGCCAGCTTCCTACAATCAGGGTGTCTTCGGACACCCTTTTTGTTTTGAACGCACCCATCTCACCTTCCATGACGTCAGCCTCTGCTCCCATTCTGTCCATCGAAGGCGGTGTGGCCACCATCACCCTGAACCGCCCGGCCCAGCGCAACCGGCTGGAAAACGGGGACCTCCAGACCTTGCTGGCGCATTTTGAAACCGTCAACCACCAGGCCGATGTGCGCGTGCTGGTGCTGACCGCTTGCACCACCGGGCAGCCCCAACCGGTGTTTTGCGCGGGCTATGACATTGGTGGGTTTGACGCATCCGGGCAAGGGGCCAGCTTTTTTGAGCAAATTCCGGTCGCGCTGGCCGCGTTGCGCCCCGTCACCATTTGCGCCCTGAACGGCAGCGTGTATGGCGGCGCGACAGATGTGGTGTTGGCCTGCGACTTGCGCGTCGGCTTGCAAGGCTTGGAATGGCGCATGCCTGCCACGGCGCTGGGGCTGCACTATTACCCGAGTGGTTTGCAGCGCTATGTGCGTCGTTTTGGTCTGGCGGGGGCGAAGCGCGCCTTCCTGACCGCGCGGCCTTTCACGGCACGCCAGCTCGAGGCGATGGGCTTGTTCGAAGCACTGGTCAGTGCCGACGAATGGGGCCCCACCTTGCAGTCGCTGGTGCAAGACATTTTGGCGTTGGCCCCGCTGGCAGTACAGGAAACCAAGAAGTCGTTGCGCGAGATCGAAGCCGGGCAGGCCGACGAGGCCCGCTTGCGTGAGCGCGAGCACATGACCAGCCGCAGTGCCGACTTTGCCGAAGGGCGCGCCGCATTTGCCGAAAGGCGCCCACCGGTGTTCACCGGGCGGTGACGGGGCTATCAAGAATGAGCGGTTCGTGCCGATTCTTCCTGTTCATGCAATCCAATTCAATCCGCGCGCGCACCTTGAAGGCCGGGGGCCTTGCGGCCCTGCTGCTCTGGGGGCTGGCGCTCGTTTGCCCGGCACAGGCTGGGCAATACCAGTTGTTGGCCGATCAAACCAACACCGTGGTGGTGGCTGCACGCGTGCAAAACGCCGAGCAGGTGTGCAACCTCGCCATCATGGTCCAGGGCCAGCCCGCCATCACGCGCGAGGTGCAAGCCCCTCACTTTGAAACGTTCATCGACATCACGCCGCAGGACACCGAGTTCGTCACGGTCACCTGGCAAGGCCAATTCAAGCGCGGGAACGGTGTGGCGGTGAACGCCTGCCCCACGCAAGGCCAAACGCAATACCGGGTGGTTTTTGACAATGCACCCCTGCGTGCTGCATGGGGCAGCTGGTGGTCGTCCATGCATCCGGCCAAAGCCGAATGTGTGCGCACAGCCTTGCAATCGGACCGCGTGCGCTACGAATGGTTTGACCTGGCCGATCCCCAGGTCAGCCCAGAGGATTGGAAAATTCAGTGGGCGTTGACCCAATGCGATGCGTTTGTGGCCCAGAAAAAAGCCTGGGGCGATCAAAATCCACAACGCTTTGCCTGCGTGTTGTCCAAGGGCTTGAAGACCCAGTGCGAGGGCTATTACAGCGCGACAGAAAATGGCAAAACCCAGCCCATTTCATACGCGGCGGCAGTCCGGCGTCAGCTGGACAACCAGGCCTGGGGTTCGGGGGTACGTGAAACCGCAGCCGCCAAAGCCGCACGTCAGAGGGCAGACCAAGCCTTGAAGGCCCGGCTGGCGGCCGAAGAGGAAGCCCAAATCAAAGCGCAAGAGCAAGCCAGGCTGCGCGAAGCGCAACAAGCGCAAGAGGCCCTGGCGGCACAAGCCCGCGAACGGAAAGAAAAAGCCGAAGCCGATCACGTCAGGCGGCTGCAAGAGCTTGACAGGTTGGAGCAAGAACGACTGGAAAAACGCAGTTGGATGCTCAAACAGCTGGAAAAGCTCAAAAGCGACCCTCAGGCGGACGCCAAGGCGGACGCTAAGACAGAAGCCAAGGCAGACGGCGCCAAGACCAAAGACGCCAAACCAGAAGCAGCCCCGCCCAAGTGAGCACGGGCGGGTGTTCTTGGCCTGCACCTGTCGCGGTGGGTGAACTCAGGCCTGGGTGGTTGCCGCCGACCGTCCGGCGGACCAGGCCGAGCCCATGGAGGCCGCCATCACCATCAAGATCGCCAGTCCTTGCAAAAGCGTCAAGCGTTCGGACAGCACCAGCCAGCCTGCCAGGGCACCCACGGCAGGCTCCAGGCTGAGCAAGATGCTGAAGGTGTTTTTGGGCAGGTGGTTCAGCGCAAACATTTCCAACGCATAAGGGATCGCGCTTGACAGCAACGCCACCGCCAGACCCGCCACCAGCCATTGCGGATCCCACAAGGCGCTGCCCGCATGCCACACCCCAATGGGCGCCACCACCAGCGCGGCGGCCAGCATGCCCAAGGGCGTGGCCAGGCCGCCATAACGCAAGGCCACCCGTTGCCCGAACACAATATAAAGCGCCCAGCACATGCCTGCGGTCAAGGCCAGGCCCATGCCCAGTGGGTCGAGCGCGCTGGCGGCATCGGCGCCGGGCAATGGCAGCAGCAAGCCCAGCCCCATCATGGCCAGGGCCACCCACAGCCAGTCGCTGGGTTTTTTGGAGGTCCACACCGCCACCGCCAGTGGTCCGGTGAATTCGATGGCAATCGCCACCCCAAAGGGGATGGTCTTGATGGCGCTGTAAAACAACAAGTTCATGGCGCCCAGCGTCACACCGTACAGACCCAGCGGCAGGGCGTCGGCCCAAACCCATTGGCGACGCCAGGGGCGAAATACCGCCATCAACATCAGCATGGCCAACACGATGCGGTAGGTGGTGGTGCCTTCGGCCCCCAAGGCAGGAAACAGGCTTTTGGCAAACGAGGTGCCCACTGCCAATGACACCAGGCTGCCCAGCAGGGCCAGCATGGCCCACAAACGCGAATTCAAAGGGGGATCACTTTCCAAGGTGCGCGGTTTGCAGGGCATTCCGGCGGGGCAAAAGGCTTTTAAACGGCATCATAGCGCCGCATACAATGGCGGCTTCGTCCGCGGGGCGCACACGCGTTGCCCCATCCCACCCGAATTTGCCTTTTGTGGAGTTTCCATGTTCATTTCTTCTGCTTTTGCCCAGACCGCACCAGCCGCTGCCGCCGGTGGCGACATGCAATCTACCCTGATGAGCATGCTGCCTTTGCTGCTGATGTTTGCGGTTTTGTACTTCGTCATGATCCGCCCACAGATGAAAAAGCAAAAAGAGCACCGCAGCATGATCGACGCGCTGGCCAAAGGCGACGAAATCGTGACCGCTGGGGGCTTGCTGGGCAAGGTCAGCAAGATCGGTGACGCCTACATTGGTGTCGAGTTGTCGGCCGGTGTCGAGGTGCAACTGCAGCGCAGTGCGGTGGTGCAAGTGCTGCCCAAAGGCACTGTGAAGTAATTCACCCGGACTTTTCCATGGGGCTTTGGCCGTTGCCGGCCCCGGTTTTTCATCCTGCACGCGAGTCACTATGAACCGTTACCCGGTCTGGAAATACGCGATCATCGTGATCGCCCTGTTGCTGGGGGTGGTCTACACCCTGCCCAACTTTTTTGGTGAAGCCCCTGCGGTGCAGGTGTCCTCGGGCAAGGCGACCATCAAGGTGGACACCTCGACCCTGCAAAAAGTCGAGGATGCCCTTCAGGCCGCTTCGGTCTCGGCGCAAACGGTCACTTTGGACGGCGGCTCGATTCGGGCCCGCTTCGAGAGCACCGACCAGCAACTCAAGGCCAAAGACGCGATTCAAAAGGCGCTGATCCCTGACGCTGCCGACCCCCAGTTTGTGGTGGCCTTGAACCTCGTGTCGCGCTCGCCTGCCTGGCTGACCTCCCTGCATGCCTCGCCCATGTATTTGGGTCTGGATTTGCGTGGCGGTGTGCACTTCATGCTGCAAGTGGATATGCCAGCGGCTTTGACGCAGCGTGTGGAAGCCCTCGCTGGCGATTTGCGCAGTTTGCTGCGCGAAAAGGATGTGCGCCACGGTGGCATCAGCCGCAATGGCCAGACTATTGAAATCCGCCTGCGCGACGCGCAGCAGCTTGAAAGTGCCAAGCGCGTGTTGTCGGCCCAGTTCGCCGACTTGCAAACCCAGGAGGTGGCTGAAGGCAGCGAATGGCGCCTGATCGCCAGCATCAAGCCCGAAGCCGCCCGCAAAGTGCAAGAGCAGGCTTTGAAGCAAAACATCACCACCTTGCACAACCGGATCAATGAGTTGGGCGTGGCCGAACCGGTGATCCAGCAGCAAGGGCTGGACCGCATTGTGGTGCAGTTGCCAGGCGTGCAGGACACGGCCAAGGCCAAAGACATTTTGGGTCGCACCGCCACGCTGGAAGTGCGCATGGTGGACGAGAGCACCGAAGCCCGTGCTGCAGAGCAAGCGGGCGGTCTGGTGCCTTTTGGCGCTGAGCGCTACCAGGAGCGCGATGGACGCCCTCTGATCGTCAAAAAGCAGGTGGTGTTGACGGGCGATAACCTGACCGATGCCCAACCCGGTTTTGATGGCCAGACGCAAGAGCCAGTGGTCAACCTGACGCTGGATGCCAAGGGCGCCCGCATTTTCAAGGACGTGACCCGCGACAACGTCGGCAAACGCATGGCCATCATCTTGTTCGAAAAGGGCAAGGGCGAAGTGGTCACGGCGCCGGTGATCCGCGCCGAAATCGGTGGCGGCCGCGTGCAGATTTCGGGCCGCATGACGACCGCCGAAGCCAACGACACCGCCTTGCTGCTGCGCGCCGGTTCATTGGCTGCGCCCATGGAAATCATTGAAGAGCGCACCATCGGCCCGAGCCTGGGGGCCGAAAACATTGCCAAAGGCTTCAACAGCGTGACCTGGGGTTTCTTGGTGATCGTGGCGTTCATGTGCTTCTACTACGCCATGTTTGGCCTGGTGTCGGGCATTGCGCTGGCCGTGAACTTGCTGTTCTTGGTGGCGATTTTGTCCATGTTGCAAGCCACGCTGACTTTGCCGGGCATGGCCGCGATGGCGCTGGCTTTGGGCATGGCGATCGACTCCAACGTGTTGATCAATGAGCGGGTGCGTGAAGAGCTGCGCAACGGGGCCAGCCCGCAGGCGGCCATCCATGCCGGTTATGACCGTGCTTGGGCCACGATTTTTGACTCCAACATCACCACGCTGATCGCGGGTGTGGCCTTGCTGGCCTTCGGTTCTGGCCCGGTGCGCGGCTTTGCGGTGGTGCACTGCATCGGCATTTTGACCAGCATGTTCTCGGCCGTGTTCTTCTCACGCGGACTGGTGAACCTGTGGTACGGCAGCAAGAAAAAACTCAAATCGGTGTCGATTGGCACGGTGTGGCGGCCTGAAGGCAGCGCTGCGGTGAAAGCCGACTAAGGAAAGCGGACCATGGAATTTTTCAAAATCAAAAAAGACATTCCGTTCATGAAACACGCGTTGCTGTTCAACGCGATTTCTTTCCTGACGTTTGCATTGGCGGTGTTCTTCCTGTTCAGCCGAGGCTTGCACCTGTCGGTGGAGTTCACGGGCGGGACCTTGATGGAAGTGAGCTACAGCCAGCCGGCGGATTTGCAAAAAGTTCGCGCCACGGTGGGCACGTTGGGGTTCAGCGAAGTGCAGGTGCAAAACTTCGGTTCTGCGCGCGACGTGATGATCCGTTTGCCCGCGCAAAAGGGCGTCAGCTCGGCACAGCAAAGTGAAAAAGTGCTGACCGCGCTGAAGGCCGACAGTGCCGACGTGACCTTGCGCCGCACCGAGTTTGTCGGCCCGCAAGTGGGGGACGAACTGGCCGAAGACGGCTTGAAGGCCCTGGCGTTTGTGGTGGTCGGCATCATGATTTATCTGGCGGTCCGCTTCGAGTGGAAGTTCGCGGTCTCGGCCATCATTGCCAACTTGCACGACGTGGTCATCATCCTGGGCTTTTTTGCCTTCTTCCAGTGGGAGTTTTCGTTGGCCGTGCTGGCTGCGGTGCTGGCGGTGCTGGGTTATTCGGTGAACGAGTCGGTGGTGATTTTTGACCGGATTCGCGAGAACTTTCGCCGTTACCGCAAGATGAACACGGTCGAGGTCATCGACAACGCGATCACCTCCACCATCAGCCGCACCATCATCACCCACGGGTGCACCCAGATCATGGTCTTGTCCATGCTGCTGTTCGGCGGTGAGACGCTGCATTATTTTGCGATGGCGCTGACGATCGGTATTTGCTTTGGTATTTACTCGTCGGTGTTCGTGGCCGCTGCGATTGCCATGTGGCTGGGCATCCAGCGTGAAGACCTGATCAAGCCCCTCAAGAAAGACACCGACCCGGGTGACGAAAACTCGGGCGCGGTGGTCTGAACAACCGCTGAGCACCGCTGGGCTATCCCGCGCCTGTCCGCTGAAACAGCCCACCCGGCAGGCGACCCACCTGCCCCATCAGTTCCATCTCCAGCAACTGGCCTTGCAGCCGGGCGGTGGGCCATCCGCAACGCGCTTGCAAGGCATCCAGACTCACCGGGTCGTGTCCCAGGGCGCTGAGCAGCGCCTCTTCGGGGCGGTCTTGGGTGGCGGTGTCATCGGCGCCCGGATCGGCGCAGTTGCCAGTGCACGCCAGGGCCAGCGGGACTTGCCCCAGCGGATCGGGCAGCCGCAACTCTTCCAGCACGTCTTGCGCCGATTCCACGAGTTTGGCGCCTTGCTTGATCAGCAGGTGACAGCCCTTGGATTGGGCCGAGTGGATCGAGCCGGGGATGGCCATCACGTCGCGGCCTTGTTCGAGGGCCTGTTTGGCGGTGATGAGCGAGCCCGATGGCAAGGCCGCTTCGACCACCAGCGTGGCCTGGGCCAGACCTGAAATCAAGCGGTTGCGGCGCGGAAAGTTGGGGGCCAGGGGCGGCGTGCCCAAGGGGTATTCGCTCAGGATCAAGCCGTGCTGGCTGATTTGGTGCGCCAGCGCGCGGTGCTGGCGTGGATAGACCCGGTCCAGCCCGGTGCCCACCACGGCGATGGTGGGCAGAGCGGTGGCGGTGGCCCCCAGCAGAGCCCCTTCATGGGCCGCGCCATCGACGCCCAGCGCCAGGCCCGAGACGATGGTCAGGCCGCTGGCGGCCAGGCTGCGGGCAAATTCGCGGGCGTTGATCTGACCTTGGGGTGTCGGGTTGCGGCTCCCCACCATGGCCACGCTGTGCGCGACTTGCAACCCACGCAGGGCCGATGACTGCCCCATGGCGTACAGCATCAACGGGGGATCGGAGATTTGCAACAGGGCGCTGGGGTAGTCGGCATCGCCCAGCGTGACCACGGCCCGTCCCATGCCCGGCTCGGACACGGCGTGCAGCCAGTTCCAGGTGGCTTCGGTCAGTTCGGTCCAGCCCGGGGGGATTTCACGCAGCGCCTTGGCTTGCAGCGCCGAGACCACCTGGCGCAAGGCCGATTCGGGTTGCCGCCAGATGGCGTCGGGTTGGCCAAACGCGGCCAGCAAGCGCCTGGCGGTATCGCTGCCCACGCCGGGCGTGAGCGACAGGCGCAACCAAAAGCCCAATTCCTCGGGGGTGTTCAGCATCGTGTCTCCCTGCGCAGCCTGAGGGCTGTCTGTGCAGTCATTGTGGGACAAAGCCGGATAGTTGCCTAGCGCGTGTGCGGTGCCGCCCGCATCGGGGTCAGTTGCCCGACGTGCTGGGCGAGGCTTGGCGGTGGGCCAGCCAGCCAAACAGCACATGGTTGGAAAAAGCCAGCAGCCAGCAGATGAAGCCTGTCCAGAACGTGTGGCTGGGGTAGTGCGCACCGCGCAAGGTTTGGGTGATGCCCAGAACCCCACCGGCCAGCAGCACACCGATTAACATGCGTCGCCCGATGCGCCGTTGCGCCGTCAAGCCTGAACCGAGCCAGGGCAAGGCCAGCCCCACAAAAGCCAGGGCCGATGAGACGTGTCCGCCGGGAAAGCAATGCCCCGAGCCGCCGTCTGGCGCGCCCCATTGCCAGTGCGAGACATACACGGCTGCGCCGCCAAAATCCTGCAACTCCCACGGGCAACTGGTCAGGCTGAAGCGCTTGAGGGTGCTGATGGCGATCAGGGACAAGGTGATGCCCGTGACGATTTCCGTGCGTTGCAACCGTGTCAATTGGCGAAACACGCCCCTGGGCCACCAGCGCATCGCCCACAAGCCGATATACAGGACGAGTGCAAG
This sequence comes from Burkholderiaceae bacterium, assembly GCA_919902775.1. GTDB lineage: Bacteria > Pseudomonadota > Gammaproteobacteria > Burkholderiales > Burkholderiaceae_C > Limnohabitans_A. Next base: position 324,405 of record CAKKRJ010000007.1, read on the forward strand.
TTGCTTGGCTCGGGTGTGCAGGATTTCTTCCAGCCACCAGTTGTCGCGCAACGGAAAGATGCCGTGATCGGCGATCTGGTGCATCACGGCCCCGTCCAGCCCCGAAAAATCCCAGGCCAGCAAACACATCAGGGCTACCCAGGTGAGTTGCCCCAGCCGGCGCGTGGGGGACAGATCGCCAACGGTGGCGTAAACGGGGGGATGGGGCATGTGTCTGTTGGCGAAGCGCTTGAAGGGGATGAGCAGGTGGGGCGAGCAAGCTCATGGACCTGCCCAGCACGAACAAGCCCGTGCCCAGAATGTAAAGGGGTTTGTGCCGGGCTGGGCCAGATGGGCCCGGTTTTTGTCGTGTTTTTGCCGGGCACTTCAGGGGCGGTTCAGGTGCCCTGACTAGAATCGAGCCCGTTTGACCCTTGTGACGCCCACCTCCATGAAATCTTTGACCGCCCGTTCTGCCTGGCACCCCACAACGCTGTTGGCGGTCTTGACCGTCTGGCTGGTTGCCGTGGGCAACCTTCCGTTTTGGATGGCGGTTGGGCAGTTGCCCGAAACGCAGGGGGTTCGTGCGCTGACCACCATGGCCAGTCTGGGGCTGATTTTGTTGGGCCTGGTTGGCTGGTTTTTGTGCTTGTGGGTCTGGCCGCGCTGGCTCAAACCGGCGGGCGTGGCGCTGCTGCTGACGGTGACGTCCAGCAGTTATTTCATGCTCACGTATGGCGTGGTCATCGACCCCAGCATGCTGGCCAATGTGGCGCAGACCGATGTGCGCGAGGTGCGCGATTTGTTGTCCTGGAGCATGTTGGCGGCGTTGGCGTTTGGGGTGGTTCTGCCCGGGGTCTGGTTGTGGCGCCAACCCGTTCGGCAGGTGCCGGTCAAGCCGCTGGTCTTGCGCCAATTGGGCGTGGCCTTGGTGGCTTTTCTGGTGGCTTTGGGGGTGTTTTGGCTGTCGTTTCAGGACATTGCTTCGCTCACGCGCAACCACAAGCATTTGCGGTACATGATCAACCCGTTCAACAGTGTGTACGCGGTGACCCGTTTGTTTGTGGGCCAGGCAGCCCAGGCCAGTCAGCCCTTGCAGGTGATTGGAGACGATGCCAAAGTGACGGCTTCCGCCGGCACGGGTGGCGACGCGCCCTTGGTGGTGCTGGTTTTGGGCGAGACGGCGCGAGCCGCCAACTTTGGCCTGGGCGGTTATGCCCGTGACACCACACCGCAGTTGCGCCAATTGCAGGCGCAAGGTGACTTGACGTATTTTTCCGACGTGAAATCCTGTGGCACCAGCACCCAGGCGTCCTTGCCTTGCATGTTTTCTCATCTGGGCAAAGCGGCTTACGAGGGCAGTGGCCAGCGGTTTGAAAGCGTGTTGGATGTGTTGCAGCGGGCCGGTTTGGCCGTGTTGTGGCTGGACAACCAATCGGGCTGCAAAGGCGTGTGTGACCGGGTGCCGAATGTCGCGACCACGGCGCTGAATGTGCCCGAATTTTGCAATGACGGCGAGTGCCTGGACGAGGTGATGCTGCACGAGTTGCCCAAGCAACTGGCTGCGCTGGATCCGGCCCGGCGGGCCAAAGGCACCGTGGTGGTGATGCACCAGATGGGCAGCCATGGCCCGGCTTATTACAAGCGCTCGCCCATGGCCATGAAACAGTTTCTGCCCGAGTGCAGCAGCCATGCACTGCAAAATTGCCCGCCCGAGCAGATCGTCAACGCCTATGACAACTCGATCCTCTACGCTGACCATTTCATCGCCAAAACGGTGAAGTGGCTGCAAAGTCAGTCGCAGCCCACGGCGCTGATGTACCTGTCGGACCATGGCGAGTCGCTGGGCGAAAAAGGGCTTTACTTGCACGGCATGCCCTACAGCATGGCCCCGCAGGAGCAAACCCATGTGCCCCTGCTGGTGTGGCTGTCCACGCCCCTGCAGCGCCAGCGTGGCTGGCGCATGTCTTGTTTGCAGGCCCAAAGCGATAAGGCCTTGTCGCACGACCACCTGTTCCATTCGTTGCTGGGCTTGAGCCAGGTCAGTACCCGCCTGGCCAAGCCGGATTTGGACCTCTTTTCGGCCTGCGCGGTCGCCCGTTGAGGGCGGCAGGTGCCGATGCAACGGGCCTGAGCCAGCGGGTGCTTTCAAAATTGGGGACAATACAGCCCTGAATTCTTCTGTGTTTTGACCCCATGGCCCTGCTCCCCATTCTTTGCTACCCCGACCAACGCCTGCACAAGGTGGCCCAGCCCGTGCGGGCCGTGGATGACCGCATCCGCGCCCTGATCGACGACATGCTGGAAACCATGTACGACGCCAGTGGCATTGGCCTGGCGGCCACGCAAATCGATGTGCACGAGCGGCTGGTGGTGATCGACGTTTCGGAAGAGCGCAACCAGCCACTGGTGTTGATCAATGCGGAAATCACCTGGATGAGCGATGTGCGGGTCAAAGGTGAAGAGGGCTGCTTGTCGGTCCCCGGCATTTACGACGGCGTGGAGCGTGCCACCGCAGTCAAGGTCACGGCGCTGGACCGCCATGGCCAAACCCAAAACATCGAGGCCGAAGGCATGCTGGCCATTTGCATCCAGCACGAGCTGGACCACTTGAAGGGCAAGGTGTTCGTGGAATACCTGTCGCCGCTCAAGCAAGGGCGCATCAAGACCAAGCTGGTCAAAGCCCAAAAAGCCGAGCGCTGAGCACGGCATGCGTTTGATTTTTGCGGGCACGCCCGAATTTGCCCAGGTGGCCATGGCGGCCTTGCACACGGCAGGGCACGAGATCGTGCTGGTCTTGACCCAACCGGACCGCCCCGCCGGGCGCGGCATGAAGTTGCAGCCCTCGCCCGTTAAGCAATGGGCACTGCAACACCATGTGCCTGTGGCCCAGCCGCGCAGTTTGCGGCTCGATGGCAAATACCCAGAAGACGCTGCGGCCGCGCGTGAGACATTGCTGGCCGCCGAGGCCGACGCCATGGTGGTGGCGGCTTATGGCCTGATCCTGCCGCAGTGGGTGCTGGACTTGCCGCCCAAAGGCTGCCTGAACATCCATGCCTCGTTGCTGCCGCGCTGGCGCGGTGCCGCCCCGATCCATCGGGCCATCGAAGCGGGTGATGCCGAGACCGGCATCACCATCATGCAAATGGACGCGGGCCTGGACACCGGCGACATGCTGCTGGTGCGCGCCGAGCCAATCTGGCCGACCGACACCACCGCGGTGTTGCACGACCGCCTGGCCACCTTGGGTGGGCAGGCCATTGTGCAGGCGCTGGCGTCGCTGGATGCCTTGCCGCACCAGCCCCAACCCTCCGAGGGCGTGACCTATGCCCACAAGATTGAAAAAGCCGAAGCGGCCTTGGACTGGGCCTTGCCGGCCGACGTGCTGGCCCGTCGAATCCGCGCTTTCGACCCGTTTCCGGGCATGACGGTGCCGCTGGCCATGGCCGATGGCACCGAAACCCTCAAGCTCTGGCAAGCCGTGGCCGAACCCGGTGCGCCAGTGGCCGAGCCCGGCACGGTGCTCGCTGCCGACGCTTCTGGCGTGCGTGTGGCCTGTGGCCAGGGGCAGTTGTGCCTGACGCAATTGCAGCGCCCCGGTGGCAAGCGCCTGAATGCGGCCGATTTCTTGCGCGGCTGTCCGCTGCAGGCGGGGCAGCGGCTGGTGGGCGGCTGATGTTTTTCGACGCACGTCTGCACCGCCACCCGGCCTTTTTGCAAGGCTTGCGCGAGGTTTCGCCCCAGGCGCCCGGCATCGCTGCTTGGGGCCTCATGACCGGGGTGGCCATGGTCAAGTCGGGCATGAGCGTGTTCGAGGCCAGTGCCATGACGCTGTTGGTGTTTGCCGGCAGTTCGCAGTTGGCCGCGATTCCGCTGATCGTGGCCGGCGCGCCCGCCTGGGTGATTTTGGCCACCGGCTTTTGCGTCAACCTGCGCTTTGTGGTTTTCAGTCTGCATTTGCGGCCCTTTTTGATGCATTTGCCGCTTTGGCAACGCTTGGTGCACGGCTACCTGACCACCGACATCAGCTATGTGCTGTTCACCCGCAAATACCCCAAGCCCGGCCAGACCGCGCTCGCGCGTCTGGAGCAGGAGGCCTATTTGGCGGGCAACGATTTTCTGAACTGGGCATCGTGGATCGTGGCGAGCTTTGTCGGCATCGCCTTGGCCCATGGCATACCGCCCTCCTGGGGGCTGGGGTTCGCAGGCATCTTGTGTCTTTTGGGCATCCAGTGTTCGCTGGCCAGCTCGCGCATGCGCATGTTGTCGGCTGCGGTGGCTGGCGTGGCGGCTGTGGTGGCGTATGCGCTGCCGCTCAAACTCAACATCGTGGTGGCCATTGCCGTGGCCGTGATCCTGTGTCTGACGGTCGAGAAAATTCGGCCTGCTGAAGGTGCAGTGGCATGAGCGGCACCGATTTCTGGACTTTGGCGGTCATCGTTGGGCTGGCGCTGGTCACGGTGCTCACGCGCAGCTTCTTCTTCATTTCCAGCAAGAGCTGGCACCTGCCCCACTGGGCGCAACGCGGTTTGCAATACGCCCCCATTGCCGCCTTGTCGGCCGTGGTGGTGCCCGAAATCATCACCGTGCAAGGGGTGTTGATCACCACCTGGCAAGACGCCCGGGTGTTTGCCGCGGTGGTGGGGGCGGCGGTCTTTTTCTGGCGGCGCAATGTGTTGCTCACCATCGTGACGGGCATGGCGGTGTATTTGCCCTTGCACCTGGGGCTGGGCTGGTAGGGCGCGCTGTGGCGTTGTTCGGCGTTCGTACCCGCACCCCGCGTCAGCCGCTGTCAGCACAGGCTTTTAAAATCCAGGTGAATTGATCCACCCCCACTTTTCTTCACACCATGAACGTCATCCGCTTTTCTGATCTGTGTGCCAACGGCCAAGTGGCTGGCCAACGCGTTTTCATCCGGGCCGACCTGAACGTGCCCCAGGCCGATGACGGCAGCATCACCGAAGACACCCGCGTGCGCGCCAGCGTGCCCTGCATCCAGATGGCGCTGGCCGCCGGTGCCGCCGTCATGGTGACCAGCCACCTGGGCCGTCCTGTCGAAGGCGAGTTCAAACCCGAAGACTCGCTGGCCCCTGTGGCCAAACGCCTGGCCGAGTTGCTCGGTTGTGAAGTGCCTTTGGTGGCCAACTGGGTCGATGGCGTGACGGTGGCCCCTGGTCAGGTCGTGTTGCTCGAAAACTGCCGTGTCAACAAAGGCGAGAAGAAAAACAACGAAGACCTGGCCCGCAAGATGGCAGGCCTTTGCGACATCTATGTGAACGACGCCTTTGGCACCGCTCACCGCGCCGAAGGCACAACCTATGGCATCGCCCAGTTCGCACCCATCGCGTGTGCCGGTCCCTTGCTGGCCGCCGAGATCGACGCGATCGGCAAAGCCCTGGCCAATCCCAAGCGCCCGCTGGCGGCCATTGTGGCGGGCAGCAAGGTCTCGACCAAGCTGACCATCTTGAAAAGTCTGTCGCAAAACGTGGACCAGTTGATTGTGGGTGGTGGCATTGCCAATACCTTCATGCTGGCTGCAGGTCTCAAGATCGGCAAAAGCCTGGCCGAAGCCGACTTGGTGGACGAAGCCAAGGCCGTGATCGAGGCCATGAAGGCGCGTGGTGCGGAAGTGCCGATCCCGACCGACGTGGTGGTGGCCAAGACCTTTGCCGCCGATGCGGTGGCCACCGTGAAACAAGCCACGGAGGTGGCGGACGACGACATGATTTTGGACATTGGCCCCGAAACGGCCGCCAAACTGGCGGCCCAGCTCAAGCAGGCCGGCACCATTGTCTGGAACGGCCCGGTGGGCGTGTTTGAATTTGCGGCCTTCGAAAACGGCACCAAAGTGATTGCGCAGGCGATTGCCGAGTCCAGCGCCTTCAGCATTGCCGGCGGCGGCGACACCCTGGCGGCGATTGCCAAATACGGCATCGAAAAGCAGGTGGGTTATATCTCGACAGGGGGCGGCGCGTTCCTCGAAATTCTGGAAGGCAAGACCCTGCCCGCGTTTGCCATTCTGGCCCAGCGCGCAGCGGGCTGATGAAACAAGGACTTTCGGCAAGAACCTCCTGAAGGAATTTCCGGCACGGGCTTCCCATGGGCCTTTGCATCGGCCCACAAAAAAACCCCGCAGCACGGGGTTTTTTTGTGGGGTACGAAGTCCGCTCAGGCTTGGGCGGGCGACGGCAAGTTGCCGCGTACCGGGCTGGTCATGTTGCCTTTGAAGTCGGTCCAGCACTCGCGTGTGAAGTCGTACATCTTGCAGTTTTTCGCCGTTTCAAAGTACCACTTCCAGGAGAAAGGCTGCACGATGATGCGGCCGGGCAACATTTCTTCCAGCTTGGCTTGCGCTTGCTTCAGGCGGTACAGCGGGATGCTCATGTCCACGTGGTGGGCGGTGTGCTCCATGATGTGGTGCATCAGTGCGCCGATGTTGAACGGGAAGGTCAGGTGCACCGTGGTCGAGACAAATGGTGCGGCCTTGGTCCAGGCGGCTTTGTTGTCATGCCAGGACACCTTGACGTGTGTGTGGTGCACATAGACCACAAAGCCGATCATGCTGTTCCAGAAGAAGAACGGCACGGCAAAACCCAGCAGCAGCGACAGCCAGACCGATTGGCCGGTGTAGACCGCCGCAGCGGCGACGGTGGCGATCCAGAAGGCCGCAAACAAGGTCACCAGCATGCTGTCCTTGAAGAAAATCGGGCGGCGGGTCGGCATGTGGGTTTTGTTCGGGAAGAACTCGCGCTTCCACCAGATTTCGATCATGTAATACAGGCCCGGCGCCCAACCGCTGCGGTAGGCGCGTTCCAGTAATTTTTGCATGGGGCTCAGGGCCTCGAATTCGGTGGCGGTCAGAGGCGTCCAGACAAAGTCCACGCCTTTGAGGTTGGTGTAGCCGTGGTGCACCACGTTGTGACCGGTGTCCCACAGGCTGTAAGGCGTGAGAGAGGGCAAAAACGCGATGCGGCCCAGCACTTTATTGAGTTCGCGGTGGGGCGTCAGGCTCTGGTGGCAAGCGTCGTGGCCGATGATGAACAGGCGGCCGATGACGAAACCGGCCGCCAGCGCGCACAGCAGCTTGGCCCAGAAGGCGTCCAACGCGATGGTGCCCGTGATCAGCATGAAAAACAGGGCGTAGTCCAAGATCAGCAGCACAAAGGCACGCAAGGTGCTGCGCTCGGACAAGGGGATCAGCCACCCACGCAAGGTCTTGCGGTGCGGCAGGGGTTGGTCCAGCCCAATCGGCTGGTCATGGGTCGGTAGGTGTTGTGCGGTCATGACGCTTTGGATGTAGATCGTTTGGGCAAGAGTTTAGTCGCCCCGACGCCCCATGGGTCTGACAAGGATCAATTCGGGCGGGTTGAAAGGGGCCAATCGGTGTATGCCGCTTGCTTTGTTTCGGGCTGTCGCCTTGACACTGGGGCTTGTCGTTCGGGGGCAAGGCCGTCGAAAGAACCTGTCATGTAACCGGTTTCGTGTGAAAATTGAAACCAAATTACATGGAGATCCCCGAATGACACGTCGCGCCACCAAGATTGTTGCCACCTTAGGCCCTGCTTCCAGCGATCCTGCCCTGCTTGAAGCCATGATCCGTGCCGGGGTGAACGTGGTGCGCCTGAACTTCAGCCATGGCAAAGCCCAAGACCATGTGGACCGTGCCCGTCTGGTGCGCGAAGCCTCGCAACGTGCTGGGCGCGAAGTGGCCATCATGGCCGACCTGCAAGGCCCCAAAATCCGCGTGGGCAAGTTTGCCGAAGGCAAGGTCATGCTCGAGCCCGGAGAGCCGTTTGTGCTGGACGCCTCGCGCACCGAACTCGGTGATCTCCAGGGCGTGGGCCTCGATTACAAAGAACTGCCCCGCGATGTGAAGGCCGGGGATGTGTTGTTGCTCAATGACGGCCTGATCGTGCTCACGGTGAACGCCGTCAAGGGCGAACAGGTGCACACCACCGTCAAGCTGGGCGGCGAGTTGTCCAACAACAAGGGCATCAACAAGCAAGGTGGCGGCTTGACGGCCCCCGCCTTGACCGCCAAGGACATGGACGACATCAAGACCGCCATGAGCCTGCTGGCCGACTATGTGGCCGTGAGCTTCCCGAAAAACGCCACCGACATGGAAATGGCCCGCCAACTGTGCAATGTGGCCGGTGCCGAATACGGTCACAAGCCCGGCCTGATCGCCAAGATCGAGCGTGCCGAGGCCATTCCTCATTTGGAAGCCATCTTGCGCGCCAGTGACGGCATCATGGTCGCGCGGGGTGATCTGGCGGTCGAAGTGGGCAATGCGGCGGTGCCTGCCCTGCAAAAACGCATGATCAAGCTGGCCAAGGTACACGACAAAGTGGTCATCACGGCCACCCAGATGATGGAAAGCATGATCACCAACCCGGTGCCCACGCGTGCCGAGGTGTCGGACGTGGCCAATGCCGTGCTGGATGGTACCGACGCCGTGATGCTCAGCGCCGAAACGGCTGCTGGCAAGTTCCCACTTGAGACGGTGGAAGAAATGGCCAAGATCTGCGTCGCCGCCGAAAGTGCCGAAGACCCCGCTCTGGACGCTGACTTCAAAGGCCAGACGTTCAGCCGCATCGACCAGTCGATCGCCATGGGGGCGTTGTTCACGGCTCACCACTTGGGGGCCAAAGCCATCGTGGCCATGACCGAATCGGGCTCGACCGCTTTGTGGATGAGCCGTCACCGGGTGCACATCCCGATTTATGCGCTGACCACCAAGTTGACCTCCCAACGCAAGATGGCGCTGTACCGCAACGTGCGGCCCTTGTTGATGGACACCAGCGCAGACCGCGACACGGCGCTGGCCGAAGCCGAAACGCACCTGAAAAAGCGCAACATTGTGGGCACGGGCGATGTGTACGCCATCACCTGCGGCGAACCCATGGGCTCGCCGGGGGGCACCAACATGCTGAAGATTTGCAAGGTCGCCTGAGTCCGGGCGGCCTGTCGGGCCGCCTTCTGGATGGGCCATGGTTCAGTCCGGTGTCAGGCCGGAGCCTATAAAATCCAGGCAGTTACAAGCCGGGTACCACCTGGCTGGCCAGAATCTTCAACTTCCAGGAAATCACCTCCATGGCACTCGTTTCAATGCGCGAGCTGCTGGACCATGCCGCCGTCAACGGCTACGGCATTCCAGCTTTCAACGTCAACAACCTGGAGCAAGTCCAGGCCGTCATGAGCGCCGCCGACGAAGTCGGTGCCCCGGTCATCTTGCAAGCCAGCGCCGGTGCGCGCAAATACGCGGGTGAGCCCTTCATCAAGCATTTGATCCAGGCCGCCGCCGAACAATGGCCTCACATTCCCCTGGTCATGCACCAGGACCACGGCACCAGCCCCAAGGTCTGCCAGGGCGCGCTGGACCTGGGCTTTGGCTCGGTCATGATGGATGGCTCGCTGATGGAAGATGGCAAGACGCCGGCGAGCTTTGACTACAACGTGCAAGTCACGCAAACCGTGGTCGAGATGGCGCACAAGATGGGCGCCACCGTGGAAGGCGAACTGGGTTGCCTGGGCAATCTGGAAACCGGCGATGCTGGCGAGGAAGACGGCATTGGCGCGGTGGGCAAGCTCGACCACAGCCAGATGCTGACCGACCCCGAAGAGGCGGCCGTCTTCGTCAAGGCCACCCAGCTGGACGCGCTGGCGATTGCGATCGGCACCAGCCACGGTGCTTACAAATTCAGCCGCAAGCCCACCGGCGACATCCTGGCGATTTCGCGCGTCAAGGAAATCCATGCGCGCATCCCCAACACCCATCTGGTCATGCACGGCAGCTCCAGCGTGCCGCAAGAGCTGTTGGCCATCATCAACCAGTACGGTGGCCAGATGAAGCAAACCTATGGCGTGCCCATCGAGGAAATCCAGGAAGCCATCAAGTTCGGCGTGCGCAAGATCAACATCGACACCGACATCCGCCTGGCCATGACCGGCGCGGCGCGCAAGTTCATGTTTGAAAACCCCGACAAATTCGACGCCCGCGAGTGGCTCAAGCCCGCACGCGCCGCCGCCCAGGCCCTGTGCAAGCAACGCTACCTGGAGTTCGGTTGTGAAGGCCAGGGCAGCAAGATCAAAGGTGAAACCCTGCAAGTGATCGCTGCCCGTTATGCCCAAGGTGAGTTGGCCCAAGTGGTGCGTTGATTTGCGTGTCTTGCGGCACTGTAGGTGTGCCATCGGTACCGCTGCAGGTGCTGCGATAATTGACCCGAATGGCCCGTTGACTGTTCAACGGGCCTTTTCCTTTTTTGCTGTTGCTTGACTGTTTCTGCCATGACCTCTGCCCTTCACACTTCGGCCCTGACTTCCTTGCCCTTGCTGGCCCGTGGCAAGGTGCGCGACAACTACGCGGTGGGTGATGACCGCATCCTGATGGTGGCGTCTGACCGCATCAGTGCGTTTGACGTGATCATGGGGGAGCCCATTCCCGGCAAAGGTGTTTTGCTGACGCAAATGGCGCTGTTCTGGTTTGACCAGCTGGGCCCCAAGGGCCTGAACATCTGCCCGATTCACCTCACGGGCGAGGTGCCCGAGAGCGTGGTGTCCGCCGAAGAGGTGCCCCAGGTGCAAGGCCGCTCCATGCTGGTCAAGCGTCTGAAACCCATCCCGGTCGAGGCGGTGGTGCGCGGTTATCTGGCGGGCAGCGGCTGGAAGGAATACCAGGACAGCCAGGCCATCTGTGGTGTGCCACTGCCCGCAGGCCTGAAAAACGCCAGCCGTTTGCCCGAGCCCATCTACACCCCAGCGGCCAAAGCGGCCGTGGGGGAGCACGATGAAAACATCACTTTCGAGCAAACCGTCGAGATGATCGGTGCCGATCTGGCTGGCCGCATCCGCGACATCAGCATTCGGCTGTACAAGGCGGCATGGGACATCGCCGTGACCAAGGGCATCATCATTGCCGACACCAAATTCGAGTTTGGCCTGGACGCCGACGGCACACTGGTTTTGATGGACGAGGTGCTGACGCCCGATTCGTCACGCTACTGGCCTGCCGAAAGTTACGTGGAAGGGGCCAATCCGCCCAGCTATGACAAGCAATTTTTGCGTGACTGGCTGGAGACGGCCCAAGTCAACGGTAAGCCCTGGGACAAAACCCCGCCTGCGCCGCGTTTGCCGCGCGAGGTGATCGAGAATACCTCGCATAAATACGAAGAAGCCATGAAGAAGTTGATGGCCTGAACATGAAAAAAGGCGCTGCAGTGGCAGCGCCTTTTTCATGTGTGAAGGGGGAAGAAGGGGCGTCAGCCGGCGAAGGCCAGCAGCGTCATGGCGTCCATGAGCAAGGTGGTGCTGGCCACCAACATGCTGCCGCGTGCGAGGGTATGGCTGAGTGGATGGCCGCTTACACCGCCGCGCGTTTGCAGCGCGGCACCCCAGAAGACGGTCAGGCATGCCAACTCAAAGCTGCTGCGCATCCAGAGGTAACGGCTGTTGTTCACCAGGTGGGCGGCTTCGGGGCTCATGAGGACCGCGTACAGGAAGATGCCCTTGATCAGCCAGAGCACGGCAGCGCCATGCAGGGACAGCACGCTGTGCCAGAGGCTGGAGCTTGATGTGCCGTCCTGCGCAGGCGCACCACCGAGCAGGCATTGCAGCTCTTCAGGGGTGATCAGGGGTTCGGCGCGGGGCATGGTGAAAATGAATTCAAAAGTAGTGCCTAAATTTTAGGGGCCTTCGTTCCCGCAAAGTTCCTGTGCGCTGTGTCTGTGTGGCCGAAATTGGTAAGTGTGTGTAACGCCAAGCCCAAACAAAAGCAAAAAGCCCGGTCATCCTGCATGGATCGCAGGATGACCGGGCCTTCGTGTCAGGGGCGGCGCGGGGTCAGTTCAGCGCCATGCTGAGCTTGCGCCGGTAGCTGGAGATCATCGCCAGCAAAGGGTCTTCCTGCTGCGCAGCTTTGCCCATCAATTCAATGCCGCCTGCCGACTTGCCGGTGGCGTCTGCGGTCTTGGGTTTGGGGGGGGTCATCAGTTCGAGCAGTGCCACAAAGGTTTTGCGCGGGGCTTCGTCATCCCATTTTTTGTCACGCATGATGATTTCCAGCAGCTCGTCCATGGCTGCTTCCCATTGGCCGACGGCGATCAGCAGGCGGCTTTTGGCAAAGCGGGTTTCAAAATCACGCTTGTTTTGGCCAATCAGTTCATCGAACCGGGCCAGATCCCATTGACCGCGTGGGTCGTTGGTCACAAATTCCAGCGCATTGAGCCACTGGGTTTGCGCTTCAAAGCGCAGCGGCACAGGGATGCGGGCCATGGCTGGGGCCAGCAAGGCGGCCGCTTCGGCCAATTCGCCCAGGCCGATCAGCAGCTTCACCAGGTCAAAGCGGGCATCGTCGTTGCCCGGGTCAGTGGCCAAGGCCTGCTCCAGGGCGGCGCGCGCGCTGTGTTCGTCGCCTGCTTCCAGGTGTTGCTGGGCTTCTTCGGCTGCGGCCTGGGCCTGCAGGGCCTCGGCGGCGGGCAAATGCTTGTCCAGGAACTGTTTGACCTGGCCTTCTGGCAAGGCGCCCATGAAGCCGTCCACCGGTTGGCCGTCTTTCAACAAAACACAGGTCGGGATGCTTTTGATGCCGAAGGCCTGGGCCAATTGTTGTTCTTCGTCAGAGTTGATCTTGACCAGCTTGAAACGGCCTTCGTAGGCGGTTTCGACTTTTTCGAGGACGGGGCCGAGCGATTTGCAGGGGCCGCACCAAGGCGCCCAAAAGTCCACCAGCACAGGCGTGGTCATCGAGGCGGCAATGACCTCGGCTTCAAAGTTTTCTATCGTGACGTCCATCATGGCGGGCAGTGTTCCGGGTTGTGTTTCAGATCCGAGCGGAGCGAAACCTTAAAATTCAACATTGATCACGAAAAGCACCCAATGACTCAAGCGCTCATCGGCGTCGTCATGGGTTCCAGCTCCGACTGGGACACCATGCAGCACGCAGTCCAGATTCTCCAACAGTTTGGCATCTCTCACGATGCCCGCGTGGTTTCGGCCCACAGAATGCCGGACGATATGTTTGCCTATGCACAAAGCGCAGCCGACAGGGGCTTGCAAGCCATCATCGCGGGCGCTGGCGGCGCAGCGCATTTGCCCGGCATGATCGCGGCCAAGACCGTGGTGCCGGTGCTCGGGGTGCCGGTGCAGACCAAAGCCTTGTCCGGTGTGGATTCGTTGCACAGCATTGTGCAAATGCCCAAAGGCGTGCCGGTGGCCACGTTCGCTATCGGTGCAGCGGGCGCGGCCAATGCGGCCCTGTTTGCGGTGGCCATGTTGGCCAACCACGACCCGGTGCTGCGCCAAAAACTGGAAGCTTTCCGCGCCGAGCAGACGGCCGCAGCCCGTGCCATGACCTTGCCACCCGTGGGGGCTGCATGAGCCGCGCCATCTTGCCGGGCGCACTGGTGCACGGCCAGCCCGCCACCTTGGGCGTGATGGGCGGGGGGCAGTTGGGCCGTATGTTTGTGCATGCGGCGCAGGCCATGGGGTATTTCACGGCGGTGCTGGACCCCGATGCCGCCAGTCCGGCAGGGCTGGTCAGCCACCACCACATCCAGACCGGTTATCTGGACGAGCAGGGGCTGGCGCAGCTGATGCAGCGCTGCGCCGCCATCACCACCGAATTTGAAAATGTGCCTGCACCCGCCTTGACCACGCTGGGCGCGCATCGCCCTGTGGCTCCTGGCGCAGACGCGGTGGCCATTGCACAAGACCGCGCCGCTGAAAAGGCCCACTTTGTGCGTTGCGGTGTGCCGGTGGCCCCGCATGCCAGCCTGGAGACGCCAGCGCAATTGGCGGCGATCCTGAGCGAGGGGGGCGATCTTTTTCCGGGCATCTTGAAGACCTCGCGCATGGGTTACGACGGCAAAGGCCAGATCCGCGTCAAGACCCGTGAGCAACTGAGCGAAGCCTGGGCGCAATTGAACAACGTGCCCTGTGTGCTGGAAAAAATGTTGCCCTTGCAGGCCGAGTGCTCGGTCATTGTGGCGCGTGGCGCCGACGGGCAAATGGTGAATTTCCCGGTGCAACTGAACCTGCACCGCGAAGGCATTCTGGCCGTGACCAGCGTGTACGAAGGCGCCGTGCCCGTTGCTTTGGCCGAACAGGCCGTGGCCGCCACCCGCGCGGTGGCCGAGGGCCTGAACTATGTGGGCGTGCTGTGTGTGGAGTTTTTCATCCTCGAAGGCGGTCAGCTGGTGGTCAATGAAATGGCACCACGCCCGCACAACAGCGGCCATTACACGATGAACGCTTGCGACCAGTCGCAGTTTGAATTGCAGGTGCGCACGCTGGCGGGCTTGCCGCTCACCCAGCCGCGTCAGCATTCGCCCTCCATCATGCTCAACTTGCTGGGCGATTTGTGGCCCGAAGGCGCCAGCCCTGCATGGGACCAAGTGCTGGCCTTGCCAGGTGTGCATTTGCACCTGTACGGCAAGCTGTCTGCCAGGCCAGGACGCAAGATGGGTCACCTGAACATCACCGGTGCCACACCTGAAGCGGTGCGCGCCACGGCATTGCAAGCGGCAGGGTTGTTGGGCATGCAGGCCTTTTGAAGGTGGCCATGATCCTGAGTGCCAACGAAGCGACCATCGCGCAGGCTGCACAAGCCTTGCATGACGGTCAGTTGGTGGGCATGCCCACCGAGACGGTTTATGGCCTGGCGGCCCACGCCAACGACGAGGCGGCTGTGGCCCAGGTTTTTTTGGCCAAAGGCCGCCCTGCCGATCACCCTTTGATCGTGCATGTGGCCAGCGTTCAGCAAGTGCCGCTGTTTGCCGTACAGGTGCCCGACTTTGCGCACAACTTGATGGCGGTTTTTTGGCCCGGCCCGCTGACCTTGATCTTGCCGCGCCGGCCCGGCGTGGCTGCGGCTTCGGCAGGCGGACAGGACTCGGTGGGTTTGCGCTGCCCCTCGCACCCGGTGGCGCAGGCGCTGCTCAAGGCTTGTCTGGCTTTGGGCGTCCAGGGGGTTTCTGCCCCCAGTGCCAACCGCTTTGGCCGCGTCAGCCCGACCACCGCTGCGCATGTGCAGTCCGAGTTGGGCCCGGATTTGCTGATTCTGGATGGTGGTGAATGCGATGTGGGCATCGAGTCCACCATCATCGACTGCACCCGGGGTGCGCCGGTGCTGTTGCGCCCGGGGCAGATCACGCGGGCGCAGATCGAAGCCGCATGTGGCCGTGCGGTGCTGGACAAGGATGCGGCCCAAGACCAGGTGGGCCAGTCGGCGCCGCGTGCGTCGGGCACGCTCGAATCGCATTACGCGCCCCGCGCCAAGGTGGTCTTGATGTCGGCGCAAGACATGGCCCGCAAGCTGCAAGCCTTGGGGCCACATGCCAACAATTTGGGCTTGTGGTCTGCTCTGCGCCCCGACGAGGGGGCGGGCCTGGGTGCGGGAGTGGTCTGGCGTGCCCAGCCTGCCACGGCCGAACAAGCCGCGCACGCGCTGTTCGGCGTGTTGCGCGAACTGGATGCCCGGGGTGTTCAGCAAATCTGGGTGCAGCAGCCGCCCGACACCCCCGAATGGGAAGGCGTGCGCGATCGCTTGCAACGCGCCGCCGCCTGAGCCGCCTGAAAAGGGTTCAGCGGTAGCGCAGCTTCATCACCAGAATCATCAGCGCCAAGCTGGTGGTGATGGCGTTGGCGATGATGATGGGCCAGGCCAGCAGCAAGATGCCATACAGCAGCCACAAGGCCACGCCGATGGTGAACAGGCTGTACATGCCCAGCGAAATGCCGCTCACGTCACGGGTGATGAAAGTTTGCCAGGCTTGCGGAATGAAGCTGGCGGTGGTCAGAAATGCGGCCAGGGAGCCGACCCAATCGATCAAGGTCATGGTTTATTGTCGCTGGCGTTTGGCCATGGTCTGGCTGCTGTCCGGCTTGTTCTGGTCACGTACCGTCCATTCCAGCAGCTGGTCCAGTGCGGGCCGGGCCTGCTGGGCGTTGGGGTGGTTGAGGATGGCCACCAGTGTGTAGCGCTGGCCGCTTTGGCCCTGCACATAGCCGGCAACCGAGGCCACGTCGCGCAGCGAACCGGTCTTGAGCCACGCATTGCCAATGACCGGCGACTGGGGGTTGCGCTCTTTGAGGCGGGCGGTCGTGCCATCGACACCCGCTTGTGAGAGCGAGTTGGCAAAGGCCTGAGCGTGCGGGCTGGCGTGCGCCGCTTGCAACAAGGCGGTCAAAGAGGCGGCGGTGCTGCGCTCGGCACGTGACAGACCGGAGCCGTTGTCCAGCACCGGTTCGTTGAATCCGCTGAACCCCTCGCGCCACCAACGGGACAGGCGCAGCCGCGAAGCCTCGAGGCGGCCGGGTGCTCCCAGTTCGCTGGACAAGGTCAGGAACAGCTGCTGCGCCATCACGTTGTTGGAAAATTTGTTGATGTCCTGAATGACCTCGGCCAGCGGCAACGAGGGGGCTTCCAGCAGCAGCCGGGCCGATGCCGGGCGCAGTCCGTAGCGCACCTGGCCGCTGAGGTGCCCGCCTGCGGCCAGCCACATCGCTTGCATGACGCGGGGGGCATATTGTTCGGCGTCCGGGTAGGCCACGGGCCATTCGCGGTCGCCGCAGCGCACGGGGTAGCTGCCTGCAAAACGCACGTGCAATGGCTGGCTGAAGTCGGCTTTGAGCTGGCTGCGCCAATCGTTGCAGGGGGCGTTGCTGGCGGGCAGCTGTGTGGGTGCAGCCAGGCCGGCCAAAGGGGGTTCGAAACGCACCTGCACCTGTCCACTGGCCGGGTCGGGTGTGAATTTGTAAATCACGGCCTTGAAGTTGAGCAGCAAGCCGTCGGGCGACACGTTGTAGGGGCGCAGGGGTTCGTCGTCAAACGGTTCGCTGCGTTCGCGCACCTCGAACACGCTGCGGTCCAGCACGATGTCGCCGCGCACCTCGCGCACGCCCGCTGCCACCACCTGGCTCAGCAGGTCTTGCAGGCGTTCCAGCACCAGTTTGGGGTCGCCGCTGCCGCGCACGATCAGGTTGCCTTGCAGCACGCCGTCACGCACAACGCCATCGGTGTACACCCGGTTGCGCCAGACATGTTCCGGGCCCAGCAAGCTCAAGCCGGCATAGGTGGTGAACAGTTTCATGACCGACGCCGGGTTGCTGGCGGCCTGCGGGCGATGCGACAGACGGGGAGAAGGTGCTGGCGTGGGCCCGTGGCTGGCGTTGGCAGGGGGCAAGGGCACGATCAGCACGCTCAAGGCCGATGGCGGCACTTGCGCCTGGCGCAAGGCTTTCGACACGGCTTGGGGCAAAGTCTGTGCAAGCGAGGGCCCTGGCATGACCCAGGCCCCGGCCAACATGCCCGGGAACCCGATGGTGAGCAAAGAGCGCCATGCGCGTGTGAAGGTCATTGGACGAGTCTAACGGTCGGGGGCCGTGCGGCGGGGCCGTATCATTCGGGCCATGCGATTTTCTTCAAAAACCGTGGGCTTGGCCTCGGCGGTCATCACGGTCTTCATCTGGACGGGCTTCATCGTCATTGCACGGGCTTCGGCGTCGCGGGGCTTGCTGCCGCTGGACATCGCGCTGGCCCGGATTCTGGGCGCCAGCAGCATCTTGTTGCCCTGGGCCTGGTGGTTGATGCGGCCTGCCCGACAAGCGGGTCAAGCGGTGGGTTCGTTGGGCGGGTTGTCGCCCTTGCCCTTAGCGCCCACCCTGCAAGCAGGGGTCTTGGGCGGCTTGCTGTATGCCGTGCTGGCCTATATCGGCTTCTTTTTTGCGCCGGCTGCCCATGCTTCGGTGTTGCTGCCGGGCAGTTTGCCTTTGTGGACCACCTTGCTGGCTTGGCTGGTGTTGCGCGAAAAAGTCTCTTCGGCCCGGGCGATGGGGTTGGGCTTCATCGTGCTGGGCGACGTGTTGGTGGGTGGCGCGAGTTTGCTCAAGGCCTTGGAGGGCGGTGAGGTCTGGAAGGGCGATCTGCTGTTCATGACGGCCGCTTGCTGCTGGGCAGGCTACAGCGTGACGGTGCGCCGCCACGGCCTGGATGCGGTGCGGGCCACCATGGCCATCACGGCGTTTGCGTTTGTGAGTTTTGTGCCGGTTTACCTGGTGTTGATCGGCATGGGGGTGCTGCCCACCCATTTGCTGCAGGTGCCATGGAGCGAGGTGTTGTTTCAGGCGGTGTTTCAGGGCGTGGGCTCGGTCGTCATCTCTGGCATCACCTTCACGCAGATGGTGCGCCACTTTGGCCCGGTGCGCTCGACCATGATCACGGCCTTGGTGCCGGGTTTGTCGGCTTTGGGCGCGGTGTGGTTTTTGGGTGAGCCGATGCACTGGAATTTGCTGGCCGGGCTGGCGTTGGTGACCGGTGGTATTTTGTTTGGCGTGCGTCAGGCCAGGCCGGTGGCGGTGTCCGGCGTGGCCATCGCAGGAGGCAAGCCATGAGCGCCAACACGAACCCCAGGCGCTGGCTGGCGTTTGACACCAGCACCGATGTGCTGTCTTTGGCGGTGGCCTGTGGCGACCAGCTCTGGACGCAAACCTTGCCCGGTGGCGCACAGGCCTCCAGTGGCCTGATTCCGGCGGTGCTGGCCATGCTGGCCGAAGCCGACATGCCACTGGCTTCGCTCGATGCCATTGTGTTTGGCCGGGGGCCGGGCTCGTTCACCGGTTTGCGCACCGCCTGTGCCGTGGCGCAGGGCCTGGCTTTTGGCGCCGATCTGCCGGTGCTACCGGTGGACACCTTGCTGGCGGTGGCCGAAGAGGCCCGTTTTGCGCAAATGCAGGCGGGCCACATCGCGCCCGATGCCGACTTGACCGTGCTGGCTTTGCTGGACGCCCGCATGGACGAGGTGTACAGCGCGGCCTACCGTTGGCAGGCGCAGCCCTTGCCAACCCAGGGTCACTGGCAAGAGGTCTCGCCATTGCAAGTCGGTGCGCCCGAAAAAATCCACAGTCCGCAAGGCGCGGGCGTGTGGCTGGCGGGCAATGCGTTTGCTGCTTATGGTGAGCGGCTGCCTTTGGGTGACCGCTGCGTGGCCTTGCCCACCGCAGCCGCTTTGTTGCGGCTGGCCCCGGCCTTGTGGGCGCAGGGGCTGGCGGTGCCTGCCGATCAGGCCATGCCGCTGTACATCCGTGACAAGGTGGCCAACACCACCGCCGAGCGCGAAGCCATGAAGGCCCAGGCGGCCGCGGCCAAGGCGGTGCTTCAGACATGAGCGGTTCGGCCATGCAACCCGGCACGCCCGCGCGCGTGCAGCCCTCCGAGGCGATCCGCAACGCAGTCACCCTGGCCCCCATGACGCAGGACCATCTGGACGCCGTCATGGCCATCGAGCAAGCCGCGTACAGCCACCCGTGGACGCGTGGTAATTTCCGTGATTCGCTGAATCCGCTGTTTGATGCCCAAGGCCTGTGGCTGGAAGGCGAGTTGCTGGGCTACTTTCTGGCCATGCGGGGTTTTGAAGAAATGCATTTGCTCAACATCACCGTGGCACCTGCCCGCCAGGGTCAGGGGTGGGGCCACATGATGCTGGACGCTTTGTCGCTCATGTCGCGCCATGAGGGCGCGCAATGGCTGTGGCTGGAAGTGCGGCAAAGCAACCAGCGCGCCTTGCAGGTGTACGAACGCTATGGCTTTCGCCAAGTCAGTATCCGCAAGGATTACTATCCCGCAGACCGCCAGCAGCGTGAGCATGCGGTGGTGATGAGTTTGAAACTGTGAGCCTGGACATGAGCGACCCCACCCGATTTGACCTGGATGAACGCCAACGGGCCATGCTGGCCGAAATGGGCGTGCGCGTGTGGTGGCCCTCAAAGCAGGCCGAACCCGAACCCGAACCCGAACCTGCGAACCAGGCCATGCCAGCTGCGCCAGCACCCGAAGCGGCCCCTGTGCCGGCGGCGTCCACTGGGGTGCCTGCTGCAGCACCTCCCATGGCACCACGGGCCCAGCAAGCCGTACCCGCTGCACGCCCTGCGGCAGCACCTGTGCCGGTGGTGGCCACTCGGCCGCTGGTCGAAGGTGTGGCGCACATGGATTGGCGCGCGCTGCAAGAAACCGCTGCGGCTTGCCAGGTTTGTGACCTGTGTGCGCAGCGCAAAAATTCCGTCTTTGGTGTGGGCGATCAGCAGGCCAACTGGATGGTCGTTGGCGAAGCACCGGGGGAGCAAGAGGACCTGCAAGGCGAGCCCTTTGTGGGCCAGTCGGGCCAATTGCTCGACAACATGCTCAAGGCGGTGGGCCTGAGCCGTCAGGCACAGGGCGAAGGCGGTGTCTACATCGCCAACGCCATCAAGTGCCGACCTCCGGGCAACCACAACCCCACACCGCAGGAGCTGGCCGCGTGTGCGCCCTATCTGGCGCGGCAGGTGACTTTGGTGCAGCCCAAAATCATCTTGCTGATGGGGCGTTTTGCCGTGCAATCGGTGCTGCAAACGACCGAACCCATCGGCAAGTTGCGCGGCCAGGTGCACACCTACCAAGGCGTGCCGGTGGTGGTGACTTATCACCCCGCCTATTTGCTGCGTAACCCCGCCGACAAGGCCAAGGCCTGGGCCGATCTGTTGCTGGCGCTCAAGACGGCGCAAGGCTGAGCGGCAGGCACCGGCCAGATACTTCGGGTTTCAGGCCCGCACGATCAGGTCGGTCAATTCGTTGGGGTGATCTGCACTGGAAAAGTGCGCCACGAGCAAGGCCGACACTTCTTCCAGCGCTTGCGTCAAGCCGGTTTCAAAATCGCCCGCTTGCAGCCGCTGGCGCAGGCCGTGCACCACGTTTTGCCAATGGGCTTCGGTGGTGTGGCGCATCAAGCCCCGGTCGGCCAGGATCTCGATGCGCCGTTCGGCCAGCAAGAGGTAAATCAACACACCGTTGTTGTGCGCGGTATCCCACACCCGCAGGCGACCGAACCAGGCCATGGCCCGTTGGCGCACCACCGTGTGCAAAGGCGCATGCCGTCCGGCGCGCCACGCGTAGCTGAGAGGCAACGTCGCTTCCACGCACACGCAGATCTGGCCGCTGTGCCGTTGTTCGCTGGCCCGCACACGCGCTGTCAGGCGTGCGACCATGTCGTCGGGCACGGCACGCCAGGCCGCACGTTCGCTTTGCCAAAGATGACGCCAAAGGCGCAGCAGCCAAGGGAAGAGGGTTTCGCGTTGTGTCATCACCAGCTCCCTGAAGCGCCACCACCACCCGCGTCACCGCCGCCGCCAGACGACATGCCGCCCCCGAAACCGCCGCCACCAAAGCCGCCTCCGCCATCACCCCAACCACCGCCACCGCTTGAGTGGCCGCCCCAGCCGCCACCGTGCCGCGGGCCTGAGACCGGCAAGCCCCGGCTGAGCAGGCCACCGAAGAAACCGATCAGTCCTGCCAACAGGGCCATCCAGACGCGTTGCGTGATTTGCCAAACCAGAAAACCGGCCGCCGCCGCGCCGGCCAGCGCGCCCAGGCGCTGGCCCAGCAGTCGGCGCAGCACGCCAACCACCAGCGGCACCGCCACGAGCAGCAGCATGGCCGCTTCCACGATGTCGAACGCACCGACTTGAGGACGCGATGCGGCGGCTGCAGGCTCTGGCAAGGCCTCGCCCGTGATGCGGGCTTGCAATTGCGTCAGCGCATCGCGCAGGCCACCGGCATGGTCGCCGCGCCGAAAGGCGGGCACGATCTGCTGGTCGATGATGCGCTTGGCCAGTGCATCCGGGATGGCCCCTTCCAGCGTTTTGTAAGGCGCAATCCGCACCCGGCGGTCTTGCAGCGCCGCCACCAACAGCAGGCCGTCGCCCACGCCAGCGCGGCCCAGCTTCCAGGTCTCGGCCACACGCTGGCTGTAATCGGCAATGTCTTCTGGCGCCGTGGTGCTCACCAGCAGCACCACGATTTGCGCGCCGCGCTCGCGCTCAAACCCGACCAGCTGCTGTTCCAGTGCCGCCATGTCGGGCGCAGACAGGGTGCCCGTCTCGTCCATCACATGCGCCCGCAAGGCGGGCACGGCCTGCAGGCCTGACGCATCGGCAGCCCAGCACGGCAGGGCCAGCAGCCAGCAGGCGAGTGCGGCGCTCAGCCAGCGGCCAAGGCGCAGCGGCATCACTTGCCGAAGTCCACTTTGGGTGGTGCCGAGATGGCCGCCTCGTTGGCCACCGAGAAGTTGGCTTTGGCTTGGTAGCCCATGACTTTGGCGGTCAGGTTGCTCGGGAAGCTGCGGGCCAGCACGTTGTAGTCCTGCACGGCCTTGATGTAGCGGTTGCGCGCGACGGTGATGCGGTTTTCCGTGCCTTCCAGTTGCACACGCAGGTCGGCAAAGCCCTGGTTGGCCTTGAGGTTGGGGTAGTTTTCAGACACCACCAGCAAGCGAGACAAGGCGCTGCTCAGTTCGCCTTGTGCGGCCTGAAACTTTTTCATGGCCTCGGGGTCTTTCAGGGTGTCCGGCGTGACCTGGATGCTGGTGGCCTTGGCGCGGGCCTCGACCACCTTGGTCAGCGTTTCCTGCTCGAAGTTGGCTTCACCCTTGACGGTGGCCACGATGTTGGGGATCAGGTCCGCGCGGCGCTGGTACTGGTTGAGCACCTCGGACCAGGCCGATTGCGACTGCTCGTCCAGACGCTGAAAATCGTTGTAACCGCAACCCGTCAGGCTCAAAGTGCCGACCAACGCGATGCCTCCCAGCAGACGGCGCAAGAAAGTGAAAACCATGGAGAACCCCCGTTTGTAGAAATGTGTGTGAAAACTATACCTGCAAGGCGCAATCCGTTGTTCGCATGGGTTTGACTGCCCTCTAAAATCCTCGCCATGACCTTCCTCGACATGTTGCGCACCGCCGAGCGCCAAAACGGCTCCATGCTTTGTGTGGGCCTGGACCCTGAACCCACCAAGTTCCCAGACCACATCAAGGGCGATTCGAACAAGATTTACGATTTTTGTGCCGCCATCGTCGATGCCACGGCCGATCTGGTGAACAGCTTCAAGCCCCAGATCGCCTACTTTGCCGCCCACCGCGCCGAAGGCCAGCTGGAGCGTTTGATGGAACACATGCGCCGCGTCGCGCCCCATGTGCCGATCATTCTGGACGCCAAGCGTGGCGACATTGGCTCAACCGCCGAGCAATACGCCATCGAAGCCTTTGAGCGTTACGGTGCCGACGCGGTGACCCTGTCGCCCTTCATGGGCTGGGATTCGGTGGCCCCGTATCTGAAGTACCACGACAAAGGCGCGTTTTTGTTGTGCCGCACCTCCAACCCCGGTGGCGATGATTTGCAAAACCAGCGCCTCGCTTCGGTTGAAGGTCAACCCTTGTTGTACGAGCATGTGGCGCGTTTGGCGCAAGGCCCCTGGAACCTGAACGGCCAGTTGGGTCTGGTGGTGGGTGCCACCTATCCCGCCGAGATCGAGCGCGTGCGCGAACTGGCCCCCACGGTGCCCTTGCTGATTCCGGGTGTGGGTGCACAAGGCGGCGATGCGGTGGCCACCGTCAAGGCAGGTTGGCGTGCCCACGCCGATGGCTCCAGCGCCAGCCCGATCATCGTCAACTCCTCGCGCGCCGTGCTGTATGCCTCAAGCGGTCAAGACTTTGCCGTTGTTGCCCGCCAAGTGGCGATGAAAACCCGTGCCACGCTGGAAGCCGCCAAGGCCTGATCCCCGTAGGCCCTGCAAGCAACTGGGCTCGGGGGGCGGCATGGCCAGAGTGGCGTCACCGATGTTGGCGATGCCGCTTGAATAATCCACAAGGAACTGCCCGATGAAGCTCTACACCGCCCACCGCGCCCCCAGCCCCCGCCGGGTGCTGATGTTTTTGATGGAGAAAAACATCACCGGCATCGAGATGGTCAACATGGACCTGAACGGTGGCGAGCACCGCCAGCCCGACTACCTGGCCAAGAGCCCCTTGGCCAAAGTGCCCGCGCTGGAATTGGACGATGGCCGTGTGATCACCGAAACCCGGGCGATCTGCACCTTGCTCGAAGGCCGTTACCCCGAGCCCAACCTGATGGGCGTGGATGGCGACGAGCGTGGTTTTATCGAAATGGCCGACCGCCAGGTGGAGTTGTACCTGTTGGGGGGCATTGCGAACGCCATTCGCCACACCCACCCCGGACTGGCCACACTTGAAAAACCGCAGTTCCCCGAGTTTGGTCGTTCACAGGCGCAGAAGGTGCGCGAAGTCACCCGTTGGTTTGACCAGCGCCTGCAAAGGCAGCCCTGGATCGCGGGGGAGCGCTTCAC
Organism: Burkholderiaceae bacterium; assembly: GCA_919902775.1. Classification (GTDB taxonomy): domain Bacteria; phylum Pseudomonadota; class Gammaproteobacteria; order Burkholderiales; family Burkholderiaceae_C; genus Limnohabitans_A. The sequence continues at coordinate 348,547 of CAKKRJ010000007.1, forward strand.
CATCGCCGACATCACCGCGTTTTGCGCCTTGGAGTTTGCAAGGGGCTTGATGAAGTTTGCGCCGGGTGACGAGGGCTTCGGGGCTTTGCAAGCCTGGCGCGATCGGGTCAACGAGCGACCCAGCGCGAAAGCCTGAGCTCCTGCGCGGCGATCACAACAAGGCCGCGTACACCAGATCGCGAAACAGTGGCCGGTAGTGGTCTCGCTGGTTGGGTGCCTGGACCATCAGCATGGCGTACATGTCGAGTGCCGGATCCACAAAAAACGTGGTGCCCGCAATGCCGCCCCAGTAATACAAGCCCACCGACCCGGGAACGGGTGACAGGCCCACATGCGTACGCACCGCAAAACCCAGACCGAAACCGTGACCCGGCGGCAGCAAGGTGCCGTCCGACGGGATGTCCCCCAGATGGTCAGCCGTCATGTAGTCCACCGTGTGGGGCCCAAGCAGGCGCACGCCGTTCAATGTGCCCCGGTTGCGCAGGCACTGCAAAAAGCGGGCGTAGTCCATGGCGGTGGACATCAGGCCCCCGCCGCCGCCTTCCATGGCGGGCCTTTGGCGCGGCTCGAGCACCTTCATGGGCACGCCGCCGTCGGGGTCGTGTGCAAACGGCTCGGCAATGCGGTGGTGCTGCTCTGGCGGCACGGCAAAGCCGGTGTCCACCATGCCCAGTGGGTGAAAAATTTCTGATTGCAAAAATGCACCCAAGCCTTGCCCGCTGACCACTTCAATGAGCCGTCCCAGCACGTCGGTGGCGCGGCTGTAAGCCCACACGCTGCCGGGTTGGAACTGCAGCGGCACCGAGGCCAGCGTTCTTGAAAAATCTTCATTCGTGCGGTCACGCGAAGCGATCTTCACTTGCGCGTATGCGCGCTGCACGGGCGAATCGCCCAAAAACTCATAGGTCAGCCCGGCCGTGTGGCGCAACAAGTCTTGCACCGTGGCCGGGTTGCGCACCGGCTCCAGCCCATTGGCCGAGGCCACCCGCTGGTTCGCATACTCGGGCAACCAGCGGCTGACCGGATCGCTCAGCAGCAACAAGCCGCGCTCGACCAGCATCATCACCGCCACCGAGACGATCGGCTTGGTCATGGAATAGATGCGGAAGATGCTGTCGGTCTTCATCGGGGCCCCCGTGCCGGGGTCTTGCTGGCCCACGGCCTCCAACAAGGCGATCTGCCCGCGCCGGGCGACCATGGCCACCGCACCCGGCAGCCGCCCGCTGGCCACTTCGCGGCGCAGCACGTCCATCAGGCGTTGCGTGCGCTCGGGGCACAGGCCCACGTCGGCGGGGTGGGCATGGGGAAGGGCTTTGAATGCAGTCATGGGGTGCTCCGGTGGAAGGTGTTTTGTACACCAGCCCTGGGTGCAGGGATATCCCCTGCGGTGCCGTGGCGTGCTGGGCTTGTCGCCCATGTGTCAGTGGTTTGAACCTTGGCGTTGTGCAAGCGTTGCTAGACTGAATTCATGCGCATTTCAGAACTCTCTGCCAGGACCCGTGTGTCCGTGCATCGCTTGCGCCGATACGAGGCGGCAGGACTCATTGCGAGTCGGCGGCAGTCCAATGGGTACCGTGATTACGATGAAAAAACAGTGCGGCATGTGGTCTTCATCGCCATGTCCAGAGCCATGGGTTTTTCGCTGTCCTTTGTTGCTGAGTACTTGCCCCGATTTCAATCGGGCACGTTAAGCCCGCAGGAAATGGTCGAGGCCATCCATCAGCGTGTGGCAGAAATCGACAAAGCCATTGCAGAACAAAAAGCCTTGAAAAAAATGTTGGTCAGTCACATCGCTTGGTTTGAGGCCAAGCAAAGGAAATCGAAATGAATGCACTGGACATGTTGGAAAAGATCAATGCCATGGCCGAATTCAATCAATGGTGCGGCATCAAAGTCACAGCGGCCGAGCAAGGTCTCGTGGAAATTCAGATGCCTTGGCGCCCAGAAGTCGGACAGTACGCGGGCTTCTTGCATGCGGGTTTGATTGGCACACTGATCGACACCGCTTGCGGTTTTGCGGCAGCCACTGTGGCAGGCCCGCATTTGCTGGCAGCAAATTTTTCAGTGAACTGCCTGCGGCCTGCGGTGGGTCCCAAGTTCATTGCCCGGGCCCGGGTGGTCAAGGCTGGCAAGACGCAGGTGTTTGCAAGCTGTGATTTGTTCGCGGTGGATGCAGACGGGGAGAAGCTGGTGGCCAACGGCCAAACCTTGCTCACGGTGATCACTGCGGGATAGAGGCAAGGCTGTGCACGCCTCTTAGTGAGACTTGTCCCAAAGCGCCATTCCCCGCTGCGCTTTGCTTGCATCGCAGGGCGTGAGCATGACGGGGCCTTGCGGGGTCTGACGCAGCACATCGGCCAGGGCCGTCAGGGCGGATTCCGGACCACTGAGCAATTCAAGTTCCAGCTCCAGCAGCGGTTCGCTCAGCGCGGTGCCGGGCACGTGAATTTGGCCTTGATCGAGGGCGACTTCGATCTCGGCGCCATCGTGGGTGACAACCCAGCGCTGGCGTTCAAAGTCGGTGCAAAACAGCGCCTGCAAGTTGGGGCGCAATGCCATGAGGTCTTTGGCCAGGGCCGCGTCATTCACCAAGGCGTCGAACTGCAACGCACCCGGCGTGGTGGGGCCTTCCCATTCTTGCCGGCGTGACAGGCCGCTTGTGCTTTGGCCTGCCGTCTTGACGGTCAACAGCCATTGGTCACCGGCCAACCGCTCACGCACCGCCATGCGGCGTTGTTGCAGCGCCAGATCCGGCGTGTCGAAATAGGTGTTGAGCAGGCGTTGTTTGGCACCAGCAGGCGTCAGCAAGGGGTGGCTGAGCAGGTGCGGCAGTTCATGCGCAAGCACCGTGAGTTTGAGTTCGGTTTCCATGGACTGTCTCAGATGGGCGACAGTAGCCGAGTCAAATACCGCCCCGTAAAACTCGCTCCGTTGGCCGCCAGTTGCTCCGGCGTGCCCTCACCCAGCACCGTGCCGCCCCCTGCCCCGCCTTCGGGCCCCATGTCGATCAGCCAGTCGGCGGTTTTGATGACGTCGAGGTTGTGCTCGATGATGACGATGGTGTTGCCCGCGTCGCGCAGCTGGTGCAGCACTTTGAGCAGCAGGTCGATGTCGGCAAAGTGCAGACCGGTGGTGGGCTCGTCCAATATGTACAGCGTGCGGCCCGTGTCGCGTTTGGACAGTTCGAGTGCCAGCTTGACGCGCTGCGCCTCGCCGCCCGAAAGCGTGGTGGCGCTTTGGCCCAAGCGAATGTAGGTCAGGCCCACGTCGAGCAGGGTTTGCAGTTTGCGGGCGATGTTGGGCACGGCGCTGAAGAACTGGTGGGCGGCTTCCACCGTCATGTTCAGGATCTGCGCGATGTTCTGGCCTTTGTATTGCACTTCGAGCGTTTCGCGGTTGTAGCGCATGCCGTGGCACACGTCGCAGGGCACGTACACGTCGGGCAAAAAGTGCATTTCGACCTTGACCACGCCGTCGCCCTGGCAGGCTTCGCAACGACCACCCGTCACGTTGAAGCTGAAGCGCCCGGGGCCGTAACCGCGTTCGCGAGCGGCGGGCACTTCGGCCATCAGCTCGCGGATGTGGGTGAACAGGCCGGTGTAGGTGGCTGGGTTGCTGCGTGGTGTGCGGCCAATCGGCGACTGGTCGACGTTGATGACTTTGTCGAAGTGTTCCAGGCCTTTGATTTCTTGGTGCGCCGCGGCCTCATCGTGGGCGCGGTGGATCAGGTGCGCGGCCGCGGCATACAGCGTGTCGTTGACCAGGGTGGATTTGCCCGAGCCCGAGACGCCGGTCACGCAGGTGAGCAGCCCCACGGGAAATTTCACATGCACGTTTTTCAGGTTGTTGCCCGAAGCGCCCACGATCTCGATGAAGTCTTTGCTGGCCTTGTGGCGTTGCGGGATGGCGATCTTTTTGCGGCCCGACATGTATTGGCCGGTGACCGAGTCGGGTGCCGCCAAGATGTCGGCGCAGGTGCCTTGCGCCATCACGCGCCCGCCGTGCACGCCTGCACCCGGACCCATGTCGATGACGTGGTCGGCCACGCGGATCATGTCTTCGTCGTGCTCAACCACCAGCACGCTGTTGCCGATGTCGCGCAGGTGTTGCAACGTGCCGATCAGGCGGTCGTTGTCGCGCTGGTGCAGGCCGATGCTGGGCTCGTCCAGCACGTACATCACGCCCGTCAGGCCAGAGCCGATCTGGCTGGCCAGTCGGATGCGCTGGGCTTCGCCGCCGCTCAAGGTGTCTGCGCTGCGGTCCAGGCTCAAATAATTGAGGCCCACGTCGTTGAGGAACTTCAGGCGCAAGGCGATCTCGCGCACCACCTTGTCGGCGATCTCGGCTTTGGCGCCGCGCAGTTGCAGGCTCTGAAAGTAGTGCTGTGACTCGCCCAGCGTGATGTGGCTGATTTCGTAGATCGCGCGGGCCTGCGCACCTTCACCGATGCGCACATGGCGTGCTTCGCGTTTGAGGCGTGTGCCGTGGCAACTGGTGCAAGGCTGCATGTTGCGGTAACGGGCCAGGTCTTCGCGCACCACGGCCGAGTCGGTCTCGCGGTAGCGCCGCGTCATGTTGGGGATGATGCCTTCAAACGGGTGTTTTTTACTGACCTTTTTGCCTTGCGCGACACCCGTGTCGCCTACGGCTTTGCCGGATTCCATCACGTAGCTGAACTTGATTTCTTCCTCGCCCGAGCCCTGCAACAGCACTTGCTGGTGGGTGGGGGGCAGTTTTTCAAAAGGCGTTTCGATGTCGAACTGGTAATGCTTGGCCAGGCTTTCGAGCATGCTGAAGTAAAAGCCGTTGCGCCGGTCCCAGCCTTTGATGGCGCCGCTGGCCAGGCTGAGCGAAGGGAATGCCACGACCCGCTCGGGGTCAAAAAATGCCATGCTGCCGATGCCGTCACACGTCGGGCAAGCCCCCATGGGCGAGTTGAACGAGAACAGGCGTGGCTCGAGCTCGCTGATCGAATAGCTGCACACCGGGCAGGAGAACTTGGCGTTGAACAGGTGTTCGGTGCCAGTGTCCATTTCCAGCGCCACGGCGCGGTGCTCGGCCAGGTGCAGCGCCGCCTCAAAGCTTTCGGCCAGGCGCTGGCGCAGGGCGTCGCGCGCTTTGGCATCTGATTCAGCGCGCACCTTGAGTCGGTCCACCACCACGTCGATGTTGTGCTTTTCGGTTTTCTTGAGCGTGGGCAGGTCTTCCACCTCGAAGGTCTGGCCGTTGATGCGAAAGCGCACATAACCCAGCGCCTGCATTTGCGCGAAGATTTTTTCAAACTCGCCTTTTTTTTCGCGGGCAATGGGCGCCAGGATCATCAGCTTGGTGTCTTCGGGCAAGGCCAGCACGGCGTCCACCATCTGGCTCACGGTCTGCGCCTGCAGGGGCAAGTCGTGCTCGGGGCAATACGGCGTGCCGGCGCGGGCGTACAGCAAGCGCAGGTAGTCGTGGATCTCGGTCACCGTGCCCACGGTGGAACGCGGGTTGTGGCTGGTGGCTTTTTGCTCAATGCTGATGGCGGGCGACAGGCCTTCGATCAGGTCCACATCGGGCTTGTCCATCAGCTGCAAAAACTGCCGGGCATAGGCCGACAGGCTTTCCACGTAGCGGCGCTGGCCTTCGGCGTAGAGCGTGTCAAAGGCCAGGCTGGATTTGCCCGAGCCCGACAAGCCGGTGATGACCACCAGCTGGTTGCGTGGGATGTCGAGGTCGATATTTTTCAGGTTGTGCGTGCGGGCACCCCGCACACTGATGTGGGTTTGCCGCAGCGCTGCCGCCAGATACCGCGCTGGTTCGGGTGTGTCGGGCAAGAGGGAAGAGTCAACAAGTGTCACGGTGGGCGGCCAGATCAGCAAAACCTTTGATTATCCGCGTCGGCGCTGTTTTTGGCGCCAGGGCTGGCCAATCGGGGACAATCACCTCTTTATTGACTGAACCACTGCTGTTGGCTGTTCCGCGTGACCGAATCCCCTGAAAACCAATCTGCGCCCTTGTCCGTGTCCATGACGCCGCTGGAGCGGCGCGCCAGCGCTTCGCTGGCCAGCATATTTGCGCTGCGCATGCTGGGCTTGTTTCTGGTTTTGCCTGTTTTTGCACTGGAGGCACGCAAGTACCCCGGTGGCGACGACCCCATGCTGCTGGGGCTGGCCATGGGCATTTATGGCTTGACGCAGGGTTTTTTGCAGCTGCCCTTTGGCATGGCATCGGACCGTTTTGGGCGCAAGCGGGTGATTGTGTTGGGCCTGGTCATTTTTGCGCTGGGCAGTTTCTGGGCTGCTGCGGCCACCGACCTGACCGGCTTGCTGATGGGACGCAGCCTGCAGGGTGCGGGTGCCGTTTCGGCGGCCGTCACGGCTTTGCTGGCTGATTTGACCCGCGATGAAGTCCGCACCAAGGCCATGGCGTTGGTGGGCGCCAGCATCGGCCTGATGTTTGCCGTGTCTTTGGTGCTGGCGCCTGTGCTGACTGGTGCCATTGGCTTGCCTGGCCTGTTCGGGCTCACGGGTGTCCTGGCCATGCTGGGGGTGTGCGTGGTGGTTTGGGGCGTGCCCACGCCTCATGCGCCTGCGGCATCCAAAGGCCGGGGCAGCCTCAAGAGGGTGCTGGGTCATGCGGGCTTGCTGCGCTTGAACTTTGGCGTGTTTGTGCTGCATGCGGTGCAATTGGCCATGTGGGTGGCCGTGCCCGCCATGCTGGTGCAGGCGGGCTTGCCCAAGGACGATCACTGGCAGGTGTATTTGCCTGCGGTGTTGGGGTCGTTTGTGCTCATGGGCGGCGTGTTTGCCATGGAGCGTCGCGGGCACCTCAAGAAAGTCTTTTTGGCCGCCATTGCCTTGATTGCCCTGGTGCAGGGGGGCTTGTTCCTGCAGTCTGCGGCCACAGCCCATTTGTGGCCTTTGGCCGGGTTGATGTTTGCTTTTTTCAGCGGCTTCAACGTGCTGGAGGCGACCCAGCCCAGTTTGGCCTCGCGCTTGGCACCGACCGAGGTCCGAGGCACCGCCATGGGGGTTTACAACACGCTGCAGTCTCTCGGGTTTTTTGTCGGGGGGCTGATGGGGGGCTGGCTGGTCAAGTCCTGGGGCAGTCCGGCGCTGTTCTTGTGTTGTGGCGCGGCCATGTTGGCCTGGTTGCTGGTGGCCTGGCCCATGCAAGCACCGGGCCGCAGCCAGCCGGTCGTGCAGGTGGCTTGAAGGCCTGTTCAGCGCGCTGGCTGGCCGGGGAATGGCCCCATAATTCGAACATCATCGAGGAGTTTTCATGGCATCCGTCAACAAAGTCATCATCGTCGGCAATCTGGGCCGCGATCCTGAAACCCGCTACTTGCCCTCGGGCGATGCGGTCAGCAACATCAACGTAGCCACCACCGACCGTTACAAGGACAAAGCCACCGGCGAGATGAAAGAGGCCACCGAGTGGCACCGCATCAGCTTTTTCGGCAAGTTGGCCGAGATCGCAGGTCAGTACCTGAAAAAAGGCTCGCAGGTTTACGTGGAGGGCAGCTTGCGCACCCGCAAGTACACCGACAAGGATGGCATCGAGAAATTTGCCACCGAAATCCGTGGCGAAACCATGCAGATGCTGGGCGGTCGCCAGGGCATGGGGGGGCCTTCTGACGAGGGCGGAGGTTACGCCCCACGTCAGGCGCCAGCCGCCGCACGTCCGGCCGCGGCACCGGCACAGCGTCCGGCCGCTGCACCCAAGCCGGCAGCCAGCAGTTTTGACGACATGGACGACGACATCCCGTTCTGAGCACCGGTCTTGGACCTGATGCCGGCCCACCGCACTTGTGCCGTGGGCTTTTTTCATGGGCGTGGGGTGGGCCCCCGACCCTGCGCAAAGCGTGCGCCACAGGGGCCAAATGGCTTCACAATGAAGCCATGAACGAACTGAACGCCCGTTATTTGCCACTGGATGATGCCCAGCGGCACCAGCTTCACAACGAAGTGCATGCCCGGCCATCGGCCCGGGTGCGCTTGCCGGCCTTGATCGTTTATGTGGCTGTGCTCAACGAGGGGGTGACCCGCGAACAAGAGTGGCTGCATCTGAAAAACCTGCCCGGCCACGCCGATCTGTCGCTGGACCGCTTGCATGGCAATTTTTTGCGTTTGCGTTGTGAGGGCTTTACCGTCAAGTGGGAGCGCCACACCGAGTTCACCCGCTATTCGATTGTTCAGCCCTTGCCCGAGCACGCCCAGTGGGGTGCGGCATGCCCCGAGTTGGCATCGCACGTCGTCACTGGCAGTGCCTGGGTGCGTTCGATCCCGGGCAAAACGGTGGCGGCTATCCATTTGGGGATGCTGGCGGCCCCTGTGGATGCGCCCCATACCATCGCGCAAGCGCAAGCGTGGTTGGGCGAGGGGGCGGTGGTGGGGTCGCGCATGGGCAACACCACGGAAGGTCTGCCGCACTCTTGCGTGTTGACCCACTTCAGGCTGGGCGCTGATGGCTTTGAGCGCATGCTGGTGTTGGCCCCTGAGGAGACCAGCGAGGCCCGTGCCGGGCGCATCTCGCAGCGTTTGCTGGAGCTGGAAACTTACCGCTTGATGGCTTTGCGGGGCTTGCCTGTGGCCAAGGCCTTGTCGCCGGTGCTGTCCGATGCCGAGGCCCAACTGGCGGACATCACGGCCAGGCTGGAGCGCAAGGAGGACAGTGACCAGGCTTTGCTGGATGTGCTGGTGTCCTTGGCCGCGCGCATCGAGCGGGCCACCGCCGAGCACGGTTACCGGTTTTCGGCCACACGCGCCTACGACACCTTGGTCAGCCAACGCATTGCCGAATTGCGTGAACGCCCCATGACCGGAACCCAGACGGTGGGTGAGTTCATGCAACGCCGCTTGTCGCCTGCCATGGCCACGGTGGCGGCCACGGCGCAACGGCTGGCGTCTTTGTCAGAGCGCGTGTCACGCACCAGTGCCTTGCTGCGCACACGGGTGGACATTGCCACCGAAGCACAAAACCAGTTGTTGCTGGAAAAACTCACCCGTGGGCAGGACATGCAGCTCAAACTCCAGTCCACGGTGGAGGGGCTATCGATCGCGGCCATCAGCTACTACGTGGTCAGTCTGGTGCTTTATGGCGCCAAGGCGCTGAATAAACTGGGCCTGCCTCTGCACCCCGAAATGACGGCGGGCCTGTCGATTCCACTGGTGTTGTGGGGGGTGTGGCGGACCGTGCAGCGGATTCACGCGCGGATCAACAGGAACAGCTGAGGCCGCTTCAGGCCCTCCCCTCTTCTTGGTGATGTGGGTGCTGTGCTAAGCTGAAATGAGAGATTTTTCACGCCGTGTGGCGGCTCATCAAAAGGACAGACATGGATCTGCAACTCAAAGGAAAAACGGCATTGGTGACTGGTGCCAGTGCGGGTATCGGAAGAGGGATTGCCAAAGCACTGGCTGCGGAAGGTGTGCATGTCGCCATATCGGCGCGGCGTGTCGACAAGCTCATGGCACTGTCAGAAGAAATCGTCGCGGCGGGCGGTTTCCAGCCGTTGGTGATCGAGGCGGATTTGTATGAGGACGATGCGGCCCAAAAAATAGCCGCTGCCGCACTGGCGGGGTTGGGGCATGTCGATATCCTGGTCAACAACGCAGGGGGCTCGCGCAGTTTCAAGGAGCTGCATGTGAGCGAAGAGGCCTGGCAAGAGGCCATCACCTTGAATTTCCATCGACCCCGGCAGGTGGCCGATGCCTTGATTGACCAGATGATTGCGCGGCAGTGGGGGCGCATCATCAACATCACGGGCAAGAGCGAACCCGAGCACACCAATGGCGCGTTTTGCGCCAAGGCGGGCATGCACAGTTGGGCCAAGGGCTTGTCCAGGATGGTGGGGCAACACGGTGTGACGGTGAACTGTGTCCCGCCAGGACGCATCCATTCCGAGCAGATTTTTCGCAACTACACACCCGAATACCGCCAATGGCAGTGCGAAAACGAAATCCCGATGGGCCGTTACGGCGAGCCCGAAGACATGGCTCATTTGGTTACTTTTCTGGCATCGCCCCTGGCCAGTTACATCACGGGGGCGGTGATTCCTGTGGATGGGGGCCTGCGTAAATACCAATTTTGACGGGGCGCATCCTCTGGCATATTGAAGGTTTTCAATAGGTACAGGAGACACCCATGATCCATCACTCTCGCCGTTTGTGGCTCGGCGCATGCCTGTCGGCTGCCGGGTTGTGTGCATGGCCTGTTGTGGCGCAGGCCCAGTCTGCACCGTGGCCAAGCAAGGCCATCCGTTTTGTGGTGCCCTTTGCGCCCGGCGGAACCAGTGAAATCGTGGCTCGCTCTGTGGCCGCCGAATTGACCAAGCAATTGGGGCAGAGTGTTTATGTGGAGAACAAGCCCGGCGGGGCGGGTGTGACCGCCATGCAGGATGTGGCCAAAGCGGCCCCCGATGGACACACCATCATCCTGACCCACGTGGGGACGCTGGCGGTGAACCCCTACATGTTGAAAAGCCAGCCCTACGACGTGGACAAAGATTTTGTGCCGGTGACTTTGTTGGCCAAGGTGCCCAATGTGTTTGTGATCCATCCCGACGTCCCGGCCAAAAACTTCAAGGAATTTGTGGATTACGCCAAGGCCCATCCTGGCCAGTTGAACTATGGTTCGGCCGGCAACGCCAGTGCGGGTCATTTGGCCATGGAATACCTGAAGCTGGTCACAGGCATGTACATCACGCACATCCCTTACCGTGGGACAGGGCCGCAGTTGACCGATCTGTTGGCTGGGCGCACGCAGGCGTCCTCTGCAGGCATGCCGGCGTTGGGCGCGCACATTCGCAGTGGCAAATTGCGCCCGATCGCGGTGGGGACACAACAGCGCATCGCGGCCATGCCGGATGTGCCCACCGTGGCCGAGTTGGGTTTCAAAGAGTTTGAAACATCGCAGTGGTATGGCATCCATGTGCCTGCAGGCACGCCCCCCGAGATCGTCAAGCGCTTGCAGGAAGAGTCGCTCAAGGCGCTCAAATCGAGTGCCGTGACCGAACGTTTTGCCACGGACAACGCGGTGCGTGGCGGTGGTCCTTCGGGTGAGTACGCAGCGTTCATCAAGAACGAGCAACGCATCTGGAGCGATATCGTGAAACGTGCAGGCATCAAGCCGGACTGATGCCTTGGGCTAAAGGCCACTGATTTTGCGTTTCCTCAGTGCCTCAAACAAATGGTCGTGAAACATGGCCGCGGCCGGACGCAAGGTGGTGCCTTGTTTTTTCAATAAGCCCAAGCTGCGCGAAATGGTGGGGTTTTTCAAAGGCAGGCCAATGACGACGGGGTGATTGGTGGGCAGTGCCGTGCGCGGGACGGCGGCGATGCCCAGCCCGGCCTCCACCATGCCCAGCAGGGTGCCGATGTGGCTGACTTCGAAAGCATAGTTGGGAATCAAACCGACCTTGCTCATGACATCGTCCAGCAATTGGCGATTGCCGCTGCTGCGTGCAACAGAAATCAGCCGCTCGTTTTCAATTTGCGACCACGTGACGCTTTTGCGGCGGGCCAACGCGTGATCGCGTCGCATGGCGACGACAAACGGATCGTTGTGAATGCCTTCGAAAGTGATTTCCGGCATCAAGGTGTTCATGAATCCGATGCCAAAGTCAGATTCACCCGTCAACACACTTTGCAGGGTCTGGTTCATGGATTCGTCAATGACCCGGATTCGGATGGAGGGGTATTTGACAGAAAAGCTGCTGATGACATGGGGCAAAAAATACAAAGCAGCAGAGGGAACACACGCCACCGTGACGCGTCCGCTGCGTGTGGCTGCGATGTCCGAAATACCCAAGATGGCAGATTCCAGATCATCAATCGCCGCGCGCGCTCTGTCGAGAAAGATGCGGCCAATGCTGGTCAATTCGACTTCGCGCGTGGTGCGGTTGAACAGTCGCGTGCCAATGATGGACTCCAATTTTTCGATGCGTCGACTGAGCGCGGGCGGCGACAGATGGATGTGCTCGGCGGCCGCCCGGAAGCTGCCGCGTTCGGCGACCGCAATGAAGGCTTGAAGTTGTTGTAAATCGAAATTGATGTGTCTCATGCATCAATGATATTAAAAATTGCAATTCAACAAAAACGAAATTTCCTGCACCATTCGCCGACTTTGAAAACAAGCACAGCGCATTGAAAGGTTTGGTATGAAATTGAATGTGAAATGGGTGGCCGGACTGGCCTTGGTGGCGACCTGCAGCTGGACTGTGGCGCAATCGGAAAAACCACTGGTCATCGTGGTGCCGACGGCCGCTGGCGGTGGCAATGACGCGATGGCCAGAACCATTGGGCAAAAATTGGGGGTGCTGCTCAATCGGTCCGTGATCGTGGACAACAAGGCTGGCGCGAACGGTGCGTTGGCGGCTGAGTTTGTGGCCAAAGCGGCGCCCGATGGCAACACCCTCATGTTCGGGTACATCGCGACTCACGCCATGAACCCGGCTTTGCAAAAGCTGCGTTACGACCCCGTGAAGGATTTTGAACCTGTCGGATTGGTCGGGTATTCGCCCACGCTCATGGTGGTCAATCCCGCGATGAAGGTCAAGGATGTGAAGGATTTGGTCCGGGTTTTGAAGGACAAGCCGGACCAGTTCAGCGTCGCATCCGCAGGCAATGGCACGGCCCCCCACTTTGCGGCTGAATTGTTCAAGCTGTCGACGCAAACAAGCTTGCTGCATGTGCCTTACAAAGGTTCTGCACCCGCAGTCAATGACACCATTGGCGGGCAAACACACGTCATGTTTCCCAGTTTGTTCACGGGGACACCTTTTGTAAAGGCGGGGCGCTTGCAAGCACTGGCCATCGCCGGCAATAAACGTTCGGCGCTGCTGCCAGATGTGCCGACGTTGAAAGAAATGGGCGTGGACGGTGTCGAGGTGGACCAGTGGTACGCGATTTTTGCACCAGCCAAAACGCCGAAAGAGGTCGTTGTCAAGCTGAATCAGGCGCTGAACAAGGTGCTCGATGACAAGGAAATCATCAAGCGCATTGAAGGGCATGGGGCCGATGTTGAAACCAGTACGCCGGAGCAACTGGGGGACATGGTGCGCAAGGATTTGGTCAAGTGGCGCCAAGTGGTGCAGCGCGCCAAATTGCAGGCCGACTGACATGTCCACTGTGAATCGAAAAATCCCTTGCGTGCTGATGCGCGCAGGGACATCGCGTGGGCCCTTCTTCCTCAAGGAGTGGTTGCCTTCGGATCCTGCTCTGCGCGATCAGGCGCTGATTGGCGCCATTGGCGCGTCAGATCCTTTGCAGCTGGACGGGTTGGGGGGCAACAGCACGCTCAACAGCAAGGTGGCGATCGTCTCGCGCTCGACCTTGCCCGATTGTGATTTGGACTATTTGTTTGCCCAGGTGGGGGTCGGCCACCAATCGGTGGATACACGCCCCAATTGCGGCAACATGCTGTCGGGTGTGGCGCCCTTTGCCATTGAACAGGGTTTGATTGAAGCGCAAGTGGGCACAACGACCGTGCGCATCCACAACGTCAACACCGGCGCCAAGATCGATGCGACGGTTCAAACGCCAGGGGGGCGGGTGACTTACGAAGGGTCCGCTCGAATCGATGGCGTCGCAGGGACGGCCGCACCTGTTTTGTTGAATTTTCTGGACGCCTGGGGAGCCGTGACCGGGAAGCTGTTTCCAACCGGGCAGCGCATGGAGCAGATCAACGGTGTCGAGGTGACGTGCATTGACGCCGCCATGCCTTTGATGATTGTGCGCGCCCAAGACCTGGGCTTGACGGGACGGGAGCGACCCGCAGAGCTGGATGCCAACAGTGAGATGCTGGCGAAACTGGAGGCCATGCGGCTGGAGGCCGGTCTGCGCATGGGCTTGGGCGATGTCTCTGGAAGCGTCGTGCCAAAACCCGTGCTGGTCAGCCCAGGGGACGACGCCGACAGCATTGTGTCCAGGTATTTCACCCCGCATCGATGCCATGTCTCCCATGCCGTGACGGGGGCCATTGGTGTGGGTACCGCTTTTGCGCTGCCAGGCACCGTCGCCTCGGGTGGTGCAAGGACATCCGGGCGACATGTACTTGCGGTGGTGCATCCCCAGGGGCAGATCGAGCTGGATGTGGCGTTGTTGGGGGAAGGTGTGGATGCCGTGGTGCAAAAGGCGGCTTTGGTGCGCACGGTGCGAAAAATCATGCAGGGCGAATTGCACCTGCCGGAGTATGTGTTTTCATCCGATGCCAAGGCTGCGTTGAGCGCAAACACAACGGCTTATCCGAGCGAGGAAATCACCATCATCGTGCCCACCAGTGCGGGTGGCGGCAACGACACGATGGCGCGCATTCTGACCCGCAAATTGGGGCCTGAGCTGGGGCAGTCCGTCCAAGTCGACAACCGGGCCGGGGCCAATGGCAGTGTCGCCGCCGAATTCGTCGCGGCCGCACGGCCGGATGGGCACACTTTGATGTTTGGCTACATTGCAACGCATGGCATCAATCCCGTCATGCAAGAGGTGCGCTATTCCCCGCTGAATGATTTTCGTCCGGTGGGCCTGATTGGCTATTCCCCGAGCCTGTTGGTGGTGAATGCCCAACTCTCCGTCCGGTCCATTCATGAGCTGATCGATGCCATTCGAACGCATTCCCAGACCATGACGTATGCCTCGGCGGGAGAGGGGACGGTGCCTCATCTGGCGGCTGAAATTTTCCTGAATCGGCATGGGGTCGTCGTCGAAGGGGTGACGCATGCCGGCGCGGCACCGGCCATCAATTCCATTGTGCGTGGGCAGACGCAATGGATGTTTCCCAGTTTGTTCAGTGCCCTGCCTTACCTCAAGACGGGCAAGCTCAGGCCCTTGGCGGTGGCAGGGGTGAGCCGATTGAAGGCTTGGCCGGATGTGCCCACGTTCAGTGAATTGGGACTGAACGAGCTGGACTTGACGCAGTGGTACGGTTTGTTTGCCCCAGCCCAGACGCCGGATGCCATCATCGCGCAACTGAATGCGGCGCTCAACCGCGTGTTGGGTGATGCTGACATCGTGAACCGGATGTCGCAAGACGGTGCCCAAGTTCAGACCAGTACGCCCGAAGAGCTGCGCCAGCATGTCATGGGAGAGCTGGCGCGTTGGTCGGGTGTGCTGTCGAAATTTCAGGTTTCCGATACAGTCGACGCCGTGTCATAAACAGGGTATGGAAACCATGGTGGTCGATGTTTTGGTGATCGGTGGCGGCAATGCCGCCCTTTGCTCGGCCTTGATGGCCCGGGAGGCCGGCGCCACGGTGCGGGTGCTTGAATCGGCGCCGCGTGCCTGGCGGGGCGGCAATTCGGCGCACACCCGCAACCTGCGCTGCATGCACGATGCGCCGCAGGATGTGTTGGTGGATGCTTACTCTGAAGAAGAGTTTTGGCAAGACCTGCTCAAAGTGACCGGGGGGCTGACCAATGAGCACCTGGCGCGCCTGGTGATCCGGCATTCGGCGACCTGCAGGCCCTGGATGGTCAAGCATGGCGTGCGTTTTCAACCTTCCTTGTCGGGGGCTTTGCATACGGCCCGCACCAATGCGTTTTTCATGGGCGGTGGCAAGGCCCTCGTGAACGCCTATTACAGAAGTGCCGAAAGCTTGGGGGTTCAGGTCGATTACAACGCCGAGGTTGATCAGATCGAGCTGGATGCCGGGCGGTTTGTGGCCGCCTCGGTCATGCACAAATTGCCAGACGGTTCGGTTCGCCGTGAGCGCATTGAGGCCGGTGCTTGTGTGCTGGCTGCGGGGGGCTTTGAGTCCAACCGTGCATGGCTGCGCGAAGCCTGGGGACAAAACGAGCGCGGGGAATACCCCGCCGACCAGTTCTTGATCCGTGGCACACGTTACAACCAAGGGGTGTTGCTCAAACACCTGCTGGCGCAGGGTGCAGACCGCATCGGTGACGCGACCCAGGCCCACATGGTGGCGATCGATGCGCGGGCACCTCTTTACGACGGCGGCATTTGCACGCGCATTGATTGCGTGTCGTTGGGGGTCGTGGTCAACCGTGACGCGCGTCGCTTTGACGATGAGGGGGAAGACTTCTGGCCCAAACGCTATGCCATCTGGGGCCGTTTGGTGGCGCAGCAACCCGGACAGGTGGCGTATTCCATCATCGATGCCAAAGCGGTCGGGCGCTTCATGCCGCCTGTGTTTGAAGGGACGCAGGCGAACAGCCTGCCCGAGCTGGCCCGCAAGTTGGGCTTGGACGAGCACGTTTTCATGCAAAGCATGAACGATTACAACCAGGCTTGTCGTGTCGGCACGTTCGACCACACGGCCCTGGATGATTGCCACACCGAGGGGCTCAGTCCAGCCAAGACGCATTGGGCTCGCCCCATCGATACGGCACCGTTTTATGCGTATGCGGTGCGCCCCGGTGTGACGTTCACCTACTTGGGATTGAAAACCGATGACACCGCAGCCGTGCATTTCAACAAGGTGCCCAGTCCCAACTTGTTTGTGGCGGGCGAAATGATGGCGGGCAATGTGCTCGGCAAGGGCTATACCGCCGGCGTGGGCATGACCATCGGGACGGCCTTTGGGCGCATTGCGGGAGAGCAAGCGGCGCGCGCAGCACTGAAACAGGGAGTGGCCCATGCAAACGCTTGATGCCTTGGCGCAACAGGCCCGCGCGTTGGCACAGGGCGCGCTGACGGTGGCCGAGACCGAAGTGGACCGCCAGATGCACATTTGCAATGGCTGCCGTTATTGCGAGGGTTTTTGTGCGGTTTTCCCGGCGATGACGCGGCGTCTGGAGTTCGGCAAGGCCGACATCCATTACATGGCCAACCTGTGCCACAACTGCGGTGCCTGCCTGCATGCCTGCCAATATGCGCCGCCACATGAATTTGCCATCAATGTGCCCAAAGCCATGGCGCAGGTGCGTGGACAAACCTATGCCGACTACGCCTGGCCAAGGGGCTTGGGCCAGCTTTACCAGCGCAACGGCTTGACGATGGCGTTGGCTCTGGCGGCGGGCTTGGGCCTGTTTTTGGCGCTGGCCATGCACAGACAAGGCACGCTGTGGGACGTTCACGTGGCGGGTGGTTTTTATGCGGTGTTCCCGCACCAGTTGATGGTCGGCTTGTTTGCCCCCATTTTTATTTTTGCGGTGTTGGCTTTGGGCCTGGGCGTGCGGCGCTTTTGGCGCGATGTGACCCCCGCCACCAGTGGCGCTGCTTTGGGTGCCACGGCGTCCGCTGAAGCGGCCCATGCGGCTTTGCGTTTGAAATACCTGGATGGCGGGCACGGCGAAGGTTGTCACAACGAAGACGATGCCTGGACGCATGCCCGCAGGCGGTTCCATCATCTGACGTTTTACGGGTTCATGCTGTGTTTTGCGGCCACCAGTGTGGCCACGGTCTACCACTATGTGTTCGGATGGCCGGCCCCCTACGCCTTGCCCAGCGTGCCCAAATTGTTGGGCGTGGTGGGCGGTGTGAGCTTGCTGTGCGGCGCGGTCGGTCTGGCTTGGCTGAACATCAGGCGCCATCCCGATCATGGTGACCCGGCGCAAAAACCGATGGATCTGGGCTTCATTGCCTTGCTGGCCGTGACCAGCCTGAGTGGCTTGTTGCTGTGGTTGCTGGGAGGCACAGCGGCCATGCCGTTGCTGCTGGCCATCCATCTGGGGACGGTGATGGCCTTGTTTTTAACTTTGCCCTATGGCAAGTTCGCACACGGTATTTTTCGCACGGCGGCGCTGTTGCGCTTTGCGGTCGAAAAAAGGCAGCCCAACCGCTTGGGTTTGGGGGGCGAATAAAGCCGCTGCAGAGGCTTTAGGGGCTTCAGGCCATTGAAAGCGTGGGCGCCGAATGGATCACGCCACCGCCCAGGCACACGTCGCCGTCATAGACCACGGCGCTTTGTCCGGGCGTGACGGCCCACTGGTGCTCACTGAAACGCAACTCAAAACCCGCTTGCCCATCGGGCAGGCCCAGGTTGTGCAGGCTGCAGGGCGCATCGGCCTGGCGGTAGCGGGTTTTGGCGGTGTAGTGGCCGGGTTCAGGCGCGGTGCCTGCGCACCAGCTCACGTCGGTGGCTTGCAATTGGGGCGATTGCAGCCAGGGATGGTCGTGCCCCTGCACCACCCAGAGGGTGTTTTTTTCCATGTCTTTGCGGGCCACAAACCAGGGCGTGTGTTCGCCTCCGCCACGCTGGGCCCCTTTGGCCTTGATGCCGCCAATGCCCAGACCTTGACGCTGGCCCAGGGTATAAAAACTCAAGCCCACATGCTGCCCGATGGTGCGGCCTGTGGGGTCCTTGATCGGGCCAGGTTCTTTGGAAATGTAGCGGTTCAAGAAATCACGGAAGGGCCGCTCGCCAATGAAGCAGATGCCGGTAGAGTCTTTTTTCTTGGCATTGGGCAAACCGATCTCTTCGGCCATGCGACGCACTTCGGACTTGTGTAATTCCCCCACGGGAAACAGCGTCTTGGACAGCTGTGCCTGGTTCAGGCGGTGCAGAAAATAGCTTTGGTCTTTGCTGGGGTCCAGGCCCTTGAGCAGTTCGTGCCGGCCTGTCTGTGCATTCAGGCGCACGCGTGCGTAATGCCCGGTGGCGATTTTTTCGGCCCCCAGCCGCATGGCGTGGTCCAGAAACGACTTGAACTTGATTTCGGCATTGCACAGGATGTCGGGGTTGGGTGTGCGCCCGGCCTGGTATTCGCGCAAAAACTCCGAAAAAACGCGGTCTTTGTAATCGGCGGCAAAATTGACGTGCTCAATTTCAATGCCCAGCACATCGGCCACGGCCGCCGCATCGACAAAATCGACGTTGGAAGAACAGTACGCGCTGTCATCGTCGTCTTCCCAATTTTTCATGAAAATGCCAATGACGTCATGGCCTTGCTGCTTGAGCAAATAGGCGGTGACAGCGGAATCAACGCCGCCGGACAAGCCGACGACCACGCGAGGGAGTTTGGACATGTCGCAATTATCCCGTGACTGTCTGTGCTGTCGGTACTGTCAGCCAGGGGGAGTGAATTTATAATGCCAAATTGTTCAAAAATTCATGAAGCCCGCCTGCACTTGGTGCCCCCACTTTCGAACGCTGTTGCGCGATGTCGCGCAGGGGCTGTTCATCATCACTCACAGTGGTCTGGCCATGGTGGGCTTGACTGCGGCCAGTCTGGTCATGGCTTTGTGGCTGAACCCGGGTTGGTTGCACAGCGCAGAAGGGGCTGTTTTCAATTGGCTGCGTGAGCGGCAGGTCTTGCTTTCCTGGCTGCCCGAAAACACGGCTGAGCGTGCCACGGCCATGAATTTGCAGGATCTGCCCCGTTCTCAGGCTGCGGTGGCCGAGTGGCTGGGTCGCAAATACAAAGTGGCACCCGAGCCGTTGGCCGCCTTGGTGGCCGAGGCGCATGTGTTGTCCAAAAAGACCAAGTTGGCGCCGCATTTCATTTTGGCCGTGATGGCCATTGAGTCCAACTTTCACCCCTATGTCCAAAGCCAGGCAGGGGCCCAGGGCCTGATGCAGGTGATGACCGAAATTCACGAAAAACGCTACCAGGCATTTGGTGGCCGCCTGGCGGCTTTTGACCCGATTGCCAATTTGCGCGTTGGCGCAGCGGTGTTGTCGGATGCCGTCAAGCTGCGCGGAGGCTCTCTGGAAGAGGGGCTGAAGTTTTACCTGGGAGGCTACGCCTTGTCCGAAGACGGTGGCTATGTGTCCAAGGTGTTTGCTGAACAAGCGCAGCTGGACCTGGTGGCCGCCGGTCAAAAAGTGCCTTTGCCATGAGCGCTGTCTGAAAAAGCCCCCGATAGATCAGGGGTGCAGCGGGGGCAAATCGGTCACGGCCGGGTCGGTATGGATCACACTCAGTGCAAAGCGCTGGCCTGCCAGGTGGTCTTCAATGCATTGCAAGACGAGCGGGCTGCGGTGGCGATCTGCACTGGCGCGCACTTCCTCGGGCGTCATCCACAGCGTGCGGACGATGCCTTCATCCAGGCTCAGGTGGGGCTGCCATTCCCCGATGTCGCCGCAAAACGCCATCCGCAGATACGTGATGTCTTCTCCTGTTGTGGGGCGCTGAAAGCGCGACAGGTAGATGCCGACGAGCGCTGTGGGGGTGAAGGGGTGTGCGGTTTCTTCCAGTGCTTCGCGGGCGCAGCCCTCGGCGGGTGATTCACCCGGGTCCAGGTGTCCCGCCGGGTTGTTCAGGCGCAAGCCCTCTTGCGTGTGTTCTTCGATCAACAAATAGCGGCCATTTTTTTCAATGATGGCGGCCACGGTGACATTGGGTTTCCAGCGTGTGTCCATGGGATGATTATCTGTTCGGTGGTATCAGGGTATGCCCGAGGCTGGCTGGTTCGGGGCGTTGTAAGTTTCGGTATATATTGAACGATTGACTTGCGCAATAGCAGCGTGGGCCCAAGAATTTCATATTTTTCCAGGAGATACACCATGCGCATAGGCGTGCCGCGAGAGATTTTCCCCGGCGAAAAACGGGTGGCCACCGTGCCCGATGTGGTGACCAAACTCGTCAAGCTGGGCTTTGACGTGGTGGTGGAACAGGGTGCTGGCGTGTTGGCCGACCTGTCTGACGACGCGTATGTCGAAGCCGGTGCCAGCATTGCGGCCAGTGCCGCTGAACTGTGGAGCGGCAGCGACATCGTCTTCAAGGTGCGTGCCCCCACGCCGGACGAAGTGGCGCAGATGCACGCAGGCCAGACCGTGATCGGCTTTTTGTGGCCGGCCCAAAACCCCGAATTGATGCAGCAATTGGCGGCCAAGAAGGTCACCGCGTTGTCGATCGACGCGCTGCCGCGCACGCTCAGCCGCGCGCAGAAGATGGATGCGCTGACCTCTATGGCCGGTGTCAGCGGCTACCGTGCGGTGGTCGAGGCGGCCAACGCATTTGGTCGTTTCTTCAACGGTCAGATCACCGCCGCAGGCAAGGTGCCCCCGGCCAAGGTGTTCATCGCGGGTGCCGGTGTGGCGGGTCTGGCCGCGATCGGCGCGGCCGCGAGCCTGGGCGCCATTGTGCGTGCCAACGACACCCGTGCCGAAGTGGCTGACCAGGTGGTTTCGCTCGGCGGTGAGTTCGTCAAGGTGGACTACGAGGAAGAAGGCTCGGGCGGTGGCGGTTATGCCAAGGTCATGAGCGAGGGTTTTCAGCAGGCCCAACGCGAGATGTACGCCAAGCAGGCGCGCGAGGTCGACATCATCATCACCACCGCGCTGATCCCGGGCAAACCGGCGCCCAAGCTGATCACCGCCGAAATGGTGAAGAGCATGAAGCCGGGCAGTGTCATCGTTGACATGGCGGCCGAACAAGGCGGCAACTGCGAATTGACCGAACCCGGCAAGGCGGTCGTCCAGCACGGCGTGACCATCGTCGGCTACACCGACTTGGCTTCGCGCATGGCGCGACAGTCGTCCACTTTGTATGGCACCAACCTGTTTCGCTTGACCGAAGAGTTGTGCAAAACCAAGGACGGCATCATCAACGTCAACATGCAAGACGACGCCATCCGTGGTCTGACCGTCATCAAGGACGGTGAAATCACCTGGCCTGCGCCCCCGCTGGTTGCGGCACCCAAACCTGCGCCCAAGCCCACAACGGCGGTGGCCGAGAAAAAAAGTGGCCACGGCCACGGCAGCAGCGGCCCGATGCCTGTCAAGACGCTGGCGGTGGTTTTTGGTCTGGGGGCCTTGGCTTTCTGGGCCATCGGCACGTACGCGCCGGCCGCTTTTCTGGGCCACTTCACGGTGTTTGTGCTGGCCTGCTTCATCGGCTACATGGTGGTGTGGAATGTGACGCCCGCGCTGCACACCCCGCTGATGAGCGTGACCAACGCCATCTCCAGCATCATCGTGATCGGGGCATTGGTGCAGATCTTGCCGCCTGAGGCCGGCAGCAACGGCCGGCCCGATCAGCTCATTCAGTGGCTGGCCTTTGCCGGCATTGTGCTGACCGCCATCAACATGTTCGGTGGCTTTGCCGTCACCCGCCGCATGTTGGCCATGTTCCGCAAATAAACTGTTTTGGGGGCAGCGCTTTCGCGCTGCTTCCAACCGATTCAAGAAAAGAGACGCCCATGTCCTCCAGCCTGGCCACAGCCGCCTACCTCGGCGCCGCCATCCTCTTCATCCTCAGCCTGGGTGGCTTGTCCAACCCGGAATCGTCGCGTCGCGGCAACCTCTACGGCATCATCGGCATGGCGCTGGCGGTGCTCGCCACCATCTTTGGCCCACGCGTTGCCGCTGCGGGCATCCCCTGGATCGTGGGTGCCCTGCTGATCGGTGGCAGCGCAGGTCTTTATGCTGCCAAAACGGTCAAGATGACCCAGATGCCCGAACTGGTGGCGCTGATGCACAGCCTGGTGGGCCTGGCCGCCTGCCTGGTGGGTTTTGCCAGCTATGTGGACACCTCGATCCAGTACCAAGGTGCCGAGAAAGCCATCCACGAAGTGGAAATCTACCTGGGCATCCTGATCGGTGCGGTCACCTTCTCCGGCTCACTCATCGCCTTTGGCAAGCTCAATGGCAAGATCGGCGGCAAGCCGTTGCTGTTGCCTGGGCGCCATTGGCTCAACCTGTTGGGTCTGCTGATCGTGATCTGGTTTGGCCGCGAGTTCGTCCACGCCAGCAGCGTGTCCGAAGGCATGACACCGCTGATCGTCATGACCCTGATTGCATTGCTTTTCGGTATCCACATGGTCATGGCCATTGGCGGTGCCGACATGCCGGTGGTGGTGTCCATGCTCAACAGTTATTCCGGCTGGGCCGCAGCGGCCACGGGCTTCATGCTCAGCAACGATCTGTTGATCGTGACCGGTGCACTGGTGGGCTCGTCGGGTGCCATCCTGTCCTACATCATGTGCAATGCGATGAACCGCAACTTCATCAGCGTGATTGCTGGGGGCTTTGGCAGCGGCGCAGGCAAGCCAGCGCCCAAGGCCGATGGCGCAGCAGCCGAGCCGCAAGGCGAAGTGGTGCCCGTGAGCGCCACCGAAACCGCTGAGTTGCTGCGCGATGCCAAGAGTGTGATCATCGTGCCGGGCTACGGCATGGCGGTGGCGCAGGCCCAGCACACAGTCAACGAAATCACCAAAACGCTGCGCGACAGGGGCGTCAATGTGCGCTTTGGTATCCACCCCGTGGCGGGTCGCATGCCGGGCCACATGAACGTGTTGCTGGCCGAGGCCCGGGTGCCTTACGACATCGTGATGGAGATGGACGAGATCAACGACGATTTCCCGGACGCCGACGTGGCCATGGTGATTGGTGCCAACGACATTGTTAACCCGGCGGCACAAGACGACCCGACCAGCCCGATTGCCGGCATGCCGGTGCTCGAAGTCTGGAAGGCCCGCACCAGCATCGTCATGAAACGGTCCATGGCCAGCGGCTATGCTGGCGTGGACAACCCGCTGTTTTACAAGGACAACAACCGCATGCTGTTTGGTGACGCCAAGAAGATGCTAGATGAGGTGTTGGTGGCCTTGAAGGCCTGAATCTACGGGAAACCCAGTATTTTGAAAAGTCAGTTTTGCGTCAGTTTCCCGTCGTTGATGCGATAGACTGACACGCAGGAGAACCCCACATGAATCCGAATCCCATTTGGCTCAAGAGTTACCCCGAAGGCGTCCCGGCCGACATCGACGCCTCGCGGTACAGCTCCTTGGTGGCGTTGCTCGAAGAGAGTTTTTCCAACTATGCAGACCGCTGTGCCTACAGCTACATGGGCAAAGATATCAGCTATGCCCAGACCGACCAGGAAAGCCTGGCCATGGCTGCGTACCTGCAATCTTTGGGGTTGAACAAAGGCGATCGCATCGCGGTCATGATGCCCAATGTGCCGCAATACCCGGTGGTTGTGGCAGCCATCTTGCGAGCAGGTTTTGTGGTCGTCAACGTCAACCCGCTCTACACCGCGCGTGAACTGGAACACCAGCTCAAGGATTCGGGTGCCAAGGCGATCGTGATCATCGAAAACTTTGCCGCCACGCTGGAGAAGTGCATCGCCCAAACGGTGGTGCAGCACGTGGTGTTGGCGTCCATGGGTGACCGTCTGGGCTTGCTCAAGGGCAGCTTGGTCAATTACGTGGTGCGCAAAGTCAAGAAGTTGGTGCCCGAGTTCCATCTGCCCCAGGCGGTCAGGTTCAATGACGCCTTGTCCAAAGGACGGCAGTTGGCTTACCTTCGGCCCGAGTTGGGCCCAGACGACATCGCCGTGCTGCAGTACACCGGTGGGACCACTGGCGTGTCCAAAGGCGCGGTGCTGCTGCACCGTAACCTGATTGCCAATGTCCTGCAATCCGAGGCCTGGAACGCTCCGGTCATGCAGCGCATTCCGGCGGGCCAGCAGCCCACCGCAGTGTGTGCCTTGCCGCTGTACCACATTTTCGCTTTCACGGTGAACATGATGCTGGCCATGCGCACAGGCGGCAAAACCATCCTGATACCCAACCCGCGCGATTTGCCTGCGGTGCTCAAGGAGTTGTCCAAACACACGTTCCACAGTTTCCCGGCGGTGAACACCTTGTTCAATGGCCTGGCCAACCACCCGGATTTCAACACCGTCAACTGGTCCAATCTTCGGGTGTCGTTGGGTGGCGGTATGGCGGTGACGCCCACGGTGGCCAAGCTTTGGCTGGAGAAAACTGGCTGCCCCATCTGTGAAGGCTATGGCTTGTCCGAAACCAGTCCTTCGGCCAGTTGCAATCCGACCACCAGCACCGAATTCACAGGCACCATTGGTGTGCCGATTCCTGGCACCTGGATGAAACTGCTGGATGACGATGGCAACGATGTGACCGAGCCTGGTATGCCTGGCGAAATTGCCATCAAGGGCCCTCAGGTCATGGCCGGATACTGGCAGCGTCCCGATGAAACCGCCAAGGTCATGACTGCTGACGGGTATTTCAAGTCGGGCGATATCGGCACCATGGATGCGCGTGGCTTCTTCAAGATCGTGGACCGCAAAAAGGACATGATCCTGGTCAGTGGCTTTAATGTGTATCCCAACGAAGTGGAAGAGGTGGTTTCGGCTTGCCCTGGCGTGCTGGAGTGTGCCGCGATTGGCGTGCCCGATGAAAAAACCGGCGAGGCGGTGAAGTTGGTCGTGGTCAAAAAAGACCCGGCGCTGACCGAGGCGCAAATCATGGCCTACTGCCGCGAGAACATGACCGCTTACAAGCAGCCCCGCGTGATCGAGTTCCGCACCGAACTGCCGAAAACCCCGGTGGGCAAAATTTTGCGCCGCGAGCTGCGCAACAAAATCTGATGCTGCGGCGTGGCCGTTATCGGGCCAACTGACCGATACACTTCAAGGCGGCCCTGGTGGCCGCTTTTTTATGTTTTAAAGGGTTGGACATGGCGGTGATCGGCATCATGAGTGCCCTGCACGAAGAGTTGGCGGCAGTGCTGGCCCACATGCCGGATGAGCAACGCGTTTCGGTGGCAGGGCGTGACTTTTGGCTGGGCCATTGGCATGGGCATGCGGTGGTGGTCGTGTTGTCGCGCATTGGCAAAGTGGCTGCGGCCACCACGGCCACGGTTTTGTTGGAACGCTTTCGGGTTGACACACTGGTGTTCACTGGTGTGGCCGGTGGCTTGGGGTCGGACGTGCGGGTCGGCGATGTGGTGGTGGCGTCTGGTTTTGTGCAGCACGACATGGACGCCTCGCCCCTGTTTCCCCGCCACGAAGTGCCGCTCTATGGCCGCGCCCATTTTGACGCCCATGCCGATCTGTCGGCGCAACTGGCGGGGGCCAGCCGGCGGGTACTGCAAGAGGCTGAAAGGCATCTGGGGCACGACACCGTGGACGAATTCCAATTGCATGCACCTGAGGTGCATCAGGGCTTGGTGCTCAGCGGCGACCGGTTTGTGTCGACCGGCGCCGAGAGTTACGCCTTGCGCCAGGCTTGGCCCGCGGCTTTGGCGGTGGAGATGGAGGGGGCGGCGGTGGCCCAGGTCTGTCACGATTACGCCGTTCCCTTTGCGGCGGTGCGCACGATTTCTGACCGCGCGGATGACACGGCGCACACCGACTTCAACCGCTTCATCCGCGAAGTGGCCAGCCGGTACAGCCTGGCCATTTTGTCGCAGTGGCTGGTGGGACGTCAGCCTGGCTGAGCCGACATCATTTGAGCCAGCCGCGGCGGCGGAAATACCACATGGGCACCACGGCGCTGGCGATCATCAGGGTCAGGGCGTAGGGATAGCCCCACTTTTGCGACAGCTCGGGCATGTACTGGAAGTTCATGCCGTACAGGCTGGCGATCAAGGTGGGCGGCAGCAAGGCGACGCTGGCCACCGAGAAGATCTTGATGATCTTGTTCTGGTTGATGTTGATGAAACCGACCGTCGCGTCCATCAAGAAGTTGATCTTGTCGAACAAAAAAGCCGTGTGCGAATCGAGTGAGTCGATGTCGCGCAAGATTTGACGCGCTTCTTCGAACTGTTCGGCATTGAGCATTTTGGAGCGCATCATGAAGCTGACGGCGCGGCGTGTGTCCATCACGTTGCGACGGATGCGGCCATTCAAGTCCTCTTGCCGGGCAATCGCGCCCAGCACTTCCCCGGCCATGGCATCGGTCACATCCCCGGACAGCACTTTTTTGCCTGCGGTTTCCAGCTTGTCGTAAATGCCTTCCAGCGTGTCGGCCGAGTATTCGGCATCGGCGTCGAACAATTTGAGCAGCACTTCCTTGGCGTCTTCAATCAGGCCAGGTGCCCGGCGGGCACGCATGCGCAGCAGGCGAAACACCGGCACGTCTTCGTCGTGGATGGAAAACAGCACGCCCTGGCTTTTCAGGTTGGCGTTGTGCTGGTTCAGGATGAAGGCGCAGCGCACGGTGCGGGGCTCGTCTTCGTCGGCAATCAAAAAGTCGGACCGGATATGCAGTTCACCGTTGTCTTCTTCGTAGAAACGGGCCGATTCCTCGATGTCCTCGTCCATCGCGTCTTCTGGAATGGAGAGGCCAAAATATTGTTTGATCCAGCGCTTTTCTTCCAGCGTAGGCGACTCCAGGTCGACCCAGATCGGCTGGAAACGGGAGAGTTCTTCCAGCGACTCGATCTCTTCTTGGAAGAGGCGGCCGTTGGCGAGGGTGAAGATGTTGAGCATGGCGAATCCGAAAAATGGCCAGGTGCCAAAAGTTCAAAGGGGCGGCGAAGTGTTTTTGCAGCTTTCGAACGATGGGCGGGATGCTCAGAACGTCCGAAAGCTACCGACTCGGGGTAGTTTCCACGGCAGTGTGTCTCCAAAATGAATCGGCGGATTATCGCACCGGATGGTCTGCAGCGGGCCTCAGAAATGCCAGGATTTCGTCGGCACGTGCTTGCACGTCCGCTTGGCCCAGGGCCATCAAGGCGGCAATGAAGCCTGGCTCAAACAGCAAATAACTGGCCAGGGCTGCACCGCTGCCGCGCAGGGCGCCCAGGCTTTCCAGCACTCTGACGATGGGTCTGGGCAGCGTGTGCGCATGGTCTTGGGCCAAGGCATCGAGCGAGGCGCTGGGCTGCAGCGTCAGCACCTGGACCGACCGCAGTGGCAGATCGGCGCGATCAGCGTCGGGCAGCATCTGCAGGGCTTGATTGATGCGGTTGATTTGCGTCACATCGGCTTCCAGGGTGTCGTGGAACACGCTGGCCATGGCGTGGCCCGCAATGGTGCCCAGCGAGGGGCGTCCTGTGGTTCGGTGGGGCGCCACCGGGCTGGCCCGTTGGGGTTGGCTCACGCCGATCGCCAAAATCCGGTCTGCCCCGAGGTGCACGGCCGATGACAAAGGTGAAATCTGGCGCATCGAGCCGTCTCCGAAAAATTCCATGCCCCCATCCACCCACAGCGGGGTTGACGGAAAAATGAAGGGGATGGCGCTGGACGCCATCAGGTGCTCGATGGTGATGGGTTGCTGCTCGGCGCGCCGACCAGGGCGACTCCAGGGAATGGGCTGGCCGTCGCGGGTTTGGCAAAAAGTCCAGTGGATGCCGCTGGAATAGCTGGACGCGGTGACGGCCAGGGCCTGCAACACCCCGTTTTGCAAGGCGGTGTCGATGCGTTCGAGCGCAATCGCCTGGTGCAAGGTGTTGACCAAGGCCAAGCTGTTCATGGCGGCGGCATGTTCCCGGGCCGAGCGCAGCAAACCCAAAGCAGCGGCCCATCGGCTGAATGTGTCCAGCGGGGTTTGGGGCAGGTGGTAAACAGCCTCGGTGCGGATCTGACGCCAGAAAGTGGCCAGATCGTTCAATCCAGCCAGACCATCCATGGCTTTGCTGGCCAAAAAGGTGGCATTCAAGGCGCCGGCCGATGTGCCAGCCAGAATCTGGAACGGAAAAGTGGCGGGACTGCCGACTTGCCTGCGCAGCAAATCCCCGATGGCCTGGAGCGCACCCGCCTGGTAGGCGGTGCGGGCACCGCCGCCCATCAGAACCAGGCCAAGGGTGGGGGTTTGACCAGGCAGGTCAAGCGCAGGCGTCAAACGGTCAATGGGCATGGTGGGCCAGGGGTGGGCGGCGGGGTGTTAGATTCAGACAATTCAATTGCATTGTTTCATGACCCCTCACCTGACTCCTCGGCGGGAACGCTGGCTGCTGTTCACGCTGGCTGGCATCCAGTTCACCCACATTCTGGATTTCATGATCATGATGCCGCTGGGGCCGCAGTTCACGGCCCTGTTCGGCATCAGCAACGCCCAATTTGGCTTGCTGGTCTCGGCCTACACCTTGTCAGCTGGCTTGTCCGGCTTGATGGCGGCGACGTACATTGATCGCTTCAGTCGCAAACGCTTGTTGCTCGTGATGTATGCGCTGTTTGGCTTGGCCACCATGGCCTGTGGTTTGGCGCCTGACTACGTCTGGCTGATGGTGGCGCGCGTGGCCGCTGGTTTGTTTGGGGGGGTCTTGTCGGCTTTGTCCCAGACCATCGTGGCCGATGTGGTGCCCTTTGAGCGCCGGGGGCGAGCCATGAGCGTGGTGATGACCTCGTTTTCGGTGTCCACGGTCGCGGGCGTGCCTTTGGGCCTGTTTCTGGCGGCGCACCTGAGCTGGCATGCGCCTTTCTTTGGCATTGCCTTGTTGGTGGGTGTGCTGTCGCTGGGGGCCTGGAAAACCTTGCCCCGCCTGGACGCGCATTTGCACCACCCGGAGCGCACGGGTGTCTGGCGCGGTATCCGTCAGGTGCTGGCCGAGGTCAACCACCTCAAAGCCTTTGGGGTGTCGGGTTTGATGATGTTTGCCTCGTTCACCGTCATCCCTTACATCACCATTTACCTGCAGTCCAATGCCGGCATGCAGGCCGCCGAGGTGCCCTGGGTCTACCTGTGCGGCGGCGTGGTCACTTTGCTGAGCGCGGGTTATTTTGGCCGTTTGACGGATCGTTTGGGCAAAGTCCGGGTGTTCCAACGTCTGGCATTGGCGGCGGTACTGCCCTTGATGGCGACCACGCTGTCTCAGGGCTTGCCGCTGTGGGGCCTGTTGGCCATATCGACCTCGTTTTTCACCGTGATGAGTGGCCGCATGATTCCAGGCATGGCGATGGTTTCTTCGGCCGTGGAGCCGCGTCTGCGCGGCACCTTCATGACCCTCAATTCGGCGATGCAGTCTGCGGCCATGGGCCTGGCGGCCTTGGTGGCAGGACTCATCATCGGGCGCGATGACCTGGGACAACTCACGCTGTATTGGGCGGCAGGTTTGTTGGGGGTGGTGGCCAGCGTGTTGAGTGCCTGGCTGGCAGGGCGCTTGCGCCTGCACGGTGCGCCTGCCGCATCGGCTTGATGGCGCACGGGAATGGGTTGCAGTTCAAGTCGAACGATAGCACTGAAAAGCCCCTTTGAGGGCAATGGCCGTGGCCTTTGGGGGTTTACCTTGGTGCGCCTTGCTTTTCAACGGGGCGCGGCGCATAGTGGGGCTGAACCACCGCAGAAGGTGGTTTCGGAGTCCCGCTTCGGCGGGCTTTTTCTACCCTGAATCCATGGAGGCGACGACTATGAATTTAACCATCAGCGGGCACCATCTTGAAGTGACCCCAGCTTTGCGTCAGTACGTCATGGGGAAGCTTGACCGCATCACGCGCCATTTCGATCAGGTGGTCGATGTCAAAGTGCTGCTGACCGTCGAAAAACAAAAAGAGAAAGAAAAGCGCCAACGCGCTGAATGCAATATCCATGTGAAAGGCAGTGACCTGTTTGCGGAAAGTGCGCACGAAGATCTGTACGCCGCTGTGGATGAATTGGTGGATAAATTGGACCGCCAGGTGGTCAAACACAAAGACCGCATCACCGACCACCACCACAGCGCGCCCAAGCGCATGATGTGACTGGGGTTGGTTTTTTGTTCATAACGGGGCCACTTTCAGTGGCCCTTTTTGATGGCCTCGCCTGGGGCCACCCCGAGGTGCAGCGATCAGCCTGGGCTGGCCACGGGAATGCGGAAAGACGCCGGCCCCTGCGCAGGGTGCATAATCCGGCCTCGACCATGAATCGCCTCTCATCCATATTGCCTGTTGCCCAAGTTCTTGTGGGGGTGGAAGCCACCAGCAAGAAACGTGCATTCGAAGAAGCCGGACTTCTCTTTGAGAACCTGCACGGGCTGTCTCGTGCCTTGGTGACGGACAGCCTGTTCGCCCGTGAGCGGTTGGGCTCGACTGGCTTGGGGCATGGCGTGGCCATCCCGCATGGCCGCATCAAAGGCCTGAAAGCCCCCATGGCGGCCGTTTTCCAGTTGGCACAGCCGATTGGCTTTGATGCGCCCGATGAGCAACCCGTCAATTTGCTGATTTTCTTACTGGTCCCGGAAGCCGCGACCCAAAAGCATCTGGAAATTTTGTCTGAGATTGCCGAGTTGCTGAGCGACACCGCCTTGCGTGAAAACATCAAGAGCAGTGCTGTTCAGGAGGACTTGCACCAACTGATTGCCCAATGGCAATCGGCGCAAACCGCCTGAGTTTGCGAAGGCCGGTGTTTTTGCGATGAAACCCACCGTCATCAGTGCCGATGTCCTGTTTGAGGACCACCGCAGCAAGCTGAAGTGGCAGTGGGTTGCGGGCCTGGGCGCTTCGGAGCGGCGGTTTGATGAAGTCGCTGTGCGTGAAGCCCGCTCGGGTGCCGATCTGGTGGGGTACCTCAATTACATCCATCCGTACCGGGTTCAAATTCTGGGGCCACGTGAAGTGGCCTACCTGACCAACTCCACGCCCGAAGATTGCGCCCGCCGCATCGCCCGCATCGTCACGCTGGAGCCGCCTGTGCTGGTGCTGGCCGATGGACAGACGGCACCTGACGCCCTGCTCTCCATGTGCGAGCGGGCCCAGATTCCGATGTTCTCGACCGACCAGTCATCGGCCTTTGTCATTGACGTGCTGCGCGCTTACCTGTCCAAGCACTTCGCGGACCGCACCACCATGCACGGCGTGTTCATGGACATTTTGGGTATGGGTGTTTTGATCACCGGCGAATCCGGCTTGGGCAAGAGTGAATTGGGCCTGGAGCTGATTTCCCGCGGCAACGGCCTGGTGGCCGATGATGCCGTTGATTTGTACCGCATCAACCAGACCACCCTCGAGGCGCGCTGCCCCGATTTGTTGCAAAACCTGCTTGAAGTGCGCGGCATCGGCTTGCTCGATATCCGCGCCATCTTTGGTGAAACGGCGGTGCGCCGCAAGATGCGCCTGAAGCTGATTGTTCACTTGGTGCGCCGCGAAACACTGGAGCGTGATTACGAACGCTTGCCTTCAGAGCCCCTGACGCAGGACGTGCTGGGTATCCCCGTGCGCAAAGTCGTGATCCAGGTGATGGCGGGCCGCAACATCGCGGTGTTGGTGGAGGCCGCTGTGCGCAACACCATTTTGCAGATGCGCGGCATTGACACTTACCAAGAATTCATCGACCGCCAGCGCCGCGCCATGGATTGAGGGCGGCCCTTCCGTTCAGGCCTGTCGGTGAGGGCAAGGGTTTTGCGTGCAATGGGCGTACAGGCTCAAGGCATGGTCGGCGATCACGAAACCTTTGGCTTGGGCGACCGCTTGTTGCCGGGATTCGATTTCCGGGTCATAAAACTCTTCGACCCGACCGCAGTCCAGACAAACCATGTGGTCATGGTGTTGGCCTTCGTTGAGTTCGTAGACCGCTTTGCCGCTTTCGAAATGGTTGCGGCTCAGAATGCCAGCTTGCTCAAACTGGGTCAACACCCGGTACACCGTGGCCAAACCAACGTCCGTGTGCTCAAGCAGCAGGTGCCGGAAAACATCTTCGGCGGTCATGTGCCGTTGCGCCCCGCTTTGAAACACCTCGAGGATTTTCAGCCGTGGCAGTGTGGCTTTCAGACCATTGTTTTTCAGTTCGTCGATTTGGGTCATGGTCAATGGTGTCTGGGTAGGCAAAACCGGAGTCGGCATGAAGCTGCCGCTACAATGACCCGATCATATCGGCCAGCCCTCAACCATGACAGCATCCCTGACTTTTCCCTTGATTGGCAACCGCTTGGCCATGCTTCTGGTGTGCGCCAGTTTGGTGGGTTGTGGGAGTTTGTCCGGCTTCAGCAGCGACACCCTCAAGCCTTATGTGCCCGAGGTGGTGCAAGGCAACTTTGTCTCCAAAGAGCAGCGTCAGGCGCTGACGCTGGGCATGGCGCGTGCACAGGTGCGCGACATTCTGGGCACCCCGCTGGTGACCAGCCTTTTTCATGCTGACCGCTGGGACTATGCCTTCAGCATCCGTCGCCAAGGTGTGCCGCCCCAGAGTTTCCAGCTCACGGTCTTTTTCAAAGGCGACGTGGTGTCGTCCATCGAGGGCGGTGACTTGCCCAGCGAGTCCGAGTTTGTGGAGCGCCTGGCCGTGCAGCGCAAGGCCTCGACCGTTCCTAACTTGCAGGCCAGCGATGAAGACCTGAAGAAGTTCCCGGTGCAAAAGGCACCCGGTGAGGCTGCGCGCACCGCGCCGTTGCCCACCAGTTACCCTCCCCTGGAGCCAGCACCCCGTTGACGGGTGTTTTGCGCGGGCCCTGGGCCCGATGGCTTGCGTACCTTGATTTGAAAATGACATGACTCAATTGACCGATTTGCCCATCACCGTGGCCGGCGCTTCTGGCCGCATGGGACACATGCTCATCGAAGCCATCATGGCCTCTGACGATTGCCGTCTGGCTGGAGCGCTGGACATCCCTGCCAGCCCCGCACAAGGACACGATGCGGCCCTGCCTTTGGGCAAATCCAGTGGCGTGATGGTGAGCGCAGACCTGCACACGGGCCTGAAGAACGCGGGCTATCTGATTGACTTCACCCGCCCTGAGGGCACCTTGGCCCACCTCCAGGTGTGCCGCGAACTGGGCGTCAAGGCCGTGATCGGCACCACCGGATTCACCGAAGCGCAAAAAGCTGAAATCGCTGAAATAGCCAAAGACATCGCCATTGTGATGGCCCCCAACATGAGCGTGGGTGTCAACGTCACGCTCAAGCTGTTGCAAATGGCCGCGCAAGCCATGTCGACGGGCTACGACATCGAGATCATTGAGGCGCACCACCGCCACAAAGTGGACGCCCCCTCGGGCACCGCCCTCAAAATGGGCGAAGTGATCGCCGAAGCCATGGGCCGTGATCTGAAAGACTGCGCGGTCTATGAGCGCTACGGCCACACGGGCGAGCGCGATCCGTCGAGCATTGGTTTTGCCACCATCCGGGGTGGCGACATCGTGGGCGACCACACCGTGCTGTTTGCCGGCATTGGCGAGCGCATCGAAGTCACGCACAAATCGTCCAGCCGCTCGACCTACGCCCAAGGCAGCCTGCGGGCTGTGCGCTACCTGGCCAGCCAGCCGCGTGGCTTGTTTGACATGTTTGACGTGTTGAGCCTGCGCTGACCGCCGCGCAAGCCTTTTGCCATGAGCCTCAACGACTTCTTGCTGCACAGTGACCTCGTCAGCCGTGTGCTGGCGCTGGTCTTGCTGGTGCTGTCGGTGGGCAGCTGGGTGGTGATGGTCTGGAAATGGCGCTTGCTGTCGCGGGTCGGTCTGGATGTGCGTCGCAGCATCGCCGCTTTTTGGCAGGCGCCCGCTTTGGACCAGGCCCAACAGCGCGTGGCCCAGTTTGACCGCGATGCCTGCATCGCCCCCTTGATCGAAGCCACTTTGCTGCCCGTGGGCGGCACCCTGGCTTCTGCGGGTGACCGCCATCAACAATTGACCCGTGTGTTGCGTGATGCCTTGCAGTGCGTGGTGCGGCGGCTGCAATGGGGTCAGGTGTGGCTGGCAACCGCCGGAAACATTTCGCCTTTTGTGGGGCTTTTGGGCACGGTCTGGGGCATTTTCAATGCCTTGACGGGCATGGCCGAAGCCCGTCAGCTGACCATCGACCAAGTGGCGGGCCCGGTGGGCGAGGCCCTGGTCATGACCGCAGCCGGCTTGGCTGTGGCCATTCCGGCGGTGTTGGGCTACAACCTGCTGGGGCGCAAAGTGAACCAGATCGAGGCCGAACTCGAAGGCTTTGCCCACGACCTGCGTGGTTTGCTGGCCGATCCCCGGGACTGAGCCATGGCCTTCGGTCGCCTGGAGTCCCGCAAGCCCGATGCGCCCATCAGCGAGATCAACGTCACCCCCATGGTGGACGTGATGTTGGTGCTGTTGGTCATTTTCATCCTCACGGCGCCTTTGATGACCAGCGCCATCCGGCTGGATTTGCCGCAAAGCGAAAGCGTTCAGACGGGAGCCGCACCGCAAGCCGTGTCCTTGGTGGTGGACGCCAGTGGCGGGCTGTTCCTGAACGACCGGCCCATCACCCCGGAGGCCTTGCGTCAGCGTTTGTCGGAAACCGCCAAGCACCACCCCGACACCGAACTCGAACTGCGCGCCGACCAATCTGTGCCCTATGGTCGGGTGGTCGAGGCCATGGGCCTGGCCCAAAAGGCCGGGCTGTCGCGGATCGGTTTTGTGGCGCAAACCCCAGCCCACAAGCCCTGACGCTGTCAGGCCCGTCTGCGGGCGGGGCGCGCTGCCCCAAGCCCTACAATTTAGCCCTATGCAAGACAAGTACAACCACCTCGAAGTCGAACCCGCAGCGCAAGTACGCTGGACGGCGCGCGATGCCTACCGCGTCACCGAAGACGCTGGCAAAAAGAAGTTTTATGCCTGCTCCATGCTGCCCTACCCCAGCGGCAAGCTGCACATGGGCCATGTGCGCAACTACACCATCAACGACATGCTCACGCGCAGCCTGCGCATGAAAGGCTTCAATGTCCTGATGCCCATGGGCTGGGACGCCTTTGGCCTGCCTGCGGAAAACGCCGCCCTGAAAAACGGTGTGCCGCCGGCCAAGTGGACGTTCGAGAACATCGCCTACATGAAAAAGCAGATGCAGGCGATGGGTTTGGCCATCGACTGGTCGCGCGAAGTGGCCACCTGCGAGCCGACTTATTACAAGTGGAACCAGTGGTTGTTTCTGAAGATGCTGGAAAAGGGCATTGCCTACCGCAAGACCCAGGTCGTCAACTGGGACCCAGTGGACCAGACCGTGCTGGCCAACGAACAGGTGATCGATGGCAAAGGCTGGCGTACCGGCGCACCGGTCGAAAAACGCGAGATTCCTGGTTATTACCTGAACATCACCCAATACGCGCAAGAACTGCTCGACCATGTGCAGATCGGCAACGACAAGGCCACACTGAACGGCTGGCCCGACAAGGTCCGCCTGATGCAGGAAAACTGGATTGGCAAGTCCGAAGGCGTGCGTTTTGCGTTCCCGCACACCCTTGCGGGCGCGGACGGTGCCTTGATCGGTGACGGCAAGATGTACGTCTTCACCACCCGCGCTGACACCATCATGGGCGTGACCTTTTGCGCCGTGGCGGCCGAGCATCCGCTGGCGCTGCATGCGGCGGCCAGCAACCCGGCGCTGGCGGCCTTCCTGGAAGAATGCAAGACCGGCGGCACCACCGAAGCCGAGTTGGCCACGCAAGAGAAAAAGGGCATGCGCACGGGTTTGTTCGTCACGCACCCACTCACGGGCGCGCAGGTCGAGGTCTGGGTCGGTAACTATGTGCTCATGAGCTACGGCGACGGCGCGGTGATGGGCGTGCCGGCGCACGACGAGCGCGACTTTGCGTTTGCGCTCAAGTACACCTTGCCGATCCAGCAGGTTGTGGCTCAGTCGCCCAACGCAGGCAACGCCAAGGCCTCTTTCGACGCATCGACCTGGTCAGAGTGGTACGGTACCAAAGACGGCGTGTGCGTCAACTCGGGCGAACTTGATGGTTTGAACCAAAAAGCCGCCGTCACCAAGGTGGCCGAGCTGTTGGCCGCCAAAGGCCTGGGCGAGAAGAAAACCACCTGGCGTCTGCGTGACTGGGGCGTGAGCCGCCAGCGCTACTGGGGCACGCCAATCCCGATCATCCATTGCGAGGAACACGGTGCTGTGCCCGTGCCCGAAAAAGACCTGCCCGTGGTGCTGCCGCAAGACTGCATCCCTGACGGCTCGGGCAACCCGTTGCACAAGCACGAAGGCTTTCATGCCGGCGTCACTTGCCCTGTGTGCGGCAAACCTGCACGCCGTGAGACCGACACCATGGACACCTTCGTGGATTCGTCCTGGTACTTCATGCGGTATTGCGATCCAAAGAATGACCAAGCGATGGTCGCCGATGGCGCTGATTACTGGATGCCGATGGACCAGTACATTGGCGGCATCGAGCACGCCATCCTGCACTTGCTGTACGCGCGTTTCTGGACCAAGGTCATGCGCGACCTCGGGCTGGTCAAGGTCGATGAGCCGTTCACCAAACTGCTCACGCAGGGCATGGTGCTCAACCACATTTATTCGCGCCGAACCGCCAGGGGTGGCAAGGACTACTTCTGGCCGCACGACGTCGAGCATGTGCTCGACGACACCGGCAAGGTCATCGGCGCCAAGCTCAAGAACGAAGCCGACAGCGGTGATGGCAAATTGCCCGTGGGCACCGCCATCGACTACGAGGGCGTGGGCACCATGTCCAAGTCGAAAAACAACGGCGTGGACCCGCAGGACCTGATCGAGAAATACGGCGCCGACACCGCGCGTCTGTACACCATGTTCACCGCACCGCCCGAGGTGACGCTGGAGTGGAACGACGCCGCCGTGGAAGGCAGCTACCGTTTCCTGCGCCGTGTGTGGAACTTCGGCGTCAAGCACGAAGCCACCTTGAAGGCAGGCATTGCGGTGGACCGCAGCCAGCCGGTGGAATTTGGCAAGGCGGCCAAAGCGCTGCGCCTTGATATCCACACCGTGCTCAAGCAGGCCAACTACGACTACGAGCGCATGCAATACAACACCGTCGTCTCGGCGGTGATGAAGATGCTCAACACGCTGGAAGACGCCGCCTTGTCCGGCAGCGCCGAAGATTCTGCTGCACTGGCGGAAGGCTTCTCGGTCTTGCTGCGCGTGCTTTACCCCGCCTGTCCGCACATCACCGAGCAGCTGTGGACCGAACTGGGCTACGCCGCTTGCTGTGGCGAGTTGCTCGATGTGGCCTGGCCCGGCGTGGATGAATCGGCTTTGCAGCGTGATGAGATCGAGCTGATGCTGCAGATCAACGGCAAATTGCGCGGCGCCATTTTGGTGCCCGCCACGGCCGACAAAGTGCAGATCGAAGCGGCGGCGCTGGCCAGCGAAGCGTTCGTCAAACAAGCCGAAGGGGCTGCGCCCAAGAAGGTCATTGTGGTGCCTGGCCGCCTGGTCAACGTGGTGATTTGAGCGCGATTCCCCGATGACACCCACCCGCCGCCTTTTTCTGACCACGTTCGGCCTGGGCGTTGTGCCTGCCTGGCTCACGGGTTGCGGGTTCCAGCTGCGACAGACCAAAGACTTCGCTTTCAACACCCTGTTCGCGAATTTCTCAAGCACCTCGCCCCTGGGCGTGGAACTGCGGCGCAATTTGTTGGGCACGGGCCGCATCGAGTTGGTGACCGATCCGAAGCAGATGCTCAAGGCCGATGCCATCCTCGACATCCTGAGCGAGAACCGCCAACAGGTGGCCGTGGGGGTGAGTGCCACCGGCCAGGTGCGTGAGTTGCAATTGCGTCTGCGTGTGCGCTTTCGCCTGCGCACGCCGCAAGGCGTGGAGCTGATCGAGCCGGTGGAGTTGTTTCAGCAGCGCGATCTGAGTTTCACGGAAACCGCGGCGCTGTCCAAGGAAATCGAGCAAGGCATCTTGTACCGTGACATGCAGACCGACATCGTGCAGCAGATCATGCGCCGTTTGTCGATGGTCAAGCCGCGCGGTGCGCCTTCACAAGCGCCTGCGTCCGAGCCCTTGCCTGCTGCGGCAGCCAAGCCGTGATGCGGTCGGACTGAGCGCGCCCATGCAATTGGCCCTTCCTCAGTTGGCTGCGCACCTGCAAAAGGGGCTGCGCAGCCTGTATGTCGTGCATGGCGACGAGCCTTTGCTGGTGCAGGAAGCCGCCGACGCGATCCGTGCTGCAGCACGTGCCCAAGGCTACACCGAACGCAGCGTGCACACCGTGTCTGGCGCGCACTTCGACTGGAGTGAAGTGATGGCCGCAGGCGGCTCGCTCAGCCTGTTTGCCGACAAGCAAATCGTGGAAGTGCGTGTGCCCTCGGGCAAGCCCGGCAAAGAGGGCAGCACGGCCATTCAGCAGTTGGCTGCATCGGCCCAGGGCAACGACAGCACGTTGACCCTGTTTTTGCTGCCGCGCCTGGATGCCGCCACCCGCAAAGGGGCTTGGTTTGGCGCCCTTGAAAACGGCGGCGTGTCGATCCAAGTGGACCCGATCGACCGCAACGCCTTGCCGCAATGGATCGCGCAGCGCCTGCAGCAGCAAGGCCAGCGCGTGGTGGCGGGCGAAGAAGGCCTGCGCACCTTGCAGTTTTTTGCCGACCGCGTGGAAGGCAACCTGCTGGCCGCGCACCAGGAAATTCAGAAACTGGGCTTGCTTCACCCGCCCGGTGAATTGCGCCAGGAACAGGTGGAGGCGGCCGTGGTCAACGTGGCCCGCTATGACGTGTTCAAGCTGTCCGAAGCGGTGCTTTCCGGCCAAGTGGCCCGGGTGCAACGCATGCTGGACGGTCTGCAGGCCGAAGGCGAGGCCGCGGTGCTGGTGCATTACACGCTGGCCGAAGACATCCGTGCCTTGCGCCGCGTGAAGGATGCCATCGCCGGGGGCAAACCCATGCCCATGGCTTTGCGCGAGCAGCGGGTGTGGGGCCCGCGCGAACGCTTGTTCGAGCGTGTGCTGCCCCGCATGACCGAAGCCCGTCTGAATGGCCTGCTGCAAGCGGCCCACCAGGTGGATGGCATCGTCAAGGGCCTGAAAGTTCCCGAATGGCCCACCGACGGCTGGCAGGCGTTGCAGCGTCTGGCGGTGCGTTTCTCGCGCTTTTGCATCGTGCGCTGAATCCGGCAGTTCGGCCTGCGCATCTGCGAAAATGCCTGCATGACTGATCTGAACACCGCTGAACATGTGCAGGCCCTGGGCCAGCAGGCCAAAAAAGCCTCCGCCTTGATGGCCAAGGCATCGGCTGCCACCAAAAACAAGGCGTTGCGCCATTTGGCCACGTTGTTGCGCGAGAACAACGAGGCCTTGCAGCAGGACAACGCGCGCGATCTTGACCGTGCCCGCGCCGCTGGCCTGGCCGAGCCGATGGTGGACCGCCTGAAACTCAGCCCCCAGGTACTGGAAACCTGTGCGCAAGGCTGCGAGCAGTTGGCTGCCATGCCCGATGTGATCGGCGAGATCATCGGCATGAAGCAGGTCCCCAGCGGCATCCGCGTGGGCCAGATGCGGGTGCCGATTGGCGTGTTTGGCATGATTTTCGAGAGCCGCCCCAACGTCACCATCGAGGCCGCCAGCTTGTCGATCAAGAGCGGCAACGCGTGTATTTTGCGCGGCGGCTCCGAGGCGATTGACTCCAACAAAGCGCTGGCCCTTCTGGTGCAGCAGGCGCTGGTGGCGGCGGGCTTGCCGATCGATGCCGTGCAGTTGGTGCAGACCACCGACCGCGCTGCCGTCGGCCAGCTCATCACCATGCCGCAATTTGTGGACGTGATCATTCCGCGTGGCGGCAAGGGCCTGATTGAGCGCATCAGCGCCGAGGCCAAGGTGCCGGTCATCAAACACCTGGACGGCAATTGCCACACCTATGTGGACGACCCGTGCGACATGGCCATGGCCGTCAAGGTGGCCGACAACGCCAAAACCCAGAAGTACAGCCCTTGCAACGCCAGCGAGAGTTTGCTGGTGGCGCGTGGCGTGGCGGGCGAATTTTTGCCCAGAATTGGCGCCCTTTACGCCGCCAAAGGCGTGGAAATGCGTTGCTGTCCCAAAGCCAAGGCCATCTTGAGTCAGGTGACGGGGGCACAGTTGAAGGACGCCACCGAGCAGGACTGGTTCGAGGAATACCTGGCCCCCATCATCAGCATCAAGGTGGTGGAAGGCGTGGACGAGGCAATTGCCCACATCAACCACTACAGTAGCCACCACACCGACGCCATCCTGACCCGTGACCACATGCACGCCCAGCGCTTTTTGCGCGAAGTGGACTCGTCCAGCGTCATGGTCAACACCAGCACCCGTTTTGCCGATGGCTTCGAATACGGGCTGGGTGCCGAAATCGGCATCAGCACCGACAAATTCCACGCCCGAGGCCCGGTGGGCATCGAAGGGTTGACTTCGCTCAAATACGTGGTGCTCGGTGAAGGTGAAATTCGCACCTGACCGGTTTGTTCCCGATGGCGAGGGCCACAGGCCTTTGGCGTCTTTGTCTGGTCTGTGCTTGCAAAGGCGCAGGCCGGCCTCATATGCTTTGTTTCAGTCTCTTCAGCCCCATAAAGGTCGCCCATGGTTCCCCATCTCGTCACTGCCCTGACAGGCCCCATCAATGAGCTGGAACAGCGCATTCTGGACTCCATGCCCGCGATCGAACGCTGGTTCCGCCTGGAGTGGATGGAGCACACGCCGCCGTTTTACACCTCGGTCGATATCCGCAATGCCGGCTTCAAGCTGGCCCCGGTGGACACCAATCTCTATCCCGGTGGCTGGAATAACCTGACGCAGGAAATGTTGCCTTTGGCGGTTCAGGCGGCCCAGGCGGCCGTCGAAAAGATCTGCCCCGAGGCCAAAAACCTGCTCATCATTCCGGAAAACCACACCCGCAACACCTTCTATTTGACGAACGTGATGCAGTTGCAGCGAATTTTCCACATGGCGGGTCTGAATGTCCGCATTGGCTCGATCAACCCCGAGATCAAGGAAACGACCCCCATCGAACTGCCCAAC
Organism: Burkholderiaceae bacterium; assembly: GCA_919902775.1. Classification (GTDB taxonomy): domain Bacteria; phylum Pseudomonadota; class Gammaproteobacteria; order Burkholderiales; family Burkholderiaceae_C; genus Limnohabitans_A. The sequence continues at coordinate 389,725 of CAKKRJ010000007.1, forward strand.
GGCGAAACCATCACCCTGGAGCCGGTGGTGCGCAGCAAGCACCGCCTGGGCCTGAAAGACTTCGACCCCTGCACCATCTTGCTGAACAACGACTTGTCGGCCGGTGCCCCGGGCATTCTGGAGGACTTGCACGAGCAATACCTGCTGCCGCCGCTGCATGCGGGCTGGAGCGTGCGCCGCAAGACCAAGCACTTTCAGAGCTACGAAGAGGTGGCCAAGCGTTTTGGCAAGCTGCTGGGCATTGACCCCTGGTTGATCAATCCGATGTTCAGCCAATGTGGCGATGTGAACTTTGCCGAAGGCACGGGCATGGAATGCCTGCGCAGCAACGTGGACGCGCTGCTGACCAAGATCAAACGCAAATACAAGGAATACGGCATCAATGAAAAGCCGTTTGTGGTCGTCAAGGCCGACAACGGCACCTACGGCATGGGCATCATGACCGTGCGCGATGTGGCCGATCTGGACGCCCTGAACCGCAAGACCCGCAACAAGATGAACGTCATCAAGGATGGCCAGACCGTCAACGACGTGATCATCCAGGAAGGCGTGCTGACCAACGAGCGCATCAACGATGCTGTGGCCGAACCCGTGGTGTACATGATGGACCGCTACGTGGTGGGTGGCTTTTACCGTGTGCATGCCGAGCGCGGCGTGGACGAAAACCTGAACGCCCCCGGGGCCAGTTTTGTGCCCTTGGCGTTTGCCGACACCCCGCACCTGCCTCAGCCAGGCATCAAACCCGGCGCCAGCGTACCCAACCGCTTTTACATGTATGGCGTGATCGGCCGTCTGGCCATGTTGGCGGCCAGTTATGAACTGGAAACCACCGACCCGGAGGCTGAGGTTTACGATTAAAGTTGCTGCACTGCAACAAAATCCCCAAATCGACGGTGACACGGGTTGGTGTTCGGGCGCAAAATAGCCCACTTGTGTCTTACTTGGCTTGACGCTCGTCAGGTCCCATCCCGTGTCTTCCACCCGTTCTTCACTTGTCGCATTGACTTTGGGCGCCATTGGCGTGGTTTATGGCGACATCGGCACCAGTGTGCTGTATGCGATGAAAGAGGTTTTTGGCTCCGGCCATGTGCCTTTCACGCCCGAAAACGTCTACGGCATCCTCTCCATCTTTTTCTGGACCCTGACCACCATCGTGTCGGTCAAGTACGTGCTGTTGGTGCTGCGTGCCGACAACCACGGGGAAGGCGGTCTGGTGGCCATGTTGGCGCTGGCCTCGCAATCGGTCAAAGACCGGCCCCAGTTGCGCAAGGTGCTGCTGTTGGTGGGCATCTTTGGTACTTGCCTGTTTTATGGGGATGGGGTCATCACCCCGGCGATTTCGGTGTTGTCAGCGGTGGAAGGCTTGGAGGTCATTTCTCCCAGTTTCAAAAAATCGGTGATTCCGCTCACCCTGGTGATCCTGTTTGGCTTGTTCTGGGTGCAAAAGCGTGGCACGGCAGGCATTGGCAAGTTCTTTGGTCCCATCACGCTGGTTTGGTTTGCCGCCATCGCGGTGCTGGGTATTTCGCACATCGTGCAGCGCCCAGAGATCCTGTTGGCCATCAGCCCGCATTACGCCCTGAGCTTCATATGGAACGAACCAGGCATCACCTTCATCATTTTGGGGGCCGTGGTGTTGTGTGTCACCGGTGGCGAAGCGTTGTACGCCGACATGGGCCACTTTGGCAAAAAACCGATCCGGTTGGCTTGGTTCAGCGTGGTCATGCCGTGCCTGACCCTGAACTATTTTGGCCAGGGTGCTTTGTTGCTGACCAACCCAGAGGCCGTTAAAAACCCCTTTTACATGATGGCGCCTGACTGGGCCTTGGTGCCGCTGGTGGGCCTGGCCACCATGGCCACGGTGATTGCTTCGCAAGCCCTGATCTCGGGCGCTTTCAGCGTGACCAAGCAGGTGATCCAGTTGGGCTATTTGCCCCGCTTGCAGGTACTGCACACCAGCGAAACCGACACCGGTCAGATCTACATGCCCTTCGTCAACTGGGGATTGTTCGTGGCGATTGTGTTGGCTGTGGTGATGTTCAAGTCGTCGAGCAATCTGGCAGCGGCCTATGGCATTGCGGTGTGCACCGACATGCTGATCACCACCGTGCTCACCTTCTTCGTGATCCGTTACGCCTGGAAGATGCCGCTGGTGCTGTGCATTGGTGCCACCGGTTTCTTTTTTGTCGTCGATCTGGCGTTCTGGGCGTCCAACTTGCTCAAGCTGTTGGACGGTGGCTGGTTCCCCTTGTTCATTGGTGCTGCCGTGTTCATCCTGATGCTGACTTGGCACGATGGCCGCCGTTTGCTCAATGACTCGCTGCGCTCCGATGCGTTGAAGTTGAAGGATTTTCTGGAAGCCGTGTTCATCGCCCCGCCCACCCGGGTGGAAGGCACAGCGGTGTTTTTGACCGCTGAAACCGGCACGGTGCCCAACGCTTTGCTGCACAACCTCAAGCACAACAAGGTCTTGCACCAGCACAACCTGTTTGTGACCGTGCGAAACCATGAAATCCCGAGGATGAATGCCGATCAGCGACTGGAAGTGACGCCGCTGGGCCACGATTGCTGGCAGGTGATTGTCAATTACGGCTTCAAGGACAACCCCGATTTGCCGTCTGCCCTGGCCGCCATGGAACGCGACGGTTACAAGCTCGACCCGATGATGACCAGCTACTTCCTGTCCCGCGACATCGTGATTCCCACGATCGGCGGTGGCATGGCCACCTGGCGCGAAAAACTGTTTTCGCAAATGCACCACAACGCCAGTGCAGCGGCCGAGTTTCTGAACCTGCCCACCAACGCGGTGGTGGAACTGGGCTCGAAGATCGAGATCTGAGCGGCAGATCCCGTTAAACCTGCGAGCCCATCGCCTCGCCCATGCAGATGGGGCGGGTCGGTGTCCAGTCCGGGTTGAATTGCATCACGCCCTTGGGGAACAACAGCACGACCGTCGAGCCAAGCAGGAAGCGGCCCATTTCTTCGCCTTGGGCCAGGCTGATGTTGCCCATCTCATACGCCCATTCGCGCACGGTGCCCGGGCGTGGCGGGTTGACCACGCCATGCCAGACGGTGGCCATACTGCCCACAATCGTCGCGCCCACCAGCACCATCACAAACGGGCCATGCGCGCCTTCAAACACGCACACCACCCGTTCATTGCGGGCAAACAGGCCGGGCACGCCGCGCGCCGTGGTGGGGTTCACTGAAAACAAATCGCCTGGCACATAAATCATGCGGGTCAGGCGCCCCGCGCAAGGCATGTGGATGCGGTGGTAGTCGCGGGGGCTGAGGTAGAGCGTGGCAAATGTGCCATTTTGAAACTGGGCGGCCAGTGCGCCATCGCCGCCGACCAAGGCGCGCGTGCTGTAGCTGTGGCCTTTGGCCTGGAACACCTGGTCGCCGTCGATCGCGCCAGATTGGCTGATGGCCCCATCGACCGGGCTGACCCAGGCCACCTGCGCCAGGGGGCGGGCACCGGCGCGCAGTGGGCGGGTGAAAAATTCGTTGAAGCTTTTGTAGCTGCCGGTGTCCGGGTTGGCGGCTTCGGCCATGTTCACGTTGTAGCGCTGAACAAAGCGGTTGATGATGCCGGTGGTCACGCCCCCCCACTGGCTGCCCGCGACCCAGCCCGCCAAGGCAGTCAGGGCTTGTTTGGGAATCAGGTACTGAGGCAGGACCGCCAGGCGGTCAGAAAAAGTGGGGGACATGGGGGGGCCGCCAAAGCGGTTCAGGACAATCGCCTGATTTTATCGGGCCGCCCGCCCGGGTTTCCCCTTGGAGAGGCAGGCACAATCCAGCCATGAACACCCCTTTGCTTTCGGTCCAGCACCTGATCAAACGCTATGGCGATGCCACGGTGGTCAACGACTTGTCTTTCGACATCGAGCCCGGCGAATGCCTGGGCGTGATCGGCCCCAACGGCGCGGGCAAAACCACCACCTTGCGCATGTGCCTGGGTTTGTCGCAACCCGATGGCGGTGAAATCCGCTACTTTGAGGGCTTGCAGATGCCGCGTGACGCGCTCGCCATCAAGGCCCGGCTGGGCGTGGTGGCGCAAATGGACACGCTGGACCCGGACTTCACCGCCGAAGAGAATTTGCTCGTGTTTGGCCGCTACTTTGGCATGCCCGACGCGTTGATCCGCGAGCGCATTCCCGCGCTGCTGGCGTTCGGGGCGCTCAGCCACAAGGCCCAATCCAAACCCGGCGAATTGTCGGGCGGCATGAAGCGACGTCTGAGCCTGGCCCGCGCCCTCATCAACCACCCGCAACTGCTGATGCTTGACGAGCCCACCACCGGCCTGGACCCGCAAGCGCGGCACCTGATGTGGGAGCGCCTGCAAGTGCTGCTGCAAGAAGGCAAGTCCATTTTGCTGACCACCCACTTTATGGACGAGGCCGAGCGCCTGTGCTCGCGCCTGCTGGTGCTGGACCAGGGGCGCAAGATTGCCGAAGGCAAGCCGCGCGAGCTGATCGCCCAGCACCTGGAGCCCGAAGTGGTCGAGGTGTTTGGCCAAGGCGCGGTGGCGCTGGCGCAAGAGGCCAGCCTGAAAGCGTTGGCCGGGCGGGTTGAGGTCAGTGGCGAAACCGTGTTCTTCTACACGCAAGACAGCCGGGCTTTGCTGCATGCGCTGCAGGCCTGGCCCACGCTGCGCACCCTGCACCGCCCCTCCAACCTGGAAGATTTGTTTTTGAAATTGACCGGACGCCAGATCCGCGAGGAAGGGTAAGCCACCATGAGTCAGATCCAAAACAACATCTGGGCCGCACCCCATTTGTCCATGCGCTGGTGGCCTGTGTTTCAGCGCAACTGGCTGGTCTGGAAAAAGCTGGCCATTCCCAGCCTGGTGGGCAACATCGCCGAGCCACTGATGTGGCTGGTGGCCTTTGGCTACGGCCTGGGTTCGCTGGTTGGACAGATCGAGCTGGGCGGCGAGAAGGTGCCTTACATCCTCTACTTGGCCAGCGGCAGCATCTGCATGAGTGCCATGAACGCGGCCACTTTTGAGGCGCTGTATTCCGCTTTCTCGCGCATGCACGTGCAAAAAACCTGGGACGGCATCATGAACGCCCCGGTGCGACTGGACGACGTGGTGCTGGCCGAAATGCTGTGGGCGGCCTTCAAGGCCTTGTTTACGGTCACCGCCATCCTGGGGGTCATGTTGGCCTTGGGCATCAGCCACAGCTGGAAGCTGCTGGTGGCCTGGCCTGTGCTGTTGGGTGTGGGCATCACCTTCAGCTGCATGGCGCTGATCTTCAACGCGCTGGCCAAGGGCTATGACTTTTTCACCTACTACTTCACCCTGTTCCTCACGCCCATGATGTTCCTCTCGGGCATCTTTTTCCCGCGTGAACAACTGCCCGCCTTGGTGCGCGTGATCGCCGACTGGCTGCCGTTGTCGGTGGCGGTGGACTTGGTGCGCCCCCTGTTCATGGACCGTTGGCCCGACCAGCCGTTGCGCCATGTGCTGGTGCTGACGCTGTTTGCCGTGGTGTCGTTCTGGATCGCGCTGGCGCTGACGAGGAAGCGGTTTCGCAGTTGAGGTTTTGCTATCTTGCGCACGGTCAATTTTGTAAGTGCCGTGAACGCGGAATTGATCCGGCTTTACTGGAGCGTCGGGCGTGGCTTTGAAGCTAACTGTTATGAATCCAGCGCGACGCCTCGAATGATGAAAGTCAACGGGCATTCGCGCGCAGGGGCACGCTTCCACAGCGCTCGGCTTTTGTGGGAGGCCGCCCCTGCGGCCGAAGGCTGTTCTTTCACAGTAAAAATCTGCGCCGCATGGTGCAGTTTGTGCAGGCATTCCCCGAACCCGAAAATGTCGCATCACGGATGCGCCAATTGAGCGGGAGCGTTCGACACGACCGATTCCGTGAAGACCTGAAAAAGATCACGCTAGCCACGCTGGTGATTCACGGGGATGCCGATGCGATCGTCCCCATCGAAGGCTCTGGCGAGCGCACACACCGCGCCATCGGCCACAGCCAAATGGTGCGTGTGAGCGGAGCACCCCACGGAATGAATGTGTCTCACGCCACGGCCTACAACGACGCATTGCTGGCATTCCTGACGGGCTGATCTACGCGTGGTGGCCATGGCCAACACTGCCATCTGCACCGGGTATGAAAAGGAAGACCGTTGCTGCTTATCGGTCCTGATGGCATCGGATGTAAAGCCGACCGCTCAACCGTTGGATTTCGGCTGTTGGCGAACTTGATGGCGGCTTCAGGCTGGGAGCGGACCATCAGCATGAGCAAGTGATAGGCCTTAACCGACCCACTGCCGACATCCAGTCAGAGATCATGAGTAACTGCCATGTTCTGTCTCTCAGTCATCTGAATTCCAGTAACTGAAGCAGGCAAGGCTACTTGATGCTCTACGGGGCGTTGCCGTTGCATGGCTGTCCAATAGCAATCACAAGACCTAGCTTCCAGCGATTGGCGATCGAGCACTTCGAGCACACCACGACGGACGCAAACCTCATTCCTCTCCGTCATTTTCTTGAGGTTCAAGGTGATGGCTTCACGCCGGAATCCCAGCAGTTCGGAGATTTCTTGATGCGTGACCTCGATCGTGTTGCTCACTCCTCGGTCCAGGTTGACAAGCAACCAGCGAATGAGTTGCTGTTCTAAGCCATGTCGCTTACTGCAAAAAACCGCCTGGGTCAGTTGCATCACCATACGGTTGACGACTTTCATGGCATTGCGGAAATAGGCCGGACAGTGTTCACGGGCTTGCAGTAGCACTGATACCGGCAACTGGTAGGCCAAACCGGAGTGACGAACCTGGGCCCGATAAAAGCTAGGCTCTCCAAGCGTGGCGACGCCCACCATGCATGACTTGCCCAGTATGAACGACTCGGTCGAGTCACCCGCCTGATTGTCGATCATGAGCGAAACGATGGCGCCAACTGGGTAATAGACGTGGCTGGGTTTATCCCCTTGGCTGAACAGCGTCTGGCCCTTGGTAAGAGAGACCCGCTTCAGGTGGGGTGCGAAAAATTCAAATTCGGCCTCAGGCAATTCAGCTAGCAAGCCATTGATTCGTGCATTCATGAAAAGTCCACTAGCAATGAGTAACAAGCTGTAATTTTCTTGATTTCAGAATTTGGAATTCAGCTCGACATCGCAAGACCATTGAGCAGTATGGGTTTTAAATGTGTGGAAACACACATTGAATGCGCCAGCTTTGTGCATTTTCTTTTCACGCATCCTGAATAAGAATTCGATCTGAATTTCTTTGTGTGCCAGCACACAAAGCATCCCAAGGGATTCCAGCTAAACGCTTACATCGTAAAAACTCATTGAGAAAAGTGGTTAAGTCTTTCTGCGTGATGAGATTGATGACCGAGGCAGCGACATGGGCTGCGAACAACTGCTATCGGGAATGATTACGGCTGACCGCTAATGGCCGTTGGCTGACCGTCGCAAGTAGCAACACGGCAGACAGCACCCGCCACAATGCCGAAATCAGCGCTCAGCCAGCCGCTCCACCCATGCAATTTGCCCAGGCAAACACCGCGTTTCCAGATCGTAGTGCGCCACCGCAAACGCCCGCGCTTGCGCGCCCAGCCTGGCTCGTTCGGTCGGGTTTTCGCACAGCGTAACCACCTGTTGCGCCAGCGCTGCCGGGTCAAAGAAGTCCACCAATTGCCCGGTTTCGCCGTGTCGAATCGCTTCGCGCACCGGGGACGTGTCGCTGGCCACGATGGCGCAACCGGCGCTCATGGCTTCCAGCAGACTCCAGCTCAGCACAAATGGATACGTCAGGTACACGTGCACGGTGGACACCTGCAGCACGCGCAAGAAGTCGGCGTAGGGCACTTTGCCCACAAAGTGCACGCGCGACAGGTCCAGCGTGTCTTTGACTTCGTGCAGGAAGATTTCGCGCCAGGTTTGGGGTTTGCCGTCGGGGCCGGGCGGTGGTGCCGCGCCGTAGCTGACCTCGTTGCCGCCGATGATGACCACGCGGGCTTGGGGGCGGGCTTGGAGGATGGCGGGCAGCGCCCGCATGAACTGGTGGTAGCCGCGGTAGGGCTCCAGGTTGCGGTTGACGAAGGTGATGACTTCGTCGCCCTGGCCCAGTTGCACCACACCTTGCGGGGTTTGCACGCGGATGTGTGCGTGCGCATCGGGCCGGATTTGGTCGGTGCGGATGCCGTCGTGGATGACGGCGATGCGCGAAGCGAAGGGCTGGGGAAAAAGCGATGCCTGCCAGTGCGTGGGCGCGATGCCTGCGTGCGCACGCGGAAAGTGCAGCTCGTAGTTGGCGTTTTTCATCTGCAGGCGGCAGGCGTTGTCCGTGTCCAGGCTGCTGAATTCGGGGTCAAAACCCACGTCGGCCCCTTGGCGTTGGTAGAAAAACTCGCAGTAAATGCCCAGCCGTGCCTGGGGCCAGACTTGCTGCAAAAACAGGCTTTCGCCCCAGCCCGGGTGGGCCACGATGACGTCGGGCACAAAGCCTTGTTCGCGCAGCTTCAGGGCGGCTTGCCAAGCGGCTTCGCCGCGCAGGGTTTTGGTGTCCAGATCGGCCAGCCAGCGGTGGGTGTTCTGGCCGGAGCGGCCTGTGACGGCGTAGCGCACCAACTCGACGCCAGGCATCTGGGGGCAGGCGTTGATGTGCAGCGCCACCACACGGTGGCCCTGGCGTGCCAGGGCGGGGGCCAGGTGCTTGAACTGGCCGGGGAAGTTCTGGTGGACGAAAAGGATGTTCATGGTGTGCGTCGAAGGCCGAATCATCGCATGTCCACAGGGTGTCAGGGCGGTGTGGTGTGGCCCCGTTAAGATGGCTGCTGAATCCATTTACCCCCGTTTTCAAGGAAAGAACATGAGCATCCAAACCGTCGGCATCATTGGCGCAGGCACCATGGGCAATGGCATCGCACAGGCGTGCGCGGTGTCGGGCATCCCGGTGGTGATGGTGGACATTTCGGAGGCCGCCGTGGCCAAAGGCATCGCCACCGTGTCGGGCAGTCTGGACCGTCTGGTCAAGAAAGAAAAAATCACCGAAGCCGACAAGGCCAAGGCGCTGGCCCTGATCCAGGGCAGCACGTCGTATGACGACCTGAAGGGGACCCAATTGGTGATCGAAGCCGCCACCGAAAACCAGGACCTCAAGGTCAAGATCCTGAAGCAGCTCGACGGCATGCTGCCGGCCGACGTCATCATCGCGTCCAACACCTCGTCGATCTCGATCACCCAGTTGGCCGCCGCCACGCAGCGCGCAGACCGTTTCATTGGCATGCATTTTTTCAACCCCGTGCCCATGATGGCCCTGGTGGAAATCATCCGTGGCCTGCAAACCAGCGACGCCACGCACGACGCGGTGCACGCCTTGGCCACGGCCTTGGGCAAAACCCCGATCACCGTCAAAAATGCGCCGGGCTTTGTGGTCAACCGCATCCTGGTGCCCATGATCAACGAAGCGCTGTTTGTGCTGGCCGAAGGTCTGGCCACGCCCGAAGACATCGACGCGGGCATGAAACTGGGCTGTAACCAGCCGATCGGCCCGTTGGCGCTGGCCGACATGATCGGTCTGGACGTGTGCCTGGCCGTGATGGAGGTTTACCTGAAGGAATTTGGCGACAGCAAATACCGTCCCTGCCCCTTGCTGAAAGAAATGGTGGCCGCAGGTCGTCTGGGCCGCAAGACCGGGCGAGGCGTTTACACCTACTGACCTGCTGACAGACTTGCCTTTGTGGGAGCGAGCCCCTGCGCGCGAATGCCTGAGCACCGCATCGCTCAAGGAGAGCGCAAACCTTCGGCTGCAGGGGCAGCCTCCCACAGGTCATCCAATGGAGCGAGTACTTTGAACACGACACCCCACCCCGAAGGCCAGATCGACTGCACCGTGCACGGTGCAGTCCTTCAGATTTGCATCAACCGCCCCGCCAAGCGCAACGGCTTCACGCCCAAAATGTTCCGCGAGTTGGGTGAGGCCTATACCCGGCTCGATGATGACGCGGCCCTGCGCGTTGGCGTTTTGTGCGCGGCGGGTGACCATTTCACCGCCGGGCTGGACTTGCCCACCATCGCGCCGCTGATGCAGCGTGGCGAAAAATCGGTGCCTCTGGGCTTGGTGGACCCGCTGAACCTGGGCATGGACGGTTACCGGCGCCGCACCAAACCGATGGTGGTGGCGGTGCAAGGGATCACTTACACGCTGGGCATTGAGCTGATGTTGGCTGCCGACATCGTGGTGGCGGCCGATGACTGCCGCTTTTCGCAACTGGAGGTGCAGCGCGGCATCATGGCCACGGGCGGTGCCACGCTGCGCATGGCCGAGCGCGCGGGCATGGGCAATGCGCTCTTGCACTTGCTCACGGGCGATGTGTTTGACAGTGCCGAAGCCTTGCGCCTGAACTTCGTGCAAAAAGTGGTGCCTGCTGCACAGTTGTTGTCAGAGGCCATGCGCATCGCCGAGCAGATCGCGGCGCAAGCGCCTTTGGCGGTGGTGATGACGCGCCAGAACGTGCTCAAGGGCGTGGAGCAGGGCCCGTTGGTGGCCATGCATGATTTCATCGCTGTGCAGCAGGGCTTGTCCCGCACAGAGGACGCCGCAGAAGGCGTGCGTTCATTTGTCGAAAAAAGGCAAGCCCGTTTTACGGGTCAGTGATCGCCGGGCTGATCGGCTGAAGACCGTGCTTTGATTTCTTGCCGCAAATCGGCCACGTCCTGGCGCAGATGCTGGATCTCGCGCATCAGGTCTTTTTCGATCTGGCGCTCTTCCTCGGCGACTTCTTTCTCGACAAAAATGGCCGACAGCGAGGCAGTGACCAGCGACAGCACGGCCAGACCCAGCAGCACCACGACCACTGAAAAAGCGCGGGATGCGTGGGTGGACGGCACCACGTCGCCAAACCCCACGGTGGCCGCGGTGGTGAAGGCCAGCCACAGGCCGTCAGACAAGGTGGCGATGCCCGGGTCAATCAACCAAAAGCCCACACCGCCCAGTCCCAAAATGGCCACCGCCAGCAGCAGTGAATAGATCAGGCCTTGACGGATCAGGCGGTTGAGTCGGTTGGGACGGTGTTGTGAGCGCATGGTTCGATTTTGACGCAATTGGCGGTCGCCAGGCAGCCGAGGTCCATGCCGCGCTGCGCCACAATCGGTGCATGACCGAATCCCACGCTGTGCACCTTTACGCTGAACTCACCCCGGACCGGGTGATGGACGCTTTGACCGATCTGGGCTTGTGGCCCGACGGCCGCTTGCTGGCGCTCAGCTCTTATGAAAACCGCGTTTACCGCGCTTCCCTGGACGAACCGGTGCAAGGCGCGTCGGCGGTGGTGCTCAAGTTTTACCGGCCCGGCCGCTGGAGTCGCGCACAAATTCAGGAAGAACACGATTTCGCCGCCGAACTGGTGGCGGCCGAAGTGCCGGTGGTGGCGCCCCTGGTGATAAACGGGCAGACCTTGCACCAGACCGCAGGTTTTGACTTTTCGGTCAGCCCCTTGCGGGGGGGCCGGCCCCCGGAGCTGGACGATTTCGAGGTGCTGGAATGGATTGGCCGTTTTTTGGCACGCATCCACACCGTGGGGGCCGCCAAACCCTTTGCGCACCGCCCCGCGCTCGACGTGCAGACTTTTGCGCTGGAGCCTGCCCAGTGGTTGCAAACCCACCAGATGATCCCGCTGGAGGTGGAGCGCGCGTGGCGCGAGGCCCTGGTGCCGGCGCTGGCCCTGATCGAAGCGGCGTTTGCGCAAGGCGCCTCAGAGCGCCGCCTGCTGCGCCTGCACGGGGACTGCCATCCCGGCAATATTTTGTGGACACCCACCGAACTGCCTGGCGGTGGCCCGCACTTTGTGGATCTGGACGATGCCCGCATGGGCCCGGCCGTGCAAGACCTGTGGATGCTGCTGTCGGGCGACCGCGCGCAGCGCACGCAGCAACTGTCGGCGCTGCTGGACGGCTATGAACAGGTGCGCGATTTTGACCGCGCCGAGTTGAAACTGATTGAGCCGCTGCGCACGCTGCGCCTGATCCATTACAGCGCCTGGCTGGCACGGCGTTGGGAAGACCCGATTTTCCCGATCAACTTTCCCTGGTTCGGCACGCCCGACTATTGGCGCGGCCAGGTGTTGATGCTGCAAGAACAAGTCGAGCAGATGCAGGAAGATCCGTTGGTGGTTTGAGTGGCCAATGGCTTGCGTCCATGTCGGGGCTGAAGCCACCGACCTACAGGCATCCTCGCAGCCCCGTAGGTCGGAGCTTCAGCTCCGACTGGCCAGACTCACCTGCGGCCAGGGCGAATGCCCAGGCCCATGGCGCAGCCGATCAGCGCGGGTTGTTCGGCGCGGATCACGTAGGTGGGGATGCGCTGCATGTAATTTTCAAAGCGGCCCTTGGCCTCAAACGCCGCCCGGAAACCCGATTGCGCAAAGTAGTCGCCCAAGCGGCCCACCACGCCGCCGCCGATGTAAATGCCGCCGCGTGCCCCCAGTGTCATGGCCAGGTTGGCGGCGGCATTGCCCAGCAGGCGGCACATGCACGCCAGCGCTTCTTCGCAGGCCACGTCGCTTGTGGCCAGGGCGCGTTCGGTCACTTGTGCGGCGACCAAGGGTTCGGCTTCGGTGTGGTTCAGTGTGCAAATGGCGCGGTACAAGTTTTCCAGGCCCATGCCCGAAATGGCCCGCTCTGCCGACACATGGGGATAGGTGCGCCACAAGACGCGCAAGATGTCGGCTTCGCGCTCGCAAGTGGGCGACAGACTCACATGCCCGCCTTCACCGGCAATGGGCACCCACTCGCCCCGGCGTGAGCGCACCAGCGAAGACATACCCAGGCCAGTCCCCGGGCCGATCAGGCCTTTGGGCGCATCGGGCACCGCTTCGCCCGCGCCGATTTGTTCCAGATCGCTGCCGCCCAAAGCGGGTGCGGCCATGGCCATGGCTTCCCAGTCGTTGAGCATGAGCAGGTTGTCCAGTTGCAGCGTCTGTTGTGTCGCCTCGATCGAGAACTGCCAATGGTTGTTCGTCATCTTCAGCACATCGCCGTCGATCGGGTTGGCAATGGCGATGCAGGCCTGGCGCACCCCGGTTTGGCCCACCTGTTGCAGATAGGCCTTGGCGGCCGTGGCCAGATCAGGAAACTGCCCAGTGGGCAAGGTCACTTCGTGCGTGATGGGCGAGCCGTCGCCATGCACCAGGGCAAAACGGGCATTGGTGCCGCCAATGTCGCCCAGCAGGCGAGGGGTTGGAGCGTGAGATGGGTTCATGGGTTCAGGCCGGGTAGCGGTGGCGGTGGAAGTCAGCGCGTGAGAGGGTACCAGCCAGAACGTGCCTGCGAGGGGGTGTGGAGTTACCAACCGGGTTCAATTTGCAGGTGCCGGTGACAGCGGCAGGCGGATGGACACGCACAGGCCATGGGGCTGCACTTCGCTCAGCTGAACTTGGCCGTGGTGGCGTTCCACGATCTCCTTGACGATGGCCAGGCCCAGGCCGCAGCCTTGGCCGACTTCGCTGGCGCGTACAAAACGCCCGAACACGCGCTCGCGGTCCGCCAGCGGCAGGCCAGGGCCGGTGTCTGAGACTTGCAGCAAAGCGTGTGGCGTGGCGTGGGCACCCTCGGACGTCACCCGCACCGTGACCTGGCTGCCCGCGCCGGCATAGTGCAGCGCGTTGTCGATCAGGTTGGTCAGGGCCTCGCGCACCAGCAGTTCGTTGGCCTCGATCCAGACCGGTGCCGTGACGCCATCGTCCAGGCCCAGGTCGATGTGGGCGCGCAGCGCACGGGGCACCCATTCGGCGGTGAGGGTTTGGGCCATGCGGTGCAGGTCAAAGCGCTTGCGGTCATGGGCCATCACCGATTCGGGCTCGGCCCGTGCCAGGGTTAGCAACTGGTTGACCAGGTGGGCGCTGCGCGTGGCGCTGTCGTGCACGCGTTGCAGGCGGGCGCGCAACTCGGGGTCGGTGGTCGATTGCAGGGCGATTTCGGTCTGGCTTTTGAGGCCCGCCAATGGGGTGCGCAGCTGGTGCGCCGCATCGCCGATGAAGCGTTTTTGTGTGGCCACGGTGTTTTGCACGGCCGACAGCAAGGTGTTGATGGCGGTGGCCAAAGACCACAGTTCGCGCGGTGCCGAGGCCAGTTGCAAGGGCGCCAGATCGGTCGGCGCGCGGCCTTCGACTTGCTGGCGCAAGCGGCCCAGCGGGGCCAAGCCTGCGCGAATGCCCAGCCACACGATCAGCGTCATCAGCAACACCAGGCTGGACATGGGCAGCAGCATGTCGACCAGAATGCGGCGCGCCAGTTCTTCGCGGTTGGCACTGCTGCGGGCCACTTGCACCAGCATGGTTTGTGGCGCGTTGTCCTCGTCACCAAAGCGCAGGTACAAGGCCACCAGCCGCAGTGGCTGGCCTGAGGGCGTGTGCAGGGCAGCGCGATGGCCACCGACGGGCATGGTGCCGTCGTAAAAATAAGGGGTGTCCAGTTGGGGCGCCACCGGCACCCCGGCCACTGGCGCAAGGACGGGCGCGGGCAAAGACTGGTTGCCCAAGATGAACTGCCCGGGGGGCGAGCTGACCATGTAGAGCAGTTTGTCGGCGGGATCGGCTTCGAGCACGTCTTGCGCCGCGCGCGGAAAGTCGATCAGCAGGCCATTGCCAATGGGCTTGAGTTGCCGTGCCAGCGACCGGCTGGCTTGCAGCAAGCTCGCGTCCACCGCCTGGTTGGCATAGCCCGCCGCAAATTTGTACGCCGCCACGCCGCCGGCCATCCACAGCACCAGTTGCGGCAGCAAGACCCACAGCAACAACTGCCGTGCCAGCGAGACGCCCGCTTGTCCGGCTGGTGGGGAGGATGGCACGGCATCGGTCATGTGCGGTGGTTCAAGCGCTGTGGTTCATGTGCGGCGGCATCCGGTCACGCCTGGGCTTCCATCAGGTAGCCCAGGCCCCGCACCGTGCGGATGACCAGGCCTGCGTCTTCCAGTTTGCGGCGCAGGCGGTGGATGTACACCTCGATCGAATTGCCGCCGCTGGTTTCCCCGCCTTCGGCGCTCCAGGCTTGGGTGATTTGTTCTTTGGTGACGACCTGGTCGCGCTGGCTGGCCAAGAGGGCCAGCAAGGTCCATTCGCGGCCACTCAAATCCAGCACTTGCCCACCCATCAGGGCGCGGCGTGAGGTGTGGTCCAGCGTCAGTCGGCCCAGCATGGCCGATGGGTTGGCGGGTTGGCTGCGACGCAGCAAGGCTTGCAAACGGGCCAGCAATTCCGGGAAATCAAATGGCTTGGTCACGTAATCGTCGGCACCCGCTTGCAGACCCGCGACCCGGTCGTCCAGTGCGTCGCGCGCCGACAGCAGCACCACGGGCAAGCTGGGGTGGGTTTGGCGCACATGCTGCAGGACCGCCAGGCCATCGAGCATGGGCAGGCCGATGTCCAGCACCACGATGTCAAAGGGGTGCTTTTGCAGCAAATAATCGGCCACGGCCCCATTGGGGGCGTGTTCCACCTCAAATCCGGCCCCGCCCAATTGGGTTTGCAGGGCATCGGCCAGCATGGCATCGTCTTCGGCAAGCAGCAATTTCATGCGCGAAGCTTAATGGATTGTGCTGGCGTTGGCCTCCAGGCCGGCCAATTCAGGACTAGGGTTTAACCTAATGTTAATTTATTAAAGGCAAATTAATATTCGCCAGGTCGAGGTTCATGTCGGCCAGTTCGCCACCTCGCACATCCACACAGGCCCACAGTGGCCACAACCAGGAGACTTCTTTGAAAGCTACACAATTGTTCCAGCGTTCGATCTTGGCCACAGCCGCTGTGCTGGCCGTTGCGGCCCATGCCGGCGAAGTGGAAGTGCTGCACTACTGGACCAGCGGCGGCGAAGCCAAAGCCGCAGCCGCTTTGAAAGCCACACTGCAAGGCAAAGGCCATGTCTGGAAAGATTTCGCCGTGGCCGGTGGCGGCGGTGACAACGCCATGACCGTGCTCAAGTCGCGCGTGGTGTCGGGCAATGCGCCTGCGGCCGCACAAATCAAAGGCCCGGCGCTGCAAGAGTGGGCAGCCGAAGGCGTGCTGGCCAACATCGACGATGTGGCCAAGGCCGAAAAGTGGGACAGCCTGCTGCCCCCGGTGGTCGCCAACGTCATGAAATACAAGGGCAACTACATTGCCGCACCGGTGAACGTGCACCGCGTGAACTGGCTGTGGGCCAGCAACGATGCGTTCAAAAAAGCCGGCGTCAAAGTGCCCACCAACTGGGACGAGTTCTTTGTCGCGGCCGAAGCGCTGAAGAAAGCCGGCATCATTCCCGTCGCGCACGGTGGCCAGAACTGGCAAGACTTCACCACCTTCGAGAGCGTGGCGTTGGGCGTTGGCGGTGCCGACTTCTACAAAAAAGCCTTGGTGCAATTGGACGCTGGCACCTTGACCGGCGCGACCATGACCAAGGTGCTCGACACCTTCAAAAAGGTCAAGTCCTATACCGACAAAAACGCGGCGGGCCGTGACTGGAACCTGGCCACCGCCATGGTCATCAAGGGCGAAGCCGGCATGCAGTTGATGGGCGACTGGGCCAAGGGCGAGTTTGTGGCGGCGGGCAAAACCCCCGGCAAAGATTTCACCTGCGCCGCCGCACCTGGCACCGCCAAGTCTTTCACGTTCAACGTGGACTCGTTCGCGCTGTTCAAGTTGAAGAACGATGCCAACGTCAAGGCGCAAAAAGACCTGGCCTCGGCCATCATGTCGCCCGACTTCCAGGAGTTGTTCAACCTGAACAAGGGCTCGATCCCGGTGCGTTTGAACATGAACCTGGCCAAGTTTGACGACTGCGCCAAGTTGAGCTCGAACGACTTTGTGGCCACCGCCAAGAGCGGCGCGCTGGTGCCTTCGGTGGCGCACGGCATGGCCATCGGTTCGGCCACATCGGGTGCGATCCAGGACGCGGTCAGCCAGTTCTGGAACGACGACAAGATGAGCACCAAGGACGCGCAAGCCAAGATCGCCTCGGCGGCCAAGATCAAGTAAGTCCCCGCAGCCGACCCGCCAGGGTCGGCTTGCACAAACCTGCCTGGTTTGTTGTCTTTTTGGCCACGGGCTTGCCGGCCACAAGCTGGCAGCCCGCGTCGGCCCCTGATTGGATCACCCATGTCTGCATCCTCCCCCCAGCAAGCGGCTTGGCTGCCCAGGCTGGTCATTGCACCGAGCTTTGTGGTGTCGCTGCTGTTCATCTACGGCCTGATGGCCTGGAACGGCTACCTGTCGATGTCCGCCTCGCGGATCTTGCCGAATTACGAGTTTGTGGGTCTGCAGCATTACGCTGCCCTGATGGACAGCGACCGCTTTCAGGTGGCCATGCGCAACATGGCCGTGTTTGGCACCTTGTTCATTGGCGGGGCCATGGCCTTGGGTGTGCTGCTGGCCATCTTGTTGGACCAGAAGGTGCGGGGCGAAGGCGTCTTGCGCACCATTTACCTTTACCCGATGGCGATCTCGTTCATCGTCACCGGTACCGCCTGGAAATGGATTTTGAATCCTGGCCTGGGGCTGGAGCACCTGATGCACAGCTGGGGTTTCAGCAGCTTCAGTTTTGACTGGCTCATCCAGCAAGACATGGCCATTTATTGCGTGGTGATCGCGGGCGTCTGGCAAAGCGCGGGCTTTGTGATGGCGCTGTTTCTGGCGGCGCTGCGCGGTATCGATGACTCGATCATCAAGGCGGCGCAAGTGGACGGGGCGAGTCTGCCCGTCATCTACTGGCGCATCATTTTGCCCAGCCTGGGACCGGTGTTTTTCAGCACCTTGCTGGTGGTTTCGCATCTGGCCATCAAGAGCTTTGACTTGGTGATGGCCCTGACGGCCGGTGGCCCCGGCTACGCCACCGATTTGCCCGCCACCTTCATGTACGCCACGGCGTTCACCCGAGGCCAGATTGGCGTGGGTGCGGCCAGTGCCACCGTGATGCTGGCTACGGTGGCGGCCATCGTGGTGCCTTATCTGTATTCTGAATTGCGGAGCAAACGATGAACCGTTTGAACTTTCATCGCCTGATCCTGTGGACCATGCTGTTGCTGTTTGCGGCCTGGTTCCTGGTGCCGCTGTATGTGATGCTGACCACCTCGCTCAAGGACGCCGAGCAACTGCGTGCCGGCAACTTGCTCAGCTTGCCCACGGACCCCACGCTGGACGCGTGGTTCAAAGCCTGGAGCAGCGCCTGCACGGGCGTGCAGTGCGAAGGTCTGAAGCCCTTTTTCTGGAACTCGGTGTTGATGGTGGTGCCTGCGGTGCTGGCGTCCACCCTGATCGGCTCGCTCAATGGCTATGTCTTGAGCAAGTGGAAATTTCGCGGCAGCGAAACCCTATTCGCCTTCATGCTGTTTGGCGTGTTCATGCCCATGCAGGTGGTGCTCTTGCCCATGAGCCAGGTGCTGGGCTGGTTGGGCGTGGCCAGCTCGGTGTGGGGGCTGATGCTGGTGCACGTCGTGGCGGGCATTCCATCGACCACGCTGTTTTTTCGCAACTACTACATCGGCTTGCCAGACGAGTTGATCAAGGCCGCGCAGCTGGACGGCGCCGGCTTCTGGATGATCTTTCGCCGCATTGTGCTGCCGCTCTCCTTGCCCATTTTGGTGGTCACGCTGATCTGGCAGTTCACCAACATCTGGAATGACTTTTTGTACGGTGTGGTGTTCTCGGGGGCCGACAGCAAACCGATCACGGTGGGCCTGAACAACCTGGCCAACACCTCGAGCGCCGTCAAGGAATACAACGTGGACATGGCGGCTGCGCTGATCGCGGCCTTGCCCACGCTGTTTGTCTACGTGGTGGCGGGTAAATATTTTGTGCGCGGCCTGACGGCTGGCGCTGTCAAAGGGTAAAGGAACAAGACCATGGGCGCACTTGCCATTCGCAACATCCACAAGACTTACAACGACACGGTCCACATCCTCAAAGGCATCGACCTGGAGATCGAAGCCGGAGAATTCCTCATCCTGGTCGGCCCCTCGGGCTGCGGCAAATCGACCTTGTTGTCGATGATCGCCGGACTGGACCACCCCAGCAGCGGCAGCATCCACATCGGCGAGCGCGACGTGACGAACTTGCCCAGCAAGGACCGCGACATTGCCATGGTGTTCCAGAGCTACGCGCTCTACCCCAACATGACCGTGGCGCAAAACATCGCGTTTGGCTTGGAGATCCGCAAGGTGCCCAAGGCCGAGCGCCAAGCCGCGGTGGACCGCGTGGCGGCCATGCTGCAAATTGGCCACCTGCTGGACCGCAAACCCGGGCAACTGTCGGGCGGTCAGCGTCAACGTGTGGCCATGGGCCGCGCTTTGGCGCGCGACCCCAAGCTGTTTCTGTTTGACGAACCGCTGTCCAACCTGGATGCCAAGCTGCGCGTGGAAATGCGTGCCGAAATCAAACTGCTGCACCAGCGCACGAAAACCACCACCGTGTACGTCACGCACGACCAGGTCGAAGCCATGACGTTGGGCGACCGCATCGCGGTGATGAAAGACGGTCTGGTGCAACAGTTCGGCACACCCAACGACATTTACAACCACCCTGCCAACCGTTTTGTGGCCGAGTTCATCGGCTCGCCCGCCATGAACATGGTGGACGCCCAGCGCAGCACGACCAGCGCCGGTGTGGCCCTGACCGCGCATGGCGTGGCACTGGCGGTCACCGACGCCCAACGCGCCGCCATGCAGGCACACGGCAGCGCCGACTTGGTGTACGGCCTGCGGCCTGAAAGCATCGGCTTCGCGGACCAAGGCCTGCCGGGCACGCTGTGCATGATCGAGCCCACCGGCCCTGAAACCTACGCCACGGTGGACACCCAGGCGGGCAAGCTCACCGCCCGCGTGCCGGGTGTTTTGCAAGCGGCGGTGGGGGATGCGGTGCACCTGCAATGGCAGGCCGAGCAGTCGCATTTGTTTGACCGGGCCAGTGGCGTGCGCGTGGGTTGACCCAGACTTCGGGCGGCCAAGCGCCCACCGGTTTCAGCGCGCGAGTTCGCGTTCGTTCAGGCGTTCGATTTTGCGCACCCGCCAGAACAAGCTGCCGGCGATGCACAGGTTCAACAGATTCCACGCGATGCCATTCAAAAAGGCCGCGTGGTAGCTGCCCGTCACGTCAAACACCCAGCCCGACATCCAACCCCCCAAAGCCATGCCCAGCAACGTGGCCATGATGACGGCGCCCACACGGGCGCCGGCTTCTTTGGGGTCAAAGTGTTCACGGACGATGATCGCGTAGGCGGGCACGATGCCGCCCTGAAACAGGCCGAACATGGCCGACACCAAGTACAGCGGCACCAGGCCGTCAAAAGGCAAAAACATCAGCAGCGCCACACCCTGCAGCATGGAGCCCAGCAACAAAGTGCGGATGCCGCCAATGCGGTCGCTGACCACGCCAAACACCAAGCGACTGACGATGCCGCTGGCCAGCATGAGCGAGAGCATCTCGGCCCCGCGTGCCGCGCCAAAACCCAGGTCGGTGCAATAGGCCACGATGTGCACCTGCGGCATGGACATGGCCACACAACACGCCACCCCCGCCACGCACAGCAAACCCTGTGCAAAAGCAGGCTGGAGGCCAAAGGGACGGCTGCGGTCCAGCACGGGCGCTGCAGCATGGGCTGGTGCCTGCGCCACCAGCGGTGGGCGCTGGCGCATGCGCAGGGCCAGCAAGAACATGCCCACGCCACAAAAGATGCCGAGCATGATGTAGGTCTGACGCCAGCCCAAAGTCTCAATCCCGCGCTGCACCAGTGGCGGCCAGATGGCGCCCGCGATGTAGTTGCCGCTGGCGCAAATCGCCACGGCAATGCCCCGTCGGCGGTTCCACCACAAGGCGGTGTCGGCCAGCAAGGGGGCAAAGGTGGATGAGCCGCCCACAAAGCCCATCAGCGCGTGGGCCAGACCAAAAGCCCAGATGCTGCCCGACAGGCCCGCCCCGACAAAGCCGCCGCAAACGGCCAGCGCCCCGACCCACAGCACCGGCATCAGGCCATGGCGGTCGGCCAGGCGACCGGTCAGCAAGCCCCCCAGGCCCAGGCTGATCATCATCAGGGTGTAAGGCAAGGAGGCATCGGCGCGGCCCACGCCAAACTCGGTCTGCACGGTCGGCAGCACGACCGAGACGATGTACATGCTGCTGTTGCCCAACACCACCAGCCCCAGTGTGGCGAGCAAGCGCCAGGCGGCTTGGCGTGAATCGATGAGAGCGGGGTCGGCGGGTGAGGTGTGCATCCCCTCAATCTAGCCGACACGCAGGCCCGTGAGCTGTCGTGTGCGTTACTGAGAAAATCAAGGCGCGATCCGCGACAATCGGGGGTCAATCGATCAACACCATGCAAACCAAGACTTTTTCCATACTTCCTGTCCTCTTCGCCATGACCGTGGGGGCTTGGATGCCCAGCTCGGCGTCCTTTGCGGCAAGCCACCCCGCAGCCAAATCTGCAGCGGCCAAGTCTGCAGCGCAGAAAAAACCCAGCGCCAATAAAAAAGCGGTTGCTGCCGCAAACGCACTGCCGCCGCTGGCAGCCCAGACCGCTTTGGCCGACAACCCGCCAGCGCTGCCCGCCAAAGCCTGGCTGCTGATGGACTTCGACTCCGGCGAGGTGCTGGCCTCGGCCAATGCCGACGAAGCGCTGCCGCCTGCGTCGCTCACCAAAATGATGACCAGCTACCTGGTCGAGCAGGCGCTGGGCTCTGGCAAGCTCAAGCCCACCGACCTGGTCTCGGTCAGCCAGAACGCCTGGTGCCGGGGTTCGGGCACCGAGTCGTGCATGTACCTGCCGCTGAACAGCCAGGCCACGGTGATCGATATCCTGCGCGGCATCATCATCCAGTCGGGCAATGACGCTTCCAAGGCGATCGCCGAGCACATGGCCGGCTCTGAAGAAGGTTTTGCCAAACTGATGAACGCCGAAGCCCAGCGCCTGGGCATGACGCACACGCATTTCGTGAACCCCACGGGCCTGCCCGATCCGGCGCACAAGTCGTCGGCGCGTGACCTCGCGATCTTGGCGCGCGCCATCATCCGTGACAGCGCCAACTACTACGCGCTCTACGCAGAACGCGACTTCAAGTACAACGGCATCAAGCAAGGCAACCGCAACGCCCTGCTCTACACCGACCCCAGCGTGGATGGACTGAAAACGGGCCACACCCAAGAGGCCGGCTACTGTCTGGTCACCTCATCCAAGCGCAACGACATGCGCTTGATCTCGGTCATCCTCAACACCCACAGCGCACAGGCGCGTGCCGACCAGACGCGCACGTTGCTGGGCTGGGGTTTCAGCAGCTTCGAGAAGGCCAGCCCGATTCAGCCGAACACCACCGTCGCGCAGGCCAAGCTCAGCTTTGGCAAGGCAGACACGGTGGGCGCAGGCCTGGGCGCGCCGTGGCTGTTGACTGTGCCGCGTGGCCAGCAAGTGCAGACCCAGGTGGCGCTGAACCCGGGCCTGGAGGCACCGGTGGCCAAGGGGACCGTGATCGGCAAGGTGGTCGCGACCGCTAACGGCAAGCCCATGGGCGAAGCCCCGCTCGTCGCACAAGCCGATGTCGAACGCGCTGGCCTGCTGCTGCGCGCTTGGCAACACCTGACCCAGTTGTTCGGCAAGTGAACGGCGCCAGCTAAAGCGCCACTTCGTCAGAGGTCGTCTATCTCCACAAAAAAGGGCCAGCATGGCTGGCCCTTCGGCGTGATGGGTGGAAGCTCAGCTCAACAACGCATTCACCCGTTTGACGTAAGCGGCCGGGTCATCCGGCAAGCCGCCTTCGGCCAGTAGGGCCTGGTCAAACAGGATGTGGGCTAGATCGTGGAAGTGCACCGAGCCGTCGAGCTTTTTGACCAGCGCGTGTTCGGGGTTGACCTCGAGCACGGGCTTGACTTCAGGTGCTTGCTGACCGGCTTGTTTGAGCATGCGGGCCAGTTGCATGCTCATGCCGTCGTCGGTCACCACCAGGCAGGCCGGGCTGTCCACCAAGCGGCTGGTCACGCGCACGTCTTCGGCTTTGTCTTTCAGCGCTTCTTTCAGCTTGGCCAGCACGGGCTTGAAGCTTTCCGCCGCAGTTTCGGCGGCTTTCTTTTCTTCTTCGTCTTGCAGCTTGCCCAGGTCAAACGCACCCTTGGCCACGCTTTGCAATGGGGTGCCATCGAACTCGTGCACAAAGTTCAGCGCCCACTCGTCCACGCGGTCGGTCATCAGCAGCACTTCGATGCCTTTTTTCTTGAAGACTTCAAGCTGCGGGCTGTTCTTGGCCGCGGCCAGGGTGTCGGCCGTGATGTAGTAGATGGCGTCCTGGCCTTCTTTCATGCGCGCTTTGTAGTCGGCAAAACCCACACCCACGGTGTCGCTGGCGGTTGATGCAAAACGCAGCAGCTTAGACAAGCGTTCGCGGTTGCCAAAGTCTTCGCCCAGACCTTCCTTGAGCACTGCGCCGAACTCGGCGTAGAACTGGGTGTACTGACCGAGCTTGGCTTTGTCTTCGTCACTCAAAACATCGGTGACCCCTTCGGCACCCGCGTCAGGGGCCTTGTCGTGTTTCGCCAAATCTTCCAGCATCGACAGCACGCGGCGTGTGTTGCCTTCGCGGATGGCTTTCACATCGCGGCTTTCTTGCAGCAGTTCGCGGCTCACGTTCAAAGGCAAGTCGGCCGAGTCCACCACGCCCTTCACAAAGCGCAGGTAGCTGGGCATCAAGGCCTCGGCTTCGTCCATGATGAACACGCGTTTCACATAGAGCTTGATGCCGGCTTTCTTGTCGCGGTTCCACAGGTCTTGTGGTGCCTTGCTGGGGATGTAGAGCAGCTGGGTGTATTCGGTGCTGCCTTCCACGCGGTTGTGTGTCCAGGTCAGTGGGGCCTCAAAGTCGCGGCTGATCTGTTTGTAGAAGTCGGCGTATTGGTCCGCTGTGATGTCTTTCTTGGGGCGGGTCCACAAGGCGCTGGCCTTGTTGATGGTTTCCCACTCGCCGGTCTTGACCATGGCGCCGGGCTGGCGGCCGCCTTTTTCATCGTTTGGGTCGATCAGTTCGCCGTCTTGCCATTCTTCTTGTTCCATCAGGATGGGCAGGCTGATGTGGTCGGCGTATTTGCCGACGATTTCCTTGAGCTTCCAGCTGTTGGCGTATTGCAGTGCGTCTTCGCGCAGGTGCAAGATCACGCTGGTGCCGCGCTCGGCGCGGGTCAGGGTCTCGACTTCAAAATCGCCGGTGCCGCCGCTGATCCAGCGCACGCCTTCTTCGGCTTGGGCACCTGCGCGACGGGTTTCAACGGTGATTTTCTCGGCCACGATGAAGCCCGAATAAAAACCCACGCCAAACTGGCCGATGAGTTGTGCGTCCGACTTCTGGTCGCCGCTCAACTTGCTCATGAAGTCTTTGGTGCCGCTCTTGGCAATGGTGCCCAGGTGGTCAATCGCTTCTTGCGCCGTCATGCCGACACCGTTGTCGGTGATCGTCAGGGTTTTGGCCGCCGTGTCGAACGCCAGGCGCACCTGCAGTTCTGGCGCGTCTTCGTACAGGGCGGTGTTGTTGAGCGCTTCAAAGCGCAGCTTGTCGCAAGCGTCCGAGGCGTTGGAGATCAGCTCGCGCAGAAAAATTTCGGGGTTGGAGTACAGCGAGTGGGTGACCAGGTGCAGCAGTTGTGCGACTTCGGCCTGAAAGGCATGGGTTTGTTTGCTCATATCAATGCGATGGGTAAAAACAAAAAAATCAAAAAACCAAAACGCCCCTCAGTTGGGGGCGTCTGGTGGGGTTTCAAGAGGGGGTTTTACTTCGCAAGCGAACCCACTTCCTTGTTCCAGCGTTCCAGCAGGCGGCGGCGCTCGGCGGATTTGCCGTATTTTTCAAAGTCGTATTTGATCAGACGCACCTTGTCCATCGATGGGATGCGTGGATCGGGCTGGAAGGTCTTGTTGGCGGGGCTTTGCAGGCTGTCGGCTTTGGCCCCGATGCTCTGGCCTGCGGGGCTCATGAGCCAGTCGTAATAGCGTTTGGCGTTGGCTGCGTTGCGAGCGCCTTTGACCAGGGCAATACCACCAATCTCATAGCTGGTGCCTTCGCAGGGGGCAGCACTGACCACCGGGTATTTTTGATGGCGCCACATGTCAAAACCAAAAATGAAGCTGATGCCCACAGCCACTTCGCCTTTGGCCACGTTGGGCGCTTGCGCGGTGCCGCTGCGGGTGTATTGCGTCACGTTTTTGTGCAGCGCCTTCATGTACTCAAAAGCGGCGTCTTCGCCCATCATTTGCACCAGCCCGGCGAGGATGGTGTAGGCCGTGCCACTGGAGGCGGGGTGCGAAATTTCGACCTCCCCTTTGTAGATGGGCTTGACCAGGTCGGCCCAGCATTTGGGTTCGGGCAGCTTCTTTTTCTTGAGCAATTCGCTGTTCCAGCCAAAGCCGATGGCGCTGGTGTAGAAGCCGCCCACCATGTTTTGCGTCATGGCGTATTGGCGCACGCTCCAGCCGTGCAGGTCGTTCAGGTAATCGGGGCGGTAGGGGGTGAGCAGACCGATTTCGGCGGCCTGCAAAAACGGATCGCCCGTGCCGCCCCACCAGATGTCGGTCTTGGGGTTGGCCGCTTCGGCGCGGATTTGCGCCAGCGCTTCACCGGTGGCCTTGCGGGTTTGGTTGACCGTGATGCCCGTGGCCTTGGTGAACTCCTTGGCCGCCATTTCGCACCAGCTTTGGTCGGTGCTGCAAATCGCGTTCAGACTGCCGGTTTGGGCCGATGCGCTGCTGGCCGCCAAAGCGGCGACGAGGAAACAGGTGGCGGTGAATTGAGGGTTCATTGGGCGTCTCCAGAGTGTGTGGGTGAGTTGAGCGGGGCTGAAGCCACCGACGCTGTTGTTAAAACGATTCGTTCGGCCCCAGGTAGCGCCATTGCCCCGCAGGCATTTGGCCCAGTTGCACTTTGCCCATGCGGATGCGTTTGAGTCCCACCACATTCAGGCCCACTTGCTCGCACATGCGGCGGATCTGGCGCTTTTTGCCTTCGGTCAGCACAAAGCGCAGCTGTTCGGGGTTTTGCCACTCTACCTTGGCTGGTTTGAGTGGCTTGCCGTCCAGGCTCAGGCCGTGGCGCAAGCGCTCCAGTTGGGCCGCCGGGAACACCGCTTGCACGTTGGCGCTGACGCGGTCGAAGTCGCCGATGGCCGTCAGCTGGTTGGCCTTGCCGCCATAGGTGGCCGATGCCGCGGAGGCGGCCGCTGCGTTTTCGTGGCCGGTGTAGGCCACGCGCACCAGGTATTCCTTTTCCATGACGGCGTCTTCACCGATCAACTGGCGCGCGACGCGGCCGTCTTGCGTCAGGACCAGGAGGCCGGTGGAGTCAATGTCCAGGCGGCCAGCAGGGGCCAGGCTGCGCAGGTGCGGTGGTGTGAAGCGCAGTTTGGACGGGTCGCCTGCCCAGTGGCTGCGTGGGTTGATCAGGGTGATGGCGGGCTGGTGGCCGTCTTCGGCCTGACCGCTCACATAGCCCATGGGTTTGTGCAACAAGATGGTGACCTGGCGGTCTTGCTGCTGCTCGGCGGCTTTGTCCACCGTGATGCGGTCGGACAGGGTGACTTGCTGGCCCATGCTGGCCGCCTGGCCATTGACCTTGACCCAGCCTTGTTCGATCCAGGCATCGGCTTCGCGGCGCGAGCACATGCGCAATTCGGCCATGCGTTTGTTCAGGCGCGAGGTGCCGCTGGGCGCTGCGGTTTCGCCTTTGCCTTCGGGGCGGGGGGCACGTTTGAAAGCCGGGGGCTGGGTCATGGTTTCAGGGGGGCAAAAAGAAGTTGACCGATTGTCCGCTGTTTTCTGGTGGGCCGGAGCTGAAGCTATCACCTACAAAAATTGTGTGGTGCGCAAGCCCTGCAAGTCCAGAATGCGCAGGCCGCCGTATTCGATGCGGATGAGTTGGTGGGTTTCGAGCACTTTCAGGGCCTCGTTCACGCGCTGGCGTGACAGGCCGACCAGGTAGGCCAGTTCTTGCTGTGTGATGTGCAGCACCTCGCCCACGCCCGCAAACAGCACCGGGTTGAACAAGGTGGCCAGGTTGCGGGCCAGGCGCAACTCGGGGTTGTTCATGCGGTCCAGCTCGCGGGCCGCAATGAACTGGCCCAGGCGTTCGTTGAGCTGGTGCATGATGAAGCGGTTGAAGCCCAGCGAGTGGTCGATCAACCAGTGGAAAGTGTCCAGCGGCAGGCCCGCCACCACGCTGGGACGCAGGGCCTGGATGTTGTAGCGGTAGACCTCGCGCTTGAGGGCCGTGCCTTCGCCAAACCAACCGCCAGGGGGCACACCGGTGAAGGTCATGGTTTGCCCGCTTTCGCTGTCACTGCTCATCTTGAGCAAGCCCGAGATGACCCCAAACCAATACGTCACGGGCCGCCCGACACGGCAAACATAGTCGCCGACCTGCGGGTCACTGACCACCAGTTGCGGCACGATTTGCGCGCGTTCTTCAGGCAACAACAGGCTCAGCCAGGGAATTTCAGCCAGTTCGGCTGCGGAGGGCGCGCGGCGGCGTTGGTGCACGCTGGTGTCTTTGGCCATGGTGGGGTGACGCTTGTCAGGATGGGGTCAGATGGGCTAGGGGTCTTCCCTGAATTGTCGTTGAAACGACAACTTGGCGTCAAACTGGGCCCTAGCATCCGTTTTTGAATGAACAGGCCTCCGTGT
This sequence comes from Burkholderiaceae bacterium, assembly GCA_919902775.1. Taxonomy (GTDB): domain Bacteria; phylum Pseudomonadota; class Gammaproteobacteria; order Burkholderiales; family Burkholderiaceae_C; genus Limnohabitans_A. The sequence goes on from CAKKRJ010000007.1 coordinate 417,348, forward strand.
GGGGGTGCCGTTTCAGATTCAAGTTATGGAGACAGGTCAGGTCATGCAAACAACGTTTCCCCGTTTGATGCTCAAGCATGCCGCAGAGCGCCCCACGGCGCCCGCGCTGCGAGAAAAAGAATATGGCATTTGGCAGGCCACCACGTGGGCCGCTTTGTCCCAATTGGTGCAGTCCATCGCCTGCGGCCTGCATCAGGCCGGCTTGCAGCGTGGAGAGCACCTGATCGTGGTGGGGGCCAACCGGCCCCGGCTTTACGCCACCATGCTGGCTGCGCAGTCGCTGGGGGCGATTCCGGTGCCGCTGTACCAGGATGCCGCCGCCGCAGAGTGCGTGTTTCCGATCACCAATGCCGAAGTGCGTTTTTGCGTCGTGGAAGACCAGGAGCAGGTCGACAAAATGCTGGAGGTGCGCGAAAAATGCCCCCAGCTGGCGCACATTTTTTACGACGACCCACGCGGTCTGCGCAAATACACCGAAGACGGACTGGGTTCGCTCGCCGAGTTGATCGCTGCAGGTGCGGTATTTGCGCAGCAGCACCCGCAGTTTTTTTTGGAAGAAGTCGAAAAATCCCAGCACACCGATGTGGCTGCGATGTTCTTCACTTCGGGCACCACGGGCAACCCCAAGGGCGTGGTGCACACCCACAGTTCCTTGATCGACCGCGCCGATGCCGGTGCCGAATTCGACAAACTGACCAACGCCGAAGACGTGTTGGCCTACATGCCGCCGGCTTGGGTGGGGCAGAACATTTTCAGCTACGCGCAGTGGCTGGTGTGCGGCTATGTGGTCAATTGCCCTGAGTCGGCAGCCACCGTGACCATTGACCTGAAAGAAATCGGGCCCACCTACTATTTCGCCCCTCCCCGCGTGTTTGAAGGCATGTTGACCAGCGTGATGATCCGCATGGAAGACGCGGGCAGTTTCAAGCGCAAGCTGTTCCACCACTTCATGAACGTGGCCAAGAAGGTCGGTCCCGCCTTGATGGATGGCCAGCCGGTGGGCTGGGGCGATCGCCTGGTTTATGCCTTGGGCAACCTGATGGTCTATGGGCCTTTGCGCAACAACCTGGGTTTTAGCCGGGTGCGCGTGGCCTACACCGCAGGGGAAGCCATTGGCCCCGATTTGTTCACCTTTTTCCGCTCGATCGGCGTGAACATCAAGCAGCTGTACGGCTCGACCGAGACGGCCGTGTTCGTGTGTCTGCAGCCCGACAACGAAGCGCGCGCCGACACCGTGGGCGTGCCATGCAAGGGGGTGGAGATCAAGGTGGCCGAGAACGGCGAGATTCTGGTCAAGTCGCCCGGTTTGCTCAAGGGCTATTACAAGAACCCGGAAGCCACAGCCGAAGTGCTGACGCAGGACGGCTGGTACCACACCAGTGACGCCGGGTTCATCGACGCGCACGGCCACCTCAAGATCATCGACCGCGTGAAAGACGTGGGCCGCATCCATGGCGGGCCCAACGATGGCGCCATGTTCGCGCCCAAGTATGTCGAGAACAAGCTCAAGTTTTTCCCGCACATCAAGGAAGTGGTGGCCTACGGCGACCAACGCGAAAAAGTGTGCGTGATGATCAACATCGACTTTGACGCCGTGGGCAACTGGGCCGAACGCCGCAACCTGCCCTATGCCGGGTACACCGATCTGGCACAAAAATCCGAGGTGTACCAACTCATCAAAGAGTGCGTGGAAAAGGTCAATGCCGATCTGGCCGAAGACGCCTTGCTCGCAGGCAGCCAGATCAGCCGCTTCCTGGTCTTGCACAAAGAACTGGACGCCGACGATGGCGAGTTGACCCGCACCAACAAGGTCCGCCGGGGCTTCATTGCCGACAAATACAAACCGCTGGTGGATGGCCTGTACGAGGGCCGGACCGAGCAGTTCATCGAGACCGTGGTGAAGTTCGAAGACGGCCGCACCGGCAGCGTGAGCGCGACGCTCAAGATTTCCGACGCCAAGACATTCACACCCGTGAAGGCAGCAGCATGACCAAGAAAATCGGTGACGTCATCCTGGACGTCAACAACATCAGTTTGCGATTCGGCGGCGTCAAGGCGCTGACCGACATCTCTTTCAATGTGCGCGAACACGAGGTGCGCGCCATCATCGGCCCCAACGGCGCGGGCAAGAGCTCGATGCTCAACTGCATCAACGGTGTTTACACGCCGCAAGAGGGCAGCATCACTTTCCGTGGGCAAACCTTTGACCACATGAACAGCCGCCAGGTGGCCGAGATGGGCATTGCCCGCACCTTCCAGAACCTGGCCTTGTTCAAAGGCATGAGCGTGATCGACAACATCATGACCGGCCGCAACCTGCACATCAAAAGCAATCTGTTCATGCAGGCCTTGCGCATCGGACCGGCGCAGCGCGAAGAAGAAGAACACCGCGAGAAGGTCGAACACATCATTGACTTTTTGGAAATCCAGGCCTTTCGCAAAACGCCGGTGGGTCAATTGCCCTACGGCTTGCAAAAGCGCGTTGACCTGGGGCGCGCGCTGGCGATGGAGCCGCAGGTGTTGCTGCTGGACGAGCCCATGGCGGGCATGAACATGGAAGAGAAGCAGGACATGTGCCGCTTCATTCTGGATGTGAACGAAGAGTTTGGCACCACCATCGTGTTGATCGAGCACGACATGGGCGTGGTGATGGACATTTCAGACCGCGTCGTGGTGCTGGACTACGGCAAAAAAATCGGCGACGGGACGCCCGAAGAGGTGCGCAACAACGAAGAAGTGATCAGTGCCTATCTGGGCACCAGTCATTGAGGAGAACACAACATGGCATTTTTTCTGGAAGCTCTTTTGGGTGGCCTCATGGCGGGCATGCTCTATTCGCTGGTGGCGCTCGGCTTTGTGCTGATCTACAAAGCCTCTGGCGTGTTCAACTTTGCACAAGGCGCGATGGTGCTGTTTGCCGCGCTGGCGATGGCGCGTTTTTCCGAATGGATCCCCGCTTGGCTGGGCTTGGACGACAAGTTCCTGGGCAATTTGATCGCCTTTGTGCTGTCGGCGGGCGTGATGTTTGTGCTGGCCTGGCTGATCGAGCGCTTGGTGCTGCGCCACCTAGTGAACCAGGAAGGCGTGACCTTGCTGATGGCCACGCTGGGCATCACCTACTTTCTGGACGGCTTGGGTCAGACCATCTTTGGCAGCGACATTTACAAAATTGATGTGGGCATGCCCAAAGATCCGGTATTTTTGTTTGAAGGACTGTTTTCGGGCGGCGTGTTGGTCAACTTGGAAGACGTTTACGCGGCTTGCATTGCGGCTTTGCTGGTGGTGGTGTTGTCACTGTTTTTCCAAAAAACCAGCACCGGACGGGCCCTGCGTGCGGTGGCCGATGACCATCAGGCGGCCCAATCGATTGGCATTCCGCTCAACCGCATTTGGGTGATCGTGTGGTTTGTGGCCGGCATCACGGCACTGGTGGCCGGCATCATCTGGGGCTCCAAGATGGGCGTGCAGTTTTCGCTGACCACGGTGGCGTTGCGGGCCTTGCCGGTGATCATTTTGGGGGGCTTGACGTCGGTTCCAGGGGCCATCATTGGTGGCCTGATCATCGGTGTGGGGGAGAAGTTGTCCGAGGTCTACTTGGGGCCCATGGTCGGTGGTGGCATTGAAATCTGGTTTGCCTATGTGCTGGCCTTGGTGTTCTTGTTGTTCCGTCCGCAAGGCTTGTTCGGCGAAAAAATCATTGACCGCGTGTAAGGAAAAAAATCATGTTCTACAGAGAAAACGGTCAATTCAAGACGTCTTACCGCAAGGACCAGCAGATCTTCACGATCACGCAGGATCGGTGGGCCATCTTGGCGTTGGTGGCTTTTGCGTTTGTCGGCGTGCCATTTCTGGTCGACGAATACATGTTTCGCGCCATCTTGATTCCCTTTTTGATCTTGTCCTTGGCCGCATTGGGCGTGAACATCCTGGTGGGCTATTGCGGCCAGATTTCATTGGGCTCCGGGGCTTTCATGGCCGTGGGGGCCTACATGGCCTACAACACCTACATCCGGATTGAGGGCATGCCCCTGATTCTGGCGCTGCTGTCGGGTGGTTTTTTTGCCACCTTGGTGGGCATCTTTTTCGGTGTGCCAAGTTTGCGGGTCAAGGGCTTGTATTTGGCGGTCGCCACCCTGGCGGCACAATTTTTTTGCGATTGGACATTTTTGCGGGTGGGTTGGTTCACCAACCACAACGCGTCAGGCTCGGTGTCGGTGGCCAATTTGAATGTGTTGGGCGTGGGCATCAATACGCCGCTTGAAAAGTACCTGTTTTGTCTGGTCTTCTTGACGGTCTTTGGCTTGCTGGCCAAGAACCTGGTGCGCTCGGCGATTGGCCGGGAGTGGATGGCCATCCGTGACATGGACGTGGCCGCGGCGGTGATCGGCATCCGCCCTGTCTACGCCAAGCTCAGTGCGTTTGCTGTGAGCTCTTTCATCGTGGGCGTGGCCGGTGGCTTGTGGGGCTTTGTGCACCTGGGGTCATGGGAGCCTGCAGCGTTTTCAATTGACCGATCCTTCCAGCTGCTGTTCATGGTCATCATTGGCGGCATGGGCTCCATCATGGGCAGTTTCTTTGGCGCTGCGTTCATTGTGATCTTGCCCATCTTTCTGAATCAGTTTTTGCCTTTTGCCGGCAGTTTGCTGGGCGTTGCGATTTCCACGGCGGCGGTGTCACATGCGGAGTTCATGATTTTTGGCGCCTTGATCGTCTGGTTCTTGATTGTGGAGCCGCATGGCTTGGCCAAACTGTGGTCGATCGCCAAGCAGAAACTTCGCCTGTGGCCATTTCCTCACTGATTTCATTTTCCCTTTCCCCGCGTCTTTATTTTTTTCAACAGGAGACAAATCATGAAACTTCGTCAATTTACCCTTGCCACGGTCGTGGCTGCTGCGGGTCTGTCCAGTGCGCTGGTCAGCACGGTGGCAACAGCACAGACCAAAGAGCAGTTCTTCCCCGTGCTGGTGTACCGCACGGGCGCTTATGCGCCTAACGGTGTGCCATTTGCCAATGGCTATGTCGACTACATGAAACTGGTCAATGCCCGTGGCGGTATCAATGGGGTGAAGGTCAGCTATGAAGAATGCGAAACCGGCTATGCCACCGACCGGGGTGTGGAGTGCTACGAGCGTCTGAAAGGCAAGAACGGTGGTGCGACCGTTTTCCAACCGTTGTCGACCGGCATCACCTTCGCGCTGACTGAAAAAGCACCAGGCGACAAAATTCCTTTGATCACTGCAGGCTACGGTCGCAGCGAATCGGCCGATGGCGGCGTGTTCAAGTGGAACTTCCCGCTGGCGGGGACGTATTGGGTGGCGGGTGACGTGATCGTGCAAGACATTGCCAAAAAACTCGGGGGCTTCGACAAACTCAAGGGCAAGCACATGGCGCTGGTCTACCACGACAGCCCTTTTGGCAAGGAAGCCATTCCGATCTTGCAAGAACGTGCCGCCATGCATGGTTTCAAGTTGAGCTTGTTGCCTGTGACCCACCCCGGCGTGGAGCAGAAGTCCACCTGGTTGCAGATTCGCCGCGACCGTCCTGACTATGTGATCAATTGGGGCTGGGGCGTGATGAACTCCACCTTGGTCAAGGAAGCCCAGGCCACAGGTTACCCACGTGAAAAAATTTACGGCGTGTGGTGGGCGGGTGCAGAACCCGATGTCAAAGATGTGGGCATGGGTGCCAAAGGCTATAACGCCATCACCATGCAGCACGGCGCCGAAAAGGGCTCAGCTGTGGTCAAGGAAGTGCTCGAGAAGTTGCACGCCAAAGGCCAGGGCACAGGCCCCAAGGACGAAGTGGGCGATGTGCTCTACATGCGTGGTTTGTTCAGCGCCATGTTCGCCGTGGAAGGTGTTCGCCAAGCCCAGGAAAAGTATGGCAAAGGCAAAGTGGTCACCGGCGAGCAAGCGCGCTGGGGTTATGAAAACCTGAACCTGACCCAGCCCAAGCTGGATGCTTTGGGCTTCAAGGGTGTGCTGCGTCCCATCTCGACATCGTGCGCTGACCACATGGGTGCCAACTGGGCGCGTATCCACACCTGGAACGGCAGCAAGTGGGAGTTCTCCAGCGACTGGTACCAGGCCGACGAAATGATCATCAAGCCCATGGTCAAGAACGCCGCCGACAAGTACGCCGCTGAGAAAAAGCTGACACGCCGCACGCCTGCGGACTGCCAGTCCTGATGGTGCAAACCCTGCCGCGCAAGCGGTGGGGCGGTGGCTGCATGCCGTGATGGGTGGGCAGCCACCAAATGAAAGCCCCGAAAGTCATTCGGTCGGGGTTTCCATTTGGGTGAATCCTGGAAAGTTGAATAGGCAAAGACCATGAGCGAAAAAAACATTGTTCTCAACGTCAATGGCATCGAAGTCATTTACAACCACGTCATCCTGGTGCTCAAGGGCGTGTCCCTGCAGGTGCCGGAGCGTGGCATCGTGGCCTTGCTTGGCGGTAACGGTGCGGGCAAAACCACCACGCTGCGGGCGATTTCCAACCTGCTCAAGGGTGAGCGCGGCGAAGTCACCAAGGGCAGCATCGAGCTGCGCGGTGAACGCATCGAGAACCTTTCGCCGGCCGACCTGGTGAACCGGGGTGTGGTCCAGGTCATGGAAGGGCGCCACTGCTTTGCGCACCTGTCCATTGAAGAAAACCTGATGACCGGCAGCTACACCCGCACCGACAAGGGCGAGATCGCGGCCAACCTGGAAAAGGTCTACAACTACTTTCCGCGCCTGAAAACCCGCCGCACCTCGCAAGCGGCCTACACCTCGGGCGGCGAGCAGCAGATGTGCGCGATTGGCCGCGCTCTGATGTCCAACCCCAACATGGTGCTGCTCGACGAACCCTCCATGGGCCTGGCGCCGCAGATCGTGGAAGAGGTCTTCAACATCGTCAAAGACCTGAATGACAAAGAGAAAGTCACCTTCCTGATTGCCGAGCAGAACACCAACATGGCGCTGAAGTACGCCGACTACGGCTACATCATGGAGTCGGGCCGCGTGGTGATGGACGGCGCCGCCGAAGACCTGCGCAGCAACGAAGACGTGAAAGAGTTTTACCTGGGCGTGGGCGGCGGCGAGCGCAAGAGCTTCAAGGACGTCAAGAGCTACAAGCGCCGCAAGCGCTGGTTGGCTTAAGGGCCCGAAGCTGGAAAATTTTCCCCCTGTGGGAGCGCGCCCCTGCGCGCGAATAGATCACCCACACCACCGTTTTTTCGCGCGCAGGGGCGCGCGCCCACATTGATCTGTCCAGTACCCATGAAGCACTACGACGCTCTTGAAACACGCACGCCAACAGCCCGCGAAGCCGCTTTGATGGCCGCTTTGCCTGCGCAGGTCGCGCATGCCAAAGCCCACGCACCGGCATTTGCCGAGTTGCTGCAAGACGTGGATGCGGCCCGTGTCGACAGCCGCGCTGCACTGGCCCGGTTGCCGGTGATCCGCAAATACGAATTGCTGGAGCGGCAAAAGGCGGCACGCGCGGCCGGTGGCAGTGTGTTCGGCGGCTTCAGCACCGTGGGTTTTGGCCGCGCCATGCCCCGCGTGTTCGCCAGCCCCGGCACGATTTACGAGCCCGAAGGCACCCGCCCCGATTACTGGCGCATGGCCCGAACCATGTACGCAGCGGGCTTTCGCCCGGGCGAGCTGATTCACAACTGCTTCAGCTACCACTTCACCCCGGCGGGCTCGATGATGGAAACCGGCGCCCACGCGCTGGGCTGCACCGTGTTTCCGGGCGGCATTGGCCAGACCGAGCAGCAAGTGGGGGCCATGGCCGAGTTGCAGCCTGCGGGCTACATTGGCACGCCCAGCTTTCTGAAAATCATCCTTGAAAAAGCCGCCGAGATGGGCGTGCTTCTGCCCAGTCTGCGCAAGGCCCTGGTGTCGGGCGAGGCGTTTCCGCCCAGCCTGCGCGACTGGATGACGGCGCACGGGGTGGATGCCTACCAGTGCTACGCCACGGCCGATGTGGGCCTGATCGCTTACGAAACCAGCGCGCGTGAAGGTCTGGTGCTTGACGAAGGCGTGCTCGTGGAGATCGTGCGCCCCGGCACGGGCGACCCGGTGCCCGAAGGCGAGGTGGGCGAGTTGGTCATCACCACGCTCAACCCCGAATACCCCTTGATCCGCTTTGGCACGGGCGACCTCTCGGCCATCTTGCCAGGCGCTTGCCCGACGGGCCGCACGGGGCAGCGCATCAAAGGCTGGATGGGCCGCGCCGACCAAACCACCAAAATCCGGGGCATGTTTGTGCACCCGGCGCAGGTGGCTGAAATCGTGAAACGCTTTCCTGAAGTGAGCAAGGCCCGCTTGGTGGTGACCGGTGAGATGGCCAACGACCAGATGGCGCTGCACGTGGAAACCGACCACTTGGCCAATGACGCGCTCAGGCTCAAGCTGGCAGAGGCGGTGCGCGACGTGACCAAGTTGCGGGGGGATGTGCATCTGGTGGCCCCTGGCAGCCTGGCCAACGATGGCAAGGTCATTGAGGATGCCCGCAGCTACCAATGAGCCTGGCGCTGCAATTCCTTAGTCAAAGCAAGGGCAAACAAGGGTTAGCCGCTAAGTACTTTCCGCGATTTCATGACACTCTGATGGTTTTAAACTATCAAGTTATTTTTAGGAGTGTGTAAATGAAGCAATGGATTGCATTGGCCGCATTGGCCGCTGTTTCGGTGGGTGCCCAAGCCCAAGCTTTTCCTGGCACGAAGCCGGTGTCCATCGTGGTGCCGTTCACGGCGGGCGGTCCGACTGACCGTGTGGCGCGCGACTTGGCCGAAGCCATGCGCAAGCAAATCCCGGGCAGCAATTTTGTGGTTGAAAACGCTGCAGGCGCAGGCGGCACCATCGGTGCTGGCAAGGTGGCCAAAGCCAACCCCGATGGCCACACACTGCTGTTGTTCCACATCGGCATGGCGGCCACCCCGGCGCTGTACCGCAAGATTTCCTACAAGCCCCTGGAAGACTTCGAGTTTCTGGGCATGGTCAACGACGTGCCCATGACCTTGATCGGCAAGCCTCAGTTGCCCGCCAACACTTACCGCGATTTTGAAAACTACATCCGCACCAACGCAGGCAAGTTGAACATTGCCCACGCGGGTCTGGGGTCGGCCTCGCACATTTGCGGCTTGTTGTGGCAGTCCACGTTGCAGACCAAAGACGCCATGACCACCATCCCGTTTGGTGGCACCGCGCCCGCCATGACCGCCCTGATCGGCGGCCAGGTGGATGTGATGTGTGACCAGACCACCAACACCACTGGGCAGATCGAAAGCGGCCGCGTCAAGGCGTTCGCCGTGACCACGGCCAAGCCCTTGGGTGGACACCCTGTGCTCAAGCACTACCCCAGCTTGCAAGAGATGGGGCTGAAGGGCTTCAACCTGACCATCTGGCACGGTTTGTATGCGCCCAAAGGCACGCCTGTGGCCATCACCAAGACCCTGAACGACGCCTTGAAGAAGGCCCTGAAAGACCCCGAGTTCATTAAGAAGAACGAAGGTCTGGGCGCCTTGGTGGTGACGGACAACCGCACCGACCCGGCTGAGCACAAGAAGTTTGTGGCCGCAGAGATGGTCAAGATCAAAGCCGCGGTGGACGCCGCTGGCAAATACGCCGACTGATTTTCAGGATTTTGAAACAGAAAAATCGCTCGAGAGCGCATGCCAGTCAGTGTAGGACTGACTGGTTTCAATTTAAAAAGGGAACCCTGTTCAAACACGGTTCCCTTTTTCATGCGCGGGCTGCAAGACGAGACGCTCTGTGCGGGCCCGGTTGTGGGTCGGTGCGCAGGGGGCTACGACAATCGGGGCCACCCCAATGCCGATGGGTTACGCGTTGTCTAACGCATTGGCGGCACCCCACAGGGCAGGTGAGTCGGGAGATTGAATTGCCCACACTGGGATTTTTTGCAAATAGCTTGTGAAGCGTCCTTTCGCTTCGAAGCGGGATCTGAAGCACGACGTTTCAAACCAGCCCATTAAGCGAGGCACGATGCCACCGCCAATGTAGACGCCACCCCTTGCACCCAAGGTCAGGGCGAGATCGCCAGCAACCGAGCCAAGAAAAGCTGTGAACATGTCCAGTGTTTGTAGATAGTCGGCATCGTGATCAGTCAGCGCTCTTTGAACAATGTCCATGGGCGTGATGTCTGGTGCCGAGGGTTGCTGGCGAATGGCGGACAAGGCCAGGTGCAAGTCGACCAAGCCTTTTCCGCACAGAACGCGTTCGGCCGAGACGTGGCCGTATTGCTGACGAATATGGTCTATGACCTGATACTCCAGAGTCGTTTGTGCTGCGAGCGTGATGTGCCCGCCCTCGCCGGAGATGGCTGACCAGCCGTGATCACTGTGGGGAATCAAGCCTGAAACTCCCAAGCCAGTTCCAGGGCCAACGAGGGCAATGCTGGCGTGTTCGCAAGCAGACTCACCGCCGATTTGGGTTCGATATGCAGGTGGCAACGTCAGCAAAGCCAGAGCCAGTGCTGTGAAGTCATTGATTACTTTCAGGGTGCGAAGTGAAAAGCGTTTTTGCAGTGCCTGAATGGAGAACGACCAATGGTGATTGGTCATTGTGATTTGATCGCCCGTCACAGGATTGGCGATGCCGATACATGCAGCGGTTGGTGCGCTGACGCCTGCAAGTGACAAATAGGATTCGATGGCGCTTGCAATGTCTGGGTAATCAGAGCAAGGCAAGGTATGGAGGTGCGTCAGCTTTGCGCCTTGATGGCTTTGCCAGCCGAATCGGGCGTTGGTACCACCCACATCACCGAGTAAACGGGGGTACAGGAGGTTGATGCTCATGAACTAGATGTCAATGTTGTGGTTTTAAAAAACACCCCCACCCGTGAGGGAGGGGGCACAAGGCTTCTTTGGAAGAAACGT
>CAKKRJ010000008.1 GCA_919902775.1 Burkholderiaceae bacterium
TCGCGAAGGTGGTCGTACGGTTGGTGCTGGCGTCGTTGCCAAGATCATCGCTTAATTCTTTTGTGGATCAGTGACGCAAAGGCCTGGCCTTTGCGTTCTGCAAGCAGAACACTCACCACAAGGAATTGACATGTCATCCAAGCAAAAAATCCGCATCCGCCTGAAGGCGTTTGACTACAAACTGATCGACCAGTCCGCTGCCGAGATCGTTGACACCGCCAAGCGCACCGGCGCGATTGTCAAGGGCCCAGTGCCTTTGCCAACACGCATGAAGCGTTTTGACATCTTGCGTTCGCCGCACGTCAACAAGACCAGCCGTGACCAGTTGGAAATCCGTACGCACCAGCGTTTGATGGACATCGTGGACCCCACAGACAAAACTGTGGACGCCCTGATGAAACTCGATCTGCCCGCTGGCGTGGACGTCGAAATCAAGCTGCAGTAATGCCGCTTGGGGTGGCTGCAAGGCCATCCAAAAACTTGAAATATGGCCCGATTTGCCAGAAATGGCGAGTCGGGCTATAATTTCAGGCTCACCTCTTTTTGGGGTGAGATTTATTAACAGTCTTTCACACACCAAACGTGGCTGCCAATTGAAGTGGCTGCGGTGGAAGTTTTGGAGAAAACAATGAGTCTGAGCAACTCCCTCGGGTTGCTGGGTCGCAAGGTGGGCATGATGCGTCTGTTCACTGATGATGGGGATTCAGTTCCTGTCACAGTGTTGGATGTGTCTAACAACCGTGTATCCCAGGTCAAAACCCAAGAGAACGATGGCTATGTCGCTTTGCAAGTGACATTTGGTGCCCGCAAGGCATCGCGCGTGACCAAGCCTATTGCTGGTCACTTGGCCAAAGCCGGTGTTGAAGCCGGTGAAATCATTCAAGAATTCCGCGTGACCGCCGACACGGCTGCACAGTACGCCGCTGGCGCTGCTGTGCCTGTGGCTGCCGTGTTTGCTGTGGGCCAGAAAGTGGACGTGCAAGGCACTTCCATCGGTAAGGGCTTCACTGGCACGATCAAGCGTCACAACTTCAAATCGCAGCGCGCTTCGCACGGTAACAGCCGTTCGCACAACGTGCCTGGTTCGATTTCGATGGCCCAAGATCCTGGCCGCGTGTTCCCTGGCAAGAAAATGTCGGGTCACCGTGGTGATGTGACTTGCACCACCCAGAACCTGGCCGTCATCCGCGTTGACGAAGCCCGTGGCCTGTTGATGGTCAAGGGTGCAATTCCTGGTTCCAAAGGTGGTTTTGTGACCGTGCGTCCCGCCATCAAAGCTAAAGGAGCGAACTGATGCAGCTCGAACTCCTAAACGACCAAGGTCAAGCCGCTTCCAAAGTGGATGCGCCTGAAACCGTGTTCGGTCGTGAATACAACGAAGCCCTGATCCACCAAATCGTGGTGGCTTACCAGGCAAACGCCCGTCAAGGCACCCGCGCCCAAAAGGACCGTGAACAAGTTCACCACTCCACCAAGAAGCCTTTTAAACAAAAAGGCACTGGCCGCGCACGTGCTGGTATGACTTCCTCGCCTTTGTGGCGTGGCGGTGGTCGGATTTTCCCGAACATGCCCGACGAAAACTTCACACAGAAGATCAACAAGAAGATGTACCGCGCTGGTATGGCTTCGATCTTCTCGCAGTTGGCCCGCGAAGGCCGTCTGGCTGTGGTGGATTCCTTCAAAGTCGAAACGCCAAAAACAAAGCAGCTCGCTGCCAAGTTCAAGGCCATGAGTCTCGACAACGTGCTGGTGATCGCTGACGAAGTCGACGAAAACCTGTACCTGGCATCGCGCAACCTGATCAACATTCTGATTGTTGAGCCCCGTTACGCTGATCCCGTGTCTTTGGTGAACTTCAAGAAAGTCCTCGTGACCAAAGGTGCCATGGACAAACTCAAGGAGATGTTTGCATGAGCGCCGTGAAGTTTGACGAAGGTCGTCTGATGTCCGTGCTGGTGGCCCCCATCGTGTCCGAAAAGGCCACCATGGTTGCCGAAAAATCCAACGCTGTGACATTCAAAGTGCTGCAGGACGCTACCAAGCCTGAAATCAAAGCCGCTGTGGAATTGATGTTCAAGGTTGAGGTCAAAGGCGTGTCTGTGGTGAATACCAAGGGCAAGACCAAGCGTTTTGGCAAGACCATTGGCCGTCGCGACAACATTCGCAAGGCTTATGTCACGCTGCAACCAGGTCAAGAGCTGAACCTGTCCGGGGAGGCTGCGTAATCATGGCTGTCATCAAGATCAAACCGACATCCCCAGGCCGTCGTGGCGTGGTGAAGGTCACCCGTGACCACCTGCACAAAGGTGAAGGCTACGCTCCGTTGCTGGAACCCCAGCACCAGAAGTCGGGCCGTAACAACAACGGTCACATCACAACTCGCCACAAAGGCGGTGGTCACAAGCACCACTACCGCGTGGTGGATTTCAAGCGCAACAAAGATGCGATCCCGGCAAAAGTCGAGCGCATTGAGTACGATCCAAACCGTACTGCGCACATTGCCTTGCTGTGCTACGCCGATGGCGAGCGCCGTTACATCATTGCCCCACGTGGCATTGAAGCCGGTGCCACCCTGTTGTCGGGCTCCGAGGCGCCTATCCGCGCTGGCAACACTTTGCCTATCCGCAACATCCCAGTGGGTTCGACCATCCATTGCATCGAGCTCAAGCCCGGTGCTGGTGCTCAGATCGCTCGCTCGGCTGGTGCTTCGGCAACCTTGCTGGCTCGCGAAGGCATCTACGCTCAAGTGCGTATGCGCTCTGGTGAAGTTCGCAAGATCCACATCGAGTGCCGCGCAACGATTGGCGAAGTCGCCAACGAAGAACACAGCCTGCGCCAATTGGGCAAGGCCGGTGTCAAGCGCTGGATGGGTATCCGCCCAACCGTTCGTGGCGTGGCCATGAACCCTGTGGATCACCCGCACGGTGGTGGCGAAGGCCGTACCGGCGAAGGCCGTCATGCAGTAGACCCGTGGGGCAACCTCACCAAGGGCTACCGTACCCGTAACAACAAGCGCACACAGGTCATGATCGTGTCGCGTCGCAAGAAGTAAGGGTTAGACAATGACACGCTCTCTCAAAAAGGGTCCATTCGTTGACCACCACTTGTTGGCCAAGGTTGAAAAAGCCGTTGCCACCAAAGATAAAAAGCCCGTCAAGACATGGTCGCGTCGCTCCATGGTTTTGCCCGATTTCATCGGCCTGACCATCGCTGTTCACAACGGCAAGCAACACGTTCCTGTTTATGTGACCGACCAAATGGTTGGCCACAAATTGGGCGAATTCGCACTGACCCGGACATTCAAGGGTCACCCTGCGGACAAAAAAGTCCAGAAGAAATAAGGAAAGACCATGGAAACACGTGCAGTCCTCCGGGGCGTCCGTTTGTCGGTCGATAAAGGCCGCTTGGTCGCCGATTTGATTCGCGGTAAAAAAGTGGATCAAGCTCTGAACATTTTGACTTTCACGCAGAAAAAAGCTGCTGGTATCGTCAAGAAGGTTCTGGAGTCCGCCATCGCCAACGCTGAGCACAACGACGGCGCCGACATCGACGAGTTGAAGGTGAAAACCATCTACGTCGAGCAAGGCACCACGCTCAAGCGTTTCACCGCCCGCGCCAAAGGCCGTGGCAACCGCATCAGCAAGCCCACATGCCATGTGTATGTGACGGTCGGCAATTAATCAGGAAGAACTATGGGACAGAAAATCCATCCTACCGGTTTCCGCCTGGCTGTCAGCCGTAACTGGGCAAGCCGCTGGTACGCCAACAACCGTGACTTCGCTGGCATGCTGGCCGAAGACATCAAGGTGCGTGATTACCTCAAGGCCAAGCTCAAGAACGCAGCGGTTTCCCGCGTGCTGATCGAGCGTCCAGCCAAGAGCGCCCGCATCACCATCTTCTCGGCTCGTCCAGGTGTGGTGATCGGTAAAAAAGGCGAAGACATCGAGTTGCTCAAGAAAGAACTCGCAGCGCGTCTGGGCGTGCCAGTTGCAGTGAACATCGAAGAAGTGCGCAAGCCCGAAATCGATGCACAACTGATCGCTGACAGCATCACCCAACAGCTCGAAAAGCGGATCATGTTCCGCCGCGCCATGAAGCGCGCCATGCAAAACGCCATGCGTCTGGGTGCCCAAGGCATCAAGATCATGTCGGCTGGCCGTTTGAACGGTATCGAGATTGCGCGTACCGAGTGGTATCGCGAAGGCCGTGTGCCATTGCACACCCTGCGCGCTGACATCGACTACGCAACGTCTGAAGCCAAGACCACCTACGGCATCATTGGTGTCAAGGTCTGGGTCTACAAAGGCGACACCCTGGGCCGCAATGACGCTCCCGCACTGGCTGAGCCACGTGCCGAAGAAGAGCGCCGCCCACGTGGTCCACGCCGTGATGCCCGTCCTGGCGACCGCCCAACAGGCGATCGTCGTGGTGGCCCACGTCGTCCCGCTGGCACCAACACAGCCCCCACTGACGGCAGCGACAAGCCCGCCGGTGCAGGTGGTGATGCCAAACCCGCCGTTAAGCGCGTACGCACAGTCGCCGCGCCAGCTGCAGCAGCTGACGGTCAATAAGGAGTAACAACATGCTGCAACCTGCTCGCAGAAAGTTCCGCAAGGAACAGAAAGGCCGCAACACCGGCGTCGCAACCCGTGGTAACACGGTGGCGTTCGGTGACTTCGGCCTGAAGTCCACAGACCGTGGCCGTTTGACGGCCCGTCAGATCGAAGCCGCACGTCGTGCGATTTCCCGTCACGTGAAGCGTGGTGGTCGTATCTGGATTCGTGTGTTCCCTGACAAGCCGATTTCCACCAAGCCTGCTGAAGTGCGTATGGGTAACGGTAAAGGTAACCCCGAGTACTACGTGGCCGAGATCCAACCCGGAAAGGTGCTCTACGAAATCGTAGGCGTGCCAGAAGAGTTGGCCCGCGAAGCCTTCAAATTGGCCGCTGCCAAGTTGCCTCTGCGCACCACTTTTGTGGCGCGCATGATTGGCCAATAATTCAGGAGAAATAAGAAATGAATGCTGCTGAATTGCGCCAAAAAGACGTTGCTGGTGTCAAAGACGAAATCAAAGCGCTGCAAAAAGCCCACTTTGGCCTTCGTATGCAAAAAGCCACGCAACAACTCGGCAACACCGGTACGTTGAGCCAGACTCGCCGTGCCATCGCCCGTGCCAAAACCATCCTTGCCCAAAAGCAAGCCGCCAAGTAAGGAGTGACCATGACGGAAGCTAAAACATCCCTCAAGCGCACCTTGATTGGCAAGGTGGTCAGCGACAAGCGCGCCAAAACCGTGACCGTGCTGGTCGAGCGTCGTGTGAAACACGCGCTCTACGGCAAGATCGTGGCCAAGTCGAGCAAGTACCACGCGCACGACGAAACAGGTGAGTTCCACCTGGGCGATACCATTGAAATCACGGAAAGCCGTCCGATTTCGAAGACCAAAAACTGGGTGGCTACTCGCCTGGTTCAGAAAGCTGCAGCCGTCTAAGCCCTAAAGCCTGACTTCTGCAAACTTTCAAAAAACGACCCACAATGGTGGGTCGTTTTTTTTACCCTGGCGTTTTGCCAATGCAATAGATGGAGCACCCAATGATCAAAGTCGGAGACACCCTGCCCGCTGTAACGCTGATGGAATACGTTGAAGTTGAAGGCAATGGCTGCAGCATTGGTCCCAATCCAGTCGATGTGGCCAAAGCGACGGCAGGTAAAACCATCGCCTTGTTCGCTTTGCCGGGCGCATTCACGCCCACTTGTTCGGCCAAGCACGTGCCTGGTTATGTTGAAAACCACGATGCCTTGAAAGCCGCAGGTGTGGATGAAATTTGGTGCGTGAGTGTCAATGACGCCTTTGTCATGGGGGCTTGGTCACGTGATCAGAAGACAGGCACCAAAGTGCGCATGTTGGGTGATGGAAGTGCCGACTTCAGCAAGGCCACGGGCTTGACGTTGGACCTGACCACGCGTGGAATGGGTATCCGCAGCAACCGTTATTCCATGTTGGTGAAAGACGGCAAAGTGGCCGCGCTCAATGTGGAAGGTCCTGGCAAGTTTGAAGTCAGTGATGCGGCCACCTTGCTGGCTCAAGTTAAAGCTTGAACCTGCGCAGTACAACAAAAAAAAAGGGACTTCGGTCCCTTTTTTTGTTGTCCATGGCGGGGTCAGTCGATATCGACTTTGAGGTAATGTGCCCCAGCATGGGGGTTGTGGTAGTACGGTGGAATCTCTTCAAATCCGAGGTCTTCGTACAAAGCGCGGGCGGATTCCATGTCGTCGAGGGTGTCCAGCAAAACGCAGCTGTAGCCTGCTTTGTGTGCTGCATCCAGAATGGCCTGCGTGAGTTGGCGCCCCAGGCCCAAGCCCCGAAATGCCTTGCGAACGTACAGGCGTTTCATCTCGGCTGCGTTGGCGTAATCCGATGAGTCCAGTGGCCTCAAAGCGCAGCAACCGGCAACAACACCATCTGCCCAGGCCAGCAGCAGCGTGCCACGCGGTTCTGCGTAGTCGCCGGGCAGCTGTGCCAACTCATCTTCAAAGCCTTGAAAGCACAGATCAACATCCAGGCTGGCCGCATATTCCTGGAAGATGGTGCGGGTCTCCAGCCAGTCAGCGGCACTGACCGGCTGTAGCAGTTGAATGGAAGGCTTGTGCAAGATAGCGTTCAGAAGGCAAAAATCAGGACAACAGTGTAGCGGCTGTTCGGAATGGTCCGGCTGCCTGCAAAAACTCAGTCACCCAGGGACACCAGAGCCGCCACAGCACACCCCGCCAGAACCAACAGAACAAAGGCCAAGCCGCGGCTGCCGAGGTCGTCGTGGGAAGCAGGGGTGTCATCGGGCAGCACCTTATTGCCATGCCACATGGCGGGCACCAGCGACTGGTGTCGGCGCCAGCGGTACCAGGCCAGGGCCACCAAGTGGGTCATCACCAGTCCAATCAGGATGAGTTTGCCCCAGCCCTTGTGCCAGCTGGTGGCCCAGCTGACCACCACACCTGGCATCAACGAGGACAATGGCCCCAGGTTGGTGATTTCATCGTCACTGACCAGGCCGGTTGCCACTTGCAAAGCCAAAAAAATAAGCATGGCCACCACCGACCAGGAGCCCAAAGGGTTATGCCCCACACGGTGTTTAGCTTGGCTGCGGCCTTGCAAGTAGGCCCACACGTTGGCAGGGTGCAAGGGCAGTTGAGCCCAGCGGGACCAGTAGCCCCCGCAAAATCCCCAGGCAAGGCGAAACAACAAAAGAGCCAGCAGGGTGTAGCCCAAACGGAAATGCCAGGCCATGGCATCGCCCCCCACATTGCCCGTGATGACCAAGCCCACCATGCAGGCAGCCAGTGTCCAGTGGAACAGGCGGGTGGGCAAATCCCATACGAGAACAGTGAACATAAACGCCTTCAGAAATGCATAAGAAAGAAAACTATGCCAGACTAACTAAGTTGAGAGTACATGATTTTTAACGCTTCACCCCTGATTGGAGGCTCCTATGAAAACGATGTTGAGCTTGCTGGCTACGGCCATGGCGGTCACGCTGGCGTTGCCCGCCCAGGCGCAGTTTGCCAAGCCTGAAGATGCCATCAAGTACCGCAAGGCCAGTTACACCGTCATGGCCGCACATTTTGGCCGATTGGGTGCCATGGCCAATGGCCGCACACCATATGACGCCAAAGTGGCCGCCGACAATGCGGAAATTGTGGCCACGCTGTCCAAGCTGCCGTGGGCCGCATTTGGAGAAGGAACGGACAAAGGCGATACGCGCGCCAAACCCGAGATCTGGAAAGAATCGGCCAAATTCAAAGAGGCCTCCGACAAGATGCAGGCCGAGATCAGCAAACTGAATGTGGCCGCCAAGGCGGGCAATCTGGATGCATTGAAAGCCGCATTTGGCCCTGCTGCGGCATCGTGCAAAGCGTGTCACGACAGTTTCCGCAAGGATTGAACCGCTGGATCAGAGTCGCAGCCTCACACTCGGGTGGGGCTGCTCAGGATTCGGCCAGTAACTTTTCAATCAGCTGGTGCAGCTCGGCAAAGTTGGGTGCACCCACATAGCGCTTGACGATCTCGCCGCGCTTGTTCACCAAAAAAGTGGTCGGGGTGAGCTGGACATCGCCCCATGCACGCGCCACCGCCCCGGTGTTGTCAATCGCCACCTTGAAAGGCAATTGGCGCGTTTGCGCGAAATTCACCACATAGCTGGGCGGGTCATAGCGCATGGCCACAGCCAGCGTTTCATAACCTTTGTCCTTGAACTTGTTGTGCGTGGCCACGATTTCGGGCATCTCGGCCACACAGGTGGTGCAGCTGGTGGCCCAGAAATTCACCAAAGATACTTTTCCTTGCAATTGTTTGGAAGTGACGGTGGAGCCGTCAAGCAAAACAAAGGAAGATTCCGGCGCACGCTCGGACGAGCAGCCCCCAAGGGCCAATGCCAAACCGAGAGCGCAGAGCCCATTCAACACAGAACGGCCAACAGGCTGCAAATTCCAGGGAGTTTTCAAATGCATCTTCATCGCCGAAAGTTTAATACGTTCGTGATGTCCGCGGGTTGTCTGGTGATTGCACCGGCGCAAGCCATCGGACTGGCCGATCTGTCCTCGGGTGACGCATCCAAGGGGCTCAAGCTGGCCCTGGAAAAAGGCAGCGAGATGGCGGTGCAGCTGCTGGGCGCGCAAGACGGCTTTTGGGGCAATGAGCAAGTGCGCATCGGTTTGCCCGAGGTGGTGAACAAAGGCGCCAAGTTGCTCAAAACCCTGGGCTTGGGCAAGCAGCTGGATGCGTTGAATTTGCAGATGAACCGTGCGGCCGAAGCGGCGGTGCCATTGTCCAAACAACTGTTGACGCAGTCGATCCAGAGCATGTCAGTGCAAGACGCCAAGGGCATTTTGCAAGGGGGCGAGAACGCGGTCACGCAATTTTTTGCCAGCAAGACGAGAGCGCCTTTGTCGATCGCATTTTTGCCCTCGGTCAGGCAATCGCTCGAAAACCTCGGTGTGGTGGATCAGTTCAATGCAGTGGCGCTCAAAGTGTCAGGCAGGGGCTTGATGGACAAGGATAAAGCCAATCTGGAATCGCATGTGACGGCCAAAACACTCGATGGCCTGTATTTCATGATTGGCGAGGAAGAAAAGAAAATCCGCCAAAACCCTGCCCAAGCGGGCAGTGCCTTGCTGAGCAAGGTGTTCGGCGCGCTGCGTTAAGCCGCGCCGACCCAAGGGGTGGTTGGCATGGGCGTGCGTCTTGACGGGCAACGCGCCATCAAATCACTCCTTTGCCACGCAATGGGCCTTGTTGCGCGGCCGTCCAGCCCAGAACTTCGCTCAAGACTTCGGCGGTGTGTTGTCCCAGCATGGGGGGCGGCAGGTCTTGGCGAACGGGGGTGCGGCTCATTTTGATGGGACTGGAAACCAGTTTCAAATCGGCTTGGATCGGGTGTGACCAAGTGCTCACCATGCCGCGTTCTTGCACTTGCGGATCCACAAAGACTTCCCCCAAGGTGTTGATGGCACCGCAAGGCACTTTGGCCGATTCCAGTGCGCCCAGCCACGCCGCCTTGGTGCGGGTTTTCATGATCGCTTCGAGCTGAGGCACCAACTCGGCCCGGTGACGCACCCGGTTGGCGTTCTGTGCGTAGCGCGGATCTTCGGCCAGTTCAGGGTGCCCCGCCACCGCACAAAATTTGGCAAATTGCCCGTCGTTGCCCACGGCCAAAATCAGGTGGTCACGGGTTCCTGGCGCAGTGCCATCGGGTGGCATGACCTCAAACACCTGGTAGGGCACGATGTTCTGGTGCGCGTTGCCTGCACGTCCGGGCACTTTGCCGCTGACTAGGAAGTTGGAGCCCAGATTGGCCAGCATGGCGACCTGGGTGTCCAGCAAGGCCATGTCCACGTGCTGGCCTTCGCCTGTCCGTTCGGCGTGGCGCAAGGCCGCCAAAATGGCCACGGTGGCATACATGCCGGTGAACAAATCGGCCACAGCCACGCCCACTTTTTGAGGGCCGCCGCCCAGGTCATCGCGCTCGCCGGTCACACTCATGAGGCCACCCATGCCTTGCACGGCATAGTCGTAACCCGCGCGCTCGCGGTACGGGCCGGTTTGGCCAAAGCCGGTCACGCTGCAATACACCAGCTTGGGGTTGAGGGCGCTCAGGCTGGCGTAATCCAGACCGTAGCGGGCCATGTCACCGACCTTGAAATTTTCAACGAATACGTCGCAATGTTTGACCAACTCACGGATCAGGGCCTGGCCTTCGGATTGGGCGATGTCGCAGGTCACGGAGCGTTTGTTGCGGTTGGCCCCCAGGTAATAAGCCGCTTCGGCGGTGTCCTGACCTTGGGCGTCCTTTAAAAAGGGAGGGCCCCAGGTGCGGGTGTCGTCGCCGCTGCCGGGGCGCTCGATCTTGATCACATCGGCCCCCAGGTCGGCCAAAGTCTGGGTGCACCAGGGGCCCGCCAGAACGCGGGAAAGGTCGAGAACGCGGATGCCGTCGAGTGAATTCATGCATCCATTGTCGCCAAAAATGCAGCTGGCCTCTGATCGTGATAATCACCCTATGCAAACCCATTTCATGGCCGTGCTGGCCACGTTGACCCTGAGCCTGTCCTTGAGCGCGTGCAGCCCCGAACAAAATTGGCGCGAAGTCACGCTGGAAGGCAGTGCTTTGAAAGCTCAATTGCCTTGCAAACCCGATCGCACCACACGTGCCGTGTCTTTGGGCGGTGTGCCTGTGAACATGCATGTGGTCGGCTGCGAAAGCGGCACGGCCATCGTGGCGGTGATGACCGTGCCTTTGCCGCCCGGGGCGGACGCCAATGCCTTGATGGCGGGTTGGCAAAAAGCCACGCTCGACAATGCGCGCGTGCGACAGCCCTTGGGAGCCGGGCAGCAGCAGGTCTGGCATCGGCCCGGCCAATTGCCTCTGGCTTCGTCCATGCGGGTTCAGGCCCAAGGGCTGCGCGCCAATGGGGATCCGGTGATGATGGACGCCGCCTGGGGGGCGGTGTCCGATGGGGACCGTGTGCGCCTGATCCACGCGGTGGTGTATGACCAGACCATTTCGCCAGAAATGGCCAACACCTTGTTGGATGGGCTGAAGCCATGACCGTTGCCACTTTGGATCACCCGGATCGTTTGCCTCGCCGTATGGCGGTGGTGGTGTTTTTGGCGTTTGCGCTCGCATATTTTTTCTCGGCCCTGGTGCGGGCCATCACCGCCACCTTGTCGCCGACGCTCACCACCGAGTTCAACTTGAACGCGCAAGACCTGGGCTTGCTGGCGGGCGGCTATTTTTTGGGCTTCTCGCTCACGCAGTTGCCGCTGGGGCGCTGGCTGGACCAGCATGGCCCGAAAAAGGTCGTGCTGGCGTTCTTGTCTGTGGCGGTGCTGGGCTGTCTGGCGTTTTCGTGGGCAGACAGTTTCCATGGCCTTTTGGCCGCCCGGGTGCTGTGCGGCATGGGGGTCAGCGCCTGCCTGATGGCACCTCTGACCGGTTACCGGCGATGGTTTGATGTCAGTACCCAGTTGCGCACCAATTCGTGGATGCTGATGACCGGTTCTTTGGGCATGCTGGCCGCCACCTTGCCGGTGCAATGGCTCATGCCCATCTGGGGGTGGCGTGCGCTGTTCGTCCTGTTGGGGGTCATGGTGGCTTTGGCCATGGTGCTGATTGCCCTGGTGGTGCCGCGCTGGCACACGGCCAAGCTTGCTGCAGGCCGCACACAGCCGCAACCCGATGACGATGGCAGCTACCGGGAAATCTGGCGCAGCGCGTATTTCTGGCGCATGACCCCGATGGGCTTTTTCAGCTACGGCGGCATGGTGGCCATTCAAACACTGTGGGCGGGCCCCTGGATGACACAGGTTGCGGGTTGGGCACCTGGTGACGCAGCCAAAGGCTTGTTTCTGATCAATTTGGCCATGCTCATGACGTTCTGGCTGTGGGGGTTGATCACACCGGGCCTGGCCCGCAGGGGAATTCCGGTGGAACGCCTGATGGCTTGGGGCTTGCCCCTGAGTTTTGGGGTGATCGGTGGTCTGGTCTGGATGGGCCCGGCGGTTGGCGCTGGCGCAGCCATTGGCTTGGCCCTGTTGTGTGTGACCAGTACCTTTGTGGCGCTGGCCCAACCGGCGGTGGGCATGGCTTTCCCATCCCATTTAGCCGGGCGTGCCCTGTCGGCTTACAACCTGGTGATCTTCGTGGGCATTTTTGTGGTGCAGTGGGGCATTGGTTTGCTGGTGGATGCGGGGCTGGGTATGGGTCTGGAAAAGCCCGCGGCCTACCAAGTGGCGCTGGCCTGCTTTGGGATCTGCTCCGTGTTGTCGTGGGTCTATTTCTTGCTGAAAAAGCCGGTTCAGCCCTGATAATCCTTGCATCATGATTGGCATCCTCATCATTGCTCACGCCCCGCTGGCCAGCGCCTTGCGCGACTGTGCCATACACGTTTTCCCAGATTGCGCAGCAGGGGTGTTGGCGCTGGACGTGTTGCCCCACGAATCGCCAGAGGCCAGCTTGGCCAAGGCGCATGAAGCCATCAGCGTCTTGGGCACACCCGAGGTCTTGCTGCTCAGCGATGTCTTCGGTGCGACGCCGTGCAATGTGGCCCAGCAGCTCAATGACGGATTGGATACCCGGCTGGTCGCCGGTGTGAATTTGCCCATGTTGTTGCGCAGTGTTTGTTATCGGCACGAGAGCCTGGAGGCCTTGGCCGCGCGCGCGCATGCCGGTGGCACGCAGGGCGTGATGCCCGTGGGCAGTACCGCCCCCCAGAATCAAATAGGAAAAAGACATGCCCCTCGTCACCACGACCATCAGCAATAAATTGGGCCTGCACGCCCGTGCATCGGCCAAGCTGACCAAGCTGGCGGGCAGTTTCCCGTGCGAGGTCTGGATGAGCAAGGGCGATCGCCGCATCAATGCCAAAAGCATCATGGGCGTGATGATGCTGGCCGCGGGGATTGGCAGCGAAGTGTCGCTGGAAACGACCGGCGAGCGCGAGCAAGAAGCACTCGATGCGCTGCTGGCCTTGATTGCTGACAAATTTGGTGAAGGCGAGTGAACGTGATGGCGCTTGAGCAAAAACACTCTCTGGAGCAAGTGCCATGACCTTCAGCATCCATGGTTTGGCGGTGGCGCGGGGCATTGCCATTGGGCGAGCCGTTCTGGTGGCGTCCAGTCGCGTCGATGTGGCCCACTATTTCATCCAGCCAGACCAAATTCAGACCGAAATCGCGCGCATCTGCGCCGGGCGTGATGCGGTGATTGACGAACTGCACCGTTTGCAAAGAGACATGCCCAAAGACGCGCCACACGAGTTGGCTGCCTTGCTGGATGTGCACTTGATGCTGTTGCAAGACGACGAGCTCAATGCGAGCGTGGTGCACTGGATCCAGGATCGCCTGTACAACGCGGAATGGGCGTTGACCAGCCAGCTTGAGATCATTGCACGTCAGTTTGACGAGATGGACGACCCGTACCTGCGTGAACGCAAAGCCGATGTGGAGCAGGTTGCCGAACGCGTCTTGCAGCGACTCAAGGGGACGGGCCCGTTGGTGGTCAAGGCACCGCGTCAGGCAAGGCCCCAGCAAGAGTTGCAATTGGGCGACACAGATGTGCCGCTGGTGCTGGTCGCACACGATTTGTCGCCCGCCGACATGTTGCAGTTCAAGCAAAGCGTGTTTACCGGATTTGTGACCGATGTGGGCGGCAAGACCTCGCACACCGCCATCGTGGCGCGTAGCCTGGACATTCCGGCCGTGGTGGGGGCTCGCACCGCCAGCCAACTGGTCAAGCAGGACGACTGGGTGATCATCGACGGCGATGCAGGCGTGGTCATCGTGGATCCTTCGCCCATCATCCTGGCCGACTACGGCTTCAAGCAGCGCCAGGGTGATCTGGAGCGGGAGCGGCTGGCCCGTTTGCGCCATACCCCGGCGGTCACGCTCGATGGCCAGAAAATTGAATTGCTGGCCAACATCGAGATGCCTGAAGACACCCTGGCCGCCATCACGGCAGGCGCGGTCGGCGTGGGTTTATTTCGCAGTGAATTTTTGTTCATGGGCCGCCAAGGCGATTTGCCGGGTGAGGACGAGCAACACGAGGCCTACCGCCGTGCGGTGGATGGCATGAAAGGTTTGCCCGTCACCATCCGGACGGTGGATGTGGGGGCTGACAAACCGCTGGACGAGGCACGGCGCGACGCGGCGCATTTGAATCCTGCGCTCGGCTTGCGTGCCATCCGCTGGAGTTTGGCCGATCCCTCCATGTTTTTGACACAGTTGCGCGCGATCTTGCGTGCGGCGGCCCACGGGCAAGTCAATTTGCTCATTCCCATGCTGGCGCACGGCAGTGAAATTCGCCAGACCCTCGCCTTGATCGAACAGGCCCGCCATGAACTGGACCGCCGTGGCGTGGCTTATGGGCCAGTGCGTCTGGGCGCCATGATCGAAATACCCGCTGCGGCCTTGTCCATGCGCTTGTTTCTCAAGCACTTTGACTTTTTGTCCATTGGCACCAACGACCTGATTCAGTACACGCTGGCCATTGACCGCGCCGACGAGTCGGTGGCGCACTTGTACGATCCGCTGCACCCCGCTGTGCTGCGCCTGATCGCGGACACCATTGCCGAGTGCCAGCGACAAGGAAAAAGCGTGTCGGTTTGCGGTGAAATGGCGGGCGATGTGGCGATGACCCGGCTGTTGCTGGGTTTGGGCTTGCGCAGCTTTTCCATGCACCCGTCACAGATCTTGTCGGTCAAGCAGCAGGTGTTGCGCTCTGACACCGCCAAGCTGGCGCTGTGGGCCGGCCAGGTGCTGGATTCAGACGAGCCATCGGGCTTGATGGCCCGCTGAGTCAGGACGGGGCGAGTTTGTCCTGTGTGCGGGTGTCGAAATCGCTCGCATCGTGGCGTTCATGCAACTGGGTTTCGAGCGGCCCGACGACCCGGTTGACCATGCGTCCGCGTTGCACGGCAGGTCGTTGCGCCAACTCGTCGGCCCAGCGGTTGACGTGTTCGTATTCATGCACCTGCAAAAACTCGCCGGCCTCGTACATGCTGCCCTTGGCCATGCCACCATACCAGGGCCAGATGGCCATGTCGGCGATGGTGTAATCGTCGCCCGCAATGAAGCGGCTCTCGGCCAGGCGGCGGTTGAGGACGTCCATCTCGCGCTTGACCTCCATGGCAAAGCGGTCAATGGCGTATTCGATCTTGACGGGGGCATACGCATAAAAGTGACCAAAGCCGCCGCCCAGGTAGGGTGCGCTGCCCATTTGCCAGAACAGCCAAGACAGGCACTCGGCACGCCGTGCCGGATCGGTGGGCACAAAGGCGCCAAACTTCTCGGCCAAGTACAACAAAATGGCGCCCGACTCGAACACCCGCACGGGTTGGGTGCCACTGCAGTCCAGCAGCGCCGGGATCTTGGAGTTGGGGTTCACGCCAACAAAGCCGCTGCCAAATTGCTGGCCTTCCTGAATGCGGATCAGCCAGGCGTCGTATTCAGCGCCCGCATGCCCCAATGCCAATAGCTCTTCCAGCATGACCGTGACCTTGACGCCATTGGGCGTGGCCAGCGAGTACAGCTGCAGCGGGTGCTTGCCGCGTGGCAAGTCCTGTTCATGCGTTGGGCCCGCGATGGGGCGGTTGATGTTGGCAAAACGCCCACCGTTGGCCTTGCTCCAGGTCCAGATTTTGGGTGGGGTGTAGGGGCTGGAGTCGGACATGGGCGCCTTGAGGTGGTGTGGCTGGGAGTGGGGCGCCTTGAAGGTGCAAGTCCTCGATCAAACAAGAACGTGCTGCGCAGGAGCGGCCCCCGCTGTGTGCGGACTTTTCCCGTTTTTACGGGTTGCTTGCATTCAAATTCGCCGAATGGGCTTGCTGGTCTGCGTGGTAGCTTGATCGCACCATGGCCCCCACGGCCGCATGTGAAAAGCCCATTTCGTAGGCCTTGGCTTCAAACATTTTGAAGGTGTCGGGATGCACGTAACGGCGCACGGGCAGGTGGCTGTTGCTGGGGGCCAAATACTGGCCGATGGTCAGCATCTCAATGTTGTGCGCCCGCATGTCACGCATGACGTCCAGGATTTCTTCGTCGGTCTCGCCCAAGCCCACCATCAGGCCGCTTTTGGTGGGCACATGAGGGAACAGTGCCTTGAACTTTTTCAGCAGGCTCAGCGAGAACTGGTAGTCCGAACCGGGGCGCGCCTCTTTGTACAGGCGTGGCACGGTTTCTATGTTGTGGTTCATCACATCCGGTGGTGCGGCTTTGAGGATTTCGAGGGCGCGGTCGTCGCGACCCCGGAAGTCGGGTACCAGCACTTCGATCTGGGTGCTGGGCGAGAGTTCGCGGGTTTTGCGGATGCATTCAACAAAGTGCCCAGCCCCGCCGTCGCGCAGGTCGTCGCGGTCCACGCTGGTGATGACCACGTACTGCAGTTTGAGCTGGGCAATGGTCTTGGCCAGGTTGTCGGGTTCGTTCACATCGAGCGGGTCGGGGCGACCATGGCCCACGTCACAAAACGGGCAGCGGCGCGTGCACTTGTCGCCCATGATCATGAAGGTGGCGGTGCCCTTGCCAAAGCATTCCCCGATGTTGGGGCAGCTGGCTTCTTCGCAGACGGTCACCAGTTTGTTGGTGCGCAATACGTCCTTGATTTCGTAAAAGCGGGTGGTGGGTGAACCGGCTTTCACGCGAATCCATTCGGGTTTTTTCAGCACCTCGCCCGCTTCGACCTTGATCGGAATGCGGGACAGTTTGGCCGCTGCCTTTTGCTTGGCCATGGGGTCGTAGTTCTCGACCGATTGTGCTTCGCGCACCACGTTGGGAGTTGTCATGTTGTCGATCTCAAGGGGCTAAATGGGCCAGGAGCTTGTCGCTCAGGATGTGCGCAGCCTCGGACCACGCAATCTGTACCCCGATTGTAGAAAGGTCCACGGTGCGCAGTCCGGCATAACCACACGGATTGATGCGTGCAAAAGGCGAGAGGTCCATCGCCACATTCAGCGCCAGGCCGTGGTAAGTGCAATGGCGGCTGACTTTGATGCCCAAGGCGCTGATTTTGCCCAGGCCTTTGAAGGGATCGGTCGGGTCGGCGGGGCCCACCAACGCAGCATGGGCAAACGGGTCATCAAGCCGCACATAAATGCCAGGGGCGCCAGCCACACGGTGCCCGGTCACGCCCAAGTGCGCCAGGGTGCGAATGACGGCTTCTTCCAATTTAAAGACATATTCTTTGACGAAATAACCCGCACGCTTGAGGTCGACAAGCGGATACGCCATGACTTGGCCGGGGCCGTGGTACGTCACTTGTCCGCCCCGGTTGGTGGGGACGACCGGGATTTCGCCCGCGTTCAAGACATGCCCCGCCAAACCGGCCAGGCCCTGGGTGAAAACGGGCGGGTGTTCCGCCAGCCACAGCGCGTCAGGGGTGGTTTCGTTACGCGCGGCGGTGAACGCCTGCATCGCCTCGTAGGTAGGCAAGTAGTCCACCTGGCCCCAATTGCGCAGCTCCATGGTTAGCTTTAAAGGACGACTTTGACCATGGGGTGGGCGGTCAGCGCGCGGTACAGGTTGTCCAATTGTTCGCGGCTGGTGGCGGTGACGGTCAGCGTGACACCCAGGTACTTGCCGCCTTTGCTCGGGCGGAGTTCCACCGTAGAGGCGTCGAACCCCGGGTCAAATTGCTGTGCCACTTGCACCATGGCATGGACAAAGCCATCGTGCGTGAGGCCCATGACTTTGATGGGGAAGAAACTCGGGTATTCGATCAACGTCTCAGTGCGTGGAACGGCGGCGGGGGGGAATGCAGAAGCGCTCATGGTGTGCAGAAGTTCAATTTTGGTTTAACGCCAAATCACGATGGCGGCGACGGCCAACCAGCCCAATACAAAATTGGTCACCACCAGTACATGAATTTTGGCCAGGTGTCTGCCTGCAGCAGGCCAGTCGGCCATCGCCGTGCTGCGCTGCAGTCGACGAAACGGCACAAAATACAAATGGCCAAAGATCGCGAACATGGTCAATCCCAGTCCCAACATCGCATGCCAACCGGTGGGGGCAATATTCATGTCGACTCCAGCAAACATCAGGCTGCCTGTGATGAGCAAAACGACGATGCACAGCCAGACCGACTTCAAAAAGCGCGACAAGATGCTGTTGAGCAGGGGGATGCGCTGATGGGGCTCCAGTTGGGCAATCGCCACGGGTCGAACCGCCCATAACAAAATCGTCATGCCACCCAACCAGATCAAGCCTGCTGCCAAGTGAAAAAATTTGGTCATTTCATACATACAAAGGCCCAAGTTGGGTTTGGCAGGTCGAATTGCCACAGAGACAGATTGTGCCGTACGGTCAAAGTACAAGACGTGCCTTTGCAAAACACATGCGAGGCATTGAGAATGCTTTGGCTTATCCCCTATAATCGAAGGCTTCGCTGGATGGATGTCTGATTTGTAACCTGGGTGTAATGCTTCGTGACCAAAATCATGCCTCCAGCTGAATCAGATGATCTGCACGAAGCAGAGACGTTCCGCCCTTTGACCGCGCAAGAAGTGCGGGAGTTGAGGCAAAAGATGCCGCTGCTCTCCGTTTGGCGGGTGGTTGGCGTACAAATTTTGGTGGG
Source organism: Burkholderiaceae bacterium (assembly GCA_919902775.1). Lineage (GTDB taxonomy): Bacteria > Pseudomonadota > Gammaproteobacteria > Burkholderiales > Burkholderiaceae_C > Limnohabitans_A. Next base: position 18,620 of record CAKKRJ010000008.1, read on the forward strand.
TGTCGTGGCGGCTTTGCTGGCGATGTTGATCACGGGGCGAACTGTGGTGGCATTGTCGGTGGGTTACGGTGCTTTGTCGGTGGTGGTTCCTGCGGCCTTGTTTGCCAGGGGGATGACCAGCCCGGCGTCCTCGGTGAATGTGGGCGCGGCAGTATTTGGTTTCCTGTTGTGGGAGATCGTTAAAATTGGATTGACCTTGGCCATGTTGTTGTTGGCGTCAAGGGTGATCTTGGAAGTCAGTTGGCCCGCCATGTTGGTGGGCTTGGTTTTAACAATGAAGGTTTATTGGGTGGCTTTGGGCGTTCGCTCGGTGTTTTATCCAAAAATCAATTTCAAAACAGAACAAACGAATGTCAGCTGAAACTGCTCCAACCGCAGGTGAATACATCGGTCACCATTTGACCCACTTGCAAAACAAGCCGATGGCTGGTGTGATTGACTTCTCCGTCTTCAACCTTGATTCCATGTTTTGGTCGGTTTTGCTCGGCTTGGTGGGCAGTTTGCTGTTGTGGAAAGCTGCACGCAGCGTGACTTCGGGTGTGCCGGGTCGATTCCAGGCGGCGGTTGAAATCTTGATCGAGATGGTCGACAACCAAGCCAAAGGCATCGTGCACAACGCCGAAAGCCGCAAGCTGGTCTCGCCTTTGGCGCTGACTGTGTTTGTCTGGATCTTCTTGCTCAACTCCATGGACTTTTTGCCAGTGGACTTGTTCCACAAAGTGTTTGAGTGGACGGGCATGGACCACAGCATCCATTACTTCCGTGTGGTGCCTACGGCCGACCTGTCGACCACACTGGGCATGTCAACTTCTGTGCTGCTGATTTGCGTGTTTTACAACATCAAGATCAAAGGCATTGGCGGCTGGTTCCATGAGTTGACGACGGCACCTTTTGGTGCGCACCCCCTGCTGTGGCCATTCAACTTCGTTTTTCAGATGATTGAATTTGTCGCCAAAACCGTTTCGCACGGCATGCGACTGTTCGGCAACATGTATGCCGGTGAATTGATTTTCATGCTGATCGCCTTGATGGGTGGCACCGCTGCAATGTCGCTGACCGGCATCTTGCTGCCCATCGGTCACGTGATTGCAGGCTCCATCTGGGCCATCTTCCACATCATGATCGTGGCGCTGCAAGCCTTTATTTTCATGATGTTGACGCTGGTCTACATTGGCCAAGCGCACGACGCGCACTGATTTCCCTTTTCCTTTCCCAACCCTTCCATCAACATCCATAGGAGCAACAAAATGGAACACGTCCTCGGTTATGTAGCACTCGCAGCTGGTCTGATCATTGGTCTGGGCGCTATCGGCGCTTGTATCGGTATCGGCATCATGGGCAGCAAGTACCTTGAATCTGCCGCTCGTCAGCCTGAATTGATGAACGAATTGCAAACCAAGATGTTCTTGTTGGCTGGTTTGATCGACGCGGCTTTCCTGATTGGCGTTGGTATCGCCATGATGTTCGCTTTCGCGAACCCGTTTGTTCTGAAGTAATTCCTGCAACGACCAAAAGAAAGGTGTTGCCGTGAGTATCAATGCAACCCTGTTTTTCCAAGCTGTAGTTTTCGCAATCTTGGTGTGGTTCACGATGAAATTCGTGTGGCCGCCCATTGCCAACGCCTTGGATGAACGCGCACAAAAAATCGCCGGTGGCCTTGCTGCAGCAGAAAAAGCCAAATCCGAACTCGCCACAGCCTTCAGCCGTGTCGAAGTCGAATTGAGCCAATCTCGCATTGAAACGGCCTCACGATTGGCAGACGCTGATCGGCGTGCCCAGGCCCTCGTTGAGGAAGCCAAAGCGCGTGCCACTGAAGAAGGTAACAAGATCATTGCTGCTGCCAAGGTGGAAGCCGAGCAGCAAGTGGTGAAAGCCCGTGAAGAATTGCGTGAGCAAGTCGCGGTCTTGGCTGTCAAAGGCGCCGAGCAGATTCTCCGTAAGGAAGTCAATGCTGGCGTACATGCAGACCTCTTGAGCCGCCTCAAGACCGAGCTGTAAAAAGCTCCAGCCAGAGAAGACCATGGCAGAACTTGCTACCATCGCCCGCCCTTATGCCGAAGCGCTGTTCAAGGCGCAGGCATCCGATCTCGCTGGCACGGCCGCTTGGCTGGACGAGCTGGCTGTCGTTGCCGAAAACGCGCAACTGCAGCAGTTCATCGACGGCCCCAAAGTGTCCGATGAGCAGGCATTCGAGCTGATCTCTGGCGTGCTGCGCACAGCACTGCCCGAGGCTGGCAAGAACTTCCTGCGCCTGGTGATCGAAAACCGCCGTCTCAGTGCGCTGCCTGTTGTTGCACAGCAGTACCGGGCCCTCATGAATGCGCAAGGTGGTACCGCTGACGCGGTGGTTCACAGCGCATTTCCCATCGATGCTTCGGCCTTGGCCGACTTGTCGTCCACGCTCGAACAACGCTTTGCGCGCAAGCTCAACGTGAGTGTCGAGTTGGATGCAGCCCTGATCGGCGGCATTCGTGTGGTGGTGGGCGACGAGGTGCTCGACACCTCTGTCAAGGCCCGACTGGAACAAATGAAATCGGCCCTCACCGCTTGATGCGGATTGAGACCGGACATATTTAAAGAAAGAAGGAAAGAGTCATGCAACTCAATCCCGCAGAAATTTCTGAACTGATCAAGAGCCGCATCGAAGGGCTGTCCGCCAGCGCCGATATCCGCAACCAAGGCACTGTGGTGTCCGTGACCGACGGTATCGTTCGCGTGCACGGCTTGTCTGATGTGATGCAGGGCGAAATGCTCGAATTCCCAGCCACAGCTGAGGGTGCTGCCACTTACGGTCTGGCCCTGAACCTCGAGCGTGACTCGGTTGGTGCTGTGATCTTGGGCGAGTACGAGCACATCTCGGAAGGCGACACTGTCAAGTGCACAGGCCGCATTCTGGAAGTGCCCGTGGGCCCTGAACTGATTGGCCGCGTGGTGAACGCTTTGGGTCAGCCGATTGACGGCAAAGGCCCCATCAACGCCAAGATGACCGACGTGATCGAAAAAGTCGCCCCTGGCGTGATCGCACGTAAATCGGTTGACCAGCCCATGCAAACCGGTCTGAAGTCGATCGACTCCATGGTGCCCGTGGGCCGTGGTCAGCGCGAATTGATCATTGGCGACCGTCAGACCGGCAAGACTGCTGTGGCCATCGACGCCATCATCAACCAAAAAGGTCAGAACATGACCTGCGTTTACGTCGCGATTGGCCAAAAAGCCTCGTCGATCAAAAACGTGGTGCGTGCTCTGGAGCAAGCTGGCGCGATGGAATACACCATCGTCGTGGCTGCCTCCGCCTCTGAATCTGCAGCCATGCAGTACGTGTCGGCCTACTCAGGCTGCACCATGGGCGAATACTTCCGTGACCGCGGCGAAGACGCTTTGATCGTTTATGACGATCTGTCCAAGCAAGCTGTGGCCTACCGCCAAGTGTCCTTGTTGCTGCGCCGCCCACCAGGCCGCGAAGCTTACCCTGGCGACGTGTTCTATCTCCACAGCCGTTTGCTCGAACGTGCAGCCCGCGTGAACGCCGACTACGTCGAAGCCTTCACCAAAGGTGCCGTCAAAGGCAAAACAGGTTCCTTGACGGCTTTGCCGATCATTGAAACCCAAGCCGGTGACGTGTCTGCTTTCGTGCCTACCAACGTGATTTCGATCACCGACGGTCAGATCTTCTTGGAAACCTCGTTGTTCAACGCCGGTATCCGCCCTGCGATCAACGCCGGTATTTCGGTGTCGCGCGTTGGTAGCTCTGCCCAGACCAAGATCATCAAAGGCCAGTCCGGTGGTATTCGTACCGACTTGGCCCAGTACCGTGAATTGGCCGCTTTCGCGCAATTTGCTTCCGATCTGGATGAGTCCACCCGCAAGCAATTGGACCGCGGTGCACGCGTGACCGAATTGCTCAAGCAGGCGCAGTACAGCCCGCTGTCGATCAGCTTGATGGGTGCCAGCCTGTTCGCTGTGAACAAAGGTTTCATGGACGACATCGACGTCAAGAAAGTCCTGGCTTTCGAAAATGGTTTGCATGCTTACCTCAAGGACAAGAGCGCAGCTTTGTTGGCCAAGATGGAAAGCTCACAAGCTTTGGACAAAGAAGCCGAGGCTGAATTGACCACCGCAGTGGCCGCTTTCAAGAAAAGCTTTGCTTAATTTCTACCTGATCAAAAGGAGCCACTGATGGCATCGGGCAAGGAACTACGCACCAAGATCAAATCGGTGGAAAACACCAAGAAGATCACCAAGGCCATGGAGATGATTTCCGTCTCCAAAATGCGCAAGGCGCAGGAGCGTATGCGCACGGCCCGACCTTACAGCGAGAAGATTCGCACGATTGCGACTCATCTCGGGCAGGCCAATCCTGAGTATGTGCACGCCTTCATGAAGCAAAACGACGGCAAGTCCGTCGGCTTCATTGTGGTGACCACAGACAAAGGTTTGTGTGGCGGCTTGAACACCAACCTGCTGCGCGCTGTGACAGGCAAATTGCGTGACACACAGGCAGCAGGCAAGACGGCTCAGGCCGTGGCCATTGGTGGCAAGGGTTTGGGTTTCCTGAACCGTGTCAATGCCAAGGTGGTAGCGCATGTGACGCATCTGGGCGACAAGCCTCACTTGGAAAAGCTGATCGGCCCCGTCAAGGTGTTGCTCGATGCTTACGCCGCCGGTGAGGTCAGCGCTGTGTACCTGTGCTACAACAAATTTGTCAGCACCATGGCACAAGTGCCAACCATCGACCAATTGTTGCCATTGTCTTCAGTCAAGATGGAAGCGGAGACCAAGGCGACCGGTCCTGCGACGCATGGATGGGATTACATCTATGAACCTGATGCGCAGTCGGTCATTGACGAATTGCTGGTCCGTTATGTAGAAGCGCTGGCTTACCAGGCCGTGACAGAAAACATGGCTTCAGAGCACGCTGCGCGGATGGTGGCCATGAAGGCCGCAACAGACAATGCAGGCAATGTGATTGGTGAGCTCAAGCTCATTTACAACAAGACCCGTCAAGCAGCCATCACCAAAGAACTGTCGGAAATCGTCTCTGGCGCAGCTGCGATCAGCGGCTGATCCCCAGTTCAGCAAATTCAAATTATTTGGAGCGAAAAATGCAAGCCCAAGGAAAAATTGTTCAGTGTATTGGCGCTGTGGTCGACGTGGAATTCCCGCGCAACCAGATGCCCAAGGTTTATGACGCACTCAAGATGGAAGGCTCAGCGCTGACCCTGGAAGTGCAGCAGCAGCTCGGCGACGGCATCGTGCGCACCATTGCGCTCGGTTCTTCCGACGGTTTGCGTCGCGGTCTGATCGTGTCCAACACCGGCAAGGCGATCACTGTGCCCGTGGGCAAAGCCACACTGGGTCGCATCATGGACGTCTTGGGTACACCCATCGACGAGCGTGGTCCTGTCAGCCAGGAACTCACCGCATCCATTCACCGCAAAGCCCCTGCTTACGACGAACTGAGCCCTTCACAAGAACTGTTGGAAACCGGTATCAAGGTGATTGACCTGGTTTGCCCGTTCGCCAAAGGCGGTAAGGTCGGCTTGTTCGGTGGTGCCGGTGTGGGCAAGACCGTGAACATGATGGAACTCATCAACAACATCGCCAAGGCGCACAGCGGTTTGTCCGTGTTTGCTGGTGTGGGTGAGCGTACCCGTGAAGGTAACGACTTCTACCACGAGATGGCCGATTCCGGCGTCGTGAACCTCGAGAACCTGCCTGAGTCCAAAGTGGCCATGGTGTACGGTCAGATGAACGAGCCACCAGGCAACCGTCTGCGCGTTGCTTTGACCGGTTTGACCATCGCTGAATCGTTCCGTGACGAAGGCAAAGACGTGCTGTTCTTCGTGGACAACATCTACCGCTACACCTTGGCCGGTACCGAAGTGTCTGCCTTGTTGGGCCGTATGCCTTCTGCCGTGGGCTACCAGCCCACACTGGCCGAAGAAATGGGCCGTTTGCAAGAACGTATCACTTCGACCAAAGTCGGTTCGATCACTTCCATCCAGGCCGTTTACGTTCCTGCGGATGACTTGACCGACCCATCGCCAGCGACCACCTTCGCTCACTTGGACTCCACCGTGGTGTTGAGCCGTGACATTGCTTCGTTGGGTATCTACCCAGCGGTCGATCCACTGGATTCCACCAGCCGTCAGCTGGACCCATTGGTGGTGGGGCAAGACCACTACGAAACAGCTCGCGCTGTGCAAGGCACATTGCAGCGTTACCGCGAACTGCGCGACATCATCGCCATCATGGGCATGGACGACTTGGCTCCTGAAGACAAGCTGGCCGTGGCCCGTGCCCGCAAGATCCAGCGTTTCCTGTCGCAACCTTTCCACGTGGCTGAAGTGTTTACCGGTTCGCCCGGCAAGTACGTCACACTGGCTGAAACCATCCGTGGTTTCAAGATGATTGTGGCTGGCGAGTGCGATCACCTGCCAGAACAAGCCTTCTACATGGTCGGTACCATCGACGAAGCTTTCGAAAAGGCCAAAAAGGCAGCGTAAAGCAGCGTTGCGGGGTGGCTGATCCAGTCGCCACGCAGCCTGATTTGAACGCACCTTTTAAGGAGTAAACATGAACACCATCCACGTTGATGTGGTCAGTGCCGAAGAGTCCATCTATTCGGGCGAAGCCCGGTTTGTGGCCTTGCCAGGCGAGTCTGGCGAACTGGGAATTTACCCTCGCCACACCCCACTGATCACCCGCATCAAGGCCGGTTCGGTTCGCATCGAGAAGGCGGACGGCGCCGAGGAGTTCGTTTTCGTGGTCGGTGGCATTCTGGAAGTGCAGCCCGACCGCGTGACCGTGCTGTCTGACACCGCGATCCGCGGCAAAGACCTCGACGAAGAGAAAGCCAATGCGGCGAAACAAGCCGCAGAAGAAGCGCTGCGCAATGCCAAAAGCGAAATCGACTTGGCACGCGCCCAGTCGGAACTGGCTGTTTTGGCAGCCCAGTTGTCTGCGTTGCGCAAGTACCGCAAAAAATAAGACGCTGTTCAAGCGCGGCACCAGCATTTGTGCAGGTGCCTTCAAAAAACCCGGCACAGCCATGTGGCCGGGTTTTTTGTTGTCCAGCTCACAAGGGGTGCGTGTAGACTTGGCTGGATCATGAAACGAGCCAAACTGCAAGCCGCCATCGCGGGGGGCACTCCCGACGACCTCGAACAAAGCTTTTATGAAGCGCTTCAAAACGCCGACATAGAGCAGCTCATGGCTTGCTGGGCTGAGGAGGAGGACATTGTTTGCGTGCATCCTGGCGGACCTCGAATCATTGGAGCGGGCGCTATCCGTGCTGCGTTTGAAGGCATGTTTGCCAACGGCAGCGTGCAAGCCCGGCCAGAGCGGATCCACAAAGTGGCTTCCTTGGCGTGCGCTGTGCATCACCTGGTGGAGCGTGTGGAAGTGATCACGGCCCAAGGCGCGCAGCAAGCCTATGTGATTGCCACCAATGTGTACCAAAAGATGCCGCAAGGCTGGCGCATGGTGGCCCACCATGCCAGCCCGGGCACGGCCAAAGATTCAGCCGATGTGGGCATCAAACCCACTGTGCTGCATTGATGTCATGTTGTACCGAGCGCCAGCATGGCTGCCCGGTGGGCATGCCCAAACCATCTGGTCTGCGTTGTATGCACGCCGACGCTGGGGCCCCGTTGTGCCTCGTCAGCGTGAGCGGTGGGTGACGCCCGACAACGATTTCATCGACGTCGATCGACAACCAGCCAGCCAGCCAGACCGACCGCTGGTGGTGTTGTTTCATGGGCTGGAAGGATCGTCAGACAGCCATTACGCACAGGCCTTTGCCGATTGGGCTGCTGCGCATGACCTCAACTTCGCCTTGCCCCACTTTCGTGGCTGCAGCGGAGAGCTGAACCATGCACCCCGCGCCTACCATTCGGGAGACCACCAGGAAATCGACTGGGTGTTGCGGCGCTTGCGCACGCAGCATCAGGCGCAGGGTGGGCAAACACTGGTGGCTGCTGGCGTGTCATTGGGCGGCAACGCCTTGATGCGCTGGGCGGCAGAGCATGGTGCGACCGCCGGACAAAGTGCCGATGCCATCGCCTCCATTTGTTCACCGCTGGATTTGGTGCAAAGTGGGCGCGCGATCGGCAAAGGTTTGAACCGACAAATTTACACGCGCATGTTTTTACGCAGCATGAAGCCCAAGGCCTTGGCCAAGTGGGCCCAGCACCCCGGCTTGTTTGATCGGCAAAGGCTCATGGCCGTGCAAGATCTGTACGAATTTGACAATGTGTTTACAGCGCCACTGCATGGCTTCAAGAACACCGACGATTACTGGTCCAGGGCCTCGGCCAAACCATTGATGCGAGGCATTCGCATTCCCGCCTTGGCGTTGAATGCGCGCAATGACCCATTTGTGCCCGCGAGCAGCCTGCCTCGGCAAGCCGAGGTGTCGAAGTCGGTCACGCTCTGGCAACCCGAAGACGGAGGTCATGTCGGTTTTGCGCAAGGCAGTTGGCCCAGCCATGTGCGAGGCTTACCCGATGCCGTGGGGGCCTGGCTATTGGGGGCCGTGGGGTGTCCGTTGGCCCTACCGGAGGACGGCGATGGATGACATCGTTCATCAGGCCATGGCCAAGTGGCCGAATGTGCCAGACTGCTTTGGCTGGCTGGGGCTGGACAGCCGTGGGCAATGGTACATGCGCGATGACCGGGTTCAACTTCTGGGGACCTTTCAATCCGGCCAAGATGGCGTCAAAGGCTCGGTGCTGCGGCATGAAAAACTGATCGCGTTCATTCACCGCAATTACGAAGCCGATGCGCAAGGCCGTTGGTTTTTCCAGAATGGTCCGCAAAGGGTTTACGTGGAACTGGAAGCAGCCCCGTTTGTTTGGCGGCTAAATGAACGTTTTGAGCCGACCGCCCACACTGGGCAGCCAACACAGGCCATCGCGTGTTTGGTCGATGAAGTGGGGCGCGTTTATTTGCACACGCACCATGGCTTCGGCTTGGTGCACACATGGGATGTGGCCCTGGTTGCCGAGGCCATCGAACAAGGCCACTGGACGCCGCAAGCGTGCCTGGCCCGTGAGTTGCCCCAACGCTTTGGATTCGTGATCAGCCCGCAGCAAGGGCAAGAAAATCAAGCAGGCAGTCGGGCATAAAAAAACCGACCCTCGGGTCGGTTTGGGTGCAGACAAGCTGCGCTTTACTTTTTGTCGCCTTCGGCCGCAGGGGCCTTGGGTTCTTCAAACTTGGCGCCGGCATTGTTGGCCATGTAAACCGCTGCACGTGCAATTTCGGTGTCATTGAAGTCGCCACCCGATTGCGCACCCATGGCACCTTTGCCTTTGAGGGCCGAGGTCACCAAGGTTTCCAGACCTTGTTTGATGCGGGGACCCCAAGCACCAGCATCCATAAATTTGGGGGCGCCGGCCGCACCGCTGGCATGGCAGGCTGCGCATTGGGCTTTGTAAACTTCTTCACCGGCTTTCAAAGGACGGTTGGCATCACGAACTTCAACAGAGCCCACTTTCTGAATGCGCTGTGCGACGGATCTTTCCAAGTCGCTGGAACCCGGAGCCGTCTTGTTGGCCGAGGTCACGTAAAAAACCAAGCCAATGATGATGAACACCGGAATGATGAAAGAAGCCAGACTCAGCAAAAGCATTTGCTTGGGCGTTTTCACCGGGCCGGTGTGGGCTTCGTGTTGATCGTGGCTGTTGTCGCTCATGAGATCCTCTGGTTGGGCTGGGCCATGGGGCCTTGGTATTGACCGTCATCAACCCAACATTATAGCGGCCCACCCTTCACTGGGCTTTCAAGAATCGGGAAGAAAGACAAGCCGTGAGATAATCCGCATGTTCACCATTGCGCGGCTGTAGCTCAGTGGATAGAGTATTGGCCTCCGAAGCCAAGGGTCGTGGGTTCGATCCCCGCCAGCCGCACCAAACTCAACTTCGCCACCCTTCGCGGTGGCGTTTTTGTGGGCCGTACGCTTTATCAGCGGTTGGTGTTGTCGGGTGCCGTGGTGTCCTGGACCCGGCGAGCGCCCGTGAAACGTTTGGTCCAGTAGGCGGCTCTCAGGTCGTCCACGCGCACCGCTTTGCCTGCGCTGGGGGCGTGGATGAATTTGCCATCGCCAAGGTAAATGCCCACGTGGCTGAACGTGCGGCGCATGGTGTTGAAAAAAACCAGGTCGCCCGGGTTGAGTTCGCTGCGGTCAATTTTGTCGGTGGCCTTGGCCTGTTCGTCTGCGCGTCTGGGCAGCAAGCGCCCGATGGACGTTTCGTAAATGTGGCGAACGAATCCGCTGCAGTCAAAGCCGGTTTCTGCCGTGCTGCCCCCACGTTTGTAGGGTACGCCCAGCAGCGTCATGGCTTGTCCCAGCATCTGGTTGGTTTTTTCCCCCGCGCTGGTTTTCATCTGGTCGCCCAGTTGCATCAAGCTGGCCAGTTCCGACGCGCGTTTGACTGCCGGGGCCTGTTCTTCTTCAGGCGCGGCAAAAATCAGGGAGGAAACCAACAGCAAACTGACGGCGATGGCGAGGGGTTTCAATTTCACAATGTAAGATTTTGAAGTGAAGCCAACCATAATAACCCGGTTGCGCAAATTCAGGCAATGGTTTTGCGTATTTTGGATGTATCAAACGCCGTAGCGGTCGCGGTAGGCCTGCACTTTGGGCAGGTGTTCACCCAGTGTGTTGCCTGCCTGGTTCGACAAATAGGCCAGCAGATCTGACAGCTGTGCAATCGTGCAGACCTGCATGCCCAGCGTGTTGCGCACGTACTGCACCGCACTGTGCGGCACGTCTTGCACCGAGCCGTCGGCTTGTTTTTCGGTGGCCATTTCCTGGCGGTCCAGCGCAATGGCGATGGCGTACGGTGTGGCACCGGCCGCCTGAATCAGCGCGATCGACTCGCGTGCAGCCGTTCCTGCGCTCATCACGTCGTCCACGATCAGCACGCGGCCCTTGAGCGGTGCGCCCACCAAGCTACCGCCTTCGCCGTGGTCTTTGGCTTCCTTGCGGTTGTAGGCGAAAGGCACGTTCTTGCCCAGCCGGGCCAGTTCCACGGCCACCGCAGCACCCAGCGGAATCCCTTTGTAGGCCGGGCCAAAAATCATGTCAAATTCGATGCCACTGGCCAGCAGGGCATTTGCATAAAATTGCGCCAGTCGACTCAACTTGGCACCGTCATCAAACAGGCCTGCGTTGAAAAAGTAAGGACTCATGCGTCCGGCTTTGGTTTTGAATTCGCCAAAGCGCAGCACGCCCGAGTCGACCGCAAATTGCACAAATTCCTGAGCGAGCGCCTGCATCTCGGCGCTGCTTGCCTGTTTCGTCACCATGGGGAAATCCTTGTTCAAACTCACCAGCCTTAACCTGAACGGCATTCGTTCTGCATCGACCAAAGGGGTGGATGCCTGGTTGGCGCAAGCCAAGCCAGATTGTATTTGTGTGCAAGAAGTCAAAGCCCAGGCTGCGGATGTGGCGGGAAAGTTTGAAGAGATTGCGGGCCTGAAGGGGCATTTTCATTTCGCCGAGAAAAAAGGCTACTCGGGCGTTGGCGTGTACATCCGACATGAGCCCAGCGACGTGGTTGTGGGTTTTGATGGCGGTGAGTTTGACGCCGAAGGCCGCTACGTGGAGCTGCGGTTTGATACACCCACCCGCAAGCTGTCCATCATCAGCAGCTATTTCCCGAGTGGCTCATCGGGGCCTGAGCGGCAAGAGGCCAAGTTCCGATTTCTGGACAAGATGTACCCGCACCTCATGGCCCTCAAGGCCGCGCGCGACTTCATTGTGTGCAGCGATGTGAACATTGCCCACCAGCAGGCCGACCTGAAAAATTGGCGCAGCAACCAGAAAAACAGCGGTTTTTTACCCGAAGAGCGGGCCTGGATGACCCAGCTCACCACGGAGGGGGGGGTGGTCGATGTGTACCGCCGCCTGCAACCCGACACCACAGACGCTTGCTACACCTGGTGGAGCAACCGGGGACAGGCCTATGCCAACAACGTGGGGTGGCGACTGGACTACCACCTGGCCACACCCGCGTTGGCAGAAAAAGCCCGGTCCGAATCGATTTACAAAGACCAGAAGTTTTCCGACCACGCGCCGATCACGGTTGAATACGACTTAGCCCTCTGAGGGCAAGTCCACGGTCATGCGTCGGCCTTCCTGGGCGCTGACCAAGCCCAGCGCGATCAGTTCCATCACGTGCAGGGCTTCTTCGGGCGGAACCGGGTTGGGCGAGCCCAGCCGCACGGCGTCCCGGATGCCCGTGTAATAGCGTGTGTAATCGCCCGGCAAGCACGCTGACGTGCGCTGTGTCAATGTCTGGTCATCGCCCGCCAGGGTCAGCAGCAGGGGGTTGGGGTCCATGCCCCAGTCTGCATGCGGTGGACGCAGGCCCGCTTTCAGGGCGGTTTCCTGGGTGTCCAGCCCCCACTTGAGCAACGATCCACGGGTGCCGTGCACGGTAAACCGGGGGGCCACATGGGCGGTCAGGGCGCTGGCATGCAGCACCACCCGCAAGCTGTCGTAATGCAAGAGGGCATGAAACCAATCGTCGGCGCGGCTGTTGTCTCGCTGCCGGGCCCAATCGAGAGAGAGCGTCTGCGGCAGGCCAAACAATTGCAGGGCCTGGTCCAGCAGATGGGGCCCCAGATCGAACCAAAGACCACTGCCGGGTTCGCCAGAGTCTCGCCAGCGCTGGGGCACCACCGGGCGATAGCGGTCAAAGTGCGATTCAAAATGAACGATGCGGCCCAGCTCGGCGCGCCCCAACGCGGCCTGAACCGACAGGAAGTCCCCATCCCAGCGGCGGTTGTGGAAGACCGACAACAAGCGCTGCTGCTGCTGGGCCAGCGCGATCAGGTCGCGGGCCTCACGCACATTCAGGGTGAAGGGCTTGTCCACCACCACATGCTTGCCTGCCATCAGCGCCTGCGCCGCCAGCGGCGCGTGGGTGTTGTTGGGCGTGGCCACCACCACCAGATCAATGTCCGCCCGTGCGATCAGTTGTTCGGGGGTCTCGCACACCGTGGCGTTTGGCCAGGCTGCATGCACATCTTGCGGGCGACTGCTTGAAATGGCCGTCAACTGAAGCCCCGGTATGGCCGCAATCAGCGGTGCATGGAAGGTGGCTGAGGCATAGCCAAAGCCCAAAAGGCCCACGTTCAGGGGTGCGGTCATCGTTGTGCTTTCAGTTCGGCCATGCAACGCGGCCATCCAACAAACCGCCAGCTTAAACCAAGCTGCATTGGCCGCGCCCGGGGCGGGCGGCTCAGCCTCGGGTATAGGTCAGCATGCGCCCTTTGTAGGCCAATGTCTCTTGGCGTGCGGGTTGGTCCAGCACCTGCTCATGCATGGCAAAGCCCACACGCGCCATGTGTTTGTGAAAGGCAGAGCGGTTGCCCCGGTTGGGGTCCACGACCCAGATCTCGCTGGCGCTCGCCGCGTGCGCGTCAATGAAGTTGGCCAAGCTGCCTTCGTCGTCGCGCTCGTACAGGATGTCGCTGCCCACAATCAGGTCAAACCGCCCGCTCACACCCGCATCGTGGGCTGAAGTGCGTACGGGCAAGCCGTCGTCGCGTTGCGCGGCCTTGCCCCACAGGCCATGGCGGTAGGTCATCGGTGGCAGGCCGTTCAAACGGGTGTTTTCGTCCAGAAAGGCGTGCGTCAAAGGGTGGCAGTCGCTGGCCGTGATGTTGGCCCCGCGCCGGTGGGCCACCAGGCTGGACAGGCCCAGGCCGCAACCAATCTCCAGAATGCGTTCGCTTGTCACAGAACGCAGCGCCATGCGCTCGGCCATTTGTTGCCCTGACGGCCAAAGCAGACCAAACAAAGGCCAGGTGGCGGAAGAAATGCCCAAATTCAGGGCTTCGTCCAAGGGGTCATGGAACTGGTTTTTGTCGAACAGCGAGCGGATGACCAGGTCATCCACGCCCAAAACCGCGATGGTTTCCTGTTTGGTCAGGTAGCCGGTGGGGGAGGTGTGCAAAAAGGCAATCGTTGCAGCGCAAGGGCCGAGGTTCAAAGGCGCTGACTGAGGGGACTGTACCATTCAGGGATGCTGCAATACCAAACCATCCCCGTCACGCCTTTTCAGCAAAACTGTTCCTTGATTTGGGACGACCAGACCCGCCAGGCGGCGGTGGTGGACCCGGGCGGCGACCTCGACGTGTTGTTGGGCGCCATCCAGCGTCTGAACCTGAAACTGGAGCAGATCTGGATCACCCATGGCCATGTGGACCACGCATCGGGCGCCGCCGATCTGGCGGAGCAATTGGGCGGCTTGCCGATCATCGGGCCGCATCCGGCGGATCAGTTCTGGATCGATGGTTTGCCTGCTGCGGCGGCGGCCTATGGCTTTCCGCCGGCACGGGTCTTCAAGCCCACACGGTGGCTGGCCGATGGCGATACGGTCACGTTGGGGTCTCACACTTTGCAGGTGCGCCATTGCCCAGGGCACACGCCGGGCCATGTGGTGTTTTATTCACCCGAGATGAAGCGTGCTTTTGTGGGGGATGTGTTGTTTGCCGGCAGCATCGGGCGCACCGATTTCCCGCAAGGCAACCACGACGACCTGATCGCCAGCATCACCGAGCGGCTGTGGCCCATGGGCAATGACACGGTGTTCATTCCTGGCCATGGCCCCGAGAGCACGTTTGGCCGTGAGCGTCAGAGCAACCCTTATGTGCGGGATCGGTGACGCCGTGCTTGCTCGAGTCTGCCGGAACTGACCGCCGCCACATCGGCAACGGCATGCACGGGGTCAGCCTTTGGCAGCCTGCTCGTACAGGTGTTGCACCTTGGGCAGGTTGGCTTCGAGTTCAAGAATGCGGTTGGCGCCGCTGGGGTGGGTGGACAGGAATGAAGGGCTGCCGTTGCTGCTGGCCGCCTGCATCTTTTGCCACAAGCTGACGCTGGCCTCGGGTTTGTAGCCGCCACGCGCGGCGATTTCCAGGCCCACCAGGTCGGCCTCGGTTTCGTCGTCCCGGCTGTACTTCAGCGTGAGCAATTGGGTGCCCAGGTTGGCCGCGGCATCGCCCAAGGAACCCAAGCCCAACAGCTGCGACGCAATGGACAGCCCGATGCTGGTGGCCTGGCTTTTGGCCAGGCGTTCGCGGGCGTGTTCACGCAGGGCGTGCGCCATCTCGTGTCCCATGATCATGGCTGCTTCGTCATCGGTCAGCTTCAACTGGTCCAGGATGCCGGTATAAAAAGCGATCTTGCCGCCAGGCATGCACCAGGCATTGATTTGTTTGCTGCCAATCAGGCTGACTTGCCATTTCCAGTCACGCGAACGCGGATTCCACTGCGCGGTGTGGGGAATCAGCTTTTGCGCAATGGTCTGCAAGCGCTGCAGTTGCGGGTGGCCATCGGGGGCCAGTGCGCCTTTGGCGCGGGCCTCGGCCAGCACCTGCGTGAACTGCTGCCGCGCCGAGGTTTCGAGGGTTTCGGCAGGCACCAGTTTGCGCCAACCGGAGGATGAGCCCACGTCCACCTGCGCCAAAGCCGAACCGGCGGCCGAGGCCCCTGCGGCCAACAGGAAAGCGCGGCGGGCTTGCCAGCGTGGTGAGGGGTCAGCCAAGACGCCGGGGGGTGCACCGGCAGCAGGGGTTTTGAGGTTGCAAATAAAGCACATCGTTCGCAAATGATAGCGACTCGGGCCACTTCAAGGGGTCGCGCGTGGGGCGCAGGGGTCCGATAATCGCTGCATGGCCGACACAGCACCCCATTCCGAGACCCCTCCGCCGAGTACGGTGCGTACTTGGCGCGAGGCTTTGCGCCTGTATTTGCAACCCGCCAGTTTGCGCATGCTGGCCTTGGGTTTTTCGGCCGGGCTGCCTTTGCTTTTGGTGCTGGGCACGCTCAGTTTTCGGCTGCGTGAAGCCGGCATCGACCGCAGCACCATTGGTTACCTGAGTTGGGTGGGCTTGGCTTACGGCGTCAAGTGGATCTGGGCGCCGTTGGTGGACCGCCTGCCGATTCCCTGGCTGACACGGCAGCTGGGACGCCGGCGCAGTTGGTTGTTGCTGTCGCAAATGGCCATCGCCGCCGGTCTGGTGGGCATGGCCCTGAACGACCCCTCTCAATTGCTGGGCCCGCTGGTGGCCTGTGCCTTGGCTGTGGCGGTGGCTTCGGCCACGCAAGACATTGCGCTGGACGCCTACCGCATCGAATCGGCCGAGGTCAACGCGCAAGCCGCGCTGGCGGCCAGTTACCAGACGGGTTACCGACTGGCCATGATCTGGGCTGGCGCGGGCGTGCTGTGGATTGCGGCATGGGCCCAAGGCGAGCAGACCACAGGTTATGCCCAGGCGGCCTGGCAAATGGCCTATCTGGTCATGGCCGCCAGCATGCTGCCGGGCATGCTCATGGTGCTGGGCTCGCCCGAGCCGGTGCCCGTCCCCATGCCGGCCGCGCGCAATTTAGCCGAGTGGTTGCATGGGGCCTTGATCGCGCCTTTTGCAGACTTTTGGCGCCGCTACCGCTGGCAGGCGCTGCTGGTGCTGGCGCTGATCGCGGTGTACCGCATCAGCGACGTGGTCATGGGCATCATGGCCAACCCGTTTTATGTGGACATGGGCTTCACCAAAACCGAAGTGGCCAGCGTGACCAAGGTCTATGGCGTGGTCATGACCCTGGCGGGGGCGTTTGTCGGCGGGGTGCTGTCGGCGCGTTGGGGTGTCATGCGCATCCTCATGCTGGGCGCGGTGCTCAGTGCCGTGAGCAATTTGCTGTTTGTCTGGCTCAGCGGCGTGGGGCACGATGTCTCTGCGTTGATGTGGGTCATCTCGGCCGATAACCTGGCCAGTGGCATCGCCTCGGCCGCGTTCATCGCCTATTTGTCGTCGCTGACCAACATCCGTTATTCGGCCACGCAATACGCGCTGCTCAGCTCCATGATGCTGTTGTTGCCCAAGTTCATTGCCGGGTTTTCGGGTGATTTTGTCGATGCCCATGGCTACGCCAGCTTTTTCACCGCCACCGCCTGGCTTGGGCTGCCCGTGTTGCTGCTGGTGGCGCTGGCATCGCGGGTGCATGCCCGGCAGGCCTGATGGCTTGAGGAACCAGCCCGGTCAGGAGCAAGGTGTGGGCGTGAATTTACCGATCTTTACCCAAGCGACACGATGGACTTTCCAACGCAGGCGATGATGCACCCCATGCAACGAATTTTGATGATCGAAGACGACACCCGTCTGGCGGGCATGGTGTCGGACTATCTGGGGCAAAACGGCTTGGGCGTGGAGCATGCGCCCGACGCGCAAAGCGGCTTGGCCCGCCTGCAACACGCGGGCGTGGATCTGGTGATTCTGGATTTGATGTTGCCCGACATGGATGGCCTGCAAGTTTGCCAGCGCATCCGGGCTTTGCCGGGCGCGCTGGGCCAGGTGCCGGTGCTCATGCTGACGGCCAAAGGCGACCCGATGGACCGCATCATCGGGCTGGAAATGGGGGCCGACGACTACCTGCCCAAGCCCTTTGAGCCCCGTGAGCTGCTGGCCCGCATCAAGGCCATCTTGCGTCGCAAGGGCGCAGCCCCTGAAACCAGCGCTCAGGTGATGCAGTTCGGATCGCTTGAAATTGACCGCGATGCCCGCCGTGTGTCGGTGGCGGGCCAGGCCTGCGACCTGACCTCGTACCAATACGATGTGTTGGTGGCTTTGGCCGAACGTGCGGGCCGTGTGCTCACGCGTGACCAGATCATGGAGGCCGTGCGTGGGCGTGAACTGGAGGCGTTCGACCGCTCCATCGATGTCCACATGGGCCGCATCCGCGCGGCCATTGAAGCCGACCCCAAAGCGCCGCAACGCATCCTCACGGTACGCGGCGTGGGCTATGTGTTTGCGCGGCAACAGGACTGAAATATGGCCTTCGCCTCTTTGTCCCGGCACTGGTCGCGCCATCTGTATTTGCGCATCTGGTTGGCGGTGGTTTTGGGCGTGGCTTTGCTCATGCTGGTGGTGGGCTGGGCCTGGCGTGTCAGTGTGGAGCACAACACCCCGTTGCCCGTGCCGCGCGAATGGGTGGTGCTCAATGCCGAGGGGGAGGTGCTGGCCACCACGTCGCGCCGCCCCGGCCCTGGTGGCCCGCTGGAATTTGACTTGACCCTGCCCGATGGACAGCAGCTGCAATTGCGGCTGCAGCGCAATGGCGAGCGCGTGGACCCGCCGGGCATGGACCGGCCAGGGCGCGGGCACATGCTGTCCCATGGCCCACCCCGTGTGCGCAACGAGCCGCCCTGGTGGGCCCGGCCGCCCTATGGATTTTTCTGGATGCTGGGGCTGATCGGCTTGGCCGTGGCGCTGGGTTTGTACCCGGTGGTGCGGCGGTTGACCCAACGGCTGGAAGGTTTGCAACGCAGCGTACAACGCTGGGGCGATGGCGACTTGTCGGTGCGTGTGCCGGTGCACGGCGATGACGAGGTGGCGGACTTGTCGCAGCGGTTCAATACCGCAGCCGAACGCATCGAAGGCCTGATGGCCTCACAAAAATCCCTGCTGGCCAACGCCTCGCACGAGCTGCGTTCGCCTTTGGCACGCATCCGCATGGGGCTGGAGCTGATGGCGGCACCCACCGCCGACACGGCGGTGCAGCAGCGCACCCGCACAGAGATCTTGCGCAACATGTCCGAGCTCGATCAGTTGATCGATGAAATCTTGCTCGCCAGCCGTCTGGACGCCAAAGAGGCCGACATTGGCCACATCGAGGCGGTGGACCTGGTGGGCCTGTGTGCCGAAGAGTGCGCGCGCGTTGGCGCGGTGCTGGATGTGCCGCCAGGCCTGACGCAATTGGAGGTCCAGGGCGTGGCCAAGTTGCTGCGCCGCATGGTGCGCAATCTGCTGGAAAACGCCCGGCGGTATGGGGCCTCTGCAGACGCGGGCGACGGAACCGAGGACGGTGATGTGGTCTTGTCTTTGGCACACCCAGGCGCACAGGTCCACATCCAGGTGTGCGACCGAGGGCCAGGGGTGCCCGTGGCATGGCGTGAGCGGATTTTTGAGCCCTTTTTCCGCCTGCCAGGGGCCAGTGAACGCGTGGGCGGGGTGGGCCTGGGGCTTTCACTGGTCCGCTCGATTGCCGAGCGGCATGGCGGGACCGTGCAATGCTCGGACCGTCCCGGCGGCGGCGCCTGTTTTGAAATTGATCTGCCCCAAAGCAAAACAGCGAACACCTGAGTGTTCGCTGTGGGCAAGATTTCTGTCGCCAGCGCCATCCACGGGATGGCGAAGCTTGACCTTCAGTGGTGGTGGCCCACCACTTCACCGGCTTTCAGCTTGTATTCTGTGCCGCAATAAGGGCACTTGGCCTGACCGGTTTTGGCCACATCCAGGTACACCTTGGGGTGGGTGTTCCAGAGCTTCATGTCGGCTTTGGGGCTGGGGCAGAAAACGCCGCCTTGTGGGTTCAGGTCGGTGGCCAGCAATTCAACGGTGTTGCTCATGTGTCTTGTCCTTAAACCAAAGTCAGCCAGTGGGCGTATTGGGGGTTGCGGCCATTGACGATGTCAAAGAACGCGGCTTGGATTTTTGCGGTGATGGGGCCCCGGCTGCCCGCGCCCAGCTGGATGCGGTCGAGTTCGCGGATGGGCGTGACTTCGGCGGCGGTACCGGTGAAGAAGGCTTCGTCGGCGATGTAAATCTCGTCGCGGGTGATGCGCTTTTGCACGATCTCCAGGCCCAAATCTTTGGCGATGTGGAACACGGTGTTGCGCGTGATGCCGTTCAGGGCACCGGCTGACAAATCGGGGGTGTAGATCACGCCGTCTTTGACCACGAAGATGTTTTCGCCAGCGCCTTCGGACACAAAGCCCGAGGTGTCGAGCAACAGGGCTTCGTCGTAACCTTCATCGGTCACTTCCATGTTGGCCAGAATGGAGTTGGTGTAGTTGCTCACCGCCTTGGCCTGGGTCATGGTGATGTTCACATGGTGGCGGGTGTAGCTGGATGTTTTCACGCGGATGCCGCGCTGCATGCCTTCTTCGCCCAGATAGGCGCCCCAGGTCCATGCCGCCACCATCAGGTGGATGGTGTTGCCCTTGGGGGACACGCCCAGCTTTTTGTCGCCGATCCAGGTCAGGGGGCGGATGTAACCACTCTCTAAGTTGTTCTCACGCACCACGGTGCGCTGGGCCTCGTTGACCTGCTCTTTGGTGAAAGGAATGGCCATGCGCAGGATCTTGGCGCTGTTGAACAGGCGGTCGGTGTGCTCTTGCAGGCGGAAGATGGCGGTGCCTTGTTCGGTTTTGTAAGCGCGCACGCCTTCAAAAGCGCCGCAACCGTAGTGCAGGGTGTGGCTCAGTACATGGATCTTGGCGTCGCGCCAATCGACCAACTGGCCGTCCATCCAGATTTTGCCGTCACGGTCTGACATCGAGGGGATGACAACGCTCATCTTGTGTCCTTTTAAAAAGCGGGGTTTGCGTCCGATAAAACGAACATTTTACGGTGAGCCACCGGCTGCATCATTCCGGCCGCACCAGTGTCCATTCGGTCAATTTGCCACCCACAAAGGTGCAGGTGACATGCGATTGACCGGTATCGGTCCAGCGGAAAATTTCGGGCTGGGTGTCTTTTTCACTCAGCAGTTCACCCAGGGACCGTGTCATGGCAATGACGTGCATCAACGTCGCGCCCTTTTTGAGCTTGGCGTTGAACATCACGGCGCTGGCGACGTAACCGATGGGCCGGTTGGTCGCGCGCTTGAGGATGGTGACCATGCGCGTGAAGTGCAGCAAGATCCACATGACCACGCCGCCAGCGGCCAAGGCGATACCGGCCCATTGGAAGGCCTGCCAGGCACCGATGGTGAAAACAAGAATGGCCAGCGGCGCGAGTATTTTGTTGAAATTCATGGGAGCAGATTGTGCCTTGCTTGTCCGTGGGATTCAGTCCAGCCCCCGCACGACCTGCATGGCTTCTTCGATGCGTTCCACCGGGTAGATGGTCAGGCCTTCGAAGGCCTGGTCGTTCTTTTTTGGCGCATTGGCTTTGGGCACCACGGCCACCTTGAAGCCCAGTTTGGCCGCCTCTTTCAGACGGTCTTGACCGCGCGGCGCAGGGCGCACCTCACCGGCCAGGCCCACCTCACCAAAGGCGATGAAGCCTTTGGGCAGGGCTTTGCCGCGCAGGCTGCTGGTGATGGCCAGCATCACCGCCAGGTCTGCCGCCGGTTCGCTGATGCGCACGCCGCCCACCGCGTTCACAAACACATCCTGGTCCATGCAGGCCACGCCCGCATGGCGGTGCAGCACCGCCAGCAGCATGGCCAGGCGGTCGCGGTCCAGGCCCACGGACAGGCGGCGGGGACTGGGCCCACCAGAGTCCACCAAGGCCTGAATTTCCACCAACAGCGGGCGTGTGCCTTCCAGCGTGACCATGACGCAGCTGCCGGGCACCGGGTCGCTGTGCTGGCTCAAAAAGATGGCGCTCGGATTGCTCACGCCCTTCAGGCCTTTTTCGGTCATGGCGAACACGCCGATTTCGTTCACCGCGCCAAAGCGGTTCTTGATGGCGCGGATCAGGCGGAAGTTGGAATGCGTGTCGCCTTCAAAGTAGAGCACCGTGTCCACCATGTGCTCCAGCACGCGGGGGCCGGCCAGGGTGCCTTCTTTGGTGACGTGGCCGACCAGCACGATGGTGGTGCCGGTGGATTTGGCCGTGCGCGTCAGGTGCGCGGCACATTCGCGCACCTGGGCGACCGAGCCGGGCGCCGACGTCAGCTGGTCCGAATAGACCGTTTGAATCGAATCGATGATGGCAATGCCTGGCTGGCGCGCCTGCAGCGTGTGCAGGATTTTTTCAAGCTGGATTTCGGGCAGCACGGGCACTTGGGAGTTGGGCAGGCCCAGTCGGCGGGAACGCATGGCCACCTGGGCGCCGCTTTCTTCACCCGTCACATACAAGGTGTTCATGCCACCGCGTTGCAACGCATCCACCGCTTGCAGCAGCAAGGTGGATTTGCCGATGCCCGGGTCGCCGCCGATCAACACCACGCCGCCTTCGACCATGCCGCCGCCCAGCACCCGGTCCAGTTCGTCGATGCCGGTGGGGTGGCGCTCAAAGTCGGTGGCTTCGATCTGGGCCAGCGGCAGCACGTCCGACGTGGGGGCCAGCGAAGCGTGCACCGAGCCAAAGCGGTTCTTGCCGCCTGCCGGCTCGGTGGGGCTTTCAATCAGGGTGTTCCAGGCGTTGCAGCTGGGGCATTTGCCCATCCAACGGGGGCTGGTGCCGCCGCATTCGGTGCAGGTGAAAATCGTTTTGTCTTTGGCCATGCCGCGATTGTGCCTTTGCCCACAGTCCGCACAACCGCGCACACCCGGCGGGTCAGGCCGGGGCGCACTCAGGGCTGCGCCAGCCAGCTCTTGACAAAGTCGCGGGTGATGTCGCTGGCGCTCAGTGAACGTGCACCGGCGGCGTTTTGGCCCGACCACAAGGGCGTGAAATCGCTCAAGCCCATGGCTTCGGACGCGGCCCGCAAGGGAGCGATGCCCGCTGTGGCCAGCGGAAATGCCGGGGCTTGTGCACACCAGGGCCCCAGTTCGCGCATGACCCGGTTGACGATGCCCCGCGCCGGGCGACCGCTGAACAGGTTGGTGAGCGCCGTGTGCTGCGCCGCAGGCGATTGCAGTGCGGCGCGGTGCAAGGCGCTGGTGGTGGCTTCGTGGCTGCACAAATAGGCGGTGCCGATCTGCACACCCGAGGCGCCCAGCCCCCTGGCCGCAGCCACCCCTGGCCCGGTGGCGATGCCACCGGCCGCGATCACGGGCAGGTTCACGGCCTGCACGATCTGTGGCAACAGCGCGAAAGTGCCGATCTGGGTGCTCAGATCTTGGGTCAAAAACATGCCCCGGTGGCCGCCTGCTTCCAGGCCTTGGGCAATGAGGGCATCGGCGCCGTGCGCCTGCAGCCACAGCGCTTCGGGCACGGTGGTGGCCGAGGACCACACCCGGCTGCCCCAGCTTTTGACGCGGGCCAGCAAATCGGGGGCCGGCAAACCGAAATGGAAACTCACCACCGCCGGGCGAAAGGCTTCCAGCACATCGGCGCTGTCGTGGTTGAAGGGCACACGCCCCGGGCCAGCAGGGATGTGCTCGGGATCCAGGCCCAGTTCGCGGTAATACGGTGCCAGAGTCTGGTGCCAAAGGGCTTCACGCGCAGCGTCGGGCGCAGGGCTGGCATGGCAAAAGAAATTGACATTGAAAGGGGCCGAGGTGGCGGCCTGCAGCGCCTGCAGTTCGGCCTGCAGGGCTGGTGGGCTGAGCATGGCCGCAGGCAGTGAGCCCAGGCCCCCGGCTTCACACACGGCCAGGGCCAGCAGGTGGTTTTGCACCCCGGCCATGGGGGCCTGGATGACGGGGGCATGCAGGCCCAAGTGGTGCAGAAAATGTGGCATGCCCAAAATGTACCGCGAACGGTGGTGGGCTTTGCAGCGGGTTGGTCGTCAGGCGTTGGACGGGTTGGTGGCGGTGCCAATCTGCACCCGTTTGATCTCGCTGCGCAAAGACTCCACGGCGATGGGTTTGGACACATAACCATCCATGCCGCAGGCCATGTAGCGTTCCTGATCACCCTTGAGCGCGTTGGCCGTCACCGCAATGATCGGGGTGCGGGGGAGGCCGCGGGCTTGCTCCATGGACCGGATGATTTCGGTCGCCTCTATGCCGCTCATCACGGGCATCTGGATGTCCATCAAAATCAAATCAAAGGCACCGTTGGAAAAGGCCTCGACGGCTTCGACGCCGTTGTTGGCAAGGCTGATGTCATAGCCCATGCGGGTGAGCAAGATGGTCATCAGGGTCTGGTTGATCAGCGCGTCCTCGACCAGCAAGGCGCGCTGCGGGCTGGGCAGCAGATGGGCCTGCGGGTCCGGGGTGGGCTGCTCTGTGGATGCCATGCTGGGCACGCTGCAGGTGAGGGTGTTCAGCAAGGCCAGCATTTCGTGTGGATCAATGGGTTTGACCAAGAACCCCTGGATGCCCTGCGCGTTCAATTGTTCCTCGCTGGTTTGTTCACTCAGGGCGCCCATCATGACGATGGGCATCTGCTCGGTCGTGCGCTCTTGCCGGATGTGTGCGGCCAGCGCGTAGCCGTCGATGTCGGGCATGTTCACGTCGATCAGTGCGCAACAGGCTTGCGCCAGCAGCGGGGAGTGCAGTGCCTGGGCCGCACCATCGGCGGTCGCCGCGTGCAGGCCAATGGCGCCGAGCTGTTGGCTCAGGACGGTTCTGCTGCTGGCGTTGTCGTCCACGACGAGGATCGTTTTGCCGACCAGTCGCAGAGGCACCTCTTGGGGGTTGAAGGCCGAGGAGGCCGCCGTTTGCAAGAGCACGCAAAAACTGAAGGTGCTGCCATGACCGGGCTGGCTGCGCACCTGGATCTCGCCGCCCATCATGTGCACCAGGTTGCGGCTGATGGCCAGGCCCAGGCCCGAGCCGCCAAACCGGCGCACCGTGCTGGAGTCGGCCTGCGTGAACACGTCAAAAATGAAGGCTTGTTTGTCTGACGGAATACCGATGCCGGTGTCCTGAATGGCGAACGCCAGCCAAATGCCTTGCACACCGGGTGGCGGCGTCAGGCGTTCCACGCTGAGCAGGATCTCACCTTGCGCGGTGAACTTGATCGCGTTGCCCAGCAAGTTGGTGAGCACCTGCTGCAAGCGCAACGGATCGCCGACCACTTGGTCGGGCACGTTGCTGTTCATGTCGCAGATCAACTCCAGCGCTTTTTCGCTGGCCCGCAAGGACAAGGTGCGCGTGGTTTGACGGATCAGGCTGTGCAAGGAAAACGGGTGCGGGTCCAGGCTGAGTTTGCGGGCTTCGATTTTGGAAAAATCCAGAATGTCATTGATCACGGCGAGCAGGGAATTGGCCGATGTGGACACCATGTCCAGGTAGCTGCGCTGCTCGGCGGTCATGCGGGTTTGCAGGCACAACTCGGTCATGCCCAGAATGCCGTTCATGGGCGTGCGGATTTCGTGGCTCATGTTGGCCAGAAAATGGCTTTTGGATGCATTGGCCGCCTGCGCCGCATCGCGGGCCTGCGACAGCTCTTTTTCTGTCTGGATGCGGGCTTCCACAAACGCATTGAAGGCGCGCACCACGGTCTTGATTTCCTTGCCGCCCAACGCCTCCATCGGTGCGGCGGGCTGGCCATCGCGCATCTTGGCGGCCGTGTCGTGCATGGCGCTGGCCAGCAGCTCCAAGGGGCCGACCAGCCGCCCGGCAAAAGTCCACAGCAAGGGCACCATCACCAGCATCAGCAACACGCTCACACCGATCATTTCTTTGAACAAGCCTTCAATCGGTGCAAAAGCTTCCGCAGCGGGGACCACCGAGGCGATGACCCAGTCGGTGGTCTCCAGCTGCTTGAAGGTGAACAGGCCCTTGAGCCCGCGGGTGGTGTAACCCTCCTGGGTGCCTTCAAAGCCGTTCATCGCATTTTCAAAAGGGATGTTGCTGCTGTTGGGCGGTACTTTCTGAAAGATCAGGCTGGTGTCCGGGTGGGCAATGCGCAAGCGGTCTTTGCTGACCAGGTAGTAATAACCGGTTTCGCCATTTTTACGGCTCGCAATCGAGCCCAGCAGGTTCGGTTTGTAGAGGTTGAGCACTCCACCCATGATGCCGACCAGCTGGTTGTTCTTGTCCCGGATGGGCGCGGCCACCACCACGATGGGCTGCTTGGTGGCCTTGCCCAGGATGGGTTTGGAGATCACGGCCTGGCCCGTGCGGATGACGCCCTGGATGTAGTCGCGTGACGACATGTCCAGTGTCCGGCGGCCCGGCTTGACCGGCCAGTCCACCAGCAGCACGCCTTGGGCATCGAAGATGTACAGATCGTCAAACACCGTCAGCAAGGCGTGCTCGTGCTTGAGAAACAACTCCAGCGGTGCCAGCTGCCCCGGTGCAGCGCTGGGCGCATTCAGCGCCACATTGGCCAGCATGGCGATGCTGTTTTGCAGCTTTTCATCCAGATGGTTGGCCAAATCGGTCAATTGGCGAAATTCGTGCTTTTCGATGCGTTGCACGATGTCCCCGCGCAGCACATAAAACTGCAGTCCAAGCTGGGCCAGCAATAAAAGAATGGCCATGGCGATGGCACTTAAGGACAGTTGAAGTTTGATGCTGAGGTTGTTCATCGGTCTTTCCTGCTGCTGAGGCGTTCCTTTGGACCGAGATCCTGGGCATGTGGAATGCGTGGCCCCAGCCAAGGCGCGTGGGCCACTGAAACAGACACTGATTTTAGTCTTGGGATTTATCAAATGAATACTTAACGTTTTATTGAAACAATTTGAACCAGACGTACGTGCGACTGAATTCGGCAACGGGGCTGCCCATGGCGCAAGGGAAAACCCGGATTTGATGGGTCCTGAATTCATTTAATATGTTAAATAAATGACC
Source organism: Burkholderiaceae bacterium (assembly GCA_919902775.1). Lineage (GTDB taxonomy): Bacteria > Pseudomonadota > Gammaproteobacteria > Burkholderiales > Burkholderiaceae_C > Limnohabitans_A. The sequence goes on from CAKKRJ010000008.1 coordinate 44,995, forward strand.
ACCACCCCCTTTGTCCACCGCAACCTGCCGCGTCTGCTGCTGCAGGCGCGCGAGGCCGTCATGGCCCACACCCGCCCCAGCTTGCGCCAGCACGGCCTGTCGGACCAGCAGTGGCGGGTGCTGCGGGTGCTGGGCGAGCACGCTAACGAGCCAGGCGGCACCGAGACCGGGCGCGTGGCGCGCGAGGCCTATTTGCTCGGCCCCAGTCTGACCGGCGTGCTCGCGCGCATGGAGCGCGACGGCCTGATCGCGCGCGAACGCAGCGCTCAGGACGCACGCCGCACGGTGGTCTGGGCCACGCCGCTGGGCCTGTCCAAGGTGCAGGCCCTGTCCGAAAGCATCGAGGCGCACTACAGCTGGCTTGAAAAAGAGCTGGGCAAGACGCGGCTCAAGGCCTTGTATGAACTGCTCGACGAAGTGATCTCGCTCGAAGCCCCCGAAACCGAAACGGCCGAGGAACTGGCCGAGGAAGAAGAACGATGAGTCCCTGGACCCCCCGGGGCACGGTGTATGGCACCCTGCTCAATTTCCAACGCGAGTGGGACCTCTGGTCCCCGCGCATGACACAAGACCCACACAAAGCCCCGCCCCAAGCGCCTGTGCTCTATGTCAAAACCGCCAACACTTTTTGCCCCGCCGGGCAAGACCTGTTGCTGCAGGACGGCGTGACCGAGGTGGACATTGGCGCCACGCTGGGCCTGGTGATCGGCGCGCAGGCGCAGGTCATGGGCGCCCTCCTGCTCAACGACTTGAGTGTGCCGCACACCAGTTACTACCGACCACCGGTCAAGTTCCGCAACCGCGATGGCTTTCTGGGCCTGGCCGCACACACGAGCCCCGGCCGCGTACAGGACTGGCAGGCCCTGCAGATTGACGTGCGCCGCAATGGTGAACTGGTACAGACCGTGGACCTGCGCCAGTTGGTGCGCGACCTGCCCACCTTGCTGGCGGATGTCGGCGCATTCATGACGCTACAGCCCGGCGATGTGCTGATGGTGGGCACCGACTGCCTGGCCGACGGCACGCGCCCGCGCGCCAAGGCGGGTGACCAGGTGGAAATTTCCGCGCCTGGCTTCAGCGCTGTGACAACGCATGTGAAAGGCCTGGCATGAAACACGCCCGCATCGCCTGGTCCGGCGCCATCCACGAAGCCGTTGAATCCGACGGTCAACTCCTGCTCACGCAAGGTCCGCACGTCGGCCAACGTGTGGCTTTCGATGACGTGGTCTGGCTGCCGCCGCTGACGCCGGTGCCGCAGGCCCGCACCGTGATCGCGCTGGGTCTGAACTACGCCGATCACGCCAAAGAGCTGGCCTTCAAGGCGCCCGAAGAGCCGTTGGCGTTCATGAAGGGCGAGGCGTCACTGATCGGCCACCGCGCCTTGACCCGACGCCCGAGCGAAGCCGCCTTCATGCACTACGAATGCGAGTTGGCCGTGGTCATCGGCCGCACCGCGCGCCACGTGAAGAAGGACGACGCCTATGACTACATCGCCGGCTACAGCGTGGCCAACGACTACGCCATCCGCGACTACCTGGAAAACTGGTACCGCCCCAATCTGCGCGTGAAAAACCGCGACACCTGCACGCCCATCGGCCCCTGGCTGGTCGATGCCGCCGATGTGCCCAACCCGATGGCGCTGAAATTGCAAACCACCGTGAACGGCCAGGTCACGCAAAGCGGCAGCACGGCCGACATGATTTTTGACGTGCCCACGCTCATCGAATACTTCAGCAGCTTCATGACCCTGAACCCGGGCGATCTGATCCTGACCGGCACGCCCGACGGCGTGGTCAATGTCAAGCCCGGCGATGTGGTCGTGACCGAAATCGAAAGCATAGGCGCGCTGACCAACACCCTCATCGCCGCCTGACTCTGTAGGAGGCCGCCCCTGCGGCCGAATCGGGTCACTGAAGAACACACATTCGGCCGCAGGGGCGGCCTCTACAGGAAGAACACATGAGAATCGAGCACCTGATCAACGGCCAAAGCGTCGCCGGCAGCGACTACTTCGAAACCGTCAACCCGGCCACGCAAGAGGTGTTGGCCGAAGTCGCCTCGGGCGGCGCAGCCGAGGTCAACGCCGCCGTGGCCGCCGCCAAAGCCGCCTTCCCGAAGTGGGCCAACACGCCCGCCACCGAGCGCGCCAAGGTCATGCGCAAGCTCGGTGAACTCATCACGCAACATGTGCCTGAGATCGCCGAGACCGAAACCCGCGACTGCGGCCAGACCATCAGCCAGACCGGCAAGCAACTGGTGCCGCGCGCGGCCGACAACTTCCACTACTTTGCCGAGATGTGCACCCGCGTGGACGGCCACACCTACCCCACGCCCACGCACCTGAACTACACGCTGTTTCACCCAGTGGGCGTGTGCGCGCTCATCAGCCCCTGGAACGTGCCCTTCATGACCGCCACCTGGAAGGTCGCGCCCTGCCTGGCCTTTGGCAACACCGCCGTGCTCAAGATGAGCGAGCTCTCACCACTCACCGCCGCGCGCCTGGGCGAGCTGGCGCTGCAAGCGGGCGTGCCCGCTGGCGTGCTCAACATCGTGCACGGCTACGGCAAGGAAGCGGGCGAGCCCCTGGTCTCGCACCGCGATGTGCGCGCCATCAGCTTCACCGGCTCCACCGTCACCGGCAACCGCATCGTGCAAAGCGCGGGCCTGAAAAAGTTCAGCATGGAGCTGGGCGGCAAATCGCCGTTTGTGATTTTTGAAGACGCCGACCTGGACCGCGCTTTGGACGCTGCCGTCTTCATGATCTTCAGCAACAACGGCGAGCGCTGCACCGCTGGCAGCCGCATCCTGGTGCAGCAAAGCATCTACGCCGACTTCGCCGCCAAGTTTGCCGAGCGCGCCAAACGCATCACGGTGGGCGACCCGCTGGATGAACACACCATCGTCGGCCCCATGATTTCGCAGGCGCATCTGGCCAAGGTGCGCAGCTACATCGAGCTGGGCCCCAAAGAGGGCGCGACCATGCTCTGCGGCGGTCTGGGTCAACCCGGCTACGCGGCCGATCTGCCCGCGCATGTGCAGCGCGGCAACTTCGTCTGGCCCACCGTGTTCGCCGACGTCGACAACCGCATGCGCATCGCGCAAGAAGAAATCTTCGGCCCCGTCGCCTGCCTGATCCCGTTCAAGGACGAGGCCGATGCGATTGAAAAAGCCAACGACATCGACTACGGTTTGAGCAGCTACGTCTGGACCGAGAACCTGGGCCGCGCCCACCGTGTGGCCGCCGCCGTCGAGGCGGGCATGTGCTTCGTCAACAGCCAAAACGTGCGCGATCTGCGCCAGCCCTTTGGCGGCACCAAGGCCAGCGGCACCGGCCGCGAGGGCGGCACCTGGAGCTACGAAGTGTTTTGCGAACCCAAGAACGTGGCGGTGTCCATGGGCAGCCACCACATCCCGCATTGGGGCGTTTGATACAGGAGTCTGGACATGAAACAAACCGACAATTTCAGGAGCCATCGCCATGGGTAAACTCGCACTCGCCGCCAAAATCACCCACGTGCCCAGCATGTACCTGAGTGAGTTGCCTGGCCCGCGCTTTGGCACACGCCAAAATGCCATCGACGGTCACAAGGAAATCAGCCGCCGTTGCCGCGCCCTGGGCGTGGACACGCTGGTGGTGTTTGACACGCATTGGCTGGTCAACGCCAGTTACCACATCAATTGCGCGCCGCATTTCAAGGGCGTGTACACCAGCAACGAGTTGCCGCACTTCATCAGCAACATGGCCTTCGAGTCGCCGGGCAACCCGGCGCTGGGCAAGTTGCTGGCCAAGGTGGCCAACGACTACGGCGTGGAAACGCTCGCGCACGATGCCACCACCTTGCAGCCCGAATACGGCACGCTGGTGCCACTGCGCTACATGAACGAAGACCAGCATTTCAAGGTGGTTTCGGTCTCGGCGCTGTGCACCTCGCATTACCTCAACGACAGCGCGCGCCTGGGCTGGGCGATGCGCGAGGCGGTGGAAAAACACTACGACGGCAAGGTGGCGTTTCTGGCCAGCGGCTCGCTTTCGCACCGCTTTGCGCAAAACGGCCTAGCCCCTGAATTCGCGCACAAGATCTGGAGCCCGTTTTTGGAAAAACTCGACGAGCAGGTGCTGCGCATGTGGCACCAGCGCGAGTGGAAAGACTTTTGCGAGATGCTGCCCGAGTACGCCAGCAAGGGCCACGGCGAAGGTTTCATGCACGACACCGCCATGCTGCTGGGCGCCCTGGGCTGGACCGACTATGACGGCGGCGTGGAAATCCTCACGCCTTACTTTGGGGCCTCGGGCACGGGCCAGCTCAACGCCGTGTTTGACGTCACGCCCCAAACGGGCCAACACATTCCAGCGGCGCAGGCCAGCAGTGCGCAAGGCTACACCGCCGTCAGCACCAGGCTGTGAACGTGAGGACTCCCTGTAGGTCGGTGGCTTCAGCCCCGACATGAACCTGCGCCGAAACAACCCAAGTCGGACCTGAAGGTCCGACCTACCAAGACAGAACCATGCCCCATCTTGTGATTCTCTATACCGGCCAGCTGGACCAGGAGGTCAACATGACCATCCTGTGCCGCCAGATGGCGGACGCCATGCTCACCGTCAAAGACGAAGAGGGCAAGCAGGTTTTTCCGACCGGCGGCACGCGTGTCCTGGCATACCCTGCGCCCCATTACGCGGTGGCCGATGGGGGCGCGGCGGGCCTTGCCGCTGGGGGGGCAGGAGACTACGCTTTTGTGTACCTGAACGTGCGCATGGGCCGTGGCCGCAGCGAAGCCACCCAGCAACGCGCAGGACAAATTCTGCTCGAGGTGGCCAAGGCCTTTTTCGCACCCGTCATGGCGCAGCGGCACATCGGCATCACGCTGCAGATCGACGTCGGCGCCGAAGTGTTCGACGCCAAGCACAGCAACATCCATCCGCTTTTCAACAAGGCCTGAACCATGTCCGTGTTCACCGAAGACCAGATCCAGCAACTCGCGCAAGAGCTGAACCAGTCCGAGAAATCCCGGGTGCAGATCGGGCATTTCTCCAAACGTTTCCCGGGCATGACCATCGAAGACGGTTATCGCATCAACCGCGCCTGGATGGCGCTCAAGTTCGCCGAAGGCCGGGTCATGATCGGCCACAAGATCGGCCTGACCAGCCGCGCCATGCAGCAGTCCAGCCAGATCGACGAGCCCGATTACGGCACCCTGCTCGACGACATGCGCTACACCTGCACGCCGGGCCAGGTGCTCGACATTCCGTTTCAAAACTTCATTGCCCCGCGTGTCGAGGTGGAGCTGGCGTTCATCCTGAAAAATGAACTGCGCGGCCCCAACGTGACGGTCGAACAAGTGCTCCAGGCCACCGAATACGTCACGCCCGCCATCGAGATCATCGACGCGCGCATCGAGCAGTTCGACCGCCACACCAAGGTCATGCGCAAGGTGTTTGACACCATCAGCGACAACGCCGCCAACGCTGGCATCGTGCTCGGCGCGAACCAGGTCGACCCGCTCGCCACCAATCTGCCCTGGTGTGGCGCCATCTTGCGGCAAAACGGGGTGGTCGAGGAAACCGGGCTGGCCGCTGGCGTGCAGGGCCACCCGGCGGTGGGCATCGCCTGGCTGGCCAACAAACTGGCCCCCTGGGGCGAGCATCTGGCGGCGGGCGAAATCGTGCTGGCCGGTTCGTTCACCAAGCCGGCACCCGCCAAAGTGGGCGATGTGTTCGATGCGGATTACGGGCCATTGGGCAAGCTGGAGTTTCGGTTTGTTTGACGCCTTGCCTTCGTTGGTGGGGCTGTGGGGGCTGTCGGTGCCGGGGTGGCGGCCCGGGCTCAGAGGCGCTTCGCTTTGCCACATCGCCCAGCCCGCCACCCCGGTACCGACAGACAACGCGCTCCCACAGGGGGCAGGGGTTTTGTAGGAGGTCGCCCCTGCGACCGAAGCCCTGTTCTTTCACAGCCATCCAGGTGCAGCCCTGCCACAGCCAAGGAAACAAAATGCAAACGCCCCCAAACCTGTTCAAACAAGCCCTGAAAAACCAGCGCCCGCAAATCGGCCTGTGGATGGGCTTGGCCAACGCCTACACCGCCGAAATCTGTGCCTTGGCTGGGTTTGACTGGCTGGTCATCGACGGCGAACACGCGCCCAACGATCTGCGCAGCATCCAGGCCCAGCTGCAAACCTTGGCCGCGTATCCGAACAGCCACCCGGTGTGCCGCGTGCCCGTGGGTGACACCGCGCTCATCAAGCAATACCTCGACTTGGGCGCACAAAACATCCTCGTGCCCATGGTGGATACCGCCCAGCAGGCAGCGCAACTGGTGCAAGCCATGCGCTACCCGCAAGGCGATGGCATGGGCGGCGTGCGGGGCATGGCCGGAGCGCGGGCGTCGCGTTGGGGCCACTTTCCGGATTACTTCAAGCGCGCCAACGAAGAAGTCTGCTTGCTGGTGCAAGTCGAGTCGCGCGAGGCCCTGCACAACCTGGACGCGATTGCCGCCACACCCGGCGTGGATGGCGTGTTCATTGGCCCTGCGGATTTGTCGGCCTCGATGGGCCATGTGGGCAACGCCGCGCACCCCGAGGTGCAAGCGGCCATTGCCGATGCCATCGCCCGCATCCTGCAAGCGGGCAAGGCCCCCGGCATCCTCACGCCCGATCGGCAACTGGCCACCCACTACCTGAAGCTCGGTGCGGTGTTTGTCGCAGTGGGCCTGGACACCCAGATCCTGATGCGCCAAACCACCGATCTGGCCGCCCATTTCAAAGCCTCGGTGCAGGCCCTGCCGACGGCCAAAGGCGCGACGTACTGAAAACAATGGGGATCTGACCCCGATTTTTTTGACCCCATTTCACAAGAAGGAAACCCCGCCATGTTCCCCACCCCCCAACCGCTTGTGCCCTCGCTGCAGGCGCGTGTGCATCCCGATGAATGGCAGGCCCGCTTGCAGCTGGCAGCTTGTTACCGCGTGTTCGCCATGCTCGGCTGGACCGAGATGATCTACAACCACATCACCGTGCGTCTGCCCGACAGCGTCACGGGCGGTGAAAAACAGTTCCTGATCAACCCCTTTGGCCTGCATTACAGCGAGGTCACGGCCAGCAATTTGGTCAAGATCAACCTGGCGGGCGAGGTGCTGGACGGCTCACCCTACAAGGTCAATCCGGCGGGCTTTGTGGTGCATGCCACCTTGCACGGCGGCATCGACGGCGCACACTGCGTGATGCACACCCACACCACCGCAGGTGTGGCGGTGGCGTGTCTGAAGGACGGCCTGTCGCAAAGCAATTTCTATTCGGCCCAGTTGCATGGCATGGTGGCGTACCACGACTTCGAGGGCATCACCATCCACCCCGAAGAGGGGCCTCGGGTCTTGCAAAGCATTGGCAACAAGCCTGCCGTGATCTTGCGTAACCACGGCTTGCTGACTTGGGGCAGCAATTTGCCGCAGACCTTCGCCATTTTGTGGACCTTGCAGCGCGCCTGTGAAATCCAGTTGGCCACGCAAAGCATGGGCGCGCCGATTCCGGTGCCCGAGCCCATTGCCGCCAAGTGCACCCGCGATGCGCTGCAGTTCAACCCCCACCACGGTGCCGGGCAAGATGTGCTGGATGCCCTGGTGCGTCAGATGGACCGCATCGACACCGGGTGGCGCGCATGAGCAAGGTGCAGTTCAGCAAAGTTGCCATCGTTGGCGCAGGTGCCATCGGTGGCTGGATGGGCGTGCACTTGGCGCGTGCCGGGGCCCAGGTCAGCGTGCTGGCGCGAGGCGATACCCTGGCTGCGCTGCAACGCGATGGGCTGACTTTGCATCAGGGCGGCGAGCAGCACACCGTGTCTGTGCAGGCCTCCGGCGATGCCGCCGTTTTGGGCGTGCAGGACTTGGTGGTGATGGCGGTCAAGGCCCCCGCGCTGGCTTCGGTCGCGCAGCAGGTGGGCCCGTTGCTGGGCCCGCACACGGTGGTGCTGACCGCCATGAATGGGGTGCCGTGGTGGTTTTTACAAGGCTTTGGCGGCCCGGTGGCCGGGCGTTCGCTGCACGCGGTCGACCCGGATGGGGCCTTGGCCCGTGCCTTGCCTGCGCCGCACATCATTGGCTGCGTGGTGCATGCCAGCAGCTCGGTGGATGCCCCTGGCGTGATCCGCCACCATTTTGGTGATGGCCTCATCGTGGGCGAACCCGATGGCCAGTTGACGCCACGTGTGCAAGCCTTGCACGCTTTGCTGCAAAAGGCCGGCTTCAACGCCAGCGTGTCGCCACAAATCCAGAAAGACATCTGGTACAAACTTTGGGGGAACATGACGGTCAACCCCGTCAGTGCCCTCACCGGGGCCACGACCGACCGCATTCTGGACGACCCGCTGGTGCGCCAATTCATCTCCAGCGTCATGCTTGAAGCCAAAGCCATTGGTGCAAGGATCGGTATCCCCATCGATCAGCAGCCCGAAGACCGCCATGTGGTGACGCGCAAACTGGGCGCGTTCCGCACCTCGATGCTGCAGGATGTGGAAGCCGGCAAACCCGTGGAGCTGGACGCCTTGGTCACCGCTGTGCGCGAACTGGGGCAGCTGACCGACGTGCAGACGCCCTGCACCGATGTGTTGCTGGGGCTCAGCCGATTGCACGCGCAGCAGCGGGGGCTGTACCCGGCCAACCGCCAGTCACCTTGATGTCATGGGCCGGGCGCATGGGGCGCTAAATTCACCCCATGTCGTCCCCACCCCGTGCTCCTGCGGCCATCGCCCGGTTGAGCCTGACCGGTTTTCTCACGCTCTTGTTGATCGCCCTGATGATGGGCGCCAACCATGTCGCGGCGCGCACCGCCTTCAACCACGGCGTGGATGTGGTGACCGCTGTCACCTTTCGCAGCATCGTCACCGCCGTGGTGGTGGCGTTGATCCTGTGGCAACAAAAAGTGTCGTTGCAACTGTCCCCACGCCAGCGTCAAAGCTTGCTGTTGATCGGGGGGCTGATCGCGGTGCAAAGTGTGTGTCTCTATTCTGCGGTGGCCCGCTTGCCCGTGGCTTTGGCGTTGCTGGCGTTCAACACCTACCCGTTGCTGACCGCTTTCTGGGCGCGTATTTTGTACGGCCACCGCCCGGAGCGCGCCGTGCTGCTGGCCATGCCCCTGATCCTGACAGGGCTGGCATTGGCCCTGGATGTGTTGGGCGCGGCATCGGGTCTGGGGGCTGCGCGGCACTGGGGCAACATCGGCATCGGTGTGGCGTTTGCCTTGGCGGCTTCGGCCACGTTTGGTTTGGCGCTGGTCATCACCCAGCATGAATCGGCCGATGTGGATGGCCGTTTGCGCACCTTCACCACCATGGCCACGGTGGCGGTGCTGGCGGCGATGGTCGCTTCGACCCAAAGCGGGTTCCATTTGCCCAACGCCAGCGCGGGCTGGTGGGGCCTGGGGGCCTTGACCTTTTTGTATGGCACGGCCTTCACCATCATGTTCACCGTGCTGCCCAAGTTGGGGGTGGTGGGCAACTCGGCCATCATGAATGTGGAGCCCGTGTTTGCGCTGGTGCTGGCTTGGGGCGTGCTGGGGCAGTCGATTGCCTGGATGCAGCTGGTCGGGGCCCTGGTGGTGGTGGCCACCGTCATGTGGCTGGGCTTGCGCAAACGCTGAGGCGGGTGGCCGGTGGCGCACCGCCGGCGGCGGCTCTTCAGCCGTTCTTCAAGGCCAGCGCCTTGTCGTACAGCGCGTTTTTCGATTCCCCGGTGATCTCGGCGGCCAGCTTGACGGCGGTTTTCAGGGGCAATTCAGGCAACAGCAGTTGCAGCACGCGCAGGCCTTCACCCTCGGAGGCCGCCACAGGGGCGTCGTGCAGCACCAGCACAAATTCTCCGCGCTGGCGATCGGGCTTTTCGGCCAGCCAGGCAGGCAAGGCGTGTGCGGCCAGGGTTTCGATTTGCTCAAACTGTTTGGTCAATTCGCGGCCCAGTGTGATCTGGCGTTCGCCCAGCACCGACAGCGCTTGCGCCAGGGCTTCGATGCGGTGCGGCGCTTCCAGCAACACCACCGCGCGGCTTTCTTGCGCCAGGGCTTGCACCGCCTGCTGGCGCTCACCCGGCTTGCTGGGCAAAAAGCCCGCAAACACGAAGCCGTGTTCGCCCGTCATGCCCGAGGCACTGAGTGCCGTGGTCACGCTGCTGGCCCCTGGCAACGGCAACACGCGGTAACCCGCTTGCCGCACAGCGGCCACCAGCCGCGCCCCCGGGTCGCTGATGGCGGGGGTGCCGGCATCGCTCACGTAGGCCACGCGTTCGCCCTGGGCCAAGCGGGCGATCACGGTTTGTGCGGCTTGCGCTTCGTTGTGCTGGTGCACGGCCAGCAGTTGCGCGCCGGGCCGCTCCAGGCCATAGGCCCGCAGCAGTTGTTGGGTGTGGCGGGTGTCTTCGCAGGCCACGGCATCGACCCGGGCCAGCACATGCAATGCCCGCAGGCTGATGTCGGCCAGGTTGCCAATCGGGGTGGCCACGACATACAGTGTGCTGGCCGGGTTGTTTTGCGATCCGGCAGCGTCGTGCGCCGCCTCCAGGGCTTTGGCAAACGAGGCAGACAAGGGAGACGGAGTCAATGCAATTCCTCAAAAAAGACACGGTGGGCCAGACCACCAAAGCCCGGGGTGATGCGGGCGAAGACGAGGCGCTGGCCTATTTGCAGGCGCGCGGTTTGCGCCTGTTGCAGCGCAATTATCGGACGCCCGGCCGAGGGGGCGGCGAAATCGACCTGATCATGCAGTCGGGCGATGGCACGGTGGTGTTTGTCGAAGTCCGGCAACGCAGCCGCCGTGACCATGGCGGCGCGGCCGCCAGCATCGGCTGGCAAAAGCAGCGGCGCATCATTTTCGCGGCCCGGCATTACCTGTTGCGCTGGCGGCACTTGCCCCCTGCACGTTTTGATGTGGTGACGCTGGAGGGGGCGGGGCCCCAATGGCTGCAAGCGGCGTTTGATGCCGGTTGACGCAGGGGCGGCTTGCCGGTAAGTGATTGGACACACACGGGTGGGGTGGATGGGCTGGAGCAGCCTCTGGCGGGGTTATCATCGCGGCCATGTTAGACCTGCGCATTCAACAGCATTTCATTGACAGTGCCGACCTGCATTACCAGGTGGCCGAAGGCTTGGCCAAGCCGGTGGACGAGGCTGTGCAAGCCGTGTTGGCCTGTGTCACGGGCGGGGGCAAGGTGCTGACGGCAGGCATGGGGCCTTCATCCGGTTTGGCGCAGTATCTGGCCGGTTTGCTGGTGGGGGGGTTCGAGCGCGAACGCCCCGGTTTGTCGGCGCTGGCTTTGTCCGCCGATGCCCTGATGGCCACCTTGTGGCCCGAGCCCCAAGGCCTGGCCAGCCAGGTGCGTGCCTTGGGGCACACCGGTGATGTGCTGTTTTTGATCAGTGCCGATGGTTCCGAGCAGTCCTTGGTGCTGGCCACCCAAGCCGCCCACGAACGTGAAATGAGTGTTGTGGCGCTGACGGGTTACCAGGGCGGCGCGCTGGCGCGCCAGTTGCGCGAAACCGATGTGCATGTGTGTGTGCCCCATGAGCGGGTGGCACGCGTTCGCGAGGTGCAGCATTTGGTGCTGCACTGTCTGTGTGATGGAATTGATACCCAGTTGTTGGGTGAACAGGAACCTCTTTAAATGAAACGCAATTTTCAATCCTTGGTGTTGTCCGGTGCAGTGTTGGCCACGGCTTGGGCGGGTCTTTCTGGATGCGCTCCCCTGATCGTGGGCGGTGCGGTCATGACGGGCATTGTGGCCACAGACCGGCGCACCGCCGGGGCGCAAGTCGAAGACGAGGGCATCGAGCTGAAGGTGGTCAGCGCCGTGCGTCAGGATTTGGGTGACCGTGTGCACCTGAATGTGACCAGCTTCAACCGCAAGGTGCTGCTGAGCGGCGAGGCCCGCACACAGGCCGACAAAGAGCGTGCCGAAAAACTGGCGCAAAGCCAGGAAAACGTCCAGTCGGTCGTGAACGACTTGGCCGTGGTGCCGCACAGCAGCTTGACGCAGCGCTCCAAAGACGTGGTGACCACCAGCCAGGTCAAGGCCGCTTTTGTGGATGCGAAAGATTTGCAGGTCAACGCCATCAAGGTGGTGACCGAGCGCGGTGTGGTGTACCTGATGGGCCGTGTCACGGCCCGCGAAGCCAAGCGTGCCAGTGACATCGTGCGTGGCATCAGCGGTGTGACCAAAGTGGTCCGCGTGTTCGACGAAATTTCAGAAGAAGAACTCAAGCGACTGAGCCAGCCCACCAAGTGACGCAGGGCCTGCCCCATGAAAAAAGCGACCTGTTGGTCGCTTTTTTCATAGGCCGCGGGGCGTTGGGCCCCCGTGGATTTCAGCGCAGTCGGCGCACCAGGCTGGACGTGTCCCAACGGCCACCGCCCATTTTCTGCACGTCGGCGTAAAACTGGTCCACCAGCGCCGTCACGGGCAGGCGTGCCCCGTTGCGCTTGGCTTCGTCCAGCACCAGGCCCAGGTCCTTGCGCATCCAGTCCACGGCAAAGCCAAATTCAAATTGGTTGTCGACCATGGTTTTGCCACGGTTGTCCAGTTGCCAGCTTTGCGCGGCGCCTTTGCCGATCACGTCCAGCACCTGGTGCATGTCCAGGCCCGCTTGCTGGCCAAAGGCCACGGCCTCCGACAAGCCTTGCACCAAACCGGCAATGCAAATTTGGTTGACCATTTTGGCCAGTTGACCTGACCCCGATGCACCCAGCCAGGTGAAGGCGCGGGAGAACGCCATGGCCGCCGGTTTGACGTCATCAAAGGCGGCCGCATCGCCGCCGCACATGACGGTGAGCATGCCGTTTTGCGCACCGGCCTGACCGCCGGACACGGGGGCATCGACAAAATGCAGGCCCAGCTGCCGGGCCTGAGCGTAGAGCTCGCGGGCCACTTCGGCCGATGCCGTGGTGTGGTCCACAAAAATGGCACCGGGTTTCATGCCGGCAAAGGCGCCATCGGGTCCCAACACCACGCTGCGCAAATCGGCGTCGTTGCCCACACAGGCGAACACGATGTCGGCACCGGCGGCCGCTTCACGCGGGGTGGGGGCGCTGGCATTGCCGGGGCATTCGGTCATCCAGGCCGCGGCTTTGGCGGCGCTGCGGTTGTACACCGTGACGTGGTGCCCGGCGCGGGCCAGGTGCCCCGCCATGGGGTAGCCCATCACGCCCAGGCCCAAAAAGGCGACTTGGCGTGCGGGTGTGGGTTCGTAGGTTTTGGCGGCGATGGAGCTCATGGGGGGTCTCGGTTGGTTGTGCACAGGGGGTTAATTTAGCAGCCTGGCGGAGGGGGCCTTCAACTGGGGGCTTGGCTGGCCCGGTGGGGGGTGGGTGGTTTTGGTACGCTCAAGCCATGAACGCTTTCATTGCAGAGAATCTGGCGCATGTCCATGCGCAAATCGGCGCGGCTTGCCGTGCAGCGGGCCGCACACCGGACAGCGTGACCTTGCTGGCGGTGTCCAAAACCTGGGGGCCGGATGCGGTGCGCCAGGCTCATGCCGCCGGGCAAACCGCCTTTGGCGAAAACTACATTCAGGAAGCGGTGGACAAGATCGCCGCGTTGCGTGATTTGCCGCTGACGTGGCACTGCATCGGCCCGATCCAGAGCAACAAGACGCGCCCGGTGGCCGAGCACTTCGATTGGGTGCACAGCGTGGACCGCCTCAAAATCGCCCAGCGCCTGTCCGAACAGCGCCCGGACCACCTGCCGCCTTTGCAGCTGTGCATCCAGGTCAATGTGGACGGCGGTGCCACCAAGTCGGGGGTGAGTCCGCAAGATCTGCCGGCGCTGGCGCAGGCCGTGGCGGTTTTGCCGCGTGTGCAGTTGCGCGGTCTGATGACGATTCCCGAGCCCGCCGAAACGCCCAGCCAGATGCGCGCGGTGCATGCCCAGGCCAAGGCGCTTTTTGAGGCCTTGCGCCAGCAAGGCTTGGCACTGGATACGCTGTCGATGGGCATGAGCGCAGACCTGGACGCCGCCATTGCCGAAGGCAGCACCATGGTGCGGGTGGGCACGGCGATTTTTGGCAAACGCTAGCCTTCAATTGTCCCGGACTTGACCTGCTGCCCCCGGGGCCGCGCCGCACAATGACCGGATGCAAAACATTCGATCCCCTCTTCAGGCGCAAGTGGTGCAGTGGCTGGTGGCTGCCGGTGATGCCGTGGTCACAGGCGATGTGCTGGTGATTTTGGAAGCCATGAAAATGGAGCACGAAATCCGTGCGCCGCATGCCGGGCGCTTGGCCGAGTTGTACTTTCTGGCTGACGAGACGGTGGGTGAGGGCGAGGTGCTGGCGTCACTGGTGCCTTTGTCTGAGGAGTCGGTCAGTCCGGCGCCTGCGCGCCCTGCGTCCCTTGAGCCTGCACCACTTGCACCTGCGGCACCCGCCGAGCGGGTCGATCTGAAAAAACTGCAAGACCGCCTGGCCTTCACACAAGACGCGCAGCGCCCCGACGCCGTGGCCAAGCGCCGCGCCACCGGCCTGCGCACCGCCCGCGAGAACATCGCCGATGTGTGTGACGAGGGCTCGTTTGTGGAATACGGTGCGCTGGCCGTGGCCGCGCAAAGCCGCCGCCGCAGTGCCGACGATCTCATGCGCAACACACCCGCCGATGGCATGGTCACCGGCATCGGCTGCATCCATGGCCAGCGCGTGGTCGTCATGGCCTACGACTTCACCGTGCTGGCCGGCACGCAGGGCATGCGCAACCACCAGAAGACCGACCGCATGCTGGGCGTGGCTTTGCAAAACAAGCTGCCTGTCGTGCTGTTCGCCGAAGGCGGCGGGGGCCGGCCCGGTGATGTCGATGCCGCCATCGTCGCGGGCCTGAACCTCGCCACCTTTGCCTCATTTGCCCGCCTCAATGGCCAGGTGCCGGTGGTGGGCGTGGTGGCCGGGCGCTGCTTTGCGGGCAATGCGGCTTTGCTGGGCTGCTGCGACGTGATCATCGCCACGGCCGACAGCAACATCGGCATGGGTGGCCCGGCCATGGTCGAAGGCGGTGGCCTGGGTGTGTTCAAGCCCGAGCAGATTGGCCCGAGTGGTGTGCAGCATGCCAACGGCGTGGTTGACGTCCTGGTGGACAACGAGGCGCAAGCGGTGTCGGCTGCGCGGCATTACCTGTCGTTTTTTCAGGGTGCACACACGGAATGGCAAGCCCCACCCGCCGAGGCACTGCGCCATGTCGTGCCTGAAAACCGTGTGCGCGTGTACGACACCCGCGCGGCCATGCAGGGCATCGCCGACGAAGGCAGCCTGTTGCCTTTGCGCACCGGTTTCGGCGCGGGCATCCACACCGCGCTGGCGCGCATTGCGGGGCGTCCGGTGGGCATGCTGGCCAACAACCCGCTGCACTTGGGCGGTGCGATCGATGCCGATGCTGCTGACAAAGCCGCCCGCTTCATGCAGCTGTGTAACGCGCATGGCTTGCCCATCGTGAGCTTGGTCGACACCCCCGGCTTCATGGTCGGACCCGACACCGAAGCGCTGGCGCAGGTGCGCCATGTCTCGCGCATGTTTGTGGCGGCCGCGCATCTGCGGGTGCCGCTGCTCAGTGTGGTGCTGCGCAAAGGCTATGGCCTGGGCGCGATGGCCATGACCGGCGGGGGCTTTCACGAAACCCTCTGCACCGTGGCCTGGCCCACGGGCGAGTTTGGTGGCATGGGCCTGGAAGGCGCTGTGCGGCTGGGTTACCGCAAGGAACTCGAAGCCGTGCCCGAAGGCCCCGAACGCGAAGCGCTGTTTGAGCAACTGCTGGCGCAGCAATACGACAACGGCAGCGCGATCAACATGGCGGCCACGCTGGAGATCGACGCGGTGATCGACCCGGCCGACACGCGCGCGTGGCTGGTGGCCGGGCTGGAGGCTGGGCGGGTGAAGCCCGTTGACGGGACACTGGCGATTGACACGTGGTGAATGGGTGCAATTCGCTGGCGCGAGGGGGCAGAACGTCGGAGCTGAAGCTCCGACCTACGAGGGGGTGTAGGTCGTGGGCTTCAGCCCCGACACAGGGCCTTTGCCGAACCGATATGCCCCGTTCAGACCTTCAGCGTCCGCGCAGGCAGCACCGTGCCCACACATTCGCCAAAGCCGACACGCGCCGCGCCTTCGCGTTCGCACCAGCCGCGCAAGACCACGCTGTCGCCGTCTTCCAGCCAGGTGCGTTGCTCGCCATTGGGCAGGGCCACCGGGTTCTTGCCGCCGGTGGTCAACTCGATCAGCGCGGCGGCCTGGTCCAGCGTGGGGCCCGACAGGGTGCCGCTGCCCAACAGGTCGCCCGGTTGCAGGTTGCAGCCGTTCACGGTGTGGTGCGTGACCATTTGCGCCACGGTCCAGTAGGCGTGGCGGTAGCTGGTGCGGCAGATGCTGGCATCTTGCTGACCGGCGGCGCGCATTTGCGGTGTTTGCAGGCCCACTTGCAGCTGGATGTCGAACGCGCCGCCATTGCGGTTGGCGGCTGAATCCAGGTAGGCCAGGGGTTGCGGGTCACCTTCGGGCCGCGTGAAGGCCACGCGGTAAGGGGCCAGCGCTTCGAGCGTGACGACCCAGGGCGAGACGGTGGAGGCAAAGCTCTTCGACAAGAAGGGCCCCAGCGGTTGGTATTCCCAGCCCTGGATGTCGCGGGCCGACCAGTCGTTGAGCAGGCAGATGCCAAACACATGGTCTTCGGCTTCGGTGATGTCCACGGCTTCGCCCAAGGCGTTGCCGCTGCCGACAAAGATGCCCAGCTCCAGCTCGATGTCCAGCCGTTTGCAGGGGCCCAATGTTGGGGTTTCGGCCCCTGGCGGCATCGTCTGGCCGACCGGGCGGCGGAACTGCTGACCCGACACACCGATGCTGGAGGCGCGGCCGTGGTAGCCGATGGGCACCCATTTGTAGTTGGGCAGCAGCGGGTTGTCCGGGCGGAACTGTTTGCCGATGTTGGTGGCGTGGTCGCCCGAGGTGTAGAAGTCGGTGTAGTCGCCGATGCGGGCGGGCCCGTCGTATTCGGCTTCTTCTTGTGGCACCAGGCCCGCTTGCAGCGCGGTTTGTTCCGGCGCGCCTTCGCGCAGGGCACGTGACAAAGCCAGGCGCAGCGCGCTCCAGGCGGTGCTGCCCAGCGCCATCAGGGCGTTGAGCTTGTCGCGTGCGCCGGCTTGTGCCGCGGTGGCGGCATCGCCTTGGAGCACACCCGCGTTGGCCACAGCAGCCAGGTCCAGAATCTGGTCGCCAATGGCCACGCCGCCCCGGAAGGCTTCGCCCGAGCCCTTGCGGCGGAACACCGCAAACGGCAGGTTCTGGATCGGAAAGTCGCAGCCCGGTGTATTGGCCGAGCGCACCCAGCTTTGGAGCGCTGGGTGGTGGGTTTCGTTGAGCATCGTCATGTGGCCGCTTTCAGGAGGCCATGCTGCCATCGTGCATCCAGGCGGCGTGTTTGGGGGCGCGTTTGGTTTGGCTCCACTCTTCGAGCATGTCCCACTTCACGTCGTCGAGCTTTTGCATCATCTCGGGCGTGCCGCAGTCGGCAGCCAGCTCCAGGCGGTGGCCGCTCGGGTCAAAGAAATAGATGCTCTTGAAGATGGTGTGATCCGTTGGGCCCACGACCTCGATGCCAGCGGCTTCCAGTTTGGCTTTGGTGCGCAACAGGGTGTCGACCGAATCGACCTTGAGCGCCAAATGCTGCACCCAGTTGGGCGTGTTGTGGTCGCGGTCCATCGGCGGCTGGCTGGGCAGCTCAAAGAAGGCGAGGATGTTGCCGTGGCCTGCATCCAGAAAAATGTGCATGTACGGGTCGGGTGCCTTGGTGGAGGGCACTTCGTTTTCGGCAATGGCCAGCACGAATTTCATGTCGAGGTGCTTTTGGTACCACTCGACGGTTTCTTTGGCGTCTTTGCAACGGTAGGCCACGTGGTGAACGGATTGAACGAGCATGGGAGTCTCCTGGTGAATAAAACGGTTGGTCAAAGGTCTTGCAAGGCCGCAGCGATCTGCTGCTGAAACAGGTTTTCGTCGGCCAGTGCGTTGGCGTTGAGCAAGGCGAGCTTGACCAGGAACAGCTGCGCCTTGTCGGCGCCAGCCTGGTCAATGGCCGTGGCCAGTGCGTCGTAGACGGTTTCAAGCCCGTCGATGGTCAGTGCTTTGTCGGTCATGGTGGTCGGTATCTTCATAGGTCGGTACCTTCAGGTCCGACATGTGTGGTTCGGCAAGGCGTTGTCGAGGGCGGCTTGCAGCCGTGTGGCATCCAGTGTGAGCCAGCGGGCGCAGATGTGCTGGTCGGGGCGCAACAAATACGCGCCGCCCTTGGCGCCGTCATCCACCGGGACGCCATAGCGCTGGCGCAGGTGGCCGTCGGCATCGGGCAGGGTTTGGTCGGCACCGTTCACCGCTTGGGCCGCGCCCACGGCGGTCACCTTCAGCGGCAGGCCTTGGGCGCGTGCGGTCTGGATGACCTGTTGCAGTGCGTCGGGCAAGGCGATGGCGTCGGTGAAATACAGCAGGTCAAAACCGCCACCCAGGTGGTCGAGCAAAAAGTCGTTGGCCCCGAGACGCACGTTTTGCGGTGGTGCGCCGTGGGCCGGGCCGCTCTTGAACAGGTGGTTGTCGTCGTCCCTGCTGTTGAGCATCGAATGGCTGTATTCGTGGGGGCGCGAGGTGCGCCAGTGGTAGAGCGGGCGCACAAATTCTTGCGAGAGCGAGAGCGACAGCACCGCGTCGCGCAACAGCCGAAAGCCGGGGCTGGGCGGCGCCATGAAACGTGTGCTTTTGCCCGCTTCGGTGATGATCTCGCGGGCCGCACCCACGCGCTCGGCGCTGTGGTTGGCGAGCAGTTGTTTGCCCGCCAGGCCTTTGACGACAAAGGCCAGGTGCCAGCCCAGTGACTGCGCGTCCTGAAAAGCGGTGTTGGCCCCGCGCACCCCAAAAATGGGCAGCAGGTGGGCCGCGTCGCCGGTGAAGATCACGCTGCCATGCACAAAGTCGGGCAGTGTCAGCGTGCGGGCGGAATAGACCGATGACCAGTCCATCTTCCACGCGACTCCGGCATGGCCGATCATGGCCAGCTGCGCGTCGATGCGGGCCTTGAGCGAGTCCGGGTGCAGGGCTTCTTCGGGCGTTTCGCCCGCAGGCAGCTGGTAGTCCACGCGCCAGATGCCGTTCGGTTCGCGGTGCATCAGGATGGTGTTGCCGGGGTTCCAGTCGGGGTCGAAGAAAGCCAGCCGTTCGGTGGGCAGGGGCAAGTCGACCTGGATGTCGGCGATCACGAAAAAGCCTTCGTACGATGCGCCTTCCATTTGCAGGTTCATGGCGCTGCGGATGCCCGAACGCCCACCGTCAGCCGCCACCACCCAGTCGCTCTCCAGTGCATAAGGGCCTTCGGGCGTGTCGACTTCGAGCACGGCATAGCCGTCCTTTTGATCGATTTTCTCCAGCTTGTTGCCCCAGCGGAAATCGATCAGCGGATGGGCTTGGCAGGCGTCGTGCAGGTACTCCTCCATGTACTGTTGCTGCACGTTGATGATCGGGAAGAAGCGGTCATCGGCATCGTGCGGCGCTTCCATGCGGAACACGCGTTGTCCCCGGTAGAACGAGTTGCCAAAGCGCCAGGGCAGGCCGCCCTCGGTCATGCGGTCGGCCACACCCACTTGCTGCAGGATTTCCATCGAACGGCGCGTGAAACAGATGGCCCGACTGCCTTGAGAGAACTGCAACTCGGACGACAGCACCACGCTGGCCACGCCGTGGCGCGCCAACTCCAGCGCCGTGACCATGCCGGCGGGGCCGGCACCCACGACCACGACTTTTTTTCTGTCTTGCGCAGGGTGTGCCGACGCCAGCCAGGGCTGGAAGACCTGGTACGGGTAGTAAATCGAAGGGCGGGCTTCTGTGGTGGGCGTGTGCATGGTGTTGTGGGGGAAGTTCAGCGCGGGCGGGGGGCCTTGGCAACGCCCGAGCGGGAGTCCATGACAACGCCCGGGCGGGCGTGGGCAATCAGGCGGTCAAACAGGGTGCTCAAGGTGGTTTGTTCCTTGTCCGTCAGGCAGCCAAAAATGTCCTGGTTGCGTTGGTGGACCATGGCCATGGCCCGCTCAAACACCGCGCGCCCGGGGGACGTCAGCGTCAGCACCACGCCCCGACCATCGCCGGGGTGGTCGGCTTTGAGCACCAGGCCCTGATCGACCAAGGCCTGCGCTGCCCGGCTGGCCTGGCCCTTGTTCAGGTTGGCTTTGTCGGCCAACTCCTTGACCGACAAAGGTTCAAACGTGCCAATCGTGGTCAGGCAGCGCCCGTCGCTCATCGACAGGCCCGTGCGCTCCGGATAGACCGACTGGCTGTCCATGTCGGTCAGCTTGTGCAGTTGGTGCAGACGGTAGGTCAGCGTGCGGTCGAGTTGGATGGACATGCAGATGGGCGAGTTGGGTTTTTGAACTTGGCCGCATCTTAGGCGAATTTGGTTGCGCGCGCAACTAAGTGAAAATACCGATGACTGTGCCAGCAACGTCGGAGCTGAAGCTCTGACCTGCAAAAGAGCAGGCTTCAGTTTTTCTGTAGGTCGAGCTTCAGTGGATCGCCGCGGCTTGTCGGGTCTGACTTTCAAACAGCTTGGTGACGCTCAGGATGATGAAGGGCGCTTGCACAACGCGCGGGTCATTTGTAGCAGTCCGCTGGCTTACTCCCCTGTAAGATCGGCCCCCACAGGGCAGGATCAACCATTTCGGCTGCGCAGGCGAGGTCTGCGGCTGGCCGTTTTCGCGGGACTTTTCAATGCGTTTGTTTTCCTACCGCAACCGTCCGGTCCATCTCGGGCCTTACCCGTTGGAGCGCCTGCAGCGCAGTGCTGAACCACCCAGTGACAGCCAGCTGCCCCCCATGCAGGCCTTGCCGTTCGGGCACGACAACCCCGAGTCGATCGCGCACGCCATGGCGCGTTACATGGCCATGTTTGACCTGGTGCGCGACGGCGCGGTCAACCCCGAAAAAGGCGACATCCCGCACGAGCTGACGGCACGTTCTGAGCACCTGAAGGCGGCCGGCTATTACTTTGACGCGACGATGATGGGGGTGGGCGCGCTGCCCGCATCTGCCCTGCTGAGCGAGCCGATCCGCAACCCCGCAGTGACGGCACTGGGTGAAGAGTTGGTACAAAGTCAGCCGGTGAGTTTTGCGGCCGGGATGGACATGATCCTGGCCGATGTGCTCGATTCCTCGCGCAGCGTGCACGGTCCCATCGCGCACCACGGCCATGTGGTCGTGATCCTGGTGGAGTTCATGCGCGAGCCCCGAGCGGGCGAGCCCGGTTGCGAATGGCTGGGCGGCACGCAGGCGCAGCGCGCGGCGGTGTTGGCGGCGCAAACGGCCGTGCTCTTGTCCACCTATTTGCGCATGCTGGGGCACGAGGCACGCGCCCACAGCGCCAGTTGCAGCGAGCTGGATTTGGCGCGTGTGGCGCTGGCGGCCGGTTTGATCCAAGGAGATGGATCGAACCCCTATGTGGGCCATCGCTACGCGCTGGCCGCGGTCAGCACCACGCTGGAACTGGCCCCCGACCAGGCGCTGGCGGCGCAGCAAAAGCGCTGGCAAAGCCACGGCCCGGCTTGGGTTGTGGGGCAGGGCACCTTCAAGAGTGCCTTTCACCGCGATGCCTTTGCCCGCCGTGAATTCCGCCAGGGCGCGCACCCGTTTGAAACGCTCAAACGGCGCGACACACCGACCACCTTCATCGACCATGCGCGGGTGCCGCGCTTTCCCAAGCGCGCCGATTTTTTTGCGCGGGCCTTGTTTGGCGATCTGGGCAAGACCGTGCAAGACAGCGCCAAAAACGCGCACTATGTGATGAAGAGCCCCATCGGCGCCTGTGCGCGGCGCGCCCTGGGCGCCTTGCTGCTCTTGCAGTTCGGGCCGGCGCGCGGCCCGGTGGCGGCCAGCACCGCCGACCCGCAGCGCAATGCCGACAACCTCAAAGCGGCGTCGCATTACCTGGGCGTGGACGCCGTGGGTTTGTGCGCCGTGCCCGAATGGGCTTATTACTCGCACGATGCGGGCGGCAACCCTTTGCCCGCCTACCATGCCAACGCCCTGAACCTGCTGATCGACCAGGGCCACGAAACCATGGAAGGCGCCAGCGGCGACGACTGGATTTCGGTGGCGCAAAGCATGCGGGCTTATCTGCGCTTTTCCTTGCTGGGCGGCATCATGGCCGAGCAGATTCGGCGCCTGGGTTATTCGGCCCGGGTGCACTCGGTGCTCGATGGCGATGTCTTGCAACCGCCCTTGCTCTTGCTGTCTGGCTTGGGCGAGGTCAGCCGCATCGGTGAAGTCATCCTCAACCCCTTTCTGGGCCCGCGCCTGAAAAGCGGCTGCGTCACCACCGACATGCCGATGGCCGCCGACCGGCCGATTGACTTTGGCCTGCAAAGCTTTTGCGAAAACTGCAACAAGTGCGCACGCGAATGCCCTTCGGGGGCCATCACGGCAGGCCCCAAGCTGATGTACAACGGCTACGAAATCTGGAAGAGCGATGCCGAAAAATGCGCCCGTTACCGCATCACCAATGCGGCCGGTGGCATGTGTGGGCGCTGCATGAAGACCTGCCCCTGGAACCTCGAAGGGCTGCTGGCCGACAGCCTGTGGCGCACGCTGGCGATGAAGCTGCCGGCCGCCGCACCAGCGCTGGCGCGGCTCGATGATGTGTTGAATCGCGGCAGCATCAACCCGGTCAAGAAATGGTGGTGGGACATCGAACTGGACAAGCGCACCGGGCGCTATGTCCAGGCGGCGCAAACCCACCGCCGGGGGCTGCAAAAAGACCTGCAACTGCGCTACGAAGACCAGACCCTGGCGGTGTACCCGGCGGACAAAATGCCGCCGCCGTATCCGCTGGCGTTTCCGGTCAACCGGGAAGAGGGCATTGCCCGCTACAAAACGCTGCTGACGCCTGCGCAATACCAGGCCCGGCTGGCCGCCGGTCAGACCGAGGGCCTGGCCCCCGGGCCGCAAGCGCTGCAAGGCGAGCCGCCGGTGTTCCCTGTGGTTTTGCAACGCCGCGAAGAGATGGCCGAGGGCTTGGCGCGTTACGAGTTCATCGCACCCGATGGCCAGGCGCTGCCGCCGTTTGAGGCCGGCGGCCACATCGATGTGGTGATCGCGCCCGAGTACCAGCGTTCCTACAGCCTGGCGGGCGACCCGGCCGACCGCAGCCGCTATGTGCTGGGCGTGTTGCGCGAGTCGCCCGAGCAGGGCGGGCGTGGCGGCTCGGCGCTGATGCACCGCGTCTTTCGCGAAGGGCGTCGGGTCTTTGTGAGCCGGCCGGTCAACCACTTTGCCTTGCACGAAGAGGCCACGCACAGCTGCTTGTTCGCTGGCGGCATTGGCGTCACGCCGCTGCTCGCCATGGCGCACCGCTTGCATGCTTTGGGCAAACCCTTTGACTTTCACTACAGCGCCGCCAGCCGCCACAGCGCCGGCTTTTTGAAAGACCTGGACCAAGCGCCCTGGCGTGAGCGCGTTCACTGCCACTTCAAGGACGAGGGCCAGCGCGCCGATCTGGCGCAAGTGCTGCCCCGCTATGCGCCTGGCCAACACCTCTACACCTGTGGCTCGGCGCGTTACATGGACGGGGTGTTCGAAGCGGCCCTGGCGCACGCCTGGCCCGAAGACGCCCTGCACCGCGAATATTTCAGCGTGCCCGATGCCGATGCCTGGGTGAACCACCCCTTCGAATTGGAACTGAAGGACTCCGGGCGCCGCCTGAGTGTGCCCGCCGACCGCACGGCCACGGATGTGCTGATCGATGCGGGCATCGCGGTCGATGTCAAATGCAGCGACGGGCTGTGCGGCGTCTGCGCCCGGCCCTACGATGCGGCGACTTCGGACGAGATCGAGCACCGCGACTTCGTCTTGAGCCAGGCCGAGCGCCAACACAAAATCGTCTTGTGCTGCTCGCGCGCCAAGCACGCGGGCGGCGTGATCGAATTGGCGCTGTGAGGGGCCTGACTTTCATGTAGCTGGGCGACGCCTCGGATGATGAAAGTCATGGGGGCATTCGCGCGCGGGGGCGCGCTCCCACAAGGGGCTGGGTTTTTGTGCGAGGCCGCCCCTGCGGCCGAAAGCTGTTCTTTCACCGTCGCCACCGACCTGCCAATACCGCACCTCTGCTGTGGTGCAGCTTCAGAAGCGTTCCAGCTCCGGGTGTTTGATTTGCCCGGCCCGCACCAGCATCTTGCCGTACTCGGCGCAGCGGTGGAGGGTGGGGATCACCTTGCCGGGATTGAGCAGGCCTTGTGGGTCAAAGGCGCGCTTGAGGCCGAACATCTGCGCGTTTTCTTCGGCGGAAAACTGCACGCACATGCTGTTCAGTTTCTCGATGCCCACGCCGTGTTCGCCCGTGACGGTGCCGCCCATGGCCACGCTGGTTTCCAGAATGTCGGCACCAAACAGTTCGCAGCGGTGCAGCTGGTCGGGGTCGTTGGCATCGAACAGGATCAGCGGGTGCAGGTTGCCGTCGCCCGCGTGGAAGACGTTGAGGCAGCGGAGTTGGTATTTCTTTTCCATCTCCGAGATGGCTTGCAGGATGTCGGCCAGACGCTTGCGCGGGATGGTCGAGTCCATGCACATGTAGTCGGGACTGATGCGACCCGAAGCGGGGAAGGCGTTTTTACGACCGCTCCAGAACTTCATGCGCTGGGCTTCGTCGCGGCTCACGGTGATGGCCGTGGCGCCGCAGTTGCGCAGCACTTCGCTCATGCGGCCGATTTCCTCTTCGACCTCTTCGGGCGTGCCATCGCTCTCGCACAGCAAGATGGCCGCTGCGCTCAGGTCGTAGTCGGCGTGCACAAAGTCTTCGACGGCGACGGTCATCGGGCCGTCCATCATCTCCAGCCCGGCGGGGATGATGCCGGCTGCAATCACCGCGGCCACAGCTTCACCGGCTTTGCGCACGTCGTCAAAGCTGGCCATGATGCAGCGCGCCAGTTGGGGTTGGGGCACCAGCTTGACGGTGACTTCGGTGGCCACGGCCAGCATGCCTTCGCTGCCCACCAGCACGGCCAGCAGGTCGTAGCCGGAGGTGTCGAGCGCATCGCTGCCAAATTCGATCGGATCGCCTTCGATGGTGAAGCCGCGCACCTTGAGCACGTTGTGCACCGTCAGGCCGTATTTGAGGCAGTGCACGCCGCCCGAGTTTTCGGCCACGTTGCCACCGATGGTGCAGGCGATCTGGCTGGACGGGTCGGGCGCGTAGTACAGGCCATAAGGCGCAGCGGCCTCACTGATGGCCAGGTTGCGCACGCCGCACTGCACGACCGCCGTGCGGCTGACCGGGTCCACGGTCTTGATCTGGTTGAAGCGAGCCATCGACAGCGTCACGCCCATGCGGTGCGGCATGGCCCCCCCCGACAGGCCAGTGCCTGCGCCGCGTGCGACCACGGGCACTTGCAGGGCGTGACAGACCTGGAGCGCGGCTTGTACCTGCGTTTCGTTTTCAGGCAGGGCCACCACCAAAGGCCGTTCGCGGTAGGCGGTCAGGCCGTCGCATTCATAGGGCGTGGTGTCTTCAGCGGTGTACAGGATGGCGTCGGCGGGCAGCACCCTGCCCAAAGCCTGCACCACAGCGCGTTGGCGCTCGGCGCGTTCGGTGGTGGTCAGTGGGGGTGTTTTGGCAGGGGTGCTGGCGCTCATGGCATTCAAAACCTGAAAGGAATGGCTCAACTGTAAGCCCAAGCCCGGCGCATGGGGCTGAAGAATCTTTGACAGGTTTGTGAAATCAGGCCAGTGCGCTTTTCAGCCAGTCGGCGAATGCGGCGCATTCCCAGCGCTCCATGGTGCCGGTGCGCCAGCACAGGTAATGGGCATGGGGGCTGGGCACACTGCGCTCGAACAAGCGGACCAGTTGGCCGCTTTCCAGCCATGGAGCGCCCAGTTTGGTGCGGATCAGGCCGACCCCCAGGTCCTGGGCGGCGGCGTCGCACATCAGGCCAATGTCGTTGAAGGAGGAGCCGTCGGTGGGTTCGGGCCAATCGAGGTCGTGCGCTGCAAACCAGGTGCGCCAAGGCTCGAGCGGGCTGCGCAGCAGGGCCATGCCTTGCAATTCTTCGGCGCTGCTGAATGGGCCGTTTTTGCGCACCCACGCGGGTGAGGCCAGGGGCGTCACGTCGTCCTTGGCCAGGCAGACGTGCTCCACATCAGAATAACGGCCGGTGCCAAAACGCACGGTCAGGTCGGCGTCTTCCGCCACCACATCCAGCAGCGGAATGCTGACCTGCAAGGTGATGTCGATCTCGGGGTAGGCTTCCAGAAAGTGCTTCAGGCGTGGCATCAAGATGGAACGGGCAAATGTCGGCGTGACCGCCAAGCGCAGCTTGCGTCGGCCCGAGGTGTTGTTGGCGCTGGGAAAGCGCTGCAAGGACACCAGCCCTTCACGCACATGGGCCAAATACTCGATGCCCTCGGTCGTGAGCGAGAAGTCCGACCGGCCAAACAGCTTGGTGCCAATGATTTGCTCGAGCTGCTTGACCCGGTGGCTCACCGCGCTGGGCGTCACGCACAATTCTTCGGCCGCCTGGGTCACGCTGCGCAATCGCGCCAGAGCCTCAAACGTCAGCAGGCACTGGATGGGCGGGATGCGTGAGTTGGCGGACATGGCAAGCCTTTGTTATTTGAAAATCACGGTCTTGTGGCCGTTGATCAGCACGCGGTGTTCGCTGTGCCATTTCACGGCGCGGGCCAGCACCTGGCTTTCTGTGTCGCGGCCCAGGGTGGTCAGGTCTTCCACTGCCTTGCTGTGATCCACGCGGGCCACATCCTGTTCGATGATCGGGCCTTCGTCCAGGTCGGCCGTCACATAGTGGGCGGTGGCGCCGATCAGCTTCACGCCACGGTCGTGCGCCTGGTAGTAAGGCTTGGCGCCCTTGAAGCTGGGCAAAAAGCTGTGGTGGATGTTGATGGCACGGCCGGCCAGCTTGCGGCACAGGTCGTCGGAAAGGATTTGCATGTAACGCGCCAGCACCACCAGCTCAGCGCCTTCGGCCTGGATGATTTCGTACTGCCGGGCCTCGGCTTGCGCCTTGTTGTCTTTGTTGACCTGGATGTGGTGAAACGGCACGTTGTAGCTGGCGGCCAACTGGTAGAACTCGCGGTGGTTGCTCACGATGGCGCGGATGTCCAGCGGCAGCAGGCCGCTCTTCCAGCGGAACAGCAGGTCGTTCAGGCAGTGGCCTTCTTTGCTGACCATGATCACCGTGCGCATGGGCTGGGCGGTGGTGTGCAGGTCCCACTTCATGTCAAAGGTCTGGGCAAATGCACCCCACTGCGCGCTCAGCGCGGCACCGTCGGCCTGGCCGCATGCGAATTGCACACGCATGAAAAACAAGCCGGTGTCGTGGTCGTTGTACTGCGCGGCCTCTTCGATGTTGCCGCCCCGCTCCAGCAAAAAACCCGACACGGCATGCACGATGCCGGTGCGGTCAGGACAGGAGAGGGTCAGGATGTAGGTGGTGGTCATGGGGCAAAGCGGTTGGGGCTGAACCCATAAAGAGTGGGGTGCGGCCGGGTCGAGTCGGCCTATTGTAGAGAAGCGCCCGAGCCTGTCGCGTTGGGGCCGTGGCGCCACTGGGTGGACGTAAACTGTGCGCCTGAACCGATCCAGAGGAGTTTTTGCCGTGGCCCACACCGACCTGAACATGGACAACCATTGGTTGCCCTTCACCCCCAACCGCACGTTCCGCCAGGACCCGCGCGTGTTCGTGGGCGCCGAGGGCATGCACTTCACCACCCACGATGGCAAAAAGGTGATCGACGGTATCTCCAGTCTCTGGTGCGTGGGCGCGGGCCACAACCGCCGCCCGATCAATGAAGCCATCAAGAAGCAGTTGGACACGCTGGACTACGCCACCGCCTTCCAGGCCAGCAACGACAAGGCGTTCAAAGCGGCAGAGATGATTGCGGCCATGGCGCCAGGCGACCTGAACAAGGTGCTGTTTTGCAACTCTGGCTCGGAAGCCGCTGACACCGCATTGAAAGTGGCGCTGGCCTACCACCGCGCCCGTGGCGAAGGCCACCGCAACGTGTTCATTGGCCGCGAAAAGGGTTACCACGGCGTCAATTTCGGCGGCATGAGCGTGGGCGGCCTGCCTGCCAACCGCAAGGTGTACGGCGCGCAGCTGCTGCCGCGCGTGGACCACATGCGTTTCATTCACGACCCGGTCAACCACGCCTACATCCACCACGAAGAACCGGTGTGGGCCGAAGACCCGTTGCTGGAGCTGGAAAACCGCATTTTGGTGTTGCACGATCCGAGCAACATTGCCGCTGTGATCGTGGAGCCGATCGCGGGCAGCGCGGGCTGGTACATCCCGCCCCAAGGCTATGTGAAGCGCCTGCGCGAGATTTGCGACAAGCACGGCATCCTGCTGATTTTTGACGAAGTCATCACCGGCTTTGGTCGTCTGGGCGTGAACTTTGGTGCCGACTACTACGGCGTGGTGCCCGACATGCTGAACTTCGCCAAGGCGGTGACCAACGGCGTGATCCCATTGGGTGGTGTGATTTGCCGCGACTTCATCTACGACGCGATGATGAACGCGCATGCGCCCGACCACGCGATCGAGTTCTTCCATGGGTACACCTATTCCGGGCACCCGGTGGCGTGTGCGGCGGCCATTGCCACGCTCGACTTGATGAAAGAAGAAAACCTGTTTGTGCGTGCCGGGCAACAGGGCCGGGTGCTGGGCGATGCCATGCACAGCACGTTGAAGGGCTTGCCCAACGTGGTCGGCATCCGCACCCTGGGCCTGGCCGGGGCGGTGGAGCTGGCCAGCATCGCGGGCTCGCCCGGCAAGCGGGCTTACGACATCTTCATGGACTGCTTCCACAAAGGCGTGTGGGTGCGTCCGGCGGGTGAAAACATCGTCATTTGCCCGCCTTACATTGTGGAAGACGCACACATCGACCAGATCGTGCAGACCGTGGCCGACAGCATTCGCAGGCATGCATGACCGCGCATTTGCGGGTCGGATTCGCGTAGGCCTGCGCAAGAACAGCCTTCGGCCGCAGGGGCGGCCTCCCACAAAAACCCGAACCTTGTGGGAGCGCGCCCCTGCGCGCGAATAAAGATGAATGCAGGACTTCGGGTCGCGCTGACCCTGCTGTTGGCGCTGGCGGCTGCAAAGTTGTGCATCTGGCTGCACACGCCCATTCCCTGGATGCTGGGGCCTTTGCTGGCCACCGCTTTGGCGTCGGTGCTGGGCGCGCCCACGCGCAGTGCGGCGCTGTTGCGCAATGGCGGGCAGTGGGTGATCGGTGCCGCCTTGGGTTTGTATTTCACACCGCAGGTCAGTGCGCTGGTGGTCAGCCTGTGGTGGGCGATTGTGCTGGCCGTGGTTTGGGCGCTGGCGCTGGGCGGTTTGTTTGGCCTGTGGTTGCAGCGCCAGCATGCGGCCGATTTTGCGCACTTGCCGCCTGGGGCCTGGCGTGCCACCAGCTACTTTGCCAGTGCGATTGGCGGTGCGTCCGAGATGACCTTGCTGGCCGAGCGCCACGGGGCCCGCACCGACCTGGTGGCGGCAGCGCACAGTGTGCGCTTGGTCATGGTGGTGGTGTCGGTGCCTTTTGCGATGCAGTGGGCGCAAAGCCATTGGGGCTTGCAGGTCGATGCGCGCTTGTTGCCAGGGCCGCGCGTGGCGCAGTGGCCCGGTTTGATGTGGCTGGCGCTGGCCACGGCCGGTGGGGCGCTGGTCATGACCTGGCTCAAGCGCACCAACCCGTGGTTCATGGGGGCTTTGTTGGTGTCGATGGGACTCACGCTGGCAGGGGTGCATTGGTCAGCGGTCCCCACAGGCTGGTCGAACGCGGCGCAGCTGGTCATCGGCGTGAGCCTGGGTGTGCGATTCCAGCGCGAGTTTGTGCACACTGCGCCGCGCTGGCTGGCGTCGGCCGCTATTGGCACGCTGCTCATGATGGTCTTGTCGGTGGGTTTTGGTTGTCTGTTGTCCTGGGCCACCGGCCTGCACCCGGCGACCCTGATTTTGGGCACCTCGCCCGGCGGCATTGCCGAGATGGCGATCACGGCCAAGGTTTTGCAGCTGGGGGTGCCGGTGGTCACCGCGTTTCAGGTGTGCCGTCTGGTGGCGGTGCTGATCCTGGTGGGGCCGATTTTTCAGTGGATGGGCAGGCGAAAAAAAACCGCCTGAACGTGCAGGCGGTTTTAGGAAGTGTTTTGTAGGTCGGAGCTTCAGCTCCGACGCTCGTCAACGAATCACAAGGATTTGTCGGGGCTAAAGCCGCCGACCTGCGGGCAAGCGGTTTTTCAGTGCACCACCACCGGTTGCTGGGCCAGGCCGGTGTAGCCTTCGAGCGTGTCTTCCACCTCTTCTTGCGTCGGGGTGTGTTGCTGCCAGGCCTGGATTTGCTGCTGGAACATTTCGGCCCACGAACCGTCCAGATAGACCTCTTTGCCCGAGCGTTTGTCCACGATTTCAAAACCATGGCGCTCCAGCAGCGGAATGCTCGTTTGCGGTGCGGCCTCGGCGGGGGCGTTGGCCAGCACATGCATCACGGCAAAGGTTTCAGATTCGTACAGCAGGTTCATGCCTTCATTCTCCCTCAAGTTCTGCCTCATAAGTGGAGGCGGGGGCATCCACTTCAAGATCGTGTGGTTTTATTTAGCCGGCCGGGGCCACCACAGGCTGGGACGGCAGGGGCGGCAAGGCTTCCTGGTCACGCAACACCAAGTCGATGAAGCTGCCGCTGACCTGGGTGATGCGGATGCGCACAGGCATCCAGGCGTATGCGGCGGCCACCCAGAACTCGACCTTGGCATCAAAGCGGTTGCGCGGTTGGCAGACCCATTTGGCGGTGGACACGGCTTGACCGTCCAGCGCCAGGGTTTCGGGTTGTTCCATGGTCAGCAGCCAGGGCACGGCATCCCGGACGGTGGCGGTCTGCACTTGCAAGCGTGTGCCGGGCTGAAAGCGCTGGGGCGCACCGGCCATGGCGGCCGCCAGTTGCACATACAGGCTGATCTGGTCTTGTGCGCCCGTCTCCAGCGCCGCGACGGGTGCGTTGTTGCTGAACACCACCCGTTGCTTGGCCCGGTCAAAGTGGGCGGCGCGTTCACTGCGCCAGCTGTCTGAAAAGCGCGTGGGCGTGAGGCCTGCGCTGGTGATCTCCCCCTGACTTCGCCAGTGGCGTGCGCCGATCAGAAAGGCCTTGACGGACAGGCTCAGCGCATAGGCGGCCTCGTTGTGCTGCCAGCGCAACTCGCCGTTGGCGTGGTAGGTCAAACCCTTTTCCTGCCCCGTCATGCGGTAGCTCAGCAAGACGGGGGGCGGCAATGCCCCGACGGGGATGGGCGGCAGCGAGACGCTGGCCAAGGCGGATGGGACGTTGGCCGTGTCGGGTGCCTTGCCCGCGTCGGGTGCCGTGGCCGTTGGTGGCACCGTTGCGGGCGCAGGCGCAGGCGCGGGTGCGGGTGCAGGCGCGGGTGCGGGTGCAGGCGCGGGTGCGGGTGCGGGTGCGGCGTCCGCCGATGCCGGTGCCGGTGCCGATGCGGGCGGGAGCTCGGTTGCGGCCACCTGCGCCGGGGTGTTGTGGGGTGTCGCAACCGCCTCTTCGGTTGCAGGAGGAAGAGGCGGCGCTGTCAGATCTGCGGAGTTGGTTGAAGCAGCATCGGCAGGATGTGAGTCTGGTTCAGGTTGAGGTAGCGGCGCAGGCTTGGGTTCGGGTTTGGGCTCTGTGGCGATGCGTGTGCGGGGCTTGGGCGGGGCCGTGACCGGTGCAGTCGCCGACAAGGGGGCCTGCAAGGACGCAGGAGGCACCCACCGGGTGTGCATCGGGGCCACACGGACCGGTTCAGCGGTGGACAGCCGCCAGTCCAGGGTGCCGCTCAGGCCCAAGATCAATGCCATGTGCAGGGCCAATACCGTGACGACCAGCCAGCCAAGGGCGCGGCGCGAAGGGCGCGCGGCCCCCGGCGATGCTGCGGCCAGCAGTGCGGTGGCCAGGGCAGGGCGTGCAGGCAAGGCGGGCATCCCGACTCAGTGGGCGTGCCAGCCCAGATCGGCCGACAGTTGCTGGGCAAACTGGCGCAAGCGCTGGGCAATCGGCCCGTCCCATGCGGTGTCGAGTGTGGCCGACGAACCCAGCGACACCACGCCCAGAACCAGGTGGCCGTCCGCGTCAAAGACCGGGGCGCAAAGCCCGGAAATGCCCGGCAACAACACATTGACCACGCGCCCCAGGCCTTGCGCACGTGTTTCCTGCACCATGGCCTGCACTTGCGCCGGGGTGCTGGGCAAGTCGCTGCGCCCCAGTTTGCGTGCCAGGGCCAACTCTTCTTCGATCATCGGGCGGGCTTTGTCGGTCGCCCCACCCTGACCGATGAAGGCGGCAAAGCAGCGCCCCGTGGCCGATGACAGCAAGGGCATCACATCGCCCAAGCGCAGGCTGACCGGCATGGCCAGTGGCGTTTCTTGCCAGTGCACCAAAGTCGGTCCCCGGTTGCCCCACACGGCCAGGGCCGTGGTGTGGCCTGTGGCTTCAATCAACGCGGGCAAACGCTCGCGGGCCATCTTCACGGCGTCCAGCCGGGACAAGGTCGCCAAGCCCAGGCGCAGTGTGGCGGGCCCCAGTTCGTACCGGGTGCTGGTGCTGTCTTGCAGCACCAGGCCCAGGCGCTGAAAGCTGACCAGATAGCGGTGGGCTTTGGCCGCGCTCATGTGGGCGGCTGCCGCCAGGTCACGCAACATCAAGGGGCCAGGCGCTTGCGCCAGCACATCCAGCAGGGCAAATCCGACTTCGACCGATTGGATGCCTGCGCGTTCCTTTTCGCCGTCTTTGGTGCTGGAGGCGGTGCTGTCAGGGGCTTGGGTGAGGGGCATGTCGTCTAGAATCGTGTTTCGTTTAGTTAAACGAGTTTAATAATGCGTAATTTTTCGGTGTGGCTCACTGTAGCGCATCGCGACACGAACGGACACATTCAACATGAAACTGGCGACCTACAAAGACGGCTCACGCGACGGACAACTGGTGGTGGTTTCGCGTGACCTGAGCACCGCACATTATGCGACCGGCATCGCCAGCAAACTGCAGCAGGTGCTGGACGACTGGAACTTCTTGGCCCCCCAGCTGGAAGACCTCTACACCACGCTCAACCAGGGCAAAGCGCGCCACGCTTTTGCGTTTGATCCCGAGCGCTGCATGGCCCCCCTGCCCCGCGCCTACCAATGGGCGGACGGCTCGGCCTACCTCAACCATGTGGAGCTGGTGCGTGCGGCCCGCGCCTCAGAGGTGCCGTCCAGCTTTTACACCGACCCTTTGATGTACCAGGGTGGGAGTGACGATTTTCTGGGCCCATGCGACCCGGTGGTTTGCGCCAACGAGGCCTTTGGCATCGACTTTGAGGCCGAAATCGCGGTCATCACCGGCGATGTGCCCATGCAAACCAACGCCGACGAAGCCATCGAAAGCGTGCGCTTGATCATGCTGGCCAACGACGTGAGCCTGCGCAACCTGATCCCGAACGAACTGGCCAAAGGCTTTGGCTTCTTTCAAAGCAAGCCCGCCACCGCCTTCAGTCCCGTGGCCGTGACGCCCGACGAGTTGGGCGACGCCTGGCAAGGCGGCCGTGTGCACCTGACGCTGCAGTCCACCTGGAATGGTCGCAAGGTCGGCATGTGCGAGGCCGGGCCCGAGATGACGTTTCACTTCGGCCAGTTGATCGCCCACATCTGCAAGACGCGCAACGTGCGCGCCGGCTCCATCGTGGGCAGCGGCACGGTGAGCAACAAGAGTGAAGAAGTCAAGGGCAAAAAGACCTGGCCCAAAGGCTACAGCTGCATTGCCGAAAAACGCGCCATCGAAACCATTTTGGACGGCCAACCCAGCACCGAATTCATGAAGTTCGGCGACACCATCCGCATCGAGATGAAGGGCAAAGATGGCGAGAGTTTGTTTGGCGCGATTGAACAGGAAATCGTGCCACTGGCCAGCTGAGGGCCGATCTGTTCATTGCACTGAAGCAGCCTTCCCCTGTGGGAGGACCCTTGCAGGGGCCACTTCTGTAGGGGCCTTCTCCAGCAGGAGCCTTCTTCTGTGGGAGCCTTTCCCTGTGGGAGGCCGCCCCTGCGGCCGATGGGCGTGGCACACGCCCTGAAACCCCGAGGGGTCAAATGGGCCTGATCATTCGCCTTGGAAAAAATCCATCAGAAGCTTCGCCATTTATCCAGTGACGCGACCTGGACCTGGATAGTCAGCCTGGGTGGTTCGAACTCGATGTTTTCGCCCCCCGCAATGCCATCCATCACCTTCAAAAAGGACGGGCCTGTTTCCCGTTTATGCGGTAATAGTCGTCGATCTTCAGCAAGGCAAATGCAGGCCGCCCCCGATCGGTGATGAACACCGGTCCGTCCGCGGCAGCGCGTTTGGCAGCGGACACGTTATGCGTGAAATCGCGGCTGGAGATGGTGTGAATGGCCATGGGTTGCCTCAAGGTTCTTGATGTGCATATGTTGCGACATTGAGGCCGACTGTCAACTTGAACGTGATGGCAACCGGTATGCGCGAGCAGTGCACTCCATGGGGGTGCTGTGCGTGTAAAGCGTAAAAATGCCTTTTTTTGAAGCGTAAATTAGATGTGCGCCTTTACGTGGAGCCAGACGGGCTGTTTACAAGCTGAAAATCGCCGTGAAGTAAGTCAACGGTTGTCGCGTGTCACGCGCTACAAGCTAGAAGATTTGCTGTCGGCATGACCGAAGATAACGCCCATTAAGCGCCGTAGTAACGGCCAGCGCGGTGGTTCACGGCAATCACCAAGTTGAGTGCAAAAGCACCCAGCAACGAGAGCAAAGCCTTGCTCGCATCGGTGAGCGCAAAAGCGGCGATCAAGATGGTGGCGTCAACGGCCATTTGCACATGGCCGGCACGCCAGCCGCGTGCTTTTTGCAAATAGACCGCCATGATCGTGACGCCGCCCAAGCTGGCACCGTGGCGAATCAAAATCAAAATGCCTGTGCCAACCAACAGACCCGCCATCACTGCGGCGAAGACGGGGTCGAGGTGAGAGAACGCGATCCACCTGGGCAGCAACTCAACGTAGATGGACAGCAGACCCACGGCGGCAAATGTTTTGAGGGTGAACTGACGGCCCAGTTTTTGCCAGCCAAACACGTAGAACGGCAGGTTGATCGCAAACAGCGCGGCCCCCAGTGGGGCCTTTGCAAGGTAATGCACTAAAAACGCAATGCCTGTGGTGCCGCCGGTGAACAAAGCGGCTTCACGAAACATGCACACCCCCAGTGCGACAAACAAGCAACCTGTGAGCAGGCCTTGAATGTCTTCCAGCGCACTGTGTGGCGTGGGTGCCGATGCCGTGTCTGAAGAAATAACTTACCCCAGCTTCTTCATCAACAACGCATTCACCTGCGCCGGATTGGCCTTGCCCTTGCTGGCCTTCATGATGGGGCCCACCAAACCGTTCAGCGCCTTGGTGTTGCCCGCCTTGAACTCTTCCACGTTCTTGGGGTTGGCGGCCAGCACGTCGTCGATGATTTTTTCCAGCTCGCCGGTGTCGTTCATCTGCTTGAGGCCTTTGGCTTCAATGATGGCGTCGACTTCGCCTTCCTTGTTCCACAGACCTTCAAACACCTGACGCGCCGCGTTGTTGCTGATGGTGTTGTCGCTGATGCGGCCGATCAAGGCCGCCAGTTGGGCGGCGCTCACAGGCGCTTGCTCGATGGCCATTTCGCTGGTGTTCAGGCGGCGTGAGACTTCGCCCATGATCCAGTTGCTGGCCAGTTTGGGCTGGCCGCAGGCTTGGGCGGTGGCTTCAAAGTAGGCGGCAACCGCCTTGCTTTGCGTCAGCTGGGTGGCGTCGTATTCGGGCAGGGCGTAGTCCTTGACGAAGCGCTCGGCCATCACGCGGGGCAGTTCGGCCATTTCGCCTTTCACGCGCGCGACCCAGTCGCGGCCGATCACCAGCGGGGGCAGGTCGGGGTCGGGGAAGTAGCGGTAGTCGGCGGCGTCTTCCTTGGTGCGCATGGCGCGGGTCTCGCCTGTTTCGGG
Source organism: Burkholderiaceae bacterium (assembly GCA_919902775.1). Lineage (GTDB taxonomy): Bacteria > Pseudomonadota > Gammaproteobacteria > Burkholderiales > Burkholderiaceae_C > Limnohabitans_A. The sequence goes on from CAKKRJ010000008.1 coordinate 81,028, forward strand.
GTCGAACAGCACGGTGGCTTGCTGGATGGCGTGACCGTCTTCGATTTGGTCGATCTGCCAGCGCACTTCGTAGTCGATGGCCTGCTGCATGAACTTGAAGCTGTTCAGGTTCTTGATCTCGCGGCGCGTGCCCAGCTCGCCACCGGGCTTGCGCACCGACACGTTGGCGTCGCAACGGAAACTGCCTTCTTGCATGTTGCCGTCGCAGATGCCGATCCAGGTGACGATCTTGTGCAACTCTTTGGCGTAGGCCACGGCTTCGTCGCTGCTGCGCATGTCGGGCTGCGTGACGATTTCCAGCAGCGGTGTGCCGGCGCGGTTCAGGTCGATGCCGGACTGGCCAATGAAGTCTTCGTGCAGCGATTTGCCTGCGTCTTCTTCGAGGTGGGCACGCTCCAGGCGCACGGTTTTGCGCACGGTTTCTTTGCCCACTTCGAGGAAGAAAGACACCTCACCGCCTTGCACCACCGGGATCTCGAACTGGCTGATCTGGTAGCCCTTGGGCAGGTCGGGGTAGAAGTAGTTTTTGCGTGCAAAGATGCTGCGCTCGGCGATGTGCGCGTTGATGGCCAGACCGAACTCGATGGCGCGTTCGACCGCGCCGATGTTCATCACCGGCAGCGTGCCGGGCAGGGCCATGTCCACCGCGCAGGCTTGCGTGTTGGGCTCGGCACCAAACGCGGTCGGGGCGCGGCTGAAAATTTTGCTCTGGGTCGAGAGTTGGGCGTGTGTCTCGAAGCCGATGACGACTTCGTAGCCTTGGACAAGTTTGCTCATATGTTGTTCACCTGATGAATCAGAATTTGCAGGAGGCCGCTGCTGTATCAAAAGCATTCGCGAGCAGGGGCTCGCTCCCACAAAGACCTGGGTTCACTGAAGGCCCTCCGGCTGGCGAAGGTGGAAATCGGTCGCTTGTTGCAGGCGGTGTGCGGCGTTCAGCAACTGGGCTTCCTTGAAGTAGTTGCCAATCAGTTGCAGGCCCACGGGAAGCGGCTTGCCGATTTCCGTTTCCGAGCCTTGCATGCCGTTCGCGCCAAAGCCAGCAGGCACGCTCATGCCGGGCAAGCCGGCCAGTGATGCGGGCAGCGTGAAGATGTCGGCCAGGTAGTCGGCCACGGGGTCGCCCGCGTTTTCACCCAACTTCCAGGCCACCGATGGGGCCACGGGGCCGGCGATCACATCGCATTCTTTGAACGCGTTCTGGAAGTCGTCGGCGATCATGCGGCGGATTTTTTGCGCTTGCAGGTAATAGGCGTCGTAGTAGCCGTGGCTCAGCACATAAGCGCCGGTCATGATGCGGCGTTTGACTTCGTTGCCAAAGCCTTCGGCGCGGGTCTTTTTGTACATGTCCACCAGGTCGGTGTAGTCCTTGGCGCGGTGGCCGAACTTCACGCCGTCAAAGCGGCTCAGGTTGGAGCTGGCTTCGGCCGGGGCAATGATGTAGTACACCGGAATCGACAACTCGGTGCGCGGCAGGCTGATGGGCACCAGCTTGGCACCCAGCTTCTCAAATTCGCGCAAAGCGCTATCCACGGCCGCGCGCACATCGGCGTGCAGGCCTTCGCCAAAAAACTCTTTCGGAATGCCAATGCGCAGGCCTTCGATGGACCCATTGAGCGAGGCCGTGAAGTCTTCAGCGGGCACGTCGAGCGAGGTCGAGTCGCGGTCCAGATCCGGGCCGCACATGGCGGAGAGCAGCAGCGCGCAGTCTTCGGCGCTGCGGGCCATGGGGCCGCCCTGGTCCAGGCTGGAGGCGTAGGCGATCATGCCGTAACGGCTGGCACGGCCATAGGTCGGCTTGATGCCGGTGATGCCGCAAAAACTGGCGGGCTGGCGGATCGAGCCGCCGGTGTCGGTGCCGGTGGCCGCAGGGACCAGGCGGGCCGCCACAGCGGCGGCGCTGCCGCCCGACGAGCCGCCGGGCACGCGGGCCGTGTCCCAGGGGTTGGTCACTTTGCCAAAGGCCGAGTTTTCGTTGGCCGAACCCATCGCGAACTCGTCGCAGTTGAGTTTGCCTAGGCTGACCATGCCGGCGCCACCCGATGCCGAGGCGCCCAGCTTTTGCACCAAGGTCGCATCAAACGGCGAGCGGTAGCCGGTCAGGATCTTGGAGCCTGCGGTGGTGACGAAGTCGCGGGTCACAAAGACATCTTTGTGCGCCACGGGCACGCCTTCCAGCCGTCCGGCTGTGCCCGCGGCCAGGCGGGCGTCGCTGGCCTGGGCTTGGGCCAGCGTCACTTCGCTGTCGATGTCCAGAAACGCGTTGTGCGGGTTGCCGCCCAGGCGGGCCAGAAAACTGGTGGCCACTTCGACCGCGCTCACCTGTTTGGCGCGGAGGGCCTGGGCCAATTCGGCCACGGTCATGTTGTGCAATGTGGTCATCGTGCGGCTCATTCAATCACCTTGGGCACCAGGAACAGACCCTGCTCGACGGCGGGGGCGCTGCGCTGGTTCAGGTCGCGTTGGTTGGGTTCGCTGGCCACGTCGGGGCGCAGGCGCAGAGTGATGTCCTGGATGGCGGCCACGGGGTGGGCCATGGGCTCGATGCCGGTGGTGTCTACGGCCTGCATGGCCTCGACAATGCCAAAAAAGCCGTTGATCTGAGTCAGCATGCGCTCACTTTCCTCGGGCTGTAGCTCCAGTCGAGCGAGGTTCGCGATGCGGGCAATATCCTGCGGGGTCAGGGACATGGTTTGAAACGAGTTGTAAATGACGGGTTTTCCAGGTCAAACGGGGCTGTAAAGCACCTGTTTTGCCGGGGGATCGGGTATTATCCTGTGTTTGGTGTCGCTCACAGCACAGCCGCTGAGCCAGCACCGACCCCACACCAGATTTGACAGCCACGCCCGCCCCAGCAAGCCACCCCGTGGGCCTTGGGGCTGAGCGTCAAAGGACTCCCGCATGTTTTCCTCTTTCCGCCGATATTTTTCCAGCGATCTGGCCATTGACCTGGGCACCGCGAACACCCTGATTTTTGTGCGCGACAAGGGCATCGTTCTGGACGAGCCTTCCGTGGTCGCCATCCGCCACGAAGGCGGCCCCCAGGGCAAGAAAACCCTGCAGGCCGTTGGCCATGAAGCCAAGGCCATGTTGGGCAAGGTGCCCGGCAACATCGAAGCCATTCGCCCCATGAAAGACGGCGTGATCGCCGATTTCACCGTGACCGAGCAGATGCTCAAGCAGTTCATCCGCATGGTGCATCCGCGCAGCACTTTCCGCCCCAGCCCGCGCATCATCATCTGCGTGCCTTGCGGCTCCACCCAGGTGGAGCGCCGCGCGATCCGTGAATCGGCTTTGGGCGCGGGGGCCTCCGAGGTGTACCTGATCGAAGAACCCATGGCCGCCGCCATTGGCGCGGGCTTGCCCGTGTCGGCCGCATCGGGCTCCATGGTGGTGGACATTGGCGGGGGCACCACCGAAGTGGGTGTCATCTCGCTGGGTGGCATGGTCTACAAAGGCAGTGTGCGCGTGGGTGGCGACAAGTTTGACGAAGCCATCATCAGCTACATCCGCCGCAACTACGGCATGCTGATCGGCGAGCCCACAGCCGAAATGATCAAGAAGAACATTGGCTCTGCCTTCCCCGGCAGCGAAGTCAAGGAAATCGAAGTCAAAGGCCGCAACCTGTCCGAGGGCGTGCCCCGCAGCTTCACCATCAGCTCCAACGAAATTTTGGAAGCGCTGACCGATCCGCTCAACCAGATCGTCTCCGCCGTCAAGACCGCACTGGAACACACGCCGCCCGAGCTGGGCGCCGACATCGCCGAGCGCGGCATGATGCTGACCGGTGGCGGCGCGCTGCTGCGCGACCTGGACCGCTTGCTGGCCGAAGAAACCGGTTTGCCGGTGCTGGTGGCCGAAGACCCGCTGACCTGCGTGGCGCGTGGTTGTGGCATGGCGCTGGAGCGCATGGACCAACTGGGCAGTATTTTCACCAGCGAATAACGCCAGCTTTTGGCTGTTCAGCGGTCCAAGAGCCAGCTCTTGCCCACCTGAATCCGGCGCCCAAGTTCACACCTCTTCCATGGCTCTGGATACCCTTGAACGCAGTGCCCCGCCGATTTTTCGGCAGGGCTTGTCTGCCACCTCCAAACTGGTGCTGTTGGCGTTGCTGTCTATTTTGCTGATGGCTTCAGACCACCGGTTCCTGATCTCCCAACCGCTGCGTTCGGGCATTGCCATCGTGCTGTCGCCCTTGCAGTGGCTGTCGTTGCAGCCTGCCCGTGCGGTCAGCGCCATGGGGCAATATTTTGGCAATCTGGAGGCGGCCCAGGATGCCGCGCAAAACTTCCAGACCCGTACCGTGGCACAAGCCCAGCGCTTGCAACAAGTGGAACAGTTGACGCAAGAAAACGCCCAATTGCGGCAGCTGCTGGAGTTGCGTGCACAAATCGCCGGGCCTTCCCGCGCGGTGGAAGTGCTGTACGACACCGCCGACCCTTATACCGACCGCATCGTCGTGGACCGTGGGCAAATCGGGGGCCTTGTGCAAGGCTCGGCGGTCATCGACGTGGCCGGTGTGGTGGGGCAAGTCACGCGCGTGTACCCCCTGGTCAGCGAGGTGACGCTGCTCACCGACCGCAACCAGAGCATTCCGGTCATGAACGCCCGTACCGGCAGCCGCCATGTGGCGGTGGGCGATCCGAACATGCAGGGCGGGGCGCTGGAGTTGAAGTTTGTACCGTCTGCGACCGACATCAAACAAGGTGATTTGCTCACCACCAGTGGCATTGACGGCGTGTATCCGGCGGGTTTGCATGTGGGCACGGTGAGTCAGATTGACCGCCGGGTGGACTCCTCGTTTGCGCGGGTACATGCCACCCCGGCGGCCCAACCAAGAGGGCGGCATTTGCTGGTGCTGATGCCGATCAAGGACTGGCCCGTTGCGCCAGAGCCGCCACCCGAGTCCAAGCGCCCGGGCAAAAGCCGGGCATCGGCTGGCGCTTCAGCAGGAGCCAAACCATGATCATGCCCGCAGGTCGGCCACTGTTGTTGCCTGCCAACCCCCGTTTCATTGCCATGACGGTGGTGGTGGGCCTGTTGTTGAACATGTCGCTGGGCCTGCTGGGCTGGCGTTGGTTGCCCGATGTGCTGGCCATCGTGGTGGTGTTCTGGAATGTGTACCAGCCCCGGCGTGTGGGCGTGGTGCTGGCCTTTGTGCTGGGTTTGGCCATGGATGTGCATGAGTCGGCCTTGCTGGGTCAAAACGCCTTGTCTTACGTGGTGCTCAGCAGCATGGCGCTGGCGGTGCAACGGCGTTTGCTGTGGTTCCCCTTGCGTGAACAAGCCTTGCAAATTGTGCCGCTGTTTGTGCTCGCTGCTTTGCTGGAGTGGGCGACTCGCCTGATCGTGCAAGATGCCTGGCCGCATTGGAGTCAGCTGTTTGCCCCTTTGATGCAAGCGGCCCTGTGGCCGTTGATCGGGGCGCTGTTGCTGGCGCCCCAACGGCGGGCGGTTGACCCTGACAACATCAGGCCGCTTTGACCATGTCACTTGGGCTGACCTCGCTTGCCGAGTTGCGCAATCACCAGGCCGATCTGGACCGGTTTCGCAGCCGCGTGGTCATTGTCCAATTGGTCGTGCTGGTTTGTTTTGTGCTGGTGGCGGTGCGTTTGTCTTATTTGCAAATTGTGCGCCACGCCGACTTGCTGGAGCAGGCTGAAAACAACCGCACGGCGGTGATTCCGACCGTGCCGCCACGCGGCTCGATTCTGGACCGCAACGGCGTGGAGCTGGCCAGCAATTATTCGGCCTACACCCTGGAGATCACGCCTTCCAAAGTGGCCGATCTGGAGGCCACGATCGATGCACTTGGTGAATTGGTGGAGATCCAGGGCAAGGACCGCCGCCGCTTCAAACGTTTGCGCGAAGAGTCGCGCAGCTTTGATTCGCTGCCGATCCGCACCCGGTTGAGCGATGAGGAGGTGGCCCGTTTCAGTGCGCAGCGCTATCGGTTCCCGGGCGTTGAAATCAAGGCGCGCTTGTTCAGGCAATACCCCTATGGGGAGTTGGCCAGCCATGTGGTGGGCTACATCGGACGCATCAATGCCCGTGAAAAAGAACGCATCGAAGACGACGACGATGTGGGCAATTACCGGGGCACCGAATACATCGGAAAGCTGGGTGTCGAGCAGCGCTACGAGCGCGAGTTGCATGGCATCACCGGCGTGAACCGGGTTGAGACGTCGGCCGGCGGGCGTGCCACCCGCAGCCTGTCCAGCCACCTGGCCACGCCGGGTCAAAACGTGGTCTTGTCGCTCGACATCCACCTGCAAAAAATGGTCGAAGACCTGTTTGGCAGCCGCCGTGGCGCACTGGTGGCCATGGACCCGCAAACCGGCGAGGTCTTGGCCTTTGTCAGCAAGCCCACGTTCGACCCCAACCTGTTTGTCGAAGGCATTGATGTGGAGAGCTGGCAGTCGCTCAATGAGTCGCCCGACAAGCCCTTGCTCAACCGGGCTTTGCGCGGCACCTACCCGCCGGGCTCCACCTACAAGCCTTTCATGGCGCTGGGCGCGCTGACCACGGGCAAGCGCAGTGCCAGCACCGTGATCAACGATGCGGGTTCGTGGTCGTATGGCGGCCACACCTTCCGCAGCCACGGCGATGCAGGGCTGGGGCCGGTGGACATGGTGCGCTCCATCGCCTTGTCCAGCAACGTGTATTACTACTCGTTGGCCAATGAGATGGGGGTCGACACGATCCACGATTTCATGAAGCCCTTGGGCTTTGGCCAGATCACGGGCATTGATTTGCCCGGCGAGGTGCGTGGGGTGCTGCCCAGCACCGAGTGGAAGCGCAACTACTACAAAAAACCCGAGCAGAAAAAGTGGTTCGGTGGCGAGACCATTTCCTTGGGCATTGGCCAGGGCTACAACGCTTTCACCATGGTGCAGCTGGCATCGGCCACCGCCACCATCGCCAACGGCGGGCGCAAATTCGCACCCCGTGTGGTGCGCGCCACGCAAGATGCGCTGACCCACGCACAAACGCAGGCCACCACAGCAGAGCCGGTCGATCTGGGTTATGCGCCCGAACACATCGCGGTGGTGCGCAACGGCTTGGTGGGTGTGGTCACCTCAGGTACATCGGCACAGGTGTTTGCCGGAGCGGGCTACCAAAGCGCGGGCAAAACCGGGACGGCGCAAGCCGTCTCGATCGGTCAGAAAGACAAATACAACGCGGCCCGATTGGCCGAATACCAGCGCGACCATGCTTTGTACATGGCCTATGCCCCCGCCAGTAACCCCAAGATCGCGCTGGCGGTGGTGGTCGAAAATGCCGGCTTCGGCGCGGCCTCTGCGGCACCGATTGCCCGGCGTGTTTTTGACTACTGGTTGCTGGACCAATACCCCAGCGAAGAGGACATGGCCGCCACCAAGAAAGGCCAATCCGGCAGGCCGGTGGGAACACCGCGCGCCAAAAAGGATGTGCCCCTGGAAAGCAACCGGCTCAACTGAGGGGCGGTCGTCGCTTTGCAGGGGCGCGCTCCCACAAGGGTTCAGGGTTTTTTGCAGGGTTCGGGGTTTTTGTGGGAGGCCGCCCCTGCGGCCGAAGGCTGTTCTTTCACGTCAACTTCAGCGCTCAGGGCGTGAGTGCACAGGCTCAGTGCGGCCAAGTTTGTGCCAGAGACTTCATGCCCCGGATCAGCATCTCGACCGAGATGGACACCAGGATCAGGCCCATCAAGCGCTCGAAGGCCGAGACCACGCGCAAGCCCACCATCCGCTGCAAGCGTTCGGCCAGCAGCAGCACCACGGCGCAGACCGCCATGGTCACGCTCAGGGCGGCCACCCATTCCAGCCGGCGCTCGGGGGCCTGACTGACCAGCAGCAACACGGTGGCCATGGCCGAGGGGCCGGCCAAGGCCGGGATGGCCAGGGGCACGATCAAGGGTTCGGCTTCAGGCATGGGAGAGTCTTGCGCTGGGGGTGGAAAGACCATGCGCAGTGCAATCAGGAACAGCACCACCGCACCGCCAATTTGCAAGGACACGTCCGACAGGTTCATCGCCTTCAGGAACGATTGCCCCACAAACATGAAGGCCAGCAGCAGGCCAAACGCGATCAGCACTTCGCGCACGATGACGCGGGCACGCCGCTCTGGCGGCACTGCCCGCAAGCTGCTCACAAAAAGCGGGACGTTGCCCAGCGGGTCGGTGATCAGCAACAACAAGATGGTGGCCGAAGCAAAGCTGTGTTCCATGGCCATCAGCGCGCGTAAAGCGTGTCCAGGCTGGCAAAGCCCTTCACTTCAATCGGGTTGCCAAACGGGTCCATGAAGAACATGGTCCATTGCTCGCCCGCTTGCCCTGCAAAGCGCAGATGGGGCTCGAGCACAAAGGCCATGCCCGCGGCTTGCAGGCGGTCGGCCAGGGCCCGCCAGTCGTCTTTTTGCAAAACCAGACCAAAGTGCGGCATGGGCACCAAGTGGTCGCCCACATGGCCGGTGAGGCTGGTCTTGAACGGCTCGCCCAGGTGCAGGGAGAGCTGGTGAGAAAAGAAGTCAAAGTCCACCCAGGTGTCGGTGGAGCGGCCTTCTTGGCAACCGAGCAGGCCGCCATAAAAGCGACGCGCCTCTTGGAGGTCGGTGACGTGAAAAGCAAAATGAAAAAGGCTGCGCATGCCCGAAAGCATAGCAGCCGTGTCAGCCCCCGCTGCAGCCGCAAGAAGCGGTTGCCGTGGGGGTGCCAAAACGCCGTTCAGACCGACTCAGACGAGTGTCGGGTCGGCGGCCATGGCGTCGAATTTTTTGAAGTATTGCTTGGCCAATGCGACCAGTTGGGCGTCCGTTGGGTGATCGGATGCGATGCTGTCAACGATGGTGTCTGCGGTCGATTTTTGGTGGGCTGTGCACCAGTCCTGGAATTCGTTGCGGGCAAGACCAGGGCCTGTCAGCAGCACTTCGCGTGTGCCGTTCAGGGCATTGGCCACATCGGCAAAAAAGGCGGCGGTGTCGCCGGTCTTGCCTTGGTGTTTGTGGTGGCTGCGCGACCGGATGCGTTGGGCTTCGACATGCGCACGGTCAAACATGACGACATGGGCTTCGTGGTGGTCCATCCAGACGACGGCGTGGAAAGTGCTCATAAGACTCCTTGGGTAAAAAAATCAACGGTGTTGCTCGGCCAACGCCTGGCAATCGATGCAGCGCTTGGCGGTGGGGTAGGCGTTGAGCCGGGCGAGTGGGATGGTGACGCCGCAGTCGGTGCATTGACCGTAGCTGCCCGCCTGGATGCGTTCGAGTGCGGCTTCGATGTCGCCCAACTCGGCAGTTTCGAATTCGTTCATGGCGAATTCGGTTTGCCGTTCGGTCTGCAGCTGGGCGCGTGATTGGAAGCGGTTGTCAAAGTGGTCGGCCGCCATGTCGGCGCGCGAGACCACGCCGCCGCGCTCGTAGGCGATGCGCTCCAGCAACTGTGCGCGCGCCTGGATCAGCTGCGCCTTGAAAACCTCTTGCGAGGATGCTTGTGTGGCGTTGGGTGTAGTGCTCATGGTTTCATCATGGCACTGCCTTGGGGGGCTGGCGTTGATGCAAGTCAACGGGCATTCGCGCACGGGGGCGCGCTCACACAGCGCTCGGTTTTTTGTGGGAGGCCGCCTCTGCGGCCGAAGGCTGTTTTTTTCAGTTAATGCTGCCGTGTGTGATCAGCGCCAGGCGTTTGACCTGCATCAACCGGAAGGCGTGGCGAGCGGCCCGGGCGGCCTTCCCTTGGACCGCATCACCTGGGCATCAGGCTCTGTGTCAGGCCCTGCATCAGGCCTTGGATCGGGCCCGTGCCAGCATCAGCTCGGTGTTGACTTTGCGCTCGGCGTTGACCTGTTGCAGGGTGGGGCGTTCGTTCATGCGCTTGAGGTAATCGCGCACCGGCAAGTCGGCCAGAAAGTCGCGCCCGTAAACAATTTTGGTGGCGCTCGAGACCAGCGGCAAATGCACCACCGCCGCGCAGTCGGCCAGCGTCAGGCTGTCGCCGAACAGGTAGGGATTGAATTGGGCCAGTTGGGCCAAGGCGGCCACGTTTTTTTCGAGCTGAATGGCGGTTTTTTCTTTCGCGCCGTCGCTGATCTTGCCACCAAAAAAGGCCTGGGGGTACAGGTTGCGGGCCACCAGTTCCAGATGCAATTCCAGAAAAGTCACCAGCTCGCGCACCTTGGCCGCTGCAAACGGGTCGGCGGGCAGCAAGGGGTGCTGTGGGTACTGCTGTTCGATGTACTCCATGATCACGCCCGACTCGCACAGCGGGCCTTGCGCGGTCTTGATGTAGGGCACTTTGCCCAAGGGGCTGGCTGCGGCATCGGTCTGCCCCAGCCAGGCCAGCTCTTCGGTGAAGGGCACCCCTTTTTCGAGCAGGGCGAATTTCACCTTGTTGTAGTAGTTGCTGGCGGCAAAGCCACAGAGTGTGAGCATGGTGCGTTCCTCAGTCGGGATCAGTGGCGTGTCAAGTGCAAGAAGGCGGCTTGCACGCTGGTCTGTTGGGTGTCGGACAACAGGTCGGTCACGCGACCTGCGTGGCGCATGATACCTTTGTGTAACACCACCACACGGTCGGCTTGCTCCACCTCTTCGACCAGGTGCGTGGCCCACAGCGTGGCGACACCTTGTTCGCGTTGCAGGTCATGCACCGCTTGCAGCAACTGCATCCGCGAGGCCGGGTCCAGGCCCACGGTGGCCTCGTCCATCAAAAGCACGGCAGGACGGTGCAGCAAGGCGCGCACCAGCTCGATCTTGCGCCGATTGCCGCCGGACAGGGTTCGGCAAGGCTGGTTCAGGTGGGCCATCAGACCCAGGCGTTCCAGACCGGCATGGATGCGGTCATTGGCCACCGCGCGAGGCAGGCCGTGCAGGTCGGTGTGAAAGCGCAGGTTGGTCTGCACACTCAAGTCCAGGTCCAGTGCCGGTTGCTGAAACACCACGCCCAGGTGGGCCAGTGCCCTGGGGGCCGCTGTGCGCAAGTCGTGGCCCATGATGTGGATGCTGCCGCTGTCGGGTGTAAACAGGCCGGTCAGCAATTGCATCAGGGTGGACTTGCCCGCGCCGTTGGGCCCCAGCAGGGCCACCCGTTCGCCCGGGACCAGGCTCAGGTTCAGGCCAGCCAAGGCCACATGGCCCTGGTACGCCTTGTTCAGGGATTGCGCTTGCAGGGGCAGGGCGGTGGGCATGGGGGCTTTCGTGGGGCGGTGGCTTACTCGGCCAGCAGTTTCATGCGTTGCAGCAGCTTGCGCTCGCGCTGGCTGCTCTGGACCAGCATCTGGTGGTAGGCGGTGCTGTCCAGGTAGCTGGCCTCCTGGTCGTAGCGCTGCAGCTCGGCCAGGTGGCGCGGACTGAACATGGCGGCCTTGAAGGCGTCGTGCAGCAGGGCCAGCACGGCAGGCGGTGTGCCTGCCGGAGCCGCCAAGCCCCAGGGCGAGTGGTAAACCGCTTGGGCAAATCCCAACTCCTTCATGGTGGGCACCTGCGGCCAGCGCGCACTGCGCTGTTCGCTGAACACGGCCAGCAGGCGCAGCTTGCCTTGTTCGACCCAAGGGGCAAAGCCGGTCGAGTTCATGCCGGCCATGATGTTGCCGCTGGCCAGGGCCAGCATCTGGTCGGTGGTGCCCTTGAAGGGCACATGCGTGTACAGGATGTTTTGGGCGCCCAGCAGGTCTTCCATCGCCAGGTGGGGGGTGGAGCCCATGCCGGTGGAACCCAGCATGAGTTCACTGGGATGTGTGCGGGCCCATTCCAGCAGGTCTTGCACTTTTTGCCAGGGGCTTTGGGTGGGCACCAACAGGCCAAAGGTGGTGCCCGAAATCTGGAGGATGGCACTCAGATCGGTCAGCGGGTCCCAGGGCACTTTGTTCATCAACGCATGGCGCAGCACCGGCAAGGGCAGTTGGCCAATGGTGTGGCCGTCGGGCGTGGCGGCCTTGAGCAGTGGGGCCACCATCGTGCCCGCAGCGCCCGGGCGGTTGATCACCACCACCGGTTGTCCCAGCCGGTGCCCCGCCTCTTCGGCCAGCACCCGGATGCTCAGGTCGGTGCCGCCGCCTGCAGGCCAGGGCACGATGAGTTGGATCGGCTTTTGGGGCCAGCCGTTCTGGGCCCGCGCCCACAGGGGCAAGGCCGACAGGCCGAGGGCCGCGGTGTGTTTCAACCATTGGCGGCGTGCCAGCGAGGGGGTGGGTTTTCGCAAGGACATCATGCAAGGCTGGTTAGCAAAATGCACGCCAGCGCCGGTCTGGCATGGGGGCTGCTGTTTGTATTGCGGTGTGCCCATGCGTCCAGGTGGTGGTGTGGTGGCGCTTGGGTGCAGGCACAGCTCTTGCAAAAATGAAAGCAGGGTGGGTGGACTGTGTCAAAACGGAACACTCGCCATGCCACTCAGGAGAACGGACCGATGCAATCAAAAAAATCGCCACTGCCAAATGTTCAAGCGTGGTGTGTTCAGGCGTGGCGTGTCCTGGCCATGGCGGCGGTGCTGGCGTGTGCTGGCGCAGCGCAGGCCCAGACGGTGTATGTCTCGTCCGAGAAGGACAACAAGGTGCTGGTGTTTGATGCGGCGGGCAAGCTCCTGTCCAAGATCGAGGTGTGCAAGCGCCCTCGCCACATGCTGTTCAGTCCAGACCGGTCGAAGATCTATGTCTGCTGCGGCGACAGCAACCAACTGGGCGTGGTGGACCGCGCCAGCGGCAAGATGGTCGACACCGTGCCCTTGGCCGACAGCCCTGAAATTTTTGACCTGAGCCCGGACGGCAAGGTGGCCTATGTGTCCAGCGAAGACGACGGTGTGCTGGCGGCGGTCGATCTGACGACCCGCAAACCGCTTTTCCAGATCAAGACCGGTGGCGAACCCGAAGGCGTGTTGGTCACGCGGGACGGCAAATTTGCCTATGTCACGTCCGAAGAAGCCAATGTGGTTCACCTGATCGATCTGGTCAGCAAGAAAATCGTCAAGGACATCCAGGTTGGCAACCGCCCGCGCCGCTTTGCCGCCTCGCCCGATGGGCGTGAAATCTGGGTCAGCAATGAACTGAGCGCCAGTGTGTCCGTCATTGACACGGCCACGCAGGCGGTCAAAGGCCGTGTCCTTTTTCAGATTCAGGGCATGCGGGCCAGTGACATCACCCCGGTGGGCGTGGTCATGACACGCGATGGCAAGACCGCCTGGGTCAGCCTGGGCCGTGCCAACCATGTGGCCGAAGTCGACGTGGCCACGCGCCAGGTCCGGCGCACCGTGCTGGCGGGCAAGCGCGCCTGGGGCCTCGCGCTGAGCCAGGATGACAAATGGCTGTACGTGACCAACGGTTTGTCGGACGACATGACCTTGGTGGACACCCAGGCGGGCAAAGCGATCCGCACCGTGGCGGCGGGCCGTGTGCCCCACACCCCGCTGGTGGGGCCATGATGGGCAAGTCCGGTCGCCGCATGGGGGGCGCGTTGCTCGCGTGTCTGCTTGCCGTGCCTGTGGCGCAGGCGGCCACGCACACGGTGGCGTTGGTGTCGCTGCAGGACGATCCCCGTTACCAAAGTCGCCGCCTGGAGCGCCATTACCCCGGGCATCCGGCGGGGCGGCTGTGGCACGCCACGCAACTTGGGGCGGCCGATGCCGAGGTGGGTTTGCGTGCCGCAGGCCATGCCCTCAAGGTGCTGGAGGCGACCGCCAGCAACGCCGCTGAACTGGGCAAGGTGTTGCAGCAACTCAAAGCCCAGCGCGTGGCCTATTGGGTGTTGGATGTGCCTGAGGCCCAGTTTGCACAAGCGGTGCAGGCGGCGGGCCACAGCGCCTTGCTGTTCAATGCCAGTGCCCCCGCGGACGTGTTGCGGGGCAGCCAGTGTGCGGCCCTGTTGTTTCACACCTACCCCAGCCAAAGCATGTTCAGCGATGCGATGGCGCAGTACCTGGCCGCGCGTTCATGGCGCCATGCGCTGGTGTTGCAAGGCGGTGACCCAGCCGACCAACGCCAGGCTGAGGCCTGGCAACGTGCCGCCAAACGCTATGGCATCAAGACCGTGGACACCAAGGTGTTCAAGCTCTCGGGCGATCCGCGTGAACGCGACTTGGCCAACCCCCGACTGTTGACCAATGACCGCAACCACGATGTGGTGGCCGTGCTGGATGCCGATGGTGAATTTGCCCGAACCTTGCCCTATGCGACCCAGCAGCCGCGTCCCGTGGTGGGGGCCAATGGCCTGGTGGCCCTGGCCTGGCACCCGCAGTGGGAGCGCAACGGCGGCCCGCAGGTCAACCGCCGCTTTGGCCGTCTGGCACAACGGCCAATGGTCGGACAAGACTGGGCGGCCTGGGTGGCGGTCAAATCCGTGGCGGCGCTGGTGAGCGAACACAGCCAAGCCCCCTTGCCCGAGCAGGCGCGCCGGCTGCGCAGTGGGCAGGTGTTTGTGGATGGGGCCAAGGGGCCGCGTTTGTCGTTTCGGGCCTGGGATGGCCAGTTGCGCCAGCCGGTGTTCCTCGCGCATGTGGACGGTGTGGCCGGCACCGCCCCGTTGGACGGTGTTTTGCACCCGACCGAAGTTTTGGACACCCTGGGTGTCGATGAAAAAGAAAGCCCATGCCAAGCCAAACCCTGAGCGCTCCCCCTTCCCCTCAGTCCCCCCAGGCGCCTGCGGCACGGGGGCTGCACCTGCTGCGCGCCTTGCGTGCGGTGGTGGGGCGAGAAATTCACAAATTTTTGCGCCAGCCCGCGCGGCTGGCGTCGGCGCTGGTGCGGCCGCTGTTGTGGTTCGTGGTGTTTGCCACGGGTTTCCAGAATGTGTTCGGGGTGGCCATCATCCCGCCCTACGAGACCTACATTGAATACAAGGTGTACATGCTGCCGGGGCTGCTGGGCATGATCGCGCTGTTCAACGGCATGCAAAGCTCGCTGTCGCTGGTCTATGACCGCGAGATGGGCCTGATGCGGCTGTTGCTGACGGCGCCGCTCAACCGGGCCTGGTTGCTGGCGTTCAAGCTGCTGGCGGGCACCAGCCTGTCGGTGTTCCAGATGGTGGTTTTTCTGATGGTGGCTTGGGCGCTGGGGGTGGATGTGTTGCCCCTGCATGCCTTGCAGGCCTTGCCCGCGATGGTGCTGGCGGCGGTGTTGATGGCTTCTATGGGGTTGGTGCTGTCGGTGTACGTGCGCCAGTTGGAAAACTTTGCCGGGGCGATGAACTTCGTGATCTTTCCGATGTTTTTCATCAGCTCGGCTTTGTACCCCTTGTGGAAGTTTGAAGAAGCCGGGGCCGCATGGCTTTACCGGCTGGCGCAGTGGAACCCGTTCACCCAGGCGGTGGAGACCCTGCGCTTTGCATTGCATGGACAGACGTATGGATTGGGCTGGGCAGTGGGCACGGTGTGCACGCTGCTCTTTTTTGCGCTGGCCGTGCGTGGCTATGACCCGCAACGCGGCTGGATGCGCCAGCGCGGCGCAGCCTGAAGCGAATGGAGACGGACATGCACACAGACTGGACACGGCGTCAGGTTCTTGCGGGCTTGGGCGCGTTGGCTGCAGCGCCTGCCTGGGCGCAGTCGGCCGACCCGACCGGGGGCGATCCCTTGGGGTCGATGCAGTGGCCGGTGCTGCAGAAGAAACACATCGGTGCGGCACCCTGGCAGTTCAGCGATGGCATCGCGGTCAAAGGGCCCGAATTCGCTGAAGACGCGATGAATGTGCCGATTTTTGTCGACGCCCGGGCCTTGGCGCGTTCGGCCGGACCGATCGCGCTGATCCGGTTGGTGGCCGACCGCAATCCGATCCAGCACATCCTGGACTTTGAGCCGCTGGCTTGCTGGCCGGTGCTGGCTTTTCGCTTTCGCATGGAACAGGGGTCGCCGGTGCGGGCCCTGGTGCGCACCCGCGATGGCCGCTGGTATGTGGGCCAGACCTGGGTGAATGCCGCAGGTGGCGGCTGCACCGTGCCCGGCCTCACGCGGGCCGATGGTTCTTGGAGTCGCACGCTTGGGCAGGTACAGGGGCGTGTCTTTCGCAACGTGATCGAGGGCGGCACACGTTTGCGCTTGCGCGTGATGCACCCGATGGACACCGGGCTGGTGGCGGGTATTCCGGCCTTTCACCTGGAGCAATTGGTTTTGCGCGATGCCCGGGATCAGACCCTCTGGCGTTTGAACTTGCACGAGCCGGTCTCGGAAAACCCGCTGTTGACCCTGGAGCTGGGCGACACCGTGCACGGGCCCTGGCAGCTGACAGGGCGGGACAACAATGGCAACCGCATTGACGCGCAGGTGAGCGCATGACCGCCAGGCCGATGCGGTGGGCTGGCGTGTGGCTCCTGCTGGGGTGGAGCGCCACCGTCTGGGCGGTCGATGCGGCGCGGCTCGATTACCAGTTGCAAGCGCGCCAAATTGCGCCCGGCACCTGGGTGATCGAAGGCGCAGTGGATGACTTCAGCCGCGCCAATGGCTGCAACATCATCAACACCGGTTTTGTCAGCACGGCCGCGGGCACCTTGGTGCTCAACACCGGCCCATCACGCCTGTATGGTGCGCAGCAGCGTGCCGCGTTGAGCCGCGTGGTGGAGCAGCCCGTGCGGCGCGTGGTCAACCTCAATTTGCATCCGGACTACTTTCTGGGCAACCAGGCCTGGGGCGATGTGCCCACCGCTGCCTTGCCCGGCAGCCGTGTCGGCATGCAGGCAGAGGGCAAGGCGTATGAAGACAATCTGTACCGTCTGTGCGGTGACTGGATGCGCGGCACCGAGTTCCGACCTGCCCGTGAGGATGTGCAGCCCATGCGCTTCGACTGGGGCGGCCATGCGCTGGAATGGGTGCGCCTGCAAGGCCACACCAGCGATGACCTCGTGTTGATCGATCACACCACCGGCGTGCTGTTTGCAGGTGGCCTGGTGTTCGCTGACCGGGTGCCCACCTTGCCCCACGCCCACCTGCCGCAATGGCTGGCCAGTTTGCATGAAATCCGTCAATGGATCCTGCAAGGCCGGGTCAAGACCGTGGTGCCCAGCCATGGCCCCGTGCACACCGGCACGCACGGGGTGGACCAGACGCTGGACTGGTTGCAATGGTTGCACGAGCGCTTGCAAACCAGTGCGGCGCAGGGCCTGGACATTTCTGAAGTGTTGCGCTTGCCCATTCCCGAGCGGTTTGTGCGCTGGGCGGCCTTGCGTCCCGAGTACGTGCGCAATGTCACCACCTTGTACCCGCGCTATGAGATCGAACAGTTTCCATTGCAAACTGCTCCAGCTGTCACAGGCCAGTGATCCAAAGTTGAACAGGGCACAGCGTGGGCTGTTGCAGCGACCTTGCCGATGGCCGCATGGCGCGCACATTCATCAGGGTAATTCCGGATCTTTTCTGGCCGCCAAGGGGGCGTGGTGGATGGCACGTTATTTGCCACTGTGTGCGGGCACGATGCCCGCCGGGTGCGCTTTGGACCTGGTGCGTCGTTCACACATTCATCCATGCTTTGCCTGTACCAGGAGACATCACTGTGAAACTCAAACTATTCAGCCTGCTCGTCACGATGGCCGCCGCACAAGCGGGGGCGCAAGTCACCAACGACATGATCGGCAAAGACGCCGCCACCACCAACGACGTCCTGTCTTGGGGCCTGGGCACACAAGGGCAGCGTTTTTCGCCCTTGAACGATGTGAATGCCAAGAGCATCAGCAAGCTGGTGCCCGTGTGGTCCATGTCCTTCGGGGGTGAAAAGCAACGCGGGCAGCAATCGCAGCCCCTGGTGCACAACGGCAAAATGTTTGTCACGGCCTCGTATTCGCGCATCTTTGCGGTCGATGCCAAGAGCGGCAAAAAACTCTGGAAATATGAGCACCGCTTGCCCGAAGGCATCATGCCTTGCTGCGATGTGATCAACCGGGGCGCCGCCTTGTTTGACAACCTGGTCATTTTCGGCACGCTGGACGCGCAACTGGTCGCACTCGACCAGAACACCGGGAAGGTGGTGTGGCGCGAGAAGATCGATGACTACGCTGCGGGCTACAGCTACACAGCGGCCCCCTTGATTGCCGACGGCCTGCTGCTGACCGGCGTGTCCGGTGGTGAATTTGGTGTGGTGGGCCGTGTCGAAGCACGCGACCCCAAGACCGGCAAGATGGTCTGGTCACGTCCCACGGTCGAAGGCCACATGGGCTACAAGGACGGCAAGGAAAACGGCATTTCTGGCACCACCAACGCCACCTGGCCGGGCGACACCTGGAAGACCGGCGGCGCAGCCACCTGGTTGGGCGGCACCTACGACGCCAAGACCGGCCTGGCCTATTTCGGTACCGGCAACCCTGGCCCCTGGAACAGCCATTTGCGCAAGGGTGACAACCTGTATTCCACATCCACCGTGGCCATCGATGTCAAGTCGGGCCAGATCAAGTGGCATTACCAGAACACCCCCAACGACGGTTGGGACTTTGACGGGGTGAACGAATTCATCACCTTCGACATGGATGGCCAACGCGTCGGCGGCAAGGCCGATCGGAACGGTTACTTTTATGTCAACGATGCCGCCACCGGCAAGCTCATCAACGCGTTCCCCTTTGTCACCAAGACCACTTGGGCCAACGGCATCGACTTGAAAACAGGCCGTCCCAACTTCGTGCCCGAGAACCGACCTGGGGACCCCACCGGCACGGGTGGGGATGGTCAAAAGGGCAAGTCGGTGTTCGCAGCCCCGGGCTTCTTGGGTGGCAAGAACCAGATGCCCATGGCTTACAGCCCCAAGACCCAACTGTTTTATGTGCCCACCAACGAATGGGGCATGGAAATTTGGAACGAGCCTGTCACCTACAAAAAAGGGGCGGCCTACCTGGGCGCGGGTTTCACCATCAAGCCTTTGTATGACGACTACATCGGTGCCTTGCGCGCTGTGAACCCCAAGACCGGCAAGATCGAGTGGGAAGTCAAGAACGAAGCACCGCTGTGGGGTGGTGTGCTGGTGGCTGGCGACCTCGTGTTCTGGGGCACGCCAGAGGGTTACCTGAAAGCCGCTGACGCCAAGTCCGGCAAAGTGGTGTGGCAGTTCCAGACCGGCTCGGGCATCGTCGCGCCCCCCATCACCTGGAAAGAAGGCAACGACCAGTATGTGTCCGTGGTCTCCGGCTGGGGTGGTGCGGTGCCGTTGTGGGGGGGGGAAGTGGCCAAGAAGGTCAACTTCCTCGAACAAGGCGGCTCCGTCTGGACCTTCAAGTTGATGAAGTGATTTTCTGACGGTGCCCTTCAGGGGGGCCCTGTCAGCGATCACACCAGAGGCACAGCCCACAGTGCAAGGCCTGTCATGGCGTTGTGCTGAGGGCCAAGAACAAGAGCAGTCTTCTGCGCACAGGCAGGCGGCTGCTCTTTTTTTGCCAGTGCCCTCGCAAGCATCTGGCGAAAGCAACACGTGAATGCGGATTCATTGGCCTGAAAGAAAGACATGAACATGAAAACCCGACAAAGTCTCGTGCTGTGGGCCCTGAGCTGGGCCGCAGCCGGACTGGCGCAAGCGGCGGATGCGCAAGCCGTGCTCAAAGACAACGGCTGCCTGTCCTGCCATGCCAAAGATGAAAAAATCGTGGGTCCGGCCTTTGTGAGCGTGGCGGACAAATACCGCAATGACAAAGATACCGTAGCCACATTGGTGCAATCGATACAGAACGGCTCCAAAGGCAAGTGGGGCCGCGTTGCCATGCCTGCCCACCGAGGCATGAGCCAGGATGATCTGAAATCCGTGGCTGAGTACATCTTGGCAAGCAAGCTCTGATCTGACGCGGCGGCCCTGAACGTCATGGGCCTGCGCTAAACGCCCCTACCGCCATGGTTGGGGTTGTCGCTAGAGGGGGGCACGGGGTGGCCCGAGGGAAAAACGGGAGGAACAAGGCATGCTGATAAAACGCAATGCAGCCATTGGGGGGATGCTGTGTGGATTGATATTGCTGCAACCCAAGGTTCAGGCCTTCGTGCTGCAGGGTGAAAAGTTTCTTGTAGCCGAAACGCGCGAGGGTCAACAAACCCGAATTGGCCATGTTGAATTCACGCCCGCTGGTGCTGGCCAAGCAAAAATCCGCGTGCGCATGGACCACGCCGTGATGCGGGACCATTTTTTGTCGATGCGTGAGTTCAAGTGTTTGGCGGCGGCGTTGGAGGTGACGTGCCATGTGCCATACCCCTACGCCAATCCGGCCACGGTGTCTTTGGACAATTGGCAGTGGCTAGACCACAACCTGCTGTTCCTTTACAAAAAACCCGAGGACTTCGGTGCCAAGCTGTGGAACGGCATCATTTACCGTTGGCGCATGACGCCCACCGGTTTGGAGGGACTGCCGCAGGCGGTGGACCTGAACCTCATCAGCGCCCCGCCAGACCGACTCGACCAGCCGCCCTATGGTCCGGCAGACAGTGAGCCCTTTGCGCCCGATGCCCGCTGGATTCGCAAATTGCGCATCGAGTAACAGGCCGGGGACGGTGGGTGCCTGTCCGATCAGCGCATGCGCTCAGCCGTCAAAGTACCGCCGGTTAAAAAACCGGCAAGCACTTTTTCCTCGCGGGTGAACTTGACCAAGCCCTGGCCTTGGCAGTACCACTCGTGGCTGGTCAGAGGCACATCAGTGAAACCGTTGACCGGATCGGTGTAAAGGTTCAAAAAAGCCTCCCCGACCACATGCAGACAGGGTGCCAAAACCTCGCCGCTGCCCAGCTTGAGCTGCTCCTTGTTGGACACGATCCGCCAGGTCATGGTGGTTTTGTGGGTGTACCGGAGGTCGCGCGGGTACTCGTTTTTTCGCATCAGCAAATAGGGTACGGTGGTCGTGGTCCATTCGGTCCCCGTTTGGTAGGGGGCTTTGAGCACCCACATGGCGGACTCCTCGGGCAGCGGGTTGGGGTCGATGTCGGTTTGATGGGCGACCCGGCGTACGCCTTGCGCATCCACTTGAAATAAATAGGCCACGCCTTGCGAGTGGTGGCGCACAGCATGGGTCTGGCCCTGCCAAAGTACCGGCTCGCGGGTGCGCAAGGTCCAGACTTCATCGTCTTTGCCCGCCTCTGGGTTGTAGTGCACTTCATAGTGCGTGACGTCGCCTGCACGCAGTGGAAACCAATCGGGGCCCATCTGGGGCGAACAGGCACTGAGCACAACAGCACACAGCGATGCGCTAGCCCATCCAAAAAGTTTCATGGGCATCATTTTTCGGGCAACTGCGCGCGCGGCAGGTCGCTGAGTTTGATCTGGGGTTTGTCATCGCTGCCCGGCCGCAACCAGGGCAAGCTGCCCTGGCCCCGGCGCGGCTCGGTTGTGCCGATCTGGGTGTTGCCGTCGCGTGCTTTCTTGATGCCATCGCCGAGGATGCGGTGCAGGTCTTTTTCATAAGGCAGGCGGTGCACGCGGGGCAACGCCAGTGCCTGGTGGTCCTGGAGTTCATTGACCCAGATGTAGATCGCTCCCGGGTGGTGGCGTACCGCGCTGGGCTCGTCGAACACGGCCGAGAGCAAGACGAAGCGCGCGGGCAGCGCATCGTCGGCAGGCCAGCCCGCGATGCCGCGCAGCACTTGGTTGTGCAACAGAAAAAAGCCACTGACCACCAGCACCATGACGGCTTTGACAAGCCAGTGCCAGCGCGTGGCCAGACACAGGCACAGCAGCAAGAAGGCGAGCAGGGCGTAGGTCAGGCCCAGCCAGAGCAGTTCAGAGGTGGTGGTCAAGATCATGGGGGTGCTTCAAGAGGTTCAGATGCCCGAGCGCATCACGATGGGTTTGGGGCGTGTGTTCAGGTCGAGGATCTGGCCGTGGTCGTCGATGGAAAAACGCACCAGGGTGCGCTCTTCGCCTTTGGCCGTGAGTTGCTGGGTCCCGGTGAAGACGATTTCGGCTTGCGGGTTGATCTTCACCACGGTCACCGTGGCGTCGACGGGCAATTGGTTGCGGCTTTCGTAATAGTGGGCATTGACCACGTACTCGCCCGCCACCAGTCCGCGCAGGGTCACGATCTCTTGCCGGGCGGCGCTGGTGATGGTTTTGCCATTCACCACCACCGCGTTGTTCTTGTCGCCCCGGTCATCGCGGTCCAGATGCAACAGGCCCACATCGCGCTGGCGAAACCACAGCACCTTGCCGCCGGGCTCTTGCACCCAGGCGTCCAGGTCGTTGGGGTTGTCGTCGGGCCAGGACACGGTGATCATGAATTCGGCTTTGGCCGGGACATCGCCCGCCTTTTTGGCCTGCGGGTTGAACGACAGCAGCGCGATGACAAAGCAAAAGACGAAGGCGATCAGCATGTTGAACAACATGTCGTAAAACGGATCGGTTTCGGTGTCACGCGTGCTGCGTCCGATGCTCATGCGCGGGCCTTGTCGGGTGGGGCGGTCATGGCCTGGGCTTCGCCACGGGTGAGGATTTCGGCCACCAGGCCATCGGCAAAGCGGTCAATGCGCATCAGTTGCAAGCCCAGCAAGATGTTGGCCGTCAGGCCGGTGATGGTGGTCAGCAGTGCGATGCCCAGGCCCCCTGTCAGGCTTTTGAGCATCTGAGCCGACTGTTGCGGGTCGAAGCCGTCCATGCGACCCAGCTCGAAAGCGAGCACTGAAAAACCGATCACCTTGCCCAGCAGACCCAACTTGAGTTGGATGCCGTTGAGCCACCAGGCCATCTCTTGCGGGCCGTGCGCGCGGTCATTCAGCACTTGTTGCCATACGCGCATGTCGGTGGCGGGGTGCGCGCGGGCGCTCAGGTAGTCGGCCGCCCAGTTGGCAGGGCCGCAAGGCGAGTGCAGTGCCTGCCACTGCCGGCCCAGCTGCCAGCTGCGCGCACCCGCCCAGAGCGAGCAGGCGATGAACAGCAGCACGATGGCGATCGTCAGGCCCGTGGGGTCGGCCTGCACCAGCCGTTGCCACAGACCGTGCTGGGCCATGACGCTGGCACCAAAAACCAGCAAACCCATGAAAGACAGCCACAACAAAAAGAGCCCCTGTGGGGCCTGTTCCAACGACAGGCTGCGCTGCGAAACGCCGGGCAAGCGTTGCACCAACAAGGCACCCCACATGCGCAGGTGCCCGTGACTGGCCGGAGGGGTGGGTGTGTTCATGCGTGTGATCGTCTCCAGGCGTGGGGTTGGCATGCCAAGTGCTGCAGGGGTGAACATGCCCGGCATGGGTGTGCCCATTTTTTCAACGAGCAACAAAAGTGCCACCTGTTTTTCCGATTGCTGACGCCTTCTGCCCCCTTCTGCCCCGTAGTCCAGACGGTGGCGACCCTGGGTGTTCCAGTTTGGAGCAGTGGAGGTGTTGCGTTATGACAAGACGAGGCCGCCTCTGGCGCTGCGCGTGGGTGGCTGTGTGGCTGGGTTGGGTGTGGATGGGGTCGGCGTGGTCAGGGCAGGCCGTGCCAGCGAGCGTGGCCACGCCAGTGTGCGCGCCCTCGGAAGGGGTGTCGCTTCAGACCGTGGTGCCCGGTGTGGCGGTGGTGCATGGGCAGTGGCCTGCGCTGGCTGGGGCGACCTGGACACCGGAGCGACCCGCCCGATTGGCCACCACGGTGGTGCTGGGATTGAGGTCGGGGTCGGGGTCGGGGCGCGAAGTGACCGTGGTGGACCCCGGGCCGACCCGGCGCGTGGGGCAGGCACTGAAAAACACTTTGCTATGCCAGTGGCAGGCGCGGGTGACGGGCTTGGTCAACACCCATGCCCATGCCGAACAGGTGTTGGCCAACAGCGCCTTTCGGTTGCCGGTCAGGGCTTTGCCCGGCACGGCGCGGGCCATGCAAAAACGCTGCGCCGCCTGTCAGGCCGCCCTGCGGGAAGACCTTGGCGCACAGGCCATGCAAGGGACACGCATCGTTTTGCCTTCACACACGCTGCACGACGGACAAAGTCTGCAAGCCGGTGGCCGTCTGTGGCAGGTGATCGAGATGCCGCAGGCGCACACCGAAAGTGATTTGGTGTTGTGGTCACGGGGCACCCGCGATGGCCAGCGCCAAGATGGCGGTGTGCACAAGGGCGAGGCGATGGAGCCGGGGATTGTGCTGGCGGGCGGGCTGGTGGATGGGCGCTGGCCGGTGCTGGCGCAGGGCCGTGTGTTGGGTTGGTTGCAGGCGCTCGATCGGCTGCAGGCCATGCAGCCGGATTGGTTGATTGGTCAGCATGTGGTGGCCGGGCCGCAACAGGTGCTGCCGGTGTTGCAACGGCAGCGCGACTACCTGTGCGGGCTGTTGGGCCACGCCTGGCGCAGGCTGGAGCAGGGGCAGTCAGAGTCTGAAGGCGTGCAGGGCCTGAGCGTGCCAGCGCACTGGCCTGCACCGGAGGCCAAAGATGCCCCCGCCTGGCGTCAGCAGCACCTGTTCAATCAACTGCGCGCCTGGCGTGAGGCCGAACTGCTCTGGCTGGAGCGCCAAGCCTGGCCCGCGTCATGCGGTTCAGTCCCAGACGTCGCCCGGTAGGTGGTCTTTCTTGCGGTAAATGGTGTTGCGCGACACCCCCAGCAACTTGGCGGCGGCAGACACATTGCCGTGGCATTGCCGCAAGGCATCGGTCATGGCTTGCAGTGCCACATCTTGCAGGCGGGGGGCGCCCTTGCTGACCGACGTGGCGAGGGGCGTGGGCGGCAACGGGGCATGTTCTTCGGGCCGCGCGGGTACCTGGAAAACAGGGCTGCCCAGGAAGGTGGGCGCAGGCGATGCGGCGGCGGGCATGCGGGATGCGGTGTCGCTTGGCAGTGGCATGCACAAGGCGGCCTCTTCGCAGGGCAGGGGTTCGGGTGGTGATCTGCGCAAGGGCTGTTGTTGCACTTCTTCCAGAAAGTCATCGGGCAGATGTTCCAGACCGATTTCGCCACTGTGGCCCACCATGACCACGGCGGTGCGCAGCAGGTTGTGCAACTGGCGAAAGTTGCCTGGCCAGCGAAATTGCAGGAACAAGGCCATCACGGCGTTGGAGATGCAGATTTTTTGTCCGGGCTCGCAGAGGTTGAGCAAGATCTTGTTGGCCACGACTTCAAAATCGGAACGCTCGCGCAGGGCAGGCAGACGCACCACCAGGCCGTTGAGCCGGTAATACAGGTCTTCACGGAACTGGTTCTGGGCGATCAAGGCCTTGAGGTTTTTGTTGGTGGCGCAAATCAGCATCACGTCCACGTCGTATTCCTTGCCCGAGCCCAGTGGCGTCACGCGCCGCTCTTGCAGCACGCGCAGCAAACGCGCTTGCAACTGCGTGGGCATGTCACCAATCTCGTCCAGGAACAGGGTGCCGCCATGGGCCATCTGGATCTTGCCGGGCGCGCCACGGCGTTTGGCTCCGGTGAAGGCCCCTTCTTCGTAGCCAAACAGTTCCGATTCGATCAGGGTTTCCGGGATCGAGGCGCAGTTGATGGAGACGAACGGGCGGCGGGCGCGGGCCGAGTCGTTGTGAATCGCCTGCGCCAGGATGTCTTTGCCGGTGCCGGTCTCGCCCAGGATCATGATCGGGATGTCGCTGCCCTGCACCCGTTGCAACTTGTGCAGCACGGCCGCAATTTGCGGGTCGCCGGTGTTGAGGTAGTGCAGGCTCGACAGGCTGGCGCGGCCAGCGGCTGCGACCGTCGTGGCCCGGGTGGCCGGTGTGGGCACAGGGGGCTCGGCCGGGTGTTGCGCTTGTGCCGCGTTGTGGGTGTCGCGCACGCCATTGAACCAGGCATGGGTGGATTTGAGCCGGGCCTGGCAGAACACCGACACGCCGTTGTGCATGCACAGGCTGACGGGTTGCCCGGCGGCATGGCGCAAGCGGTCGTGAAATTGGGAGACCGGCTGGCTGAACAAGGACGAGAAGGTGTGCGCTTGCATCGCGTTGACCGACAGCCCGAGCTGGAACTGGGCGCTGCGGTTGGCCGACTGGAAGCGGCCGTCCAGCGTGAAGACCACGATGCCCTCGACCAGGGTGTTGAGAAACTCCGGGCGCGAGTGGAAGTGGATGCGCATGGCGTCGGGAAACACATTCTCGAACATGTGGTTTTCGATCATCTGCGCCGACATGCGCACCAGCGCCATGGTGTGCTGGTGGTAGCTTCGTTCGTCGCCGGTCACATCCAGCGCGCCCATGACTTTGCCGTAGGGATCAAAAATAGGGGTGCATGAGCAGGTCAGGAATTGGTTGGCTTTCAAATAGTGGTCGCGCCCGTGCACCACCAGGGGTTGGCCTTCGGTCAGCGCCGTGCCGATCGCGTTGGTGCCCCGGTTTTTTTCAGACCATTCCACGCCCGGCATGAGGGCCACCCGTGAGGCTTTTTCTAGAAAGTCGGCGTCGCCCAACGAGTGCAGGATCAGGCCGTTGCTGGAGGTGAGCAGCACCATGCTGTGGGTGTTGGCGATTTGCTCGTAGAGCGTTTCCATCACCGGACTGGCGTGTTGGTAGAGCAGGCGGTTTTCATCGCGCGCGCATGCGATGTCGCGCTGTGGCAAGGGCGAAAAATCGGGTTTGCCCATGGCGTCCAGGCCAAATGAATGGCTGCGCCCATGCGACGCCTGAATCAGGTGCCGATGGCGATCACTGTTGAGCGCATCAATTCCAGGATGGGTCGGGGTGCGCGTGGGCATGCTGAGCATGGGGTCTCCTGACGGATCTGTCACGGCCCACAGGGGGTCGTGCAGTGCCTCTGATTCTTGTGGATTCACCGGTTCACGAGAACAGGCATAAACCCGATGCTCAGGTTCCAAACTTTCTGGTGGTTGACGCAAGGGTGTTCTCCTGTTTCAAAGTGTGTCGTTTCTCAACACATGCAAAACACTGGCCAGTTCTGGAGCGTGCAGATGTGGCTGGGCTGCTGGCCAAGGGTTCAAAAGTGTCTCGTTTTGAAACACGTGGCCATTGGGGGCGTGCACAGGATGAGCACGGGGTGTGCCATTTGGGCCTGATGCCCTGATTTGCAACAGTGGCTGGCATGGCACGCTATTTGCCAGTCCTTGTGCACGATGCAACCCCAACGAGTTCACTTCATGCACACCACTCTTTCTCTTCGTCGCCGCTTGCGCACCACCCTGATCGCCGGCGGACTGGCCTTGGCCAGCACCGTCTTGTGGGCCCATGGCGATGTCACGCCACAGGCCGTGGACACCAAGACCTTGCCGCAACTGGGGGCCAAATGGTTGCCCAGCAACCCTTACAGCAGTGGCCCCGCCGCCAAAGAGGCCTTGCGCATTGGCACCTCGGCTTACAACCAGAACTGCGCACGCTGCCACGGTCTGGAAGCCATCTCGGGCGGCATTGCGCCCGATCTGCGCAAGATGGATGCCGATTGCACCGGCATGGCCGATGTGCCAAAGAAAAATGCCTGCTTGGCCGAAATGGACGATTACTACGTGGCCACCGTGCGGCGTGGGCGTACCCGCGATGGGCGTGTGTACATGCCGCCTTTTGAGGCCACGCTGAGTCAGGAAGCCATCTGGGCCATTCGCACCTACCTGGAAACCCGCCGCGAGAAATAAGCCGACCCGCGCGAACGACCACAAAAAACAACTGGAGACTTCATGCAAACACAAGGTGACCGCCCGATCTTTTTGACCGAGCCCACGCGCCGCCAATGGCTCAAGACCGCCGCCTGGACGTGCGCGGGCAGTGCGTTTGGCCTGGGGGCCAGCCTGGTGCAGGCGCAAGAGTTGTTTGATCTGGACAAAGTGCGTGCCGGCGGCCTGCTGAAGGTGGCGGTCTACAAAGACAACGCGCCATATTCCGATGGCAAAGGTCAGGAGATGGGCGGCGTGGACGTGGCGCTGGCGCAGGCCTTGGCGAGCGAGATGGGCCTCAAACTGAGTTTGTTGCCGTTCGATGCGGGCGAAAAAATGGACGACGATCTGCGCAACATGGTCTGGAAAGGCCACTACCTTGGCTATGGCCCGGCCGATGTCATGTTGCATGTGCCGGTGGACAAATTCCTCATGACAGAAAACCGCCAAAGCTTGATCTTTGCGCCGTACGCACGCGAAGTGTTGGTGGTCTTTCATGCGTTGGACCGCCTGCCTGCGCTCCAGTCGGGTTTGGATCTGCAAGGCCTGCCGCTGGCGGCCGAGCGGGGCAGTGGGGCGGCCAGTACCTTGATCGGTTTTGGTGGCGGGCGATTGCGCGCCCAAGTCAAGATGTACCACTCGGGCATCGACGCCGCGCAGGCCGTGATCCAAGGCGATGCGGTGGCGGCTTACGTCAGCCGCGCCCAGGCCGAAACCGCCTTGCGCGCTTCCGCGCGTCCAGCGGCAGGCTTTGGCCTGACGCAACTGACCTTGCCCGGACTGGCCGACAACGGGTGGCCCATCGGCATGGCGGTCAAGTCAAGCCACAAACAACTGGCCCAGGCGCTGGAAGGGGCGCTGCAAAAAGTGCGTGCCGATGGCCGCTTGCTGGCGATGTACCGCGATCGGGGTCTGACCCTGGTGGCACCTTGATATGGATGGGGAGATCGCTATGAAGAGAACGCACATTTCCTTGGTGTTGCTTTCATTGGGTTGGGGCTCGGTGTGTTGGGGCCTGCTGACGCGCGCTGCGCAGGCCCAGGAAGCCGCTGGCAACCAAGATGTTTTGGTGCAAACGGGGCGACTTGCACAAAAGCAGTTTGATGCACCGGCCTCTTTGCGCGTGGTGGATGGCGAGGCCATTCGCAACGCGGGCGCGCAAGTCAACCTGTCTGAAGCGTTGGCACAAACACCTGGCGTGGTGGCCTTGAACCGGAACAACTACGCACAGGATTTGCAGATTTCGATCCGAGGCTTCGGCTCGCGCGCGGCCTTTGGTTTGCGCGGCATCCGCCTCATCACCGACGGTATCCCGGCCACGACCCCTGACGGTCAAGGGCAGGCTTCCACGGTGAGCCTGACGTCGGCGGATCGCATTGAAGTGCTGACCGGTCCGCTGGCGCAACTCTATGGCAACGCGTCTGGGGGCGTGATTCAGACCTTCACGCGCGAGGCGGGTGCTCTGCCACAAGCCGATGTCTCCACCACTTTCGGGTCCTATGGCCTTCAGCGGCATGACGTGCAGCTCAGTGGCCGCATGGGCCAGGTCGGCATCGTGGCCGACTACAGCCGCTTTGAGGTGGACGGCTACCGCCAGAACAGCGCAGCCAAGCGCCAACAGTTCAATGGCGTGCTCACGGCGCAATTACAGGAAGACACCCGTTTGAAACTGGTGGCCAACCTGTTTGACATGCCAGAGGCGCAAGACCCCTTGGGTTTGACGGCGGCGCAGTGGCTGGCCGATCCGCAGCAAGCGGGTGCCGGTGCGGTCACCAACCGGACGCGCAAGTCGGTTCAGCAAAACCAATTGGGGCTGGTGCTTGAGCATCAATTCCATCCTGATTTGCACATGCAATGGCGTGCCTATGCCGGTACGCGTGACAACCTGCAGTACCAGACCAATGCCAAATGGGTGGGCCTCCAGCGTGATTTCCAGGGCATGGGGGCCCAGATCAAAGGCAAAGTCCGCCATGTTCAGAGTGGTGCGCTGGACTGGGTGGTGGGGGGCGATGTGGACCGGTCTGCCGAGCGTCGCCAGGGTGGAAACACGGTGGGCGGGGAGAAAGAGGGTGCGCTGACGCGTGATGAACTCAACAAGGCCGCCAACACCGATGCCTACGCACAGGCCAATTGGCATGTGATCGATGCCCAGGGGCGTCAGTCTTACACCTTGACGGCGGGTGTCCGGCGCAGTCAGGTCCAGCTTGAAAATGCCGATGATTTGCCTTTGACCGATGGCAACGGGTCGGGCCGTGTGCGCTACACCGCCACCAATCCGGTACTGGGGCTGACCTGGCATGCGTTGGATACGCTCAATGTGTACGCCAATTGGGGTCGAGGTTTTGAAACCCCCACCTTGGCAGAAGCGGCGTATTCCGTCGAGAACAATGTGCTGAAAGGGGTGTTCAACACCGGGCTTCTGGCCTCGCGCAGTCAGCATATGGAAGTGGGCGCGAAGTGGGTGCCTTCACCGGCGGCCCGCCTGGATGCGGCCTTGTTCCGAATCACCACCGAAAACGAGATCGTCACGCTCAAAAGCAGCTATGGCAAGACCGCCTACAAAAATGCCGCCAGAACCTTGCGCGAAGGCGCAGAGCTGTCATGGCAAAACGAATGGTCTGCGCATTGGCGCAGCCAATTGTCGGTGGCTGTGTTGCGCGCGCTGTACGACGAAAACTTTGTCTCTGGCACGACCTTGATTGCCGCAGGCAAGCGCATGCCGGGCATTCCAGAGCAGCAGCTTTATGCTTCTTTGCAATGGGCCGAACAAGGTTTTGCATCCAAAGCCAAGCCGCAGCAGCAGGGCTGGTCGGCCTCTGCCGATTGGATGCTCCGTTCGGCCTTGTGGGGCAATGACCTCAATGATTCGGATGCCCGTGTGTCGGGGCAAGGGGTGTTGAATCTGCGCTTGCGCCACCGCAGCCTTTGGGGCGCTGTGCGTGCAGAGGGTTGGCTGGGGGTGGACAACGCGACGGACCGCGCCTATGTGGGTTCCGTGATTGTCAACCAGTCGTCCAAACAATACTTTGAGGCGGGCTTGCCGCGCAACTGGATGTTGGGCTTGAAGCTCTCTGTTCCTTTGTGATGCAGCCAAGGCCTGCGGGCCTGCCTGTATTCAACCCACCAATTCAACCCACCAAACAGGCCTTTCGAGGCCTGTTTTTTTTGGCATGGACCTATGCAAACATTTGCCGTACCAAATTGACGCAGTGTCACATGGGGGTGCTGCCATGCTGGCGCAAAGCGGCGCCCGCCTGCTTCAGGCTGGCGCACATGCACGCCATTTGGCCTCTTTTTCAGGCTGGCATGAATGGTGCGGAAGTGGGTGCACGTCCTGCAAGACGTTCATCACTTTTTGGAGACCCCATGATCTACGCAGCACCCGGCGCCGCTGGCGCCAAAGTTCAATACAAAACCCGCTATGACAACTTCATCGGCGGCAAGTTCGTGGCCCCGGTCAAAGGCCAGTACTTTGATGTGATCACGCCCATCAGTGGCAAGGTCTACACACAGGCTGCACGCTCCGATGCCGCCGACATCGAACTGGCCCTGGACGCGGCCCATGCCGCGTCAGACGCTTGGGGCAAGACATCGCCCACCGAGCGGGCCAACATCCTGCTCAAGATTGCCGATCGCATCGAAGCCAATCTGGAAATGCTGGCCTATGCCGAAACCGTGGACAACGGCAAAGCCATCCGTGAAACGCTCAACGCCGACATTCCGCTCACCGTGGACCATTTCCGCTACTTCGCCGGCTGCGTGCGTGCCCAAGAGGGCGCGCTGTCCGACATCGATGAGAACACGGTGGCCTACCACTACCACGAGCCTTTGGGGGTGGTCGGTCAAATCATCCCTTGGAACTTTCCCATCCTGATGGCCGCCTGGAAGCTGGCCCCCGCTTTGGGCGCTGGCAACTGCGTGGTGTTGAAGCCCGCCGAGTCCACCCCGATCTCCATTTTGGTGTTGGCCGATTTGATCGCCGACTTGCTGCCCCCGGGCGTGCTCAACATCGTCAACGGTTATGGCCGTGAGGCCGGCATGCCTTTGGCCACCAGCAAGCGCATTGCCAAGATCGCCTTCACCGGTTCCACCTCCACCGGCCGCGTGATTGCGCAAGCCGCTGCCAACAACCTGATCCCCGCCACACTGGAGTTGGGCGGCAAGTCGCCCAATATTTTCTTTGCCGACGTGATGGACAAGGACGATGGCTTCCTCGACAAGGCCATCGAAGGCATGGTGCTGTTCGCCTTCAACCAGGGCGAGGTGTGCACCTGCCCATCGCGCGCACTGATCCAGGAAAGCATCTACGACCAATTCATGGAACGTGTGCTCAAGCGTGTGGCCGCCATCCAGCACGCCAACCCGCTGGACACCGACAGCATGATGGGCGCACAAGCGTCCAAAGAGCAGTTGACCAAGATCTTGTCTTACCTCGACTTGGGCAAGCAAGAAGGTGCAGAAGTGTTGGCCGGTGGAAGTCAAGCCCACCTGGGCGGCGACCTGGAAGGCGGCTATTACGTGCAGCCCACCTTGTTCAAAGGGCACAACAAAATGCGCATCTTCCAGGAAGAAATTTTTGGCCCCGTGTTGGCGGTGACCACCTTCAAGGACGAAGCCGAAGCCCTGGCCATTGCCAACGACACGCTGTACGGTCTGGGCGCTGGTGTCTGGAGCCGCAATGGCAACGTGGCCTACCGCATGGGCCGCGCCATCAAGGCGGGCCGTGTGTGGACCAACTGCTACCACGCCTACCCCGCGCACGCGGCGTTTGGTGGTTACAAAGAGTCCGGCATTGGCCGGGAAACCCACAAGGTCATGCTGGACCACTACCAGCAAACCAAGAACCTGTTGGTCAGCTACAGCGAGAGCAAGCTGGGCTTTTTCTGATCGACTGAATCGGTGGTGATTACAGGGGCGAAGCGATTCGCCCCTTTTTTGTCTGGCGCTGACCAGGAGATGAACATGGTTGAACGTGTGGTGGCCACGCCCGAAGCGCTGGCGCTGATTGACGTCTTGAAAGCCCAATACGGCGAGCTGCTGTTTCACCAGTCGGGTGGCTGCTGCGACAACAGCGCGGCCAATTGCTATTTGCCCACCGATCTGACGATCGGGCCCTATGACGTGAAGCTGGGCGAAGTGGGCGGCGTGCCGTTTTACATCAGCAAATCCCAATACGACTATTGGAAACACACCCAACTCATCCTGGATGTGATCGAGGGCTCGGGCGGCACCTTTTCACTGGAGGGCAACACCGGCCAGGCGTTTCACAGCCGCTCGCGATTGTTCACCGACGAAGAGTGGGCCGAGATCGCGCCGCAGGTGCTGCGCGACCTGAGCTGAAGGTTGGTGGTCGCAGGGCTGGGCCATAATCACGCCCCATGTCTTCCCTGCAAACCTTGCGCAACGCGCACCTGCTCACCCGCCTCGTGCTGGTGTGGTTTGCCTTGTTCATCGGGGTGGCGGTGGCGTCGCCACTGGTCAAGCCCCAAACTGCGCAGATGGTTTGCTCGGCCATGGGGGGCATGAAGATGGTCGTCGGTGACGACGCGGGCGACAGCCAGGCCGCGTCGGGCGGCATGGATTGCCCTTTGTGCGCCCAGATCAGCGGCCCCGTGCCCACGACCGCTCAGGCGGTGCTGGCCCCCAGTGCGCTGGCCCATGCCTTGCGCCCCATCCCGTCAGCCCACATCGCCTGGCTGACCGGCTCGCCTCTTCCGCCACGCGGACCACCTGCTTTTCCTGAACCGCGCCGTTGACGCGCCTGCGGCGAATGCCGCCTGCTGGCCAAGCCCGACACCAGCCACGGGCGCGCGGTGACCGCAGACGACATGCTGCCCAACGGCCACTGCGACGAGTTTGTGCGGGTGGGCGCCTTGCCCGACCAGGCGGGCGCGATGCACTGGCTCGAGCAGCAGGCGTTGGCGCCCACAACCACTGAGATTTTTTTCCATTTCACACAAGGACAAACCCATGATTTCCAAGTTCAAAATTTCTTCGCTGGTGCTGGCCGCCGTGGTGAACAGCAGCGTCTGGGCGCAGACCGCCGTCAAGGTCGAAGGCGGCTGGGCACGTGCCACGGTGCAAGGCCAAAAAGCCAGCGGGGCTTTCATGAAACTCACGGCCCCGCAGGCCACACGCCTGGTGGCGGTGTCCACGCCGGTGGCCGGTGTGGCCGAAATCCATGAGATGAAGATGGACGGCGGTGTCATGAAAATGCGCGCCGTGCCCGCGCTGGAGTTGCCCGCCAACCAGGCGGTGGAGCTCAAGCCCGGCAGTTACCACCTGATGTTGATGGACCTCAAGGCACCGCTGGCCAAAGACAGCGCCGTGGCGCTGTCCCTCACGTTCAAAGACGCCAAAGGCGTTGAAAGCCAGCAGCAAATCAGCCTGCCTGTCAGTACGGCCATGCCCATGGCGCACGACCACGCACACGGCGAGCACAAGCACTGAACGCCTGCAAGCCGATGGCCAGCCGTTTGGTTTAAGCTCATGGCACCACCCCACCAGGAGACACCATGAGCGACACATCCGCCTTCGGCTTTGGCAAATTCGTGCCCGGTTTTGACTTTTTGCAAAACCTGTCCAAGTCGGCCACTCAGGCCACACCTGCCGCCGGGGCCATGCCGGGCATGGCCAGCTGGGTGGCACCGACACTGAGCATCGAAGAGATCGACAAGCGCATCCAGGAACTCAAGGCGGTGCAATTCTGGCTGGACCAGAACGCCACAGCGCTCAAGGCCACCATCCAGGCGATGGAGGTGCAGAAGATGACCTTGTCCACGCTGCAAAGCATGAATGTGAACATGGCCGATCTGGCCAAAGCCTTCACGGCCAAACCCCCAGCCCCCGACGCGGCACCTGCGGCGACCGCTACGCCTGCGCCAGCGGCATCCATTTTTTCGCAAAAACCGGCCCCCGCCCCCGAGCCGCCAGCGGCGGCTCAGGCAGCGCCTGAGCCCCAAGCCGAAGCCCAGGCTGAAACGTCTGCGCAAGACGGCGCAAGCAAGCCCGCAGTCGATCCCATGCAGTGGTGGGGGGCTTTGACGCAGCAGTTTCAGGGGATCGCCGCCGCCGCCATGAAAGATGTGGCCGCCGAAGCGATGAAGGCCGGTGCCGCTGCCAAAAACGCAGCCACTTCCGGCGCAAAGCCGCCCACAGCCGCCAAGCCCAAAGCGGGCTCTGCCAAGAAAGCGCCGGTCAAAACAGGGGGTAAGGGCGCTGCGAAAACCGCGGCCCAAGCGGCCGCCAAACCCACCGCCCGCAAAGCCCCCGTCAAAAAACGCCCCACCGCATGAAGTTGTTTCCCTGTGGCCATGCCACCCATCCGCAATGGCGCATGGCCGCAGACCTGGTGCTGGCCCAGTTGCGGGCGCAAATGGCCTTGCCCGAATACGCCAGCCAACCCCGACTGGCGCTGCTCTACATCACCGACCACTATGCCGCGCAGGCGCAAGCCGTGCTGGACCACCTGCGCCAGGAGCTGCCCGCAGTGACCGACTGGGCGGGCACGGTGGGGGTGGGCATTGCGGTCAGCCATGCCGAATACTGGGATGAACCTGCCCTGGCCGTGCTGCTGTGCGATCTGCCGCTTGAGCACTACCGGGTGTTTTCAGGCATCAGTCCTTTGCCTGCGGCCTGGGCCGATACGGCGCTGGTGCACGCCGATCCGTCCACGCCTGAACTGGCCGAACTGGTGGCGGATCTGGCCG
Organism: Burkholderiaceae bacterium; assembly: GCA_919902775.1. Lineage (GTDB taxonomy): Bacteria > Pseudomonadota > Gammaproteobacteria > Burkholderiales > Burkholderiaceae_C > Limnohabitans_A. Next base: position 116,129 of record CAKKRJ010000008.1, read on the forward strand.
GGCTCACGCAACAAAATTACCTGTTTGGAGGCCTGACTTCCAGCCGCGGGCGCAGCGTGCAGTTCGCCGTCAAGGCCACTCAAAACCCGGTGGATGGTGGTGTTTTAGAGGGCGGTTTGAGTGGCGTCGCCTTTGCACCCGAAGTCGGGCTCTTGTCACGCGTCACGCAGGGCTGCCAGCCTGTCTCGCCCGAGCGCGAAATCACCGCGGCCGAACGCAACACGGTGCTGCAACTCGCGGGAGAGCCCGCGCTGGATGTGATGTTGAACGACCTGGACATTCGCCTGAGCGAGCCGAAAAAAGCGATTCCAGTGGTGCGCGCCACCTTGGTCGGCCTGAGCCCCGCCGGTCAAATGGGCGTGGGCCGCACGGGGCATCTGGGCAGTGAGGTGTTGGTGCGCCACATCATTGGCTTGGACCCGATCCGCCAGGGCGTGGCGATTGCCGACAACGTCGAGCCCGGCATGCGCCTGACCTTTTGCCGACGTGACGTCCAGGCCGCCCGTGCCGACTTGGTGCGCGTGTGCGCCGAAATCCGCGAAGCGCTGGAGCCCGAGATGCTGTCCATGGAGTCCCTCAGCGCATTCAGCGATGACGCCTTGCCCACCACGCCCCAGACGGGCAAGCGCATGGTTGGCGCGGTGTATGTGAGTTGCACGGGCCGGGGCGGTGCCCACTTTGGTGGCCCGAGTGCCGAAATGCAGATCATCCGCCATGCGCTGGACGATGTGCCGCTGGTGGGTTTTTATGCCGCCGGAGAGATTGCGCGGCACCACCTGTATGGCTACACCGGTGTGCTGACGGTGTTCACGGCCGATTGAGGGCCATCCCTCAAACGCCGCGTGCGCGGTTGGTCTTGAATTGCGCTCGGAACGCGCTGAATTGCCCTGCGTCCAACGACTCGCGCACCTCGCGCATGAGGTTCAGGTAGTAGTGCAGGTTGTGGATGGTGGTCAGCATGGGGCCGAGCATTTCGCCGCAACGGTCCAGATGGTGCAGGTAGGCACGGCTGAAGCCGTCGCGACCACCGTCATCCCATGACACGCCCGATGTGCCTGCGCACGCATGGCAGGTGCAGGTAGTGTCCAGCGGTTGCGGGTCGGTCTTGTGGCGGGCGTTGCGCAGCTTCAAATCGCCAAAACGGGTGAACACCGTGCCGTTGCGCGCGTTGCGCGTGGGCATCACACAGTCAAACATGTCCACGCCATCGGCCACGCCTTGCACCAGGTCTTCGGGCGTGCCCACACCCATCAAATAGCGCGGCTTATGGGCCGGCAGGCGGTGCGGCGTGTGGGCCATGATTTGCAGCATCTGCTCTTTGGGTTCGCCCACACTCACGCCGCCCACGGCGTAACCGGGAAAATCCATCTCGACCAGCGCTTCCAGCGATTCTTGGCGCAGGTTTTCAAACATGCCGCCTTGCACGATGCCAAACAACGCGTTGGGGTTTTCAAGACGGACGAATTCGTCCTTGCTGCGCACGGCCCAGCGCCGGCTCATCTCCATCGACTTGCGTGCTTCGGCCTCGGTGGTCAGGTGCCCCTTGGTTTCGTAGGGTGTGCATTCGTCGAGCTGCATCACGATGTCGGAGTTCAGTGTCGTCTGAATCTGCATGCTCACTTCGGGCGACATGAACAGCTTGTCGCCGTTGACGGGGGAGGCAAAGGTCACGCCTTCTTCGGTGATTTTGCGCATGTCGCCCAGCGACCAGACCTGGAACCCCCCCGAGTCGGTCAGGATGGGCTTGTGCCATTTCTCAAACTGGTGCAGCCCGCCAAAACTGGCCATGATGTCCAGCCCCGGGCGCATCCACAGATGGAAGGTGTTGCCCAAAATGATCTGTGCGCCCATTTCTTCCAGGCTGCGCGGCATCACGCCTTTGACGGTGCCATAGGTGCCGACCGGCATGAAGATGGGGGTTTGCACCTCGCCATGGTTCAGGGTCAGTGTGCCGCGACGGGCGTGGCTTGCAGGGTCGGTTTTGAGCAGGTCGAATTTGAGCATGGGGGGATTGTAGGAGGCCGCCCCCGCGGCCGAATGCATTCGCGCGCAGGGGCGCGCTCCCACAAGGCGCTGGTCTTTTGCAGGTCGGTGGCTTTAGCCCTGACATGGGTCTGCGTCGGAGCCCGAATCGTCGGACCTGAAGCTGCCGACAGGTCGAACTGCAGCGCTGACTGGCTCAGTCGGTGCCATCGCCAAAACATTGCGCCACCAGCGTGCGCAGCCACTGGTGCCCCGGGTCTTTGTGCAGACGACCATGCCAGAACTGGTGGATGGCGCTGCCGTCCACCACCAGCGGCAAGGGGCGTGTGGTCAGGCCAAAGGGCGCTGTCACGCGTTGCGCAAAGCGTTCGGGCACGGTGGCCATCAGGTCGGCGTGGCCCAGCACATCGCCCAAAGCGACGTAGTGCGGCACCGTCAGGCGGATGCGGCGTTGCAAGCCCTGGCGCTCCAGCGCGGCATGCAAAGCCTCGTCAATCCGGCCATGGCCGGTGCCTGCGGCGATCACCCGGACATGCTCGGCCGCAGCGAAATTGGCCAAGGTCAAGGCCTGTGCGCTGGCCAGGGGGTGCCCTTGGCGCATCAGGCACACATAGGGCTGGCGAAACAGCGCTTGTTGAAAAAAGCCTGCTTGCAACTGCGGCAGCAGGCCCAGTGCCAGGTCGGTGCGGCCCGAGGCCATGTCTTCGCCCAGGCTGGCGCTGGTCACGGCCACCACGTTCAAGGTGACGCCGGGCGCGGTCTGGGCCAGCGCGTCCATCAACACGGGCAAAAAATACATCTCGCCCACATCGGTCATGGCCAGGGTGAAGCGGCGCTGGCTGCTGGCCGGGTCAAACGAGGCGCGGACATTGAGCGCTTGCTGCAGGCCATCCAGTGCGGCGGCCACGGGCTCGGCCAGTTGCAGCGCGTAGGGCGTGGGCACCATGCCGCGCTGGGTACGCAAAAACAAGGCGTCGCCCAAGCTGTTGCGCAGGCGTCCCAGGGCGCTGCTCACGGCAGGTTGGCTCATGCCCAGCACGGCAGCCACCGCTGAGACCCGCTTTTCGCGCAGCAGGTGGTGAAAGACCAGCAGCAGGTTCAGATCAAGGCGGGCGAGTTCCATGATGGTGTTGATGTATTTGAAATTCGAATAATGATTATCTTTGAATTTCGATTTACGGAATTCAATGGGTTTGCCATGATTCCCATCGAGTTTTGCAGGTCGGTGGCTGTAGGGCGGTGGCTTCAGCCCCGACGTTTTTGCCTTGTCGACAACCGCCCATGTCGGAGCTGAAGCTCCGACCTGCAAAAAACCTGAACAGAAAGAGACACCATGACCGAACACCCCATTCACTGGGAAACGGAGGGCACCAGCCGCATTCCGTTTGCCGTGTACACCGACGAAGACCGGCACAAAAAAGAGCTGGAGCGCTTCTTCTATCAAAGCCATTGGAGCTATGTGGGCCTGGAGGCCGAGATCCCGAATCCCGGCGACTTCAAGCGCACCGTGGTGGGCGAGCGTTCGGTCATCATGACGCGCAGCAACGACGGCCAGATCCACGTGGTGGAAAACGTCTGCGCTCACCGGGGCATGCAGTTTTGCCGTGAGCGCCATGGCAACAAAAAAGAGTTTGTCTGCCCTTACCACCAGTGGAGCTACACCCTGCAAGGTGGTTTGCAGGGCGTGCCGTTTCGGCGTGGCGTGCGGCAAGACGGCAAGGTCAACGGCGGCATGCCGGCCGACTTTGACCCGAAAGACCACGGCCTCACGCCGCTGAAGGTGGCGACGCGCGGTGGCGTGGTGTTCGCGTCGTTTGACCACGCGGTGGAGTCGCTGGAAGACTTCATGGGCCCGACCATCTTGAAATACTTTGACCGCCTGTTCAATGGCCGCAAGCTGGTGGTGCTGGGCTACAACCGCCAGCGCATTCCGGGCAACTGGAAGCTGATGCAGGAAAACATCAAGGACCCGTACCACCCCGGCCTGCTGCACACCTGGTTTGTGACTTTTGGTCTTTGGCGTGCCGACAACAAGAGCGAGTTGCGCATGGACGCGCACCACCGCCATGCGGCCATGATCTCAACACGCGGCAGTGCGGGCCAGGCCACGGGCGCTGCGGCGCAGGTCACGCAGGTGAGCAGCTTCAAGGAGAGCATGCAGCTGAATGACCCGAGCTTTCTGGACATCGTGCCCGAAGCCTGGTGGCAGATGGACGACAAGATGCCGACCGCCGTGATGATGACGCTGTTCCCCAGCGTGATTTTTCAGCAGCAGGTCAACAGCGTGTCCACGCGCCACATCCAGCCCGACGGGCATGGCGCGTTCGACTTTGTCTGGACGCACTTTGGCTTTGAAGACGACACGCCCGAAATGCACGAGCGCCGCCTGCGTCAGGCCAACCTGTTTGGTCCGGCCGGTTTTGTGAGCGCGGACGATGGCGAGGTGATCGAGTTCTCGCAGCAGGCGTTTGAGTCCAAACCCGAGCACCATATGTTGGTGGAGTTGGGCGGGCGCGATGTGGGTGAGACGGACCACATGGTGACCGAAACGCTGATCCGGGGCATGTATGCCTACTGGCGCAAAGTGATGGAGGCTTGATATGGTCGATATGAATACCTGGTTCGGCATCCAGCAGCTGTATGCCGATTACGCCAGCGCCGTGGACAGCGGCGATTGGGACCTGTGGCCCGAGTTCTTCACCGAGCAAGGTGTGTACAAACTGCAGCCGCGCGAGAACCACGAGCGCGGTTTTCCGCTGTGCACGCTGTCGCTGACCAGCAAAGGCATGCTCAAAGACCGCGTCTATGGCATCAAGGAAACGCTGTACCACGACCCGTATTACCAGCGCCATGTGGTGGGTGCGCCCATCGTGCGACGCGTCGAAGACGGGCGCATCCACAGCGAGGCCAACTACGCGGTGTTTCGCACCAAGTTCGACAAGGAAAGCACGGTGTTCAATGTGGGTCGCTACATCGACACCATCGTGCACACCCCCGAAGGCTTCAAATTCGCCGAGCGCCTGTGCGTGTACGACAGCGAGATGATCCCCAACTCCATCATTTACCCCATATAAGGCCCATGTCGGGGCTAAAGCCACGACCTACGGGGATGTTTGTAGGTCGGCGGCTTTAGCCCCGACATGGCTTTGCGACGAAGCCTGAAACGTCGGACCTGAAGGTTCCGACCTACACAACAACATCAACCGGAAAGTAACCATGACCGCATGGATTGACGTGGCCGCAGAGGCCGATTTGTTTGAAGGCGCTGGCATTGCCGTGGCCCCCGAGGGGCAAGACATCGCGCTGTTCAGCGTAGAAGGTGAAGTCTTCGCCATCAACAACCTGTGCAACCACGGCAACGCCAAGTTGTGTGACGGCTTTGTAGAGGGCCATCACGTGGAGTGCCCGTTCCACCAAGCCCAGTTCAGCTTGCGCGACGGTTCGGTGGCCTGCGGTCCGGCGACCGAGCCGGCCAAGACCTGGCCGGTCAAGATCGAAGGGGGAAGGGTGTTCCTTCAGTTGGTTTGATGGTGCGTGTTGGGGGGGATTTCCATCAGTGGAAATCGTCTTCCCGTTGATGCCGCAGTGCGAGGATGGTCACCGTATGTGCATCCTCAATTTCGAAAAGCGCCAGATAACCCGAGGCACCAAACGGAATGATGAGTTCTCTGAGAAGGGGGCCGTGCGCACCGTCTGCAGCTTTACGACACGAAAAGGGGGATTTACGCAGGAACCCCAAACCATCTTCGATGGCTTGAAATGCACGTTCGGCGGTGCGGATGTCAAATTCCAAAAGGAACTCATAAAGCCGGTTCAGATCGGATTTGGCTTTTTCAGTGAAGCGGACCTGAAACTCATTCATGGTCGAGTCCGGTTCGGCTCAGGAGGCAGAAGACTTTGCTTTGGTCAGCTTGCTTTTCAATTCCTGTAACACTTCGTCTGCTGAAAAGTAGACCTGACTTTGGCGGGCCTCTTCGGCTGAACGCAACCCACGTGCGATGAACTCGTCTTCAGCCGCACGGTGTGCAATGAACCTCTCCAGTGATGCTTGCATCAGCTTGGAAATGGTTTCATTGGGCCGAAGTGCATTTTCGGCAGCTTGCTTCAGATCTGGGCTGACACGCAGCGCCGGGAGTGTTGCGGATTTCATCTTGAAACCTTTCAAAGGCAATGCAATGCAATTGTAATGCGGCGGGCGCTTGGCTTGCTCAGTTCTTTTCTGTGCGCGTCAGCAGCATCGCATCCCCATAGCTGAAAAACCGGTACTGGTTCGCAATGGCGTGCCGGTACAGGCCCATGATGTGCTCGTAGCCTGCAAAGGCGCTGACCAGCATCATCAAGGTGCTCTTGGGCAGGTGGAAGTTGGTGATCAAGCGATCCACCATCTGGAATTCAAACCCCGGTGTGATGAAGATCTGCGTGTCGCCACTCGCCTGGCCGAACTTGGCCCACGACTCCAGCGTGCGCACCGTCGTCGTGCCCACGGCCACCACCTGGCCGCCCCGCGCCTTGCACGCGGCAATCGCCTGCTGCGTGGCTTCGGGCACCTCGTACCACTCGCGGTGCATGGTGTGGTCGGCCAAGTTTTCAGTTTTGACGGGCTGGAACGTGCCAGCGCCCACATGCAGCGTGACGCTGGCGCGCTGCACGCCGCGCGCATCCAGCGCGGCCAGCAGCGCTTCGTCAAAATGCAGCGCCGCCGTGGGCGCGGCCACCGCACCGGGGGCACGCGCAAAGACGGTTTGGTAGCGCTGGGCGTCTTCTTCCGAATCGGTGTGGGTGATGTACGGCGGCAGTGGCACATGGCCGTGCTTTTCCATCAGCGTATGCGGCTCGTCGCTCAACTTCAGATGAAATAACTGGCCGTTGGCATCGGGCCAGCGGCCCAGCAGCACGGCATCAAAACCGCCGTTGCGGGCCCCACCCACCATGAACATCTTGCCGCCGATCAGCGGCTTCTTGCTCACCTTCATGTGCGCCACCACCTCATGGTTGGGCAACACCCGCTCGATCAAAAGTTCCAGCTTGCCGCCAGACGCTTTTTCACCAAAGATGCGCGCCTTGACCACCTTGGTGTCGTTGAACACCAGCAGGTCACCCGGGTTGAGCAAGCCGGGCAGTGCGTTGAAAATTCGATCGACCACGGCGCTGGTCGAGCCATCCAGCAAACGCGAGCCGCTGCGCTGGGCTGCGGGGTGCTGGGCGATCAGTTCGGGGGGGAGTTCAAAGTCGAAGTCGCTGAGCGTGAAGGCGCGGGGGAAAGATGCAGTCATGGTTCAGGGCTGGACAGGCCCGAGCAAATGGAAAGGCCGTGATTTTGCCCGAAGGTCAACAAGCCACTGCAGGCTGGAGCCGATGTGATCGAGGTGCTGCTCTCACGGCACAATCACCCCATGTCTGTGAAGTCCGACGCCATACCCGCCAAAACGCTCAGCGCCCCGCAAAAGGCGTTGATCAAACTCGGTTTGGTGCGCGACATCGACTTGGCGCTGCATTTGCCGCTGCGTTACGAGGACGAAACCCGCATCGTCAAGTTGCGCGATGTGCGCGAGGGCGATACCGCCCAGATCGAGGCCACGGTGACGGCTTGCGAGATCACGATGCGGCCGCGTCGGCAGTTGCTGGTGACGGTGGACGATGGCTCGGACACCTGCGTGATGCGGTTTTTCAGCTTTTACCCTTCGCACCAAAAAGCGCTGGCGGTGGGCAACCGCATCCGGGCGCGGGGCGAGGTCAAGGGCGGCTTCATGGGCTTGACCATGATGCACCCGAGTTTCAAGGCCGCAGGGGGGCATTTGGCCGAAGCGCTGACCCCGGTGTATTCCACGGTGGCTGGGTTGGCGCAGGCCTATTTGCGCCGTGCCGTGATCACCGGGCTGAACCATGCCGACCTGAGTGAAACCCTGCCCCCGGGCATCCCCTGGCCTGACCGGCGAGGGGCTTGGTCGCTGCGCGATGCCTTGCGGTTTTTGCACCACCCCACGCCCGATGTGTCGCTGGCCGCACTCGAAGACCGCAGCCACCCGGCCTGGATTCGCCTCAAGTGCGAGGAGCTGCTGGCGCAGCAGTTGTCGCAGCTGACGGCCAAACGCGAGCGCGATTTGCTGCGTGCGCCTGCACTGGCCTTGAAGACGGCGGGCTTGTCTGGTCAGTTGCTCAAGGCGCTGCCCTTTGGTTTGACGCATGCCCAGCAGCGCGTGGGCCACGAGATCGCACAAGATCTGGCCCGCAATGTGCCCATGCACCGTTTGCTGCAAGGCGATGTGGGTGCGGGCAAAACCGTGGTGGCTGCGTTGGCGGCCATGGTGGCGGTTGATGCGGGCTGGCAATGTGCCCTGATGGCGCCCACCGAAATTTTGGCCACGCAGCACTTTGCCAAACTGGTGGGCTGGCTGGAGCCTTTGGGCGTCCAGGTGGCCTGGCTGATTGGCAGCCAGAAGAAGAAAGAGCGTGCCGCCATGCTGGCGTTGATTGAATCGGGTGAGGCCGCGCTGGTGGTGGGCACGCATGCGGTGATTCAGGAGCATGTGAAGTTCAAGAACCTGGCGCTGGCCGTGATCGACGAACAGCACCGCTTTGGCGTGGCGCAGCGCCTGGCCTTGCGCAGCAAGATGCAGGCCGAAGGCATGGAGCCGCACATGTTGATGATGACGGCCACGCCGATCCCGCGCACGCTGGCCATGAGCTATTACGCCGATCTAGACGTGTCGGTGATCGACGAGTTGCCGCCTGGGCGCACCCCCATCGTGACCCGCGTGGTGTCGGACCACCGTCGCCACGAAGTGGTGGAACGCATCGGCGCCCAATTGCAGCAGGGACGACAGGTGTATTGGGTGTGTCCATTGATCGAAGAAAGCGAAGCGCTGGACTTGACCAACGCCACCCAGACCCATGCCGATCTGAGCGAGGCGCTGCCAGGGGTGATGGTGGGCCTGCTGCATTCGCGCATGCCGGTGGCCGAAAAGAAGGCCGTGATGGCGTTGTTCACCAGTGGCCAGATGGGCGTGCTGGTCAGCACTACCGTGATCGAGGTGGGGGTGGATGTGCCCAACGCCTCGCTCATGGTGATTGAGCATGCCGAGCGCTTTGGCCTTTCCCAGTTGCATCAGTTGCGTGGCCGGGTGGGACGCGGCGCGGCAGCGTCGGCCTGCGTGCTGCTGTATGGCACGCCCGAGGGCGGACGCCTGAGCGAGACGGCCCGCGAGCGTTTGAGGGCGATGGTGGAGACCCACGATGGGTTTGAGATCGCCCGTCGCGACTTGGAGATCCGGGGGCCTGGCGAATTCCTGGGCGCGCGCCAATCGGGGGCCCCTTTGTTGCGCTTTGCCGATTTGGAGACCGATGGCCATTTGCTGGACTGGGCCCGTGCGCTGGCCCCGCAGATGTTGGACCAGCATCCGCCATGGGCCGAGCGGCACATTCACCGCTGGCTGGGTGGAAAATCCGAGTACCTGAAAGCCTGATGTTCAAATACTGTCCATGACCCTGACCGAACTCAAATACATCGTGGCCGTGGCCCGGGAAAAGCACTTTGGCAAGGCCGCCGAGGCTTGCTTTGTCTCTCAACCCACGCTGTCGCTGGCGATCAAGAAGCTCGAAGAAGAACTGGAAGTCAAGCTCTTTGAGCGCAGCGCCAGTGAAGTGTCCGTCACGTTGTTGGGTGACGAGATCGTGCGCCAGGCGCAAAGCGTGCTGGAGCAGGCTGCCGAGATCAAGGAAATTGCCAAACGTGGCCAAGACCCGTTGGCAGGCACCATGCGGCTGGGGGTCATCTACACCATCGGGCCCTATTTGTTGCCCGATCTGGTGCGCCAGATCATCACCGACATCCCGCAAATGCCGTTGATGCTGCAAGAAAACTTCACCGTGCGCTTGCTGGAGATGCTGCGCACCGGTGAGATCGACTGCGCCATCCTGGCCGAGCCTTTCCCCGAGTCGGGCCTGGCGGTGGCGCCTTTGTATGACGAGACCTTCATGGCTGCTGTGCCGCTGAATCACCCATTGGCGCAGGATGCCTGGGTCACGCCTGAACAGTTGAAAAACGAGACCATGCTGTTGCTGGGGACCGGGCATTGTTTTCGCGACCATGTGCTGGAGGTGTGCCCGGAATTTGCACGCTACGCCAGCCAGACCGACGGCATCCGCAAGACCTTTGAGGGGTCGTCGCTGGAGACCATCAAGCACATGGTGGCCGCAGGCATGGGCGTGACTTTGGTGCCGCGTTTGTCGGTGCCTGAACTCAAACCGGCGCGCAAGCGTTCGGGCGCGCGGCACGACTCTCCTGTGCGTTACCTGCCCATCGTGGACCCGGCAGGCGGCAAGCCGCCGACCCGCCGCGTGGTGCTGGCCTGGCGGCGCAGTTACACGCGCTACGAAGCCATCGCTGCTGTGCGCAATGCCATCTACGCCTGTCCGCTGCCGGGTGTGACGCGTTTGTCTTGATGTTCAGATTGTTTTGCCATGACTGACAAACTCAAACTTTATCTTGACCTGATCCGCTGGAATCGGCCGGCTGGCTGGCTGCTGTTGCTGTGGCCTTCGTTGGCCGCGTTGTGGGTGGCGGCCGGGGGCTTTCCCGGCTGGCATTTGATCGCCGTGTTCACCTTGGGCACCGTCCTCATGCGCAGCGCAGGTTGCTGTATCAACGATGTGGCTGACCGTGAGTTTGACAAGCACGTCAAACGCACGGCGAATCGCCCAGTGACCAGCGGGCGAATCGGCACCAAAGAGGCACTGACGGTGGGGGCGGTGCTGGCGCTGTGTGCGTTTGGCCTGGTGTTGACGACCAACAGGGCCACGGTCCAGTGGTCGTTTGCGGCGCTGGCCGTGACCTTGGTCTATCCCTATGCCAAGCGCTTTGTGTCCATGCCGCAGGCGGTGCTGGGCGTGGCCTTCAGTTTTGGCATTCCGATGGCCTTTGCCGCCGTGCAAAGCGAAGTGCCGCCGCTGGCTTGGGGGCTGTTGCTGGGCAACTTGTTTTGGGTGTTGGCCTATGACACCGAGTACGCCATGGTGGACCGCGATGACGATTTGAAGATTGGCATGAAGACCTCGGCCATCACGTTGGGACGTTGGGATGTGGCGGCCATCGCCTTCTTTTATGTGGCCTACCTGGCCATTTGGGGCGTTTTGCTCGATGCCCCGGTGCGTGGCCTGTGGTTTGGCTTGGGCTTGGCCGCCGCTGCCGCGCAGGTGGTTTGGCACGTCATGTTGATCAAGGACCGCACCCGAGACGGCTGTTTCAAAGCCTTCCGCTTGAACCACTGGCTGGGTTTCTGTGTGTTTGCGGGCGTGGCGCTGTCCTACCGCTGGGGCTGAGGCCCGGTCCGCGCCTCAGCAGGGTGTGTTGTGCCTCAGGGTTGCCGCCTCAGGGTTGCCGCCTCAGGCCTTGCCAAACTCGTCACCCAACTCGCGTGCCCGCACTTCGGCTGCCTGCATGGCTTGGATAAACAAGGGTTTCACACCGGAGGCCTCCATGGCGGTGATGGCCGCGTAGGTGGTGCCGCCTTTGGAGGTGACCCGCTGCCGCAGGACTTCGGGCGATTCGGTTGATGCAGCGGCCAAAGACGCCGCACCTGAAAAAGTGGCCACGGCCAATTTGTAGGCTTGTTCGGACGACAGTCCCATGCCCACGCCCGCTTCGGTCATGGCTTCGAGAAAATAAAACACATAGGCCGGACCCGAGCCGGACAAGGCGGTCACGGCGTCCAATTGGGATTCCTGCTCGACCCACACAGATTGCCCGGTGGTGCCAATGACCTGTTCCACCAGCGCCTTGTCGGCGGGGGTGGTGGACGGGCAGGGGAACAGGCCGGTGATGCCCTGCCCCACCAAGGCGGGCGTGTTGGGCATGCAGCGCACCACGCGCTCGGTACCGACCCAGCGGCAAATGCTGTCGGTGCGGATGCCTGCGGCCACAGACAAATGGAGCGCAGCGCGGGTGTGTGGCATGACGGGCGCTGCCGCTGCGCTGAACATTTGCGGTTTGACCGCCCAGACCACCAGATCGGCCTGGGCCAGGGCTGGACCGGCGACAGGCAAGGCCGTGATGCCAAAGTCCTGGTGCAGTTTGGCGGCTGTTTCCGCAAAGGGCTCGACCACCGTGATGTGCTCGGCTGTCATGCCCTGACGGATCAGTCCGCCGATGATGGCGCTGGCCATGTTGCCGCCGCCGATGAAGGCAATATGGTGTTGGGGAGTGGTCATACGCAATTCGCAAGGGGTGGTGGAGATGGCGGCCAACAAGGGGCCTGAGCGGGAGGATTGTCCCTGTTTTTGCTGGCTTCGACGCTGCGGGAGGTGCTTGCAAACGGTGCGCTGACGGGGTGAAGTGCCTTTTTTGCCCGGTGACTTTCAAATTATTTCGAAAAGGTGTTGCGCGACCCCATCTTTTCAGACATAATCGTGGGCTTCGCCTTGCAAAGGGCGTAAGTATCTGCCCAATCTGAAGTGCCGCGAGTGGTTTGCGGTGTGAATGACGGGTCCAAGACTGATTTCTGCTTTTTGGCTGCAAGGCTGGCAAGCAAGAAATACAAGTTGGGAATTAAGAAATGATCCAGACAGAATCTCGGTTGGATGTGGCCGACAACACCGGCGCCAAGTCCGTGCTGTGCATTAAGGTGCTCGGCGGGTCGAAGCGTCGCTATGCAAGTGTTGGCGACATCATCAAAGTGAGCATCAAAGAAGCCGCTCCACGTGGTCGCGTCAAAAAAGGCGAGATCTACAGTGCAGTGGTCGTTCGTACTGCCAAGGGCATCCGCCGCGGCGATGGCTCCCTTATCAAATTCGATGGCAACGCAGCTGTGTTGCTGAATGCCAAGTTGGAGCCTATCGGCACCCGCATCTTCGGCCCGGTCACGCGTGAACTGCGTACCGAGAAGTTCATGAAGATCGTGTCCTTGGCTCCTGAAGTACTGTAAGGACGCGCCATGAACAAGATTCGCAAAGGCGACGAAGTCATCGTCATCACAGGTCGTGACAAAGGTAAGCGCGGCACAGTTTCGCTGCGCGCCAGCGATTCGCACCTGTTGATTGAAGGTGTGAACCTCGTCAAAAAGCACGCCAAGCCAAACCCCATGAAGGGCACAACTGGCGGCATCATCGAAAAGGCCATGCCGATTCACCAATCCAATGTGGCGATTTTCAACGCCGCAACTGGCAAGGCTGATCGTGTGGGCATCAAGCTGCAAGCTGATGGCAAACGCGTTCGCGTTTACAAGTCGAGCGGCGAAGAAATCAAGGTGGCATGAGCATGGCACGTTTGCAACAACTCTTCCGCGAGAAAATCGCTGCCGAATTGACGGCCAAATTTGGCTACAAGTCGCCGATGCAAGTTCCTCGCATCACCAAGATCACCTTGAACATGGGTGTGTCTGAAGCGGTGGCTGACAAGAAAGTCATGGACCACGCTGTGAGCGACTTGACCAAGATTGCGGGCCAAAAGCCTGTGGTCACCAAGGCCAAGAAGGCGATTGCCGGCTTCAAGATCCGTGAGCAACAGCCTATCGGTTGCATGGTGACTTTGCGTGGCGTTCAGATGTATGAATTCCTGGACCGTTTCGTGACCGTGGCCTTGCCCCGCGTGCGTGACTTCCGTGGTATCTCTGGTCGCGCATTTGATGGCCGTGGCAACTACAACATCGGCGTCAAAGAGCAGATCATTTTCCCTGAGATTGAGTACGACAAGGTTGATGCCTTGCGCGGTCTCAACATCAGCATCACCACAACGGCCAAGTCTGACGAAGAGTGCAAAGCGCTCTTGACAGCTTTCCGCTTCCCCTTCAAGAACTGAGGTGTCACGTGGCTAAAGTAGCTTTGATCGAGCGTGAGCTCAAGCGTGAAAAACTGGCAGCAAAATTCGCGAAAAAATACGCGGAATTGAAAGCCATCGCCAACGATGCCAAGCGCAGCGATGAAGAGCGTGCAGTTGCCCGTCTGGGTCTGCAAAAGCTCCCGCGCAACGCCAACCCGACCCGCCAACGCAACCGCTGTGAAATCACCGGTCGCCCACGCGGTACGTTCCGTCAATTTGGTCTGGGTCGCGCCAAGATCCGTGAATTAGCCTTTGCAGGCAACATTCCGGGCGTGACCAAGGCCAGCTGGTAATCGGCAGGAGATAACAACATGAGCATGAGTGATCCTATTGCCGATCTGTTGACCCGCATCCGTAACGCACAAATGGTGTCAAAAGCCAACGTGTTGGTACCCTCTTCCAAAGTGAAGGTGGCCATCGCCCAAGTGCTGAAAGATGAAGGCTACATTGACGGCTTCCAAGTCAAAACCGAAGACGGCAAGTCCGTTCTCGAAATCGCCCTGAAGTACTACGCTGGCCGTCCGGTCATTGAGCGTATCGAGCGCGTGAGCCGTCCTGGCCTGCGTGTGTACAAAGGCCGTGATGCCATCCCACAAGTCCAAAACGGCTTGGGCGTCGCCATTGTCACCACACCCCAGGGCGTGATGACCGACCGCAAAGCGCGCGCAGCCGGTGTCGGTGGCGAAGTGCTGTGCTACGTCGCTTAAAGGCAGGAGAGACTAAATGTCCCGAGTAGGAAAAATGCCTGTGACCGTCCCCGCTGGCGTGGATGTGTCGATCAATCAAAATCAAATCAGTGTGAAAGGCGCTGGTGGTCAATTGGCCATCGCCGCCAACATGCTGGTGACCGTGAGCAACGAAGGTGGCAAGCTGAGCTTTGCCCCTGCCAATGATTCACGCGAAGCCAATGCCATGAGCGGCACCTTGCGTCAGCTGGTGAACAACATGGTGACTGGCGTGACCAAAGGCTTCGAGAAGAAGCTGAGCCTGGTCGGCGTGGGTTACAAAGCGGCTGCCTCTGGCGCCAAATTGAACCTGGCTGTTGGTTACTCGCATCCCGTCAACATCGACATGCCTGCTGGCATCACGGTGGCCACCCCGACCGCGACTGAAGTCGTGATCAAGGGTGCTGACCGTCAACGTGTTGGCCAAATTGCTGCTGAGATCCGTGCTGTTCGTCCTCCTGAGCCTTACAAAGGCAAGGGCATCCGTTATTCGGATGAGAAGATCACGATCAAAGAGACTAAGAAGAAATAAGGAGCTGCATCATGTTGACCAAGAAAGAGCAGCGTCTCCGTCGTGCACGTCAAACACGCATCCGCATTGCCCAGCAAGGCGTGGCCCGTTTGACCGTGAACCGCACCAACCTCCATATCTACGCCAGCGTTATCTCTGGCTGCGGTACCAAAGTGTTGGCCAGTGCCTCAACAGCCGAAGCCGAAGTGCGCACGGCCTTGGGCGCTACAGGCAAAGGCGGCAATGCCGCTGCTGCCGCAGTCATTGGCAAGCGCATTGCTGAAAAGGCAAAAGCTGCTGGCGTTGAGAAGGTCGCCTTCGACCGCGCAGGTTTCGCTTACCACGGTCGTGTCAAGGCTTTGGCCGAAGCAGCCCGTGAAGCAGGTCTGCAGTTCTAAACGGATCGGAGTTACAAATGGCTAAATTTACAGCAAAACCGCAGAGCGACGGTCCTGAAGACGGTCTGCGCGAAAAGATGATCGCGGTCAACCGCGTGACCAAGGTGGTCAAGGGTGGCCGTATCTTGGGTTTCGCCGCGTTGACTGTGGTCGGTGACGGCGATGGCAAAGTGGGCATGGGCAAGGGCAAGTCGAAAGAAGTGCCAGCAGCCGTGCAAAAGGCGATGGAAGAAGCGCGCCGCAACCTGGTCAAAGTGCACCTGAAAAATGGCACGATTCACCATGCAGTGAACGGTCACCATGGCGCTGCGCGCGTCATGATGGCACCGGCTCCAAAAGGTACCGGCATCATTGCTGGCGGTCCTATGCGTGCTGTGTTCGAAGTGGTGGGTATCACTGACATCGTGGCCAAAAGCCATGGTTCATCCAACCCTTACAACATGGTTCGTGCCACGCTGGACGCATTGTCCAACTGCACAACAGCTTCCAACGTGGCTGCCAAACGTGGCAAGTCCGTTGAAGAGTTGTTCGGCTGAACCGGAGATCGAACATGACGACACAATCTACCGTGAAAGTCCAACTGGTTCGCAGCCCGATTGGCACCAAAGTCTCGCACCGCGCCACTGTTCGTGGCCTGGGTTTGCGCAAGCTCAACTCTGTGAGTGAGCTGCAAGACACACCCGCAGTGCGCGGCATGATCAACAAGATCAGCTATCTGGTCAAAGTTCTCTGAGAGGCCGATGATGGAACTCAATAGCATCAAGCCCGCAGAAGGCTCTAAACACGCAGCACGTCGCGTCGGCCGTGGCATCGGTTCGGGTTTGGGTAAAACCGCCGGCCGTGGTCACAAAGGTCAAAAGTCCCGTTCGGGTGGCTACCACAAAGTGGGTTTCGAAGGCGGTCAAATGCCTTTGCAGCGCCGCCTGCCCAAGCGTGGCTTCAAGTCGCATTTGCTCAAGTACAACGCAGAAATCACACTGACCACCTTGTCCCTTCTGGACTTGGCTGAAGTGGATGTGTTGACACTGAAGCAAGCTGGTCTGGTATCGCAAATGGCCAAAGTGGTCAAAGTGATCAAGTCTGGTGAACTCGCCAAAGCGGTCAAATTGACTGGCATTGGTGCGACTGCAGGTGCCAAAGCAGCGATTGAAGCTGCTGGTGGCTCCGTGGCCTGAATGTTGATAGGCGAGACACACCGTGGCAACCAGCGCTAATCAGACAGCCAAAGCAGACAAGTTCGGCGATCTTCGTCGTCGGCTGGTCTTTTTGCTGCTCGCGCTGGTGGTCTACCGTGCTGGCGCACACATCCCGGTTCCAGGCATTGATCCTGAACAGCTCAAGCAGTTGTTCAATGGTCAGCAAGGCGGCATCCTGAGCTTGTTTAACATGTTCTCGGGCGGCGCTTTGTCGCGGTTTACCGTGTTTGCCCTGGGCATCATGCCGTACATTTCGGCCTCCATCGTGATGCAATTGCTGACCTACGTTCTTCCTGCTTTTGAGCAGATGAAGAAAGAAGGTGAGGCTGGGCGTCGCAAGATCACGCAGTACACCCGTTTTGGTGCTCTGGGTCTGGCGGTGTTTCAGTCACTCGGTATTGCCGTAGCGTTGGAAGCTTCGGCAGGTCTGGTGATCAATCCGGGCTTCGGTTTCCGCATGACTGCGGTGGTCAGCTTGACGGCTGGCACGATGTTCCTGATGTGGTTGGGCGAGCAGATCACTGAGCGTGGTTTGGGCAATGGTATTTCCATCCTGATTTTTGCGGGTATCGCAGCAGGCTTGCCAAGTGCGCTGGGTGGTTTGTTTGAGTTGGTTCGCACAGGGGCCATGAATCCCTTGGTGTCCATCCTGATCATTGCGGTCGTGGTTTTGGTGACCTACTTCGTTGTGTTCGTGGAACGTGGTCAGCGCAAGATTTTGGTCAATTACGCACGCCGTCAGGTGGGCAACAAAGTGTATGGCGGGCAATCGTCACACTTGCCCCTGAAGCTGAACATGGCGGGTGTGATTCCTCCGATTTTCGCGTCCTCGATCATCTTGTTGCCTGCAACGGTGATCAACTGGTTCAGTTCCGGTGAAACAGACAGTGTGGTTGTTCGCTTCTTCAAAGATGTATCGAGCAGCCTGACACCAGGTCAGCCGATCTATGTCATGTTGTACGCTGCAGCGATCGTGTTTTTCTGCTTTTTCTACACCGCGTTGGTTTTCAACAGCCGTGAAACAGCAGACAACCTGAAAAAGAGTGGTGCGTTCATTCCGGGTATTCGTCCTGGTGATCAAACAGCGCGCTACATCGATAAGATCTTGCTGCGTTTGACTTTGGCTGGTGCTGCATACATCACGTTTGTCTGCTTGCTGCCTGAGTTCTTGATTCTGAAATATAATGTTCCGTTTTACTTTGGCGGCACTTCACTGCTGATCATTGTGGTCGTGACGATGGATTTCATGGCTCAGGTTCAGAATTATTTGATGTCTCAGCAATACGATTCGCTCTTGAAAAAGGCGAGCTTCAAATCCTGATGATCCGGCGAGATGAGTTCATCTCGCCCAACTGAAGGTTGAAGTGCTCGGTTGTTGATAAAAACGCTTTCGCAAAATTTGAAAAAATGATGCTGAAAGCGGGTTGGTTTCGGTAAAGATTCCTTGCCTTTTGTGCAGGGCCACAAATTTCACCTGGTCTGAGAAGGTCTGGGTAACGATGAGTTTTAGGAGAAAACCATGAGAGTTTCGGCTTCGGTGAAAAAAATTTGCCGCAACTGCAAAATCATTCGCCGTAAAGGCGTTGTTCGTGTGATCTGTACAGATCCACGTCACAAGCAGCGTCAAGGCTGATTGAATTAGTTTTAGAGGACGAAAATGGCACGTATCGCTGGCATCAACATTCCGCCGCACAAACATGCTGAAATTGGCTTGACTGCCATTTTCGGTATTGGTCGCACCCGCGCTCGACAAATTTGCGAAGCTTCTGGCATCGCTTATTCCAAAAAGATCAAAGATCTTACGGACGCTGATCTCGAAAAAATCCGCGATCAGATCGCTGTGTTCACCATCGAAGGTGATCTGCGCCGCGAAACCACCATGAACATCAAGCGTTTGATGGACATTGGTTGCTACCGTGGTTTCCGTCACCGTCGTGGCTTGCCTATGCGCGGTCAGCGTACACGCACCAATGCACGCACTCGCAAGGGTCCGCGCAAAGGCGCAGCGGCCCTGAAGAAATAAGCAAGATTGAGAGACCACCATGGCTAAAGCACAATCCAACAGCGCAGCACAACGTGTGCGCAAAAAAGTCCGCAAGAACATTGCTGACGGCATTGCACACGTTCACGCGTCGTTCAATAACACCATCATCACCATCACCGACCGCCAGGGCAACGCCTTGTCGTGGGCTTCTTCGGGTGGACAAGGCTTCAAGGGTTCGCGTAAATCGACACCTTTTGCAGCTCAAGTCGCTTCTGAAGTGGCGGGTCGTGCTGCACAAGAACAAGGCATCAAGAACCTGGACGTCGAAATCAAGGGCCCAGGTCCTGGTCGCGAATCGTCGGTTCGTGCCCTGGGTGCACTGGGTATCCGTATCACTTCGATTGCCGATGTGACACCGGTTCCGCACAACGGCTGCCGCCCTCAAAAGCGCCGTCGTATCTAATTTCAAACCAAGCCCACCGCCAGGCCATGCTTGCATCGCCTGGCTCCCGCATTTCTGATGCGGTAGTTGCATAAAGGAAAATCAAGTGGCACGCTACCTCGGCCCCAAGGCCAAACTCTCACGCCGTGAAGGCACTGACTTGTTCCTGAAGAGCGCACGTCGTTCGATCGCAGACAAGTCCAAATTCGACTCCAAGCCAGGTCAACATGGCCGCACTTCGGGTCAGCGCACTTCGGACTACGGTCTGCAATTGCGTGAAAAGCAAAAAGTCAAACGCATGTACGGTGTGCTGGAGAAGCAGTTCCGTCGTTACTTTGCTGAAGCTGATCGTCGCAAAGGCAACACAGGTTCCAACTTGTTGGGTCTGTTGGAATGCCGCCTGGACAACGTGGTTTACCGCATGGGTTTCGGCTCCACACGCGCTGAAGCACGTCAGATGGTTTCGCACAAAGCCATCACCGTGAACGGCCAATCCGTGAACATCCCTTCGTACCTGGTCAAGGCCGGTGACGTGATCGCTGTTCGTGAAAAGTCCAAAAAGCAAAACCGTGTGGTTGAAGCTTTGCAATTGGCTCTGCAAGTGGGCATGCCTGCTTGGGTGGAAGTCAACGCCGACAAGGCAGAAGGCACCTTCAAGAAGGTCCCTGATCGCGATGAATTCGCTGCAGACATCAACGAATCGCTGATCGTCGAACTGTATTCACGTTAATTCGTTGTTTCAATCGTTCCCGGCGCACAAGGCATTGTGGGCTGGGCGCTTCATCAGCCTTACCGGTGTAACGAACCGGGGGTATTGAGAGGAAGTCTGAATGCAAACCAATCTGTTGAAACCCAAAGCCATCCAAGTCGAGCAATTGGCTGCCAACCGTGCGAAAGTGACGTTGGAGCCCTTCGAGCGTGGCTACGGTCACACACTCGGCAACGCATTGCGCCGTGTTTTGTTGTCTTCCATGGTCGGCTACTCTGCCACTGAAGTCACGATCGCTGGTGTTGTGCATGAGTACTCTTCCATTGACGGTGTTCAGGAAGATGTGGTCAACATCTTGTTGAACCTCAAAGGTGTGGTTTTTAAACTGCACAACCGTGATGAAGTGACCCTGAGTCTGCGCAAAGACGGCGAAGGCGCCGTCACTGCAGCCGACATCCAGACACCTCACGACGTTGAAATCATCAACCCTGAGCACGTGATTGCCAACTTGTCGCATGGCGGCAAGCTGGACATGCAGATCAAGGTTGAAAAGGGCCGTGGCTATGTGCCAGGCAGCATGCGTCGTTTTGCTGACGAGCCAACCAAAGCCTTGGGCCGCATTGTTCTCGACGCGTCTTTTTCTCCGGTCAAGCGCGTGAGCTACACCGTGGAAAGCGCCCGTGTTGAGCAGCGTACCGATCTGGACAAATTGGTCATCGAAATTGAAACCAACGGTGCCATCACAGCAGAAGACGCTGTGCGCTCTTCGGCCAAGATCTTGGTTGAACAGTTGGCCGTGTTTGCGCAACTCGAAGGCAGCGAATTGTCTGCTTTCAATGAGCCTGCGCAGCGTGGCGGTGCTGGCAGCTTCGATCCGATTTTGTTGCGCCCTGTGGATGAACTTGAACTCACCGTTCGTTCAGCCAACTGCCTCAAAGCAGAAAACATTTACTACATCGGCGATCTGATTCAGCGCACCGAGAATGAATTGCTCAAGACCCCGAATTTGGGTCGCAAGTCACTCAACGAAATCAAGGAAGTTTTGGCTTCCCGCGGTTTGACTCTGGGCATGAAGCTCGAAGCCTGGCCACCTGCTGGTTTGGAAAAGCGATAATACGAAGTTCCCGGAAAATTCCGGGGTGTGCACGGACAGTACCTGATACGGCTGTCTGTTTAATAAAGAAAGGAAAGCACCATGCGTCACGGACACGGTCTCCGTAAATTGAACCGCACCAGCGAGCACCGCCTCGCTATGTTGCGCAACATGATGAACTCGCTCATTGAGCACGAAGTCATCAAAACAACTCTGCCTAAAGCCAAAGAGCTGCGTCGCGTCATTGAGCCGATGATCACTTTGGCCAAAGAAGACAGCTTGTCCAACAAGCGCTTGGCATTCAACCGCCTGCGTGACCGCGACAGCGTCGTCAAATTGTTCGCCGATCTGGGCCCTCGTTTTGCCAAGCGTCCTGGTGGTTACACACGTATCCTGAAAATGGGTTACCGCGTGGGTGACAATGCACCTATGGCCTTGGTTGAATTGGTCGATCGTGCTGAATCTTCTGCAGAACAAGCCGCAGAGTAAGGTATAATTCAGGAATACCGCGGGGTGGAGCAGTCTGGTAGCTCGTTGGGCTCATAACCCAAAGGTCGTTGGTTCAAATCCGGCCCCCGCAACCAAATGTCAATTTCGATTGAACATCAAAAAAGCCCTCTTTTGAGGGCTTTTTTGTTTCTGGCGTTTCAATCCTCAATCCAAAGTGGTTTAAGCAGGAAGACGGTCCAGCATGCCTTGCAAGGCATGCCGGGTGGTGGCTTGCCTGATCTGATTTCGGTCGCCTTCAAAATGTTGAATTTCGGTCTTGACCGTGCCATCCATGCACCAAGCCAGCCAGACCGTGCCGACAGGTTTGTCCGGGCTTCCTCCGCTGGGGCCGGCAACGCCTGTGACCGCGACCGAGGCTTGCGCTTGTGACCTGTCAATCGCACCCAGGGCCATGGCCCGAACGACCGGCTCGCTGACGGCGCCGTGCATTGCGATCAATTCGCTGGGAACCCCGAGCATTTGTGTCTTGGCGCTGTTGGAGTAGGTGACAAATCCACGCTCAAACCAGGCACTGGAGCCTGCCAAGTCTGTGCAGCTGGCCGCAATCATGCCCCCCGTGCAACTTTCCGCGGTGGCCATCAGCCATTTCAGTCGGGTTAAGCGCTCCGCCAGCAGCTTGGGCAAATGCAAATCAGGCATCAAAACCACCTCCACAAAGCGATCACCAGCAAGGTACAAAAAGCAGCCACCAGATCGTCCCAAATGATGCCCCAGCCGCCGCGCCAACCAAAACCCTTGAACAACTGATCGGCCCAGGCGACGGGGCCAGGTTTGACTGCATCAAAAAAGCGGAACAGGACAAATGCACTCAGCTGGCCCCAAAAGTTGGTGGGCATGACCAAATAAAAAATCAGCCACATGGCGATGACTTCGTCCCAAACGATGGCGCCGGGATCGCTGACGCCCATATGGCGCGCTGTGACCGTGCAGGCCCACCAACCGACCACCAAGGCGGTAGCGATCAAAAGGGCTTGGGCGGGCAAAGCGAGGTAGTTTTGAATCACAAGCCAAGACAACCAGCCCCAGAGGCTACCTACCGTGCCTGGCGCTTTGGGGGCCAGACCCGAGCCCAAGCCCAAAGCGATGGCATGTGCTGGGTGCGCCAGCATGAAGGCCGCTGAAGGCTGGAGGGTGCGGTGGAGGGGGGCTGACTCGGAAAAGTGGGGCATGGTCAGGCAAAGTGATCAAAAGAGCGGAACTGTGTGCGGACCACTTGACCCGTTGTATCGCGCAAGATCAGTGCAGGGTTTTCCGTGATGCGGCCGATGCGTGTGATGCGCGTGCCAGATGCCTGGGCTGCAGTGTGAACGCGTGCCGATGCAGATGGCGGTGCACAGAAAACCAGTTCGTAATCGTCCCCGCCCGACAGCACGCAGGTCATGGCCAGGTCAGGGGGACAAGACCACAGGGAAGCGGTTTCCATCAAGGAGGATGTGGCCGCCAGTTCAATTTCGGCGCCCACATGGCTGGCTTTGAGGATGTGCCCGAGGTCACCGAGCAAGCCATCGCTGATGTCGGCCATGGCGTGGGCGGTGCCGCGAAGGGCTTGACCCAACGCCACACGGGGCGAGGGGGTTTCCATGCGCATCCGGGCAGCGTTGAATACGCTCTGGGGCAGGCTGACCAAGCCACGAAAAGCCTCCAGGGCCAGGCGCGCATCGCCCAAATGACCGCTCACATACAAGTCGTCGCCCGCTTGTGCGCCGCTGCGCAAAATGGCTTGCCCTTGCGGGACGTCCCCTATCACGGTGATGGCAATGTTCAAAGGGCCTTGGGTGGTGTCTCCGCCAATCAACTCACACCCGTGGGCATCCGCCAATTGAAACAGGCCTTGCGAAAAACCGGACAGCCAGTGTTCGTCCGCTTGGGGCAGTGACAAAGACAGTAAAAAAGCCTGGGGCGTTGCCCCGCAGGCGGCCAGATCGCTCAAATTCACGGCCAGGGCTTTATGGCCCAGCCGGGATGGCTCTACGGTGGATAAAAAATGCCGTCCTTCAACCAGCATGTCGGCAGACAAAGCCAACTGATGTCCCGCACGGGGCGACCAGACAGCGCAGTCGTCACCCATGCCGACATCCGCCTTTTGTGGCGGGCGTTTAAAAAAACGTTCAATCAGGTCAAATTCACCCATGGCCGTGAGCTTAACCGCAAGGCAGGCATGGCCTGCCATTGGTCGTCAATGAAGTGTTCGTCCGGTCAGGCCTGTACCTGAAGATTCGAGTAAAAAAGTAGCGATGGGCACGTCAAACCGATGGCCGTCCTCGGCGACAAAAAAGAAACTGCCGTGCATGGTGCCGCTGGACGCATGCAAGCGACAGCCGCTGCTGTATTGAAAAGATTCCCCGGGGCGCAGCAAGGGTTGTTGACCCACCACACCCAGGCCCCGGACCTCTTCGGTGTGCCCGGTTTCATCTTGAATGAGCCAATGCCTTGAAATCAATTGGGCGGCGACCGTGCCCGTATTGGTCACCGTGATGGTGTACGCGAAAGCGAAGACCTTCTGAAGCGGCTGGCTTTGGTCTGCCAAGTATTGCGGCAGCACATCAATTTGGATGGTGTAAGAGGACATTCGCGCATGTTAACTGCGACAATTCAGACATGACAACGACCTATCGAATTGCCCCTTCTATCCTCTCTGCTGACTTCGCGCGCTTGGGCGAAGAAGTCAAAAACGTCATCGATGCAGGTGCCGACTGGATCCATTTTGATGTGATGGACAACCATTACGTGCCCAACCTCACGTTTGGCCCAATGATTTGCCAAGCCCTCAAGCCGCACGCCAAGACGGCCGCGGGTGTGGTGGTCCCGATCGATGTGCATTTGATGATTTCGCCGGTGGATGCGCTGGCGGCTTCGTTTGCACAAGCGGGGGCCGACCTGATCAGCTTTCATCCCGATGCCAGCGGGCATGTGCACCGCAGCATCCAGGCAATCAAAAGCCAAGGCGTGAAGGCCGGCTTGGCATTCAATCCCGCTGAACCGCTTGATGTGCTGGAGTGGACCATTGACGAGATCGATTTGATCCTCATCATGAGCGTCAACCCTGGCTTTGGCGGTCAAAGCTTCATCGACTCGGCCTTGCGCAAGATCGAGCAAGCCCGTCGACTCATCGAAGCGAGTGGTCGCGACATCCGCCTGGAAGTGGACGGAGGCATCAAGACCGACAACATCCGCCGTGTGGCCGATGCGGGGGCGGATACGTTTGTGGCGGGCAGTGCCATTTTTGGCCAATCTCACTACAAAGGTGTGATCGATCAGATGCGCGTGGCTTTGGGCTGAGCATGGTGGCCTTCGCTCACGCGTTGCCTCGGATCGACGCGGTCATTTTTGACCTGGACGGCACCTTGGTGCACACCCTGGGTGATTTTCAGGTGGCCCTGCACCGCACCATGGCCGATCTGGACTTACCGTCGATCTCCGATGCCTTGGTCGAGCAGACCATCGGCAAAGGTTCAGAGCATCTGATTCGCACCCTGCTGGCCTACCAGATCGCGCGGCCCGAGGTGAAGGGGCTGGGGCAAACGGGTTCTGCGCTGTCTGTTGAGGCCTTGTTTGAGCGTGCCTGGCTGCGTTACCAGCACCATTACCATCAGATCAATGGGCAGTTCTCCGATGTTTACCCCGGAGTGCTGACGGCTTTGCAGGCATTGGCCGAGCAAGGCCTGCCCATGGCGTGCTTGACCAACAAGCCGTTGTCGTTTGCATTGGCGCTGTTGAAGGAAAAGACACAGGACCATTTCTTTGGCCACGTTTTTGGCGGTGACAGTTTTGAGCGTAAAAAGCCAGATCCTTTGCCGATTCTCAAAACCTGCGAAGCGCTGGGCGTGCCTGTGACCCGCACCTTGATGGTGGGTGATTCGCGCAACGATGCGCAGGCGGCCCATGCCGCGGGCTGCCCTGTGGTGCTGGTGACGTATGGCTACAACCATGGGCAACGTGTGCAAGACACGCCTGCTGCCGCCTGGCTGGATTCACTGGCCCACTTGCCCGATGGTTTGAATGCACCGGTTTCATCGGCGATGCGGGTGGTTTAAAAGCGCACCGTCGGCTTTGCTACACTTGCTTGACCATGTTCATCATCCACAGTCACTCCTGCGCAGCCTGTCTGCCGAGCCATTCCCCAGCGGAAGGCCGGGGAGCCTGGCCCTGGCGTCAGCCAGCCTGACACCATCGAATTGCGGCCTTGCCCGCCCCGCGCCCTGCATTGGCTGGGCATCTGGATGAATGAAAAGCACCTCGCCCGAGGTCGCTGAGCGCTTTGGAGGCTCTAGCCTGTGATCACCGAACTTGAATTCAAAAGCCTGGCCAGCCAAGGCTACAACCGCATTCCCCTCATGCTGGAGGCCTTTGCGGACCTGGAAACGCCCTTGTCGCTTTACCTCAAGCTGGCGCATACCAAAGACGACGGCAAATACAGTTTTTTGCTGGAGTCGGTCGTGGGGGGCGAGCGTTTTGGCCGCTACAGCTTCATTGGCCTGCCGGCCCGAACCTTGGTGCGCGCCAGCGGATTTGGTGCCGAAGCCCAGACCGAAGTGGTGCGCGATGGTGTGGTGATTGAAACTGCTGCGGGCAATCCCCTGGACTTCATTGAGCAGTACCAAAAGCGGTTCAAAGTTGCGCTGCGGCCAGGCTTGCCACGTTTTTGTGGGGGGCTGGCCGGTTACTTCGGTTACGACGCGGTGCGCTACATTGAGAAAAAACTCGAAAAGACCTGCCCACCAGATACGTTGGGTACGCCCGACATCATGTTGTTGCAATGCGAAGAGCTGGCCGTGATCGACAACCTGTCGGGTAAGTTGTACCTGATCGTGTATGCCGATCCGGCCACGCCTGAAGCCTATGTCGGGGCCAAAAAACGTTTGCGCAACTTGAAAGAGGCGCTCAAGTACTCCGTCAGCGCGCCGGTCGTCAAAGCCAGCCAATCGCATCCTGCCGAGCGAGACTTTGCCAAAGCCGATTACATCGTGGCCGTGGAAAAAGCCAAAGAGTTGATTGCCGGTGGTGATTTCATGCAGGTCCAAGTGGGCCAGCGGATCAAGAAGCGGTACACCGAGAGCCCGCTGTCGCTGTACCGTGCGCTGCGCTCACTCAACCCCAGTCCCTACATGTATCTCTACAACTTCGGCGACTTCCATGTCGTCGGGGCCAGCCCTGAAATTCTGGTGCGGCAGGAACAGACCGAAGAAGGCGCCAAAGTCATCATCCGTCCCTTGGCGGGGACACGCCCCCGAGGTGCGACGCCAGAGAAAGACAAAGCGGCTGAACATGAGTTGATCAATGACCCCAAAGAACGGGCTGAGCATGTGATGCTGATCGACCTGGCGCGCAACGACATTGGCCGCATTGCCAAGATTGGATCGGTCAAAGTGACGGAGGCGTTTGTGGTCGAGCGCTACAGCCATGTGATGCACATCGTGAGCAACGTCGAAGGCCTCCTGAACGAAGGCATGACCAACATGGACGTGCTCAAAGCCACCTTCCCGGCGGGCACCTTGACTGGCGCCCCCAAGGTGCATGCGATGGAGCTGATCGACCAGTTCGAGCCGGTCAAGCGCGGTATTTACGGCGGCGCATGCGGTTACATCAGTTATGCAGGTGACATGGACGTGGCCATTGCCATCCGCACCGCCGTCATCAAGGACCAGACGCTGTATGTGCAGGCCGCAGCGGGTGTTGTGGCCGACTCCGTGCCCGAGATGGAGTGGCGCGAGACGGAGCACAAGGCGCGGGCCTTGTTGCGGGCGAGCGAGTTGGTTGAAGAAGGCCTGGAGTAAAGACCATGAAAAAAATCAAACTCCTGATGGTCGACAACTACGACTCGTTCACCTTCAACATCGTGCAGTATTTTGGCGAGTTGGGCGCGCAGGTCGAGGTGTTTCGCAACGATGAAATCACCCTGGAAGGCATTGCCGCGCGCCAACCTGATCGTCTCGTGATTTCGCCCGGCCCTTGTTCGCCTGCCGAGGCCGGTATTTCGGTGGCAGCGATTCAGCACTTCGCGGGCAAGCTGCCCATTCTGGGGGTGTGCTTGGGGCACCAAAGCATTGGGGCTGCCTTTGGTGGCCAGATTGTGCGGGCAAAAGAGCTGATGCACGGCAAAACCAGTGTGATCACGACCACGCAAGAAGGCGTGTTTGCTGGCCTGCCCCAGCAGTTCACGGTCAACCGCTACCACTCGCTGGCGATTGAGCGGGCTTCTTGCCCTGCGTGCTTGAAAGTCACGGCCTGGACCGATGATGGCGAGATCATGGGCGTGCGCCATGCAGAGCTGGACATCGAAGGCGTGCAGTTTCACCCCGAATCCATCCTCACCGAGCACGGCCATGCCATGCTGCAGAACTTTCTGGTCCGGCCATGATTGAGGTGGACCATCTGGGCTTGTTCATCGTGGCAGGCTTGGTGCTTAACCTCACGCCGGGCCCGGATGTGCTTTACATCGTGAGTCAAGCCTTGCGTGGCGGGGTGCTGCCCGGACTCGTGGCTGCCATGGGCATCACTGCCGGGTGCTTTGTGCATGTGGCGGCAGCGGCCCTGGGGGTGGGGGCTGTGTTGGCGACATCAGCCATGGCATTCAATGCGCTCAAGTGGGCTGGCGCGGCCTACCTCCTGTGGGTGGGGGCGCGCTTGTTGTGGCGTCGCGTGCCTGCTGACCAGAGCGCACCTTCGCTGGCGACCCCAGTCCGAACAGCGACGACATGGCAGTCGGTCTTCGTCAGGGGCTTTGTCACGAATGTGCTCAACCCCAAGGTGGCGCTTTTCTTTTTGGCGTTTGTGCCCCAGTTCATACCCGTTCAGGCCACTGACCCGACACTGACATTCGTCGTGCTCGGCGTGCTGTTCAACCTCAATGGCCTGCTCGTTGGTGCGGCATGGGCCTTGGCGGCCTCCTGGTTGGCTAGCAACGCACGTGTGGTGCAACAAAGCATGCATTGGCTTGACCGCATGGCCGGTGTTTTGTTCGTGGGGTTTGGTCTCAAATTGGCCTTGACCGATGCGCCCGTTCGCTGACTGCCCCTATTGAGATTGATTTTTTTGCAAGGAAAATGACCATGCCCATTACGCCCCAGGAAGCCCTGCAACGGACCATCGAGCACCGCGAAATTTTTCATGACGAGATGCTCAAAATCATGCGCATGATCATGAAAGGCGAGTTGTCGCCTGTCATGACGGCCGCACTGCTGACAGGCTTGCGCGTCAAAAAAGAAACCATCGGTGAGATCACGGCCGCGGCTCAGGTGATGCGTGAGTTTTCAACGAAAGTGCACGTGGCAGACCCGACCCATCTGGTGGACATTGTTGGCACCGGGGGGGATGGCGCACACACGTTCAACATCTCGACCTGTGCCATGTTTGTGGCAGCGGCGGCGGGGGCCAAAACCGCCAAGCATGGCGGGCGCAGTGTCAGCAGCAAATCGGGCAGTGCCGATGTGGTGGAGGCCTTGGGGGGGAACATCCATCTCTCGCCCGAGCAAATTGCACGCTCCATTGAAGAAGTGGGCATTGGCTTCATGTTCGCCCCCAACCACCATCCGGCCATGAAAAACGTGGCCCCGGTGCGCAAGGAACTGGGGGTGCGCACCATGTTCAACATCTTGGGGCCGCTGACCAACCCGGCCAGCGCCCCCAATATTCTGATGGGGGTGTTCCACTCGGATCTGGTGGGCATTCAGGTGCGTGCGTTGCAGCGATTGGGCGCGGAGCATGCGGTGGTGGTCTATGGCCGCGACGGCATGGACGAAATCAGCCTGGGTGCGGCCACCTTGGTGGGCGAACTCAAAAATGGTCAGATCACCGAATACGAAATCCACCCCGAGGATTACGGCTTGCCCATGGCCAGCAACCGTGCTCTGAAAGTGGACACGCCTGAGCAATCCATGGCGGTGTTGCGTGGTGTGCTGGACAATCAGCCAGGTGCAGCGCGCGACATTGTCATGATCAATGCGGCTGCGACTCTGTATGCGGCCAATGTGGCCAGCAGCATCGCCGAAGGTCTGGAGCGTGCCCGTGCCGCGATCGAGTCGGGTGCCGCCAAAGCCAAGCTGGCACAGTTTGTGGCGTTTGGCCAGTCGGCTGTTTAAATCGTGTGGCAAGGCGAAGGGGTCTGGATCGCTGTGGGCGTTTCGGCTTTGTTTGTGGTGGTCGGGTTGGCGATGCACCGCATTTTTGTTCGAATTTTAAAAAACGGAGCCACTGAGCCCGGACAGGAAAAAAACCATGAGTGACATCCTCGACAAAATCGTCGCCGTCAAACGCGAAGAAGTCGCTGCAGCCTTGGCCAAAAAATCCCTGGCCCTGGTTCGGGCGGATGCCGAAAGCCGGGTGCTCACCCGTGACTTTGAGGGGGCCCTGCGCGCCAAGATATCCGCTGGACAACCGGCGGTGATTGCTGAAATCAAAAAAGCCAGTCCATCCAAAGGTGTTTTGCGTCAGGAGTTCATCCCGGCTGACATCGCACAAAGTTATGCCGAACATGGGGCGGCGTGTTTGTCGGTCTTGACGGATAAACAGTTTTTCCAAGGCAGTGTGGATTTCCTGAAGCAGGCGCGCGCCAGTTGCGATTTGCCTGTGTTGCGCAAAGACTTCATGGTTGATGTGTATCAAATCTACGAAGCAAGGGCGATGGGCGCTGACGCCATTTTGCTGATTGCTGCTTGTCTGGACGACGCACAAATGGCCGAGATGGAAACGGTGGCCCGCAGTCTGGACATGGCGGTGCTGGTGGAAGTGCATGACCGTGCCGAACTGGACCGTGCGTTGAAGTTGAAAACCCGTTTGGTCGGCATCAACAACCGCAACCTGAAAACATTTGAGGTGTCGTTGCAGACGACGTTGGACCTGCTTCCTGCAGTCCCGTCGGACCGTTTGCTGGTGACCGAGAGCGGTATTTTGTCGTCTGACGATGTGAAGCGCATGCGCGAAGCGCATGTCAACGCTTTCCTGGTCGGAGAGGCCTTTATGCGCGCCGCTGAGCCCGGTGAAGCGCTGGCCAAACTCTTTGCCTGATGTCCATCGCCGCAGCTCAGCAGACCTTGGGTTTTGGTGATACGGCCATGGACCCCGACAGTTTGAAGCAATGGCCACCCGATTTAGGTGATCTGGACGCGGGCTGGGCACCGCTGGTCAAGGATTTTCTGGTCTCTTCAGCAGGACAATCCTTGTCTGTGCGTTTGGCAGATGCGCTGTGTGCCGGGAAAACCGTGTATCCCCCCGAGCCCTTCAGGGCACTCACATTGACGCCATTCAGCCAGGTGCGTGTGGTGATTCTCGGTCAAGACCCTTATCACGGACCTGGTCAAGCCGAAGGCCTGGCCTTTTCGGTGGCCCGTGGCGTGCGCGTGCCGCCCAGTTTGCGCAACATTTTCAAAGAGCTGCAGCAAAGTCTTGGTGTTGCGGTGTCTGAACAGGGCTCTTTGACGCGTTGGGCAAAGCAGGGCGTCTTGCTGCTCAACACTTGTTTGACTGTGGAGGCGGGGCAGCCGGCCAGCCATGCGCGTTGGGGTTGGGAAGTTTTGACCGATCAATTGGTCGCTGCCGTGGCGAACAATCCGAGTCCTGTGGTTTTCATGCTGTGGGGTGCCCAGGCGCAGGCTAAAAAGCAGCTGATCGATGCCGCAGATCTGCAGGGGCGCCATTTGATCTTGCAAGCCAATCACCCATCGCCTTTGTCGGCCATGCGCCCCCCCGTGCCCTTTTTAGGTTGCGGGCACTTTGTTCAAGCGAATTCGTTTTTTCAGAGAAATGGCGAAAAACCCATCGAATGGTGAAAAAGTTGCGGCCAAGCTTGCGGGTTGTCAAAAAAGGATGGCATAATCTAAGACTCGCTTCTGGAGGGGTGCCCGAGTGGCTAAAGGGGGCAGACTGTAAATCTGTTGGCTTACGCCTACACTGGTTCGAATCCAGTCTCCTCCACCAGCAAACTGGCTTAAGCCGGTTGATTTGAGCAATTGGAAATGGTTTCCAAGCATTGGCGTCGCATCCACTCGTGCGGCGCAATCAATGCGGGAGTAGTTTAATGGTAGAACCTTAGCCTTCCAAGCTAATGACACGGGTTCGATTCCCGTTTCCCGCTCCAGTCATCTGGCTGGGTTTGTAAGAAGATTTTGCCCTTGTGGCTCAGTGGTAGAGCACTCCCTTGGTAAGGGAGAGGTCGCGGGTCCGATTCCCGCCAAGGGCACCAGTTTCCGGGGCGCGCAACGCAAGTTGTGCGCCCTCTGTCTTGGTTGTTGACCACTGCTTTTCGGAGTCGAAGATATGGCAAAAGAGAAATTCGAACGGACCAAACCCCACGTGAACGTGGGCACCATCGGTCACGTTGACC